>NZ_JBFTSX010000002.1:0-840565 GCF_056400265.1 Pseudomonas sp. 01L34
GGCGACAGCGCCCATGCCACGCTGAATATTGGACAGAACCTGGTGTTCAAGGATGACGGACCGAGCATCAGCACCACCGGCACGGAGCCAGTCCTGACGGTCGATGAAACGGTGCTGGCCACCAACGACACCCAGAGCTTTACCGCCAACTTCAGCTCGGCGTTTGGCGCTGACGGTGCGGGTACGTTGACCTATGCACTGGGCGTGGTCGCGGGCGGTTCCGGGCTGACCGATACCGCTACCGGCCAAGCGGTGAATTTGTCGCTTAACGGTACAGTCGTGGAAGGCCGCACGGCGATTAGCAACGATCTGGTATTCACCGTCAGCGTCGCCGCCAATGGTGACGTTACCCTCGATCAGATCCGCGCCGTGGTACATCCCGACCCAACCAATCCGGATGATTCGAAGACGTTGACCTCGGACAATCTGGTAACCCTGACCGCCACCATCACCGACAAGGACGGCGACAGCGCCCATGCCACSCTSAATATYGGRCARAACCTGGTGTTCAAGGATGACGGACCGAGCATCAGCACCACCGGCACGGAGCCAGTCCTGACGGTCGATGAAACGGTGCTGGCCACCAACGACACCCAGAGCTTTACCGCCAACTTCAGCTCGGCATTTGGCGCCGATGGGGCCGGCACGCTGACCTATGCACTGGGCGTGGTCGCGGGCGGCTCCGGACTGACCGATACGGCCACCGGTGAAGCCGTCAACCTGTCGCTCAACGGCACCGTGGTCGAAGGCCGCACCGCCATCACCAACCTGCTGGTGTTCACCGTCAGTGTCGCCGCCAACGGTGACGTCACTCTCGACCAGCAACGGGCCATAGTGCATCCAGACCCAACCAATCCGAATGATTCGAAGACGCTGACCTCGGACAATCTGGTGACCCTGACCGCCACCATCACCGACAAAGATGGCGACAGTGCCCATGCCACGCTGAACATCGGCCAAAACCTGGTGTTCAAGGACGATGGGCCAAGCATCAGCACCACCGGCACGGAACCGACGCTGACGGTGGACGAAACGGTACTGGCAACCAACGACACCCAGAACTTCGCGGCGAACTTCGCCTCGGCGTTTGGCGCCGACGGTGCCGGTACGCTGACCTATGCGCTGGGCGTGGTAGCGGGCGGCTCCGGACTGACCGATACGGCCACCGGTGAGGCGGTCAACCTGTCGCTCAACGGCAGCGTGGTCGAAGGCCGCACGGCCATCACCAACCTGCTGGTGTTCACCGTCAGTGTCGCCGCCAACGGTGACGTCACTCTAGACCAGCAACGGGCCATAGTGCATCCAGACCCAACCAATCCGGATGATTCGAAGACGCTGACCTCGGACAATCTGGTGACCCTGACCGCCACCATCACTGACAAAGATGGCGACAGTGCCCATGCCTCGCTGAACATCGGCCAGAACCTGGTGTTCAAGGACGACGGTCCATCACTCGCGTTTGGCAACCTGATCGGGACCGGTAGCATCCTCCCACAACAGGGATACTGGGATCATTCAACCGGAGCCGACGGACTGGGGGCAACAGGTCTGGATATTTCGTTGGTGAATAACCAATTCACCCTCGTCAGGCCAGACAACACGACCACCACCGGGACCGGCACGCTCACCGAGCAATCGCCCTCGCCGGATGTCAATGGCGCGTTCCACTTCGCAGGGACGTTGACCGGTGATTTCGACAACAACGCCGCCACCGCGAATACCAGCGTTGACTACACGCTGACCGCCTTTGCCAATGGCACCTATGCACTGGACCTGGTGCAAGGTTTCAGTTCCGAGATCGTGCTCAGCAGCGCCGACGGTTCGCTCAGTGCCGGCGGCCCGGATCCGGTGCGCACATTGCTGATCCCGCCGCAGAATCCGCCGACTATTCCTTCGCCATCTGAGGAGATTGTGTTCTTTTCCGCGAAAGCAACGGCCTCGACTGCGGACATCCTGACCGGTATCGGGCTTGGAGCCCCCGACCCCACCGAAGCCCAGCTACAGACCACCCCCCTGCCGTCGTACATCGACCCTGCGGCCATGAACGTCAGCACGTCCGGCATCGGCATCGCCAATAACCTGTTCCAGGGAGACAACCTGGCGGCCATCAGCAATGCCGATGAAAGCTTCGTGATCAACCCGGAAAGCCTGCTGACGAGCATGAAGGTCTTCATCGACAACTCCGTGGGGGGTTACGACACGGCGACCGAGGACCTGTACTACAGGGCCTTCTACGAGGATGGCACGTTCTCGAACCTGATCGAGGTGAACACCGTGACACCGGAGGCCGGTGGACAGGTGTCCTTCCTCATTCAGCAGCAGGGCACGAAGTTGATCGACGCGGTTCAGCTCACGATGGGCCGAGGCGAGATCAAGATCCCGACGATCGAGTTCACTCATGAGACCGAGAGCCTGGCCAGCGATGTCAAGCTGGCGTTCAACGCGACGCTGACGGACAAGGATGGGGACTCGGCGACGAGTACGTTCGACGCCAACCTGTTCGCCAACGACTTGGGCACCACCTTTGACTTCACGCTGGTGGGCACAAGCGGTGCGCGGGATGCCTTCAACATCGACTTGTCACTTCCCCAAAACAAGTACCAGATCACCGGCTTCGATGCGAACGCAGGGCTGAGAGACACGCTGGTACTCAACGGCGACCAGAACGCCGTGGTGCAGTCGATCGACAACAGCGGCGCCAACAGCGTCGTGACAGTTGCCGAAACGGGCGGACAAATCACGACCATCACCTTGGTCGGGGTCGATCTGCTGAATACCGACATAGTCCATGGCAGCGCCTGAGGCGGCGCATGCGTGAAAGGATGCGAGGGTGGTGGAAACCACCCTCGCATTTTTTTGCAGTGCCAATATCAGATCCGCACGGATCGCATTCGTTGTGAGCGCTCTAGCACCACAAGCCTTGAACACTGGCCCCCTGCGGCCAGGCCTGCGACGAGGACGACTAGTCTGAAACTCCCAGCCCGCGTGGGAGTTTCGGCTGATGCGCAATCCCCGGCGCTTCTCCATAGTTGCGACCAAAGGTCAACGGTCAGGCCTCGATGACCGCAATTGCTCTGGAGAAAATCATGGCTGCTATTGGCGAGCAAAATTCATCGCTAACGAGCGATCCTGCCCTCCTGTACATTCCGACCCTCGACTCAGTAGTGACAACATCGGTTACCACCAATGCCATGAGCGTCGTGGCCAGCGGCGCGAGCGTCACGCTGGACGAAACGGCCGGGTTGCAGAACGGCACTGCCACGCCAAGCCCCGCGGGAGACGCTGATGACAACGACATTCTGCTGGCCTCCCTACCCTCGACTTTCTCTACCCGTTTGACCGCACTGGGGGCAGGTACCGCAACGGGTGCGGCCTTGAGTGGCTATACCGGTGCCGCAGGCAATACCGGCAGCAATGCGTTCAGCGTCAGCGCTGACCCCGGAGCAACCATTACCAATATCAGCTTCGTCGACAGCACTGGCGCACTGCTCAATGGCGTGGACAGCGGACTGGATACCCTCAATGGCACCAGCATCCTTCTCTATACGGATACGAGCAACGACAACATCCTGGTGGGCCGAGCCGGAAGCGCAAGCGGCGCGATCGTGTTCGCGGCCTATATCGAAGAAACCGGGTCGCCGCTGTCGGGCGGCAAGATCTGGACCGTGGAGTACCAACCGCTCAAGCATCCAGATGCGACGAACCCCGACGATGCAGTCAATCTGCTGAACAAGGTGTTCATCGGCGCCGGTCAGGACGCGGAATTCAGTCTGGCCAATGCGCCGTCGGGCCAGCAGTTGTTCCTGATGTTCACAACCATGGGCGCGACGGCCGATGCGAACGGTCGGATTCCCGGCGTCTCGATCGTCGTCACCGGCAGGGATCCGCTGGATCAGTCGGCAAGCAGTGCTGCCATCACCAGCGCCGATACGGTCAACAGCAGCCAGGGCGGCGGCAGCACAACCCTGGGCACCAACAACCAGGCGATCACCGAACAGGAAGGCCTGCGCTTCAGCTTCGTCAGCGGTGCCAAGGCAGACTTCACAATCCCCAACCTGAGCCCGGGCGAAGCGGGTGTCGAACAGAACATCGACTTCACCCAGTACTTCGGCGCCCGTTCCGCGACCTTCAAGATCGTGCAGGAGACGGGCGGCACGACTGCGAAGCTCTTGCTCACCGCCGTCAAGAACGCCGACAACGTCAGCGGGTCGCAGAGCGGCGTCAACTTCGTCAACAGCTACGCCAACGACAGCACCGAAAAGGTCGCGATCATCAACGGCAGTGTCACCGTCAAGACGTTCGCGGGCGCCACCGTCAGCACCGCCGTCATCACCTACAACGCCGACGGCACGGTGCTGATCACCGGCGTTCCGACCGATTCGCAGATCACCTACAGCACGGCGACCGACCACAACCGCGTGATGATCGAGAACGCCGGGTTGCTGACCGACAAGAGCGGCGACAAGACGCACGCTGACTTCGACATTGGCGGCTTCAAGGTGCTGCAGTCCAGCACCTCAACCGCCGAAATCGGCTCCAAGATGATCTTCGAGGATGATGGGCCGAGCATCAGCACCACCGGCACCGAATCGACGCTGACAGTCGATGAAACGGTACTGGCGACCAACGATACCAAGAGCTTTGCCGCCAACTTCACGTCGGCGTTTGGCGCTGACGGTGCGGGCACGCTGACCTATGCCCTGGGCGTGGTCGCGGGTGGCTCCGGGCTGACCGACACGGCCACCGGTGAGGCAGTCAACCTGTCGCTCAACGGCACCGTGGTCGAAGGCCGCACCGCCACCAGCAACCTGCTGGTGTTCACCGTCAGCGTCGCCGCCAATGGCGACGTCACCCTCGACCAGATCCGCGCCGTGGTGCATCCCGACGCGACCAATTCCGATGATTCGAAGACCCTGACCTCGGACAGCCTGGTGACGTTGACGGCAACCAAGACCGATGGGGACGGCGACAGTGTCCATGCCACCCTCAACATCGGCCAGAACCTGGTGTTCAAGGACGACGGACCGAGCATCAGCACCACCGGCACGGAACCGACCCTGACGGTCGACGAAACGGTGCTGGCGACCAACGACACCCAGAACTTTGCCGCGAACTTCACCTCGGCGTATGGCGCTGACGGGGCCGGCACCCTGACCTATGCGCTGGGCGTGGTGGTGGGAGCCTCAGGGCTGGTGGACACAGCCACGGGCGAGGCGGTGAACCTGTCGCTCAATGGCGGCGTGGTGGAAGGCCACACGGCCACCACCAACCTGCTGGTATTCACGGTCAGCGTCGCCGCCAACGGTGACGTCACCCTCGACCAGATCCGGGCCGTGGTGCATCCCGACACGACCAATCCCGATGATTCGAAAACGCTGACCGCGGACAATCTGGTGACCCTGACGGCAACCAAAACCGACAAGGACGGCGACAGCGCCCAGGCCACCCTCAACATCGGCCAGAACCTGGTGTTCAAGGACGACGGGCCGAGCATCAGCACCACCGGCACCGAGCCGATACTGACGGTCGATGAGACGGTGCTGGCGATCAACGATACCAAGAGCTTTGCCGCCAACTTCACCTCGGCGTTTGGCGCTGACGGTGCGGGTACGCTGACCTATGCCCTGGGCGTGGTGGCGGGAGGCTCCGGGCTGACCGACACCGCCACCGGCCAAGTGGTGAATTTGTCGCTTAACGGCGGCGTGGTGGAAGGCCGTACGGCCGCGAGCAACGACCTGGTGTTCACGGTCAGCGTCGCCGCCAATGGTGACGTCACCCTCGACCAACTCCGCGCCGTGGTGCATCCCAACACGACCAATCCCGATGATTCGAAAACGCTGACGTCGGACAGCCTGGTAACCCTGACGGCGACCAAGACCGACAAGGACGGCGACAGCGCCCAGGCTACCCTGAACATCGGGCAGAACCTGGTGTTCAAGGACGACGGGCCAAGTATCAGCACCACCGGTACGGAACCGACGCTGACGGTCGACGAAACGGTGTTGGCGACCAACGATACCAAGAGCTTTGCCGCCAACTTCACCTCGGCGTTTGGCGCCGATGGTGCGGGCACCCTGACCTATGCGCTGGGCGTGGTCGCGGGCGGCTCCGGGCTGACGGATACGGCCACGGGCCAGGCCGTCAACCTGTCGCTCAACGGCGGCGTGGTGGAAGGCCACACGGCGATTAGCAACGACCTGGTGTTCACGGTCAGCGTCGCCGCCAATGGTGATGTCACCCTCGACCAACTCCGGGCCGTGGTGCATCCCAACACGACCAATCCCGATGACTCGAAGACCCTGACGGCGGACAACCTGGTAACCCTGACGGCAACCAAAACCGACAAGGACGGCGACAGCGCCCAGGCCACCCTCAACATCGGGCAGAACCTGGTGTTCAAGGATGACGGGCCAAGCATCAGCACCACCGGCACCGAGCCAACGCTGACAGTCGACGAAACGGTACTGGCGACCAACGATACCAAGAGCTTTGCCGCCAACTTCAGCTCGGCGTTTGGCGCYGACGGTGCGGGCACGCTGACCTATGCCCTGGGCGTGGTCGCGGGTGGCTCAGGGCTGACCGACACGGCCACCGGTGAGGCAGTCAACCTGTCGCTCAACGGCACCGTGGTCGAAGGTCGCACGGCCACCAGCAACCTGCTGGTGTTCACGGTCAGCGTCGCCGCCAATGGCGACGTCACCCTCGACCAGATCCGCGCCGTGGTGCATCCCGACGCGACCAATCCGGATGATTCGAAGACGCTGACCTCGGACAGCCTGGTGACGCTGACGGCGACCAAGACCGATGGGGACGGCGACAACGCCCAGGCAACGCTCAATATCGGCCAGAACCTGGTGTTCAAGGATGACGCCCCCAGCATCAGCACCACCGGCACCGAGCCAACGCTGACAGTCGACGAAACGGTACTGGCGACCAACGATACCAAGAGCTTCGCGGCTAACTTCACCTCGGCGTTTGGCGCTGACGGTGCCGGTACCCTGACCTATACGCTGGGCGTGGTCGCGGGCGGCTCCGGGCTGGTGGACACGGCCACGGGCCAGGCGGTCAACTTGTCGCTCAACGGTGGCGTGGTCGAAGGCCACACGGCGATTAGCAACGATCTGGTATTCACGGTCAGCGTGGCCGCCAACGGCGACGTCACCCTCGACCAACTCCGGGCCGTGGTGCATCCCGTCACGACCAATCCCGATGATTCGAAGACCCTGACCGCGGACAACCTGGTAACCCTGACGGCGACCAAGACCGATAAGGACGGCGACAGCGCCCAGGCGAGCCTGAACATCGGACAAAACCTGGTGTTCAAGGACGACGGACCGAGCATCAGCACCACCGGCACGGAGCCGACACTGACGGTCGACGAGACGGTGCTGGCGACCAACGATACCAAGAGTTTTGCGTCTAACTTCAGTTCGGCGTTTGGCGCCGACGGTGCGGGCACGYTGACCTATGCMCTGGGCGTGGTGGTGGGGGCCTCCGGGCTGACCGACACGGCCAGCGGCCAGGCGGTGAACCTGTCGCTCAACGGCGGCGTGGTCGAAGGCCGCACGGCCACCAGCAACTTGCTGGTGTTCACGGCCAGCGTCGCCGCCAATGGTGAGGTCACCCTCGACCAACTCCGCGCGGTGGTGCATCCCAACGCCAGCAATCCCGATGATTCGACGACGCTGTCGGCGGACAACCTGGTGACGCTGATAGCGACCAAGACCGATGGAGACGGCGACAGCGCCCAGGCGACCCTGAACATAGGGCAGAACCTGGTGTTCAAGGATGACGGCCCTACACTTGCCTTCGGCAACCTGATCGGGACCGGTAGTATCCTTCCACAAACAGGGTACTGGGATCACTCGAACGGAGCCGACGGACTGGGGGCGACCGGGCTGGATATTTCGTTGGTGAATAACCAATTCACCCTCGTCCGGCCAGACAACACGACTACCACCGGCACCGGCACGCTCACCGAGCAGTCACCCTCACCGGATGCCAATGGCGCCTACCACTTCGCAGGCACGTTGACCGGCGATTTCGACAACAACGCCTCCACGGCAAATACCAGCGTCGACTACACGCTGACCGCCTACACCAATGGCAGCTACACACTGGACCTGGTGCAAGGTTTCAGTTCGACGATCGTGCTCAGCAGTGCCGACGGCTCGCTCAGTGCCGGCGGCCCGGATCCGGTGCGCACGTTGCTGATCCCGGCGCAGAATCCGCCGACTATTCCTTCACCCTCCGAGGAGATTGTGTTCTTTTCCGCCAAGGCAACGGCGTCGCCTTCGGACATCCTTCCCGGTATCGGGGTCGGTAAACCCGACCCCACCGAAGCCCAGCTACAGACCACCCCGCTGCCGTCGTACATCGATCCGGCGGCCATGAACGTCAGCACGTCCGGCATCGGCGTCGGCAATAACATTCTCCAGGGAGACAGCCTGGCGGCCATCAGCGCCGCCGATGAAAGTTTCGTGATCAATCCGGAAAGCCTGCTGACGGGGATGAAGATTTTCATCGACAACTCCGTGGGGGGGTACAACACGGCGACCGAGGACCTGTACTACCGGATCTACTACGAGAATGGCACGTTTTCGGCCCTCACCGAGGTGAACACTCTGACGCCAGAAGCCGGCGGACAAGTGTCCTTCCTCGTTCAAAAGGAAGGCTCGCTGCTGATTGACGCGGTTCAGCTCACGATGGGCCGAGGCGATGTCAAGATCCCGGTGATCCAGTTCATTCAGCAGACCGAGAACATGGCCAGTGATATCAAGCTGGCGTTCAACGCGACGCTGACGGACAAGGATGGGGACTCGGCGACGAGTGGTTTCAACGCCAACCTGTTCGCCAACGACTTGGGCACCACCTTCGACTTCACGCTGGCTGGCACGGCCGGTGTGCGGGATGCCTTCAACGTCGATTTGTCATTCACCCAAAACAAGTACCAAGTCACCGGCTTCGATGCGAGCGCAGGGCTGCGAGACACGCTGGTGCTCAACGGCGACCAGGGCGCCGTTGTCCAGTCGATCGACAACAGCGGCGCCAACAGCATCGTGACGATTGCCGAAACGGGCGGACAAATCACGACCATCACCTTGGTCGGAGTTGATGTTCTGAATACCGACATTGTCCATGGCAGCGCCTGAGGCAGCGCGCGCGTAAAAGAATGCGAGGGTGGTGGAGAAACCACCCTCGCATGCCTTACAGGTCTGATATGGGATTCACGGACGGCGACACAGTAACGGCCTGGGCACCCCAAAGAAATTCAATGCAGCTCCACCCAAGTGGATTCGGGCGGTTCTTCGTTGCTAGTGAGCCCGTGCTTCTGTGCATATATCAGCAAGTCGATACGGTTAACGAGATTAAGCTTTTGATAAATGTTACTGAGGTGATTGTGCACGGTGTGCTCGCTGATACCCAGGCGCCCGGCGATGCACATGTATTTGGCAGACGGATCCCCCACGATGGCGCGAATCAGTTCCTTTTCACGCAGCGTCAGCCGCGCCTGTTTCGCCTGCTCCGAATTGCATTTCAAAGGTATATGCCCGGTCGCGGCATAGTCGGAAAGCCCACCGACCCAGGCTCTATCCAGCCCGATGTCGCGATGGTGGACCTGGATGATGGCTCGGATGATCGATTCTGTCGGGTCTTCCGCCAGCACGACGCCGCGTGCGCCCGCCTCTATCGCCTGGGCAACAGGGACAGTTTCGTACAGGCTCTTGAGCACCAGTACTTTCATTTCGGCGCTACGGGCGAGCCCCGCGACGACCGCCAATGGGTTCAGGGCATCCGGAAAGAAACTGAAAAAAATGACATCGGGACGCAACTGATCGGCAAGATCCAGCGCTTTGGTATAGGTGGTGGCCTGGCCGCTCACCTCCATCTGAGGTTTGCGGGCGTTGATCAAGTCTTGAAGGCCCATAAGAACAAGAGGACGACAGTCGATCAGCATCACGCTTATTGGTTTTATTTGGGTCGTCATTACCGTCCTGACTCCCTTGAAAAATGAACGATGGCCTCCACCCGCTGGCCTTCCTGGATCAGCAGCTCATTCACCTGTCCCTCACGATTGATGGACATATACGAGCGCCGTCAGGCCTTGACAGTGCCCGCCCGGGTATTAGCCCTGAGGGACACTTCCACCCGTTGCACCGGCAGGGATTGCGGACGTTCCCAGAAGCCGGGCAAAAGCCATCGAAACAACAAAAATAGGAATAATCATCAATAGTTTGCGCTTGATGATGTGCTCCCGCGAACCGCTCAACTGAGTCTAGGCCAGCCCGGCGCGCTGCCGGCCCAGCCATCCGCCAGTCGTCGACTCAGCCTCATGCGGATAGCCCGGCTGATGTTCCCAGCGGTGCCATCCCCCCTAAAAAATCAAGGTCTTAGGCTCGCCACCGGCGACCTGCGGCTGAAGTCTGCCCCGATCAAAATCGTCAATTAACCGACGAGTGGCGTGCAGCAAAGTATGACAATAAAACCAGCGTCAATTTGTCGGCAAAACCCACCGCATCGAGCCACCCACAAGCCGGCCCCAGGCCCGCGGGCAGGCACTGAAAAAACAGCCTGGCTGGAGGGTCTACAACGGCGGTATTGCTGGCAGGTTCAGGGGGATGTGAGTTTTTGGCTGGAGCTGCGGGGGCTCAACCAGGCATTGACGTTTTCGACACTCTCGACAGGCGGCTTGCCCGCCCAGCGATTGAGCGTGAAGACATTGGTGACGAAGTCGTATTGCGTCTTGAGCAGATCACGACGAGCCCGGAATTCGTTGCGTACGCTGGTCAGTACATCGACGGCATTGACCATTCCGTAACTGAGTCCTTTTTCTGCCGCCACTCTGGACAGCTGTGCCGAGGCCAGGGCATGCCGGCTCGCACTGATCTTCTCTGCACTCGAGTTGGCGGTCAGGTAAGCAGTGGTGATCTCCTTGACCACCTGGCGCTGGACTGCTTCCAGTTGCTGCTCCGCCACAATCTGATCCTGGTAGAGCCCCCGCACCCGCGCCGAGGTTGAACCACCGCTGTATATCGGCACTTGCACGCCAATACCGGCGACATAACTGTCGGTACGCGGCGCCAGGGAGTTGTTGTAGCCCTCGTTGGTCTGTTGCGCGCTCAGAGACAGGCTCACGGTCGGATAGTGCCCGCCCTTGCCGCCGCGCAACGCAGCGCCTGCGGCCTCGACACCACTTTCGTTGGCCTTGAGCGCCGGGTTTTGCGCTATACCCTCGCGGACCCACGTTTCAAGACTCTGCGTCGACACCTGTAGTTGTACGTCATCGCGAATCCGGTTGAGCTTCTCCTTGACCGGCCGACCGACGATTTCCGCCAATGCCTCGCGGGTGATACTGGCCTGGTTCTGGGCATCCAGCTCCTGCGCCGCCAGCAAATCGACCCGGGCCTTGAGGTCGAGTTGATCGGTAATCATTGCCAGCTGCTTTTCGTACAACGCATTGACCCTGTCCAGGCTCTTTTGCGTGGTTTGACGCTCCGCCTTTACCAACTCCAGTTCATCCTCGGCCGCCAATGCGGCGAAGTAACGCTGGGCTAAATCCACTGTGGCCTCGGCCTGGGCCTCCTGCGCTTCTGATTCGGTTTGCTTGGCCAGGCTTTTGAATCTTTGGTAGTTCTCCCACGCGGCCTTGTTGTAAAGGTATTGACGCAGCACCAGGCTGTAGATTTCGCTATCGTAACTGCGCTGCACCAGGTCGCTCTCCTGATGAATCCGGTTCTGCCCGGCGTTGAGCGATACCTGTGGTAACAGCGAGCCCAGGGCCTCGCGTTGATGTTCCTCGCCCGCCTTCGCTCGCGCATACGAGGCCAACACTCGCGGATCTTCCAGCCGGGCCTCGCGATACAACTGCATGAGGTCAGTGGAGTACGTCGAGGCACTGACCCCGGTCGGCTTTGCTTCAGTGGTTTGCGCCAGAACGGCACCCGCGGCAAACATGAACGCCCCGCCCAGCAGAACTGTCGACGCTCGCATGATCACTCCTCGATCAACGCTTGAGAGATGACATTGCGGGCCGGCTGCAGAAGGTATTGCAACAGCGTGCGTTGCCCCGTGATGATCAACACGTCCGCAGGCATCCCCGGCAGTAATTTGCGATCACCCAAGGCGCGCACGCCGGCTTCGGTGACCCGGACCCGCGCCAGGTAATAGGGAGTCCCGGTCTTTTCGTTGACCAGCCGGTCCGCCGAGACACTGATGACCTCGCCCTGGATCACCGGCGTGGTCGCACTGTTGAACGCGCCGAAACGGATATCGGCACGCTTGCCGATGGCGATGCGATCGATATCGACCGGCGCCACCTGGGCCTCTATGACCAGTTCAGAAACCGAGGGAACGATGTCCAGCAAAGGCGTCGCCGAGCGCACGACGCCGCCAATCGTATGCACAGTCATGCCTATCACCATGCCCGATTCGGGTGCGCGGATGATGATATGGCTGAGCCGGTCTTCCAGGGCGGAAGCCTTCTCTTGCAGGTCGTAGATTTTGGTCTGGACATCGGCCAATTGTTTGGCGACATCGGCATTGAAGTCTTTATCGACTTGTAGAATCTGCAGCTGTGTTTCATTGATCTGCAGGCGCGTCCTGGTGATGGTCGAACGATGGTCGGCCAATTCGGACTTGACCATTTCAAGCTTGCGCTGCTGCTCAAGCAGGCGTTGTTTGTCGACGAACCCTTGTGACAACATGTCTGTCAATTCAACGATTTCACCGCTGTAGGATTTATTCAGTTGGCTCTTGACCCCGATCATCGCCTCCAGCCCCTTGATCTGTTGATTCAACTGACCAATGCGCTCTTGCAGCACCGATATCTGGCCCAACCGTGAGCCCCGTCGTGCGTTGAATACCTGGGTCTCGCCCTGGCGCGCCTCGGCACCTCGCAGACTGTCGGCATCGGTCATGACGTCAAAGCCAATGACTGGCAGATTGTCCCGCTCAGCCTTGAGTCTTGCCTCCATGGCTCTGGCGGCAATGAGCTGGCTTCGGGTCATCTCGTATTCGGATCGCAGCTGGGCATCATCGAGAATAATCAGCGGGTCATCCTGCTTGACGATGTCACCGTCATGGGCCAACACCTCTTTGACGATGCCACCTTCGAGGTGTTGTACCGTTTTCCGATAAGCCTGCACGGTGACCACACCAGGCGCGTAAGCCGCGCCATCGATCGGTGCGACCGCCGCCCAGGTGCCGAACACCCCGAAGGTCATCAATAAAATGCCAAAACCCAGGCGACGGATCTTTCGATCAGATACCGCCAGGTCGGCGAAGTTATCTGTTTGACGACTGAGCATCGTACTGTTCATCGGCATCACCCTTGCGAGTAGCCACCGAAGCCACGCTTGCGCCTGCTTGCGAGGCGTGCTTTTGTGCCCGCTGCGCGAGTTCGGCCAGCACTTGTTCGCGTGGTCCATAGAGACTGATGGCGCCATCACTCATCACCATCAGCCGGTCAAGTTGGGACACAATGTTGGTTCGGTGGGTAATCACAAAAACGGTTGCGCCTGTCAGCTTGAGCTGCTGGATGGCCACCGCCAGGGCACGATCACCGACTTCGTCGAGATTGGAATTGGGCTCGTCAAGGATAATCAGCCGCGGGTTGCCATACAGGGCACGGGCCAGGCCTATGCGTTGGCGCTGCCCTCCCGACAGCATGACGCCATCGCTGCCAATGACGGTGTCATAGCCATCGGGCAACAGCAGAATCATTTCGTGAACGCCGGCAGACTTGGCCGCCAGAACGACTTTCTCGGAGTCGACCTCGGCGAAGCGGGCAATGTTCTCGCTGACGCTGCCTTCGAATAACTCAATGTCCTGGGGCAAGTAACCTATGTACGGCCCGAGTTCATGTTTGTCCCACGCGCTGATGTCCGCGCCATCGAGCCGGACCACCCCATGCTGCGGCGCCCATACCCCCATCAGTGCCCTGGCCAGGGTGGACTTGCCCGCGGCACTTGGACCGATGATTCCGACAATGCAGCCGGCAGGTACGCTGAAACTTATGTTTTTGATGATCGGGGTTTTCGAGCCAGGTGCCGCGACGATCAGATTCTCCACCTGCACATGACCCTGAGGCGCAGGCAATGACATACGCTCGGGCTGAGCCTGTTGTTTGTCGAGGATGTCGTTGAGACGGCGGTACTGCGAACGGGCCGCAATAAAGCCCTTCCAGCTGCCGATAATCAGATCGATGGGGGCCAAGGCGCGCCCTAGCAGCACGGACCCGGCAAACACCATGCCTGGCCCCACCTGGTGATCCACGGTCAGGTACGCCCCCAGCCCCAGGATCAGCGATTGCACCAGGATCCGGAAGGACCTGGAAAGCGTGCTGATGATGCCACCTCTATCGCTCGCCCCGGACTGCAGCATCAGGACATGCCTTTGGCGACGCCCCCAACGGTCCATCAGGGTTTCAAGCATGCCCATGGACTCGATGACTTCAGCGTTGCGCAGATTTTTCGTGGTATGGAGCGTCGCGCTGATATGTTCCTTGTTAGCCTGGGCAAGTGCCGGCCCCGTCAACCTCTCATTGAGAAACGCGAGAAATAACAACAACAACGCACTGCCCACCGCTACCCAGCCATACCAGGGATGGAACATGAACATCACAGCGACATAGATAGGCAACCAGGGCGCATCAAAAAAGGCGAACAATCCATTACCGGAGAGAAACTGTCTCAAGCCCGTCAAGTCGTTGAGTGACTGGGCCGAGGCATCCATGCCGCCACTTTCCAGCGCCCGTTTGAAACTGGCCTTATAGACCTGGCGACTCAGCAACACATCCAGCCGGGTACTGACCCGAACCATGATGCGTGAACGCACCCATTCCAGAGAACCGAGTGTTACCACCAACCCGGTCATGATCAGCGTCAGCATCGCCAGGGTCGTCAGACTTCCGCTGGTGACCACTCGTCCATACACCTGAAGCATATAGAAGGTAGGAACGAGCATCAGCGCGTTGATGAAAAAGCTGAAAAAGCCAACAGAAACAAAGCTGTCTCTACAGGCTTTCAACGCTATTTTCAGACTGTTTTCAGGTGTGTTTCGCATGGAAACCCCTGCTCGAAAAGCCATACCTTGAGGAGCTTAGATCATGCCGAACGACTGTGCGCAGCCGTTGGCCAGATCGCCCCGGGCAACGGGTTTTACCCCGGGCTGGCGGTCTTTTCGACTGGATGCAAGTAAAGCGTCACCGACAAGATCCGTTCCGCCAGTACTTGTCCTATCCTTCCCTCCAACCCATCACTGCGGACATCGAAATGCCCAGCCCCGAATCTACCCTCCTCCAGAGCTGGCACCACAACGCCAAGCCCTGGATCGAGGCTATCCGCACCGGCACCATCGAAAGCCGACTCAAGGTCACCGACCAGGCAATCCTGCTGGCGATACTGGGCCGCCAACCCGAGCGCGTGCTCGACCTGGGCTGCGGCGAGGGCTGGCTGTTGCGTGCGCTGGCTGAACGGGCCATCGAGGCGGTCGGTGTGGATGGCGATGCGACACTGGTCGAAGCAGCACGGGCGGCGGGCTCTTCGCGGGTGCATTTGGCGAGCTATGAAGAGTTGGTAGAGGCCAAGGTGGACATCGGCAGCGACTACGACCTGATCTGCGCCAACTTCGCCCTGTTGCACCAGGACATCATCCCCCTGCTCGCCGCCATGAACGCCCTGCTCGCCCCCGGTGGCGCGCTGGTGATCCAGACGCTGCATCCGTGGACCGCGGCGGCGGGCGACTATCAGGACGGTTGGCGGGAAGAGACCTTCGCCGGGTTCAAGGGGCAGTGGCAACCCATGCCGTGGTACTCGCGCACCTTGTCCAGTTGGCTCAACGCCCTGGACATGGCCGGTTTTCGGCTGGCCACCCTGCAGGAGCCGCAGCACCCGCAAAGCCCGGTGCCGCAATCGTTGTTGTTGGTGGCTGAGCGATGGGATGTCTCGGGAATAGAGCAGCCTCAGGCGAGGCGTGGGGCACAGTGAAGTTCACACGGCGCAAACTACTCGAGGCTGGCATGACCTGCATAGCAGTCAATGCACTGTCGCCTTGGCGGTTATGGGCTGCGTCTTCAGGCGTCCTGGTTAACGACGTCACGCTTCTCAACCCGATTTGGGTTAACCGTCTCCTCACCCCGCATACGACAGATGATATTCGGCAGGCGCTCGCCGCAGGGTCTGGCCCGGTCTGCATTGGTGGTGGCCGCTATAGCATGGGCGGACAGATTGCCACCGAGGACAGCCTGCACATCGACATGCGTCAGTTCAATCACGTGATCCATTACTCGCCCGAGAGCAGGGTCATACGCGTGCAAGCGGGATTGCGGTGGCGTGACCTGCAGTCGGTTATCGACCCACACGATCTATCGGTAAAAATCATGCAGAGTTATGCCAACTTTACCGTCGGCGGGGCGCTGTCGGTCAATGCGCATGGGCGTTATGTCGGCGCCGGCCCGGTGATCAACTCGGTGCGTGCCCTCCAGTTGGTGCTCGCCGACGGTTCGGTAGTAGAAGCATCCCGCAGCGCAAATGCCGACTTGTTCCACGCAGCCATCGGTGGCTATGGCGCGCTGGGGGTCATCACTGAGGTCGAATTGGACCTTGCGTCCAATGTCACGATGGAACGTCAGGTACACCGACTGTCAGTTGCCGATTACCCGACATTTTTCAACGAACAGATCCGCGGGAACGAACAGGCAATCCTGCACAACGCCGATTTGGCTCCCCCCTACTTTGACCAGGCTACTTGCGTCACCTGGCGCACCACGGACAAAGAGCTGACAGTCGCAGACAGGCTGATCGCACCGGGGCAATCGTACAAATTCGACCAGATCGCCATGTGGAGTGTGGCCAAACTTCCCGGCGGCCCGTTGATTCGCAAGGATGTGATCGATCCACTGCGCTATCTCAGCCACCCGGTTGTACGGCGCAACTATGAGGCCAGTGCGGACGTCGCCTCGCTCGGGCCTATCGCAACCCGAAACAGCACCTACGCGTTGCAGGAGTATTTTGTACCGGTCGCCCGGTTCTACGCGTTCGTACAGCAATTGACCACCATCCTGCAGGCGCACCAGGTTGAAGCGGTCAACGTCTCTATCCGGCACTCGCCGGGCGCCCCCGACTCGTGTCTGTCTTGGGCACGCGAAGAAGTGTTTTCATTCGTACTCTATTACTGGCAGCACGTCAGCGTGGCTGACCGTGAGGAAGTCGGCGCGTGGACACGCGAACTTATCGACGCCGCGTTGTCGCTTGGGGGGACTTATTATCTGCCCTACCAGCTGCATGCAACTCGAGAACAGTTCACACGCGCCTACCCCAACGCGCGACGCCTGTTCGCACTCAAGGCGCAATACGATCCGGGCAAGCGATTCCGCAACAAGCTCTGGGACAAGTACTACATGGGGTAGCGCGAGGCCCGAGGCTTGCTAGTACGTCCACATGCCAGTGTTCGGGCCAGGCCGACGCTCCGCTGTACGAATCAGCAGTGCCCACTGCTGAAGAGCTTTTTTATAGCTCCCAAGCATATTTTTAATAATTTTCCTCTTCCGATTGATGCCGCACTATCAAACCGCACTGAGCACCTCTGGTCCGGCTTTCCCGGATGAAAGCTTTTTTCATAACGATGCCGGCCCCAAGAGCCCGGCACGGTGGAACCTTATCGGCCTCTGGCCAGCACTGCCCGGCTTTACACCATTCTAAAAACCAGCTGTGGGAGCGTTCCATGTCTTTATCCTTACGTACCTGTGTTCCTTTTTCCCTGGCCCTGTTGTGCACCGGCGTGCTCGCCGAGCCCCAGGCCCTGACTGTCATTTCGTTCGGTGGCGCCACCAAGCAGGCCCAGGACAAGGCCTATTTCCAACCCTTCAATGCAAGCGGTGCAGGACGCATCGTCGCCGGCGAATACAATGGCGAACTGTCGAAGATCAAGGCCATGGTCGATGTGGGCCATGCCACCTGGGATGTGGTCGAGGTGGAGAGTCCGGAACTGTTGCGTGGCTGTGATGCCGGCTTGTTCGAGCGACTGGACAAGGCCAGTTTTGGCGACCAGGCCCAGTTCGTACCGGGGACCTTGACCGAGTGTGGTGTGGCCACCTACGTCTGGTCGATGGTCATGGCCTTCAACAAGGACAAGCTGGCCAAGACCCCGACTTCCTGGGCGGACTTCTGGAACGTAACCGACTTTCCGGGCAAGCGCGGCCTGCGCAAAGGCGCCAAGTACACCCTGGAAATCGCTCTGCTGGCCGATGGCGTCAAGCCTGACCAGCTCTACAAAGTGCTGGGCACCCCCGAGGGCGTGAACCGAGCCTTCGCCAAGCTCGACAAGATCAAGTCGAGCATCCAGTGGTGGGAGGCCGGAGCCCAACCAGCGCAGTGGTTGATCGCCGGTGACGTGGTGATGAGTGCCGCCTACAACGGTCGTATCGCCTCGGCGCAAAAAGAAGGTATGAACCTGAGCATCGTCTGGCCCCAGAGCCTGTACGACCCGGAATACTGGGCCGTGGTCAAAGGGTCGCCGAACAAGGCGCTGGCCGAGCGTTTCATCGCGTTTGCCAGCCAGCCGCAGGCCCAAAAGGTTTTCTCGGAAAACATCCCTTACGGCCCCGTCCACCGCCAGGCCCTGGCACTGCTGCCGGAGCCAGTACGCCAGCAATTGCCGACGGCCGAAGCCAACTTGGCCAAGGCTCAGTCGGTAGATGCGGAGTTCTGGGTGGACCACGGCGAGGAGTTGGAAGAACACTTCAATGCCTGGGCGGCGCGTTAGCCGCGACACACTCTCTGTAGCAGCTGCCGAACCTGCGAGGCTGCGTTCGGCTGCGAAGCAGTCGTGAATCCGGCTGACGCGGTCTGCCTGATGCACCGTAAGTTCTGGTTTTACGACTGCTGCGCAGCCGAACGCAGCCTCGCCCCGGCTCGACAGCTGCTACGGATTAATCAATCAAGCCATCAAGAGCGCCCCACGGAACCTGTGACCGGTAGATTTCCCAGCAAGTTGAGCCCGGTACTCTTCACGAAAGCGTCATAGTCCATCGGTTTCTCGATGCGGGTTTCAGCGTTGGGCAGTACGTAAGCCCAGGCACGCTTGGACGATGCGTCGTAAACCAGTTTGAACAGGCGGGTCGGCACCCAGACCTTGTTGTCGCCGACGGTGCCGTGGCCTGAATCAAAGAGCGGGCCGGTAAAGACAAAGACATTGCCATCGGCTCGTTTGGCAAACTTTCTGACATCGGACTCGACCTTACTCCAGATCTTCCGGTTGTTGGTTGGGTCTTGCGGCACCATGTTCGACAGCGCAAAGGATTGGGCCATTGCATTGGGGTTCGGTGCATCGGCTGCCGGGGATTGATGGCCACGGTCTACGGCCGGATGTTGGCTACGGTAGTCGCTCAACTCTGCCCGCCCACTCTTGGGAATGCGTGGGTCCGGATAGAACTGGTTGGTACGCTCCTCCCCTTTGGCATCCTGCAGCTGGGCGGCATTAAGGCGTTCGACCACTACCAGCGGCGTCTTGCTGGTTTGTGAGTACAGCACCGCGAAGTTATCGGAACACAGGGCCAAGGGTTTCATTGTGGCAGGCACAGTGGCCATGTTGATCGGTTTCGCGGCCGGGAACAGATCCGCGCAGCCGTCAAACGATGCCTGCTTCTGTTTGTTTGAATAGAGTTCCAGCGCCGCGCTCTGGCTGATCGAGCCCGAGTGGGACGCCTGTTCCTGATGGTGGCTGGGGGGCTTGATGAGATCCAGCAGACTGCGGGCTTGTGCCCCGGTCGAGAGCAAAACAAGGGCCGACAGCCCAACTGCAATTTTGCGTAGGTGCATGCTTTAAATCTTCGAATTGGATTGAGGGGTAAACGTACGAGGAGTCCCGATTTACGAAACCAGGTAGAAGCGGTTGCGGATTATATTGCGGTGAGCATGCTTTCACTGTCCTTGATCAAATTGCCGATGCGGTCCGGTCGGCGCCAGGCAGTACGACCGCTGACGGTCGCGCGGGGTGTATTGACCATCACAAGTCACATTAGTGCTGAGCAGCGTACACATTCTACTTGGCCATGCTCGCCAAATGGGCATACCTAAACGGACTCGTTAACTGGCGCGAAACGTTGTGCGTACTCCTTTGGACTCACGCCCATACGTCGCACGAAGGCTTTTCTGAGCACGTCGACGCTGTGGTAACCGCATCGGCGCGCAACCTCTTCCATCGAGCGCCTTCCCAGCTCTATTTGCCGACAAGCCGCTTCGACCCGGACGTCCTCGACGTACTTCGCAGGCGTTGTCTTGAATTCCCGCTGAAACATGCGAATCAAGGTCCTCACACTGGTGGCGAGCCTGTCTGCCAGTATCTCGACCGTCAGCTCAGAATGCAGATGCTCACTGATCCACACGCATAACTCATCGAGGTTCGAACCAGTCGCATGCTGCGACTGGAGTGCGACGCTGAACTGTGCCTGACCGCCTGGACGTCGCAGAAACAGAACCAGATTTTTCGCGACCTCCAAAGCGACGTCGTCACCCAGGTCTTCGCTGACCAGTGCGAGCGCAAGATCGATTCCCGCCGATATGCCCGCCGAGGTGTAAACGTTGCCGTCCTTGACCCAAATCGGGTTGGGGTCAACCTGCACACTGGGATAGCGATCGGCCAGGCTGCGTGCCATCCGCCAGTGGGTTGTTGCCTTTCGGCCATCCAGAACCCCTGTTTCGGCCAAAGCGAAGGCCCCGACACAGATCGAGCACACACGCCTGACATCTTTGCCTCGCGTGCGGATCCACTCGATGGCCGTCTGATCCAGATGATCCATGGCTTTCCAGCCCGACGTCACGATCAAGGTGTCGATGGGCTTGTTATCAAGACGCTCCTGTTCAAGCGTCTTGTGCGCCATAAGCGCGATGCCGGTGCTGCTCTCCAAGTGTTCATTGGCACCCGCACAAACGAGTTCGAGTGCGTAGGGAGCAGTGTCACCGCGGTGCAGATTGTTCGCATAGGCAAACACCTCTGCCGGGCCGATCACATCAAGCGAATCCACGGGAGGCAACCCCAGAATCACCACTCGCTTTTGCGCCACGCCAACAAAGGAATGGATCGACTTCTTTGTTTTTCTCACAGCGATCTCCCGCATTGAGTTGCTACGCATATTGGCACAAATCATCTGTAAATAGTCAATTTTGCCAATAGCGACTACTTAGAATGAACTGCGAGCCAACCTAATCCCCTGGGAGCAATCATGGGTACACCTATCATCATCGGCGGCTTCAGCGCTCCAGACTCTGAACTCGCTCGCAAGGCCTCCTTCCTCGTCGAGCGTGTTCACTCGACAGTGCTCCTGCACCATGTGCATCGCACCTGGTGGTTCGCTGAATTCCTCGGCCAGCAGCGAGGTCTGAAATACGACCGCGAGGCGGTCTATCTCGCCGCACTGCTGCACGACCTTGGGCTGACGTACGAATTTGCGGCCGACCAACGTTTTGAGGTCGACGGCGCCGACGCTGCCAGCCGCTTCCTGTTGGAAAACGGTTACCCGGAATCGAAAGCCGAGCTGGTTTGGGATGCGATCGCCCTTCACTCCAGCGCCGGCATCGCCGACCGCAAACAGCCAGAGATCGCCTTGATCTACATGGGCGCTCATGTCGACGTGATGGGATTACGGCTGGAGGAAATCACGCCGTCGCTGGTCGACGATACGCTGGCCCTCTACCCCCGCATTGGCATGAAAGCCGCGTTTACCCAGGCGGTCGCTGAAGTGGCCAGAAAGAAACCTCACACCGCGATTGGCACCGGGCTCGCTGACGTCGGACGTCGTCACGTGCACGGGTTCGATTGCCCGAATGTGTGCGACCTGATTGATCACGCTCCTTTCGATAGCTGACGGCGGTGCGCTACTGCGAAACCTTCTGGAATTGGTAACGCCTGATACGTGATATCGGCGCGAGCAATGTGTGTTCCTTTACTTTGGAGTATTCACCATGCAGCAACGTAAATACCTCGTCACCGGCGCTACGGGAAAAACGGGCGTCTACACCATTCGCCACCTTCTCAACGGAGGTCATGCAGTTCGGGCTTTTGTGCATCAGGAGGACGAACGCAGCGCAGCGCTCCAGAGCGAGGGCGCCGAAATATTCGTTGGCGACCTCCTTGAACATGACGACATCATTCGTGCGATGGAGGGGGTCACAGGCGCCTACCTGTGCTATCCCGTGCGCCCTGGCTACATTCAAGCGACCGCCTACTTCGCGGATGCCGCCCGGCGAGCCGGTGTCGAAGTCGTGGTGGAAATGTCACAGATTTCCGCTCGGGAAGATTCATTGAGTCACGCCGCGCGCGACCACTGGATCGCGGAGCGCGTACTCGACTGGTCTGGAGTGCCCACAGTCCATATCCGCCCGACGTTCTTTTCCGAGTGGCTGATCTTTCCGTGGGTGCTTGATCAGATCGTGAAGGAGAACAAGATCACGCTGCCATACGGCACCGGCCGACATGCCCCCATCGCCGCTGAAGACCAGGCGCGACTGATCGCCACCGTTCTCACGCAACCGTCTGGCCATATCGGGAAAACCTACCCGTTGTACGGTCCTGTCGAGTTGAACCATCAAGAGATCGCCGACGTAATCAGCGGCATCGTAGGTCGCACCATCACCTACAGCCCTTCGACCCTGGAAGAGTATCGCCAGCATCTGGAGACCTACGATTTGCCGGAGTTTGTGATCCAGCACTTCCTTGCAGTCGCGGTCGATTACCAGAATGGGATCTTTAGCGGTGAGGACGGGGTTATCAGCGAAATCACCGGACAAGCGCCTCAAACGGTGGGTGACTTCGTGCGCGCAAACCGGCAAGCGTTCGAGGGGTGATCATGATGGGCGTATGCGCCTGGTCTTGTAGACAGGCGCGTATGCCGCTTTTCACTTAGCATCCAATAATCATCCATTCATTTTCAGGGAGTGTCTGATGAGCCCGAAAATAGAGCTGTATGGCGCGCCTACCGGCAACAGTCTGAGGGCTGCAATAGCCTTGGAGGAAGCAGGTATCCCCTACACCGCACGAAGACTGAACTTGCAGGCGAATGAGCAACGCGACTTGTCGTACCTGGCGCTTAATCCGGCAGGAAAAGTCCCAACCCTGGTCGACCATTCATCGACACCCCCGCTGGTCATTAACCAATCGAACGCAATCATTCAGTTCGCTGATGCAAAAGCTCCGGGTCGGCTCGCACCAGCGCATCGTGGACCAAAACGCGACCGGGTGTTTGATCGTTATTTTTTTTTCGTAACGGACGTCATCGGGCCCAGTCATGCTGCATTTTCCCTGCGCCAGGCAGGATTTAATGATGCGGCCACAGTTATCGATCAACGCGTCATTGAACAACTCGTCTACGCAGAACGGTTTCTTACCGACGACTTTATGGCCGGAGATCAGTTCTCCATGGCGGACATCTCCGCTTTCACCATTGCGGCATCATTTCGTGATCGGCTGGATTGGGCAGTGCTTTCACGCTTATCACGCTGGTTCGACGCAATCGAAGCCAGGCCCGCCGTACAGCGAGGATTGAAAGTGTTCCAGAATCACTGAGCGCTACTGCGCAGACCTTATTGTGTGCGCTAAAGATGGGCATGGCTGCTCGCATCCTGCCCGAGGTCTGAGCCCCGGACATGCGAATATCGTATGTATCACAAGAATGGCAGCGTTCTATAAGGGCTCTGCTGTCTGGATAAGCGAGTTCAACACCAGTTTTATTTCAGAGGCTGGATCTTTATGCCCTTGCAGTATCAAACCTTCCGACAAAGCGGTGAAGGTCCTTGCAAGAGCGGCATTCGCCAAAGGAGGCTTCTTGCCTGCATGATTAAATATGATGGTAATCAACTTACCCAAGGCTTCACTATTTTCCTGATGCAGATCGTAGTAATGCGTTGAGAACTCTTCATCACGCAAGGCGATCAGTTGCAACTCGGCATCAAGAATTGCGCAACTGGTATTATTTTTAAGCGTGTCAATATAGGCATTCAATCCATGGGTCAGCTCTTCCGATGAATACCCTGAAGTCAGGGTAACACTCAATCGATCGATTTCAACTCTCTTGAATCTCTGAGCCAACTGCAGAAGCAAGTCCGACTTACTTGTGAAGTTTGAAAAGAAAGCCCCCTTCGAAAAACCGGCTTCCTCGGAAATAGCGTTGACACTGGTGGCGTGAAAACCTTTTCTCACCATAAGGTCAGTGGCGGTATCGAATAACTTATCCCTTGTTATTTGCTGACTTTCTTCTCGACCTAATCTCTTTTTAATCACGCCTTCGGCTCCTTTGGCCAAACAAATCTATTTGTAACTGGATGCAACGGATCTGCCACTCACTGCGCAAACCTGTTTTAACTATCATATCTTATACTAAGCCCTCTTAATCACTTTGCATTTAAACTTTTAAGGAGTGCCATGTAAATGCCATGTATTGGGCCCCGCACGTTCAGGCGCCTTGGTATCCAGCCTGACGCGCGCGCCCTGATGAATCGAGTCAGCGAGGGTGTCTTTTGACTCCCCCCAGAAGGCAGGCGACGGACGGCAAAAATGTCTAGCGATGACCTCAATCCGCCCGATCCCGGTGAATGCCTGCTGTCGACAACGCTCTAAACCACAGGATTTTCGTGTTTCAGGTCGGGTTCAAGGACGTCGACCTTGTGGCGACTGTTAAATACCGCTTGATTTCCAGATACCGAATGGTTTTTACTTGCCGCCGTTGACGCCCCCTGCCTGGTCAAAGCATCGAGCGCGGTGACATCAATCTCAATGCAGTAGCAGGTTACCACCCCACAGGAGCTGGATTTTAATGGAATATGCCTTTGTTACAGGCGCTACAGGCCTGCTCGGCAATAATGTGGTTCATGCGCTTTTAAAGCGAAACATCAAAGTAAAAGCACTGGTCCGCTCCGTCGAAAAAGCCAAGAAGCAGTTCGGCAATCTGCCTGTCGAATTTATCGAAGGCGACATGCTCAATGTCGACGCCTTCAGTCATGCCTTGCAAGGCTGTGATGCCTTGTTTCATACGGCCGCCTATTTCCGCGATAGTTACAAAGGTGGAAAGCACTGGCAGAAACTGTATGACACTAACGTGACCGGTACCGAGCGCCTGTTGCAGGCCGCTTATGCCGCAGGCATTCGTCGTGCAGTCCATACCTCCTCCATTGCCGTCTTGAAGGGCGATAAAGATCAGGTGATCGATGAAACAATGTCTCGCAGTGAATCGGAGGCTGACGATTACTACCTGAGTAAAATATTGTCTGAACAGAAAGTTCAGGAATTCCTGGCGCGGCATCCGGACATGTTCGTCGCCATGGTATTGCCTGGCTGGATGTTTGGCCCTGGGGACATCGGCCCGACCTCATCAGGACAGTTCCTGCTCGACTTTGTCGGACAGAAATTGCCCGGCGTACTGCCTGGAAGTTTTTCCGTTGTCGATGCCAGGGATGTAGCAGAGCATCAACTCGCGGCGATCACACGCGGCCGATCCGGAGAACGCTACCTGGCAGCCGGCAATCACATGGACATGAAAAGCATTTTCCAGGCGCTCTCCAGTGTCAGCGGCGTAAAAGCGCCGGAGCGCAAAGTGCCACTGTTCATGCTGCGTATAATTGCCTTGATCTATGAAGGTTATTACCGAATCACGAAAAAACCGGTGCTCATCAGCACTTCCACTGTCAAACTCATGGAACAAGAGCAAGGGCGCACCCATTTCAGCCACAACAAAAGCCTGAAAGAATTGCAGTGCAAGTTCCGCCCCGTGACGGAAACATTGACCGATACCCTGGATTGGTATCGGAAAAATAACTACATTGATGCTTAATTGAAACAATTTATATATAGCCTGCCTCTGTAGTACTTTTTTGTCTGACCATAAATTCAAGGATTGAGAGAGGTTGGTAAATGAAAAGCCTTTCATCTAAAGAAGGTTTTCTGCATCGGTTCGTCGGTTTTTCAGAGTCGTTCCCCGAGCACATTGCTATCAGGAACCTGGACGCGGAAGAAGATACCGTCACTTACCGTGAGTTGCGTATAAAGGCTGAAGAGTGCAATGGCGCACTCTCAGCATTAAATGTATTGCCTGGCGACAAAGTAGCGCTCGTTCTACCCAATGGGGTGGAGTTCATCGCTTACTATTTGGCGATCATCGGTCGCGGTGCGGTTCCGGTCATTCTCAACTACAAACTGACGCCATTCGAAATGAACAGCGTCATCAGCATCGCCAGACCGACGCTGGTAGTGACCACCGAAACGCTGTTCGAGCAGCATAGCGAGACATTTCAGCCTGACTACGGCGTTAAGCACTCCTTGGTGTTGAACGCCGCAAGCGAGCCGTCATCGCCCCTGCCCGACAACGCAACAGCGGACTCTCGGCTTCCCCGACAGACCGAGCCCTTGTTACTGCCCGAAGGCAATCCGATTGTCTCGGTACAGTTCACCTACCGGGGCATCGGTAAACCGCTGGCCGTTTCTCACCGCTACCTTGATTTGACGCAATCGAGTGATGGCCTGCATGAGCAGTTTCATCTTCAAGGTGTCGGCTCCGTTCATCTGGTGACGCTGCCGCTGTATGCCATCTTCGGCCTGTCGGTGATGATGGTTTTCCCCTTGAGCGTGGGCGCCACACTGTTAATGACTAACACCCTGCTCAACAGGGATCTGGCAGAAGTCTTGTCCCAGCATAAGGTCACCTTTGCCTGCCTGGTGCCCGACGTCATTCGCTACTTCAATACACGACTGGCCAAACGCAAGGGCGCGTTGTTGCCGTTGCACCCTCACCTGATGATTTATTCGGGTGGCAGTCATTTACCCGCAGACGAAGCCGAGAAGCTGGGAAGGCTGCTGGGGTGCAATCCGGTGCTGCAAGGCTATGGATTGACCGAGAGCATGCCGGTGATTGTCCAGAGCTCGATTGGCAAGGTCCATCGCGGCGCCATGGGACAACCGATCAGAGGCGTAGAACTACGGGTCGTCGATGCCGAAGGGCGGGATGTCGCACCTGGACGCATTGGCGAACTGCTGATTCGCGGTTCGATGGTGATTGACGGCTATAACGATGCAGAGGACGCCAATGCCCGGTTCTTCCGTGATGGTTGGCTACACACGGGTGATCTGGTCTGGCGGGACGACGACGGGCATGTGTTCTTCTATTGCCAACGCCTGCGAATCTCGAAGATCAAAGCGCAAATGGTCGACCTGACTGAAATCGAATCCATTGCCCTGAAGCACCCGGATGTGGTGCGCGCGAAAGCTTACATCGTCCCGGACAACAAGGAGGTCAACGTACTGCACCTGTGCGTTGAAGGGAGCGGCGACCTGACCCAGAGCGCTGTCTCTACCCTGCTCTCGCGCTACCTCTCGGGCTTCAAGTTGCCCAAAACCATCGAGATCATCTCTCTCAAGGAAGAGATTCATGCAAGCTAATGGCACACAACCGGTACTGGCCGTGTTTGACTTTGACGGCACATTGACCGACAGACATACGTTCTGGCGCTACATGCGTTATATCGTGGGAACCCGATCGTTCTGGCTCAGGATCATTCCCCTGCTACCCAAAATGCTCAGTGTAATCGTTGGCATCACGCCATTGATGCAAGCCCGACTGGCATTCATTGCCTGTTATCTGGGCGGTCTGTCCGTTGAGCAAGAGCGCGAGCATGCCAAGTATTTCATCAGCGAGCTGCTACCGCTCTGGCTCAGGCCCGAGGCCCTGCGCCGGCTGCAATGGCATCAGTCCATGGGGCATGTCACTGCGCTGGTCAGCAACTCGCCGGAAAACTACCTGATTCCCTGGGGTCAGGCAGCGGGTTTTGACTATGTCTGCGGCACTCGCCTGGCGACGGCGAAGAACAAACTGACCGGAGGAATATCAGGTACCAACTGTGTTGAGAGAGAGAAAGTCACACGGCTCAAGGGCTGCCTGAGCAACCTTGATGACTTTTACATTTATGCCTACGGGGATTCATCCGGTGACGATGCCCTGCTCGGCATTGCCAACTCTCCCTTCTACAGAAACTGGTACTAACCGATGAACACTCTGAGCACTTTGGCCCCCAAGCACTTCAGCCAACCCGGTCATACCCCGACAGTCATGATCGTAGGCGCCGGCCCGATTGGCCTGTCCCTGGCAATCATGCTGAAGAAGTGGGGCGTCTCTTTTCGCATCATTGAAAAGAATGCCGGTCCCTCGACCGCAACCAAAGCGATGGCCATCCATTCCAGAACCCTGGAAATTTTCCGAGATCTGGGAGTTGCCGATCAGGCCATCAGCGACGGATTCACTATCAACCAGTTTTCGGTGCAATCGAACGCCAAACGGGTGCTGAACTACAACTTCTCCTACCTGGACGCCACCTACCCCCTGCTCCTCAGCCTGCCACAACCGCAGACAGAGAAGATTCTGCTTGAGCGACTGAACAAGTTGGGAGCAGATGTTGAATGGAATACCGAGCTGGTCGATATAGAAAACCAGCCGGGCTCGGTGCAGATGACGCTTCAGCATGCGGACGGCAGCGCCGAGTCCTTTTCCAGCCGCTGGGTGGTCGCGTGCGACGGTGCTCGCAGCAACATCAGAAAACGTCTTGATATGACCTTCGAAGGATCGTCCTACGACCGCTTCTTCATGCTCGCCGATGCCGATATCGAGTGGTCTGGAAGCAAGGACGAAGGCGCTTTCTTCCTGGGTGCACAGGACGGTTATGTCGCGGTCGCGCCGATCAGCGCTCAATCCCGTTATCGACTTTTCATCGAGATGCCCTACAACCTGCCACCAGAAGGTGAGCGCCCTTCCTTGAGCCTGGAGAACTTTCAGCGGTTGTGCGAAGGACGCGGGCAAAAGATGACGTTGTCCAATATTTCATCGACCACCATCGCCTCTTTCCAACATCGCCGCGTGCAGTCGTTGCAGCAAGGCTCTGTGTTTCTGGTAGGCGACTCGGCTCATATCGGCAGCCCGATCGGTGGCCAATGGATGAACCTGGGGGTTTCCGAGGCCTATAACCTGGCGTGGAAAATGGCCTATGTCGATCAGGGCCTGGCTGATCCATCGTTGCTGGAAAGCTACAACGAAGAGCGTTACCCGGTGGCCCTGGAAGTCGAGAACACGGCACATCGACTGACCGGACTGATTACCGTCAAGCATCGCGCCCTCGTTTGGCTGCGCGACAATGTTCTGCCACTGATAAGCAACAGGCGCAAGGTTCAGCGCAAACTGCCGTCGATGATTTCCGGTCATCAGTACCACTACGGCAAGAGTGATTACATCCAGGAATCGCTGACGAAAAAGCAGCGCATGAATTGGGATAAAAAAGGCAAGAAACCTGAATTCCAGACGTCGGTGCCTCGCGCCGGGCAACTGGCACCCGATGTCGAGTTGTGGCAACTGCAAGGTATGCCGCCAAAGCGCTTGATCGACTTGTTCCACGGAACGTTCACGCTGTTGATTTTCAGCGCAGCCGATCAGTTTTCCCCGTTGTTGCCGGGCTATTACTCGCTGGCCGAGTCGGTGGAGAAGGACTACCCGGGCATCAAGGCTTATTGCGTTATTGATGCCCTGAGCAGCGCCGAACTGCCTTCCTGGCACTCGACGTTGCTGGACCCCGATTGGCGGCTGCACAAGCGTTACCATGCCAAAGCGGGCACGTTGATGTTGATTCGTCCTGACGGCTACATCGCTTTCCAGGGAGCCGATGCAATAACGCTCTTCACTTATCTGAACGTAAGATCCGGGCTGCTCAAAGGAGCCAGAAAAACAACATCTTCCGAGATCGACGCAGTGGAACTCCAACTTTAAGTCGCTATATGGCTACTGCCAACCTGGTTCATTGATTCACACAAGGCCCACCCCTGGGCCAAGACTTTTTATTTCTTGTTTGTAGAAAACATATACCGACTTTGGTTAGGAGAACCTCATGCGCTTCCAACTCAACGATGTTGTGCAGGAATTCATCGTGTCCAATGGAAAAATAGCCAACAGCTATTTTTCTCTTTCAGAAAAAATCATTGATTCACTGTGCGAGTCCAATATTGCAAAAGAATCAATATTGATGCGTTTGCTGGAGCAGGCCGAATCCGTCACTGCGCATTACTTCAATGCTCACCAACAAGTCCTCGAGGGTGTTTATGCCAATGGGATTGAAGCCCCCGTCAATAAAAACCTTGCGGTGCTGGAGCCCGTACACTCGAACCCGGTAATACTGGAATCGACACCTGTTGCGGAACAAACACCCGCACTCAACTACGGGCAATGGCTGCGCGCCGAAATAAGTACAGTCACAGGATTCAAAAAAGAACAAATCGACTTCGATCAAAGTTTCGAAAGCCTGGGTATCGACTCTCTCGGCATGGTCGATATTTTCGAATCCCTGGCCCAGCACTTCCCGGAAAAGAAAGAGCTCACCTCGCAGCTCTTTGATGCCCCCACTCCTACCGCTTTGCTGGCGCGGCTTGAAGCCGATCCGCAGGCACCTGCCGTGGATGTCGAAGCATGGGTACTGGAACAACTGGCGAATATCACCGGTTTTACGGTTGACCAGATCGACCAAAAACAAAGCTATGAAAGCCTGGGCCTGGACTCCCTCGTGCAGCTGGACTTCCTGGAGTCGGTCGTCGCATTGTGGCCGCAACTCAAGGCCAACAGCACTGAGCTGGCCAACGCCAAGTATCCGCAGGCAACAATCGCCCTGATTAAAGCCGCCCTGGCCGCCCCCGAGTCGACATCAACACCCGCTACCGAAGTGCAAGCACCTGCCACAACGGACGACCAAGGGCAGGCAAGCAACCTGCTTTTCAACTCCCTGTCACCCCTGATCCCGGACGCGCCACAGTCGATCGACATTGAGACGCCCTTTGCACAGTTAGGGCTCAACGGTTTTGCCCGAGAAGCACTCTGCCAATCAATGGCGCAACAGTGCTCTGCCAGCGAGTTTGCCGGTGAAGCACTGATGTCGCGTCGTACGCCGCAGGACGCCTTGTCGCTTCTGGCACGACTGAGCTGAAGCACTGAGCCGCTGTAAAAAATGGCATGGAATCCGGGTGATCGGACAGATCACCCAGCATTTTGGCAATCAGGAGACAGGGTATGAATGGCGCGGTAACAACAGAGGGCGACTTTTGCTTCAGCGCGATGGCCGGCGAGTTTCCCGGGGCACCGTCAACGGATGCGCTTTGGCATTTGCTGACGCAAGGACAGATAGCACCTATCAATTCGATGCTGACACGCTGGGAACTGGATAAGGCGTCAATCTATTCAGCAAAGGCAGGTGAAAAGGATCGCGTTTACCTGGACAGCGCTTTTTGCCTGACCGATGACGCATCAACCCCTTCACGGCATGAAGGACGGCAAGTCGCCATCGGTAAGAAAGTACTGCAGACACTCCTCGCCCAGCTTGCCGGACAAGGCTCGACTCTGATCAAAGAACGCACCGCATTGGTGGTCGCAACATCCTGGAGTGACGAGAGTTATTTCGTCACCGGCATGTCCGGAAAAACCGAAGCACCACAGGGCTACACGCCGGGTGAACAAGTGGCTGAACTGGCGGCGGCTTTTGCCTTCGGTGGCCCGGCGTTATCGGTCGACACCGCCTGTAGTTCGTTCCCCTATGCAATCGACATGGCTCAGGCCCTGGTCAATAGCGGACAGGCGGATAACGCGATTGTCATGGCACTGAACACCGTGCTGCCACCGGCGCTGTTTCTGGGCTTCTCGCAGTTGACCGCCTTTTCCGCCCGGGCCCAAATGCAGGCGTTCGGCCAGGACGCTGACGGCATTGTGCCGGGCGAATGTGCAGTCGCCTTTTTGGTCGAACCTGTATCGCAGGCCCTGATTGCGCAGCGCCGTCCCCTGGGTGTTTTACGGGCATTGGGAATGTCCGCCGATGGCGCCGAAGGTTCAGTGTTTGCACCTGGCAAACAGGCCCAGTACACGGCTTACCAGCGTGCCTATATCGGTCTTGATCCCAATGACGTGGACTACATCGAAACCCATGGCACCGGTACTCCGCTGGGTGATGCGACAGAGCTGGACTCGCTGAACAGCTTCTTCGCCCCCCACTGCACAGACGGCAAAAAAATCACCATCGGTTCAATCAAGTCTGTCATTGGCCACCCACTGGCCGCTGCTGGAGGCGCTTCGCTCGCCAAGGCGCTGATGATCTTGCGCCACAAAGGGATTCCACCTCAGCCCGACTACCGTACCAGCGCAAAAGTCGACGAGACCAGCCTGCGACTGGCCACAAAGCAGATACAGCCCCTCGCGGACCGGCAGTCGGCGATCCGCATAGGCATATCCAGCTTCGGTTTTGGCGGCGCCAATGCGCATCTGGTAGTGGATGAATATATTCCCGACAACCGCCCTGTCGCCCCTCACGCCAACCCCGGCGTGTTAATGCTGGACCTTGCGATTGTCGAGGCTGAAGCAGCGATCGGCAGTCACGGCTCGTTGCAGTCATTCAAGCAACAGCTCGATCGGCCGGCAGCGCCATCAGTCAGTTTCCCTTATGGGCGTTTCGTTGATTACTCCCCTGCCCCAGGTCAGCCGTTACTGGGCCAATTCCTGGCGCAGGATCGCGTCATTGATATCGACGGTTTCGGCATGGGTCCCAAACCTCTGGCCCATGTCGATCCGTTCAAGCTGTTGATCACCGATCGCGTCAATCATTTGCTGCGACGCCTGCCGGGTGTGGCCGGCTCACCCGGCACGGCGATGGTCATGTGCTGCAACATGGGCGGGGAACGCTTCAGCAATGCGTACAGCAGCGCTCACAGCTTCTACTCCCAAGCTCAAGGCACGCCACCGGGCGTGGAGGTAGCGGACGTGGCAACCATGTTGCCGAACATGTTGTCCGGCTACCCGACGCAAATTTTTGACTTCAAGGGTTTCCATCAAACACTGGTCGGCACCCCGGGTCTGTTCTGGCAAACCTTGCTGGCATCGCAGCAATGGTTCAAGAACGGCATAACCACGCTGTTGCTCGGTGCAGGGCGCTTTATCAGCGGTGAAATCGAGATCGAGCGCGCCCGACATTCAGCGACGGTGCAAGGCGAAGGACTGGGGCTGATTGCGCTGCGTCCGTATCAACCAGACGCCAGCGACAAACCTGTACTGGTGATCCGCGCGGCGGTTCTCGCCCATGCCGCGAACTCGCTGGAAGAGGCTTGCCAACTGCTGGGCAAAGAGCGGAGTCAATACCAGAACATTGAAGTCTGCGAGCTGCAACCTGACGCGACTCATGCCAGTGGATCTCTGCAAGAGATTACCGGTTTCCTGGCTGAAGCCAGTGGCATCGAAACCCTGTTGGCGGTGATGTTGAGTGCATCGGCTCACACGGTGATCGAGGTTCGCGAAGCCGGCAAGGCAGTGATGTGGTTGTTTACTGAAAAGCTTCGGGAATGGAGCACGGCGGCCGAACCCGCTCCTGCCATCAAGCATCCCTTTACCCTGCGTTTTGCTCACTCGGCCCACCATGAACTGCAGCCGGTGATCCCGCCTGCCCGTCCTGTCAGCCTTGTCCGCGAACCACAAAACGACGGCGTCGATGTGTTGCAACTCAGCGACATGCTGACCAACACCCTGCTCTCAGGGTTGCGTGTCCGGGTTCGCGCCATGGAGAGTCTTTTCGCCCTGCACCGTGGCACTGAAGCCCAGCGCCCGGCGCACTGGCAACGTTGCCCGGAAAACGTCGTAATCACCAACGTCCAGCGCGGCCCCCAGTCACTGCGTGCCCAGCTCGTGGTGAATGAAGCGCACCCTTATTTCTTCGATCACCCTCTTGATCACATCCCCGGCATTTTATTGCTTGAGGGCGTGTTGCAATTGATTGAACTTGCCATGCCGCCACTGAGTGGACGGGTCGCCTATGTCAAAACCCTGAATATCAAGTTCCAGCAATACGTACAAAAGCAGGGTGTGATCGATCTGCATCTGGAACAGGGTAAAGACCCGCATGTGTTCAATGCCAAGGTGATGCAAGCCGGAAAGCTGATGTGCACCTGCGTCCTTGGGATGGCCTACAGCTCGGCGTTCGAGAAATCGCCCGCCGGCGAGTTCACGGCCACTCGCTGCCGCGACAAGGCCTTGCTGCACAAGGCCAGGGAAGAAAACGTCATCGTCAGTGACATGAGCGGCATCGCTCAGGGCTTGAGCGTGGACACGCTCAAACTGCCGGATGAGCACTTCTTCCAGGAGGGCGACCCCGAGCACCATTCGATGGTGTATTTCCTCGAAGTTGCCCGCCAGTGCTACATGCAGATTGCCCACAGCCATCTGCGGATTCCACTCAACACCCCGATGAACCTGCTGGCCTTGAGTTTCACCCTGGATCGGCCAATCCCCAGGAACAGTCCGCTGTCATTGGCACCGCAAGCCGGTTTTGACGCACAGCAGCCGTTCAAAACCAACCGCATCTATATCGACCTGTTCAACCGGGGCGAAAAAATCGGTCAAGCCAGCATTACAGCTCAAGTGCTGAGTCAATCCGCACCCGCGGCCTGAGGCACTCAATTGATCCCACTCTCCCGCATGACCGTGCCCCCAACAATCAAGGTGTCGCCGTGAACGATGTCAAAGTGCAAGTCATAGTCAAATCGCCGCGTGCTGAAATCTGGAATATCTGGAGCAATTTTTCAGAAGCGCCGCTATGGGATACCGACGTTCGCCAGTGTGAGCTCAATGGCCCGTTTCAACCTGGAACACGAGGCAAATGCGTCCTCAAAAATGGCCTGAATATGCCGCTGAAACTGGAAGCAGTGAAGCTGCATGAAAGCTATCGGAACACGGCAAGACTGCTTTGGATCGACCTTGAGTTCGATCACCAGATGCGCAGACTTTCCCCGAATGAAACCCAGGTCATCCATAGCGCGAAGATCTCTGGCCCCTTGAGTTTTTTATACCGCGGGCTGCTACGCAAAATGCTGACCGCGGCAATGACCACGGCACTGCGCAACCTGTGCACGCTGGCTGAACAACGAGCGAACGCCATCAGTACCCCAGGGCTCGAAAAACCTGGAAAGCATTTGCACCGTGTATGAAATATCCCGGGAGGGAGCGTGTTGAACGCTCGCTCCCTAACACCCCCCGCTTACTTATCGATAACGGCACACTTCGGACCGAGCATGAACCTATTTAAAAAACCTCAGTATCTCGTGATGGGCGTCATTGGCATGGGCCTTATTGCCCCTGAGTCCAGTTCCGCCGACACGCTCGGCCCCTATGTCAGTGTCATGGGTGGTCTGAACTGGGTGGCTCCGCAGGACCTTAACCAGAACAACCTCGACTTTGTCGAAATGGAATTCAACCAACCGTTACACTCCGGCTACGCCACCGGACTGGCACTGGGCTGGCGATTCCCCATCGGGCTCAGACCTGAAGTGGAACTCAGCTACCGCAAAAACACCCTGACCCAATTCAATAACCGGGTCTATGAAGGCGGCGGGAGCATCGACGGTAAAGGCGAAGAGGAAGCCACCAGCGTCATGGCCAACCTCTGGTATGACGTCTTGAACCTGCCAGCACCCTTCAGTCGGTTCACCCCTTACATCGGCGGCGGCCTGGGTTACACCACGCTGTCGGTCAGTGGCCTGGAAGCCGGCGGCGTCCAGTTCGGCGGCACTCATCGCGACACTGTATCGGCCTATCAACTCGGCGCCGGGGTAGGTTACGAACTCACCGAACAATGGTCCATGTCCCTGGATTATCGATACCTCAAGACTCGCGATGCGCACTTCGGTGACATTCAGGGCCTGCCCCAAGGCGATGTGCGTACTGACTACAGCGCCCAGTCATTAATGCTCGGCCTGCATTATTGGTTCTAAGGGGTTAAACAGATCGGCGCCTTGCGAGGCGTCGCTACGGCAAGCCGGTGAAATGCTTCGGCGCAGAGGCTCACCGGCTGATCAACTTACTGACGACCACCCGTTCAAAAATCGATCAAGGCACAAGTGAGTTCCTCACTTGATGCCTTGATTCGATACTTGACCCTCTGCCTACCTACACTTCACAAGCGCAGGAATCACATCGCCGCAGCCGCTTTTTCAATCAGCCGGGCTACCGGCTCCGGGTTTGAAACCATCACGACATGGGAAGCCCCTTTAACGACTTTCACCACCTTGGCCTCGGCTCGCTTGGCCATGAATTCCATGGCCTGCGGTGGAATGTTCTTGTCCTTGTCGCCATAGATGTACCAGGACGGAATGTGCTTCCAGGCGGGTGTACCTGACTGTTCGTTCAGCGCCGCTTCGGTGACCGGGCGCTGAGTCGCCGCCATCAATGCCGCCTGCGCGGCGGGGACGTCAGCGGCGAACTGATCGTGAAACTTGTCCTGTTGGATGTACAAATCCTTGCCGCCATCAGCCAGTGCGACAGGCGCTGCGAGGGTTGGGCCGAGGGTACTCCCCGGGAATTTTCCGGCTAGCCCGGCGACCGTTTCGCCCGCCTCGGGCGCGAAGGCGGCGACGTAAACAAGTGCCTTTACATTGGCATGGTCGTTGGCCGCTTCGCTGATGACGTTGCCACCGTAGGAGTGGCCGACCAGCACAACAGGCGACTTGATGCCATCGAGCAACGCAGAAACAGCAGCGCCATCGCTCTTCACACTGCGCAATGGATTGGCGGCGGCCACAACGGGGTAGCCATCTTTTTCGAGGATCTTCACCACACCATTCCAACTCGAAGCATCGGCAAAGGCGCCGTGTACGAGGACGACAGTAGGCTTTTCAGTTTGCGCCGACGCGTTGGCGCCGATGATCAGGCTAACGGTGCAGGCCAGAGCGGCCATTACTTTTTTCATTGGAAACTCCTTGGGTGGTTGAACTATTGAACGATGTCTCGATGGAGTTCATTTGACGCCGATCAGGTATCCCGGATGTGTCACCAACCGCCCATAAAAGAAACACTCCGTATCGGCATGCGGTCTGGATACACAGAGATACATTTGTGCTAGCAGTGGTGAAACTTGGCAACCATAAAAAAGAGACCGATGTTGCTCTTTTCAATTTTCACAAGCTTCAACGAAAGCCAATAGAACAATAACTTTAGCGAAAAACGCGACTCACACTCGGCCCCATTGAAATCGAAGAGATTTCTTTTATCCCTAAAACAAGAATATTCGGAAATTATTTCTTCCGATAAATGCACTTATTACCTGTTACCGCACCACACCTCACTGGACAGTTATTATTTTGGCGCACTTTAACACTCACACTTTCTACAAATATCACAACACACAAATAATACTTGGACAAACACCAACATGACTCGCTGACTTTTTATAACAATTATTGACACACCTACATGGAAACCCTAAATTAATGGCACTCTGCCAACGCCTAGACGACGCATCAACTTTGTTAAGTTAATGGAATGCTGAGTTTCTAAGTTATTTCATTCCTGGTACAACGCATGAAATATGTAGATGACATTACGAAACTCTTTACACGTTTTGGCGCAAACGCAGAGACTTACCAGGAAATACAACCAAACTATAAAGATTTCAAAGACGACCCGGTCATACCTGCGGTGGCTGAGCCAGAACCGCCGGTCGAACCGGTGAAAAATACTGTCCCCTCGCCACCATCGCCCAAGCCCCCTCCCCTGACCGAACCACTTGCGAGTTCTGCTACGGGTGACCGTCAGCGTTTGAGCGACCTGTTGCGAGAACTCAACCAGGTTCGCCGAGACGGTCTGCCAGAAACGATTCACAAGCGGACGAAGGCGAAGGTCATTGCCATCGTTTCAGCGAATGGTGGGGTGGGTAAAAGTACCGTCGCCGCTGGCCTCGCGAAAACCCTTCGGCACCCTGGCGGGCGAGTCATCGCGATTGATCTGGACCCTCAGAACGCGCTGTCCAGCCACTTGGGTATCACCAGGCCGGCTCCCGGGCTGATCCAGCTCAAAGAGCAGGACGCCGACTGGGGCGTTCATCGCCTGCCGGGCTTTAGTGACAGTGAGTGCCTGCCCTTCGGCACTGGCGAGCTGAACGAACGCCGATTGCTCAGGCAGATGCTGCTTGAAGATGCTGACTGGTTGAGCCAGCACCTGGCGTCAATGAACCTCAGCGAAAACGATACCGTGATCCTGGATACGCCTTCGGGCGCGACCGTCTATTCGCAACAGGCACTCGACGCTGCCGATCTGGTGCTGGTGATGACGGTGGCCGACGCGGCCTCCTACCTGGCACTGGACACCATGACCCAGTGGCTGGAAACCAGCCCGCGACGCGCACAGCGGCAGCGGTATGTGCTCAACCAACGGGATGACTCTCGTGCGTTCAGCAGGGACATGGGCGTGCTGTTTCAGCGACGGCTCGGCGCTGACCTGATCGGGACGATTCGCCTCGATCACCAGTTCAACGAGTCGCTGGCCTATGGTCGGGACCTGTTGCAGTACGCACCTGAGAGCATTGGCTGTCAGGACATTCTGTCGCTATCAGGCGCGGTCCATGCCCTGCTTTTCGCGGATGCTTCCAGCCAGCAGGGCACGCTATGACCGTCCAGCTGAATCAGCTACCTGCAAAGACCTGGTGGTTGCAGAAGCTACTGGATAGCTTCCAGGATCGCTTCAGTCAATGGCCCCTGCGTTGGCGCCTGGGCCTGAAAATTTCAGGCGGGCTGATTGCGGCATTGTTGGTGCTGGGTATCCTCACTGCACCGCAGAATCTGTATTCCCAAGCCGTGTTTGCCTCCGTCTGTTTTGCCGCCAGCCTGATCATCCGCAAGCAAACCGGGCGTCTGGCGATCCTGACCCTGATCACCCTCTCGCTGATCGCTTCGTTGCGTTACATGTACTGGCGCCTGTCCGACACCCTGGACTTCGACAACTGGCAGGATGCCGTATTTGGCTACGGGCTGGTGCTGGCAGAACTGTATGCCTTGCTCGTCCTGGTCTTCGGCTATATACAGACCGCCTGGCCGTTGCAACGTAAGCCGCAGTTTCTGCAACAGCCACCCGCTGAATGGCCGACGGTGGATGTGTTCATTCCCACCTATAACGAAGCATTGGGTATCGTCAAACTGGTGGTACTCGCGGCTCAGGCCATTGATTGGCCCGAGGGCAAACTGCGGGTGCACGTGCTCGATGACGGACGCCGGGAGGAATTCAAGGCTTTCTGTCAGCAGATTGGTGTCAACTACATCACCCGCGACAACAATCAACATGCCAAGGCCGGCAACCTCAACGAGGCACTCAAAGTCACCGATGGCGAGTTCATTGCCGTATTCGACGCCGACCACGTACCCACCCGCTCCTTCCTGCAAATCACCATGGGCTGGTTTTTAAAGGACCCGAACCTGGCGTTGCTGCAAACGCCGCACTTTTTCTACTCACCCGATCCGTTCGAAAAAAACCTCGATACCTTTCGCTCGGTACCCAATGAAGGTGAGCTGTTCTACGGCCTGGTGCAGGACGGCAACGACTTGTGGAACGCGGCATTCTTCTGTGGCTCCTGCGCGGTCATCCGGCGGACTCACTTGCTGGAAGTCGGCGGCATCGCCACCGAGACCGTGACCGAAGATGCGCACACGGCACTCAAGCTCAATCGCCGTGGTTTCAACACCGCTTACCTCGCCATTCCACAAGCGGCGGGACTGGCCACCGAAAGCCTTTCCCGACACATCAGCCAGCGCATACGCTGGGCGCGGGGCATGGTGCAGATTTTTCGGACCGACAATCCCTTGTTTGGCAAAGGACTGAACCTGGGGCAGCGCATCTGCTACCTCAACGCCATGATGCATTTTTTCTACAGCCTGCCCCGTCTGGTGTTCTTGACCGCACCATTGGCCTACCTTTTTTTCGACGCGCAGATTTTCCATGCCTCGGCGTTGATGGTCACGGTCTATGTGCTGCCGCATATTTTCCACTCCAGCCTGACCAACTCCAGCATCCAGGGGCGCTTCCGCCATTCCTTCTGGAACGAAGTGTATGAGTCGGTGTTGGCCTGGCACATCATGCGACCGGTACTGCTGGCCCTGATCAGCCCTTCGCTGGGCAAATTCAACGTAACCGACAAGGGCGGCACCGTCGAAAAGGACTATTTCAACTGGAAGCTCGCGCGGCCTTACATCGTCCTGCTGACCTTGAACATGATCGGTCTGGCGATCGGCGTGGTGAAACTGGTCGGGAGTGATTCGGCCGAGGTCACTACCCTGCTGATCAACCTGGTCTGGACCGTGTACAACATCATCATCGTCAGCACCGCCGTGGCGGTGGCCACTGAGTCCTCTCAAGTGCGCAACGAGCCCAGGGTGCCCGCGGATCTGCCCGTGCGCGTCTATCGCGAAGACGGCACATCGTTCGATTGCATAACCCGGGATTTCTCACAAAACGGCGTGGGTCTGGTACTGCCACCGCAGGTTCAGCTCAGCGCCAAAGAGAAGCTGCGGCTGTGCATTCTGCGCACCCCTCCCTCAAGCCTCTTTCCCGCAACAACGATCTTCAGCAACGACAACGTGGCAGGCGTGAAATTCGAGGGTTTGACCCTGCGCCAGCAAAGTGAGCTGGTGCGACTGACCTTTTCACGGGCCGACACCTGGGCCAACACGTGGGGCAACGGGCGCCTCGACGCGCCAATGTCAGCGTTGCGCGAGGTCAGCAGCATTGGCTTGCGCGCCATCCTGCGCTTGTTCGTTGCCACCCTAAAGGACAGCCAGGCGCTGCTGCGCAAACGCCCGGCCACTCCATCACCCATCGACCCCACCGCGGACACGCAACGATCTTGAAGCCTTCCACTCGCCGGACCTTTCCTCCTCGTCGCTCACTCATGCTGCTCGCCTGCTCACTAGTGGGCTGGAGCGACTGGGCGTTGAGTGCTACCACCCCCATCAGTGCCACAGAGCCGGCGGTGATGCCAGTCGCATCGCTGCCCGGGACCGATGCCCCGAGCAACAGCTATACCCGCACCCTCAAGGAGCTGGGCAAAAGCTATTCGATGAACCTTAAAGGCGTGGAGGCTACCGACAGTGTGAACTTCAATGTGCGCGCGGATGAAGTCGTCACGGCTGCGCAGGTCACGCTGCAGTACAGCTATTCACCGGCGCTGCTGGCCGACCTTTCGCAAATCAACGTGCTGATCAACGATCAAGTGGCCGCCAGCCTGCCCCTCCCGAAGGAAGAGGCCGGTAAATTGCAGACCCGGACCGTGCAGATTCCGCCGCAGACCATCACCGAATTCAACCGGCTCAGCCTGCAGTTCATCGGTCACTACACGATGCAATGTGAAGACCCTCTGCACTCCAGCCTGTGGGCCAAGATCGGCAACGATAGCCAGCTGAGCCTCCAGGTGTCCTCGATTAAACAGCCCAACGACCTGTCCGCTCTGCCTCTGCCCTTGTTCGATCGTCGAGACGCTTCGCCCCTGAAGCTGCCCTTCGTGTTCACTGCGCGCCCGGGCGGCCCTGAGCTTGAGGCCGCCGGTATCCTGTCGTCCTGGTTTGGCGCCCTGGCCAGCTACCGCGGCGCAACCTTCCCCGCCAGCCTCACCAGCCTGCCGGCCAAAGGCAACGCCGTGGTGTTTGTCAGCAGTGGCGAATCGACGGCCTTGAGTGGCTTGCCGATCAAAGCGGCCACGGGGCCGACATTGACACTCGTGAGCAACCCGAATGATGCTCAGGGCAAACTGTTGATCGTCTCCGGGCGCGATGGCGCCGATCTCAAGGTCGCCGCGACCGCGCTGGCCCTCGGTGGCTCGGCCTTTTCCGGGCAGAGCGTGGTGATCGACCGGATCGACTCGCTCAAGCCACGCCGACCGTACGACGCGCCTAACTGGCTGCCCTCCGACCGCCCGGTTCGCCTGGGTGAGCTGGCGAAGCCCGCAGAACTCAATGTGTCGGGTTACAACCCGGGACAAATGACGGTTGCGCTGCGCTTGCCACCCGACCTGTTCAACTGGCGTGAGCCTGGCGCGCAACTTGACCTGAAGTACCGCTATACGCCGCAACCGGTCTCCACCAATTCCTCGTTGCTGGTCCACTTCAACGATACCTTCATCAAGTCGATCGATCTGCCTTCGATCGAGAAACTCGGCAGCAGCGACAGCCTGCTGGCGATGCTCAAAACCGACGACAGCCTGGCCCGCACGTCGCGCATGCTGTTGCCGCTCAATTCCGTAGCGCTGCAATCACGCCTGCAATTTCGCTTTATGTATGACTACATCAAACAGGGCGACTGCCGCGACATCATCATCGACAACATGCGCGGTGTGATCGACCCGGACTCGACCCTGGACCTCAGCCAATACGAACACTTCATGGCCATGCCCAACCTCGGGGTGTTCAAGGACAGCGGCTTCCCGTTCACCCGCATGGCCGACCTTTCTGAAACATCGGTGATCCTGCCCAATGAGCCAGGCCCGGCCGATCTGAGCGCCTATCTGACCGTGCTGGGCCGCTTCGGTGACTCCACCGGTTATCCGGCCACCGGCGTAAAGGTGGTCCACGCCGACCAGGTGGCCGAGCAAAGCGACCGGGATCTGCTGGTGCTCGCCTCGGGCAACAATCAGCCGCTGCTGGAGCAATGGCAAAGCCTGCTGCCGGCCAAGGACGAAGCTGCTGCGCAGTACTTTGAACTGTCTGACCTGCCCTTGCGTCTGCGCAACTGGATCAGCCCGGATACGAAAACCAATCTGCGTGAAGCGCGCAGCAGCTTCAGGTTCAGCGCTGACGACGGCAGTGCTTATCTGACTGGATTCGAATCGCCGCTCAAGAGTGGGCGCAGTGTTGTGTTTATCGCCAGCGCAAGGCCCAACGGCTTGGCCGACGTGACCAACGCCCTGCTCAGCAACGAAGAAAACGCCCACGAGTTGCAGGGCAGTCTGGTGGTGGTCAAGGGCAAGCATGTCAAATCGCTGGTCGCCGAACAGGACTACTACGTCGGGAGCCTGGGGCCATTGCGCTATCTGCAGTGGTACCTCTCGCAAAACATAATGGCGCTCATGCTGTTCACGCTCCTCGGGGTCCTGCTGCTTGCTTCGATGACTTACCTGGCCCTGCGCTTACGGGCCAAACGTCGTCTTGGCCAATGAGCTGCGCATGCCTGTGTCGTCCATGAGCAGCCGGGCGGTTTCACTTCGCCAGTGCCTGCGCGGTAACGTGCGCAGGTTGAGCGTTGTGCTTGCGCTCGCCCTGCCGGTGCCTGCGATAGCCGCCACAACTCCCTGTGAGTTGCCGGCCTGGCCACTGTGGCAAACCTACGCAACGCGCTTCGTCCAGGCCGACGGCCGGGTTCTGGAATCGAGCCTGGAGAACAATCACAGCACTTCTGAAGGGCAATCCTACGGCATGCTCTTCGCACTAATCGGCAACGATCAGGCACGCTTTGACAAACTCTGGCGCTGGACATCAGCCAACCTCGCAGGCTCCACCACCGCCACTCGCCTGCCAGGCTGGTTATGGGGGCAAGGCACGGACGGTCAGTGGCGCCTGCAAGACGCCAACTCGGCTGCCGACGCCGACCTGTGGATCGCCTACGCCCTCCTCGAAGCCGCACGCCTGTGGCATCGGCCGGACTATCGCCAGGATGCCCTGCACCTGATGGCGACGATTGAAGCGCAATTGGTCGTCACGCTGCCCGGGCTGGGTCCGATGGTATTGCCTGGACCACAGGGCTTCGTCCTGCCGGATGCTCTCTGGCGCCTGAACCCCAGCTACCTGCCACTGCCACTGTTACGGCGGCTGGCCAAGGAAGCTCCCAACGGCCCCTGGCAAGCGATTGCCAACAACACCGCGACGATGATTGCCCAATCAAGCCACCACGGTTTTGTCGCTGACTGGGTCGGTTATCAAGGCACTTCAGCGCAATCGGGTGTCTTCGTCAGCGACCCGATCAACGGCGACACGGGCAGCTACGATGCCATTCGCGCGTACCTCTGGCTGGGCATGAGTGACGCCTCCGAACCGCTGGCAGCGCTCCTGCTCAAACGGCTGGACGGCATGGCTCGCAGCACTGTCGCGACGGGCTCCCCCCCGGAAACAGTCCGGACTCTCCACGGCAGTGTTCAGGGTCAGAGCCCGTTCGGATTCTGGGCTGCACTGATTCCCTACCTTGAGGCCAAGGGGCATCCCCGGTTGGCCGATCAACAACGCCAGCGCGTGGAGCTCGCCTTGCAAGAGGCGCTGGCCAGGCCTGATGCCGACGCCAGTCCGCCGCGTTACTACAACTTCATGCTTAGCCTGTTCGCGCTCGGCTGGGCAGATAAACATTACCGATTCCGGGAAGACGGAACGCTGAAACTCTCCTGGGAGACCGCATGCACGCGCACCACCGCACGCTAGCCATCGCCGTCATGAGCGCATGGACGGCTGCTGCACACGCTCAAAGTCCGACGCCACAGACGTTACTCGTCGAGCAAGGGCATTACTGGCAGTCGCACAACAACCCTCAACGCGCTACGGAAGTCTGGCAGAAAGTCCTGCTGCTGGACCCGGTCCAGGTTGACGCACTCTATGGCCTGGGCTTGATCGGCGTGCAACAGGGCAAGCCACAACAGGCGCAGCAATACCTCGCCCGCTTGCAAGCCATCCAGCCAACGCCTCGACAGGCCCTGCAATTGGCGCAGGACATCGGCGTGGCCCAACCGCAGAACCAGCAGCGCCTGGAGGAGGCTCGGCGCCTCGTCGATGCCGGTGAGCGTGACAAGGCGACCGCCGTGTTTCGCTCGCTGTTCGATGGCCGCCCACCTCAAGGTACGATCGGCCGCGAGTATTACAACAACCTTGCCTTCAATCAGGCTGACTGGGCTGAAGCACGCAGCGGATTCCAGCGCCTGCAACGTGAGATGCCCAACGACTCGATCGTCGCGCTGTTTTACGCCAAGCATCTGGTCCGTCGTGAAGACAGCCGTGCCGAGGGCATTCGTGCACTGGCCGCGCTGACCCAGCGTACCGACATTGCCGGTGATGCCGACGAAAGCTGGCGCCTGGCACTGACCTGGATCGGTCCGCCCAATCCGGCACAAGTACCGTTGTTCGAGGCGTACCTCAAGACGCATCCGGATGACGTGGAAATCCGCGCGCAGATGAACAAGGGCAAGCAACAGCCGGCAACGACGACCACCAAGGAATGGCAACCGCCCGCCGAAGTCGCGCGCGGCCTGAAGGCGCTCAAAGCAGGCGACCAGGCCACCGCCGAACAGGCGTTTCAAGCACGCTTGAAAACCCAGCCCGATGACGCTGACGCGCTGGGCGGCCTTGGAGTTATTCGCCAGCAGCAACAGCGACTGGCCGAAGCGGAAAAGCTCCTGGGGCAGGCCACGCGACAACACAACGGCAGCCGCTGGCAAGTGGCGCTGAACGAAGTGCGCTACTGGTCTGCGTTGCAGCAGGCCCGCGATGCCCAGGCCAAAGGCCAGACAGCCCAGGCACAGGCCTTGGTGAACCAGGCGCTGCGGCAGAATCCAAACGGGGCGGATGCTCTCCTCGCCCTGGCGGATATTCAGGCCAGCGCGGGCCAGTTCGATGAGGCTCAGCGCAACTATCGGCAAATTTTGAATCTGCGCCGCGACGACCCTCGAGCACAGGAAGGGTTGGTCAATGTGCTGCTCAAGAGCGGCAAGAACGATGAAGCCCTGCAACTGATCAACAGCCTGCCAGCCACCGGACAGGCAAAGACCGGCCAGTCCGCACGCCTGCAAGCCTTGCGCGCGACACAACTGGCCGCCCTCGCCGAACAACGCAACGACCTGCCCGCTGCGCGCAACGCCTTGCAAGACGCGCTGCGCTACGAACCGGACAACGTCTGGACACGTTTCGCCCTGGCCCGCCTGAACCTGGCGATGGGCGAACCGCAAAAGGCTCGGGACCTGATCAACACCATGCTCCAGGCCCACCCCGACAATGCCGATGCGCTTTACGTCAGCGCCTTGCTGTCGGTCCAGATGGGTGAGTGGAAAGCCGCCCAGGCAACCTTGGGACGCTTGCGCCCCGACCAGCGCACCCCGGACATGGAAGCACTGGCCGCTGATGTCAGCCTCAACCTGCAACTCAGCCAGGCGATCGGGTTGGGCAAGCGCGGACAGCGCCAGGAAGCCCTGACCTTGCTCGATCGTACTCAGCCGATGGCCAACAACAGTCCAGATCGCACGGCGAGCCTGGCCTCGGCCTATGTCGAGATCGGCGAGCCGACCCGAGCGCTGGCCCTCATGCGCGGCCAGTTGCAACACACCGCTGCGCCCTCGGCGGACTTCATCCTGCAATACGCCTCGGTCCTGCTTGAGTCCGGGGAAGACGCCCAGGTCAACGAGATTCTGCGCGACCTTCAGAACAAGCCCTTGAACGCACCGACTCGCAAGCGTTTCGACGACCTGCTCCATCTCTATCGCATCCGCCAGGCTGACCATCTACGCGAACAAGGCAATCTGGCCAGCGCGTATGACACGCTGGCGCCCGCGCTGGCGCAACGTCCCGGTGACAGCGCCGCCGTCGCGGCGCTGGCACGAATGTATTCGGCCAACGGCGACACGGCAAAAGCCCTCGAACTCTACAAGCCGCTGTTACAACGTCAGCCAAACGACCCACAACTGCTGTTGGGTGCCGCCGACGCGGCGGTGTTGGCACATGACACAGGCTTTGCCGAACAGGTACTGCAACAGCTGCTCAAGACCGAATCCGGTAACCCTCAAACGCTGACCGAGGCCGCCCGCCTTTACCAGAACATGGGCAAGACCGGCACGGCGACCGATCTGCTGCGCAAGGCAGTGGCCATCGAACAGAGCGAGAAACGCAGAAGCCAGAGCGGCCAACTGGCCGGTTCGACGGTGGCACCCAACCCTTTTGCGGGGGTGTCGGGGCCACGTAGCGAGGTCAGTCGCGACACCTTGCTGGCAGCGATCCCGCCACCGGCTCAGGAAATGCCGGGCAGCGTGAGGTCTACCTCCCCTTTTGGCATCGACGCCCTGCCAAGGCCCCAGCAGGCGAGCAATCCATTCGAGTCGCAGCTGCCGCGCGCAGCGCTGGTGAGTGAAGACATCAGCCCCGCACAACTGGCGCTGAATAAAATCCTTCAGGAGCGCAGTGCCTACGTCACCCAGGGCGTGAGCATTCGCAGCAACAACAGTGAGTCGGGGTTGAGCAAACTGACCGATATTGAAACGCCGCTGGAAATCAATATCCCGCTGGATGAAAGCCGCGTCGCCCTGCGCGTGACACCGGTCTCGCTGAACGCCGGCAGTGCCAGCGGCGAAGCACTGCAGCGCTTCGGTAGCGGTGCGCAGAGCGAAGGCGCCGGCTCGCAAAAAGCCGAGGGTGTCGGTCTTTCCGTCGCTATCCAACGGCCCGCGGAAGGGCTCAAGGCCGATCTCGGCACCACCCCGCTCGGCTTCAAATACTCCACCGCCACGGGCGGCATCAGCGTTGATCGCCCCATAAGCGACTCCTCTAATGTCCGCTACGGGGTGAGCGTTTCCCGGCGTCCGGTGACTGACAGCGTCACCTCGTTTGCCGGCACCACGGACAAACGCAGCGGGCAGTCCTGGGGCGGTGTGACCGCCAACGGCGGGCGCGGCCAGTTGAGCTATGACGACAGTGAAGTCGGCGCCTATGGCTACGCCTCCTGGCACCAGCTATTGGGCAACCATGTCGAATCCAACAGCCGCAGTGAACTGGGCAGCGGCATCTACTGGTACCTGCAAAATGCAACGGACAGCAAGCTGACCGTCGGCCTGAGCATGACCGGCATCAGCTACGCGAACAATCAGGACTATTTCACCTATGGCCACGGCGGCTATTTCAGTCCGCAGACGTTCTTCGCCCTGGGCGTACCGGTGACCTGGGCACAACGCACCGGGCGCTTGACGTATCAAGTCAAGGGCTCGGTCGGCGTGCAGCATTTCGAGCAAGACAGTGTCGACTATTTCCCGACCGACAAAGCCCTGCAGGCGGCCTCGGGCCTGCGTTACGCCGGGCAAAACAAAACCGGGATCGGCTACAGCGTCGCCGCAGCGGCTGAATACAAGGTCGCTTCGAACTTCCTGCTGGGCGCCAATCTGGGCCTGGACAACGCCCACGACTACCAACAATTCAGCGGCGCCCTGTCTTTGCGTTACCTGTTCGAGGACATCAGCGGCCCCATGAGCTTGCCGGTCAGTCCGTACGCCTCACCTTATTCCAACTGATCATTCTGGAGTTTCCGATGCCCACTTCTGCCCTTGCCGGCCTGACGCTCCTTGTTCTTGGGGAGAGCCATATGAGCCTCGCGGACCATTTGCTGGAGCCGCTGCACGACAACCTGACTCGCCAAGGCGCCCTGGTTCACTCCATCGGTGCCTGTGGCGCCAGCGCCGGCGACTGGCTGATCAGTAAAAAGGTCGACTGCGGTGCCGAGCGCAAAGGCAACGACAAGATGGTGATCAAGGGTCGTGACGCCACCACCACACCGATCCAGGACCTGATCGCCGCCGACAAGCCCGACCTGGTGGTACTGATCATCGGCGACACCATGGCGTCCTACGACAAGCCCGTGTTTCCGAAGGCCTGGGCATGGCAAAGCGTCACCGGCCTGGCCAAGGCCATCGCGGCCACCGGGACCCGTTGCGCCTGGGTGGGCCCGGCCTGGGGCAAAGCCGGTGGCATGTACCAGAAGAATGATGCCCGCACCCAGTTGATGTCGCAGTTTTTAGCCGCGAACGTGGCGCCTTGCACCTACATCGATTCGCTGACGTTCTCCAAACCCGGGCAGTGGATCACCACCGATGGGCAGCACTTTACCGTTGCCGGTTATCAAGCCTGGGGCACTGCGATTGGTGGTGCGTTGGCCAAGTTGCCCGCCGACACCGTCAGCAGCACAGGAGCCGGCAAATGACTCGATCCGCATGTGGCTGGGCGCTGTTCGCGCCCTTGATGCTGAGCCTGCACGCCCAGGCCGCCGACATTGCCCTGTACCCGACGGGCCCGGATCAGGACTCGGCCTTCTTGCGCTTTATCAACGCCGCCGACCGCCCCTTGCAGCTGCTGGCCGAAGGCTCGCGGGCCAGCCTCAGGCTCGAGGGTTCGAATGCCGTGTCCGACTACCTGCCCGTGCCCGCCAACCAACCGATCAAGGGCACCCTGGAACGCAACGGCAAAAGCCAGCCGCTGGACATCCAGGTGGCAGCAGGCGAATTCGCCAGTGTGATCGCTTTGCCAGATAGCGCTCAAGGTATCCGTCAGGTCGTCATCCGTGAGCAACCCGACGATTTCAATAGCCTGAGAGCCTCGCTGGCGTTTATCAGCGCCGATCCAGCGTGCACCCAGGCCGGTTTGCGTGCTGCGGGGAAAAATACCGACCTGTTCAAGGAGGTGGCCGACGGCAGCGTGCAACGCCGAGCGATCAACCCGGTCACCCTATCGGTTCAATTGGTCTGCGCCCAAACCAATGTCGGTGCGCCACTCGACCTCGGCCAGCTCAAGGCCGGCGAGCGCTACAGCGTTGTGCTGCTGCCTGGTGCAAATGGCCCGCACCTGTTGCTCGCGACTGACGTCCTGGCCCACTGATCGGATCGCGCCACCACCATGGTTTTTGCCTCTCTCGAGTTTCTGACGTTGTTCCTGCCGCTGTTCTTGTGCAGCTATGCAGTGTGCCCAGCCGCCTGGCGCAATGTCACGTTACTGATCGGCAGCTGGCTGTTCTATGGCTGGTTGAGCCCTCGGTTCCTCGCAGTGCATGTGGTGCTGACGATCACGGCGTGGGCCGGCGGCTTGCTGATTGACGCCTTGCGGGAAAAAGACAAGGGTCGCGTGCGGCTACTCGTGACATTGATCGTGCTCAACACGGCGGTGCTGTGCTGGTACAAGTACGCCAACATCGTCGCCGGTACGTTGATCGATGCCCTTGCCTGGTCTGGCGCCATGCCGCTGGACTGGCAGCGAGTCATCATGCCGGCCGGGCTATCGTTTATCGTCTTGCAGGCGATTTCCTATCTGGTGGATGTACACCGCCGCACCGTGCCGGCCGAACGCAGCTTCATTAATTACGCCACCTATATTTCGATGTTCGGCCATTCGGTCGCCGGTCCCATCATTCGCTATGACTGGGTTCGGCGTGAGCTGAATCAGCGTCACTTCAACTGGCAGAATTTCTCGCTGGGCGCACGCCGGTTCATGGTCGGGATGAGCATGAAGGTCCTGGTGGCCGACACCCTGTCGCCGGTGGTCGATGTGGCGTTCAATGTGCAGAACCCAAGTTTCTCTGACGCCTGGATCGGCTGCCTTGCCTACTCCTTGCAACTGTTCTTCGACTTCGCCGGCTACAGCGCCATGGCCATTGGTCTTGGATTGATGCTGGGCTTCCACTTTCCCGAGAACTTCAACCGTCCCTATCTGGCCAACAGCATCCAGGACTTCTGGCGCCGCTGGCATTTGTCGCTGTCCAGCTGGCTGCGTGACTATCTGTATATTTCGCTGGGTGGTAATCGCAACGGCACCTGGAAAACCTATCGCAACCTGTTCCTGATCATGGCCATCGCCGGCCTCTGGCACGGTGGCGATAGCTGGAATTATCTGCTGTGGGGCAGCGCCCATGGTATTGCGTTGTGTGTGAATCGTGTCTGGAACAGCTCTACCCTGCCCCCGTTACAGCCAGTGTTTTCCCATGGGCTGACCCTGCTGTTCGTCTGCCTGGCCTGGACACTGTTCCGCGCCCCCGACTTTCATAGCGCGCTGAGCCTGTATGCCGGACAGTTCGGCTTGCAGGGCATTGCCCTCGGTGACGAACTGTCCGCGACCCTACGCCCGGTACACGGCCTTGCGGGTTTGCTGGGGGTGTTCGGTGTCGTTGCACCGTTGTTGCACCCTTACTGTGAGAAACGACTGGGCGGCCTATTGCTCCACACCACCGCCCTTTGGCCCATCGCCGGTTTCATGCTGTCGTTCGCACTGATCGCCAGTCGCGAAACCGTACCCTTCCTGTACTTCCAATTCTGATGACAACCCTAAAGCCTCCCCCGCTCCCTACTCAGCCAGATGATTTGGCGATTCGCAGCAGTCGGTTGGCAGGCGTGGCGCTGCTGATATTCCTGTTCGTCGGACTGCTGTCCTCTGGCCATCTGATCGTTTCAGGGCAGATCTCACTGTTACCCGGTGAAGTGCAGACCTCGCAGATTCTTGACGGCGATATCACTCATCGACTCGCCAAGGAACTGTCGAACGCTCACCTCCCCACGACCTTCGCCAAGCTGGAGCGCGGAGTCAGTTGGCTGCTCCTCAGTGACACCGGGCCGAGGGTTCACTCAGGTTGTCCTGGCTGGTTGTTTTTGGCCGATGAGCTCAAGGTTAATCATCAAGCGCAGCGCAATGCCGATGCCAAAGCCCAGGCCGTGATTGACCTGAAGCAGCAGCTCTCCCAGCGTGGTATCAGCCTGCTGGTGGTCATCGTTCCAGACAAGAGCCGCATCGCTTCCGAGCAGCGTTGCACACTGCACCGCCCAGCTGCTCTCGAAGGACGCATCCAGGCCTGGACCTCAAAGCTGGATGCGGGCGGCGTGTCGAATCTGGACCTCACCGCTGCGCTGACGCCACTGGGGGCCAGTGCCTGGTTGCGCACCGATACGCACTGGAGCGAATCCGGCGCGAAAACGGCGGCCGATGCCATCACACAGCGCCTGAAGACCCTGGGCATCAGCGCCACGCCAAGCAGGTCGTTCAATGAACGTCATGCCCCGCTCGCGGTTCGACCTGGCGATCTGGTCCATCTGGCGGGAATCGACTGGCTGCCGCTCAAATGGCAACCCGCACCCGACATGGTCGCCCAAACCAGCACCCACGAACTTCCCGTTACGTCGGCCGCCAACCCTGACACTGAGGCAGACCTTTTTGGCGATGCCGACCTCCCCAACACCGCGCTCATCGGCACTTCATTCTCACGCAACTCCAACTTCGCAGGGTTTCTGCAGCAGGCACTGGGCGCCCCCGTGGGTAACTTCGCCAAAGACGGTGGAGCGTTCTCTGGCGCTGCAAACAGCTACCTCAACAACCCGGCTTCCAAAGAAACGCCGCCAAAGCAAATCATCTGGGAAATCCCGGAGCGGGACCTGCAATCGGCGTACGTCGACCCCATTGCCTATCGCTCTTTGCGGTAGGCAATCACACCTGGCTGAAGGCAATCTTCGCCAGCTCGCCCCGTGTGTTCAGGGGCATTTCTCTCGATTGTTACCGTATTCGCAACAGTGTTTCTCCTTTCCGGCAAATGACAATTTGTCGCAGGGCTCGCTTTTTTTGATATCTTTGCGCAATTAACCAAATAGTTAACAACTATTTTCAGACTTGCCTTCACTGCTCTTAACCCTCCCCACAAACGTTCATGCGTCAGTAGGATCATGCAACATGACTAAGTCTCGACCTTCGGCATCCGTCAGCCGCTGGCCCATCTGGGTCGTCGCCTTCGGTGTGCTGGTATTTGGATTATTCTTCGCAACCGGTGGTGGCTACCTCGCCACGCTGGGTGGCAGCTGGTACTTCCTGCTCGCCGGTTTCGGTTTGATCGTCTCTGCGGTACTGCTCTTCAAGCAGCGTCTGCAGGGTGCCTGGCTGTTCGCGGCGGTGATGGTGCTGACCGTGATTTGGGCGCTGGCGGATGTCGGACTGAACTTCTGGCCACTGATCTCTCGCTTGTTCGCCCTGGGCGTGCTGAGCCTGTTGGTGGCATTGGTCTACCCCCATCTGCGCAAGGCCAATAGCCTGGCCAGCGGTCGCAGTGGCTACGCTCTGAGCGGTGTGCTGGCAGTCGCCATCGTTGCAGGTGGTGCCGGTATGTTCGTACCCCATGCCCCTGTTTCGCCGACCGGTGACGGCCCTGGCCTGACCACGGTCGACCCTGCCAAGGCCCAGAAAAACTGGGAACACTACGGTAACGACGAAGGCGGCGGCCGCTTCGCCGCTCTGGACCAGATCAACCGTAGCAACGTCTCGAAGCTGGTGCCGGCATGGACCTACAATACCGGGGACATCGCGATCAGCGACGGCAATGGCGCCGAAGATCAGATGACACCGTTGCAGGTTGGCGACAAGGTGTTCATCTGCACCCCGCACAACAACCTCATCGCACTGGATGCCGATACCGGTAAACAGCTGTGGAAGAACGAGATCAACGCCAAGACCCGTGTTTGGCAGCGTTGCCGCGGTATCGCCTACTTCGACGCTACCGCTGCGCTCGCCCAGCCTGCTGACGGCAGCACACCTGTCAAACCCGTGTCGATACCGGCCGGCGCCAACTGCCAGCGCCGTCTGCTGACCAACACCATCGATGCGCGCCTGATTGCAGTGGACGCCGATACAGGGGAGTTCTGCCAGGGCTTCGGTAACAACGGCCAGGTTGATCTGAAAGCAGGTCTTGGCGACGTCCCTGATTCCTATTACCAGCTGTCATCGGCACCGCTGATGGCCGGGACCACCGTGGTTGTCGGCGGCCGTGTCGCCGACAACGTCCAAACCGACATGCCAGGTGGCGTGATCCGTGGTTTCGACGTCGTCACCGGCGAGATGCGCTGGGCATTCGACCCGGGCAACCCCGAAGACAAGCAGGCTCCGGCGGCCGGCAGCACCTACGTGCGCAGCACGCCCAACAGCTGGGCACCGATGTCCTACGACCCGGCAATGAACACCGTGTTCTTGCCGATGGGCAGTTCGTCCACCGACATCTACGGTGTGGAACGTACGGCACTGAACCACAAGTACGGCGCTTCCGTTCTTGCACTGAACGCAACAACCGGCGAAGAAAAGTGGGTCTACCAAACCGTCCACAACGACCTGTGGGATTTCGACCTGCCCATGCAGCCAAGCCTGATCGACTTCACCAAAGCCGACGGCAGCAAGGTGCCCGCCGTAGTGATCGGCACCAAAGCCGGCCAGATCTTCGTGCTTGATCGCGCCACCGGCAAGCCGCTGACCAAGGTTGAAGAGGTTCCGGTCAAAACCTCGAACATCCCGAACGAGCCTTACTCGCTGACTCAGCCGAAATCGGTGGGCATGCCAGCGATCGGCGCGCAAACGCTGACCGAGTCGGACATGTGGGGGGCAACGCCGTTCGATCAACTGCTCTGCCGTATCTCGTTCAAGAAAATGCGTTACGACGGGCTGTACACCGCACCAGGCACCGATATCTCGCTGAGCTTCCCGGGCTCGCTGGGAGGGATGAACTGGGGTGGTATCTCGACTGACCCGGTACACGGTTTTATCTTCGTCAACGACATGCGTCTGGGCCTGTGGATCCAGATGATTGCGGCGCAGAAAGATGCCAAGACCTCTTCCGGTGGTGAAGCACTGAACACCGGCATGGGCGCAGTACCGCTCAAAGGCACCCCGTATGCAGTGAACAAGAACCGCTTCCTGTCGGTTGCCGGCATCCCTTGCCAGGCACCGCCTTTTGGCACACTGACCGCGATCGACATGAAAACCCAGAAAGTCGCGTGGCAAGTGCCGGTCGGCACCGTCCAGGACACTGGCCCATTGGGTATCAAGATGCATCTGCCGTTGCCGATCGGCATGCCGACGCTGGGTGGTACGCTCTCCACCCAGGGCGGCCTGGTGTTCATCGCCGGTACACAGGACTACTACCTGCGCGCCTTCAACTCCGCCAACGGACAAGAGGCCTGGAAAGCCCGGCTACCCGTGGGCAGCCAGGGTGGCCCGATGACGTATGTGTCGCCGAAAACAGGCAAGCAGTACGTTGTCATCACCGCGGGTGGTGCGCGTCAGTCGCCCGATCGCGGCGATTATGTGATCGCTTACGCGCTGCCTGATAGCAAGTAACCTGTAACAACAAAAAGCCGCTGCCGCCCTGTGAGGGTGGCAGCGGCTTTTTGTTGTCTGCACGCTTGGCCCGTTGAACTCGCTGGCTCGGCGCGAAGCGGGTTTTAAAAATCGAAGAACACCGTTTCACCCTCCCCCTGAATACGTATGTCGAAACGATAAGCCGCCTTGCCATCCACCTCGCAACGCTGCGCTATCAGCGTTTCTCGACGCTGCGGTTGCTCGATCAGATTAAGCACCGGGCACGTCGCGTTGGCTTGTGGCTCATCGGCAAAGTACAGCCGGGTTTGCAGGTGAATATTGATCCCGCGGGCAAACAGCGACACATTGATGTGCGGCGCCATCGGCACCCCGGCGGCATTGTTCACCACGCCCGGCTTGATGGTATTGAGTGTCCACTCCCCCGCATCGAAGGTGGTGGCGGTTCGGCCGAAGCTGTTGAAGGTTTTTTCCGAGTCAAAGACCGGGTCGTAAACCCCTTCATGATTGGCCTGCCAAAACTCCAGAAACGAGTCTCGTACCAGGTGACCGTTGCCGTCATAGACATGACCGATCAGCAGAATCTGTTCGCCCTCGGCACCCGGCTTGGCCATCTGATTCCAGATTTCTTCCGGCCGTGTCGGGTTGCCGGCAGCCTCTAGGGCCAGACCGATATGCACATAGGGGCCGGCCGTTTGCGAAGGGGTTTCGGGTAGCAGTTCGATAGGCATGGACGGACTCCTCAGCAGTTTTCGAAGTGGGTCTTGCGCTGGCCGCGCAGCACGATGTCGAAGCGATAGGCCAGGCAATCCATCGGATTGGCATTACCCATGTCGAGCCGGGCGATCAGGCTCTGTACCGCCTCTGGATTGGCGATCGACTTGACGATCGGGCACATCGGGATCAGTGGATCGCCTTCGAAATACAGCTGGGTGATCAGGCGCGTGGCGATCGATGGTCCGCTGATGGAAAAATGGATGTGCGCCGGGCGCCAGTCATTCGGACCGTTGCGCCAAGGATACGGACCGGGTTTCACGGTGCGGAAGCTGTAGTAGCCGTCACGGTCGGTCAGAGCCCGGCCGACACCACCGAAATTTGGGTCCAGTGGTGCCAGGTAGCGATCATTCTTGTGCCGGTAGCGACCACCGGCGTTGGCCTGCCACATCTCCACCAGGGTATGCGGGATGGGCTTGCCATATTGATCACAGACCCGGCCGGAAACGATGATCCTCTCGCCCACCGGCAGCCCACCATTATTGAAGTTGAGTAGCAGGTCGTTATCGAACCGCCCCATCTTCAGGAGAGAGAAATCCGGGCCGCTGGTTTCGCTGGCCGACTGGGGGATGCTCACCAAGGCTTGGCGTGGAGAACGGGCGACAGAGGTTTTGTAATCAGGGGTCAGGGCTTTGGGGTGCCAATTACGGTCACGAATAACGAAACGACTGCTGTCTGCATCAGACATGTCGATCTCCTGTTGTTTGATTTATGGAGCACTACCTGCGCAGTTTCAAACAACAGAAGGCTGGGGAATATTGAAAAGCCACCCTCAACACATAACCAAATGGTTATGGATAAGACCCTTCGCGATACGCCTGCCCTACCTCGCGCAGCACCTCGACGCACCACTGGGCCGCCAGTGACAACGGCAAGCTGGCGTTACTGGAAATCCCCACCGAACCACCCGGTTCGCGCTGCCCCAGGTTGATCTCAAGCAGTTCGCCGCTTGCCAGATCCAGGCGCACGGCATCCAGAGGCGCGATCCAGATCGCCTCGCTGGACAACACATAACGACGGCTCAGGGTCACGGACAAGGTTTCCAGGCGCTGCCGCGACTGGCTGATGCCGCATTGCACGAACAGGCTATCGGCATATTTGCGAATCGTCGTCCCTGCCAGCGGCAGCACCAGCGGGAAATCTTCCAGGGCGCTACGCTCCAGTGGCTCGGCCAGCAAGGGATGATCGGGACGCACCACCAGTGTCATGGACTCACTGTACAGATGCTCGAAGGTCAGCCCCTGAATCTCCGGGCTATCGGTCATACGGCCGACCACCAGGTCCACATCGCCCACTCGCAACTGCGACAACAAATAGGCGCTTGGCCCGGTCACCACACTCACCACCAGCGCCGAATGGCGCTCGTGCAAGCGCCGTACAACCTCAGGCACCAGCAAACTTTCCACTGTCGACAACACGCCGAGTCGAACCGTGCCTGCCGCATATTCGCCACCGCGCAAGGTATTCACCCCATCACGCAGCGCCTGCACCGAGGGCCCGGCATAACGCAAAAAGGCAACCCCGGCTTCGGTCAGGTTCACACCACTTTTACTGCGTATAAACAGACTTGCCGCCAGCAGTTCCTCCAGCTCCTTGAGCGTCTTCGACATCGCTGGCTGACTCACCGCCAACACATCCGCCGCCCGCGCCAGACTGCCCTGACGAGCCATTTCGAGAAAGCACACGAGGTGACGGAATTTGATGCGGGTGTCGATGTTCACTACGGAGCCCCGTGAGGTTGCCTCATTGGTATCGAAACGTTTGCAGGCAATCTTAGCGTGCGCTCAATTTCCTGGTGATCGGATGGTGGCAATGGACTTTTTTGACTTGCTCGGAGGGGATGTCAAATACAGGACATTGCGTCAATCAGGGCTTGATGTTCTTCAATTTATTGAGCAGTTCCAGCAACTGCTCAAGCGACTCCGCGCCGAACTGCTCCTGAATCTTCAAGTAGTTGCTTTCCATCCCCGCACTCATGTCGACGAAACACTGCTGCCCCTGCTCGGTCAGGGCGATGAATACCCGGCGCTGATCTTCGGACGACTTCCTGCGCCGGACGATACCGTCGCGCTCCAGCCGGGACAGCACGCCGGTCATGCTCGGTTTGAGGATGCATGCCAGATTGGCCAGTTGATGGCTTTCCAGTTCGCCGTGCTGACGCAAGATACGGATCACCCGCCATTGCTGTTCAGTCAGATCATGTTCGTTGAGCAACGGCCGGAAAAATGCCATGGCTGCTTCGCGGGCCTGCAACAAGGTGAGCGTAAGGGACGGTCTGGGGGTCGGCATGGTTCACGCGGAAAAAGAGGTCGAAGCGTCAAAGCTTAGAGTCGGCACAGAGTGCATGCAACATCCCCTCTGCAGCACATCATTAACTTATAAACAAATCAATGATCTCAGATAAAAAATAATCGCCACCACCCCTATTTCTTCTGAAAAAACTGAAAAAAACGCTACGCAAATAATAGATAAGATGTTAACTATATGACACCCCTTACCGAATAGGGGGTGATACCTACAAAAACAACAAAAGGACCCCCCTCATGCATTCGTGCCTCCTTCGCACGGCGGCAAGCGTTGCCCTGTGCGCCGCGTTTAGCCCGTTTAGCGCTCACGCTGATTTTGTCCAGGACAGTAAAGCCAGTTTGGACCTGCGCAATTTCTACATGAACCGAGACTTTCGTCAGAGCAACGCACCACAGAACAAGGCCGAAGAGTGGGCCCAGGGTTTTGTATTACGCCTGGAGTCGGGCTACACCGACGGCATGGTCGGTTTCGGGGTCGATGCCTTGGGCGAACTCGGGGTGAAACTTGACTCCAGTCGCGATCGTCGAGGCACCGGCTTGCTGCCCTTTGGCGCCAGCCAGCAACCAGAGGACAGCTACAGCGAATTGGGCCTGACCGCCAAGCTGCGAACATCGAAGACCGTGCTCAAACTCGGCACCCTACAGCCGCAACTGCCCGTGGCCGCCTATAACGACACCCGACTGCTGCCCTCAACCTACAGCGGTGAGCTGGTCACCTCCCAGGAAGTCGACGGCCTGACCCTGAATCTGGGCCGCCTGGAAAAGCAGAACCTACGAGACTCCTCCAGCAATGACGAGATGAGTTACGCCGGTGTGCAAAGCAGCCATCTCGATCTGGCCGGTGGCACCTACGCGATCAATCCACACCTGGCAGCGACCTATTATTACGCCCGGATGCAGGACATCTACAGCCAGCACTTCATCGGTCTGGTGCATGAATTGCCCTTGGCAGAAGGTGTGAATCTGCGCAGCGATTTGCGCTATTTCGATACTCGCGAACAAGGCAACCATGAATTGCGCAGTCCATCCAGGGTCGATGGCGGCAAGATCGACAACCGTTTTTTCAACGGCATGGTAAGCCTGTCGATGGGTGCCCATAAATTCGGCCTGGGGTACCAGAATCTCTCCGGAGACGGCGACTTCGCCTTTCCGGGCCTGGACCCATATTCAGTAAACCTGGTGACCATCAACGTCTTCACCAAGGCCGAGACCGACGCCTGGCAGGCGCGTTACGACTACAACTTCGCGGCCCTGGGCCTGCCTGGGCTGACCTTCATGACTCGCTATGTCGACGGCTCTCATGTGCAAACCTCCACCGTGCGTAACGGTCGGGAATGGGAGCGTGACACCGACCTGGTTTACACGGTGCAGAGTGGTCCGCTGAAGAACGTCAATGTGCGGCTACGCAACGCCACTCTTCGCTCAAGCAACGGCCTGACCAGCGATATAGACGAAAACCGGATCATCATCGGCTACAGCCTGGCCTTGTGGTGAGCCGCCCATGAAAAGTGCAATCGGTTCCCTGTAAAAGCCATTTTTCAGGGCACCGGCTGCGACCATGATTGCTCGACAGACACTCGGCGCCTATCGAGAAGCAAACATGGCTACCTCAGCGCAAACCCGACTGCCGCAGGCGGTACTCCCCAGGGGTCACCAGCGCATAACGCTGGAAAAACCGACTGAAATAGGCCGGGTCCTTGAAGCCCAGCTGGTAGCAGATTTCATTGGCCGAACTGCCAGTGAACAACAACAGACGCTTGGCCTCCTGCATCAGCCGTTCAAGGATCAAACGTTTGGACGGCAGGTCGGCAATGCGCCGGCAGACATCATTGAGCCGTGCCTCGGTAACACCAATGCCATCGGCATAGCGCGACAGCGGCCAGTGCTGCAGGTAATGGTCTTCGATCAATTCGTTGAAGCGGTGGAAGATCCGCAAGTCTTCATGGCGTGCCGGGCGGGCTTCCAGGGAATTGGCGCACAGCCTGAGCAGGCTGATCACGATCAATCGCGTCAGGCTCTCCAAGGCCGCCCCCCGCCCTGGCTTGTCGCCGTTGATCTCGTTGCACAGTTCCTCGAACAGAAACTCCAGTCTCCTGGCCTCGGGCTGGAACTGTGGTGCCAGCCCCGCCAATGCCACGCAAGCCGCTGGCAACTGCGAGCCCGGCGCCAGACTCGGATCGGCATCGATCAACTGCCAGACCAGTTGCTGGCGCACCGTCAACACATGCCCGTCGGCGTCCGCTTCGGTGACGAAGGAATGGGCCACCGTCGGTGGCGTGAGGAAAAACATCGGTCCCGACTCGAGGTATTGCTGGTCATCCAGATAGACCCGCACCGCACCGCTCTTCACGTAATGCACCTGGAAGAACCGGTCGTGTCGGTGCACGGGCATATTGCGGCCGAAGAACTCAGCCAGATTGCCGAGTTTGTCGTAGTGCACTTCGGCATCGCTGTAACGCTGGTCGTAGACCTGACCGATGTTGATATTGGGGATCGTCTGACGATCGATCATCGCTCGGTTCTCTTTCTTGTTTGCGTGTTGGCAGTGCAAGGACTTTCATCCTGCGCCGGTTTGCGGCGGCTAACCACTGCCAGCGCATTTTGCCACGCTTGACGATTGTTAACATATTAATTATAACGTTAACAGGTTAACGAATATTTCGCGAAGCAGTCACTGCTCCGCCACTGCCAGGAGAAAAGCATGAGCCGTGCCCTGCATGATGTTGCGAACGGCACCCTGTTCGGCGTTGCGCTGAACTATCAAGGGTTGCTGAACCAACGTATCGCCGAATTCGGGCAAGCGCCTTACCAGAAACCGCCGGTTAAACCGGTGCTGTTCATCAAGACGCCCAACACCCGCAATGGCCATGACCGCGCGGTGATTCATCCGCAAGGTGAACGCCTGCAACCGGGGCCTGCACTGGGTGTGGTGATCGGTAAAAGCGCCAGCCGGGTCAGCATCGAGAATGCGCTGGAACATGTGGCCGGCTACACCATCGTCAACGAGTTCAGCCTGCCGGAAGACAGCTACTACCGCCCGGCGGTGAAAGCCAAGTGTCGTGACGGCTTCTGCTCGCTGGGCCCGGAATTGGTGGGCCGTGACCAGCTCGCCGATCCGCATCAGTTGAGTCTGAAACTGTTCGTCAACGGTGAACTGCGCCAGGAAAACTCCACGGCCAACTTTGTCCGCAGCATTCCCCAGTTGATCGCCGAAATCAGCGAATTCATGACCCTCCACGAAGGCGATGTGCTGATCACCGGCACCCCTGAAGGCCGTGTCGATGTCCAGCCCGGTGACACCGTCGAAGTCGAAATCAGCGGCCTGGGCCGCCTCGTCAACCACATCGTGGCCGAGTAACAGGAGCTTCCATGAAACACGCCCGTATCCGCTTTGAAGGTGAAGTCCACCTCGTCCATGTCGAAGAGCACAACGCCGTGCGCCTGGCCGACGGCCGCCTGCTGGCCGAAGAACAAGTGCAATGGCTGCCACCGGCCACCGGCAGCATGTTCGCCCTGGGCCTGAACTACGCCGACCACGCCGCCGAGTTGGCCTTCAAGCCGCCCACCGAGCCCCTGGCGTTCATCAAGTCCCCGGGCACCTACACCGGCCATAACCAGGCTACATGGCGCCCGGACAACGTCGCCTATATGCACTACGAGTGCGAACTGGTCGCCGTCATCGGCAAGCCCGCGCGTAACGTCAAGCGTGAAGACGCCCTCCAGTACCTGGCCGGCTACACGGTGTGCAACGACTACGCGATCCGTGACTACCTGGAAAATTACTACCGGCCCAACCTGCGGGTGAAGAACCGCGATGCCACGACGCCGGTCGGTCCGTGGATCGTCGACGTCGCCGACGTGCCGGACCCGAGCAACCTGAAACTGCGCACCTGGATCAACGGTGAGTTACGTCAGGAAGGCTCGACCTCCGACATGATTTTCGACATCCCTTACCTGATCGAATACCTGTCCAGCTTCATGACCTTGCAGCCCGGCGACATGATCGCTACGGGCACGCCGGAAGGTCTGGCCGATGTGGTTCCCGGCGATGAAGTGATTGTGGAAGTGGAAGGCGTGGGTCGCCTGGTTAATCGAATTGTTAGCGAAGCGGAATTTTTCTCCGCCCGTAAAGAGGCTTGAGCAGCATGATCAAACACTGGATCAACGGCCGTGAGGTCGAAAGCAAAGACGTTTTCGTCAACTACAACCCGGCCACCGGCGAAGCCATCGGTGAAATCGCCAGCGGCGGCGCCGAAGAAGTCGCTCAGGCCGTAGCCGCGGCCAAGGAAGCCTTCCCCAAGTGGGCTAATACGCCAGCCAAGGAACGTGCCCGACTGATGCGCAAGCTCGGTGAGCTGATCGAGCAGAATGTCCCGCGTCTGGCCGAACTGGAAACGCTGGACACGGGCCTTCCGATCCATCAGACCAAAAATGTGTTGATCCCCCGCGCTTCGCACAACTTCGATTTCTTCGCCGAAGTCTGCACCCGCATGGACGGTCACTCTTACCCCGTCGACGACCAGATGCTCAACTACACCCTGTATCAGCCGGTGGGTGTTTGCGGTCTGGTGTCACCGTGGAACGTGCCGTTCATGACTGCCACCTGGAAAACCGCGCCGTGCCTGGCACTGGGCAATACTGCGGTGCTGAAGATGTCCGAGCTGTCCCCGCTGACAGCCAACGAACTCGGTCGTCTGGCTGTTGAGGCTGGCATTCCCAATGGCGTGCTCAACGTCATCCAGGGTTACGGCGCCACCGCCGGTGACGCACTGGTTCGGCACCCGGATGTGCGCGCAATTTCGTTCACCGGAGGTACCGCCACCGGCAAGAAAATCATGCAGACCGCCGGCCTCAAAAAATACTCCATGGAACTCGGCGGCAAGTCACCGGTGCTGATCTTTGAAGATGCGGACCTGGAGCGCGCCCTCGACGCCGCACTGTTCACCATCTTCTCGCTGAACGGCGAACGCTGCACCGCTGGTAGCCGGATCTTCATTCAGGAAAGCGTTTACCCTCAGTTCGTCGCCGAGTTTGCTGCCCGCGCCAAACGCTTGATCGTCGGCGATCCACAGGACCCGAAGACTCAGGTCGGCTCGATGATCACTCAGGCCCACTACGACAAGGTCACTGGCTACATCAAGATCGGCATCGAGGAAGGCGCCACCCTCCTCGCCGGTGGTCTGGAACGTCCGGCCAACTTGCCGGCGCACCTGAGTAAAGGCCAGTTCATTCAGCCGACGGTGTTCGCCGACGTGAACAACAAGATGCGTATCGCCCAGGAAGAGATCTTCGGTCCGGTGGTGTGCCTGATTCCGTTCAAGGACGAAGCCGAGGCCCTGCAACTGGCCAACGATACCGAGTATGGCCTGGCGTCTTACATCTGGACCCAGGACATCGGCAAGGCCCATCGCCTGGCCTACGGCATCGAAGCCGGCATGGTGTTCATCAACAGTCAGAACGTGCGGGACTTGCGTCAGCCGTTCGGTGGTGTGAAAGGTTCCGGTACCGGACGCGAAGGCGGCCAGTACAGCTTTGAGGTGTTCGCCGAAATCAAGAACATCTGCATTTCCATGGGCAGTCATCACATCCCGCGTTGGGGTCTCTGAACAGCCGATGGTCGCTGCTGAAGGCAGCGATGGGCCGCGCATCGGCTCATCGCAGCCTTCACTGGCCACCAGATTGAATCGAATAACAACAATTTCAGGAGAATCATCATGGGCGAAGTCGTCCTGGCCGCGAAAATCTGCCATGTACCCTCGATGTACCTGTCGGAACTGCCCGGCAAGCATCACGGTTGTCGCGAGGCGGCAATTGCCGGACACAAGGAAATCGGCCGTCGCGCCCGCGAGCTCGGTGCCGACACCGCCGTGGTGTTCGACGTGCACTGGTTGGTCAACAGCGGCTATCACGTCAACTGCGGCGAGCATTTCAAGGGCATCTACACCAGCAACGAACTGCCGCACTTCATCAAGAACATGGAGTACGAGTACCCGGGTTGCCCAGCGTTGGGCGAGCTGATCGCCACCGAGGCCAATCAGGCCGGAGTGCGCACCATGGCCCATAACATCCCGAGCCTGGAGTTGGAATACGGCACTCTGGTACCTATGCGCTACATGCACATGGGCGTCCCGGACGAGCAGAAGTTTGACGTGATCTCCATCGCCGCCTGGTGCGCCTGGCATCGCCTGGAAGACAGCTTCGCCTTCGGCGCCGCCGTGCGCCGGGCCATCGAGAAGAGCGACCGCAAGGTGCTGGTACTGGCCTCCGGCTCGCTGTCCCACCGTTTCTCCGACGACCGCGAAGCCGAAGCCAACATTCACAACTGGACCCGTGAATTCGACAAGCAGATGGACCTGCACGTGGTCGAGATGTGGAAGCAAGGTCGCTTCAAGGAGTTCTGCGCAATGCTCCCGGACTACGCCGAGCATTGCTTCGGCGAAGGCAAGATGCACGACACCGCGATGCTCCTTGGACTGCTGGGCGGGCCCGAGTACAACAAACCGGTGGAAGTACTGACCGAGCCCTTCGGCAGTTCAGGCACTGGCCAGATCAACGCCATTTTCCCTCTCTGAGGTACCAGACAGGAACTGGCGTAGCAGCTGTCGAGCGGAGCGAGGCGGCGTCCGAGGACGTAGTCCTCGTAAAACCGGTGCTCTCGATTTACCTGAAACACAGAGGTGTATGAGGTTACGACTGCTTCGCAGCCGGACGCTGCCTCGCTCCGCTCGACAGCTGCTACGCGATGCGAAACATCAACGTTACGGGAGACTCACATGCCTCATTTCATTGCTGAATACACCGACAACATCGAACAACAAGCCGACTTGCCCAGCCTGTTCGAAAAAGTCCACGCCTCCCTCGGCGACAGCGGCGTGTTCCCCCTGGGCGGCATCCGCAGTCGTGGAGTGCGCCTGGACACCTGGCGCATGGCGGATGGCAAGCACGATTACGCCTTCGTCCATATGACCCTCAAGGTCGGTCACGGACGAGATCTGCCGACCCGGCAGACAGTCGCACAAACACTGTTCAACGTAATCACCGAGCACTTCGCCGAGCTGCAGTCGCAACGCTTGCTGGCGCTGTCGTTCGAGATGATCGAGCTGCACCCCGAACTGAATTTCAAGCAGAACAACGTGCATGCCTTCTTGAAGAACCAGGCGGGCTGATTCACGCCCTCCTTCCGCCAACGGCCACTCAAACAAAAAGTACAACATCATGAGCACAGCCAATACCGCTGACAGCATCACCCTTGCCGAGCACGATCGAACCCACAGCACCGTTACCTGGCGCCTGATGCCATTGCTGTTGATCTGTTACCTGTTCGCCCATCTGGACCGGATCAACATCGGCTTCGCCAAGATGCAGATGAGTACCGACCTGCACTTCAGCGACACCGTCTACGGCTTCGGAGCCGGACTGTTCTTCATTGCCTACGCGCTGTTCGGGGTACCGAGCAACATGGCCCTTGACCGGGTCGGACCACGGCGTTGGATCGCCAGCCTGATGGTGGTCTGGGGCGTACTTTCTGCCAGCATGTTGTGGGTCGAAAGCTCCAGCGGTTTCTATGTCCTGCGCTTTTTGCTGGGCGTAGCCGAAGCCGGCTTCTTTCCCGGGATCCTGGTGTTCCTCAATCGCTGGTACCCGGCCCGGCGCCGGGCTCAAGTCACCGCGCTGTTTGCCATTGCCGTGCCGATGGCCGGAGTCATCGGCGGACCGCTGTCCGGGGCGATTCTGGAAAACCTCCATGACTTCGGTGGACTGCGCGGCTGGCAGTGGATGTTCCTGATCGAAGGGGCGCCGGTGGTCTTGCTGGGCCTGGTGGTGCTCAAGTGTTTGCCGGATAACTTCGAAGTCGTGAAGTGGCTGAACCCGGCGCAGAAACAGCAACTGCGCGCGCAACTGAGCAGCGAAGAACAGCGTAAATCCATCACCTCCTTCGGTGGGATTGTGCGCGACCCGCAGGTCTGGCTGCTGGTGGCGATCTATTTTGCGGTGATGCTGGCGGTCAACACCCTGGCCTTCTGGATGCCAACACTGATCCACGGCGCGGGAATTGGCAGCGACGGCAAGGTAGGCCTGCTCAGTGCAGTGCCCTATCTGGCCGGGTGTTTCTTCATGATCGGCTGCGGACGCTCGTCGGACCGTAACCGCGAACGCCGCTGGCACCTGTGTGTGCCGCTACTGATGGCCGCCGCCGGTATCGCAGTGGCGGGCCTGGCGCCGGGCAACCCGCTGTTGGTGATGGGCGGCTTGACCGTCGCAGGCATGGGTGCCAGCGCCGCGTTGCCGATGTTCTGGCAACTGCCTCCGGCCTTTCTCTCCAACTGCACACAAGCCGCCGGCATTGCCCTGATCAGCTCGTTCGGCAGCATCGCCTCGTTCCTCGCGCCTTACCTGATCGGCTGGATGCGCGACACCACTCAGAGCGCCAGCCTGGCCCTGTATGTCCTGGCGCTGTTAATCGCTCTCGGCGGCTTCCTGGTGCTGCGCACCAATGCGGCCATCGTCAATCCACAATAAGAGATCTTCGTCATGCTCGATCAACAGCAAATCCTTCACGCCGCCGCACAACTGGATCGGGCTGAACGCTCCAGGGAGCAGGTCCGGCAATTTTCCCTCGATCACCCGGCTATCACCATCGAAGACGCGTATGCCATCCAGCGCGCCTGGGTCGCCCAGAAAATCAAGGACGGGCGCAAACTGGTCGGGCACAAGATCGGTCTGACCTCGCGGGCCATGCAAGTGTCCTCGAACATCACCGAGCCGGACTTTGGTGCCTTGCTCGATGACATGTTCTTCGACGAGGGCACGGACATTCCGTTCGAGCGCTTCATCGTGCCGCGGGTGGAAGTGGAGCTGGCGTTCATCCTTGGCAAGCCGCTCAAAGGTCCGAACTGCACGATCTTCGACGTGCTCGACGCCACTGAATGGGTGATCCCGGCGCTGGAAATCATCGATGCGCGAATTCAGCAAATCGACCCGCAGACCAAGGCGACACGCAAGGTGTTCGACACCATTTCCGACAACGCCGCCAACGCTGGCGTGGTCATGGGCGGTCGTGCCGTGCGGCCGACCGAGATCGACCTGCGCAAGGTGCCTGCGGTGCTCTACCGCAACGGCGTGATCGAGGAGTCCGGGGTGTCGGCCGCCGTGCTCAATCATCCGGCCAAAGGCGTGGCCTGGCTGGCGAACAAACTGGCCGCCTACGACGTCACCCTGGAAGCGGGCCAAATCATTCTCGGCGGCTCCTTCACCCGCCCGGTGGCGGCCGACCCCGGTGATACCTTCCATGTCGATTACGACATGCTGGGTTCCATCTCCTGCCGCTTTGTTTGATCCCTGGAGGACTGTTCCATGGACATGCCCATCAACCGTTTCAAACAACGCCTCAAAAGCGGCGAAGCTCAGATAGGCCTCTGGCTCGGTCTGGCCGACGCCTACTGTGCCGAGCTGGCAGCCAATGCCGGTTTCGATTGGCTGCTGATCGACGGCGAACATGCACCCAATGATCTTCGCGGGTTGCTCGGCCAGCTTCAGGCAGTGGCGCCCTACCCCAGTCATCCGGTGATACGCCCGGTGATCGGCGATATCGCGCTGATCAAGCAGGTGTTGGATATCGGCGCCCAGACCCTGCTGGTGCCGATGGTTGAAAGTGCCGAACAGGCACGGGAACTGGTGCGTGCGATTCACTATCCGCCCCAGGGCATACGCGGTGTCGGCAGTGCGCTGGCCCGTGCGTCACGCTGGAACAGCATTCCCGGTTACCTCGACAAAGCGGATGAACAAATGTGCCTGCTGGTACAGATCGAGAACCGCGAAGGCCTGGTCAACCTGGATGCCATTGCGGCGGTCGAGGGCGTGGACGGGGTGTTTATCGGCCCGGCGGATTTGAGCGCGTCCATGGGCCATCGCGGCAATCCGGGGCATCCCGAGGTGCAGGCGGCCATCGAGGACGCCATCGTGCGGATTCAGAAGGCCGGCAAGGCCGCAGGCATTCTCAGCGCCGACGAGACACTCGCCCGGCGCTATATCGAGTTGGGCGCGGCATTCGTTGCCGTGGGTGTCGACACCACCGTGCTGATGCGTGGCCTGCAAACCCTCGCCGGCAAATTCAAAGATGCTCCGGTGCCCACCAGCTCCGGCGGCGTGTACTGATTTTTCGAGAAGCCCGATGAAACTTAACGATTTGAAACTGCTGCGCGAGCAGGCTTACATCAATGGCCAATGGGTCGACGCCGATGACGGTTCACGCTTCGCGGTGACCAACCCGGCGGATGGCGAAGTCATCGCCCAAATCAGCTCCCTCGGCCAAGCCGAAACCGCCCGCGCCATCGCCGCGGCCCAGGCCGCCCTGCCCGCCTGGCGCGGCAAAACCGCCAAGGATCGCAGCAAGGTATTGCGCACATGGTTCGAGCTGATCATGGCCCATCAGGAAGACCTGGCCCGCCTGCTCAGTTGGGAACAAGGCAAACCGCTGGCCGAGAGTCGTGGCGAAGTTGCCTATGGCGCGAGCTTTATCGAGTGGTTCGCCGAAGAGGCCAAGCGGGTCTACGGCGATGTGATTCCTCATGACAAGCAAGGTCGGCGGCTGGTGGTGATCAAGCAAGCCATCGGGGTGGTGGCGGCCATCACACCGTGGAATTTTCCCAATGCAATGATCACCCGCAAGGTTGGTCCAGCGCTGGCCGCCGGTTGCACCGTGGTGCTTAAACCGGCTTCAGAAACCCCATTGTCGGCTTTGGCCCTGGCTGAACTCGGCGAACGCGCCGGCATTCCGGCGGGTGTGCTGAACGTCGTCACCGGCACCCGCTCCCGGGAAATCGGTGCAGAGCTGACGGGTAACCCGGCAGTGCAAAAACTCTCGTTCACCGGCTCCACCGGCATCGGCAAATTGCTGATGGCCCAGTGTGCGCAAACCATCAAGAAAGTCAGCCTGGAACTGGGCGGTAACGCGCCGTTTATCATCTTCGAAGACGCCGACCTGGATGCCGCCGTGGAAGGTGCGATCGGCTCGAAATTCCGCAACAGCGGCCAGACCTGTGTCTGTACCAACCGCTTGCTGGTACAAAACAGTGTCTATGACGAGTTCGCCCGCCGCCTGGTGCTGGCGGTCAACACCCTCAAGGTCGCCCGGGCCGAAACCGAAGGCGCGCAACAAGGGCCGCTGATCAACGCCAAGGCGGTGGCCAAGGTCGAGGAACACATCAACGACGCACTGGCCCAGGGCGCGACGCTGCTGGCCGGCGGCAAACCCCACGCACTGGGTGGCAACTTCTTCGAGCCCACGGTCCTCGGCGACGTCACCCCGGCCATGCTGGTGGCCCGGGATGAGACCTTCGGCCCGCTGGCACCGCTGTTCCGTTTCGACACCGAAGCCGAGGCAATCGCCATGGCCAACGATACCGAGTTCGGTCTGGCGTCCTATGTCTACACCCGCGACCTGGGCCGGGCCTGGCGCGTCAGCGAGGCGCTGGAGTACGGCATGGTCGGAGTCAACGAAGGACTGATCTCCACCGAAGTGGCGCCGTTCGGCGGGATAAAGCAGTCAGGGTTGGGCCGCGAAGGTTCCAAGTATGGGATCGATGATTACATCGAGCAGAAGTACATGTGCCTGAGCATCAAATAATCTCTGTACAACGCGTCATTCGATTTCGCGAGCAAGCTCGCTCGCGAAATCGCTCCGATATTGTCAGCGCTTGATGGTCTTCAACTCGTTGAGCAGCCCGAGCAACGTCTGCAACTTCTCCTCTCCCAACTGTGCCTGCAACCGTTGGTAGTTCTCTTCCATGCACTGGCTCATGGACTCAAAGCACGCCTCGCCCTTTTCGGCCAGGGTCACCAGCACCCGTCGCTGGTCCTGCTCGGCCTTGCGCCGATGGACCATGCCGGCCGCCTCCATGCGCACCAGCACACCGGTCATGCTCGGTTTGAGGATGCACGCCAGTTCCGCCAGCCGGTAGATTTCCAGCTCCCCGTGCTGACTGAGAATGCGGATAACCCGCCACTGTTGTTCAGTCAACCCGTGCTGGTTGAGCGAGGGACGAAAAAAACTCATGGCTGCTTCACGTGCTTGCAGCAGGGTCAAGGTCAGGGATTGCCGGGGTTTGAGCATCGGAGTCAGGATCACGGTTGATTTAGTTAATAATTTAACGAAACTCTATCATCCTGTCCTCCCGAACGCGCCATAACTTCTTATCGCAAAGGCCTTCTGGCGCGCTGAATCAAAAATCCCGGCATAGAGAATCAAGACATCCACCGAGCCAAGGCTCTTAATAGGAGTCATCCGGTACAGAGCTAATCAAAGGCCCTGCGTTGAGTTTTTCTTCACTTTTTCAGGCTGCGCCATGATCAATATCGAAACGCCCACCTATTACACGGCCACCAAAAAATACAATCTCAGCTTCCCGACCCTGGAACAGGATGTGGAAGCCGACGTTGTGGTCATTGGCGGTGGTTTCTCCGGCATCAATACCGCGCTTGAGCTCGCCGAAAAAGGCATCACCAACATCGTTGTGCTGGAGGCGCGTTACCTGGGTTTCGGTGGCACCGGGCGCAATGGAGGGCAGATCATGGCCGGCATCGGTCACGACCTGGAGAAGATCAAGAAGGACGTGGGTGAGGACGGTCTGCGCCAGGTCTTCGAGATCAGCGACCTGGGCGCGGACATCATCAAGGACCGCATCGCCAAGTACAACATCGATGCCGACTTCTGCCACGGCTACGGCTACATGGGCTTCAACGCTCGCCAGGAAAAGACCCTGCGCGCCTGGGAAAAAGACTTCAAATCGATCAACAGCAAACACGAGATTCGCTTTCTCGGTGGTTCGGACGTCAAGCAAATCATCGGCTCCGATGCCTACAGCAGCGCATTGCTGCACATGGGCGGCGGTCACGTCCATTCGTTGAACCTGCTACTCGGTGAAGCCAAGGCACTGGTTGGGCACGGCGTGCGGATTTTCGAGAACAGTCCAGCGCTGGAAGTCAGCTATGGCGAGCGCATCACCGTGCGCACCGGCCGTGGTTCAGTAAAGGCCAGCAAGCTTCTGTGGGCCTGCGACAGTTTCCTCAACAAGCTGGAACCTGAGCTGCACCGCTCGACCATAAACACTTACGCTTTCCAGATGATGACCGAGCCACTGTCGGACGAGTTGATCAACCGCATCAGCCCGATTCGCGGCGCCTACAGCGACATTCGTCCGGTGATCGACTACTACCGCGTCACCAACGAAAACCGTCTGTTGTTCGGTGCGGCCACACCGCTGGTCGAGCACATTCCCCTGGACCTGAAAGCCTGGAACCGCAACCTGATGCTGAAGATTTTCCCGTACCTCAAGGACGTGAAAATCGATCTGGCCTGGGGCGGTCCGATGGCCTGCAGCCCGAATCTGTTCCCGCAGATCGGCACCCTGCCCGGTCGCAGCAACGCCTTCTTCGTTCAGGGCTATTCGGGCTTCGGCGTCACCCCCAGCCACATCATCTGCAAGGTGCTGGCCGAAGGCATGAGTGAAGGCTCGGCGCGCTATGACCTGGTCAGCTCGATCCACCGCCCTACCATCCTTGGCAAAGATGCGTTTCGCCCACTGTTGCTGACCGCCGGCAAGTCCTGGCACCAGCTGTCAGGTTATTGGAACGGGCGTCGGTAACTGCCAAGGCGCTCTTCCCTTTTCTGTTTTTTTACTCATCAGGAGCAACTGCCATGACCCTTACCACCCTCAAGAAAGACATCCAGCTGTCCGAACTGGACGCCTGGGGCTCCGTTGCCGACCTCGGCTCGGAAATCCTCGAAGGCGAAGTCAAAGCCTTCGGCAAAATGACTTTCGGCGCACCGACCGACCCGGTCAGCAGTGCCTATTTCGGCACCACCCAGGGCAAGTTCCGCATGGTCTATCCGTTCGCCGAACAAGCTACGGTGGTTACCGGCGAAGTGGTCCTGACCAACGAATCCACCGGCCAGAGTGCTCGCTACAAGGCCGGCGACAGCTGGTTCGTGACCAAAGGCACTCCCGTGCTGTGGGAAGTGGTCAGCGAAAGTTTCGTCAAACACTACTTCGCTGTCGCTTGACCGATTCGGGTTGCCGGCGAACAGCCGGTAGCCCCTTGGCGAGGTACCGAACATGAATGCCCTCCCCACCCAGGAAATCGCCGGCCATTGCCTGCAAGCTTTCACTCAACTCGTACCTGCCAGTCAGGCGGCGTTCTACTGTGTCGACCGGCAACTGCAAGCCCGTGACTTCCGGCTGCATTGCATGAGCGATGAGATGCATCGCGACTATCTGGACAACTACCGTCGGTTCGACCCTTTGCAACCGCGAAATTGCCTGTCCAGCGGGCGAGCCGTGGTGCCTCTGGGTTTTGCCATGGCCCGACAGCCGACACGGGACAGTCGGCGCTATCGGGACTTTCTGCAGCGCTATGGCATTGTCGATGTGGTGGAAATCCTCGCCCATCGCGCCGGCCAGCCTCAGGCCGCGATCTCGATGTTACGCACCGCCGAACAAGGCGCCTTCACCACCGACCAACTGGCCCAGCTCAATGCCTTGCAGTCCCTGCTGCAACTCGCCGTCGCGAACATACAGCCCTGCGAAGATCCGCTGACCGGCCTGACGCCCAAGGAGCGGCAGATCGCGTTGTTACTGCGCCAGGGCGCCAGCAACAAGCAACTGGCCCTGGAACTGAAAGTCGGTCTGCCGACCATCAAGACCCACCTGATCAACCTGTTTCGCAAGACCGGCGTCAGCAGCCGCACCGAGCTGGTCGGAACCCTGTTTCTCCAGCTCTGATTTTTTAGCCCGGCTCAACCATCCGGTTGATAGGCGAGCTTGTTTGCGAACCGCATGCTCCAGATTGTTATTTCACTCAACTGGAGCATTGCAATGACAACATCATCCGACTGGATCACCGTTGGCGCCCTGGCCGACGGCTTCGCCCCTGAAGCCTTCATCCTGCCGAACCTGGCCGACCTGAACGGCAAGGCCTTCACGCTGAACTTCGCCAATGGCTGGCAGATCGAACATCGTTTCGACACCGAAGCCCTATCCTGGACCGCTGCCGATGGGCACTCCACAGGCACTGCAAACTATCGAGCCACCTCAGTGCGTCCAGGTCTGTACCTGGTGGACTTCATCAAGCACGAAGGTGGTCAAGCCTGGTCGATCAGCCTGGTGCTCGACACCGTTAGCGCTGCATTCACCGCCGTGATCGGCCGCATGCCGACCCAGGAGCAAACCCGTGAAGGCCTCTACAGCCGTGCGCTGGCGGGCAAGCACCTGACCTCGGTCGAAGTCGAGTTTTTGCATGGCAGCCTTGATCGTCCGTGGCAGGAAGGCCAATGCCCTCACGCACCGACCAGCGAACTGAGCGGCCTGCGCAACCTGTATCGCTACAGCCCAAGTGAAGTCTACGAACACATCTACCTCAACGATCAGTTCTATTCCTGGCAGTGCCTCAAGGGCGTCGAGCAAGGCCTGTGCGACACCGACCGTTGTCACTACTACAAGATCGCCGATCAGCTGTACCTGTTCGTCTGGCGCGAAAAGATCATCCCGACCCTCGGCCTGGTGCTGATCGATCTGCAACAGCACCGCAGCGACGGCAAGATCTTCGGTTATGCCGGGTCGTCCTTCGATGAACTGTCGAACTTTCCGGTCAGCTCTTACTGCCAGGTTCTCAACCGGACGGAGTATCCCAATGCCTGAGCCACGTACCGTTGCAATCACCGGTGCCGGGACGGGCATCGGTGCTGCCTGTGCCCGGCTGTACGCAGCCGAAGGCGTCAATCTGGTGTTGATCGGCCGCCGCCGCGAGCCCCTGGAGCAAATTGCCCGGGAAACCGGCGGGCTGGTTTTGGTCGGCGATGCCGCCTGCCCGGACACCTGGGAAGGATTCGTGGCACAGATTCGTCAGCGCTACGGGCGCCTTGATGTACTGCTGGCCTGTGCCGGCGGCCTTGGCCTGGGCAGCGCCACCGACACCAGCCCGCAGACTTGGGAAGCAGCGTTGCGCAGCAACCTGGACAGCGCCTTCTACAGTGCCCGGGCCTGCCTGCCTCTGCTGCTGGAGAGTACCGGCAGCATCGTGCTGATCGGTTCCATCGCCTCGCTAGCGGCGGGGCCCGAAGTCTGCGGCTACACCACGGCCAAGCACGCGCTGCTCGGCCTCAACCGCTCGCTGGCCAGGGATTACGGCCCGCGCGGTGTACGAGTGAACGCCGTCTGCCCGGGCTGGGTGCGCACGCCCATGGCCGATCAGGAGATGCAGCCGCTGATGGACTTTTATGGCGAAACGCTGCAGCAAGCCTATGACCGGGTCTGCGCCGACGTGCCGTTGCGACGACCGGCCAGCGCCGAGGAAATTGCCAGGGTTTGCCGCTTCCTGGCCTCTAGCGAAGCGTCGATTATCACGGGCGCAACCGTGGTGGCCGACGGCGGCTCGAGCATCGTCGATGTGCCGACCCTGGCCTACACCCACATGGAGCCGTCTCATGCCTGATGACCTGGATTTCAGCGGTAAAACCGTACTGGTGACCGGCGGCGCCCAAGGCATTGGCCGGGCGATCGTCGAAGCCTTCGCCTGGCGCGGTGCGCGAGTGGTAATCGCCGACCTGCAACTGTCACAGGCTCAGGCACTGGCCAGCGAATTGTCCGGGCAGACGTGTCAGGTCGAAGCTGTGGGCGTCGATCTGGCCGATGCCACGGCAGTGTTCGACATGGTCCGGGCACTGGAGCAACGCTGGGGTCGGCTCGATATTCTGGTGCACAACGCCGGGTATTTTCCGCTGACACCGTTTGCCGACATCACGCCATCCATTCTCGAGCGCACCCTGGCGGTCAATCTCTCGGCATTGTTCTGGCTGACCCAGGCGGCCTTGCCGATGTTTCACCGTCAGGGCGGTGGTTGTGTGCTGGTCACTTCGTCAGTTACCGGCCCAAAAGTGGCTTATCCGGGGCTGAGTCATTACGCGGCATCAAAAGCCGGGGTCAACGGTTTCATCCGCAACGCGGCACTGGAACTGGCCGGACACAACGTGCGGGTCAATGGCGTCGAGCCGGGCATGATCGCGACGCCAGCCATGGGCAATCTGGGGGACGACCAACTGAACGAAAATATCGCCAGTCGAGTGCCCCTGGGACGGCTTGGCAAGGCGGCGGATATTGCCGGAGCCATGCTGTTTCTAGCATCGGATCTGGCAACTTACATCACCGGACAGACGCTGGTGGTCGATGGCGGCTCGACCTTGCCAGAGGTTTGATGTAGCGTTTTTTCATGCTGGAAGGGGGCTTTGAAAAGCCCCCTTTTTCATTCAGAGAGTCAAGCCGTCCCCACCGCCTGCTGCAAATGACTGGAACGAAAATCCTTGGGTGACAGCTCGAACTGCTTCTTGAACGAGCGGCTGAAATGCGCCGAGTCGGTGAAGCCCCACTTGTAAGCGATGGAGGTGATCGATTCGCTACGCAAGAACGGATTGGTCAGGTCATCGGCGCTGCGCTTGAGCCGCGCCCGTTGAATGTAGCGGCAGACGCTATCGTCCTGCTCTTCAAATAACCGATACAAGTGCCGCACTGAAATGTTCAATCGATTGGCCAGCCCGACGGGACTCAAGCCCGGCTGGGTCAGGGACTCGTCGATGACTTTCTGCACATAACTGCGCAGGTTGTTGCCCTGCAACGAAGTAACGTCATCCCCCGACACCTGATCCTGATCGAATGCCGAACCCAGCAACGATACAAAAGCCGATTGCAACGCCTCACCCTCACCGACTGCGCCCTCGCCCACCCACGCGTCCTTGCACAGCTGATCCACCAGCACATGCAGCATCCGCCCACAGGCCTTGCTCGAGGAAATCTTGCCGAACGTCCGGGACTGGCTGCCAAGCTGTTTGCACACTTCGTTGCGGGACAAGGAGACCGAGACATGCTCGATCAGCCCGAATGGGCTGATTTCAATGGAACCTGCCGAGTCCATCAGCAGCAGGTCCCCGGGTGCCAACTGGATGCTCTGTCCGTACTGGGTGATCTGGCAGTAACCGCTGCGCTGGCTGACCAGGAAACAATCCTGTTCGTTGTCGTGATCGGCGTTGGGCTTGTCGCGCTTGATAAGCCCTGCGTTGGTACGCAAGTTCGCCAAGGACAGACCGCCCCGGGAACACTCGGAAACCTCACCAATGAACAGCGAACGGTTGTAGGCCAATTCTGTGTCGAAATGACCACAGGCTGCTCGCAGATCCCGGGTCCAGGTTTCCAACCCGTCTTGCACAGACTGATGGATGCTCATGGGGCTCTCCACAATGGCTTTTTGTTTTTGTTGCGCAATAGTTAACATGTTATCTATATACGCGCAACAAGTACGTGTCTGCCAAAGTGGGTAGCACTAATGATGCCAAAATCGCGAATCAGAACGTGCGCAACAGGCGCTGCAATCCAGTCAACGTGTCAAGCAGCCAAGTGCGTTGATCACGGCTCAAAGCGATGTAGCGACGAAAGGCCGGCATGCGGTTGACCACCTCGCTGCCACCCATATGCTCCAGCCGTACGCACCACTGATGCCCTTGCAGATCAATGCGCAAGCGTTTGAAGTCCAACGGCATCAAGGCCTGGTGCAGCGCACTGTCCTCCTGCAACCTGGCCTGCAACCTGGCTAATAGCGCGGCGTCTCCAGCACGCTGCCGACAGCGGATCCCGGTCCGTCGAACAGCCCCGCTATGGTGCAGTTCGAAGCTCGCCGCGCCCTCAGTCGAGGCAGGCACCCGGATCACGAACTCGGTCATGACCAGGTGCATCAACAGCTGCGACTCGGTGCGCTCGACGATCTCCAATTGCAGGCTGCCATCGTCCAGCGAAGCCCGGGCCGCTGTCGGCTCTGTCTGCTCGAAACTGGCCAGACCGAGGTTGCGCCGCAGGTGCTCGAGCGTCACCCCAGGTCGATAACCGGCTGGGGCGCGTCTGGCGCTGAACAGCTCAGACAGTTTTTGCAGCATGGTCGATATACCCGTTGTCAGGGTGCCCCGGTTCATTGGAGAACTCCTTGGCCAGCACTTCTTCCACCGAAGCAGGCTTGAATGGATTGACCTTCTGCACGACTAACGTCCAGAACAGCGCGTACACCGCGGTGCCACCAAGCATCACCGCGAACGGGACATAGATATCCGCGGGGTTCATGCCGGGCGGCGTGATAAACCACATGCCCAGCAGGATGCCGACGCTGGAAAGGATCTGTGGCAACGGGAAGAAGGGCGAGCGATAGGCCCGTGGCAGATCGGGACGACGGATGCGCAGCATTACCACCGACAGCGTCACCAGCAGATAGGCAAAACTCCAGGCACAAACGGCGGCCAACACCAGATGCATGATGTTGTCAGTGTTACCGCCCAGATACAGCGCATGCAGGCAAGGAATCAGCATCGCCACCAGAATGCACAGCAGCGGCGTCTTGAAGCGTGGGTGCAAGTAGGTGAAGACCTTGGGCAACGCGCCGTCGACTGCCATGCCGTAAAGAATCCTCGGCACACCCGCCATCAGTGTATTGATGGTCGCCGCCCCGGCAAACAGAAAGCCGATCCCCAGCCACATCGGACCGATATTGCCCATCACCTGCTCGGCGAACTTTGGAATGGCCATCGGTGTATCGAGCAGATGCACGCCACCGGCGGCATCAAGCAACACGTTCTCCACTTGACGCTTCATTGCCGCGCCATAGATGAACATGCACGACGCAACGCTCAACAACCCCAGAATCATCGCCTTGGGCATGACCTTGGCCGATTGGCGCAAGTCCGGCGCCAGAGGGGTGACGAACTCACAACCGACGAACATGAACATGGCCATGCCCACCAGCGACAGGATGGTGATCAGGTCAGTACCCACAAGGGATACACCGAACCAGCCATCCAGTTGCACCGCTGGCGCCGCGATCAACCCCAACACGCCAAACACCATCAACGTGGTCCACATGCCGAAGGTCAGAATGATCTCTGCCCTGCCGAAGGCGCTGACGCCGAAGGCATTGAGAATCCCGAACACCACGACGAACCCAACCCCAAGCAACCAGGAACCACCGGCAGATTCTGCCAAGGTATTGAGGTGCTCGAAGTTCACCAGGGCCATGACCCCGGAAAGAATGGTCTCGGCAGTGCCTGCGAACACATGCACGATCAGGTAGGCCGACAACGTGCCAGTGATAGCAAAGAAGCGGCCCATGCCGCAATTGATGTAGTCGTAGACCGAACCGGTAGTCGGCAGGATCGATGCCGCTTCAGCGAAGGTGGTCGCCTGGGCCAACATCATCACCACGGCAATCAGCATGGCCACCGCGAAGGCGCTGCCGCCGATGCCAAAGCCCATGGTCGCGGTGAGAATCACCGGGCTGGCCATGATCAGACCAATGGTACTGGCGAGCGCAGTGGGAAAACCGACCGTGCCCCGGTTCAAATGCTCGGTGAGTCTGTCATTGATCGACATAGTGCAGATCCTCAAAAGCGGATTTTTATAGTGGATGTAACGAGCCGTTCAAGGAGCTGGCGACAAAGCCCTCCCCAGCCAGTCCCTGAGCGAAACGGCGCCGTGTGCAGAGTGACTGTGCTCCTCTGCCACCCAGATCGTCTTGCCCATGTCTGCCGCCGGTCTTGTTGCTCCCTGCCATGCTTCACCGCGTGGCTGACAGGATCAAATGCCTGGCACGCAGGTGAAAGACTTCCCCCACCTCCAGTCGCCCTAATGCGCACTCGACCTATCGAACTGTCCAACAAAAGCTGGGGAAAACAACAATGGAGCAAACACTGAAAGCACGAGCGCTGCCCAAGGCCGTTGGTCTGGGTATCGCGCTCTTGATCGCCGACTCGTCGGCCCAGGCGTACGAGCTGTATGCTGATAACGACACCAAGGTCACGGGCAACTTCCTCGCGGTCTATGGGATGTTCAACAGTCGCAAGAACTATGACGGCACCACAGGCGGGTCTAGTTGGCGCGAAGGATTTATCAAGTATGGCTTGAGTGTCGAGCAAACGCTCGGCGGCCTGGGCAGCGCCTACGGCACGGCCAATATGGTCAGTTCCGGCACCTGGGGCGATGGCGATGCCGCGGGCATCACCGACGGTACCGAACGAACCACAAAGTTTGATGAAGCCTTCGCCGGCTGGCGTTCCGGCGACCTGTTCCCGGTACTTGGCAAGGATGGCGTGGATGTGTCGTTTGGGCGCCAGGTCATTACTCTCGGTGACGGTTTCATCATCAACGACGACGGCCTGAACCTGGGTAAAGGTGTGGCGGATGGTGAGTTCAACCGAGGTGGTGCCTATTATCTCGCGGCGCGCCACGCATTCGACGAAACGGCCGTCCTGCGCCTGGGCGGCAAGGAAGGCGTGCACGGCAGCCTGATGTGGATCAAGTCGGACAACCGCGCCCAGGCCAAGACCGAGATGGCCGCCAGCACCCTGGAATACACCGCCGCGCCAGGTACCCTCGGGCTGACGTATATTCACGGCATTGACGTCGATGATCGTTATGCCAGCGACTTCCAGAAGCAACGTGAAGGCATGAACATCTATAGCCTGCGGGGCGCTGGCAATGCCGGAATAGAGAACGCTCACTTTTCCTTCGAATATGCCTGGCAGGACAAGGACGCCGGCCCGGAAAAAGCCTGGTACACCGAAGCCGGCTACACCTTTGCCGACCTGCCATGGTCGCCGGACCTGACGTACCGTTACAGCCGCTATTCCAAAGATTGGGATTCGATGTTCAACGGTGTCAACCGTGGCTACGGCACCTGGTTCCAGGGCGAAGTGGCCGGTAATTATTCGGGCCCGTTCAACAGCAACACCGCGATCCAGCATGTGGCGCTCAAAGTCAAACCACTGGAGCCAGTGACCGTTGGCGTGCTGTTTTTCGACTACAAGACCCTGCACAAGAACAATGCGCTGGACCTCGATGGTCGTGAACTGGACCTGTATGCCGAATGGGCGGTGAACGAGCACCTGATCGTCACCCCGTTGGTGGGCCTGTATAAGCCGGAAAAGGATGAAAGCAACGGCGGTAATCAGGTTGGTGGCAACGGCACTAATGTCTACAGCCAACTGACCGTGGCCGTGCCTTTCTAATCCATGTCAGGAGCTGCCTGGCGCAGCTCCTGACGCGGTTTACTGTTTGTGCTGATGCAACATCGTCTGAATCTGATGAGTCGCCTGGCGGGTATTTTCCGCCAGTTTGCGCACTTCATCGGCCACCACTGAAAACCCGCGCCCGACCTCCCCCGCCCTGGCCGCTTCGATGGCGGCGTTCAAGGCCAGCAAGTTGGTCTGGTCGGCGATGCCTTTAATGACTCCTACCACCGTCGCGATCTGGCCGTAGGTCGCCTGATTCTGCTCGAGCATTCGTTGATGGGTGGCCTCGGCTGAACGCTCATCGCTAATGTCGCGCACCGCGCCGATCACTCGGGTCAAGCGGCCCTGCTCATCACGGGCTGCGCGACCACGCTCGCGACACCAGATGTAACCTCGGGTCTTGTGGCGCATCCGGTATTCAAAGACGTATTCACCACTGCCGTGGGTTGCGAGGATTTCCCGGTCGAAGATCGACATGATTTTCGGCAGATCGTCAGCATGGGTGATGTTGACTTGAGCATCCCAACCGTCGGGCAGCTCGTGCGGGGCATACCCCATGAGGAGGCGGAACTGACTGGAAAACCGCATGCAACTGGCTGGATCCTGCACATCACCGTTGACCACGGTGATGTCCCAGCAACCCTCGGTCAGCGTTGACTGCAACAATTCCCAGATCTGCTCCTCCTGCCGGTGCTGGTGGGACAACTGCACGTGCAGGCTTAACTCGGCCTCCAGCGCCTGCTCGCGGAGCCGGGTCTGTTCCAGCTGTTGGCGAAGCGTTTCAAGCGCCTGCTCGCTGCGCTCCAATTGGCAGGCCTGGCCCTTGGACAGCTCCTCGGCGACCCGCAGACGTTGCACGATTTGGTTTTTTTCTTGTGTAAACCGTTCCAGTTGCAAGGCCTCGGTGAGCGCCTGCTGCTGTTTATGTTTCTTGAAGAACATCAGCCTGTCCTTTGTTCATCGAGTCGAGACACTGGATCTGATAGCAAACGGGAGATGATTGCTTGTACGTGGCTGCTGAGGCGTTTGCTCCTGTCTGCCACACACAAAAGGCCTTCCTGTAGCAGCCATCGTGCATCTGTAGGATAGCGATACTCTCTCAACCCGCCGATACTCGTCCTCAGGCCCTGCCCACGTCAAAACGACGTTTCGGTCCTTAATGACTTCGTGACGAAAACAATAAAAATGTCGCACAGAGGTACATACGAATGAGCCGTCATGATCATGGTCACGCCAGCCTCCTAGAGGCGTTCAGTGCAATGACACTAGAGCTTCAGCGCCTGGCTCAGGACAAAGACATCGAGCATTTCCACCACGCCGCGCTGGGCTGCATCAACCAGTTGTTACCCTTCGACAGTGCCTGGTGGGGGCGTGCGGCGCTGATTGAAGGGTTGCCTGAAGAACACAACTCCTATCTCTACAAATTGCCCCGCAGCTACCTGTCGGACTGGCAATCGATTCGCCACATCGACGTGACCGTCGGCAGGGTCCACGACATCCCCGGGCAAGCGGTCATCGTCGACATGCGCGACCCTTCCAACGGTTCCGGACTCAACTGGCTCGGCGAATCCTATGGTATTGGCGAATTGCTGTGCATTGTGTACGTCGACCCACAAACCCACCTCAGCGATCACCTCACGGTGTATCGCGCTCCCGAAGCACCGCGCTTTTCCGATCAGGATTGTCGGTTGCTGAACAACCTCATGCTTCATCTGGTTGCTGCGGTATCGGCCAACCAGATCCGCACCCTTGTGGCCATGCGCGAAACCCTCACCCGCCCGCGCAATCTGGCGCTCGCCGTATGCGACCAGCGCGGCACACTGCACTGCGCGGAACGTGGTTTCGTCGACTTGCTGCTGACCGAGTGGACGGACTGGACCGGCCCTTGCCTGCCGGTGGCAATGGACGCTAATGGGTATGAAGGCAAGTATCTGCAGATCGAGGCCTCGACGGTCGGTGATCTGTTCTTGCTGGCAGCCCGCAGCCGCACTGTGCTGATGCAATTGAGTCCACGAGAAAACGATGTGGCTCAAGGCTTCGGCGAAGGCAAGACCTACAAGGAAGTCGCCCGCGATCTGGGCATGTCACCCAATACCGTGCGCCACCACATCCGCGCCATCTACAGCAAACTCGGGGTCAAGGACAAAGCCCGAATTGCCCATCTGCTGCACGCCCCGCCTGACTGATCTACCCCGCTGACTCGCGCTGACTTTTTAGCTGCCTTTTTGACAGCCACGGGACACTTTTGCCCTTTTTTCCCTATGCCACGTAGGGGCGATCCGTTCGCCGCACAACAACTCAAAGAAGAGACGCAATGCCCATGACCAGTACCTTCAACCGCAACACTGCACTGGCTCTTATCAGTGGTCTGTCGAGCCTGCATGCTGGCGCCGCCGACCTCAACGCCCGGGATTTTTTCGGCGCCCCTTCGGGCACCACCCTGGGCGTGCTGTATTTGCCGGCAAGCCGCGCCAATGATTTCCACGGCCCCGCCGACAGCACGGGCAAGGCCGACCTTAAGGTCAACGCCGTGGCTTATCGCCAGGTCTTTTTCACCGACATCTGCGGCACCCTCTGCACCCCACAATTCATCGTGCCCTTCGCCGACATCAGCGCCCACCTGCCAGGTGCCAGTCAGCACACCGGAGAAAGCGGTTTCGGTGACCCTCAGGTCGGCGGCACCCTGTTCTTCATCAACGACCCCACCTCGCGCACCTACAGCGGGTTGCTGACCCTGATTACCCTGCCGGTGGGCGAGTACCACAGCACAAATCCCGATGTGTCACCCGGTGCCAATCGCTGGGGGGCAACCTTCGTTTACAACTACACCCAGGGCATCGGTGAAAAATGGGTGCTGGAAGCCAACCTCGAAGCCCAGCTCTATGGCAAGAACGACGACTACTTCAGCAATGACCTCAAACAGGACCCTCTGTATCGCTTGCAAGCTTTTGCCTCTTATGACTTCACGTCGAGCACCTATGGCGCGTTGCGACTGATCCACGCCGATGGCGGCGAGTTGCGGATCAATGAACAACGCATCGATGACACCCACAAGCGCTACACCCAGGTGGGTTTCGAAGTCGGTCACTGGCTCGATAAACAGAATCAGTTGATGTTCAGCCTCTCGCAGAACGTCGTCACCGACAACGGCTATCACGGTACCGACGCATTGCTGCGTCTGGTCCATGTGTTCTGAATTCATTCATCGGAGCTTGAACATGAACACCCAGACCAAACCGCTGACCAATCACCGCTCGCTCGCATCATCCCAACTGGCATTGCTGGCAGCCATTGTGTTGTTCGCCGCCATCACCCCGACCATCCTCATGACCGCACCGGCTGTGGCGGCGCAACTGGCAACTCAATGGCAGCTGAGCCCGTCACAGATAGGCAATCTGTTCTCCACCGAACTCGGTGCCATGAGCCTGGCCACCCTGCCCGCTCTCTGGTGGCTCAAACGTATCGACTGGCGCCGCGCCGCATTGCTGGCCGGGATACTGTTCATTGCAGCCAACCTGCTCTCGATGCTTGCCCACAATTATTCGCTACTCCTGGCATTGCGCTTTTGCAGCGCCCTGGCCGGCGGTTCACTGATGATCATCTGTCTGTCCAGCGCCGCCTCGACGTCCAACCCCGATCGCGTCTATGGCTTATGGGTGATGGGGCAACTGGTGGTCGGGGCGATTGGCTTGAGCATCCTGCCACGCCTGTTCGAACACTACGGGCTGTCAGCCTGCTACTTGATCCTTGCAGGGCTGATGACGGTCTTTTTGCCAATGGCCCGTTACTTTCCCCAAGGCAGCCCGCCGACTGAGAAAACCGCCGAGCGAGTAGCCCTCGCCTCGAAGTGGAAGGCGGCACTAGGCATTCTTGCCATCCTGAGTTTTTACATCAGCCTGAGCGGCGTCTGGACCTTTATCGGTTCCATCAGCACCCACGCCGGCCTCTCTGCCGAGTCCAGCGGCGAGATTCTTGCCGTTGCTACGGTGACAGGCATTGTCGGTGCGGGTTGTGCCTCGCTGATCGGCAATCGTCTGCCACGCCTGCTGTTGTTGCTGCTGGGTTACGGGCTGATGGCAGGCTCGGTGCTGCTGTTGCTGGGCCAACCTGAAATGCTGCGCTTTGCTATGGCTGCGCTGCTTTTCAAGTTCACCTGGACCTTCATTCTGCCGTTGATTCTGGCCTGCCTGGCCGACCTCGACCGTTCCGGAAAACTGATGAATGCCTCCAACCTTGTGATCGGTGGTGGCCTCGCCATCGGCCCGACAGTGGCTGGCCGGCTGATCGAAGCCAGCGGCGGTTTCCAATCGCTGCTTATCGGAGGGGCCTGCATCACTTTGCTGTCCCTGGTGTTGATTCTGAGCTGCCGCCCTAGCGCGTGAGTGGTCCTTTTACCCTAAAGAAAATGGAAAGAACGATGAGCCGAAAAAGTGCGTTTTTCTTCGACGAACTCAGCCTCTGGCACAGCGCCGGACTGCACGCCTTGACCTTGCCGGTGGGAGGTTGGGTGCAACCGCCTGCCGCTGCCGGCCACGCCGAATCGCCGGAAACCAAGCGCCGTCTGAAGAGCCTGCTGGACGTTTCCGGCCTGACCCGACACTTACAGGTACGAAGCGCCAATGCGGCAGCAGATGAGGATCTGCTACGGGTTCATACGCCTGACTACCTGCAACGCTTCAAGGCCATGAGTGATGCCGGCGGCGGCGAATTGGGGCCGAATGCTCCCATTGGGCCCGGCAGTTATGAAATAGCCAGGCTGTCCGCCGGACTGGCCATGGCAGCGGTCGATGCCGTACTATCCGGCGAGGTCGACAATGCCTACTCTCTGTCACGCCCACCGGGTCACCACTGCCTGGCCGACAGCGCCATGGGTTTCTGCTTCCTGGCCAATATCGCCATCGCCATTGAAGCCGCAAAAGCACACCGTGGCCTGGGCAAAGTCGCGGTGATCGACTGGGATGTGCACCACGGCAACGGTACTCAATCAATCTTTGAGGAACGCGGTGATGTGCTGACCATTTCGCTGCATCAAGACAGCTGTTTCCCCGCCGGTTACAGCGGTGAAGCCGATCGCGGCCGCGGCGCGGGATTGGGAGCGAATATCAATATTCCGTTGCCCCCAGGCTGCGGTCATGAGGCTTATCTCTATGCGATGGAGCGTATCGTGATTCCGGCGCTGGAGCGCTTCGAGCCCGAGTTGATCATCGTTGCCTGCGGTTACGACGCCAACGCCGTCGATCCCCTCGCCCGGATGCTGTTACACAGCGACTCGTACCGGCAGATGACTCGCTGCGTGCGCGAAGCCGCCGAACGGTTGTGTCAAGGCCGTCTCGTTCTGGTGCATGAAGGCGGGTACTCCGAAGCGTATGTGCCGTTTTGCGGGTTAGCGACCATTGAGGAATTGGCTGGCATCAGGACTGAAGTCACCGACCCCATGTTGGAGTTTGTGCAGCTGCAGCAACCGAAGGAAGCGTTTGCGGCATTTCAACGGCACTTGATCGATGAGTTGGCCGTAGCACGCTGAGCCTTGGCGCTGACAATGTTGCAGCGCAGTTCAACGGCCCGAGCGTGACGCAAAAAAAAATCCGATGCCATTACCGGCATCGGATTTTTCTACCCCAAGATCAAACGGTCAGCAGTTGCTGATCAGTCGTTTCAACACGGTTTTGAACGTTTCTATCTGCGTCTCGCTGAATTCGGCAAAGACTTTCTCTTGTTGCGCCTGAGCGATCGCCCAAAGGTCTTCGGTCTGCTCGATACCGGCAGCCGTCAGACGTACACCGTTGTCATCGTCGTTCACCAACCCCTTGCGTTTGAGGTTGGCGACGGCCTCATCGATTTCCCGAACAGGCATCGCCACCTCACGCAACAGATCGTTGGGGTTCAGCCTTGCGTCACTTTCCAGCACCATCAGCATGCGCGCCTCGCTGGTGCGCAGGCCGGTGGACAGTTGCCGTGGCTGGTAGCTGGACTGGTAGGCCCGCACCGCCTGGGTCATCAGGTAATACAGATTATGGCTGAGGCGCCCCTGAAAATGGCTGCTCGGTGGCTGGCTTTCATCGCGTTTAGTCATGCGGGTATGGGGCAAGACCATGGAATAGGCGCCCTGGTGATAGAGCAACGGCGAGCGACCGAAATCATCGAACGCCACCACCTTGCCGATCATGATCCAGTGATCGCCGCCATCCACCTGCTGGTACTTCTCGCAGTGAAAACGCGCCGAGCAATCGGCGAACACCGGTGCCCCGCCCTCGCCCGGTTCGAACTCGATCTCGGCGAAACGATCTTCCTTGGGCCGGGCGAAATTATTGGAAAGGTCAATCTGGTCCGCCGCCAACACGTTGACCGCGAAATGGCTGGCCTGCTCGAACACCTCGTGGCTGTTGGAGCGCTTGTCGATGCTCCACAGCACCAGCGGCGGATCGAGGGATACCGAGTTGAAGCTGTTGGCGGTCACCCCGACTTTGCGCCCGGATGCGCTGGCGGCAGTCACCACCGTCACGCCGGTGGCGAAATTGCCCAGCGCCCGGCGAAAGGCTCGTGGGTCGAAGGTCGTTTCAGTAGCTGCACAAACGCTGTTATCAGACATGCAAGACTCCCGGACTGCTTTCAGGAGCAGTCCTGATTGTTGTTATGGGGACGCGGTGACGATCTGGCTCAGATCATGCTCGGGTCGGGCTCCAGTCCCATCAGCTCGCGGCCGAGGATCTGCGCGCAGACGTCGTAGTCGGTGTAGGCATGGGCCCCGGTCATGTGCGAGTCGCGGAACAGGCGTTGCATCTCGTTATGCTCGAACCAGGCATTGCCGCCGGCGGCCTCGAACAACCGGTCCACTGCCTGAATGCACATCTTGGTGGCGTAGGCCTGGTTGGTGCGCCAGAACGCCAGGGTTTCGCGGCTTGGGTATTCATGTCGTTCGCTGTGCTCGGCATGCTCCTGCCAGGTCTTTTCGAGAAAGGCCCGGGCCGCTGCTACCTGATGGGTCGACTCGGCCAGGCGCATCAACGCCGGGGTCGTGGCACCGACCGCCGCACCGGTGTAGGCACGCACGCGGGTTTTGGTTTTTTCACGGAACACCTCCAGCATGCGCTCGGCGACACCCAGGCTCACCGTGGAGAAACCGCTGGCAAAGTAAGGACGGTATGGCGAGTAGAAGATCTTGCTGTCCGGGTACAGACCGAAACCCGCGGACTTGCCTTCCATCATGTCTTTGGCTTTCTGGATGCGATGTTCCGGTACCAGCACATTGTCGATGATCAAAGTCTTGGTGCCACTGCCTTTCATGCCAGCGGCGAACCAGTCGTCACGGATCTGGTAGTCGCTGCGCGGCAGCACCGCGAAGCAGTAGTCCTGGGTACCCTCGGCATTCTTGCGACGGAAACCGACAATCGCCCACTCGGCATGGTCGCAGCCGCTGCTCCAGCCCATTTCACCGCTGAACAGCACACCGCCTTCGGTCTCTTCGGTACGGCCGAAAGGCGCGATGCTGCTGCTGGCGGTGGCATCCGGGTTGGTGCCCCAGACTTCCTGCTGCAATTTGGCCGGGAACATCGCCAGTTGATGGCTGTGAGTACACAGCAGACTCATGGCCCATGCCGTGCTGGCACAAGCGCCGGCGAGCAAGGCAATGCAGTCGGCAAATTGCGGCAGCGATATTTCCATCCCGCCGAACTGCTTCGGCTGAAAGGCACGGTGCATGCCGATGCTTTTGAGCAGCGCAATGTTCTCGTCGGGGACCTTGCGGTCCTGCTCGGCCTCAAAGGCATTGGCAGCGATGGTCGGCAGAATGGATTTGAGGTCTTCGAGGAGCGGGTTTGGCTTTTTCATGGACGGCCCTGCTTATTATTGGATGTCCGGCCGGCGCCCCGAATCGAGGCACGGCAGCGGATACAGGGCCAGTATGGAACCCGCCATCGCGGTAGAAAATGCACCTTCCAGAGCCAAGATTGTACTTTTCAAAGGCAACGATCCAATCATTCTGCCCACACTTGAAGCCGTTCTGGCACCCACGGGCATGTAGCACGGCAGGCACAGTCAAGCCACGCATGCCCCCACGGATTAACCTCGGGTTTTTCTCTTGTTCGCGATCAGGAAAACCCCCATGAGCGATATTGCGCTGCTGCCTCAAGTTGAAGCCTTCCTCCGTCGAAGCCATGCATTGTTTATCGACGGCGGCTACGTCCAGAGCCGTTCCAGCCAGACACTGGAAGTGATCAACCCTGCCACTGGCAAGGTCATTGCCCAGGTCGCCAATGCCGATCCAGCCGATATCGACGCGGCGGTGGAATCGGCCAAACGTGGCTTCAAACAATGGTCCCAGGCCACACCGGCGACGCGGGGCAATGTGCTGCTGAAACTGGCGGACTTGCTGGAGCGCAACCGCGAAGAACTGGCACAGATCGAAACCTGCCAATCGGGCAAGATCATCCAGATTTCCAGGGCTTTCGAAGTCGATCAGGCCGCTCACTTTCTGCGTTACTACGCTGGCTGGGCGACCAAGATCAGCGGCCAGACCATCACCCCGTCATTGCCCTCCTTCGCCGGCGAACGCTATACCGCCTACACCTTGCGCCAACCCGTCGGGGTGGTGGTCGGCATCGTGCCGTGGAACTTCTCCACCATGATCGCTATCTGGAAACTCGCCTCGGCGCTGGTGACCGGTTGCAGCATCATCATCAAACCCAGTGAGTTCACCCCGCTGACCATCCTGCGGATCGCCGAACTGGCCATTGAAGCCGGTCTCCCGGCCGGCGCACTGAACGTACTGACAGGGGGCGGGCTGGTTGGCAAAGGGCTGATCGAACACCCGGGCACCGACAAGGTGTCGTTCACCGGCTCGGTGCCGACCGGCATTGCCGTCGGTCAGAGCGCCATGGGTGCCGGCCTGACCCGCGCCACCCTGGAACTGGGCGGCAAAAACTCGGCGGGGTTCCTGCGCGACGTCGATCTGGATAAAGCGGTCAACGGCATCATCGAAGCCGGCTTCCTGCATTCCGGGCAAATCTGTGCCGCTGCCGAACGGTTCTTCGCCCATCGCTCACAGATCGAGCCAATCATGGACAAACTGGCCCAACGTTTGAGCACGCTGAACATCGGCTCGCCCCTGGACGAGCGCACCGAATTCGGCCCGGTGACCAACCGCCAGCATCAACTCAAGCTCGGCGCGTTTTTCGACAAGGCCCGTGCTGAAAACAACACCATCATCTGCGGTGGCAACCTGATCGACCGCCCCGGCTGTTATGTCGAACCGACGGTGATCCTCGCCAACACCGTCAACGACTCCCTGCTCAACGAAGAAACCTTCGGCCCGGTCGCCACCTTCTACCCCTACGACACCGAAGACGAGCTGCTCGAACTGATGAACAACACACCGTACGGCCTGAGCGCGAGCCTGTGGACCAACGATTTGTCCAAAGCCATGCGCATGATCCCGAGCATCGAAGCCGGCACCGTCTGGGTGAACATGCACACCCTCCTCGACCCGGCAGTACCGTTCGGCGGCATCAAGTCTTCAGGCATCGGCCGTGAATTCGGCGGCGCGTTTATCGACGACTACACGGAGCTGAAATCCGTGATGATCCGCTATTGATTCGGAGGATTCCAAAGTCACCAGTGGATCCACCAAATCGTTAATAAACAGAATCAGTTTGACAAAACCTCAATAAATCACCATTAATGGATCCACTAAATAACAACAAACAACCTTGGAGAATCTCCATGTACCCCAAGAACACCTGGTACGTCGCCTGCACGCCCGATGAAATCGCTGGCAAGCCATTGGGCCGTCAGATCTGCGGTGAAAAGATGGTTTTTTACCGCGGCCACGAGGGTAAGGTGGCGGCTGTCGAGGACTTCTGCCCTCATCGCGGCGCGCCGCTGTCCTTGGGTTATGTGGAAAACGGCAATCTGGTGTGCGGCTATCACGGCCTGGTGATGGGGTGCGACGGCAGGACTGTGGAAATGCCCGGGCAGCGGGTTCGCGGCTTCCCGTGCAACAAGACCTTTGCCGTGGTCGAGCGCTACGGCTTTATTTGGGTCTGGCCCGGCGATCAGGCGTTGGCCGACCCGGCGCTGATCCATCACCTGGAATGGGCCGTCAGTGACGAGTGGGCCTATGGCGGCGGCCTGTTCCACATCCAGTGCGACTACCGCCTGATGATCGACAACCTGATGGACCTGACTCATGAAACCTACGTTCATGCGTCCAGCATCGGCCAAAAGGAAATCGACGAAGCGCCGCCGGTCACAACGGTCGAAGGCGATGAGGTGGTCACCGCCCGCCACATGGACAACATCATGGCCCCGCCCTTCTGGCGCATGGCCCTGCGCGGCAACAACCTGGCCGACGATGTGCCGGTGGACCGCTGGCAGATCTGCCGCTTCACCCCGCCCAGCCATGTGCTGATCGAAGTCGGCGTGGCCCATGCCGGCCATGGTGGTTATCAGGCTCCCCAGCAGTTCAAGGCGTCGAGCATCGTCGTCGACTTCATCACGCCGGAAACCGAGACCTCGATCTGGTACTTCTGGGGCATGGCGCGCAACTTCAATCCGCAGGATGAAGCCTTGACCGCGAGCATTCGCGAGGGACAGGGCAAGATTTTCAGCGAGGACCTGGAGATGCTCGAACGCCAGCAACAGAACCTGCTCAGCCATCCCGCGCGCAATTTGCTCAAGCTCAACATCGACGCTGGCGGCGTGCAGTCGCGTCGGGTTCTGGAGCGCCTGATCGCCAGGGAGCAAGCCCCGCAGGAGTCAATGGCATGATCGAAGTGCTGGTGGTATCGCGCAACAACGAAGCCCACGACATCTGCAGCTATGAACTGGCCAGTGTCGATGACCGACCGCTGCCGGCCTTCAGCGCCGGTGCGCATATCGATGTGCACCTGCCCGGCGGCTTGATCCGGCAATACTCCCTGTGCAACCACCCCGAAGAACGCCATCGCTACCTGATCGGCGTGCTCAAGGACCCGACCTCCCGCGGTGGTTCACTGGCCATGCACGAGCAGATCCACCCCGGCACCCGCCTGCCGATCAGTGAACCGCGCAACCTGTTCCCGTTGGTCCATGAGGCCAGGCGCAGCCTGCTGTTCGCTGGTGGTATCGGGATCACGCCGATCCTGTGCATGGCCGAACGCCTGGCACACAGTGGCGCGGATTTCGAGCTGCATTACTGTGCCCGATCACGGGACCGTGCAGCCTTTGTCGAACGCCTGCAGCACTCGCCTTTTGCCGACCGGGTGTTCCTGCATTTCGATCAGGAACCCGACACCGCGCTGGACGCGGCCAAGGTTCTGGCCACGCCGCTGAACGACGTTCATTTATATGTGTGTGGCCCCGGCGGCTTCATGCAGCACGTGTTGGACACGGCCAGGAAGCAGGGCTGGCAGGAACAATACCTGCACCGCGAGTACTTCGCCGCCGCGCCCGTCGACACTGGCGCCGATGGCAGTTTCTCGATCAAGCTCGCCAGTAGCGGTCAGGTCTTCGAGGTGCCGGCCGACAAGAGCGTGGTGCAGGTGTTGCAAAACCAAGGCATCGAGATCGCCATTTCCTGTGAACAAGGCATTTGTGGCACTTGCCTGACTCGGGTTCTGGAGGGGGTGCCGGAGCATCGCGACCTGTTCCTCACCGAGGATGAACAGGCCTGCAACGACCAGTTCACCCCTTGCTGCTCGCGCTCGAAAACGCCGCTGCTGGTACTGGATATCTGATAAACCGCGCTTATTCCGAGCGGAGAATGACCTTCATCCGCTCCTCGGCCGTCGCTGAGCCGAAGACCTCGGCGTAGCGCAACGTGGCGTTGGCGTGTTCGCGCATGATCGCTTCGGCACGCGCGCCCTGGCGGTTGACCAAGGCATCGAACACCGAATGGTGTTGCATGTGGGCATAGTTGAAGCGTCGGTATTCCCGGACCATGTCGTTGCGGTCCACGGCCAGGGCGGTCACCGAAGCGAAGGGCAAATGATCGTTGCGCGCCAGGGCATCGGCGATCGCCGGGTTGTGGCTTCCCTCGACGATCACCTGGTGAAAACGCATGTTGAGGTCGTGATAGACCTCCAGGTCTTCTATGGTCACGTACCCTTTATCGAACAGCTGATCACCCTGCATCAGGCACTGTTCGAGGGTCGCCCGGGCTTCGTCTGAGAGCCCGCGCTCGGCGGTCTGACGCGCCGCCAGGCCTTCGAGTACGCCCCGTACTTCGACCGCACCGGCAATGTCATCGGGGCTGACCGAACGCACCTGAAACCCGCGCCCGCCAAAACGCACCAGCAAGCCTTCCTGCTCCAGCGTGCGGAACGCCATGCGCACCGGCATCCGCGAAACACCGAACAGCTGCGCCGTGGGGATTTCCATCAACCGCTCGCCCGCCGCCAGCTCGCCCGAGGCGATCATCTTGCGCAATGCGACCAACACCGTTTGACCGGGCTTACTCATCCAGGCAACTTCCAGAAAGGTGGGCCTGCATAGTAACGCAAGAGAGAGACGCCAGGTTTGAGCAGAGGTCGCGGTGTTCAGCCTTGATAGGCCGGGTTCTCGATCAGCAGCGCCATACCCTGCCCGCCGCCAACACACGCGGCGGCAATGCCATAACGCAGATTGCCCTCGCGCAGTTGCCTGGCCAGGGTCAGCACCAGACGCAACCCGCTGGCGGCCAAGGGATGCCCCAGGGCGATGGAGCCGCCCCGCCGGTTGAGGCGGTCGCCGTCCAGTTCAAGCACCTGCGCCACGGCCAGCACCTGTGCCGCCTGGGCCTCGTTGATTTCCAGCAAGCCGATGTCGTCAATAGCCAGGCCGCTGCGTTGCAGCAGCAACTGGATCGCCGGCGCCGGGCCGATGCCCATGAACTCCGGTGCCACGCCCACCACGGCACTGGCCAGCAAATGGGCCAACACCGGACGCCGCGCCGCAGAAGCTCGCCCCACCAGCGCGGCCGCCGCACCATCGACCACCGCGCAACTGTTGCCGGCCGTTTGCACACCGCCGGCATGCACCGACCGCAACCGGCCCAAAGCGCTCAGGTCGGTAGGTCGCGGGTGGCTATCGTGCGTTACGCGGTCCACGCCCCGTGGCAACTGAATATTGCGTGGCTGATAGCCGGCCAACTCAAAACGCTCATTACCGATCGCTACCAGTTCCGGTTCGAACCAGCCGTCGGCTTGCGCCTGCAATGCCAGTTGATGACTGCACAGAGCGTATCGATCCACTTCGTCGCGGCTCAGGCCATGCCGCCGGGCCAGGTTGTCGGCGGTGGTGATCATGTCTACGCCCGGGGCCGGGTCGTAGAGGGCTTCCCAGAGAAAGTCCTTGAACGCCACCTCGGCGCCGAGCCGGAAACCGCTGCGGTGGGTGTAAGCGGCAATCGGGTTGCGTGACATCGATTCGGCTGCCACACACAGGGCCAGCTGCACGCCGTCATCCAGCTGCCTGGCGGCCTGCCGCAAGAGTTCGAAACCGGTGGCGCAGATGCGCTGCACCCCCAGCGCCGGAGTCTCTTGCGGCACACCACTGTAAAGGCCGATATGTCGAGGCAGCAGGTAAGCATCGAAACTGGCCTGAGCCACGGAGCCGGCGAGCACGCTGTCCACCGAGGAGGGATCGAGAGCGGCGCGGGCCAATACCTCGCGCCCGACCTTGATCCCCAGATCGATCGGCGAGACCTGAGCCAAGGCCCCGCCAAGGTCGACCCAAGGCGTGCGCAGGGCTTCGAAAATCGCCACATCGCTAAAGCTCGAATACTGCCCCGCACCGTTCACGGCAGAGGTCCGGCGCGCAGGATGGAAGGCTCTTCACCGCGATACAGCGCCTCGACCTTGTCGGCACGCCACTGCAACACCGCACGCTGATTGATCGAGCCCTTGTCGGTGATTTCACCACGGTCGATGGAAGCTGGTTCGTCGAGCAACGCGATCCATTCCAGGCGGCTGGCATTACCGGTGGCGTCGCGGTTGAGCCGTTGCAGCCAATCGCTGAACCACTGACGCACCGGCGCGCTGGCCAGAACCTCGGCATCGCTGGCGTGGGCACTCAAACCCGCCAGACGTCGGCATTCATACAACCGGGGAAAGACCAGCGCCCCCAGGCACTCGCGGTCCGGCGCGGCCACCACCAGGTCCTGAACATAGGGCGAACCTTCAAGCACCGCGCGATTGCGCAACGGGCCGACGCTGACAAACACGCCGGAGCTCAGCTTGAAGTCCTCGGCGATGCGTCCGTCGAACATCAGCCCGAGTTGCGGATCACGGGGGTCAGCCAGCTTTAACGCATCGCCAGAACAATAGAAACCCTGCTCGTCGAACACCTCGGCGGTCTGCTGCGGCGCGCGCCAGTAACCGGGCATGATGTGCGGCCCGCGAAAGCGCCCTTCCAGCTTGCCGTCCACCGGCACCAACCGCACTTCGCAACCGGGTGCCGGCAGGCCAATGTAGCCGGCCATGGACAGCGGCCCGGTGGTGAACGTGCAGGACGGCGACGCCTCGGTCATGCCAAGCCCGGCCATCATGCGAATACGTTCGCCACAATGCTGTTCGGCGACCCGGTCCAGGCGATCCCAAACCCGTTGCGACAAACCGGCGGCAGCGAAAAAGAACAGCTTCATGCGCGAGAAGAAACGCTCGCGCAACTCGCCATCCTGCTCCAGAGCGTTGACCAGCTCTTCCCAGCCCTTGGGCACGGTCAGGTAGGCGGTGGGCGATATTTCCTTGAGGTTGCGCAGTGTTTCAGCAAAACCCTGAACGGTCGGCTTGCCGTCGTCCAGGTAAAAAGTGCCGCCGTTGTACAGCACGATGCCGACGTTGTGGCTGCCACCGAAGGTGTGATTCCACGGCAGCCAGTCCACCAGCACCGGAGGTTCTTCGCCGAACACCGGGAAGGTTTGCAACAGCATCTGCTGGTTGGCGCAGAGCATGCGCTGGGTGGTGACCACCGCCTTGGGCAGTTTGGTGGAGCCTGAGGTAAACAGGAATTTGGCGATGCTGTTTGGCCCGGTAGCCGTGAAGGCGCAATCGGCCTCGGCACCGCCGGGCCGTTCCAGCAGGCTGGCAAAACTCGCCTGACGGCGGCCCGGTACTTGGCCATGCACGGTAACCAGCGGCGTATCGGCCGGCAGCACCGCCTCAATCGCCCGCTGATAGGTCGCGGCGTCGCTGACGAACACCAGCCCCGGTTGCAGCAGGTCGCAGACATGCCGCAGCTTGGCGAAATCCTGGGACAACAACGAATAGGCCGGGGAAATCGGACTATAGGGAATGCCGGCGTACATCGCGCCCAGGGCCATCTGCAAATGCTCGATGTCATTACCCGAGAGGATCGCCAGCGGTCGCTCGGCCGACAGACCATAAGTCAGCAGGCTCTGGGCAATGGCGCGGACGCTGGTCAGCATCTCGGCGTAACTCACCCGGCGCCAGTCGCCGCCGTCCTGGCGAGCGGCGACAAAGGTCTGTTGCGGGCGCACCCGGGCCCAATGCACCAGGCGATCGAGCAAGCGTACGGGCAACTCGGCCAAGGGTTCCAGGGAGCGCATATGCAATATGCCCTGCTCTTCGCTGACTTCGACCGCAGGACAGCCAATGGATACCTGGCGATAGCGCGGTGCACTGGCTTCGGCCTGGGGTGGCGATCTGAATTCGGAACTCACGTGCTTGTTCTCCATCAAGGCACGCCACCGGTCCGCTGCGAAGCAGTCAACTGGGGCATGGCAGCCTTGTTATTGTTATTTCTGGCCTGCACGCGGGCGACGAGCGCTCTCAAGCGTACGTCGCCCGACGCTGCGACAGCTGCTCAGATCGGGTAGTGCCGCGGGCCGTTCTGCAAGGTCACCCAGCGCAATTGGGTGAAGTGCTCGATGGACGCCTTGCCGCCAAAACTGCCATAGCCGCTGGACTTGACCCCGCCGAAAGGCATCTGTGCCTCGTCGTGCACGGTCGGGCCGTTGATGTGGCAGATGCCCGACTCGACCCGCTGGGCCAAGGCCAGAGCACGGCCGGTGTCACGACTGAAGATCGCCGCCGACAAGCCGAACTCGGAATCATTGGCCAGACGCAGCAGCTCTTCATCGCCCTCACCGCGCAGCACCACCGCCACCGGGCCAAAGGATTCTTCGCGGTACAGGCGCATGGCATCGGTGACGCTATCGAGCAAAGTCGGCTGCAGAATACTGCCCTCCAACCGGCCACCTGCGACCAGGGTTGCGCCCTTGTCGAGAGCATCGTCGATCATCAGTTTGATCCGTTCGCCGGCGTTGCTGTCCACCAGGGAACCAAGCACCGAACCTTCCGCATTGGGGTTGCCGGCGGGCAAGGTGGCGATCTTCGCCGCCAGTTTGGTGACAAAGGCATCGGCCACCTTGGCATCGACGATCAGGCGCTCGGTGGACATGCAGATCTGCCCCTGATTGAAAAAGGCACCGAAGGCCGCTGCCTCCACCGCCGCATCCAGGTCGGCATCTTCCAGCACCAGGAACGGCGCCTTGCCACCCAGTTCCAGCAACGCCGGCTTGAGATGACGCGCCGACAGCTCACCAACGATGCGCCCGACATGGGTCGAGCCGGTGAAGTTGACCCGACGCACCGCCGGGTTGGCGATCAACCGTTCGACAATCGCCGCGGCATCCTGGGGCGCGTTGCTGATGACGTTGACCACGCCGTCACCGAGGCCGGCGTCTTGCAACACTTGGCCAATCAGCCGGTGCACCGCCGGGCTCAACTCCGACGCTTTGAGCACCACAGTATTGCCGCAGGCCAGCGGCATGGCGATGGCGCGGGTGGCGAGGATGACTGGGGCGTTCCACGGCGCGATGCCGAGCACCACGCCACACGGTTGACGCAGGGCCATGGCGAAGCTGCCGGGCACATCCGAAGGAATGACTTCGCCGGTGATCTGGGTGGTCATCGATGCCGCTTCACGCAGCATGTTCGACGCCAGATGCACATTGAAGCCGTACCAGTTGGCCATGGCGCCGGTCTCGCCAGCGGCGGCGATGAATTCCGCGCTGCGGGCCTGCAACTGCTCGGCGGCGCGCAACAACCGGGTGCGTCGTTCATTGGGGGCCAGGGGCGCCCAGGTGGGGAATGCCGCTTTGGCCGCAGCCACGGCGGCGTCGGCATCTTCCAGGGTGGCGGCGGCAACCCGCGACACGATTTCGCCGGTCACCGGATTACGCCGTTCGAAGGTTCGACCGTCTCGGGCGGGGCACGACTGGCCGCCGATCAGCAGGGGCACGTCCAGCATGGTGATTCCTCTTTATTGTCTTTATCGGGAATACAGTCGAGGGGTTCACAGTAGCGCCTGGGCGCCGGGGCGAACAGCTGGCGGACGCTCGATCGCCCGGCCAGCTCGCCTGATGCAACGCCAGGCTTCAGCGTTTGTAAGCCTGCAAACCGGGCTTGATGCTCTTGTCGTCGAGGAACTGCTTCATGCCCTGCTCGCGGCCACCTTCGGTGTCCAACAGGCGCGACTGATCGAGCTTGGCGTACAGGTAATCTTCGTTCTGCTCCCAGGTCAGTTCGCGGCAACGCTTGAAGCCATGCTTGGCTGCGCGCAGCACCACCGGGTTTTTCTCCAGCAGGTTACGCGCCAGTTCGATCGTCACCTCACGCAGTTGCGCCAGCGGCACGCTCTCGTTGACCAGGCCCATCTCGGCGGCTTTCTGCCCGCCGAAGGTCTTGCCGGTCATGATGTAGTACAGCGACTGGCGATGGCCCACGGTGTCGGCCATGGCCTTGCTCACCAGGTTGCCCGGCGGAATGCCCCAGTTGATTTCCGACAGGCCGAAAGTCGCTTCATCGGCGCAGATCGCCAAATCGCAGGCCACCAGCGGGCTGAAACCGCCACCGAAGCACCAGCCGTTGACCATGGCGATGGTCGGCTTGGCGTACATACGCAGCAGTTTCCATTGCCATTGAGAGGCTTCGCGGCGGATTTTTTCCTGAAGGATTTCCGGGCCGGCGTCCACTTCGCGGAAGTATTCCTTGAGGTCCATGCCTGCAGTCCAGGCTTCGCCCGCCCCCGTCAGCACCAGGACACCGGCGTCCGGATCCTGCTCCAGGGTTTCCAGAACGTCGATCATCTCGCGGTTCAGGGTCGGGCTCATGGCGTTGCGTTTTTCCGGACGGTTGAGGATGACCCAAGCGATGCCTTCCTCGATTTCCACTTTGACCGTTGTCCAGCGACCTTCGTAATTGCTCATGGCGATGCTCTCTTGTTCTTGGCTTGACGATGGGTAAAAACTAAACCGCAAATATAGTTATGTCAATTAACTATTAATAAAATTAACCGAGTTGTTTTCGTGCCTGAAACGGGCGCAGCGCCTAGAAATCTGAAAGAGGTCGTGGCTATCCCCGGCCAATCTCGGCAAACTAGATAGCCTTCTTAACCGCCAGCCCGAGGATTCACCCTGCAATGGCCAAGTCTTCCAAGATTGCCGCCGCCCCCGAGGCGCCTGCCGACAGCCCCGAAACCCAGGCGTCGCTGGACGCAGCCCTCGACGACCTGATCGGTTACGCCATGCGCCGGGCGCAACTGAAACTGTTCCAGAACCTGATTGGCCGGCTCTCGGCCCACGACTTGCGCCCGGCGCAGTTCTCGGCCCTGGCGATCATCGACCAGAACCCCGGGCTGATGCAGGCCGACCTGGCCAAGGCACTGGCCATCGAGCCACCGCAAGTGGTGCCGCTGCTGAACAAACTGGAAAGCCGGGCGCTGGCGGTGCGAGTGCGCTGCAAACCGGACAAACGCTCCTACGGGATTTTTCTCAGCAAGACCGGCGAAACCCTGCTCAAGGAGCTGAAACTGATCGCTGCCGAGAGCGACATGGATGCCACGTCCGCCCTCGACAGTCAGGAACGCGAAGAACTGCTCAGGTTGCTGAAGAAGGTCTATCAGGCCTGAAACGACTTACCAGATCGGCACGGTGTAGAGCACCAGAAAGCGGGTCTGGTTTTCATCGCGAAACGCCGCGCCGGTGGGGAAGTCATTGCGATAGATCGACTTGCGCGCCATCAGCCCGACGTTCTTCAGCGGGCCACTCTGGATCACATACCCCAGCTCCATCTGGAACTCCCGCTCCTTGCGGTCGTCGGCGTTCAGCGCCGCCAGTTCGATATGGTCACCGCGCACATAACGCAGCCGGCTCTTCAGGCCGGGCACCCCGGCGGCGGCGAAGTCATAGTCGTAGATCGCCTGCCAGGTTCGCTCCTTGGCATTGAGAAAGTCTGAGCTCATGGTCAGCTCACTCATGCCCATCAACTCGGTGCCCGACACGTAAGGCGTCGCGGTGTCACCACTGGAGTGCATATAACCCAGGCTCAGGCGATGGCCGCCAAAGCGATAACCGAACAACGCCGAGAGGTTGCGGTTGTCCACCTTGCCGGCCTTGGCGCTGCCGTCCTCGTCGCTGAAAAAACTGCGCAAGTCAGTGGTCAACGTGCCCTCGCCTACCTGCAGCGTGTGCAGCAAGGCCAGGGTGTTCTGCTGATACAGATCCGCCACTTCGGCGTGATAGGCACGCAGGCTCAGATCCTTGTTCACCTGGTAATCGCCACCGACATAGGCCATGTGCGATGAGGTGGCCGCGCCGTTGAAACGCCGGTTCGGCGAGGCGATGCTCATCGGCTGGTAGTTGGTGGAATCGCGCTTGTTGATGCGATCGATGTAGCCAGTGTTGAAGGTCAGCCCGTCGATGTCCTTTGAACTGAGGGTGGTGCCACGAAACGTCTGTGGCAGCAGCCGTGACGGACTGGCGAAAGCGAACGGCAGGAAGATCGACACATCGCCGGTCTTCACCGTGGTCTGGGCAAAACGCATCTTGGCGGTCATGGCCAGGCGCGAATACTCGTCCGCCGCACGCTTGTCGCTGGCGGACACCGGCAACAACTCGGTGCCACTGCGGTCCGGCGACGAGTCCAACTTGACGCCCATCAGGCCGCGAGCGTCCAGGCCAAAACCAACAGTCCCCGGAGTAAAGCCCGACTCCATATTCATGATAAAACCCTGGGCCCATTCCCGGGCCGCGGTCTTCGCCCCGTCGTCCTTGTAGTCCCGATCCAGGTAGTAATTGCGCAGGGTCAAGGTGCCGTGACTGTCATCGATAAAGCCTTCGGCCAGCGCCGGAGTGGCAATCACACTCAAACCCAACAGGGCCAGATGACGTGCGCGAACAGGTAAGGTTGAGATCGCCACGAGGGCGTCCCGAGGGAGATTTGGCATGTTCGATGTCCACTTATTGTTGTTGTTTTTTTGAACGGGATCGTCGGGTTGCCCCAAGGATCTCCGGTCAGAGAATGGAAACGCCTGAGGGTGGCGTCAATCCACAATGACCGATAATCGAACATTAATATTATTATCTATTTTTTAAATACATCTTCAACCTTATGTCATCACATTGATTTAAATGAAATTAATGGCATTTTTCAGTAAAAAACCTTGGTCATTCATTTTTTAGTTATCTTTGTTAATCTTAATTTCAGCCTGCTATCGCCTACAGCAATCAGGCTCGCGTTCCCCCGTAAGCCCCAACAAAAACAATAATGAGGTTCGCCATGGACACCCCATCACGTCGCACGACGCTGACCATCGCCCTGTGTTTTATCGTTGCACTGATCGAAGGCTTCGACCTGCAAGCCGCTGGCACTGCCGCCGCAGGCCTGCGCCAGACCTTTGCCCTGGACCCGAAAATGATGGGTTGGGTATTCAGCGCCGGCATCATCGGTTTACTGCCGGGTGCCTTCTTCGGCGGCTGGATCGCCGATCGCATCGGCCGCAAGAAAATCCTCATCGGCGCCGTGCTGCTGTTCGGCGTGTTCTCCCTCAACACGGCCTATGTCAGCAGTTTTTCCGGCCTGCTGCTGGCGCGCTTCATGACGGGCCTGGGCCTGGGTGCCGCCCTGCCCAACCTGATCGCGCTGTGTGCCGAAGCCGTGGGTGAGCAACGTCGCGGCACCGCGATCAGCATCATGTATGCCGGCGTGCCGTTGGGCGGCGCGCTGGCGGCGGTGGTCGCCATGTTGTTTGCCGAGCATTGGCAGATGACCTTCATCATCGGTGGTCTCGTGCCCTTGCTGGTGGTGCCGTTGATGGTCCTGCTGCTGCCTGAGTCCAGCGCCTTTCGCCAGCAACAAGACAGCGTCAACGTGGCGCGCGCGTCAACCGGCCAGGCGCTGTTCGGCGAAGACCGGACCCGCGTCACCCTGGCGTTGTGGCTGAGCTACTTCTTCACCCTGACAGTGATGTACATGCTGCTCAACTGGCTGCCATCGCTGTTGCTGGAACAGGGTTTCAGCAAACCCCAGGCAGGCCTGGTGCAGATGCTGTTCAACATCGGCGGCGCCCTCGGTTCCCTGCTCGGCGGACTGCTGCTGGATCGCTGCAACGGCATCAAAGTGGTGCTGTTTGTCTACGCCGGGTTGCTGGCGGCGCTGGCTGGAGTCGGCCTGTCGGTGGGCATCGTCCCCATGGCCATCGCCGGTTTTTCTGCCGGGTTGTTTGTGATGGCCGCGCAGCTGGTGCTTTACGCCCTGGCACCGCCGTCGTACCCGACCTCGGTGCGCGCCACCGGCGTCGGCGCTGCGGTGGCGATCGGTCGCCTCGGATCAGTGGCCGGGCCCTTGGCCGCCGGGCAGATTCTGGCGGCCGGGGCTGGCACCACCGGAGTTTTGCTGGCGACCTCGCCCGGGCTGCTGATTGCAGCACTGGCGATCATCAGCGTGATTGCCCGCTCGGCCGAGCCGCCGTTGCGTACGGCGAACCCGATTGCGGATAAAACCTGACCGGGGCGCCCTCCTTGTAGCAGCTGCCGAGCCTGCGTGGCTGCTGCTACAGATCGTGTTACGGCGTGGTGCGCAGGCACGCATTCACCGGCGGTACGCGCTGCCGCCAGGGCTGAGCCTGCTCCAGTTGTGCGGCCAGGCTCAGCAAGGTCGCCTCTTCGCCGAAGCGGCCTGCGAAGTGCGCGCCCATGGGCAAGCCTTGCGGGCTCCAGTGAAGCGGTACCGACATTGCCGGTTGCCCACTGGCATTGAACAACGCGGTAAACGGCGAGTAACTGTGGAAGCGCTCGATCAATTCATCGAGACTCAAGCGGTCGTCCCGCAGGTCCAGCTCGCCGATCGGTACCGGTTCACGGGTCAGGGTCGGGCTGAGGATCAGGTCGTAATCCTGCATGAACAGCGCCAGTTGCCGGCCCAGGGCATGAATCCACTCCACCGCTGCCGCGTATTGCGCGCCACTGACCCCGCCCTTGTCGCGCAGAATGATCCGCGTACGGGCTTCCAGCTCCTCGGGCTGTACAGGCGCGCCACGCAATTGGCCCAACAGGTCGACGTAGTTTCGCGTGCTGGCACCGATGATAGTGAACACCTGGTCAAGAAACTCAGGCAGCACCACCGGTAACCGGGCGGGTTCTACCCGATGCCCCAGCGACTCACACAGGCTCGCAGCCTGACGCACCGCCTCCAGGCTTTGTGTGGAAGTCGGCCAAGACCCGATCTGCTCCACCAGGGCGATACGCATTGGCCGCGGAGTCTGTTGTACAGCAGTCACATACGGTTGCGCCGACAGCGGCGCAGCATAGGGCGCACCCAAATCGATTCCCGCCGTGGCGTCGAGCAAAGCCGCGCTGTCACGTACCGATAAGGTGATGCAGTGGTTGGTGCCCATGCCCGCCCAGCCCTCGCCTATCATTGGCCCGGAGGGCAGCAAACCACGGCTGGGTTTGAGGCCGAAGACTCCGCAGCAGGACGCCGGCACCCGCAGCGAACCGCCGCCGTCATTGCCGTGGGCAAAAGGTACTACCCGCGCCGCCACCAGGGCCGCCGCCCCGCCGCTGGAGCCGCCGGCGCTGTGCTCGGTGTTCCACGGATTGCGGGTGGCGCCGAAACGTGTCGACTCGGTGGAATAGGATGTGCCGAACTCTGGTGCCGTGCTGGTGCCGACGATCAGGCAACCGGCGCGGCGCAGGCGGATCACCACCTCGGATTCGAAATCGGCGCGGGCCCCGCCCAGCGCCAGCGAACCATTGGTCATTGCGGCACCCTGCACCGGCGCGAACAGGTCCTTGATCAAGGTCGGCACACCGGCAAACAGTCCGTCCCGAACCTGAGGTTCGAGCGCTGCCTCGCGGGCCTTGTCGTAGAGCCGCTCGGCCACTGCGTTGAGTTGCGGTTCAACCCGCTCCAGTCGCTCGATCACTGCGTCGACCAGCTCCACGGGCTGCACTTCACCACGCCTGACCCAAGCGGCCAGGCCGGTGGCGTCTTCCTTGTCCAACAACTGATGGATGTCTTGCATGTTTGATACTCCGGATCTATTTCAATGACGAATGGGTGGATGGCACGGAAGAGTTCGAGCGGCGGCGCGATAACCCGGCGATCGCCCAAAGCAACGCGGCAGCAAGACTGGCAAAGGCCAGCCATTCGATGGCGTGACGCAGGTCGCCGGCAAATGCGCCGAGCATCGCCACCACCAAGGGGCTGACGAACTGACCGAAATACAGGCACGCGGTGAAGCCTCCCAATCCCCGACCACGGGTTCTAGCACTCAAGGCCTCCATCATCGGCGCCATGACATTGGGCACCAGCAATCCCGCGCCCAGGCCATGGATCACCACAGCCAACACCACTTGGTTGTAGCTTTGCCCGCGCATCAGCAACCACAACCCGAGCGCCAACAACAGCAGCAACACCGCATTGGTGCCGGCGATCCCCAAGCGTCGACGCAGCAGCGGCCAGGCCAGGGAACCGCCCAGGGTGGCCAGCAGGCTCAAGCCGGCGGACAGGCCAATCAGGGTGCTGGATGTGACCCCGAGACCCACCAGCAAAATGGGCGTCTGTACCGGCACCACAAAGCTCAGCACCATGCCAACGAGAATCAGCAGATAACCCAACACCAGCGGCAGAATCGCCACCCGCTCCGGTCCCTGAACCTCAACGGACGGCTGCGTACGAGCCGGCTCCCAGAGCACCTTCACCATGGCCGGCACCAGCAGCAGCGGCAGCAAATAGAGGAGGAACGGCAAGCGCCAGGAGTGCTCGCCCAAAGCGCCACCAACGACGAAGAACAACGCACCGACCAAACCGATGGTGACCACCTGACGGTTGATGTAGCGCAAGCGTTCCTCGCCCTGCCAATAGTCACCGATCAGGGTCGCGCAACAGGTCATCACCGCCGCCTCGGCCACCCCGAACAGCAGGCGCACGGCGACGATGGACTGCAGATCTCCCAGCACCGCCGGCAACGCGCCGAGCAAGGCATAGAGCAAGGTGGCGATCACCAGCAACGCCTTGCGCCCGACTCGATCGGCGAGCCAACCGGCCAGAGGCGCGCACACCGCAATCGCCAGCGCCGGTCCGGTGACCGCCAGTGGCACCAGCAGGTCGGCCCGGGAAGTGAGCGGCCCGAACTCGGCACCGAGTTTGGGCAGGATCGGCGCGATCATCACCGAGCCCATGATGGTCAGGCTGCTGCCCAGCACCAGCACCAGCCCTTCGCGGCGTCCCGTGGCCTGACGCACGACAGGCGTCGCCAGGGTTGAAGCGCAATGCACAGAAGTCATGGTCCGGTCCTCAGAAACTTTGGGAAACGCGCAAGGCGACGGTGTAGCCCTCGGCGCGGTTGCTCGCGCCCTGCTCTTTGTAGAGGTGCAGCCAGACCGGCGGCAGGCCCGGTTTGACGTAGCTCACCGCCGGTCCCACGGCCAGCACCCTGGCGCGATTGCCACTCGTCAGGCCCGGGGCGTCGTCATCGGTGAACTGACGGTAGTAGTACCCGCCGATACCGGCGGTCCAGGGGCCGAAGTGCTGGCCCACGGCGAACTCATGCCGGTACTCCACGCCGTTCTTGTAGTCAGTGGCAGGGTTGCGCGTGTTGATGTCCACCTCGAAGCTCGATGACACCTCGAAGCCGGTGTCACTGATGTAAGTGGCATTGACGATGGGGGAAAAAGTCCAGTGATTGAGCCCGGGGGAAATCAGCCGGTTCTTGTCGTAGTCGCCGGTGGGGGCCTGGATCTGAAACTGGGTGTTGACGAACAGGTTGGGCGACAGGTTCCACTGCAGGATCAGCGGCAGAAACTGCACGTCTGCCAGGCGGAACGGATCGGCCTCAAGCTTCAACGGACCGCCCGGCGTCGGCACCTCCAGGGAAGCATCCATCTTGAAGAAAGGCACCACCGTGCCGAAACCGTATTGGGCACCGAGGACGCTGTAGTCCGTCATGCGCATATAGGCCAGGCCGATGGACAGCACGTCCAGGGAGAGATTGTTGTCCAGAGAACGACCGTGGCGGTCCTTCTGCACGTTGGCCGAATAGTAGGCCGTGCGCAGGCCCAGGGTGCCGAATGGCGTGGCCGGCGGCATCATCCCGGCGCCGAAGTCATAGACGCCTACCGCGGTGGTCGGCGCTCCGTTTTCAGTGGCCTGTGCTCCGGCGCACAGGCCGAACAGCCCCAGGGTAAACACAGTGACGCGGCTGATGCCTGAGTTGTTGTTCTTGTGATTCATCGAATGCCCCTCCCAACCAAATGGTGTGGGCCATCCTAGTAACGACTCCGGTAGGCGGGTTATCCGTTTTCAGCACAGTTAATGGCGACGCAAGGTCTGTGAGGGCGTCTCTCCGAACAGTGTGCGGTAATCGCTGGCAAAGCGACTCAGGTGCCAGAAGCCCCAACGCGCCGCCACCTCTTGCACCCCATGTTCATGGGGGCTGTCACGCAGTTCACGACGCACTGCATTGAGGCGCAACGCCCTTAAATACGCCACCGGATTGATACCCAGGGTTTCCTGGAAACAGTACTGGAGTTTGCGTCGGCTGGCGCCGATGTGATTGCACAGATCGAGGATCGACAATGGTTCATCCAGATGCCCCAACGCGTATTCCCTGGCACGATCAACCATGCGTTTGCGCGCCGTCGGGTTAAGGGGCGCGGCCTGATCCGGCGCGACCAGTTCCAGCAGTTGCACCATCACGGCATCGCGAATGCCATGACGGATCGCCTCATAGCCCAGCAGGCTGTCGTGGCCCTGATCGGCAGCGGCCAGCTCGTCGAACAGCGCCGCCAACTCAGCCTGCACCGAGGAAGCCCCCAGACGGTAACACTTGGGAAGATCGGTAATTTGAAACCGGGCGCCCTGGCGCTCCAGCACATGTTCAAGGGCCTGGACATCAACCGCCACCCCCAACAGATCCAGATGTTCGGGCGTGCGCAGATCGGGCAAGTGATCACCATGGGCCACCAACAGGCTCGCATCATGAATCGGATGCCCCGCACAAAACACCGCCCCCTGAGCGCTCAGCGGCACGCTGAAGGTGATGGCTCCCTTCCAGGCGCTGCCACTCTTGAGCATCGCCTGATTAGAGCGGTCGCGCGCCAGTTGCATCCATCCGGCGCGAAACTCGATCAACTCACCTTCGAAGCGACCGGGCGTCAGCTGGTCATAGCGTACCTGCCAGCCGTCCATGTTCTGTGCGTGCTGATCGATGTCGTTGGTGCGATAACGATGAATCGCCGCAGTCATGTCCGGCGTACCGGTGGCGCCTTCCACGCTAGGGTTATTGTTATTCATGGACCTTTCCTGTTGGGCACACAAGGCTTGCAGGCCGTTGGGGAGGCAAGTTCCATTCCGCCGTAACAGGCATTGGCGCAATTGTGCCGAAAACGGCTAGTCGGTCCTCACTGTCCCCGTCCTCGTGTAGCGCTTGCCGAGTCCTCAGCCCTCCTTGACCAACAGCCCATGCCGGCTCGCTTCAGGCTTTTTTGCGAAGACCTTCTGCGGCAGCAGCAGCCAGGCCAGGGCCGGCAGCAGGATCAGGGCGCCGAGCATGTTCACCAGGAACATGAACGCCAGCAGAATCCCCATGTCGGCCTGGAACTTGATCGGTGAGAACGCCCAGGTCGACACTGCGACCGCCAGGGTCATGCCGGTCAGCAACACCACTTTGCCGGTGAACAGCAGCGCCTGGTAATACGCCTGGGCCAGGGTGTCGCCGGCACGCATGCGAGCCAGGATTACACTCAAGACATACAGCGCGTAGTCGATGCCAATGCCCACGCCCAATGCGATTACCGGCAGTGTCGCGACTTTAACCCCCATGCCCAGCCCCACCATCAGCGCCTCGCACAGTATCGAGGTGAGCATCAGCGGCAGCATCGCGCAAAGGGTTGCGCGCCAGCTGCGGAAGGTCAGCAGGCACAACAGGCTGACCGCGCCGTAGACCCAGAACAGCATCTCGCGCATGGATTTTTTCACCACGATATTGGTCGCGGCTTCGATCCCGGCGCTGCCGGCGGCGAGCATGAATTTGACCTCTGTGATCTGATGCTCGCTGATGAATTTCTCGCTGGCCTCCACCACCCGATTCAGGGTATCGGCCTTGTGATCGGCCAGGTAAACGTACAGCGACAACATCGAGCAGCCCTGATTGAACAGCTCCCTCGGTGCACGGGTTTGCACGGCGCCCAGTGCACCATCATTGGGGATCAGCTCATACCATTTGAAGTTGCCTTCGTTGTAACCGGCAGTGGCGATTTTGCTCAGCGCCGCCATCGAGGTGGTCGACTCCACGCCGGGCAATTGCTCCAGCCGCCAGGCCAACGCATCCACTGCCGACAGGCTCGCGTAACGGGTGCACTGATCTTCCGGAGTCTTGATCATGACCACGAAAATATCCGAGCTGGCCGCATAGTTCTGGGTCATGAACAGCGCGTCGCGGTTGTAGCGCGAGTCAGCCCGCAACTCCGGGGCGCCGGGATCGAGATCGCCGATCTTCAGGTGCAGGCTCACGGCAAAACCGAACGCTGCCAGCAGCAGACCGCCCAGCATGGCGCCCATGGCCCAGCGCCGTTGGGTGAACAAATCGAGCACGCGCCATAACGGATGCTTGATCTGCGCCTGCAGTTCGGCGTTTTCCGAACTCAGGCTGCGTTGCGCCGCTGCCGGGCTGACACCGATATAGCTGAGCAGGATCGGCAACAGAATCAGGTTGGTGAAGATCAGCACCGCCACGCCGAGGCTGGCGGTGATCGCCAGATCCTGAATCACCCGGATATTGATCAGCAGCAGCACCGCGAAGCCCACCGCATCACAGAGCAACGCGGTCATGCCGGCCGCGAACAGTCGGCGGAAGGTATAACGCGCGGCCACCACCCGGTGGGTGCCGCGACCGACGTCCTGCATGATGCCGTTCATCTTCTGCGCGCCGTGGCTCATGCCAATGGCGAACACCAGAAACGGCACCAGCGCCGAGTACGGGTCCAATTCATAACCGAGGATGGCGAGCAGACCCAGCTGCCAGAGCACCGCCACCAGCGAACACGTCACCACCACCAGCGTGCTGCGCGCGCAGCGGGTATAGCCAAACAGCACCAACACCGTCACCAGTACCGCCACCACGAAGAACAGCAAAACCTGGGTCAGCCCCTCGATCAGGTCGCCGACGATTTTGGTGAAACCGGTGATGTGAATCCGCAGGTCATCGCTCTGGTACTTGTCCCGCAGGGCTTCCAGTTGCCGGGAAAACTCGCCGTAGTCCAGGGCCTTGCCGGTCTGCGGACTGATGTCCAGCAACGGCACGAAGATCACGCTGGACTTGAAGTTGCCGGCCACCAATTGACCGACCTCACCGGAACGCGCGACGTTGGTCCGCACCTGTTCGATACTGGCCGCCGAGCCATCGTAGTCGTCGGGGATCACGGTGCCGCCATCGAGCCCCTCCTCGGTCACGGCGGTCCAGCGCGTGGTCGGGGTCCATAACGATTTCATGTAGGGCCGGTCGACACCCGGCAGCAGATAGAGCTCGTCGTTGAGCCTGGCCAAGGTGTCGAGATAGTCCTTGGTGAAAATGCTGCCTTGTTTGACCTCCACGGCGATCCGCAGCGAGTTGCCCAGGCCACTCAACTCACTGCGATTCTCCAGAAAGTTGGCGACATAGGGATGCCCCGTGGGAATGGTTTTCTCATAACTGGCATTGATGCCGATGCGCGTGGCTTGCCAGCCGAGCACCAGCGTCACCAGCAGACACAGCAGGATCACCAGCGGTCGATGGTTGAAGATCGCCCGCTCGGCGAAGTTGCCCGACGCCTGGTCGAAGTCTGCCAGGCGGCCAATCACGGTTTGGGTTTTGTCGTCTTTCAAGTCTGACTCCTGTTGCACGGGCCGTGGCCCGATAGCGCTGCACCGTGAAGATTCAAGGTTTGCCAGAGGCTCGTGGATCCTGGTCAGCGGCCACACCGCTCAAACCAACGCTGGCCAGACTGCCATCGGCCGCCTGTTGCACGGCAGCGACAGTCCCGCCGCTGCGGCTCTGGCGTTTGTCGAAGCTACGACCCTGGTCATGGCTGAATAAAAGCTCGCCGCCCTGGCTGGCTAACAGCAGGCTGCCATCGCGCAGTTCGATGGCGCTCGACAGTGTTGATTCGATGCCGGTGTCGAGGCGTCGCCAACTGCCGCCACGGTCATCGGACCACCAGGCGTTACCGCGCAAACCATAGGCAATCAAGGCGCCGCCGCGAGTGCCGAGCAGGCCGAAAAAGCTGCCTTCATAAGGTGACTTCAAGGCCTGGAATGAATGCCCGGCATCGGTCGAACGCAACAGCAAACCGCGCTCCCCCACCAGCAGCAAATCGTTGCCCGAGACGCGAATGCCATACAGGTTCAGGCCCTGCGGATTGTCCACATGCTGCATCCACGGCTGCCAGCTTCGCCCACCGTCGTCGGTGCGGTAGATCTGGTTATAGGCGCCAACGACGTAGCCATGCAGGCGGTCACTGAAGTACAGGTCGAGGAACGGTTTGTCCGGTCCGTCGTCGAGCATCTGCCGGGCCTGCGCCAGGTTGCCGGCGCCGCCCGGCTGATCGGCATCGCGCTCAGCGGCCTGCACCGCCAGCGCGGCGGCGCGTTCACCGTCGAGTTGCTTGTGCCAGGTTTCACCGCCGTCCTCGGTGTGCAACACCACGCCCAGATGACCGACTGCCCAACCCTGCTCGGCATCGACGAACTGCACCGCCGTCAGGCTGACGCTGACCGGCACACTGGCCTGGCGCCAATTCACTCCAGCGTCATCCGAGAGCAGCACGATCCCGCGCTCGCCGACCGCCACCAGCCGCTCACCGGCCCGGGTCAGCCCGAGCAATGCTGCGCGCTGGGCCTTGGCGGTCGACAGTGCCGGCTGCTGCAGTACTGCAAACGTGCTCGCCTGGGCGTTGAACACACACGCCATCAAGCCCAATGCCAGGACGCAGGCGCCCCGGCGCAGGCCGAAGCCCGCATAGCGTTTTTGCACCATCATGTCGGTATCCCACTCGCAAAGTCACAAGCGACCGTAGCGCGCACCCTCACCCACCACGGCCCCCTCAGGTTCAACGCATGTTTTCGTTGGCCATGGCATCCGGCGTGAAATAGGACGCCGAAGGTTTCGCGACTTTCTGGTACTGGACCGCCAGATCGTTGCTCGAGGAGTTGAGGAAGTAAGCCCCGGTGTCGAGGTTGTAGCTACCCCACATGACCTGCGCGGTAAGGGCCGGCAGGTCCGGCGCCAGCAGCGTCAGCGAATACATCTGCCGTCCGAGCTTGCCCTGCGCGTCATACCCGTCGGCCATCAGGATCTGCCAGGAGTCTTCGTCGATGTAGTAGGTGCGACGCGGCACCACATGGCGCTTGCCGGATTTGAGCGTGGCCTCGACCACCCAGACCCGATGTTTCTCCCAACGCACCAAGTCAGGATTGAGGAAGTTCTGCTTGACCAGGTCGTCGCTCTTGGCCAGGCCGGCGCGGTTATTGTTGTAGGCGACAATCAGTTCTTTCTTGCCCATCAGCTTGAGGTCATAGCGATCGGTAGGCCCGAACAGCATGAACGCTTCGTCGAACAGACCGACCCCCGAGGTCACGAAGTCCGGGGTGTCGTAGGCAATGTTCGGCGCCCGACGCACCCGGCGCTGGCCGACCAGATACTGCCAGGCCGCGCGGTTGGCCGGGTCCAGGTCCCAATGGGTCATCAGGCCTTCACCGGCCTTGGACGATGGCAACTCGGTCAGCAGCTTGCCCACCAGGTACTTGCCGGAAAAGTTTTCCAGGCTGCCGTCTTCGACGTAGTAGGGAAACTGGTAGGTGTACTGGGCGCGGGTTGCCTGGACTTTCTTGCCGCCGGCGGTCATCAGCCAGGTATCGAAAGGCGAGCTGATGGTGTCGCCGCCCTGCCAGGACAATCGATAGTTCCACAGCACTTGCGTACCGTTTTCCGGGATCGGGAACGGAATGCCGCCATAGGCGCCGGTGACTTTCTCGCTCGCCACGTCCAGCGTGGCGCGGGTGGCATTCTTGCCGGTGTTGTCATACACCCATTGCGGGGCTGCCGCCGAGCGATGGGTCGGGTAGACGTCCAGGCGATAGTCCGGGTATTTCTTCAGCAGCAGTTTGGTGCCTTCGGCCAATACATTGGCGTACTGCTCCATGTTCGAGGCCTTGATCGAATACAGCGGTTTTTCACCGGCGAATGGATCGGGACGTTTGTCACCTGGCTTGTAGCCAGGCGCGACCTTGGTGTAACCGCCTTGCCAGGCCGGGATGCTGCCATCGGCGTTGCCGGCGCGCTCGCCACCAAGGGGTGTCAGTTCAGTCTTCAAACGTGCAGCCTGCTCAGGCGACACGGCCGCCTGCGCCAGGCTCATGCCGGCAAGGGCCAGGGTGAGGACGCAAGTGTTGAGAAATGCTTTGTTCTGCATGGCGAATCCACCTTATTAGAATGAGGTTTTCACGTAGAGCGAGACGAAGTCGCGGTCGGCCAACGACTGCCCGTAACTGAAATTGCCGTCCTCGCGCAGCCCGGCTTTTGGGGCACCGAAGAAGTTCACGTAGTTCAGGCCGACATCCCAGCGCTGCAGGTAGGTGGCCTTGAGCCCGACACTCCAGTCGCCGGAATGGGTATTGCCGAAGCCCGATTTGTTGACCGCCGAAGAGCGCCCATCGAGTACCACACCCATGCCGATCGGCACGGTCAGGTCGATCCCGTCGACAATCTGGAAGTACGCCGGCTCCACCAATACCCGCAGTGCCGTAGCATCGCGGGTGGTGTTGGCATCCAGCGCGGCGGCGTTCTCGGTCACGCTCAGGGTGCGGTTCCAGGCCAGCTCGGCCAGTGCCGAGCCGCCATCCCAAAATGCGGTGGGCGATAACAGGTAAATCGCCGACAGGTTGGCGTGAGCGGTTTTGCCCCTGGCAAACAGTGAGTTATCGTCGCCATCGGCCGCCACGCCAGGGGCCACCACTTGCAGATTGCTCACCAGCGGCGCGTTCCAGCGCACGGAAGTTTCACCGGCAAAGTTGAACGGCCCATAAGCGGTGGAGAAGCTGACGCCGGCAGTCTTGATGTCTTCGGCGTAGACCTGACGATAGGAACTCAGGATCGGCAACCCGGTGGCGGCCGCAGCCGCACCGTCGAGGTAGGCGTACAGGCCGGTCGGGGTTTTGTCGTGATACTGCGCAGCGTAGAAACCCAGCTCCAACTCGGTGCCGGTCGGCTTGAAGCGGATCTGCATACCGCCCTGCCCCGAATTTCGCGGTTTCAAATCGCCAACATTCACCGTGTCGTTGCCGAACACTTCGTGCAGTGAACCGCTGCCGTAACCGATGGCATCGATATCGCTCAGGTAGCTGCCGGCGCCGGGCACATTGGAGCGTTCCCACTCAAACTGGTAGTAAGCGCCCACCGACAACTGCGGGTTGATCTGCAACTGCCCGGAGATCTGATTGACCGGACGCAGGATCTCCTTGAACTGGGTCCCCGGCACGCTGAGCAACTTGACCACATCGGTCGGGCCCTGGGCATTGGCAATGCCGTTGCCACCGTAGAACAGGCTTTCGCCGTAGATCAGGCTGTGTCGGCCCAGACGCACCACGCCCTGGGAGTCTTCACCGAGGTCACCGCGCAGGAACACGAAGGCGTCGAGAATTTCCGCATCGCGACCGTGGAGCTTGCGGGTTTCGCTGAGGAAATGCGTTTGCTCGCTGCTGTCGGTGCCCTTGTTGTAGATATCGTCGTACCAGGCTGCGCCGCTCACGCGCAGGCCATAGTTTTGCCGGCTGAGGTCCATTTCGGAAAACAGGTCCAGACGATTGGAGACCAGGCCACTGCTGAAGTTTTTATCGCCCTGACTCTGGATCGAGGGATACAGGCCGTTGGCGGTCGGTGCGTTGACCAATCGGCTGTCCTGCCCCTGAAGACGCCAGGCCTGGCTGTACTTGATGGTGTTGTCCCAACGCAGTTTCCAGTCGGAATCACCAAGGTCCATTTGCATGGCCTCGACCCTTTCGACCATCACACCGGCGCTGCATAACGCCAGAAACAGGGCGCAATGCTTGAAACGAAAGCAACGTTTAACGTTGTCCATGGACGCTCCTCATTATTTTTATTTTTGGCATGGCTTCGCCACAGGTAGCGGCTTGCGCCGCCGTCTACAGGTGTGCATTTCAGATGTAGGTGGAGGCCAATCCGCCATCGACGGCCAGGTTGACGCCGTTGATCCAGCGCGACTCGTCGGCACACAGGAAAGCGATCACCGCCGCTACCTCATCGGCATAAGCGGGGCGTTTCATGCGATGGGCATCGGCCTGGGTTCGGGCCTCACCGAGCATGCTCACGAAGTCGCCGAGGATCGGCGTGAAAACCGGACCTGGCGCGACGCTGTTCATGCGCACCGAATGTTCGAGAAACCAGGGTTGGGCCTGCAGGTAATTCCAGACGATCAAGGCTTCCTTGAAATACTGGTAGCAGGTCTGGTCCGGTACCAGGTGCTCGGCCAGCCAGGCCTGCCCGGCGGCGAAACCTTCGATGCGCGCCAGCGCCTTGTGCTGTTCCAGACGTAACGGCCACTCGGCGCCGAGGATCGAGGCGATATTGACGATGCTGCCGCCAGCGTTCATGCGTGGCAGCAACGCGCTGCTCAAGTGGCGCAATCCCAGGTAGTTGACCCGCGCCAACAGTTGCGGGTTTGCAGTGCCCGGCACCCCGGCGATATTGCACAGGCTGTCGATCCGTGCCGGTAGCTGCGCCAGCAACCGGTCGATGTTCTCGGCACTGCTCAGATCGCCCTGAACAAAACCATCCAGGGTCATGTGCGGCGCCTTCAGGTCCACGCCAATCACGTGGGCGCCGTGGCTGCGCAGCAGGCTTGCCGTGGCCGCGCCGATACCCGAAGAGACGCCGGTCACCAGCACAATCTTGTTGTCGAGTTTCATGTTGAGTCCTCTTATTATTTTTGTGTACTCGGTGAGCCGACCTACCTTGTCGGCCCGACAAAACCGGCCCGTCAGAACGGGTAACGCGGCGCCTTATCCTTGACCGTCACCCATTGCCATTGGGTGTATTCATCCCAGTCGGCCGGGCCGCCTACGCTGCCGGCATTTCCTGAGCTGCCGCGTCCGCCGAAGGGGTTGATGCATTCGTCGGCCACTGTCTGGTCGTTGATGTGCAGCAGCCCGCAATTGAGTTGCTCGCCCATCGCCATCGCGTGCCCGACCGAAGGCGTAATGATCCCCGCGGACAAGCCATACTCGGTGCGGTTGGCCAGGTCGATGGCCTCATCGTCGCTGGCAAAACTCACCACCGTGGCCACCGGGCCGAAGATTTCCTCGTCGAACGCACGCATGCCCGGGCGCACACCGGAAAGCACCGTGGGTTGGTAGAAGAGCTGCTCATACTCGCCGCCGGCTTGCAGAGTTGCCCCGGCCGTCACACTCTCCGTGACGATTTCATGCACTCGCAACAGCTGGCGTTTGTTGATCAACGGCCCCAGCACCGCCTCACCGCGAGCGGCATTGCCGACCGTGATTGCCCGTGCCTTTTCTGCCAACCGGCGGACCAGTTCTTGTGCAATCGACTCATGGGCCAGGATGCGTCCGGTGGCCATGCAAATCTGCCCCTGATGCAGCCAGGCACCCCACGCGGCGTTGCTGGCCGCCAGTTCGAGATCGGCGTCTTCGAGCACGATCAACGAGTTCTTGCCGCCCAGCTCCAGGGCGACTTTTTTTAGATGACGCCCAGCCAGCTCCGCGACTTTGCGCCCCGCTGCGGTGGAGCCGGTGAACGCGATCATCCGCACATGCGGATCGCGGCACAGCGCTTCTCCGGCTGGCGCTGCACCCGGCAACACCTGCAGCAAGCCCTTGGGCAGACCGGCCGCCTCGAACAACCGGGCAATGATGAAACCGCCACTGACCGGGGTCTGCGGATCGGGCTTGAGCACCACGGCGTTGCCCGCCGCCAGCGCCGGCGCCACCGAACGCAGGGACAACACCAGGGGAAAGTTGAACGGCGAGATCACCCCGACCACGCCATGGGGCAATCGGCGTGCATAGGACAAACGCCCCGCTTCGCTCGGCAGAACCAGACCATGGGGTTGCGACAGCAGCCCGGCCGCCTGATGCAGCAACACGATCGCCTCACGGACCTCATGTTCACCCTTGAACAGGCTGCCGCCACTTTCCCGGGCGATGTACAACGCCAGTTCGGCAAAGTGTTGCTGGGCCAGTGCGGCAGCTTTACGAAAGATCTCTGCGCGTTCCCGTGGCCCCAATGCCGCCCAGGCCGGTTGAGCACGAGCGGCGTTCAGGCTGGCAAACGCGATGTCCGCTGCATCGGCCAAACCGGTGACGGTCAACACCTCGCCGGTGGCCGGTTCGATGACGCTATGGCTGCCGCCCAATGGACGTAGCCAGTCGCCATTGAAGATGCGTTCACGCCATGGCTCGTCCCGCAGAAAATCAGATGGTTCACTTACCGACATTTCGGTCTCCCGGCTCTTGTGTTTGTCATTGCCTGACGCGGCCTTGCTAAAACGATGCAAGGCGTCTGCGTGGTGAAAGCGCTAGAGCAAGGGCTGTGCCGACTTCCTGCGTCGCGCCGCATTTCAAGTGGCGAAGGCTCTGGCCTGCGGGCTATAGAGGGGTGTTTGCGAATAGGACAAGGTGCTTGGCGTACAGCCGGCAGCTCGCCACTTGTCCAAATGATAAAGTTATGTTTAATAACTGTTTTGCTAGTTGATCATTTCGATCAGTCGACTCGCTCAGGGGCATAACAATGAACAATCCCCATTCGCTGCTTCCTCATCTTGCCGTGCAGGAGGAGCATTTCTCGCCCCGAGGCGACAGTACCCAACTGGCCGAAGGCAACTCACCGACCCTGGCCGAGTTGACCGAATGCCTGTTCTTTTCCCCTGTTGACGGACGTATCTGGCTCAACGACCAGCGCATGCTGCTATTGCACAGCTCATCCTTCGGCGCGCTGCGACGGGAAATTATCGAGCGCCAGGGACTGGAACAGAGCCGCGGCCTGTTTACCCGCACCGGCTATCTCTCCGGCGCACGCGATGCGCGACTGATCCGCGAGCGCTGGCCGGACGCCGACGCCGCGGCGGTTTTCTCGGCCGGCACGCGTCTGCATACACTTGAAGGCATGACCAAGGTCGAACCCCTGCACTTCAAATTCGACGCCGACTCAGGCTTCTATGAAGGTGAATTCCTCTGGCACCATTCCTGTGAGGCCGACGAACATATCGCCGCCTACGGGATCGGCCAGGATCCGGTGTGCTGGACCGAACTGGGCTATGCCATCGGTTATGTCAGCGGGCTGTTCGGCCGTCTGGTGATCTTCCGCGAAACCGAATGCCGGGGCATGGGCCATGAGAGCTGCCGGGTGATCGGCAAGACCGCCGAGCAATGGGGCGATGTCGAGCAGGACCTGAGTTATCTCACTGCCTCACCCTCAAGCGCCGAGCCCAAACAGCCTCAAGCCCCGGCGCCCGCCCCCCAGGATGACGACAGCGAAAACCCCGGCGGGCCAAAACCGATTGGCGCCAGCGCGGCCTTCAATGCCGCTACCCTCGCCTTGCAGCGCGTGGCGCCGACGCCCGCCACGGTGTTGTTCAGCGGCGAGTCCGGGGTCGGCAAAGAGTTGTTCGCCCGTCAGTTGCACCAGTTCAGCCCACGCCATCAAGCACCTTTCGTGGCGCTCAACTGCGCCGCCATCCCGGACAATCTGATCGAGGCTGAGCTGTTTGGTGTCGAGCGTGGCGCCTACACCGGCGCGACCCATTCGCGCCCCGGACGCTTCGAGCGCGCCCAGGGCGGCACGCTGTTTCTCGACGAAATCGCCAGCCTCAGCCTGCCGGGTCAGGGCAAGTTGCTGCGTGCATTGCAGGAGCGAGAGATCGAGCGCATCGGCGGTGGCCAGCCCATCAAGGTCGACGTCCGGGTGGTGGCGGCCACCAATGTCGACTTGCGCAAAGCCGTGGCGGCCGGAGAATTTCGCGAAGACTTGTTCTACCGGCTGAATGTCTACCCCATCGTGCTGCCACCGCTGCGCGAACGTCGCGACGACATTCCGTTGCTGGTCAACGCGTTCCTGCGGCGCTTCTGTCAGGCCTACGCCCGCAAACCCGCCGGCCTGACCATGCGCGCACTCAAGGTGTTATTGCGCTATGACTTCCCCGGCAACGTACGGGAACTGCAGAACCTGGTGGAGCGCGGCCTGATCGCCAGCGAAGACGGCCAAGCCATCGATCTGATCCACCTGTTTCGCAACGAACCCATGCCGCAGGATGCGTACTCTCTGGACGACAATGGCAGTCTCGCCGCAACCGACCAGAGTCCCGCCGGCACACAGCCTCGCCCGGCCTTGCTGGAGACCCTGGCTCGCCTGGAACACGGCTTCTCCATTGAAGGGCTGGAGTCGCGCCTGATCGATGAAGCGCTGCAAAAAAGCCAAGGCAATCTGGCCGCTGCCGCGCGACTGCTGGGTTTGAGTCGTGCGCAGTTTGCCTATCGACTGAAAAAATACCGACAGGCATCGGCTTGATTCAGGCGGGTCAATGCATGGTGAACAGCGCTTAAAAGATTAATGAAATTAACTATTAAGCCTGAGGACGCTCGCCATCAGCCAACGAGACTTTTCGCTTCCGGGATAAACGCGCACTACAGAAATTAGCGCTTTAAAAGTTTTACCCGATTAAGTATTTTGCATGGATGATTGGGCGACATGCGCCCCCTTTATTCATAGCGACAAGGGATCAACCGTGAGCGGACTGCGTGAACGTCAGAAAGTCGAACGACGCCAAGCCATCAGCAAGGCAGCGATCGAACTGTTCGAGCGTCAAGGTTTCCAGAACACCACCATCGAACAGATCGCCAACCAGGCTGGGGTGTCGGCGCCCACCGTGTTCAAGTACTTCGGCAACAAGCAGGAAATCATCCTGGAAATCCTGCACGACGCCGACCAGCGCGCCCTCAAGGACACCCGCAACCAGATCCCTGAAATTGAGGATCCGGTCGACGCCCTGTGCTACCTGGAACGCCTGCTGACCGGTTACGCCCTGGAAGTCATGCATCCCAGTCTCTGGCGTGAACTGCTGCCGTTGATTCTATTTGGTGGTGATAACGGACTGCCCGAAGGTTATCGGGCCATGAACGATGCGCTCAGGGCCGAAATCAGCGGTTTACTCAGAGAACTGCAACAGGCCGGCAAGCTACGCGCCGACCTCAACGTCGACCTGGCCGCCTTCCTGTTGAACGACTACTCACACCTGCAGTTGTTCAGGCTGGTCAACCAGGAACAGCCGGACATCGAGTCACACTCCGCCCAGGTAAGGCGTATCACCGAGCTGCTCTTTTACGGAATGCGGGCCTGAGAACGCCAGCCTCCTCCCAGACTGGCTGCATGCCATAGCCGAGGCGCGTCATCGCTGGCGAGCCCGGCGTCACGATGATCAGCGGTTGGTCTTGATGGTGGTCCAGGTGCGGGTGCGGATCCGCTCCACGGCTGCCGGCATGGGCTGCAGAGCGAACAGTGTTTTGCGCGCTTCGTCCGGCACATACATGTTGGGGTTATTACGGATCTCGGCGTTCACCAGTGCGGTGGCGTCCTTGTTCGGATTGGGGTAACCGATCTTGTTGCTGATCCGGGCAATGACGTCAGGGCGCAGGATGTAGTTGATGAACTCATAAGCTTCTTTGGTATGGGGGGCGTTGGTCGGCACCATCATCACGTCCGACCACATCGGCGCGCCTTCCTTGGGTAACGCCATCTCCACCCTGACGCCCTTGCCGGCCGCATCGGCCAGTTGCTTGGCCAGCGCCACGCCACCCGACCAGCCGACGGCTACGCAAATGTCACCGTTGGCCAGGTCCATGCCGTAGCGTGAGGAGTTGAAGTAGGTGATGTGCGGGCGAATCTTCATCATCGCCGCCTGGGCCTGCGGGTAGTCTTCGCGCTTCTGGCTGTTGGGGTCGAGGCCCTTGTAGTGCAAGGCGATGGGCACGATTTCGTTGGCTGCGTCGAGGAAACCGACACCGCAACTGGCCAGCTTGGCGAGGTTCTCTTCCTTGAAGATCATGTCCCAGGTGTTCATCTGCACATTGGCGCCCAGGACTTGCTGAACCTTGTCGACGTTGTAGCCGATCAGCGTGGTGCCCCATAGGTACGGTGCTGCGTAGCGGTTGCCCGTATCACCGGCAGCTTCCAGGGTTTTCATGAACTCCGGGTCCAGGTGCCGCCAGTTCGGCAGCTGGTTGCGGTCCAGCGGCTGGACGGCACCGGCGGCGATCAGGTGACTCAGGTTGGCGCTGCCGGGGTACACCACGTCATACCCGGAATTGCCGGTCAGCAGCTTGGACTCCAGGGTTTCGACACTGTCAAAAACGTCGTAGATCGGACGGATGCCCGTTTCCTCCTGGAAGCTCTTGAGCACTTCAGGTGGCAGGTATTCGATCCAGTTGTAGATCCGCACCGTGCGCTCTTCAGCCAGGCACACACCGCTGGCCAGCAACGACACTACAGCGCCCAATAAGGTGTTACGCAAAAACGTGTTCATGGTGAAGCACTCCTGCGCGGCCGCGAAGGCTCGCGGCACTTAATAGCGGTAGGTGAAGTACAGTTCCAGCGCACTGAATTTCTGGTCATCGCCGAACACCTGCCTGGCGGCGGCCAGCGGCTTGACCCAGTTATAGGAGAGCGACGTATAGAACGACGGCGTCGGGGTCCAGTCGAGGAAAACCACACTCTCGTCCGCAAAGCGCCGATCGCTGACCTGCGCACCCATGTAGTTTTTCTCGTCCAGCCAGAACTGATAGTGGATCGCGCCGAGGGTCAGCGTTTCATTGAGGTGGGTCTTGAGCGAGAACTGCTGGACGTTTTCGTTGCTGTTGAACAGCAGGTAGTTGCCGACGACATCCCCCACCAGCCAGGTGCTCCAGTCGACGAAGCCCTTGCTCAGTGACTCCCAGGCTTTCTGCCGGTTGTCGGCGAGGTTGTCGTCGCCGGAAAAACTGGCGTAGCGATAGCCGATCACCGGGGTCAGCGGCAACGTGTTGAAGGCGTAATCCGCCTGACCGTACCAGGCGTTGGCATCGTAATCCACGCCTTCACCACTGCCCCGTTCCACGGCGTATTCGGCATTCAGGGTCAAGTCCGGCACGCCCGGTACTTTGGCCTTCAACGCACGCACGTTGTACACCTGCATCCCGTCCCGGCGTCGTGGCAGTGTACTGCCCTTGGGCCCCAGCGCGTTGACCTTCATCGCCATGGCCCCCAGTGTCACCTGGTCGTCGAGGTTGTAGTCCAGGTTAGCGCCGGTCATGCGGAAGTCACCCAGATCGTCATCGACCCGCAAGGTGAAGGCCTGGGTCTTCAATGCGCCATGATCCCAGGCCAGGATGGCCGAATCCTTGAAGGCGGTTCTGGGGCCAAGCCAGTAGGCGCCGTCCTTGAGTTGGTCGAGGTTACCGTCCATGACGATGAAGCCGGTCCCGATCATGTAGTTCTGGCGACCGGCTGTGAGCGTCCACTCCCCGGCCCGGAAACCACCGTAGAGTTCTTCGGTGGCTACATCACCATCAGAGCTGCGGGTGAAGCCGCCGGCATCGCCGTCGCCAAAGGTGGTCGCCGCCACCAGCGAGCCACCGGCCAACAGGCTGAAGTCTGGCTGCAGGGCGTATTCCAGCTTGACGCCGGGCTTGACGTAGAGCTCCTGCCAGTCGATTTTCGTACCGCCATTCTTGCCACTGCGCGCATCGACGCGGCCGCTGCCGAAGTTGACGTTACGGGTGGAAAGGGTCGCACCGCCGGCAGTGAAGTTGACCTCACCCTTGAGGTTGCCATCCTCGAAGGTGTAGCCCGCCAGTGCGACTTGGGCGGTCAGGGGTAAGCTGACCGCTAAGAGCGTTCGAGAGAAACGCGTCATGAGAACCATATGAAGCTCCTGTGTGATTATTGTTGTTACAGGGCAGTGAATGGCGGCGCAAAGCGCCGCCAACACCTGGTCGAGCCAGGCGAATAGGTCGCAAACTTCTTGTCGTTATGAGGCGTTTCAGTGAGTAAGGTGCGCGGCGATGGCACGCAGCATGCGCACGCTGTCAGCATCGAACGGGCTGACAGCCTCGGTCAGCGATGACTGCTTGACGATCACCACACCGGACGGCTTATCGACGAACAGGTACTGGCCGTGGATACCGCCGGCCATGATCGCCTGACTGTGGTCGTTGAAGACGTACCACTGGCTGCGGTAGGAGGCGTCAGGGGTCCATTGGGAGAACTCGGAGTTTTTGGCGTAGATCGCTGGATCGGAGCCGGCACAAATGCGTGCAACCGTCTCGGTCGACAGCAATTGCAGCCCATCACGGCGACCGTCGTTGGCCAGCAGCCGACCGAACCGCGCCATGTCTCGCAAGGTGGCGTTGAAACCGGCACCGGCAACGCTACGCCCCCAAGGATCGGCCATGAAGTAGCCGTCGCGCTCACACCCCAACTGGCTCCAGATGTCTTGCAGCAATTGATTGCAAGCCTTGCCCGAAGCGCGCTCCATGACCCAGGCCAGGGCTTCGGTGGTGGCGGTCACGTAATGGAAAAAGCCGCCGTGACTGCCGCGTTTTTTCAGCGACGGCAGGTACTGATACAGCGACTCGAACTGAGCGTACTGCGCAGGTGCCGGCTGGAAACCGCAGGCATAGCCGTACTGCGAGCTCTCGGAGTTGGGATCGTCATAGACTTCGCTGTAGTCGATGCCCACGGCCATGTCGAACAGCTGGCGCACCGTGGCATCGCCAAACGCGCTGCCCAACAGTTCGGGCACGTAAAACGCCGCCGGCAACTCCGGATTGAGGATGCCATCGCAGACCAGTTGCTCCCCCAGGGTGCCGATCAGCGACTTGGTCACCGAGAACATGACGTGCCGGTCCCGGGGACGCTGGCCGTTGAAGTAACGCTCGAACAACACGGTGTCGCCCTGCATCACCAAAAAGGCGTCGGTCTGACTGGCCACCAGATGATCGATGACACTGACGCTCAGGCCACATTCACTGTCGAAGTGCAGTTCATCCAGCGCTTGTGGCGCTTCCTTCAAGACGCTGACCGCTCCACCACCCGCCTCCACATCAATGGAGGGACGCAGGCGCGCCAGATTGCGGAACCCCCACTGATTGAACGGTGGACGCATCCAGTTGTTCCAGGTGACGCGGCGTTTCGGCTCGGCCGGAAAACCCTGCATAAACAAAGGCGCCAAGCGCCTGTGGAGTGACGATTCATTCGTCTCGATGTAAAGACTGGCCAGCAACGGCACGGTGTTCTGACTCATCGGGTTTCCCCTGCAAAATGACTCTGCGTGAAAGCAGATGCAGGGAAATAATTACCCGGTATTATTTTTTAGTCAATAAAACATTTATCAGATAAAAATATTTTTATCGCTGTGCTTTGATGGGGGGGCAAACACGGCGTTCAGCGCCCGTTACTCCTGCACCAGCCCTGCCAACCGGGGGGTAATTGGGTGCTAAATGCCCTCGCAGGGTGCTGATACCAGGCGTAGGATCAATACGATGACGGCTTATCACGCATCGTTGGAAGGTGACTTCCAACCCATCTGCATTCACGCGCAAACGCAAGACATTTACCGCCGCACTGTAAGGCCGCGCGACCCTTCGCAGTACAAGGGCCGTGTTCTCACAACAACAAAAGCGAGGTGAAATCATGTCTGGTAATCGTGGTGTCGTGTATCTCGGCGCAGGCAAGGTCGAGGTGCAAACCATCCCCTATCCGAAAATGGAAGACCCGCGCGGCAAGCGCATTGACCATGGCGTGATCCTGCGCGTGGTTTCGACCAATATCTGCGGCTCCGACCAGCATATGGTGCGTGGCCGGACCACGGCCCAGGTCGGGCTGGTGCTTGGCCATGAGATCACAGGCGAGGTCATCGAGAAGGGCCGTGACGTGGAAAACGTGCAGATCGGTGACCTGGTATCGGTGCCGTTCAACGTCGCCTGCGGCCGTTGTCGCAGTTGCAAGGAGCAGCACACCGGCGTCTGCCTGACGGTCAATCCGGCGCGCCCCGGCGGTGCCTATGGCTATGTGGACATGGGTGACTGGGTTGGCGGCCAGGCCGAATATGTGTTGGTGCCGTATGCCGACTTCAACCTGCTGAAGCTGCCCGACCGCGACAAGGCAATGGAGAAAATCCGCGACCTGACCTGCCTCTCCGATATCCTGCCGACCGGCTACCATGGCGCGGTGACCGCCGGTGTCGGCCCTGGCAGCACGGTGTATATCGCCGGCGCCGGTCCGGTCGGACTGGCTGCCGCCGCCTCCGCCCGTCTGCTGGGTGCGGCGGTGGTGATAGTCGGCGACGTCAATCCGCTGCGCCTGGCGCATGCCAAGGCCCAGGGCTTCGAGATCGCCGACCTGACCCTGGACACTCCGCTGCACGAGCAAATCGCCAACCTGCTCGGTGAGCCGGAAGTCGATTGTGCGGTCGATGCGGTCGGTTTCGAAGCCCGTGGCCACGGCCATGACGGCGCGCAGCACGAGGCCCCGGCCGATGTGCTCAACGCGCTGATGGGCGTGGTGCGCGTCGCCGGCAATATCGGTATCCCCGGTCTGTATGTCACCGAAGACCCGGGTGCGGTCAACAAAGCCGCCAAGCATGGCAGCCTGAACATCCGTTTCGGCCTCGGCTGGGCCAAGTCCCACAGTTTCCACACCGGCCAGACCCCGACGATGAAGTACAACCGTCAGCTGATGCAGGCGATCATGTGGGACCGGATCAAGATTGCCGAGGTCGTCGGCGTGCAGGTGATCAGCCTGGACGACGCGCCGCGTGGCTACCACGAGTTCGATGCCGGGGCGCCGAAGAAATTCGTCATGGATCCGCACAGGCTGTTTACCGCAGCCTAAGGAATGGGTTGGGACAAGGGCAGCTTTGAGCTGCCCTTTTTTATGGCCGTTTATAACGTTAGAAACAGCGCCGAGGTCCAGACTCGGGATTGATCGCGCTGCCGGGCGCAGATGAACAATGGATGTTCACGCCCCTGCTCCAGATTCAACCGGGCAAGCTCGATTTGCCCTTGCAGTTCACGAGGCAGCGGCGCAGCGGTTGTCCTTTCGAGGGACACCTTCAACTCCGCGCCCGGCAACTCTTCGGTCACTTGCGATTGCACCAGCAACTCATCGCCGGACAACTCCATCAGCACCGTCGGCGCATGCACGTAAGGTTGCGGTTCAGACGGGTCGCCGACCTTGATGTAGTTATCGATGCGGCTATGAACCTGCAGCGTGGCGCCGGCCAATTGCGACAAGTCGATTTCGATGCTGTCGGTGTCGCCGTTGGTGTCGGTGCGAAAGGCCAGAACCGTTGCATCCTTGCGCCATACAGTTTGTTCGGGGTGATCGAGACCCAAGGCGCGAAAGCCGTTGATGACCGCACCCGTCACGCGAATCTCGCCGGTCCAGTAGGCGCCGCGATAACGGTCCTTGATCCTTGCGCCGCCCAGGCGCAGACGAATACGTTGGCTGGAAAAACCCAATTCCTGATGCAGGTTGCGCGACCAGATCAGTTTGTCGCCATCGAACAGATCGACCTGCTCCCAGCCCGCCTCTCCGAGCAGTCGATAGTCCAGCGTGGCATTTGCATCGGCGGTGAACACTTCACCCATGAAATGCTGGCCCTGGCGCAGGCTGGCAAATGAACGCTCGCCGGTGGTGGCAAAAGTGCGACGGGCGCGAAGTGCCTTGCCAACACTGGCTCGATCGAAGGCCTCGGCCACCACGCCAGTCAGCCCGCCGCGAGAGCCGAACACCGCCGTGGCCGGAACACCACCGCCACAACGCCCCTGATGCTCATCGCTGTTCGCCGCGGCACCCACCCGATAGCCACGCTGAAGCGCTTCGGCGTAGACCCAATGGAACTGCCCCCAGGCCGAGCCGACCTCGATCAGGCGCTCCAGCTCCGGATGGTGCCAGTCGAGGTTGCAACGGCGTCCGCCGACGTGAGGCATCATCAAATGCCCTTCGGGGTCCTTGGCATAGGCGGCATACAACTCATCCACCGGCCAGGCACCCGGCTTGATAGTGCCGGCGGTGAACTCGTTCCACTCGAAAGAACGCACCAGCCGCCCTTGATTGTCGAAGGGAAACTCGGGTTTGCGGTCATGCAGGAACACCACATTACGGTCGCCGCCCGCGCAAGAGTTGCCGCACCATTCGGTGCCGGGATAGCAAACAAATCGTCCTGGTTCATTGAGTTCGTGAATCAGGTTGACCGCCTGATCCCAGCGCTGCTCAGTGATATTGAAATCATTGGCGGTGTAACCGAGGACATCGAGCCCGGCGACATCGCGACCGTAGCTGAGGTTGTACAAGGTGTCGTTGGTGCCCACCGTGTCATCGGAGTGCACATGCAGGTCGGCGTACAGCGGGCGCAATGCAGTGCCAGCCGGATCGACCGTGACAAACGCCCGAGCGGCACGCACAAAAGGTACCGCCACCTCGGCCGACAAGCGCCACTCCCCCACCGCACCAAGATCAAAACCTTCAAGCCGGGCAGTCGCCCAACCTTCAGCCGCCAGGGTGAACGGTTGTTGTCGCTCCCCCCCTTCGGGATCAACCAGAGTCAGGACACCTTGGAGCGGCAAGTTGCGGCAGGTGTTGCCCCAGGCATCATCCACCCTGAGCAGTACGTCGAACGCCTCACCCGCGCTGACCAGGCGAGGCACGATCAACTGCACGCTTTGCGCCGGTCCCGGCACGATGTTCAGCAGCGGGTCACCCGGCACCTCGGCAAATTTCGAGCTGCCCAGCGGGTCGATGAACAAACGGAAACGGAAGTCCTTCTCGACAAAACTCTGCACCCGCGTACCCGCGCCGCCCTGACGACGATCGCCCAGGCGAATGATTATTTTGTCTCCCGGATTCAGGTAACCGTCGATGATGTCGATGATGATCGCTTTCTGAAACGGCCGTTCATGCCCCTTCTGGTCGAAGCGCACTTTCAGATGCTGCACAGAGGCCTGGCTCTGGCCAGGGACCAGCTCGCCTGCCTGATATTCGGCGCTGACATAGTTGGGGCCAGTCGGATTCGAGGTCTGGAACAAGGCCCAGTCGGAGTAGAACTTGAAGGCCAGTTTCAGCCAGGCGCCGTCCGCAAGGCCGCTGCCGCCGACCTCGTAGACCAGGGTAATTTCATCCCATTGGCCGGCAATCAGCGTGTCACGATCACAGTGGATGCTGCCCAGAAACGGGCGTTGTTTGTTGCGTTCGTAGAGGCCTTGAGGGGCAATGTAATACCCGGCTTCGCGGGGATCGAAAACGTTACTCACATGACACCTCGTGCAGTGGTCCACTGAAGGTTTGAAGGGGGTTGAAGTCAAATGACGATGCTTACTGCACTCGCCATTTCTGGTAATGACGCTCGATACGCCTGAACACAAAACTCTCCATCAGCCAGGCAATCAGGCCGATCACCACAATGCCCAGCAGCACCTGGCTGCTGTTGCCGATCTGCCCACCCGTCGACACCATCCAGCCGATGCCCTGGGACGCACCGATCATTTCCGCCGCGACCAATGCCCTCCAGCCCTGGCTGAAGCCGATGCGCAACGCCGCCGTCACGAAGGGCAGCGAGGCCGGCAGGTAAACGTGGGCCAGCAGTTGCCAGCGGTTGGCGCCCAAGGTGCGTGCCGCACGGACTTCACCGCCGCGGATACTCTGCACGCCCTCCTGAATGGTCACGGCCATGGGGAACATCGCGGCGATGAAAATCACCAACACGATGGAGACATAGCCCAAGCCAAAAATGATCATGATTAGCGGTGCCCAGGCGATCGGCGGGATCGCCATGAACAGGCTGTTGAGCGGCGAGATGAAATCGCGAAAACGCGAGGACAGGCCACCGGCAGTACCCAGCAGAATCGCGACGACCACCGCCGCGCAAAAGCCGCCAACCTCTTCAAGGACGCTGGCCCGCAGGTGCTGCCACAACGAACTGTCGCCCAGCCAGCGCACAGCCTCGCGGGCAACATCCCATGGCTGCGGCAGGATGTAAGTGGGAAAGCGGCTGGCCAGGGCCATCCAGATCAACAGCAGGAATGGCAGTGACGCCCATCCCCAATTCGGTTTTGGCAAGGACATGACAGACTCAGTGCGAGGCTTTTTGCAGGTAGGAGGTATCCACGATCTGTTCGGTCTTTAGCGTGGTATCGATAAAACCCAGGTCGTGGGAGTAATTCATCAGGCGCTGGATGAATTGAATATCCGCAGGCTGCAAGTCCGCTGACCAGCCCAACCGGGTACGTGCCTGGGCGACGATGGCTTGCGGGGCGATGGTCTTGCCGTCTACGCCTTGCACCGCTTCAAGCTTGAACGCCTCGGCGATGATTCGATTCGACTCATCGGGGTGCTCGTTGAGAAAGGCGATGGCCTTGCGGTGCGCACGCAGCAGCTTCACCACATCTTCCGGTCGCTCCTGCAAGGTTTTGGGTAAGGCGATCACCACGTACCAAGGGTAATTCGGCAGCGCCTGATTGACGTCGAGCAGGATCCGGCTCGACCCGCGCAACAACGACTGGCTGACAAAGGGTTCCCAGGAAAACGCCGCATCGACAATGCCGCGCTCCAGCGCCGCGTTCATATTGCCGGGTGGCATGTCGATGATGTCCAGATCCTTGTCAGGATTGAGCCCGGCCTTTTCTTTCAGCACATAGCCGCGCAGCAGCACATCCATGCCACTGCCCTTCTTGACCCCGGCCAGTTTTTTCCCCTTGAGTTCATCCAGGGCGGTAACCGGACTCTTGGCGTCGACAATCACCGCGGCCTGACCGTAATTGACCTTGGCCAGAATCCGGCTTTGCAGCCCCCGGGAAAACCATTGATACACCGGCGGCGTACCGACATAGGCCACATCCAGCTCGCCAGCGGCCAGCGCCTGCTGGATTACCGGACCATCGCCCAAGGCCATGAGATCGACATTCAAGCCTTCCTCGCGGTAGTAGCCCTGTTTGTCGGCGATCAACGCCGGGGCGTTGGCCATCGCGAATACATAACCCACACGCAAGGGTTTCTCTTCGCCAGCCATGGCGAATACGCTGCTTGCCAAGGCGGCAACAGACAAGGAAAGGGCAAGCAGCGAATGTTTGATCATGCTGTCAACTCAGGTTGGCGGGTTGGGTAAGCGGAGGCTGCAGGCACTTCCATGACCTGGGAAATGCGCTCCATCAGCTCATTGCGGTAATCGAGAAAGGCCGGCAACCGGCGGGTTTCGAGGTTGGAGCGAGGACGCGGCAAATGAATATTCAGTTCGCTGTGGATACCGCCGGGGGCGATGTTGAGCACGATGACCCGATCCGCCAGAAACACCGCTTCGTCGATATCGTGGGTAATGAACAGCACCGTCTGACCCAATTCAGCCCAGATGCGCAAGGTCTCTTCGTTCAAGCTGTTGCGGCTGATGGCATCCAGTGCAGCGAATGGCTCATCCATCAGCAACACGCTGGGCTCCAATGCCAGGGTCCTGGCCAGGGAAACCCGCTGCTGCATGCCGCCAGACAACTGATGCGGCAACCGATGCGCGGCATTCTCCAGACCGACCAGACGCAGGTACTGCAAGGCTTGAGAACGCTGCTGCGATTCGTTGATCCGAGCCGCCATTCGCAGGCCGAAACGGACGTTTTCCAAGGCGCTCAACCAGGGAAACAACTGCGGCGCCTGAAACACATAACCCAACTCCGAACGCTCTGGACGCACCGCCGTCTGGTTGATACTGATCTGACCACTTTGCGGTTGCACAAAACCTGACAACAAGTTCAGCAAGGTGGTTTTCCCGCAACCGGATGGCCCCAGGATCGCAACGAACTCACCGGGCCTGGCGTTCAGGCTGAAAGAGGAAAACACGCGATGCCCATTGGGGTAGCTGAAGCTGATGTCATCGACCGTCAGCGCATCGGCTTGCTGCTGTGCGTAAGGGAGGGTTTTGAACATGGCAAGTGTCGTCAGGTCGTTTACAATGGGAATACCTGACATAATACGTATTAATACAAGTCGTCCCAATAACCTATTTTTATAACCTTAGAAGTGAAGGCGCACCGCCCTCCTCCAAGGCCATGGAAACCGACAGTGTCTACGTCCATTCTTCGCGACAGCACCACCTCACTCTACGAGCAGATTGCCCAGCAATTGCTGGAAGAGATTCAACGTGGCGACTTTGAGCCCAGCGGCAAGCTGCCGTCAGAAGCAGAGCTGGGTAAACGTTTTGCGGTGAGCCGCGTCACCGTTCGCCTGGCGGTGGGCAAACTCAGCGACGACGGCGTGGTAGAGCGCAAACAAGGCAAAGGCACCTTCGTGGCGGCCAAACAGGTGCGGCACGGCCTGGACGCGTTGCGTAGTTTTCATGAAGCCTTGTTGCTGCAAGGGCTCGAACCGAGCATGCGCGTCATCAGCCATACCCTGCAGCCGGTTCCAGAGGCATTGCGTGGTTTGTTTGAAGAAGCGGACGATTGCCTGCTTCTGGAACGACTGCATTTCGTCGATGACGAACCCATCGCACTGGGCCGCAGCCATTTACCGGCCGAATTGGCCAGCGTGGTCTGGACTGAAGTCGAGCATCAACCGATTTACTCCATTCTCGAGTCGATCACTGGCATGGCGGTCACCCGAGCCGATCTGGCGATCCGCGCGCAAGAAGCCGATAAACACCTGGCCAGTGCCTTGCACATCAAACGTGGCGCGGCACTGCTGGTCATGGAGCGCACCTCCTGGTTTGCCGACGGCCGCTGCTGCGACCGTACGACCTTCTACATCCGCCCGGAACGTTATGCCTTTGTCTTGAGTGGTGTCTTCAAATCCAGACCCGCCAGCTGAATCAGTGCACCCGCAGGAATGCCCGCCTCAATCGCCAATTCAACCCGACGCATGGCGGTCAATGGGGTTTCCATCGCCGGTTTGATTCTCACCGTGCCGTGGGTTTCATTGGCCCGGGAGCTCAAGGTTTTTGAGAAAGCCTGCGACCAGCGCGTTGAACGCCTCGCCTTGATCATCGTGTACATAGTGACTGGCGCCTGCGACCTCCACCGTCTGGACGTGCGGATTGCTGGCGCTCATCGCTTGCAGCATCGCGGGCGGCAGAAAGTCCGAGCGGCCGCCGCGAATGAACAGGGTCGGGCAATCCAGCGCGCGCACCGCCGGCCATAGGTCCGTCGGCTCGATACTCAGGCGCGCCTCGGCAATACCCTGCTGATCATGGCGCCAAGTGATCACGCCATCGATCTCTTTCATCGAATGAGTGAGCCTTGATGCCAGGCCCTGTTCCGACAACCCAGGGCGCGAAGCCTGCCAGAATGTGCGGGCCGCCTCCCAGCTATCGAACTGCAAAGGCGTCTGGCTCATTTCGCGGCGAATACGCGCGGCGCCATCGCCCCGGATTGAGGAGCCGGGGCCGATGTCCTCGATCATCAAGCCAACCAATCGCCCCGGGTTTTGCCGCGCATATTCAAGGGCGTTGGCGCCCCCTAATGAGTGCCCCAGCAATACAAAACGCGACAAGCCAACATGGGCGACCAAGTCCTCGAGGTCCTCGACATACGACTGCGTGTGGTAGCTGCCGGGCGCGGCCCAGTCACTCAGTCCTCGACCGCGCTGGTCCAGGGCATAGACGCAGTAGCCTGCACCCAGAGATTGCACCAGCGATTCCCAGGTTTGGGCGTAGGCCCGCAAGCCATGTAATAGCACCAGGGGCACGCCGGTGGATTCACCCCAGCGCAAAAAGTGCAGGCGCAAGCCAGAACGGTTGGTAAAGAAGCAGCTGTCAGAAGGCATCGTTTGGTTCCTTATATGCGTGGCTTCGACCGACCTAGAAACGATCGAACCGATAAGGGCTTGGATCAATGATCGGCGCATGACCGCTGACGAGATCCGCGGCGAGGTGACCTGCCGCCGGCGACGTGCCGAAGCCGTGCCCCGAGAAGCCGGTGGCCACGGTCAGCCCCGGAATCTGCGCGACCGGCCCAATGACAGGATTCGAATCGGGTGTGACATCAATAGTGCCTGCCCAGGCCAGGGCGATCCGCGCCTGTTCAAACACCGGCCAGGCCGCAATGAGGTTGTTCATCGCATCGTTATTGAGCTGCGGGTTGGCGGCCGGGTCCTGCACCCTGACGCGCTCGAACGGGCTGACACTGTCGGATTTCCAACGCCGGGCAAGCGCCAAGTCATTGAAAAAAGGCTTGCCCAACGACACGTTCAGAACGCTGCGTTGCGCACGGAACTGCGGCATGTATTGCTTGGCGAGCAACAGGTGGTCGAGGGTCAGGAAGGCATCCAGTTTGCCGCGCTGGGTAATGATGAAGCCGCCGTCCTTGTGCTTGCGAAACGAAAAGTCCGGTGCGCCGACAGCAATTTCCGTCGGCCCCTCCATTGGGTGAGTACGTAGCACCGAGCAGGTCAAGGGCAAGGTCGGCAACGACACACCGAGGTTGCCCAGAAAACGCCGTGACCACATCCCCCCAGCCAGCAGCACATGATCACAGCGAATCTCACCTTGCTCGGTGACCACGCCACTGACCGTGCCGGCGGACATTTGCAGCGTCCGTACCGCGCACTGCTCGATAATCACCACACCCAGGGCCATGGCGGCCTTGGCGATAGCGCTGCTTGCCAGCGTCGGTTCGGCACGCGCATCGGACGGCGTGAAGATGCCACCGGCCCACTCACCCACGCCGCCCGGAACCAGCGCGTCAATCTCGCGCTTGCTGAGCAGCCGTGAATCCAGCGACAAATGCTCCACCGACTTGAGCCATCCCTCGTGCATCGCCATCTGCGATGGGCTGCGGCCCACGAACATGATGCCTTCCTGGCGATACCCGACATCCGCCCCTACCCGCTCAGGCATCTTTGCCCACAGACGGTCAGCGGCGAGGGCCAGAGGGATATCGGCTGCGTGGCGGCTGGTCTTGCGTACCCAGCCCAGGTTGCGTGACGACTGCTCGCCGGCGATACGACCTTTTTCCAGCACCACCACCGCAATATTGCGTTCGGCCAATGTCAACGCTGCAGTCAGGCCGATAATCCCGCCGCCAATGATGACGACGGAGGTTGCGGAGGGAAACACGGTAGACGTTTTCACGGGCGCTATAGTGGGTGCCATGATCAAGACTCGGTAAACGAATGAGGTAGGCCACGCCTGCGCATGGCCGCGTGACAGTTACTGCGACAGTCGAATGACTTCAACTTGCGCCTTCGACGCGTTGCGATACGCCGTCACTTCCAGCTCCACCTTGTAGACCGTCGACCCCAAGGGCGGACAGGTGACGGTGCTGGCAGGGTCAACGCCGCGAAACTTTTCGCCGATCAGGGCCATCACGGCAGGTACGTCCTTGGGGTCTTGGATGAACACCCGCGAACACACCACGTCCGCCAGGCTCGCATCGACCGCCGCCAGGGCCGCCTCGATGTTGGCGAATACCTGATGGGTCTGTTCGAGGATATCTTCCGGGATCAGCTTGGTTTGTGGGTTGCGGCCTGCGGTGTTGGACACGTAGATCCAGTTGTCCACGACCACCAGGCGCGAATAGCTGGCCTGATCTTCAAACGGGGAACCGGTCTTGAGCTTGATGATGTTTGTCATGTGGAATGCCTCTTCAAAATAAGTGATGGATGGCTTAACGCAGAACCGGGGTTTCCCACAGGTTCAAGGTGACGCCGATGCCTTTTTCGATGGCGTTGCGGTAAACCACCGTGCCCCAGGCCACGTCTTCCACGGGCATCCCGCCCACCGACATGATGATGATTTCTTCATCGTTCTTACGGCCTTGCGCGGCCCCGGCGATGATCTTGCCAATGTCCTCGACGTCTTCGAGCCGCATCTTGCCTTCGGCAATCATGTCCATGAAGCGCACGCCAATCACCGGCACGCAGTGATGCGCAGGCTTGGGCAGTTCTTCAAACCAGGCTTGGTAGAGACCGGTGTTGTCCAGCACCTTGCGTACGTCGCGCTGTTCCATCCCGTCGTCAAGGGAGCAGGATGCAGGCATCGCGAGGAAGGCACCTGGCTTGACCCACTCGCGCTTCACAATTGGGTAGGTTGTGGGATCGCCCACCTCACCGGAGCTACAATAAGTAACAAGGTCGGAGTCACGAACCACCGCTTCAAGGGTGTCGACCACTTCGATCGTGGTGACCTGCGGGTAGGTTTCCTTGACCCAGGCAATAAAGTTATCAAGGCTCTTCTGGCCGCGACCCTTGATCTTCAGTGTGTCGATATGCGGGCATACCGCGATGAATGCCGCCAGTGTGGTCTTGCCCATCACACCCGGGCCGAGCAGGCCGACGACTTTCGAGTCCTTGCGTGCCAGGTGGCGCGCGCCCACGCCGGGAATCGCACCGGTGCGGTACGCGGACAGCAGGTTGGCCGACATATGGGCCAGCGGTGCGCCGGTGTCGGGGTCGTTCAAGGTAAACATCAGAATCGAGCGCGGCAGGCCTTTTTCGCGGTTGGCGATATTGGAGCCGTACCATTTCACGCCTGCGGTGCAAAAGCTGCCGCCCAGGTAGGCAGGCATGGCCATCATGCGTCGGTCAGCCGTGGGCTTGGGCATGTTCGGGAAGGGTGAATCCTGCGGGAAGATCACCATCGCGCCATGGGAGTCATTGTTCGGACCGGCCATGCGATAGTCACCGGCATAGAGCAGGCCGAACATCTCCTCCATGGTGTTCACGCACGCCAGCATGTCAGTCACGCCCGCGCGGATCATGTCCTGCTCGGAGAGGTAGATGAAGTCGATTTTTGTATTTGTAGACATAGTTATTCTCGGGCTGAAGGTGATATCGCTGCGGTAGGCGCAGCTCCACGCTGTCGACCTCGAGTATCAGGGCGCGTTTTTCGGCGGTATTGTAAATTTCGGACATGCCCGATTGACCGGCGCGCAACAGTTGGCGTGATTAATGCGTGAAAACTTCCGTATCGCTGCTCATCGAAGGTGCAACCATGATCAAACAGTGCGCGCCGCCTCCCAGGCACCACACTGCGAACGAACAGCCCTGGTTCGTGCTCAACTCTTCACGGTATTCGGTCATGCCCTCCGAACACCCGGCGATCTCGCATTTCTATGCCTTCGATGTGGCTCAATCAGCCAACCTGCTGGCCGTGCCGGACGGTTGCGTGGATATTGTTTTCGACTGTGATGCGACACGCCCTACCGCCCGGATCTGTGGCACGCCGCTGGCTGCCCAAGCGGTCGAGTTACACCAGAACCATCACTACTTCGGCGTGCGCTTTTCACCGGGCGTCATTCCCGGATTTATCAATGTGCTGGCCGAGGAATTGACCGAACGGGAACTCGACCTGCTGGAGGTCTCGGGGTTCGCCCAGCGCATCTTCGAAAATATCGTTCAAGCACCGCTGCTGGGCGATCAGATGCGGCTGTTCAACGACTACCTCGCCCCCCGCCTGATGGGGAGAACGTCAGCGCTCACGGCCATGGTCATTCAGCAGGCGCTGCGCCACCGCGGTGATATTCGTATTCAGCAACTGGAAGAACTCAGCGGGTACACCAGTCGCACGCTGCACCGACAGTTCAGCCAGGACACTGGTATGTCACCCAAGACCTTTTGCCGAATCATCCGCTGCCAGGCAGCTCTGGACACCCTCAATACCCAACACGATGTATCGTTTTCGGAGCTGGCCCTCGACCTGGGCTTTTCCGATCAATCGCACTTCCTGCGCGACTTCAAGAAACTGGTCAGTACAACGCCTTGCGACTATCAACGCCAAATGACCCAGAACGCCTACACCGACCGGATCAACTACGCCTGACCCTCCCTTTCAAAAACAAACGCGCGCCTTCATCCCCCCTGGGTAACTCCCTGTGTTTCGAATACGGCAAGGCATATCCAGCGAGCCGAGTTGCCAGCTTCGCGCAGCGAAACCAACAATTCACGAGCGCTTGAATATCAGCCTGGAAAAGGAAATCGGGTGGGAGGACAGCGTCAGCCGCACATGAGGTCTTTAGCGCATAGCCCTGAGCGTTTCAGACGGTGACTCGCCGAACAATTGCCGGTAATGCGCGGCAAAGTGGCTCAGATGAAAAAAGCCCATCGCCATCGCGATCTCACTGATGTTGTGAGTGCAGGCAGAGGTTGTGATCAAGCGGCGTCGCACCGCGTTGAGGCGTAGATTGCGCAGGTATTCGACCGGACGCATTCCGGTCACTGCCTGAAAACTGTTCTGCAGGGTCCGGCGACTCACCCGCAGGTGCTCGCACAGGTCGAGAATGCTCAGCGGTGTTTCACCACTGGCATCGATCAGCTCTTGGCAACGCTTCACCAGGTAAGCACTCACGGCGAAATTACCGCGACGACAACGTACCTCATCGGTGGCGTGGCTGAACAAATCGAGGAACGCGCCGAGCAGTTCTTCCTCCAGCATTTTCTCGGCGGTTGAGTTGATAGCGTCCGTCTGTTCCAAAAGGTGATGAAACAGCGGGTGGATACGCTGACGTATTCGCAACAGTAACGCGTCATCCACGCTGAGTTGGGACGTGGTCTTCAGGCGCTTGAGCTGATCGTCAGACAATTCGAAGGCCGCCAGTTTGGCGAAGCGTACCGCGTCGATATTGAGCGCAAAGAAGTGCATGCCTTCAGGGGCGTGCAACACAAACTCCTCGCCGTCACGCAACAGTACCACGCTGTGAGTGCCCACCTGTTGCCCCTGCACCACCGGCGCGCAGCCTAACGACATGGCTGCGCACAGCCGACCTTTGGGCGCATAGCCGCGCTGTACCACGCGTTTGTCCAGCACTTCCTGGAAGATTTGAAAGCGGTCAGAGGACAACTGCCGCAGCTCACTGGTCAGGCAGCCACGGCCGAGTTGGTCATACACTTGTCGCCAGCCCTGGATGGAGCCAGCGTGTTGTTGAGGGTCATTGAAGGTTCGAACTTCAGCAAGCATGGTCGTCGTTCCTCGGTGGCCCCGTTTGTTTATCGGCCTGAAAGGGACTCAGTCATCCGTGACGGCAGCTATCGTTCACACCGGGGCGGCGTCCGCCTTGAAAACCAAAGCCAGTTCCATGCCAAGCATGTGCAGGCAGTACGTGGCGGGCTGGATATTCATCGGCGGCAACAACGCCCCGGACAACACGACCTGCCCAGCCTCCACAGGTTGACCGTCGGCCAACAGACGCCGAATCAGCCAGCACAGATTGGCCAGCGGGCTGTCCTCCCGATCACGCGTATTACCGTTACCGCAGAGCGCGCCGTCGCACTCCAGGCGATACGCTACGTTGACGTGGTGTACAGGATCGAACGGGATACGCGGTCCGAGACAATAAAGCCCCGCCGCCGCGTTGTCGGCAAGAAAGGCGCCCACTCCGAAATCCCAGCCCTGCCAACGGCAGTCGGCGATCTCGAACGCGGGCGCTACGTCGCCGATGGCGGCCAGAATATCCTCGTCACGGTAATCCCCCGGCGCCAGGGTACGCCCCAGTACAAACGCCAATTCGATCTCCAGCTTGGGCTGGATCAATCGCGAGAACTCCACCGCCGTACCCGGCTCGACGATCATGCTATCCATCAGGCCGCCATACACCGGCTCGTCAAGGCCAAAGCGTTTTTGCGCGGCGCTGCCGGCGAAGGCGACCTTCCACCCGCTCAGTCGCTCGCCTGCGGCTTGGCGATGGTCCAGCGCCTGGCGTTGCAGCGCATAACCCGCAAGCCGATCTATCGCCTCGGGGGCCAGTGGCGCAATGGCTTGCACCGTGCGCGTTGCCTGATGTAGCCGGTTAAGTAGCGCGTTGCCGCTGTTCATGACAGTTGCTCCGCCAGTTTGCGCAGCACACCTTCAAGCCTCTCTGGTGTGGTAATGGCGGCGACAAACCGGTCCGGACGCACCACCACGATGCAGTCACGCACCCTGGAGAACCATTCACCCAGGCGATTATCCACGTCCTCCACGCTGATGGCGTCCGAGGCCGTCAACGGCTGGCCACGTCCGATGCCGCTGCGCGAACGATTGACCTGAATGAAACGCGTGTCCCAGCGCGCCCAATAAGCGGCCATTTCCTCGCTGAGTTGCTCGCGCGGGTTCACCCGATAACCCAGCACCGCATAGGAATTGCCAAGCACTTCGTCCAGGCGACGACGCTGCCCCTGGGCGTCTTCGATATGCGGCTGTACAAACAGCTGGCCGACCAGGTCGTCCTCGCGCAACTCGGCCCGCTCGTGATAGACCAACCCCTTGGTGATGGTGGCCTTGGGTTTGAATTTGAACTCCAGCAGGTGCGAGCGCAGGTTGTCGACACTGTTCACCGCCTGGAACAGCCAGTCGCGCACGCCGGCCATCAGCGGGTTGGTCATTCCCAGTACCGCGCCCATGTTGTCGGCCAGGGCTACCAGCTCGGTGGCATGCCCACGGCGCTCCTGGTCGTAGCTGGCGAGGATCGAGTGCGAGGCACGGCCCTGGATGATCGCCGCCAGTTTCCAGGCCACGTTGGCCACGTCCCTCAGCCCGGAATTGAGGCCCTGCCCGGCCCAGGGTGGAGAAATATGCGCGGCATCACCCACCAGCGCCACACGCCCTTCGACAAACCGCACCGCGACCCGGGAGTGGTGGGTATAGGCGCGGATGCGGATGATGTTCAACTGATCGACCGCGTTGCCGATATGCCCACGGATCAAGTCGCGAATAGTGCTTTCCTCACACATCCTCGCTTCATCTTCGCCCTCCAGGAGCATGAATTCCCAGCGGCGTTGCTGGTACGGCAGATAGATGCACACGAAGGGCCGCTCCGGGTCGGCATGCAGTGCGGTGTAGGGTGCATCTAGGGTGTCATTGGCCGTATCGACCACCACCCATTTGCGCGCATGTGTCAGCCCCGACAGCTCGATACCAAGCTTTTTACGCACAGTGGAGCGTCCGCCATCGGCGCCGATGACATAGTCAGCCCGCAGTTGATAAATCTCGCCTTGAGCATCGCGCACCTGCAATGTCACGCCCTGCCCGTCCTGCTCGAGTTCGAGCATTTCGTGGCCTTGGCGCAACACAACGCTGGCACGCTGTCCCAGGGTTTCGCGCAACGTGCCTTCCAGCAACTGCTGCATGAAAATATTACGCATTGGCCAGCCGTAATGTGCGGTACTCGGCTTGACCTCGGCGAAGCACACACCGCGTGCATTGTAATAGCGCAGCGGTACATCACAGATCATGTCGCGTACAGCGAGATCGGCGATGCCGATCCCCTGCAGCACGCGCAGTGCTTCATCATCCATGCCCACCGCGCGTGGGTAAGGCAGTACGCCGTCGGCAAGCTCAAGGACGACGCAGTCGATACCGTACATCCCCATATAGTGTGCGGCCGTGATCCCGTTAGGGCCGCCGCCGACAATGACAACTTGGGTCTTCTCCTGCTTCATCGCTATTCACCGCTTTCTTGTTGTGTTTTTAATCCGACGCCGCTAAAGCCATGCGCCTGAAATCAGTGCAGCCCATCAATACCTTTGACGTCTGCCGCCTGCAGACCGCCCAGCCGCGCATGCAAGCGCCCGCGCGTGGCGAAGGCCCAGATCACGATTACCTCATCCGGCGCGGGGCCGTCGCCAAACATCAGGGACATGCTGTCGTAATGGGAGCGTACATACAGTGCATCCTTGTGGGCCAACGGCACATCGATGGTTGAACCCGGGGCGCCCCGTTTGCCGGTGGACGGCACCCAGGATTTGCCCCCGCCCAGCGCCAGGCGCACCGGATCGGCAGCCGGGTTGGTCAGGAACGCATTGCCGTGTTCGTATTCGCCCTGGCTGCCCACCATGCAAGCTTTACCGTAGCTGACAATATCCCGCGAGCCGGCCAGCGCCTGAATGCGACGACCGAACTCTTCGCCCAGCAGCGGCGACGGTTCTACCAGCTCTGTCAGCGACTCGCTGTAGCGACCGGCATAGGGGTTGGCGATAACGGCGGCGACGGCATATTTGAACAGCGGCTCGCCATCGGCCAACTGGCCACTTTCGTTGGCCAGGGTTTCTTCGACAAAGCTGTACCACTTGCGGATGTGATACGAAGCAAAATTCGCGGTTTTCATCTGGGTGGCCTCAAAGCGGGTCTAGTGGGTCTAGTGGATCTAGATTGAAATGTCGGCTTGGCGCGCCAGCGGCCTTGAACCGGGCCTTGCCGCGCGCATCGTCGTGTTCAGTCTCAAGGAAAAATTCCATGCGATTACCGTCAGGGTCGTTGAAATACACACCATGGCCGATTTCGTGATCGGTGATCTTCACCACCTCGACGCCCTTGCCCAGCAACATGCCGTAGAGCTGGCGCAAGGTGGTCATGTCCCCGGCGATTTCCAATCCATAGTGTTGCAACCCCAACCCGCCCTGATGGGCGCCGGGCTCTGCACGAAGCAAGGCGATGTCGTGATGTTTGGTGCCAAACGCCATCATGACCCAGCTTTCGCCCCGGGCACTTTCATGCATGCCCAGGATGTCGGCGTACCAGCGTGCCGACACATCAGGATCACTTACCGAGAGCGATAAGTGAGTACGAAGGATTTCGACTTTCATCGCGTGATACCTCAGCTTTTTTTGACCACGGATTGATGCCCTGCCTTGATCTGCGCCACTGCGGGGGTCCAGAGCACGTCAGCGATCTCACTGAATTCGCGCCACTGTTTCTGCCAGCCATCACCGCCATTCCCGGAGGTGAACAAGTGCCCGTACTTGGTTCCCGCAACGATCTGTCGCGGATTTTCCGGGTTGAAGGCAATGGCCCAGACGCAGGAATTGGGTTGTTGCGGCAGGGGCAGCACTTCCCAGCTGAGCGCAGCATCACGGGACACCAGGATCTTGCTGGTGGTACCGGGCGTGCCATCGGAAATACTCAGGTACAGGTCGCTTTGCGTGCCCAACGGCGCGTTCATGGCGCGCATGTAGTACAGGCCGAACGCTTCTCGACCGATAATGCCAGTCCAGGTCAGCCCCTCATCCAGGCTGCGGTAGACGGCGTTGACGCAGACCACCACGATGACTTTCTGACCATGATTGGGCAGTACCAGAATGTTGTGGACATCCGAGTTGTAGTCCCACAGCAGCCGATCATCGACGCGCGTCCAGCTGTCGCCACCGTCACGGGAGTGGAATAACCCACCCTCTTCAAGGCCGAACCATAGCTGGTTGCGGTCGGTCGGGTCATAGGTGAAAGCCAGCAGCCGTGGGCGGCTGACTCCGTCGCAGAACTCCGGAATCTCCACCGGCGCACGGTCCCAACTGAGACCACCGTCCAGGGTCCGCCACAGTACGGCGCGCGAAGGTGCACCGGTGCCGACGAAGATCCGTTGCGCGTCCTGCGGATCGACGGCGACTTTCCAGACCGTCTGCCCGTTGAACGGCGAATCGACCCGCTGCCAATGGCCGCCGGTGTCGCGGCTGACACACAAACCTACGTCCGTGCCGGCGTAGATCACCTCAGGCTCGCCGGGGTGCACGCTCAAGGATCGAGTGATCGCGTCGAACTCCAGATCCTGGCCCAGGCCCAGGCGATGCCAGGTCCGACCCTCGTCGGCGCTGCGGATCACCGCCTGCCCTACCGTGGCCACTAACAGGGTTCCGTTACTCATCGCTGGTGCTCCTCAGATGTAGATACCGCGGGTCAAACCGCCGTCGATGCCGATGGATTCTCCGGTCACCGCGCCAGCCTTCGGCGACGCCAGGAAACCAATCAGCCAGCCCATTTCAATCGGTGCCAGGGTGCGGCGAATCGGCGTCGCGTCGATGTAGGCCTGCTCAACCTGTTCCGAGGTCTTGCCTTGCTTGACCGCTTCGCGCTCGTACAACTCCTGGATGTGCGGGGTATCCACCACGCCGGGATGGATCAGGTTGACCGTGATGCCCGAAGGGCCCAACTGGTCGGAGAGGGTTTTGGTCATGTGGGCGATCGCCAGGTTGCGCATCCCCGAGAGGACTTTGCTGCTACGCCCGGTGAGGCCGCCGATGTTGATGATGCGACCGAAACCGCCGGCCTTCATGTGCGGGGTCACTGCCTTGGCGCAACGGAAGTAGCCGATCACCTTGGTGTTGAGATCCGACAGCAACTCGTCGTCGCCGGCATGTTCGATGTCATTGCGCACCACGCCGGACGGCGCTGCGGCACCGTTGACCAGGATGTCGATGCGGCCGAAGTGTTTGTGCGCGGCTTCGACCATGTCAGACACGGCCGACATCTGATTGGTGTCGCAGTACAGCGGCAGCACTTCGTTGCCGGTCTGAGCCGTGATCTCTTCGGCAGCCTGTTGGAGAAACTCCATGCGGCGTGCGCAGATCACCACCTTGCAGCCCTCTTCGGACAGAAAACGTGCGACTTCCTTGCCGATACCCATACCGCCGCCGGTGACGATGGCCACGCGGCCTTTCAATTCCAGATCCATAGCATTTCCTCTTGTGATTATTCGGTTCAGGCGAGATCGACGAAGACGCTCTTGGTCTCGGTGTAGGCATCGATCACGTTTTTACCCATTTCCCGGCCCCAGCCAGATTGCTTGTACCCGCCGAACGGCGAAGCCGCGTCGACCACGTTCCAGCAGTTGATCCACACCGAGCCCGCCTTGAGCTGCGCCGCCACGCGGTGCGCCGAGCGCAGGTCGCGGGTCCACAGGCCTGCTGCGAGGCCATAAGGCGAATCGTTGGCGCGCAGCACCAGGTCGTCGATTTCGGTCCAGCTCATGACGGTCAACACCGGACCGAAGATCTCTTCGCGGGCGACACAGGCACGTTCGGCGCGATCAAGGAACACGCTGGGCGCAATGAAGTGGCCGCGCTCCAGGTGGGCGGGACGGCCGCCACCGCAGATCAGTTCGGCGCCCTCCTCCTGACCACGTTGCAGGTAGCCTTTGACCGTGCTCAATTGGCGGCCCGACACGAGTGGGCCCATGCTGGTGGCCGGGTCCAAACCATTACCGAGCACGTGGGCGGTGGCATGCCGCTCAAGTTCTTCGAGCACCTGATCGAGCACACTGGCGTGCACGTATAAACGTGAGGCAGCCGTGCACACCTGGCCCTGGTTGTAGAAGATGCCGTCGGCGGCACCTTTGGCGGCGCGCACGATATCGGCGTCCGGCAAGATGATGTTCGGCGACTTGCCGCCCAATTCCAGCGAGACCTTTTTCATGTTGCTGGTGGCCGCCTGAGCGATCAGCCGGCCGACGTGGGTCGAGCCGGTGAAGGCGATCTTGTCCACGTCGGGATGCTGCGCCAGCGGTCCGCCCGTTTCCGCGCCAAGACCGGTGATCAGGTTGACCACCCCCGGTGGAAACCCGGCGGCCTCGATCAACTGCACCAGTCGAATCGCAACCAGCGGCGTTTGCTCGGCGGGCTTGAGCACCGCGACACAACCTGTCGCCAGCGCTGGGCCAAGCTTCCACACGCACATGTTCAACGGGAAGTTCCACGGTACGATCAGCGCGCACACACCCACCGGTTCACGCAAGGTGTAGTTGAGCATCGGCGCACCGCTGGCCGGCGATACAGGCAACGTGCTGCCTTCGATCTTGGTCGGCCAGCCGGCGAAATAGCGAATGATGGTCGCCGCACTGGCCGCTTCACCTCGAGCGGCCGAGATGGGCTTGCCGTTCTCCAGCGTGATCAACTGCGCCAGCTCCTCGCGGTGCTGATCCAACAGGTCCGCCAGTCGAAACAGCAGCAGACCGCGCTGGGCGGGAGACTGCAGCGCCCAGGCGCCGTTGAACGCTGCGCGGGCTGCCGCAACGGCCGCATCTACGTCACTCGCGTCACCTTGGGCCACTTCCGTCAGGGTTTCTTCAGTTGCCGGGTTTTCCACGGCAAACCGTCGGCCAGCGGCGGCGTCCTGCCAACTGCCACCGATAAACAGGCGGCCAGGCTGGGACAGAAAATGTTGCACAGCAGGTAGCACTTCGAACTGTTTCATCATCGACTCCTTCACAGCGCCATTTCGATCAGGCAAGGACCACCGTCGGCATTGGCATTGGCCAGCGCCTGTTGCAGTTCGGCATTGGTGTGCACCGTGCAGGCCGGCACACCGTAGCCCTTGGCCAGCGCTTTCCAGTCAATCCGCGGGCTATCGAGCACCGTCAGGCGCAGGGCTTCGGGGCCCATTTCAGTCATGCCGAAGCGGCGCAGTTCGTTCTGCAAAATGGCGTAGCGATGGTTGGCGGCAATCAGGATCACCACCGGCACCTGCTCACGGGCGATGCTCCACAGGGTTTGGATGGTGTACTGGGCACTGCCGTCGGATTGCAGGCAGAACACGCGATTGCCCCGCTCCGCCAAGGCGGCGCCGAACCCCACCGGAATGCCCTGGCCGATCGCGCCACCGGTATTGGTCAACACCCGGTGCCGCGCGGCGCTAGCAGAGGCGGTGAAAAACGGATAGCCACAAGTGCCGCCTTCCACGGAGACAATGCTGTCGTCCGGCAGCGATGCGGCTAAAACCTGGCCGATGGACTGAGGTGTGAGCTCGGCATGGCCTGGCGGCAGTTCGATGCCCATCGGCGTCGGCACGTAGGCCGGTGCATTGAGGGCATCGGCCAGCGCCGTCAGCGCGCCGGCTACATCGTCACCGACATCGGCCAGCGTCAGCAGACGCTCACGCTCGGCGAGGCGCGACGGGATGCCTTCGTAGCCAAAATAACTGATGGGCTCCGGCACCCCGGCACACACGACCTGGTCGTACTGCTCAAGGATTTCAATGGCCACTTCCGGGAAGTACGGCAGGCGATCCAGATCCGGCAAACCACCACCACGGTAGCTGAGCCGTGGAAAGGTCTCGGCAAACAGGCGCACGCCAGGCAGTTGGGCCAGGCGCCCCGCTGCTTCCAGACCGGCAACCGACAACCCCTCATCCCCGACAATAAACACCAGGCGCTGCCCGTCACGCAGTGCCTGTGCCACCGTCTCGACCCGGTCACCGGCAAACCGGCGAATCGGCGCCCGCATCGGAGCGAACACGCCGTTGTGCGTCACTGCGCTGGCTTGCAGGTCCATGGGCAGAATCAGGCTGGCGATCTGCCCTTTGGCCTGCCAGGCCGACCGCACCGCTTCCTGCAAATCTTCGCCGATACCCGACGCCGTGCGCGAGGTGCGCACCCAACCGGAGACAGTCCCGGCCAAGGCCTGGATGTCACTGGCCAGCGGCGGATCGTAGTTGACATGCCATGACGCGTGATCACCGATCACGTTGACGATAGGGGTATTGGCACGACGTGCGTTGTGCAGGTTGGCGATGCCATTGGCAAACCCGGGGCCCAGGTGCGTCAGGGTCATCGCCGGCTTGCCGGCAATCCGGCCATACCCATCCGCCGCCCCCGTGCACACCCCTTCGAACAACGACAACACCGGCTTCAGTGCTGGTGCGCTGGCCATGGCCGCCACCAATGGAATTTCGGTGGTTCCGGGGTTGGCGAAGCAGTATTCGATACCGCTTGCCGCTGCCGCATTCACTATCAGTTGCGCACCATTCATTTTCAGCCCTCTTGCTTGAGCATTTGCAGTGATGAGATTTATCACACACAAATACTCAACCAACAAGCATTAAATTCGTATTTGTCTCGTTTTGTGAGATTTATGCGATTTTATTTGCACCAGAAAGACTGCCGAGATTGCGTTTTTCTCTCACTGAGGTAGTGTTGCGCCAGCGCTTGGCGCTTCTGCGGGATGTCTGGTCTACGCCGGAACGAAGCACGCGCCCTCCCCCCGTCTTTAGGAACGAAATGAGTAGCCTGAGCAAATTGCTGAGTGTCTTGGACCTGTTCGGTCCACAGACATTGAAAATCGACCCCGACACCATTGCCGAGCGCATGGGCCTGTCACGTGCGACCGTGTACCGCTACGTCAAGGATTTGTGCGACGCCGGCCTGCTGACCCGCGTGGACGCCGGCAGTTATGGCTTGGGACCGCGAGTCATCGAACTGGACTGGATGATGCGTCAGTACGACCCTATCCTCGTTGCCGGGCGCGAGTTGATGCACGAGCTGTCCGCGCAAACCGGCCTGGCCGTGTTTGCGAGCGTCTTTTATGACGGTCGCATCATCAACACCTACATCGCCGAACCCACCGACACCTACCACTTTGCGTTCGGGCGCGGGCAACCGCTGCCGTTCTTTCGCGGCGCGCAATCCAAGGTGTTGATCGCCTTTCAGAAAGGTCGCCGTTTGCAACGCTTGTTCGACGAGCATATGGCCAACGACCCGGACTGCCCTTATGACTGGTCAAGCTTCTCCAAGGCCGCGAAAAAGATTCGCAAGGACGGTTACTGCCTCACCCATGATGAACTCAACCTGGGCTTGACCGGCATCGCCGCGCCGATCATCCAGACGGACATCGACGAAGTGGTTGGCAGCCTGTCCGCCGTCGGCAGCACGCAGAGCTTCAAGCTGCTGCGCCAGGAAACCGTGATCGAAATGGTCATGGATACCACTCGGCGCATCGCCGAAAACATGCGTAATCAGTCGAACACCACCACGCCCTAGCCTATGGACAAGCCGCCGGTCTCTTACCGGGGACGCGGCGGATGTGCGGTCAGAACGGAACAGCCACCGTCAATTGGCTGTACAGGTTGGTGCCATTGCCGCCGACTTGATTGCCACCCGTGGTTGAGTCCTGATCGGGTTTGTAGAGGCCAATCAGCGGGGTAATGATCAAGTGCGGGTTGGCTGCCCATTCGGCGTAGATATCCAGCTCACGGGCATTGAGGTTCAGCGCGTTGTTTTTACGCACCGTATCGAAATCGAAATACAGCGCGCCCAAGGTCAGGTTTTCCAGCGGAGTGGCCTTCAGACCGACGTGCTGAATGCTGGTATTGCTGTTGAACGGCCCGGCGTAGTTTCCGGCGACTTCGCCCTGGAACCAGGTGCCGTAGCCCATGCTCAAGCCAGTGAACAGCGGATCCCATTTCTGTGAATAGCGGGTATAGCGATAGGTCACCTTGGGCGCCCAGGCGGTATCGGCGAAGGTGTAGCCCGCTTCGCCGTACCAGGCTTTCTCAGGCCCGGCGTCCTTGTCCTGCCAGGCGTATTCGAACGCCAGGCTGACGTTCTCGATGCCCGCATCGCCTTCACCGCGAACGCTGTAGACGTTCATGCCTTTGCGCTGGCGTTGAAAGTCGGTGGCCCATTGATCGCTCACGTCGATGCCGTGTACCCAGGTCAATCCGATCGTACCCGGCTGGGTGGTGTAATCCAGCGTGCCGGCGGCCAGTTCGGTTTCGGCCTGGACGCGGTTGTCGGATTTGAGCCACACCAGACTGCCGTGCAGGCCATCTTGCCCACCCAGGCGCAACAGCGCGGTTTGATCGAACGCATGCCGTGCAGCCAGGTAATAAGCGCCCCCACGGTTCATAGTGCCATTGGCCGGACCCTCGCCCGGGTTCAGTCCGTCATCGTTGATCAGGAACCCTCGGCCCAGCTTGACCACCTGGCGCCCGCCGGAAATATCAACCCCGTCCTTGCCTAACGCAGGGAACAGGTCGCCGGAGCGCCAGCCCAGGTAGGCGTCTTCGATCTTTGTTGTGCGCTCAGTTCCCAGGGAATTGCCGCCTGGGTCGCCGTCGCCCCAGGTGGCGGAACTGACCAGGGCGAATGCCCCATATGCAGTGCCATTGCCCGCCAGGGACTGGTCGCCACTCAAGCCGTATTTGATAAAGCCTTCGCGCCAGGTAGATCCACCGGGTGTGCCGTCGTAGTTCTTGCGACTGTTGAACTGGCCGAACACGGCGGTCATGTCTGCGTTGAGGTGACGGCCCTCATCACTGTACAACTCATAGGCCTGGGCCTGATTGATGGCGCATAGCACCAATGTGCACACAAGCGTGCTACCAAACACGGGATGGCGTGATGGATTGCGCATGGCTCAAGCTCCTTGTGGTGCGCTTTTAAAGGGGCGGACAAACAGCAGTTGCTGGCCAGTGAACTCCAGCAGCCCCTCAAGGCCGAACTCGACGCCAAACCCGGACATCTTGCTGCCGCCAAACGGCGTATTCGGCTGAATCTGCGCGTGGCAATTGACCCAGGCAACGCCGCTTTCCAGGCGGCTGGCCAGTGCCTGGGCCTGCTCGACATCCGGCCCCCAGACCGATCCGCCCAGCCCCATGTCGCCGGCATTGGCGCGCCGCAGTACATCCTCGACATCCCGGTACGCGATCAAAGGCAACACAGGACCGAACTGTTCCTCGTCGACCAGACGCTGGCCATCTGTCACGTCCGCGACCAGGGTCGGCGGATAAAAGAAACCGGGGCGATCCAGACGCGCGCCGCCGCACAGCACGCGTGCGCCTTGTGCCCGCGCGTCAGCGACCAGCGCGTCGACAAGCTCCAATTGCTCAAGGTTTTGCACCGGTCCAAAGGTGACGCCAGCTTCCAGGCCATCGCCCACCACTTGGCGCGTCGCAATCAGGGTCAGCGCATCAGCAAAGGCCTGGTACTGCGATTCGTGGATATACAGGCGCTTGAGGGCCGCGCAGGTCTGGCCCATGTTGAGAAACGCCGCCTGGAAAATCTCCTCGACCACCGCCTCAACCGACGTACCGGGCAGAACGATTGCCGCGTCGTTACCACCCAGCTCCAGCGTCAGGCGCTTGAGGTTGTTGGCGGCGCCGCGCATGACGCTTTGTCCGGTGGCGGTCGAGCCGGTGAACACAATCTTCTGAATGCCGGTGTGCGAAGTGATTGCGCTGCCGAAACCTTGCTCACCCGTCAGGCAATTGATCACGCCGTGAGGCACATGGCGGGCGATGATCTCCACCAGGCGCAAGGTGCTCAGCGGGGTCAGGCTCGACGGTTTGCTGATCACACAGTTACCGGCTCGCAGCGCCGGCATGATGTGCCAGACGGCGATCATGAATGGCCAGTTCCACGGCGTGATCGACGCCACCACACCCAAAGGCTTGCGATGCAACTCGATCCGCTGGGTGGGGGTTTCCTCCACCAGCTCCACGGCAATCTCCTGCCCGGCCGCATAGCGGGTCCAGGCGGCGGACCCCATGACTTCGGAAAACGCCAGTTCCAGTGGTTTACCTTGTTCCAGCACAATCAGTCGGGCCAGTGACTCTGCCTCCCGCTCGATATCCGCCGCAACCGCCAACAGGCGCTCGCAACGGTCTGCGTGGGTGCTGTGCCGCCAGCTTTTGAACGCCGCTTGTGCAGCGTCGACCGCCTGGTCGAGTTGCGCCAGCGAGCCGGCGGGGCATTGGGCGAATGCAGCACCGGTGGCCGGGTTGATCACATCAAACTGGCCCTGTTCACCGGCGACCTGAACGCCATTGATGAGCATCTTGTAGTTGTGCATTTGAAACCTTCCTTTCACACACTGACGAGCCATGCCGAGCAACGGCAGGCTGGAATTGTCTGGTTAGTCGAGCAGTAACGAGTGCGGCCTTAAAGCTTGTGGCTGCCCAAGGCGAGAAACCGTTGCGGGGAGATCTTTCGCAAGCGCGCGGCGAGCATGACGCCGATGATCAGGGCCGCGGGAATGATGGCGCAGAGTCCGTAGGACAACAGCTGGCTGGCCCCGGTCAACACGTCGAAATGCACCACCGCCAGTCCCAGCACGAGCACCAATGCCAGGGAGGAGAAAACAGGCAGGATGCGCCCACGCCATATCCCGACGTTAAGCTCGGGATGACGCTGAAAGTAGACGCAGACCGCTACCGACGTCAGCGCCATCAGTAAAATGACGCAGAGGGTGGCGAGGTTGGAGAACCAGGCGAACAGTTGCAGGATCGGGTCCGCATCCAATGCAGCGAAAATCAGTACCACCACAGCAGCAATCAGGCTCTGCAACACTGAGCCCATATGGGGGCTCTGATGCACGCGGTGAGTGGTGCCCAACAGACTGTGCAACAGGCCGTCACGGCCGATCGCGTAAAAATAACGCGCCGCGGCGTTATGAAAGGCCAGGAGGCCGGCATAGATACTCACCATGAACAGCACCCGGATAATCTGAGTCAGCCAGGGGCCGACAAAGTGATCGGACATGCCATAGATAAACGTCGTGGGATCCTGCAAGGCCTGCAGCATCGGCACGATCTTGTCCGCGCCCACGCCCACCACCATCGACCACACCGACAGCGCGTAGAACCCGCCGATCAGCAGCACCGAACTGTAGGTGGCAATCGGAATGGTACGTTTAGGGTTTATGGCTTCTTCACCGTAAATGGTGGTGGCCTCAAAGCCGATGAATGCCGCAAAGCAAAACAGCAGGCCGATGGACGGGGTACCGCCGAGCACATGGGCGCGGTCGAATGCATCAAGGTTGATGCCGCTGTCGCCGCCGGATTTGAGGATGGCAAAATCCAGGATCAGGATCGCCAGGTACTCGGCGATTACCACCACCGACAGCACCCGCGCAGAAAGGTCGATCTTGCGATAGCCCAGAATCGCAATGCTCGCCATCGCCATCAGCGAGTAGGACCACCACGGCAACACCAGCCCAAATACACTTTCCATGGTGCCACTGACGACCCCACCGAACATGCCATACAACCCGACCTGAAGAATGTTATAGGCAAACATCGCCAACACCCCGGCCGCGCCGCCTGCCAGGCCACCCAAACCACGTGAGGTGAACGCATAAAAACCGCCGGCATTGGTCAGGTGCCGGGACATGGTGGTGTAACCCACCGAGAACGCGAGCAGCACCAGCAACGCCAGGATCAGCAATGCCGGAGTACCGGCACCGTTACCCAGCATGATGCCAATCGGGAAGCCACCGGCGATCACACTTAAAGGACTCGCCGCCGACACCACGAAGAAGATGATGAACCCGACGCCCAGGGCGCCACGCTTGAGCTCCGTGGAGCTGTTGATCGAGATAGGTACACTCATGTTGTTGACCTTATTGTATGAGGCAGTCGCTGTTGGGGTGGCCCGATTGAATTCCATCGGCACCAATTAGCGTTTTGTTTTAGTTGCGCGCTGAACTCGATCCTATGCCCGCCCCTGAACCGCTCGCTATCCCAAATCGGTAGCATCCGAGGCGCCGCCCCAAAACAGGTCGATGCGGCACCCGCAATCCGGCAGTCCTTGCCGATTCGGGATAACCGGCTGGCCGTTCCCTCCCGCATGCTAGCGTCACCCGCTCTATACCCAGATGCCGGCACCGATAATAAAAGCGAGGGCCTGGTCCACAGCCCATCGCAGCCAAAGCCCTCTGCAGGAAGTCCCAGTCATGCGTTTAGCTCATCTCACTATCCAATGGCGGATCACACTCCTGAGCGGACTGTGCCTGTTGGCTGTCGTCGGCGCGCTGGTAGGCACCTCGGTGTACCAGAACCAACAAAGTGCAAAATTGCTGAAGGAGCAGAGCAGTCACCTGCTCGGGCAAGCCGCCGTGGAGCGCTTGCAAGCCCAGGCCGCTGCCCATGGCCAACAGGTCGAACGCTTTTTCAACGAAACGGCGCTGTATAGCGAAGGATTCGCGCAACAGGTTCTGCAACTGCGCGATCAAACGCTCAATGGACGCCTCACGGCTGGGCAATTGCGCGAAGCGCTGATCAGCGTGACCCGTCAGACATTGCTCAACCGCGAAAAAGTGCTCGGCCTGTACGTCATCCTTCTGCCTGACGCGTTGGCGGGCGCAGACGCTAATTTCGTCGGGCAACGTGCACTGGCGAGCAACGAAAAAGGTCGTTTTGCGCTGTATTGGTCACAGAGCCAGCCGGGACAATTGGTCCAGGATGTGCTCACCGAGGCGCAAATCTTCACCAACACAGCGCCCCCCGGCAGCGAACCGACAAACGTCTGGTACACCTGCCCTCAAGCTCAAAGGCGCACGTGCGTGGTGGAGCCCTACACCAGTGAGGTGGAAGGCCAGAAAGTCCTGATGAGCAGCATTTCTGTCCCTCTGATCGCCAACGGCAAGATCCTCGGCGTGGTCGGCATAGACATTGGCCTCGACACGCTGCAAAAGCTGGCTGCCGACCTCGGCCAGGACCTGTATCAAGGCAACAGCGAAGTGGCCATTGTGTCGGCCTCCGGCCAGGTGGCAGGACGCAGCGGCGAAGTCTCCGGGACCACCCTCGATATACGCCAGGCTCTGCAACCCGTGGCAGGCAATCCACTCTGGCAACTGGAGATCAAGGTTCCCCAAGCCCTGGTGCAGGCACCCGCCCGGCAAATGCAAAGCGAACTGGACGACAAAAGCCGCCAGGCCAACTGGCTCAACCTTTGCCTGGGGGTATTGGCCAGTTGCCTCGGCATGTTGCTGATCTGGCTGGCCGCCTACGGGGTGACACGCCCGCTGCTGAAGGTGGCAGGCCTGCTTGATGCCATCGTCGATGGCGATGGTGACCTCACCCAACGCCTGCCCGCCGGGCGACGCGACGAATTGGGCCAATTAGCCAATGGGTTCAACCGTTTTCTGGACAAGTTGCAGCCAATTATTCGCGACATTCAAACCGCCTCCCTGGATACCCGCAACAGCGCCAATACCTCGTCGGGGATTGCCCGGGAAGTCAGCGCAGGGATGCAACGCCAGTACCGCGAAGTGGAGCTGGCCGCGACCGCGCTGCACGAAATGAGTGCCAGTGCCCAGCAAGTGGCGCGCCATTCCCACGGTGCCGCCGACGCAGCGACAGCCGCCGAAAGCGCGAGCCGATCAGGTCAAGCGGTGTTCTCCATCGCCGAAAGCAGCATCGAAAGCCTCGATCAGCGTCTGGACACCACCCTTAAGCAAGTGCATGCCCTCGCCAATAGCAGCACCCAGATCGGCCAGGTGCTGGACGTCATCAGCACCATCGCGCAGCAGACCAACTTGCTGGCGTTGAATGCGGCCATCGAAGCGGCCAGAGCGGGCGAACAGGGGCGCGGCTTCGCGGTGGTAGCCGATGAAGTCAGGCACCTGGCCAGCAACACCCAGAGCTCGGTCGAACAGGTCCGCACGGTGATAGAAATGTTGCAGCAGTTGAGCCAGGAGGTGGTGCACAGTACCCAGCTGAGCCGCGAGCAAGCCGGCAACAGCGTGATCCAGGTGCAACAGACCCGTACGGCGCTGGAGAATATTTCCCAGGCCGTGGATGTGATCGAGCAGATGAATCAGCAGATCGCCAGCGCAGCCCTGGAGCAAAGCACGGTCGTGGAAGATATCAACCATCGGGTCAGTGGCATTCGCAGCATCAGCGAAACACTGACCAAACGGATGAGCGATGCCTCAACGGCCAGTGACTCACTCCATGAAATGGCCAACCATCAACAGCAGCTTGTCGGCCATTTTCGAGTGTAAAGGGGCACGGCAGGCTACCTGCCGGTGCTGACGTCTTGACTGAGTGACAGTTGCCGGCTTTCGACCATCGTTCATCGAGCCCCCCCATGATTCCCCCACGTCGTTGGCTGATCCTGGCCATTATTTCCAGCGCATTGCTGCTGATCGTCATTGATATGACGGTGTTGTACACCGCCCTGCCGACACTGACCCGTGAGCTCGATGCCTCGGCCTCGCAAAAGCTCTGGATCATCAACATCTATGCATTGATCGCTGCCGGGCTGCTGTTGGGCATGGGCACACTCGGTGACCGCCTCGGGCACAAACGCCTGTTTATCGGCGGGCTGAGTGTGTTTGGCCTGTTCTCGCTGATCGCGGCCTTCTCGCCATCGGCCAGCGTATTGATCGGTGCCCGCGGCTTCCTGGCTGTCGGCGCGGCGATGATGATGCCGGCTACGCTGGCCATCGTGCGGTTGACGTTCGCCGACCCGCGCGAGCAGGCGATGGCATTCGGCATCTGGGCATCGGTTGCCTCAGGGGGCGCCGCGTTCGGCCCGGTGGTGGGCGGCCTGCTGCTGGAGCACTTCTGGTGGGGCTCGGTATTTCTGATCAACGTGCCTATTGTGCTGGTGGCATTGGTCCTCGGCGCGGTGTTGATCCCGAATCACCCGGGGGATGCCAAAAAGCGATGGGACTGGCTGGGCTCGCTGCAGGTCATGATCGGGTTGATCAGCCTGGCGTATGCCGTCAAGGAACTCGGTAAACGGGCGCCCTCCTTCGACGGCATGCTGGTGGCGGTCGTGCTGGGTGCGCTATTTCTGACACTGTTCATTCGACGCCAACGCCGTGCCGCACAGCCGATGCTCGATCTGGCGCTGTTCACTGCACCGGGCTTCAGAAATGCCGTCATTTCAGCAGTCGTGTCGGCCGCTGCGTTGATCGGCATGGAACTGGTGTTCAGCCAGCGCCTGCAACTGGTACTCGGCATGTCGCCGCTGGAGGCGGCATTGTTCATCCTTCCCCTCCCACTGGGCTCCTTCGTCGCAGGGCCGCTTGCCGGTTACTACCTGCCGCGCCTGGGAAACCGGCGGATGCTGTGCTGGACGTTGCTGCTGTCGTCAGCCGCGATGCTGAGCTATCTCTTGCTGTACAACGCTGCGGTTTACCTGCAAGTCGCCAGCCTTGCCCTATTGGGCTTGACGATTGGCGCTGCACTGACCGTTTCGTCCAGCACCATCATGCTCAGCGTGCCCGCCGATAAAGCCGGCATGGCCGCCTCCATCGAGGAAGTGTCCTTTGAACTGGGCGGTGCTGTGGGTGTGACGCTGGCGGGCAGTCTGTCATCGGCGATTTATGCGTATTCGGCGGGCCTGATGATTCCGGCATGGCTGACCCTGAACCCCGCGACATTCGAGAGTCTCGACGACGCGTTGGTCGTCGCCGAGACGTTGTCACCCGAAGGCCGCGCGATGCTGAGCGCATTCGCCCGTGCGGCGTTCGATGCAGGCTTCGTTGCCGTGCTGGCAGCGTCGGCAGTCCTGCTGTTGATCGCCTCGCTGCTGGTCATGCTGAGCAGACAGGCGCAGCCGCGCGAGGTCGCAGACCTTCCTTGGTAAGCAACGCGCAGATTTGGTTGAAAAGTTCTGCGTGGGGCCTTAAAGCTTGTGGCTGCCCAATGCCTGGTACCGCTGCGGCGACGCCTTGCGAAGTCGAGCCGCCAGGAACACGCCACCCAGCAGGGCCGCGGGAATGATCGCGCAGAGACTGTATGACAAGGCCAGGCTGGCGCCCGTCAGTACATCGAAATGCACCACCGCGAGTACCAGGACCGCCAATAGGGCAATGCAAGAGAAACCGGGGAAAATCCGCCCACGCCAGATCCCCACCTTGAGTTCGGGGTGACGCCGGAAAAAGAAGATAACCGCTGCGGACGTGAGCGCCATCAACAAAATCACGCACAGCGTGGCCAAGTTGGACAGCCAGGCAAACAGCTGCAGGATCGGATCGGCATCCATGGCGGCGAAAATCAGTACCACCACCGCCGAAATAAGGCTCTGCAACGCCGACCCCATATGAGGACTCTGGTGCACGCGATGGGTAGTACCCAAGCGGTGCGGCAACAGGCCGTCACGCCCAATCGCGTAGAAGTAACGGGCCGCGGCGTTATGAAACGCCAGCAGGCCGGCATAGATACTGACCATGAACAGCACCCGGATAATCTGAGTCAGCCAGGGGCCGACAAAGTGGTCGGACATGCCGTAGATAAACGTCGTCGGGTCCTGCAAGGACTGCAGCATCGGCACGATTTTGTCCGCACCCACGCCCACCACCATCGACCATACCGACAGTGCGTAGAACCCACCGATCAGCAACACCGAGCAGTAGGTGGCAATCGGGATAGTACGCTGCGGGTTCTTGGCCTCTTCGCCGTAAATAGTCGTCGCCTCGAAGCCGATAAATGCCGCGAAGCAGAACAGCAAGCCGATTGACGGTGTGCCGCTGAACACATGACCGCGATCAAACGCATCAAGGTTGATGCCGCTGTCGCCGCCGGATTTGAGGATGGAAAAATCCAGGATCAGGATCGCCAGGTACTCGGCGATCACCATCACCGACAGCAGCCGCGCCGACAGGTCGATCTTGCGATACCCCAGAATCGCAATGCTCGCCATCGCCATCAGCGAGTAAGACCACCACGGCAGCACCAGTGCGAACATGCTTTCCATGGTGCCACTGACCACCCCGCCGAACATGCCATACAACCCGACCTGAAGAATGTTATAGGCAAACATCGCCAATACCCCGGCCGCTCCGCCTGCCAGGCCACCCAAACCACGTGAGGTGAACGCATAAAAACCGCCGGCATTGGTCAGGTGCCGGGACATGGTGGTGTAACCCACCGAGAACGCGAGCAGCACCAGCAACGCCAGGATCAGCAACGCTGGCGTGCCGGCGCCATTGCCCAGCATGATGCCAATCGGGAAGCCACCGGCGATGACACTTAACGGGCTCGCCGCCGACACCACGAAGAAGATGATGAAACCAACACCCAGGGCACCACGCTTCAACTCCGTCGAACTGTTGATCGGGATAGATACGCTCATGTTCTTGACCTTATTGTATGAGGCAGTCGCTGTAGGATCGGTGCAGCAAGCCGTTCACCATCACCGATAGAGCTTGTCGCTTTTATCGCACGCTGGATTCGATCCTATGCCTCACCGTGAACGCCCCGGTATCCCAAATCGGTAACCTGTTACTCCATCACCTGAACAGCGCCATCCGCCTGCCTGACCTCACTGCGAAGCGAGACGCGCCGTCAGTTCTGACGCCGCGCCGGTCACCAGGTCGCACAGATAGCCTTGCTGAAACGCACCGAACCGCTCACTGCGCCCCACCAGGGTCATGCTCCCTAGGACGCGCTGCTTTTCGTCGAAGATCGGCGCCGCGACGCCACTGCGTCCTGGGTGCAGCTCGCTTTCGCTGATGCAGTAGCCCTGCTTGCGGATGGCGAGCAGGCTCTTGATGAACGGCTTCCACTCCAGCCCCAGATGCTGCAATTCGGATGGGTTCACGTGCGCGTCGTAAACACGTCGGATTTGGCGCGGTAGCAGATAAGCCAGTACGACCCGGGAGGTCGCGCTGTGGAAAAGATCGATCGACCGCCCCCTGCCGCTACCGACCGGTCCAGCATCGGAGCCACGATGGATCAGCACGTTGACCACGGAGTCGCCATGCCACTCGCTGACCAGCGCGTCCAGGCCGGTGTCGACGACCAGGTTGTCGACCAGATCCCGGCTGCATGCCAACAACGGATCGTAGTTCGTCATCAGATGCTCCAGCGTGACGATTCGCGGGCCGAGCGCGTAACCGCGCGGCAATCGCTTCAAAAAGCCCGCGTCGCCCAGTTCGCGCAGATAACGATAGGCGGTGGCGGACGTGTAGCCGAGCTCCCGGCAAATGATGTCCACATCGATGACCGGTTGTTCCGGGCGAAACAGGTCGAAGACCATGAGCAGACGGCGCAGGCTATTCATCTTTCTCTACATCCTTGTGAAGCCAACGGTCACCCCACACTGCTTTCAGCGGGCGGGTGTTCAGGCATGAGCGCAACCGGTGATGGCTGCGCGGGGGGTATGGGACGGCAACTCTGCGAACAACTCCTGGTACTCCGCCGCAAAATGGCTGAGGTGAAAGAAGCCCCATTGGGCAGCGGCATCGCCGATCGAGAGATGCGACGCGCGGGTGGACATCAAGGTCCGGCGTACACCGTTGAGCCTCACAGAGCGCAAGTAATTCAGCGGCGTCGTCTCGGCAACCGAGCGAAAGCTGTTCTGCACGGTACGCCGACTGACCTGGAGTCGCTGGCACAACTCGATCACGCTGGGCACGTCGATCATCTCCGCGGTCGCCAGACGGTGGCATTTCTCGACAATGAAGCTGCGCGTGGAGCTTGCGGAGCGTTGTTGCTTGTCGCATGCCGGGTCGGTCATGAGTTGCAGCAACTCGCCGAGCATCGCCTGTTCCAGCGCCAGCTCCCGCTCCCGATCTCGCGTGCTGTCGAGTTCTTCGTACACCAGGGCCTGGGAGAACATCGCCAGCAATCGGCGACGAGCGTCTGCAAAGCGCGGCGTGGAAACCCTGATCACCGGCTGACGCAGCAACAGGCTGACCTCCTTCGCCGAAGCCGTTTGCGCCAACGCCTGCTCGAACAATTCACGTTCGAAGGTGATCGACAGCAGCTCCATGCCCATCGGCATATGGAACATGAACTCCTCGCCACCGTGAAGAAAGAACAGGCTGCTATCGTCCGCCTCCCGTCCCTGCATCCGAATCGAACCCGGGGTGGTGATCGGCACGGCAAAGCACATCTTGCCTCGGGGAGCCACGCCGTGCTGCACGACACGCTGGTTGATCTGCTCGAGAAAGACGTGGACACCCGCCGTCGACAACTGCATCAGCGAACTCTCAGTCGAGCCTGCCGTTAGCTGACTGTAGTCCTGGCTCCACTCCTGGACGGTGGCCGCATGGACATGGACGTCTCTGAAATGGCTGATAGTCTGATTTTTCATGATGTCGAAAGCCTCTGCCAATATTCTTGTTTTTAGATCGCCTTCCTATGCGATATTCGCACATAGTGAGAATTTTGCACAATTCTTTATGAGATTTTAAATTCACTGGACAGTGCGCTCAGGGCGGTCCACTCATATGCCAATTCGGGCTACCGGCCATACACACACCACGGAGATGATCAGCACACTTAAATCGACATCCAGAGTGAACGTCATGAGTGAAGCCAAACTTGAATCCCTCCATTTCGCGGATGCCCCGCGAATTACCTCCAGCACACTTCCCGGCCCCAAAACCAGCGAGGCCCTGGCGTTGTCGGCGCGTACCGAGTCGATGGCGCGCGGCGGCGGACGCATGCCGGTGGCCATGGACCGCGCCTTCGGCGCGACCTTCAAAGACCCCGATGGCAACACCTACATCGATTTGTCCGCCGGCGTGGGCGTCAGCAGCGTAGGCCGCTGCCATCCGAAGGTGGTGCAGGCGATCCGCGAACAGTCCGAAGTGCTGATGCATGCCCTGGAGGTCAACAGCACCCGGCGCACCGAGCTGGCGGCCAAGCTCTCCGAGATCGCGCCCGACGGCTTGCGTGGCGACTGCATCACCTTCTTCACGCAAAGCGGCAGCGATGCGCTTGAAGCAGCCATCAAGTTCGCCAAACGCATCACCGGGAGGCACCAGATCATCGCCTTTCATGGAGGCTACCACGGCGTGTGGAACGCCTCGGGTTCCCTGACGACAGGTACGGCCTACCGCAAGGGTTACGGAGCCCAAATGGGCGGGGTGATTCACGCCCCCTACCCTTATGCCTACCGTTTCCCTTTCGACACCACTCACAAAAGCGCCGAGCAGATCGCCGGCGAGTACGTGGACTACCTGTTGAACACCCCCTACACCGCCGCCGATGACGTGGCTGCCGTTATCGTGGAGCCGGTGCAGGGCGAAGGCGGCTACGTGCCTCCTTCACCAGAATTCCTGCAGCTGTTGCGCAAAGCATGCGACCGTAGCGGCACGCTGCTGATCGTCGACGAAGTGCAATCGGGCGCAGGGCGCACCGGCAAGATGTGGGCGGTCGAGCACTCGGGCGTGAAGCCGGACATGCTCACGTTCGGCAAAGGCATCGGCAGCGACCTGCCAATGGCGGGCCTGATCATGCGTTCGGACCTGGCGGCCGCGATTCCTGACGGATCGATGCCCAACACCTTTGCCGCCAACTCGTTGTCCGCGGCGGTGGCGCTGACCAACATCAGCATCCTGCAGGACCCGGAGCTCGATCTGCTCAACCGCGCGCACACCCTGGGGTTGGAGGCGCAGGAACGTATCCGTGGCTTCAACAGCCCGTTCGTCGCTGAAGTCCGCGGCCGCGGCCTGATGATCGGTATCGAACTGGTCGAAGACCCAGCCACCAAGGCTCCCCTGGCGCCCGAAAAAATCGGCCAGCTCATGGGCTACCTGCTGAACCACGGCGTGCTGATGATTCCCTGTGGTCGCTACAGCAACGTGATGCGAGTCATGCCGTCGCTGACGATCTCACGCTCGCTGTTCTTCAAGGCACTGGACATCTTCGGCGACGCCCTGGCTTCCCTTGAGGCATGACCCGACCACTGCACATCACTTATGGACCGCAAAATGACTGAGCACTTGAATCACTTCATCGAAGGCGCGTCCTTCGAAGCCTCCGACGGTCGTCGCATAAACCTCGTCAACCCCGTGACAGAACAGGTGTACGGCAGTTCCGCACAGGGCACGACTGAGGACGTGGACCGCGCAGTGGGGGCCGCACACCGCCAACTTGAGGGTGGCGCCTGGAGCCAGCTCGACGGCGCCCAGCGCGGTCGACTGCTATCGAAACTCTCTGACCTGGTTGAACGCGACAGCGAATTGCTGGCCGATCTGGACGCCAACGCCATCGGTCGCTCACCCATCGAACCGCGCCGGATGGACTTGCCCAACGCGATCGCCAACCTGCGTGCCGCTGCTGGCTGGGCCAACCAGCTGGAAGGTCGCACCATTCCCACCGGTGGCTACTTCGGCACCAAGACTCTTTCGTACACGGTACGCGAGCCCGTGGGTGTGGTCGGCGCCATCGTTCCCTGGAATTCGCCGTTGATGATCACCGTCTGGAAGCTCGCCGCGTTGCTGGCGGCAGGCTGCACCGTGGTCATCAAACCTTCGGAAGAGACGCCGCAGTCTGCCCTGCACCTGGCGGTGCTGGCTCAGGAAGCGGGCTTCCCTGACGGTGTGATCAACGTGGTCACCGGCTACGGCAATGAGGTGGGTCGCGCCTTGTGCGAACACCCGCTCGTTGCCAAGATCAGCTTCACCGGCAGCCCCGAGGCCGGACGCGAAATCCAGCGCACCGCCGGTGTGCTGTTCAAGCGCGTGGCATTGGAACTGGGCGGCAAAAGCCCCCAGATTGTCTTCGACGATGCTTCTTTCGAAGACGCGCTGCGCGGGTGTGCGCTCGGCCTGTTCGCCAACCAGGGCCAGGTCTGTGCGGCCGGCTCGCGCATCCTGGTGCACCGCAGCATCGCAGATCGCTTCGGCGCAGCGCTGGCCGATGCCGCAGAGGCAGTCAACGTGGGCGACCCTCGCCAGCCCGGTGTACAGATGGGACCGGTGGCCAAGAAAGCGCAATTCGATCGCGTTAACCGATACATCCAACTGGGAATAGACCAAGGCGCCTCGCTGCTGGCCGGTGGTGTATCGACGCCTGAACAGGGCTGGTTTGTCCGGCCGACGATCTTCACCAACGCGAACAACGCCATGGCGATCGCCCAAGACGAAATCTTCGGGCCCGTCGGCACGCTGATCACGTTCGACAGCGAAGAGGAAGCTATCGCACTGGCCAATGACTCCTCCTACGGCCTGGCGGCCACGGTCTGGACGACCGACCTGGTGCGAGCGCACCGCGTAGCCGCTGCGGTGAAGGCCGGTGCCGTGGGTATCAACTGCTGGAGTCCGCTGGACGCCAACCTGCCCTGGGGTGGCGTAAAGACCAGCGGTATCGGCCGTGAAGGCGGGTTTGCCGGCGCGGTGGCCTACACCGAGGAGAAAGTCATCACCGTGCTGCTACCTTCCTGAGCACGATCCCTGTCCTGACCGAATAACCCTCCGGCCCCTGTGCCGCGAGGGTTAGCGTTCAAAAGTGCATCCCTGATGCCGTTGATAATCAATGGAGAGACTGCGATGAACCCGATAGATCAACAAACAACCGATCGGTATCCGACGTCCCTGCGAATGTTGCACTGGGTGCGTGCCGCACTCATCGCAGGCCTCCTCTGGGCAGGCTGGCATATGACCGGTCTGAATGACGAAGTGGCGAGCAAGTACGAGCTCTATTACCCGTGGCACAAATCCTTTGGGCTGTTGGTGTTTCTGGTTGTCCTGACCCAGATCGCCCTGCGCTTTCGGACCCCCGTGCTTCCGCAGCCGCTGGAAACGCTGGCAAGTTATGAAAGGTTCCTGTCAAGGCTTACGCAGCGTGTCATGTATGCGCTCGTCGTGATCGTGCCGTTGATGGGTTACTCAATGTCGAGCACTTACACGATGAGCGACGGGGTGTTCTTTTTTGGGGTCAACCTGCCGGAGCTCCTTCCGAAAAATGACAATTGGTTCGTCGTCTTCCAATGGCTGCACAAAGTGCTCGCCTACACCCTGCTCGGACTGATCCTGTTGCATGTCGTAGGCGCCCTCAAACACCGGTTTTACGACCGGGACCCTCGAAACGACGTCCTGCGCCGCATGCTGTAACTTGATGAGGCGTGGGCGCAAGATGTCCACGCCTTCGTGGCTCTGACCTGAGGGGGCCCGGTACAGTCACTTGCGTACGGGGTTCTTGAAGTCTTCAGTTCTGTTGTGCTTACCTGCTATCAGTTTGGCCCAGGTCTGACGAGGTGAGCCCGCCATGCTGAAATCACTCGCTGTTATCGCCGTTGGTGCGTCACTTGGTGCCTGGTTGCGCTGGCTCCTGGGCATGAAGCTGAACGCCCTGTTCCCCACGATTCCCCCGGGCACGGTGGTCGCGAACATGGTCGGGGGCTACATCATTGGCCTGGCTATCGCGTTTTTGGCCGCCTCACCCACCTTGAGTCCTGAGTGGCGCCTGCTGATCATCACGGGTTTCTGCGGTGGGCTTACCACCTTTTCTACGTTTTCGGCCGAAACAGTTGCCCTGATCCAGGAAGGCAGACTGCTCTGGGCGCTCGGCTCAATTTCATTGCACGTCGTAGGCTCGTTGGTGATGACCGCTGCCGGGCTTTTGTCCTATCAAATCATTGGCATGCGATGAGGAGATGAAAATGAAAGGTTTTCTGGTGATTTTCTTCACTCAACAGAACCGCCGTTATCAGGGAAAGATGCTTGGCGAATGGATCGTCGATGTGGCCAAGGAGATGGGGCTGCGTGGTGCGACTCTCTCTACGGCTATCGAGGGTTTTGGACACACCGGTCGACTGCACTCTTCGCATTTTTTTGAACTCGCGGATCAGCCTACGGAGATTCGCATGGCTATCACCGAGGACGAATCCGAAAGGTTGCTCAAGAGGCTGGAGGCTGAGGAAATCTCTGTGTTCTACATAAAGACCCCAATCGAGATGGGCTTCGTCGGCAAAAAAACCACCTAGCCTGGCCCCTCCTCGATCGTCTGTTGCCTGGCGACCTCCCATCGGGAATGCGCCACCGCGGGTGGCGCCCCCGATCAAGATACCGGCAACAAACCTTCGTCGTTACGGCGTGAGCGGCGACTCAGAACGTCATCCACACGATGAACTGGAAGTAAGTGTTCGTTGATGCGCTCCCGCTCTGCAGACCACCGTCCCCGAGCCACTTTTCGGGCTTGTAGAAGCCGACCAGAGGCGAGAGTGTGACGTTATCCGTCACCATCCAATCCAGAAAAAGGTCGACCTCACGTGCAGCGAAGTCCTGCTCATGCGTACGGGAGAGCTGGTGGTAGTTGAAGGCCATTGCGTTAAGGGTCAATTTATCGGTCGGCTTGACTGAGAGGAGCACGTCGTTGATCGCCATGTTCGAGGTCACTGAACCTGCGTAATTGGCGGCGACTTCACCCTGGTATCGCTTGCGAAAACCTCCCTGGAACAGAAAGTCGTAACCTTCGGAATAGCGCGAATATCGATAGCTCACCGTCGGTTGCCATTGGGTGTCGGCAAAGGTGTAGCCCGCTTCGAAGAACATCGCCCGCTGTGAGCCCGAGCGTTTTTCCTGACGTGCGACCTCGAACGCAAAGTCGGCATTCTCGATCCCGGCATTGCCCTGCCCACGAATGCTGTAGACGTTCATGCCCTTGCGCTCAAGCCGATCACCAAAGGCATATCGCTCGTCAACATCCAGGCCGTGCACGTACGTCGAACCGATCGAGCCGACGGGCGTCGTGTAGTCGAGGGTGGCGGCAGCCACTTCGGTCTTCGACTGCCCGGGGTTATCGGATTTGAGCCATATCAGGCTACCGTGCAGGCCCTCCTGACCACCCAGTTTCAAGACTGCCGTATTCCCGAACGCCAACCGCGGGCCAAGGTAAAAGGCGCCACCGCGATTGAACCGGCCATCCCTTACGCCCTCGATAGGGCTGAAGGCCTTCCCGGGGGCGAACCCGTCGTCAGTGATCAGGAAGCCGTCCACCGTAACGAGCTGCCGGCCAAAAGAGAAATCAACGCCGTCCTTGCCCAGCGCAGGAATCAGGTCACCTGACTTCCAGCCCAGGTAGGCGTCTTCCACAGCCGTTCTTCTTTCATCCCCGACGGTGAGTCCTCCCGCGTCCCCATCGCCAAATGATCCCGTGCTGATCCAGCTGAGTCCGCCATAGACGGAACCGGCAGTGATCTTGTTTGTCGTGCCGTTGAGACCGTACTTGGCGAAGCCTTCTTGCCAGCGCATCCTGCCAGGCTCCCTCTCAGGGTCGCCAATGTAGTTTTTCTCGCTGCCGAACCAGCCAAACGCCGCCGACAGGTCGGCGTTCAGGACGGTTCCGCCATCGTCTTCGTTGTAGAGCTGGTAGGCGTGTACCTGCGGCTCAAATGTACAGAGTGCGACCAGCGAAAGTAATGGGGCATAACTGAGGGTGCGCATGACGTCTCTCCTGTTTTTATATTTATGAGGCGAGCCATGAGTGTTCCGGCTTGGGTCGCGCAAGCGGTAACCCAAATCAGCACTTTCAAGGGGCTGGCCGCCCATCCCCTCGCGCGATACCTCCCCCGCTGCAAAACATCCTCAGCGCCTCGAATGGTTGCCGTTTTGGGCTACGGCCTCTGAGCGCACTCCCCCTATGCTGGGCCCATAAGAACCATAAGAACCGAGGCACCTGTCATGACCCCTTTGTCACCCTCCCCGCTGTTACGTCAGGGGCTTTGTCTTCTGACCCTCTTCGCCTGCAGTGCCCTGGCACCTGTTGCCAGTGCTCACCATTCGTTCGCGCTTTTCGACCAGACCCAGACCGTCTCGATCAAGGGTGTCGTCGAGCGCTTTGCCTGGACCAATCCCCACATCACGATTTACGTCGATACACCCGGCCCGCCGGCCCAGCGATTCAAGATCGAAACGGGCAGTGTCAACGCGTTACAGCGCACGGGCTGGACCGCTGAGTCGATCAAGGCCGGCGAGACTGCCGAGGTGTCCTTCAAACCGTTGAAAAACGGTGAGCCAGGCGGGCTGCTCGTGGAAATCAAGAGCGGAGACGTCGTACTCACGGGCGGCGGATGAGAAGTCCCTCCCCGGCTTCCTGACGAACTCACCGACCAGACCAGACCAGCAGCGTGGAGACGTTTCAATGAAACCGACACGAACCTTGAACACGGCAATGATCGTCCTGGGCATCGCCCTCGTGACTGTCGCCGGGATGTGCAACGCCGCTACACCTTCCAAACCTCTAAGCGACAAACACAGCGTCAGCGCACGCCCCGACATCAGCGGCACCTGGGAACGAACCCCGGACGACTGGTTCGGTGAGAACCCCGACAACCCGGTGCACCCAGGCGGACCGATGGACCTGAAGGCGCCCTATGCCGACGAATACGTCGCGCTGAAGAAGAAACAAGCCGCTGCGAACGAGGCCGGAACGCCGTTGGCCACAACAAGTTCCAGATGCCTGCCCGAGGGAATGCCAACGTTGATGGCGGCGCTCTTCCCGATCCAGATCATTCACGACGACAAGCAAGTGATTGTCCTCGGTGAGTATCTCCAGCAGGTCCGCCGGATTCTCTTGAACGAAGCGATGCCTGCAAAAGAGACCCTGGACCCTAAATATCAAGGCCATTCACGCGGCCATTGGGAAGGCGACACGCTCGTCGTGGAAACACAACGGGTGCGAACGGACGTGAGTTTCTACGACGTTCCACACGGCAAGGACATGAAGATCATCGAACGCATCAGGCTGACGGCGCCGGATCACCTGGAGAACCAGGTCGTGATCGAAGACCCGCAGGTGCTCAAGACCCCGTATCGCTTCACGTTCGAGTACAAACGGTCCAACTACGCCATTCAAGAGTATGTCTGCGAGAACAATCAGATCGTGATCGATAAAGAGGGCAAGGCATCCCTCAGTCTCGAGTGAAGTCGCCATTAATCGCCATCGGAGCTGACCAAATGGAAAGACTGACAACCATCAGCATCCTGCGGCCGACGCTGCAAAGCGCCCTGCTGTTGCTGATCCTCACGTCGAACACATTCGCCGAGGTGCCCCGAATGCCCACGGCCATCGCGGTGCCGCCCTCCGGCAAGCCACCGCTCTCGTCGGCGAAACGCCCGGGCACCGAATACAGCGACCTCGACAAGTACGGCTACATCGAGGAGGAGTTTTACCTGCAAGGCGTTGCCCCGGCCATTACCGCCTCGGGCAAAACCCTGTTGGAGGCGCCTTACACCACACGCATTCTGGTGCGCAAACCGGCTGACCCCGCGCGCTTCAATGGCACGGTCGTGATCGAGCCGTTCAGCTGGTTCGGCGAACGCGCCGCGGGATGGATCCTGACCCGCGACTATTTGCTGCGTCGCGGCTACGCGTACGTCGGGTACACGCTGAATGTGAACAAGCCGCCAGTCGATCCCAAGTTCATCTCGGACACCCCGGCTGCCGAGGCCGAGCAGATCGCCCAGTACGGACGGATCGTGAACTTCGAGTTCATGCGCCGCTTCGACTTTGCACGCTACGCGCCGCTGGGCACCTATTACGACCCGGAACACTTCACCCGCGGTGAAGCTCCCGATCCGTTCGCTCCACAGTCCCAGGGCATCGGGGCGCAACTGGCGTTGCTGCTGAAAACCAATGCAGCGCAAAGCCCGTTGGCCGGTCTCGATGTTCAACGCATCTACGTCAATAGCTGGGCCGTGACTGCGCAAGTCTGGATGGACTACCTCGACCAGGGCCGGCACCAGCAATGGCGTATGCCCGACGCAAGGCCGCTGATCGATGCCTACATGACCGGCCGCATGGCCTACGGAGAAGTGGGCGGCGACGTCATCCGGGTGCCGCGCCATACGCCCGATGGCGTGCCGTTCGTGACCGTCTACAGCCAGTCCGAACTGATGCACGACGTGATCGAAGGCATCAACCTGCCGCCGGACACCGACAGCCCGCAGATTCGCTACTACGAAGTGACCGGCATGCCGCACCTGCGGCTGGCCGACCTCGGTACGGAGCATACCGAAAAGCTCGCTGCCGACATCGGCAAGGGCGACGACCCACGGTGCCGGACGCTGTACGACGAACCGGCGGAGCTGGTCGTCTCGGCGCTCCTGGATCGCATGGACCAATGGGTGCGCCAAGGCAAACCCATGCCGAATGCTCCGCGGGTCGCCCGCGATGGCAAGACCGCCGCGCGCGACCCTGTTACCGGCAACCTGCAAGGGGGCGTACGCCCACCGTGGGTCCAGGTGCCCAGTGCGACCTACCTCACGGATCAGGAGACCGGCTGCGGACTGATTTACGACACCAAGGTGCCTTACTCCAAGGACGTGCTTGACCAGCGTTATGGAAGCTTCAGCAACTACGAACAGAAATTCGAAGACGCCAAAGCCCTTTCGATAAAGGAAGGCTACCTACTGCCAGAAGATGCGGCGGGCCTGCGTTCGATCGCAACGCCTCAAGACTTCTAACCCATTGGGAAGAACAGCAAATGTCATCATCACTCATCATTGCCTGGATCTATGCGTCACCTTTGAGCACAGCCATCCGGGACATTCTCTGGGTCATACCCACCGTCCAGAGCATTCATATCCTCGCCATCACAGTGCTCTTCGGCTCTGCGGTCATCTCCGATCTTCGGCTGGCGGGTGTGTTCGCCACGGACGAGCCCTTGCGTGGCGTCGTTCGCCGGTACTACCCGTGGATGCGCAATGCGCTCCTCGTCCTGCTCTTCACGGGGTTGATCATGATCATCGCCGAGCCTGATCGCGTACTCGTCAACTCGACCTTCTGGCTGAAGATGGCGCTGGTCGTGAGTGCGTTCACGCTGACCTTGCTTCTGCGGCGCCCCCTTCTGCGCCCTGCCGACGATGCACAACGTGATGACAAGCCTCCTCTTGTCAAGGCGCTAGCCTGGCTGTCGATTGGCTTGTGGTGCGTCGTCATCATCTGTGGTCGCTGGATCGCCTACGCGATCTAAGCGTTTTCAACGAAAGCTCCCAGGTATTCGCCATGGACATTCAACCAACACTACAAGCCCTCCAGGACACCTCTGTCGCCACCTTCATCCGAGAGTCGGGCTCCGTCTTTCCAGCCCTTGAATCGGTACATGTGATCGGCATCGCCCTTGTGTTCGGGACCATCGCCGTCGTCGATTTGCGTCTGCTCGGCGTTGCCTCCCATCGCCGCAGCGCGCTACGGCTGATAAAAGATTTGCTGCCGTTCACCTGGGTCGCTTTCGTGGCTTGCGTGATCACCGGCCTGCTCATGTTCGCCGCCAATGCCACGACCTATGCCGAGAACACCGCGTTCTTGTGCAAGATGGGCGTGTTACTGCTGGCGGGGCTCAACATGGGGGTATTCCATTTGGGCGTCTTTCGCCGCATTGCCGAATGGGACACAACGCTAATGCCTCCCAGCCAGGCGCGTGTCGCAGGGTTCAGTTCGTTGGCATTGTGGGCGGGCGTGGTGTTCCTCGGCCGCTGGATCGCGTTTCTCTGATGGCTCGTCTATCGCCGCGTCGCGCATCCGGTGCAGATATGCCCAGCGATCACGCAAACAGCGCAATCAAGGTGGTGCGCCCGGTATCCGGCCGATGGGAATCGCTGGCACTGTTGCTTGCGGCCCTGGCAGTCATCGCCAGCGTGGCAGGCTATATAACGCTGCGCCCCCAGAAAGTCGGCCCACCGATAACCTTGAGCTGGCAGGTGCGTTCCTTCGATGGCCTGGGTGCGGTCGATCAGGCGATTCACAGCGCTCTGCTGCCGGCCGGTGAAGAAATCATCTGGTTCAACAACGATACCGGCGGCTGGATCACGCTGGAGCGTGCGCAGAAAATCTTGCTGCCGCCCTTCTACCGTGACGCCTTCTGGAAGACCAATGGCGAGGTGCAGTGGCAATTGATTCTGCCTGGCACTCACCTGCCGCATGCCGCTTCCGGCGACGTGCACGCCGATGCGCCTGTCACCCCGCCGGACCAGACCGCCAACAAGGTGTCGCAAGCCACCCAGGGCCAGGGCGCTACGGTCTATTACGGCTCGGGCGGCCGCGCGCCGGGCCAGAGCGCCTACCTGCTCGTCATCGGTCACGCGCATGCCGGTGTCATGTGGGCCAACCAGGCGACGATCTGGGTCCACCGCGACCCGAACGCGCCCTACCCTGGCATCGTCAAGCCCGAATCGCTGGTCGGCGACGGCTGGCGCCAGGTCATCCCTTACAACGGTGCCAGCGAAGTCGAACGCGTAAAAGGAACCCAGCCATGACCGTTTCTACGAAACACCGCGCACTGTGGCGCCGATGCATCGCGCTATTGCTGCTGATACCCGCCATCGCACTCGCCAGCCCGGCTCCCTCTTCGGGCAAGAAGCTCAAGATCGGCGTCACACTGCATCCCTACTACAGCTTCGTGGCAAATATCGTTGGAGATCGGGCGGAAGTCGTTGCGCTCATCCCGGCGGAAGCGAATCCGCACAACTACCAGCCGCAGCCCGATGACATCACCCGCGCGATGAATATCGATGTTCTGGTCGTCAACGGCATCGGACACGATGAATGGGCCTTCCAGATCATCAAGGCCGCTGGCCGCGGGGCGACCCTGCCGATCATCCAGGCCAATGCCTCGGTTGCGCTCATTCCAATCGGCGGCGGCCAGGACGGCGTCAAGGTGGTCAATCCGCATACCTTCGTATCCACCACGGCAGCGATACAACAGGTCTTCGAGATCACTCGCCGGTTGGGGGAACTGGACCCGGACAACGCTGCGGCGTATCGACAAAACGCCCTGGCGTATGCCGCGCGTATCCGGGCGCTAAGGGCCGGCTTCATGACCCGTTTCGCCGCGCTGGATTTGTCTTCCTTCCGGTGCGCGACAACGCACGCTGGCTACGACTACATGATGCAAGAGTTCGGCCTGTTCGTGAGTGCGGTGATCGAGCCGCGTCACGGCGTCGCGCCGACTGCGCGCCAGTTGGCCAACACCATCGACGCGATCAAGAAGGCCAATGTGCGTGTGCTTTTTGCCGAGAAGAATTTCTCCCTCGACCTGGCCAAGCCTATCGAGGCAGCCACCGGCGTGAAGGTGTTCGCGCTGTCTCACATCACCGGTAATACCTACAGCCCGGACGAATTCGAGGTGGCGATGCGTGAAAACCTCGAGACCTTGGCCGAAGCCGTTGAGTTTACGCAGCGATGAACGCGATGAAGGAGGAACAAGCGATGCGCGGCCCCGCCATAGTGTTCGATAACGTCTCCCTGCAATTGGGAGGTACGCAAGTGCTCGACAAAGTGAGCTTCCGGGTAGAAGCCGGTGCGCTGCACTGCCTGGTAGGCCCGAACGGCGGTGGCAAGACTTCACTGGTGCGTGCGCTGCTGGGCCAGATGCCGCATTCAGGGACGGTCCGGTTCGAAGGCGAGGTCACGACACCCATGGGGTATGTCCCGCAATTGCCGGACTTCGACCGCAACGTGCCGATGACGGTCAACGACATCATGGCCCTTCTCGGTCAACGCAGGCCGGCCTTCCTGGGCTCAAGCCGATCTGCCAAGGCGGCCAATGCCCAAGCACTGGAGCGCACCGGCGTGGCCGGAATGGGCGCAAAACCTTTTGGCAGCCTGTCCGGTGGCCAGCGTCAGCGAGTGCTGCTGGCCCAGGCGATCAGCCCGGCGCCCTGGCTACTGATCCTTGACGAACCGACCGCCGGCATCGACGAACCGGGTGTGCGACTGGTGGAGGCGCTGGTGGCCGAGCTGAACGGCCGCGGCGTCACCATCCTCTGGATCAACCATGACCTGGAACAAGTCAGGCGCATCGCGCAATCGGTGACCGTTATCAACCGGCGGGTGCTGTTCCATGGTTCGCCCGACCAGGTCGCCTACCCTCTGGAGGCTACCCAATGAGTGCCCTGTACGAATTGATTCGCAACCAGCTCCAGGCGCTTGCCGCGAGTGGCATCCTGCCGCAACCGTTCGAGTACGAGTTCGTGATCAATGCGCTGCTCTGTGCAGTGCTCATCGGACCGCTACTGGGCGTGCTGGGCTCGATGGTGATGATCAAGCGCATGGCGTTCTTCAGTCAGGCCGTCGGTAATGCGGCGATGACCGGCGTTGCCATTGGCGTGCTGATCGGCGAGTCCTACACCTCCCCCTACTTCTCAATGTTCGGCTTTTGCCTGCTGTTCGCCCTGACGCTGAAGTACACGCAGCACCGCACCACGCTGGCCAATGACACGCTGATCGGCGTGTTCTTGTCCATCTCGCTGGCGGTCGGGGCCTCGTTGCTGCTGTTCGTGTCGGCGAAGATCAACACGCACGTAATGGAAAGCGTGCTGTTCGGTTCCATCCTGGCGGTCGACTACACCGACATGAACGTGCTGCTTGTGGTAACGGCGACGTGTGCTCTGCTCGGACTGCCGATGTACAACGGCATGCTGTTGGCCAGCCTCAATCCGAGCCTGGCACATGCTCGCGGCGTGCGCGTGCGAAGCGTCGAGTACCTGTTTGTCGTACTGGTCACCCTGGTGACGGTAGCCTGCCTGAAAATCATCGGCGCAGTACTCGTCGAAGCCCTTCTGCTCATACCGGCCGCGGCAGCACGCAACATCAGCCATTCGCTCCCGGGGCTGGTCGTGCGCGCCATCCTGATCGCGACTTTTTCCTGCGTGGTCGGCATCCTGGCCCCCATGCAATTCCACATCCCCGTACCGACAGGCGGCGCAATCGTGATCGTCGCCGCCCTGGTATTCGTCGTCACCACCGTCATCCGCGCTACCGGGGCCCGGTTCAGAGGTGCCAGCGTATGAAATGGCTTTGCATGTCACGTCGACCCTGGCTAGCGATGCTGGTACTGCTGCTGGGCAATCCGCTTTCTGCCTTCGCGGATACCGGCAGGCAGCAGGTGCTTGTCGCACTGCCGGCGGTGTATGCGCTCACCTCGACGCTCAGCGACGGCACAACCCTCAAGGTCGTCCGCCTTCCGGCAGACTCTGCCGTGCCCATGGAAAGCCAGGCCAACGCGCTGTCGCGCCTGGAGCCCGCCGTGTTCCAGCAGGCCACCGCCGTAGTTACCCTGGGCAACCTCTGGCGCGCGGATCCGCTTTACACCACGGCACGTCGCCACAATCTGCGAATCGTCGAGATCGATGCCTCGCACTCATGGGACACCGTCAAGCCCGGAGTGGCCGTGGCCCGCGTGCCATCGAACGACGTTCCCTGGGCAACCGAACGCGACGTCGATGGCGGACTGTCGCCGTACGCCTGGCTCGGCCCCGTCAACGCCATGCGCATGTCGGCGATTATCGCTACCGACCTGGCACGCCTGTCTCCCCCCGATGCGCCTCGGATAGAGCGCAACCTCGCCGCACTCGAAGGCCGATTGCGCCAGCTCAAGGCCAACTACGGTGCCCGGCTGCTGGCAGTGCCGGATCTGCGCGTGCTGTCGCTGGCCGATGAGTTCACCTATTTGTTCGGCGAGTTCGGGATTTTTGTCGACGGCTGGTTCGTCCGACAGGACATCGACTGGAGCGACGCCGACTGCACCGCACTGACCCGATACCTGCGCGAGCGTGACATCCACGTGGTGGTCCACAAGTGGGCACCGGACGCCAGGATTGCCAAGGCCATCGAGGACGGCGGCGCACGGTTGTTGATACTGGACGCCGGCAACCCGGGAATGCTCGCCGACGCGGCCAACGGGTACGAAGCACTCCTGAGTTCGAACCTGGATTCCTTACTGACGGCCTTCGCGCCGCCTGGCCCGAATACGAGCGGCGATCACAAATCGCCGCTCCAATGATCAACCTCGACCGTGGAGATCGAAGACCTTATGAAACCCCCAGGTTCAGCACATCGGATACTGATCGCCGGCGCCCTGGTGTTCTGCCAGGCAGCCTTCCCTCATGGCCCCGTCTTCGACTGCTACATCGAGAGCGATGATCTGGTGAAGTGCGAGGCGGGTTACACCGACGGCAGCTCCGCCGCTGGCAGAAAAATCCATGTCCAGGACACCAGCAACAAGGTGTTGCTCGAAGGAAGCGTCGATAAAGACAACAGCTACACCTTCCAGCCCCCCGCCGGAAAATACTCCGTTGTGTTCATGGGCGGAGACAACCATCAAGCCACGATTCAGTCATCCGACATTTCCAGGTGAAATCGACAATGCCGATCAAACGACGACTGCTCCAAGCACTTGCCGCCGTAACATTAGGCTGCCTGACAGGCGCTGCACAGGCCCATTTCCAGATGCTCTACGTCGAGGAAACGGCGCTGCCACGTGCGGATAAACTGGAGTTCGCGCTGGTGTTCACGCATCCCTTCTCCGGCGGCCCCACCATGACCATGGATGAACCCCGCGCCTTTAGCCACATCAGCTCGCACGGCGGGGAAAAAATCGATCTTCGCCAATACTTGCGCCCTGTCCAGTGGCAGAGTCGCGATAACCAAACGACTGCCTATCGTGCGTCGATTCCGCGGGAGTTGGTTCGCTCACTGGGTGACCATATCTTCGTACTCGAGCCCGAGCCCTACCTGGAAACCGAGGAAGACGTCTACATCCAACAGTTCACCAAGCTGATCGTGAACGTGGGCGGAGTACCCGGCAACTGGGCAGAACCACAAGGGTTGCCGGTTGAGATCCAGCCACTGAACAAGCCTTATGCAAACTGGACAGGCGGAGTGTTCCGCGCCTTGGTGCTGGCCGATGGCAAGCCCGTTCCGTTCGCCGAAATCGAAATCGAATACATCAACCATTCCGTCGATATCGAGAAAAACGCCTTCGGCCAGCAAGACTATGTAACGGCACCTCAAGCTTCATTCAAGTCCCTGAGCACGTACACGGACGCCCAGGGTGTCGTGACCATCGGCCTGCCCCGGGCCGGCTGGTGGGGTATTGCAGCGCTCGACATCGGGACAACGAAAACCCACAAGGGCAAGCCCTTGTCGCAAGACGCGGTGCTGTGGGTGCAAGCCAGGGATATGAAATGAAAAGCGCATAAAGCAACCGCGCCTGATAGCCCTCACGGAAAGCGCCCCCCGCCCCCTCAGAAACGGATAGATATCGCCTCGAATCCGGATAGATGCACCGCACAGAAAGGCTTTCAATCAGGTCGTGCCTAAAACTACAAAAAGGGTGTACCTGATGAACAGCTCTAGAAGCATTGCGCAGTGGCAAGATTACATTCAGGGTTGCCTGGATTTTCGGCCGGCCGAAGGTATTTACCGCGTCGCCCGTGACATGTTCACAGAGCCGGAACTGTTCGACCTGGAGATGGAACTGATCTTCGAGAAGAACTGGATCTACGCCTGCCACGAGAGCGAAATCGCCAATCCCAATGATTTTCTGACGATGCGCGCGGGTCGTCAGCCGATGATCATCACCCGCGATGGGAGCAATCAGCTCCATGCGCTGATCAACGCTTGCCAGCACCGGGGCGCGACCCTGACTCGCGTCAGCAAAGGCAACCAATCTACCTTTACCTGTCCGTTCCACGCCTGGTGTTACAAAAGTGACGGCCGCCTGGTCAAGGTCAAGGCCCCAGGTGAATACCCGGAGGGTTTCGATAAAGCAACCCGCGGCCTGAAGAAGGCCCGGATCGAGAGCTACAAGGGCTTCGTCTTTATCAGCCTGGACGTCAATGGCAGCGACTCGCTGGAGGACTACCTCGGCGATGCCAAAGTGTTCTTCGACATGATGGTCGCGCAGTCTCCGACCGGCGAGCTGGAAGTACTGCCCGGCAAGTCGACCTATAGCTATGACGGCAACTGGAAACTGCAGCACGAAAACGGCCTGGATGGTTATCACGTCAGCACCGTGCACTACAACTACGTCTCCACGGTGCAGCATCGCCAGCAAGTCAACTCGGCCAAGGGCGGCGGCTCCGACACGCTGGACTACAGCAAGTTGGGCGCCGGAGATGCCGAAACCGACGACGGCTGGTTCTCGTTCAAGAATGGCCACAGCCTCTTGTTCAGCGACATGCCCAACCCGACTGTACGCGCCGGGTATGCCAGCGTCATGCCGCGTCTGGTGAAGGAATACGGCCAGCAACAAGCCGAGTGGATGATGCACCGTCTACGCAATCTCAACATCTACCCAAGCCTGTTCTTCATGGATCAGATCAGCTCACAGCTGCGTATCGTGCGCCCAGTGGCCTGGAACAAGACCGAGATCACCAGCCAGTGCATCGGCGTCAAGGGTGAGTCCGACGCAGATCGGGAAAACCGGATCCGCCAGTTCGAGGACTTCTTCAACGTTTCAGGCATGGGCACTCCCGACGACCTGGTGGAGTTTCGCGAAGCCCAACGCGGATTCCAGGCCCGCCTCGAGCGCTGGAACGAAGTGTCCCGCGGCAGTGAGAAATGGGTCGAAGGCCCCACCCCGAACAGCGAGGCTCTGGGCATCAACCCGGTACTGACCGGCACCGAGTTCACGCATGAGGGGCTCTACATCAATCAGCACGGATCCTGGCAGCGCTTCCTTCTGCAAGGTCTTGCACAAAAAGCCCTGAAGTTGAAGGAGGTGTGAAATGAGCGCACTACAACATTCCGTCGAACAATTCCTCTACCGCAAAGCCGAGCTGTGTGATCAACAGGATTGGGACGCCTACATCGCCCTGTTTGATGAACAGAGCGAATTCCACCTGCCGCAATGGGAGTCGGAGCATGTGTACACCACCGATCCCAAGCGCGGCATGTCGCTGATTTACTACTCGAACCGCTCCGGTTTGGAAGACCGGGTATTTCGTCTGCGCACAGGCAAGTCGGCGGCTTCAAACCCGATGCCGCGCACCTTGCATCAAATCAGCAATGTGCGAATCAAGGAGATCGATAACGGCTTGCTTGAAGTCAAGGCCGCCTGGGTCACGCTCTACACCCGGCAAGGGCTGTCCGAGCAGTTCTACGGCCATGTGACCTACCACCTCAAAGCGGACGCAGACAGCTGGAAGATCACTCGCAAGCACATCGTGCTGCTCAACGACACGATCAACTCAGTGCTTGATTTCTATCACCTGTGAACTGTGGGGCACGCTGTCATGAACCATAAAGTCGCTTTCAGCTTCGCAGATGGCAAGACCTCGTTCTTCGAGGTCAAGCCCAACGAACTGCTGCTCGACGCCGCGCTACGCAATGGCGTGAACATCCCGCTGGACTGTCGCGAAGGTGTCTGTGGCACTTGCCAGGGTCGCTGCGAATCAGGCCAATTCACTCAAGACTACGTCGATGAAGAGGCTCTTTCCGAGCAGGATCTGGCGCAACGCAAAATGCTCTCTTGCCAGACCCGCGTGCAATCGGATGCGTCGTTCTATTTCGACTTCGATTCGAGCTTGTGCAACGCTGGCGCAACCCGGTTACTGCAAACGGTGATCACCGGTGTAGAACAGGTGTCGGCCACCACGGCGATCCTTCATCTGGACGCTTGCGCCCACCAGCAGCAATTGGACTTTCTTCCGGGGCAATACGCTCGACTGCATGTACCGGGCACCAGTGAGTGGCGCTCCTACTCATTCGCCAACCGCCCCAACCCCACCAACCAATTGCAGTTTCTCATCAGGCTCTTGCCTGATGGCGTGATGAGCAACTTCATCCGTGAGCATTGCCGCCCCGGTCAAACACTCGAGCTCGAGGCCCCATTGGGAAGCTTTTATCTACGTCAGGTGACCAAACCTCTCGTACTGGTGGCAGGAGGAACCGGCCTGTCGGCCTTCCTCGGGATGCTTGATAACATTGCAGAAAAAGGTGGCTGCGGGCACCCGATCCAACTGTTCTATGGCGTCACGCAGGACAATGACCTGTGCGAAACTCAACGCCTGGCTGATTATCGCGACCGCATCGCCGACTTCGACTATCACCTTGTGGTTTCGAAACCCTCCGTGGATTGGCAAGGTAAAACCGGGTGGATTCCTGATCACTTCGACCGTCAGTCGTTCGACGCCAACCCATTCGACATCTACCTGTGCGGTCCTCCGCCCATGGTCGACGCGATTAAAACCTGGTTCAACGATCAGAAGATCGAGCAGTTCCAGATGTATTACGAGAAGTTTATCGATAGCAATTCCACACATTGAGCAACAGGGAAATATCCGGAGAGGCATCCAGATATTTCCCTGTTTTTTTATCTTCTGACTACGTCGCAGCCAATCTCACTTCCTCAAAGAATCTGCGAGGTTTGGCGCGCACTAGACACCATCATCCGCTGTCTTGTCTGTGACGATGAGGGGCTCGATGCCCCAGTCTCCAGACAAATACCAATCTTCTCCGAACATCTCGGCCGGATGCATCGTACGGTCGGAGCCATTGCCGCATGCCAGGGACTTGGCCGGACAATACCGGTCGCACCCCCAACAGATCCGCTCGGGGTGCTTGGGGTTGACGGGGAAGTTCTTGGCCATTTCGATCTCCGGTCATTGAGAGATGTTCTTGCAACCTACAGCCATTGTGCAAAACCATCCTTGATGGATATCAAGAATCGACATCTAGCGACTGCTCTCCCTATCGCGATCCTGGAGCTAAGCTTCTAACGGTTTAATTGATCAAAACTTGATAACAATCATTATTGTTCGCAGCAAAGCTTCCTAGACTCGGGTTCCTACTCGTCAGTGCTCAGGAAGACATTATGCGTACCCACCTCTCACTCGCCCTGCTCTTGCTCGTACCGCTGGCTCACGCAAAGGAATACCCGATCGGGGAACCACAGCTGTGTCAGGGACTGGAAGTCGGGGCGGTGTATCTGCAACCGATCGAGATGGCCCCGGCTGGCATGATGCGGGCTACTGTCGATTCTGATGTTCACCTGGAAGCCGACATTCGGGCCACCGCGGACAATCGACAGGGTTTTCAGGAAGGCAGTTTCGTGCCTTACCTCAATGTCTCGTTCAACTTGAGCAGAGCGGGTAACCCGGACGAAATCAAGGGTGACTTCCATCCCATGGTCGCCAATGACGGCCCGCACTATGGCGACAATGTGAAGCTGCTGGGGCCGGGCAAATATCGGCTGACGTTCACCGTGCTACCACCCACCGGTCACGGCTCCCTCGGGCGTCACACCGATAAGGAAACCGGTGTGGCGCCCTGGTTCGAACGCTGCGAACTGCACTACGAGTTCATCTACGCCGGCATCGGTAAAAAAGGCGGCTATTGAATGAAGCGCCTGCATTTTGCCTGGCTGATCGTGGCCGCAACAGTTGCGCCGTTGACGGCCCATGCCGAGTTGCCGAGCTTTGAGCTGACCCTGCGCGATGGCCACTTCTCCCCTGCCTTGCTTGAGGTCCCGGCCGGACAGCGCTTCAAGATCGTCCTGAAAAATAGCGGTCAGGGGCCGGCCGAGTTCGAGAGCACGCCGTTGCGGGTTGAAAAGGTACTGTCGCCGGGCGTGACAACCTTCGTCGTCATTCACCCGCTCAGGCCCGGCCACTATCCCTTTTTCGACGAGTTCAATCCGCAATTGCCCGAGGGCGGCATCCTCGCGAAATAACCTGTTAGCGCACGGAGCTTCCATGAATCAATCAATGTTCATCGTCTGGCGCGAAAGCGTCGAGGCGTTGCTGGTGATCGGCATTCTCCAGGCCTGGGCCAGCCAGCAAGGCCAACGTCATCGTTTGGTCAAATACCTGTGGGCGGGTGTGGTGCTGGGGTTGATGCTCTCGGGCCTGCTGGCGGTGTTGATTCTGTTTGCCGGTGAGGCCATGAGCGGGTCGGCCAGTGAATGGTTCCAGGCCGCACTCGCACTGTTTGCCAGCCTGTTAATGGTGCAAATGGTCGGCTGGATGCACCGTCACGGGCGCACCCTCAACCACGATTTGCGACGGCACGCCGATAGCCACCTGGCTCGACAAGGAGGCGCAGGTCTACTACTGCTGGCCATGCTCGCGATCAGCCGTGAAGGCAGCGAAACGGTGGTATTTCTCTATGGCGCCGGCGCCCGATTGCGGGGTCCGCAGCTCGGTTTGTTTGCCGTCGGCGGCGTGTTGGGGCTGGTGTTGTCCGCGCTGACCATTACGCTGCTGCACAGCAGTCGCCGCTTCATTTCATGGCAACGATTCTTTGCCATCAGCGAAGTCATCTTGCTCATGCTCGGCGCGGGGTTGCTGGTCAGCGGCACCGAGCGAATCGGCGGCCAACTGCTCGCCCTGGATGTGCCGGACGTGGTTTACAGCCTCGTAGGCGAATCGCTTTGGGACGGCAGCGCGTGGCTGAGCGATAGCCATGGATTGGGTGGTTTTCTGGCCAGTTTTGTCGGTTATCGCGCAACACCCAGCGGCATGACCTTACTGGTGTGGGTCGGTTACTGGCTGGTCGTCAGCGCCTGGCTCCGCCAACGGACTGCGGAGAAAGTCCCATGCCTGACCTGAGCCGGCACAATCGATGGCTCCAGCGCCTGGGTGACGGGATGCGTCGCCATGCGTCCGTCATCCGGGCGCTGCAGTGGGCTGTCGTAGTGTTTTACGCAGTGCTGTTGGTGACCCCGGCGCTGTTGCCGCTGCCGGACAGCCAGGCACGGATACTCGACAACCTGACCTTGCTCGCGCAGTTTTTATTCTGGGGAATCTGGTGGCCGTTCGTGTTGCTGTCGATGGTGTGCTTCGGTCGACTCTGGTGTGGCGTTCTGTGCCCGGAAGGTTCGCTCAGCGAATGGGCCAGTCATTACGGCAAAGGCCTGGGTGTGCCGCGTTGGTTGCGTTGGGGCGGTTGGCCCACATTGGCGTTCTGCCTGACGACCCTCTACGGCCAATTGATCAGCGTCTATGACTACGCCCAGGCCGCACTGTTGATTCTGGGTGGCTCGACCGTCGCAGCGGTCATCGTCGGGTTGTTGTTTGCCCGGGGCAAGCGGGTCTGGTGCCGTTACCTGTGCCCGGTCAGCGGGGTTTTCGCCCTGCTCGCAAGGCTGGCCCCCGTGCACTTTCAGGTCAATGAGCAACGCTGGATAGAGAATGCCGCGCCACGCCTGCCGCCCCCCAACTGCGCTCCCCTGCTCGATATCCGTCGCCTGCAAGGCGCCAGTGATTGCCACGCCTGCGGACGCTGCAGCGGGCAACGCGGCGCCGTGCAGCTGATCGCCCGCTCCAGCAATCAGGAGATTCTTCACGCAACCGCGCAGGCGCTGTCCCCTTGGGATACACGCTTGCTGCTGTTCGGCGTGATCGGCTTGGCCATGGGCGCGTTTCAGTGGACGGTCAGCCCATGGTTTATCGCCCTCAAACAAACCCTGGCCCAGTGGCTGGTGGAACACAACCAGCTCTGGGCCTTACGGGACAACGCCCCCTGGTGGTTGCTGACCCATTACCCGCAACTCAACGACAGCTTCAGCTGGCTCGACGGCTTCAGCATTGTCGCTTACTTGAGTGTGAGTTCGATCATGCTCGGCACGGCGTTGATGCTGCTCCTGCGCCTGACGGCCCGACTGGCGCGAGATCGCGCACTGTATTGGCCTCTGGCGCTGACACTCACGCCTGTGGGTGGTGCCGGACTGTTTCTCGGGCTGTCGGCCACCACCGTCAAATTACTGCGTTATGAAGGTCTGCTGCTGGAGTGGGTACAACCCGCCAGGGCCTGCCTGCTATTGGCCACCATGGGGTGGAGCCTGCTACTGGGTTGGAAACGGCTGAAACACGAAGGTATTCCCCTGGCTCGGCGCGTGTCGGGTGGAGTTTGCCTGTTCCTCGCCAACGCCCTGATCGGGTTTGGCTGGTGGTTGCAGTTCTGGGGCTGGGCTTGAGTTTCCCCAGCCCCCGTTACCCCCGCAGCACGAAGGCTGGGAACAACTCGCGCATGGCCTCCCACAACTCTGGCAACAAGGCTTGTGCCGAAATGCTTGGCAGTAGCGAATCGAACATCCGCTCAGTGCGGACCAGTTGCACGGCGAAGCGTTTGACGCCGAGCGCACTCAAGCGTTTTGCCAGGATCAGCAGACGCGCCGGCTCGAACAGACGCCAATGCACGGTGGTGCGACATTCGTAGTCCACACCACTGGCCAGCAGATGCTCAAGGCTGCGCCAGTTAGCCGTTCCACTGCCCTCGACCCGGGTAATGGCCAGGCAATCTTCGGGCAACGCCTTGACGTCGAAACCGACCCAATCCGCGCCCGTGAGTGCCTTGGCGAAGGCGGCAGGCTTGATGCCGGCGCTGTGCAAGCCGATGCGAAAGCCCATGTCCCGCACTTCATCCATGGCACCGAGCAAGCCGTCCTGCAAGGTTGGCTCACCGCCGCTGAACACCACGGCATCGAGCAGGTCCTGACGACGTTGCAGAAACGCCAACACCCGCCGCCAATCCACTTCCTCACTGCCACGAGGCGGAATCAGCTGCGGGTTATGACAGTAACGACAACGCCAGGCGCAACCCTGGCAAAACAGCACGCAAGCGAGCTGTCCCGGATAGTCGATAGTGGTCAGGGGCACCATGCCCCCGACCCGAAGCATTCGACTCATTGGCGCCCGGCCAGTGCCGCGCTTTCAGTGAAGTGCAGCCGCTCGCGGTGCTCCGACTGTTTGCCCGGATTGAACGCCGACACAGGACGGTGATAGCCCATCACCCGGGTCCAGACTTCGCAGCGTTGACGTTGAGCCTGGGGCAGTGGTTGCGATGCAGTCATGGTGAAGCTCCTTGCAGTTGAGTGGATCAAAATCAATGAACAGCGCCGGCCTTCTGTTCTTGTAGCAACAGGGCCTCGTCGCATTTGGGGCAGAACTCATGTTCGCCATCGAGGTAGCCGTGCACCGGGCAGATGGAGAACGTCGGGGTCACGGTCAGGTACGGCAGGCGGAAACGTCCAAGGGCCTTGCGCACCAGTTGCTTGCAGGCCTGCACCGAGGAAATCCGCTCGGCCATGTACAGGTGCAAGACCGTGCCGCCGGTGTATTTGCATTGCAGTTCGTCTTGAAGTTCAAGGGCCTCGAAGGGGTCTTCGGTGTAGCCCACGGGCAGTTGCGAGGAGTTGGTGTAATACGGCGCCTGCGTACTGCCCGCCTGGAGAATGTCCGGATAGCGCTTGAGGTCTTCCTTGGCGAAGCGGTAGGTGGTGCCCTCCGCCGGTGTCGCTTCCAGGTTGTAGAGATGACCGGTTTCCTCCTGGAAACGCAGCAAGGTGGCGCGCACATGGTCCAGCAGATTCAGGGCAAACTGTCGGCCATGTTCGGTGTGCATGCCCTCCTCGTCGCCAGTGAAATTGCGCAGCATTTCATGCAGGCCGTTGAGGCCGATGGTGGAAAAATGGTTACGCAAGGTGCCCAGGTAGCGCTTGGTGTAAGGGTACAAACCGGCATCCATGTGGTGCGCAATGACCTTGCGCTTGACCTCCAGGCTCTCCATCGCCAGCTCCATCAGCGTGTCCAGGCGTTGCAACAAGCCACTGGTGTTGCCCTTGAACACATAGCCCAGGCGTGCACAGTTGATGGTCACCACGCCGAGCGATCCGGTCTGTTCCGCCGAACCGAACAAGCCACCGCCGCGCTTGAGCAACTCGCGCACATCGAGCTGCAACCGGCAGCACATCGAACGCACCTGATTGGGCTGCATGTCCGAATTGAGGAAGTTCTGGAAATACGGCAAACCGTACCGCGCCGTCATCTCGAACAGACGGTCGGCGTTGTCACTGTCCCACGGAAAGTCATGGGTGATGTTGTAGGTCGGGATCGGAAAGGTGAACACTCGCCCTTTCGCGTCGCCAGCCTGCATCACCTCGATGTACGCGCGGTTGAGCAGGTCCATTTCGACTTGCAGGTCACCATAGGCAAACGGCATCTCCTCACCGTTGATGACGGGTATCTGCTCACGCAAATCCTGCGGGCAAACCCAGTCGAAGGTCAGGTTGGTGAACGGCGTCTGGGTGCCCCAGCGTGACGGCACATTGAGGTTGTAGATGAACTCCTGGATCGCCTGGCGCACCTCCTGGTAACTCAGCCGGTCCTTGCGCACGTAAGGCGCCAGGTAGGTGTCGAATGAACTGAACGCCTGGGCACCGGCCCATTCGTTCTGCAGGGTGCCGAGAAAATTCACCATTTGCCCCAGGGCACTGCTCAAGTGCTTTGGCGGGCCGGCTTCGACACGCCCCGGCACACCGTTGAGCCCCTCGTGCAACAGAGTACGCAGCGACCAACCGGCACAGTAACCGGCGAGCATATCCAGGTCGTGCACATGCAAATCCGCCTCGCGATGGGCCTGGCCGATGGCCTCGCTGTACACCTCGTCCAGCCAGTAGTTGGCGGTGACCTTGCCCGACACGTTCAACACCAGCCCGCCCAGGGAGTAGCCCTGATTGGCGTTGGCCTGGACCCGCCAGTCTTCACGGTCCAGGTACTCATTCATAGAAGTCGCCACCTCGACCATGGTCCGGCGGTCACGACGCAAACGCCCGTGCTGTTCGCGGTAGACGATGTAGGCGCGCATGGCGAAGAAGTAACCGGCATCCATCAATACCCGTTCGACCCGATCCTGAATCTGCTCGACGTGCAACCTTGGCAGCCCTTCCAGTCGGGCGAGTACCGCCTGAAGCAGGCCTTCAACCTCAACCTCGGTGTACTCCCCGGTTGCCTTGCCGGCGGCGATCAACGCCTGGCGGATCTTGTCGGCATCGAAGGCAACCAGACTGCCATCGCGTTTGTGCAAGCGGTTACATCCCACTGAGATCAGCGTGCTCTGCATTTGGCCTCCAGATACTACATATAGATGTTCAGACACAATCAAACACAACATGCAGTGAAGACTACGGACAAAGTGCTGTTCTGCAATTGATCGACATCAAGATTTGCCGGTGAAAAAAACCGCCCGAAGGCGGTGAAGGAAAAATCGGTGCGAACACTGTGGCGAGGGAGCTTGCTCCCGCTCGGCCGCGAAGCGGTCGCAATCCTGCAAGCTCGATTTGTCTGAATAATCGTGGTGCCTCATTTAGGGTTGCTTCGCAACCCAGCGGGAGCAAGCTCCCTCGCCACAAGTATTGTGTTTAGCAAACTCTTTCCTTAACAGAACAGCTCAACCGCCACTCATGTTCATGAACCGCACAATCTGCACCTCCCCTTCGGGGTTGAAGTCGTGGCGCAATGGCTTGCCGCGCAAAGCCTTTTGCACCGCATTGATCAGCGGCTGGTCGTCCAGCGGATAACGCCGCAACAATCCACGCAAATCCAGCGCGTCGTCCTGGCCCAGACAGAGCAACAGCTTCCCTTCAACGGTCATCCGCACCCGGTTGCAGGTGCCGCAGAAGTTATGGCTGTTGGGTGAAATGAAACCGATCCGGGTATCGGGATGGCGTTCCAGACGCACATAGCGCGCCGGTCCGCCGCTGTTTTCCGTACTGTCGAGCAACCGATGTTGAGCGGCGATCGATGCCCGCACTTCATCGCTGGAACAAAACGATTCACCCCGTGACCTGCCGACATCGCCCAACGGCATTTCTTCGATGAAACTGATATCGATGCGCTGATCGATGGCGTACTGCACCAACGCCGGGACTTCATCGAAGTTGCGCCCCTTCATCACCACGCAGTTGAGCTTGATCCGCTCAAACCCTGCGTCCCGCGCCGCCTCAATGCCGCCCAGCACCTGATCGAGATCGCCGTTGCGGGTGATCGCGCGAAACTTCTGCCCGTCCAGGCTATCGAGGCTGATGTTCATCCGCTTGACGCCTGCCTCCGCCAACGGCCGGGCCAGACGGCCCAGCTGCGAGCCGTTGCTGGTCATCACCAGTTCGCGCAAACCGGGCAATGCGGCGATGTTGCGGCACAGTTCGACAATGCCCGGACGAATCAGCGGCTCGCCGCCGGTGAGGCGGATTTTGCGGACGCCCAACCCGACGAACAGCGTTGCCAGGCGCTGCAACTCCTCCAGCGTCAGGACCTGCTGACGCGGCAGGAAGGTCATGTTTTTCGCCATGCAATACACACAACGAAAATCACAACGGTCCGTCACCGACATCCGCAGATAATCGATCTGCCGTCCAAAACCATCCTGCATGACAGCGTTCATCACATCTCCCGGTTTGTCTCGATGCTCACTGCACCAACGGTGAGTCGGCGCCCTGCAAGTGGATGCCACGAATATCCGCCGCTCCGATCAGGGTTTGCAGGTACTGCACCAGCGCTTTTTGCCAGACGCCCTGCTGCAACTGCGTGCGGATCGCCGTCGACACCACTTCATAAGGCAACGGCATGCCTTCAATCCGCTGATCGACACTCACCACATGCCAGCCGTAGCGACTTTCCAGCGGTTTACTGGCCAGGCCGGGCGCCAGCGTGAACAGCTGACGCTCCAGTTCCGGCACGGTCTGGCCCTTGCTGATCTGCCCCAGAGAACCGCCTTGAGCCTTCGACGGGCAGGCCGAATATTTCACCGCCAGCTCGGCGAAACTGCCGGGGAAATCCTCCAGACGTTGCAGCAATATCTCGGCCTGAGCATGCGCAAGGCTGCGAGCCTCGACATCATCCGGCGCGCACTCGAGCAGGATGTGTCGCACCGCCAGCAACGGCGCGCTGTGAAAGCGCCCGCGATTGTTTTCGTAGTAGCGCAGGCTGGTTTCCTCGTCGCACTGCGGCACGTGCACCTCGCGTTCGAGCAACAAACGCGTGGCCGCTTCTTCTTCGTTCTCACCAGCGCCGATCTCCAGAGCCAGGCCGAGTTCGGCAATGCGCTGCTGCAACAATTCGCGGATCACCAGTGCCCTGGCGGCCAGATAGACCGCCTCTTCACGGCTTTCGGCCGGGTGATATTGCAGCTCCTGGGCCATTGCCTCAGGCGTGATCGACACCCCGTTGACGCTGATGATCGGCCACTCCTGTTCGCTGCTGGCGATCAACTGCACCGGGGCGTCCTCGGCCGCCGCCGGCTCGACCGGCAGTGCTTCAAACTGCGCGATGTCGACAACTTCCGGTACCGAAGACTCTGCATTTTTAGAAGAACCGCAGCCACCGCTGCCGCCGTTACCGCCGCCACATCCACATCCACCTGACATGATGTTCTCCTCAGACTTTCTGCCGAACGATTTGATAACGACGCCCCAGGTACCAGATCGGTGCACTGACGATGTGTACGAGACGGGTGAAGGGGAACAACACGAACAGGGTCAAGCCTAGAAACACATGCAGCTTGTAGGTCAGCCCGACCGGCGCAATGGACGCCGCCGCTTCCATCGGCCGCAACAGCACGGTGTTCTGCGCCCAGTCGGCGAGCATCACCATCACCGAGCCGTCCATGTGCGCGGTGGACGCTGCAATCGTCAGCAAACCGAGCAGCAACTGCACCAGCAGCACCAGCAGAATCAAAATGTCCGAAGCGCTGGAGGCGGCACGTACCCGAGGATCGGTGAGCCGCCGATTGACCAGCATCAGCAAGCCGATCAGGCACAGCAGGCCGAAGAGCCCGCCGGAGACCATCGCCAGCAACTGCTTGTTCTCGGTGCTGATCACATGGTGATAAACCGATGCAGGCGTCAGCAGGCCGACGAAATGCCCGGCCAGTACAAACAGCACACCGATGTGGAAGAGGTTGCTCGCCACGCGCATGCCGCGCTGGTTGAGCATCTGGCTGGAGCCAGCCTTCCAGGTGTACTGCGACAGATCGAAACGGGCCCAACTGCCAATCAGGCAAATCGCCAAAGCGACATAGGGATAGATCCCGAACAACAACAGGTTCCATTTAGACATTGCCTACCTCCTTGGCTGGCACGGTGGCCAACCCTTCATGCTGAAAATCCACCCAGTGCAACGGCACGGCGCTTTCTTCCCGGGCCTTGCCCGGGGCGCCAGGCAACGAACTGCAACGGTCTTGCTGTTCGGCCTGGAGAAAGTCCACGGCCTCCTCTTCCCAGATCTTGTCGAGGGCTTCGAGGGAGTCGTCGCGCGGTTCCGACGCCACCTGCGCCCGCAGGTCGGCCACCGCCTGATGCGGCTCGGCCCCGGCGATTTGCAGCAACGCCCGGAAGCAACTGGCATAGGCGCTTTCGCGCTCTTCCAGACGCGCCGCGAGCAAGGCCAGCAAGTGCGAAACATCCGCCAGGCCCTCGCGGGCCTCGAGGTCTTCGCGGGTGGACAGGAACTCCAGGTACAGCGGGATATAGTCCGGCAGCTCCTTGACGCCGATGGCAAAACCGGCGGCTTCGTATTGCGCCATCATGTCGACCATGGCCTGGCCACGATCGCGGGATTCGCCGTGCACATGCTCGAACAACAGCAACGACAGCGAACGCCCCCGGCCGAACAGCGCGCCGTAGTGCTCCTGCCCGTCCATCAGGTCATTGGCGCAGATCAACTCCAGCAATTCGAACAACGCACCGCGCTGTTTAGGGCTGATTTCCCGTGACTGGATGATCGCCTGCTCCAGTTCGTCGCGCCCGCCAATCAGCGTCTCGGTCGGATAGTCGAGCAGCAGCGAAATCACTTTGAGAATTTGCATACTCACTCCTCCCACAACTGGACGGTTTTCAGGACGTCGCGGCGGTTGGCTTTCTTCGCACCGAACATGTTGGTGTCGGAGCTGCCGCTGCAACCGCTGCCGAAACTGAAGCCGCAACCGGAGCGCTCGGCAAAGGCGTCGCTCATGGCGTCTTCACGGTGGGCACTCGGTACCACAAAGCGGTCTTCATAGTTGGCAATCGCCAGGTAGCGATACATCTCTTCGACCTGGGCCACGCTCAAGCCGACGTCCTTCAACACTTGCAGGTCCTGAACGCCATCGACTTGCTCGGAACGTTTGTAGGCGCGCATCGCCAGCAAGCGTTTAAGTGCGCGCTTGACCGGTTTTTCATCGCCCGCTGTCAGCAGGTTCGCCAGGTACTTCAGTGGAATACGCAGGCTGTCGACATCCGGGATCACCCCGTTCATGCCCACGGTGCCGGCAGTGGCGGCGTTCTGGATCGGCGACAGCGGCGGCACGTACCAGACCATTGGCAAGGTGCGGTATTCCGGGTGCAGCGGCAGTGCGAGTTTCCAGTCCACGGCCATTTTGTAGACCGGCGAACGCTGGGCGGAATCAATCACCGACTGCGGTACGCCATCGGCCAGGGCCTGGCGAATCACTGCCGGGTCATTCGGATCGAGGAAGATCTCCAGTTGTTTCTCGTACAGGTCTTGCTCATTGGCGGTGCTCGCCACTTCGCTGATGCGGTCGGCGTCATACAGCAGCACACCGAGGTAACGGATACGCCCGACACAGGTTTCGGCGCAAACAGTCGGCATCCCGGCTTCGATACGCGGGTAGCAGAAGATGCACTTCTCGGACTTGCCGCTTTTCCAGTTGAAATAGATCTTCTTGTACGGGCAGCCGCTGATGCACATCCGCCAGCCACGGCATTTTTCCTGGTCGATCAGCACAATGCCGTCTTCTTCACGCTTGTAGATCGCCCCGCTCGGGCACGACGCTGCGCACGCCGGGTTGAGGCAGTGCTCGCACAGGCGCGGCAAATACATCATGAAGGTGTTTTCGTATTCGCCGTAAATGTCCGCCTGGATCTTGTCGAAGTTCTTGTCCTTGCGGCGCTTGGCGAATTCGGTGCCGAGGATTTCTTCCCAGTTCGGGCCCCATTCGATTTTCTCCATGCGCTTGCCAGAGATCAGCGAACGCGGGCGCGCAGTGGGCTGATGCTCGCCCAGCGGCGCGGTATGCAGGTGCTGGTAATCGAAGTCGAACGGTTCGTAGTAATCGTCGAGGCTCGGCAGGTCCGGGTTGGCGAAAATATTCGCCAAGACCCGGAATTTACCGCCGATGCGCGGGTTGATCGTGCCGTTGGCATTGCGGATCCAGCCGCCCTTCCACTTGTCCTGGTTTTCCCATTCTTTCGGGTAACCGATGCCGGGTTTCGATTCGACGTTGTTGAACCAGGCGTATTCCATGCCTTCGCGGCTGGTCCAGACGTTCTTGCAGGTAATCGAACAAGTGTGGCAACCGATGCACTTGTCCAGGTTCAGCACCATGCCGATCTGTGAGCGAATCTTCATCTCAGTTCTCCTCGATATCGGTCGGCAGAGGACGCGGCAGGTCATCGCCGTTTGAGCCATCGAGCCAGTCGACTTTGGCCATTTTGCGTACCACGACGAATTCATCGCGGTTGCAACCGACCGTGCCGTAATAGTTGAAACCGTAGGCCTGCTGCGCATAGCCACCGATCATGTGGGTCGGTTTGAGCACCACGCGGGTGACCGAGTTGTGGTGGCCGCCACGGGTCTTGGTGGTTTCCGAACCAGGCACGTTCACGATCCGTTCCTGGGCGTGGTACATCATCACCATGCCGTCCTTGACCCGCTGGCTGACCACCGCTCGTGCGGTCAGCGCGCCGTTGGCGTTGAAGCATTCGATCCAGTCGTTGTCTTCGATGCCGGCGCGTTTCGCGTCGTTCTCCGAGAGCCAGACAATCGGCCCGCCGCGGCTGAGGGTCAGCATCAGCAGGTTGTCGCTGTAAGTGCTGTGGATGCCCCATTTCTGGTGCGGAGTAATCCAGTTCAGGACGATTTCGGTCTCGCCGTTGCTGCGCTTGCCTTTCACCCCTGCAATGGTGCGGGTGTTGACCGGCGGGCGGTAACTCATCAGTTGCTCGCCGAATGCCTGCATCCACGGGTGATCCTGGTAGAACTGCTGGCGACCGGTGATGGTGCGCCATGGGATGGCTTCGTGAACGTTGGTGTAGCCGGCGTTGTAGCTGACGTGATCGTCTTCGAGACCCGACCAGGTAGGGCTGGAAATGATCTTGCGCGGCTGCGCCTGAATGTCGCGGAATCGGATCGCCTCGTGTTCCTTGGATAACGCCAGGTGGCTGTGATCGATGCCGGTAAATTCCGACAACGCAGCCCAGGCCTTGACGGCAACATGGCCGTTGGTTTCCGGCGCCAGGGACAGAATCACTTCAGCAGCATCGATCGCCGAGTCGATTTTCGGCCGGCCATGACTGATCCCGGCAGCCCCTTCGCGGTGATTGAGCGCACCGAGGAATTTCACTTCGGCGTCGGTGTTCCAGTTGATGCCCTTGCCACCGTTGCCGTGTTTTTCCAGCAATGGCCCCAGCGAGGAAAACTGCTTGTAAATGTTCGGGTAATCACGCTCCACCACATGCAGGTTCGGCGCGTTCTTGCCTGGCACGGGGGCCACGCCGGCGCTTTTCCAGTCGGTGCCGCCAAAAGGTTGAGCCAGTTCACCGACGCTGTCGTGCATCAGCGGGATGGTCACCAGGTCCTTCTCAACGCCCAGATGCCCTTCAGCCATGCTGGAAAAGGCCTTGGCGATGCCTTTGTAGATTTCCCAGTCGGAACGCGATTCCCACGCCGGGTCGATGGCGGCCGACAACGGGTGAATGAACGGGTGCATGTCCGAGGTGTTCATGTCGTCCTTTTCGTACCAGGTCGCGGTCGGCAAGACGATGTCGGAATAGACGCAGGTCGAGGACATGCGGAAATCCAGTGTGGTGACCAGATCGAGCTTGCCGATGGCGCCCTCGTCCACCCATTCGGCTTCTTCGGGTTTGCAATCCCCGACCTGGCCGATGTCTTCGTTCATCACCCCATTCTTGGTGCCGAGCAGGTACTTGAGCATGTACTCGTGGCCCTTGCCCGAGGAGCCCAGCAGATTGGAACGCCAGATAAACATGTTGCGCGGGAAGTTCACCGGGCTGTCCGGCTGTTCGCAGGAGAAGCGCAGCGAGCCGTCTTGCAGCGACTTGACCACGTAGTCTTTCGGGTCCATGCCGGCTGCCGCGGCATCGCGGCAAATGTGCAGCGGGTTGGTGTTGAGTTGCGGTGCGCTGGGCAACCAGCCGGCGCGTTCGGCACGGATGTTGTAGTCCAGGGCATGCTCGGGAAACTGTGATTTATCGGCCAGCGGCGAGAGCACGTCGTGCATGCTCATTTTCTCGTGGCGCCATTGCGAACTGTGGGCGTAGAAGAAGCTGGTGCCGTTCATCTGCCGTGGCGGACGGTTCCAGTCCAGGCCGAACGCCAGGGGCAGCCAGCCGCATTGCGGACGCAGTTTTTCCTGACCGACATAGTGCGCCCAACCGCCACCGGTCTGGCCGACACACCCGCAGAGCATGAGCATGTTGATCAGCCCGCGGTAGTTCATGTCCATGTGGTACCAGTGGTTCATCGCCGCGCCGACGATGATCATCGAGCGCCCCTTGGTCTTGTCGGCGTTATCGGCGAACTCGCGGGCGATCTGGATCGCTTTCTCGCGGCTGACGCCGGTGATCTGCTCCTGCCAGGCCGGGGTGCCGGGTACGCTTGCATCGTTGTAGTCCTTGGCGACGTTAGCGCCACCCAGGCCACGATCGATCGCCAGATTGGCGGCCGACAGGTCGAACACAGTGGCGACTTTGGCCACACTGCCATCGGCCAGTACCACGTTGTGCACCGGCACGCGGCGGTATTGCACGGCATCGCCAGCGACGTGCTGGAAGTGCTCGTGGGACTCGCCGGCAAAATACGGGAACGCCACTTCGGCGACGTCATCGCCGATCAGGCTCAGCTTCAGATCGATCTCACGCCCTTCACCGCCTTCACGAGGCAGGATGTTCCACTTGCCCTTCTCGCCCCAGCGATAACCGATGGAGCCCTGAGGAGAAACCAGTTCACCGCTGACATCCAGCGCGATGGTTTTCCATTCCGGGTTGTTTTCCTGGCCGAGGTTGTCGGTAAGGTCCGAGGCGCGCAAGAAACGGTCCGGCTGGTAACCGGCGCCCGGCGCCTTGTCGACCATTTGTTTGAGCAGCACCAGCACCGGCAAATCGGTGAAGCGCTTGGCGTAGTTGGTGAAATACGCGCTCGGTTTGTCCAGGTGAAACTCTTTGAAGATCACATGATTGAACGCCTGGGCCAGCGCCGCATCGGTACCCTGCTTGGGGTTGAGCCACAGGTCGGTGAGCTTGGCGACTTCCGAGTAGTCGGGGGTGATGGCGACGGTCTTGGTGCCCTTGTAACGGACTTCGGTAAAAAAGTGCGCATCGGGGGTACGGGTCTGCGGGACGTTGGAGCCCCAGGCAATGATGTAGTTGGAGTTGTACCAGTCGGCCGATTCCGGCACGTCGGTTTGCTCGCCCCAGACCATCGGCGAGGCCGGTGGCAAGTCGCAGTACCAGTCATAGAAACTCAGGCACGCACCGCCGATCAGCGACAGATAACGCGAACCCGCGGCATAGCTGACCATCGACATGGCCGGAATCGGCGAGAAACCGACGATCCTGTCCGGGCCGTATTGCTTGATGGTGTAGACGTTGGACGCGGCAATGATCTCGTTGACTTCCTCCCAGTTGGAGCGAATGAAGCCCCCCATGCCGCGCTTGCTTTTATAGGAGTCGGCCTTGGCCTTGTTCTCGACAATGCTGGCCCAGGCTTCCACCGGCGCCATGGTCTGCCGCGCCTCGCGCCAGAGCTTGAGCAACGGCTTGCGGATTTTCGGGTACTTGAGGCGGTTGGCGCTGTAGATGTACCAGCTGTAACTGGCGCCACGCGGGCAACCGCGGGGTTCGTGGTTAGGCAAATCGTTGCGGGTGCGCGGGTAATCGGTCTGCTGGGTTTCCCAGGTGATCAGGCCGTTCTTGACGTAGATTTTCCACGAGCACGAGCCGGTGCAGTTCACCCCATGGGTGGAACGCACGATCTTGTCGTACTGCCAGCGCGAACGGTAGACGTTCTCCCAGTCGCGAGACTCTTTGCGAGTCTCTCCATGACCATCGGAAAACTCGTTTTGCTTGCGATTGAAAAACCGCAGTTGATCCAGTAAATGACTCACGGTGTGTCCTCTCAGGCTTGCTGCGGGGTTCTGTGCCCCGCCCACGCAATGGTTGGATTCAGGTCGTCTCAGCAGGGTGTCGCGGCGCCTTTGCGCGCGTACCACCACCAGGTCACCACGATGCAGCTCAGGTAAAAAACGACGAACATGTAGAAGGCCATCTCAGGGCCGCCGGTCTGGGCCATCGAAGTGCCGAAGGATTTGGGAATGAAGAACGCACCGAAGGCGCCCATGGCCGAACTGAAGCCCAGGACGGCGGCCGATTCCTTGCCGGCATCCTTGAGCGCCTGTTCACGCACGGCTGGCGATTTCCCGGCCGAGGCTTTTTCGTGCTGCGTGCGGAAGATCACCGGGATCATCCGGAAGGTGGAGCCGTTGCCCACGCCAGTGGTGATGAACAGCAGCATGAACAAGCCGAGGAAGCCGTAGAAGCTGCCGCCCGCGCCGTTCTGCGGCAAGAAGTGCATCACGCCGAAGACCATCGCGATCATCGCCACGAAGTTCCACAGGGTCACTTTCGCGCCACCGAGCTTGTCCGCCAGCCAGCCACCCAATGGCCGCACCAGAGCGCCAACCAGTGGGCCGAGGAAGGCGAATTTCAAGGCAATGACATCCGGAAAGGAGGTTTTGATCAGCAGCGGAAACGCGGCGGAAAAGCCGATGAACGAACCGAAGGTCGCCAGGTACAACCAGCACATCAGCCAGTTGTGCTTGCGCTTGAAGATCACCGCCTGTTCGCTGAACGAGGCCCGGGCGCTGGACAGGTCATTCATGCCGAACCAGGCCAACACTGTCACCAGGACGATAAATGGCACCCAGATGAACCCGGCGTTCTGCAGCCACAACTGACCGCCGTCCGGCAACGCTTGCGGCGAGCCACCCATGAAGCCGAACACACCGAAGGTAATCACCAGCGGCACGCAGAACTGCATCACCGAGACGCCCAGGTTGCCCAGTCCGGCGTTGAGGCCCAGAGCTGTGCCCTGTTGGGACTTGGGATAGAAGAAGCTGATGTTGGACATGCTCGAGGCGAAGTTGCCGCCACCGAAACCGCAGAGCAAGGCAATCACTACGAACACGCTGTATGAGGTGCTCGGGTCCTGCACGGCGAAGCCCATCCAGATCGATGGCAACAGCAGCGACGCGGTGCTCAGGGCAGTCCAGCGCCGGCCGCCGAAGATCGGCACCATAAAGGAATAGAAGACCCGCAAGGTCGCACCGGACAGCCCCGGCAATGCCGCCAGCCAAAACAGTTGGTCGGTGGTGAAGCTGAAGCCGATGGCGTTCAAGCGCACAATCACCGTGCTCCAGACCATCCACACCGCAAAGGCCAACAACAGCGCAGGAATGGAAATCCACAAGTTGCGAGTGGCGGTCTGTTTGCCGCTACTTCCCCAGAACGCGGGGTCCTCGGGGCGCCAGTCATGAATGACCGGGCCTTTGTCAGGCGTTTGCAGAACGGACATGTTCTTCTCCTTGGGCAATGCTGGAAATCGGGGACGGGATCAGCAGCGGCTCTTTACCAAGCACCGGGCTTTTGCGTATTTCGCTGAAGTACATCCAGGTGAGGGAGACCCAGACCACGCCGTACATCAACATGAAGCAGGAAGAGCGCACGCCGGTGAGGTCCACCAGGGCGCCGAACAGGATCGGCAGCACGAAACCGCCCAGGCCACCCGCCAGGCCGACGATGCCGGACACCGCGCCCATGTTTTTCGGGTAGTCATTGGCGATGTACTTGAAGACCGAGGCCTTGCCGAATGCGAAGGCGATGCCCATGACGAACAGCAGCACGGTGAACAGCGCAGGGCTCAGGCCAATGTGGAAATCCAGCGGGCCGTCGATGGTCTGCACTTGCAGTTGGGTCTGGGGATACGAGAGCAGGAACAGGCAGATCCAGCTGACCCACAACACCCACCAGGTCACGCTTTGCGCCCCCCAGCGATCCGACATCCAGCCGCCGACGGCGCGCAGTACGCCGCCGGGCAGGGAGAAACAGGCCGCCAGCAGCGCCGCGCTTTGCAAGCTGAAACCGTATTCCTGCACGTAGTACTTGGTCATCCACAGTGCCAGGGCAACGTAGCCGCCGAAGACGATCGAGTAGTACTGGCAGTAGCGCCACACCGCAGGATCTTTCAGTGAGCGCAGTTGCTCACGCAAGCTGGCGCCCGTGGCACTACGATGGCCCTTGTTTTCTGAGGTCAGGAACCAGAACAGCAGCGCAGTGATAAACAAGATCGCACTGAAGACTTTCGGCACCAGCTGCCAGCTGCCGGCGGCGATCAGCGCCGGGGCCAGGAACTTGGTCACCGCCGACCCGGCGTTACCGGCACCGAAGATGCCCATGGCGAAGCCCTGGTTCTCCTTGTCGAACCATTTGGCGACGTAGGCAATCCCAACGGAAAACGAGCCACCGGCCAGGCCGACGAACAAACCCAGTACCAGGAACTGCCAGTAGGCGGTGGCGTGACTGATCAAGTACAGCGGCGTGACGCAAGTCAGCATCAGCAGGAAAAACACGCTGCGCCCGCCAAATCGGTCGGTCAGCAACCCCAGCGGCAAACGCACCAGCGAGCCGGTCAGCACCGGGGTCGCGGCCAGCAGGCCGAATTGGGTTTCGTTGAGCTGGAGCAATTCCTTGATCGGCACCCCGAGCACGGCAAACATCATCCAGACCATGAAGCACACAGTGAAGGCCAGCGTGCTCATGCCCAGCACCAAGCCTTGTCGTACACGCGGTTGGGTCACAATGCTCTCCCGTCAATTAGCCATGGCGGCAGACTAGAGAGGCAAACCCCGCAAAAACTTGACCCAGGTCAACGATGCCCATGAGGGCCTAAGCCTATGCTTAGCCCGCCTACCTCCAAGGAGGTAGTGCAAGAAAACCTTGAAAACCTTTATTTATCAGCTTGTTAAGGGTTTCAACCCACGCTTTTGCCGACAAGGAACTGTCGACAACTCTTTAGAGGTAGCTCGCCCAGGAACGGCGGCAAAACCCCACGCTGGAACGTGCATGCTCTGTTTTCTTATCGCTTTCCCGGACCTGCGCCGATGATCCGCTGGTTGCGCAGCTCCCTGCCCGCTCGCGCCGGGCTGGCGGTGATCCTGATCGCCGTGCTGGCGCTCGCCAGTTCATTGAGCGCCGGGCTGATCGCCTGGTTCAGCCAGGGCGATGCCGCTGCCATCAACACCGCAGGCTCGGTGCGCATGGAGACCTATCACCTGAGCTGGAAACTCGCCGCTGGCGTCGCCGACGAAGAAATCACCACCATCATCGACAGCCTGCAAAACCGCTTGGACAGCCACTCTCTCAAAGCGGTACTGGAAGATGGCCCGACCACCGCATTGCAACTCAGTTATGGGCAAATCCAGCAACACTGGAATGAGGATTTGCGTCCGGCACTGGAGCGCGGCGATGCGGCGGCCTTTCAGGCCCAGGCGCAGTCCTTCGTTGAGCAACTGAACCAGTTCGTCGATCTGTTGCAGCGCCAAAGCGAACAAAAGCAAGGTTGGCAACAGGCGATCCAGGGCCTGGCCCTGTTCACCACCATGATCGTCCTGCTGCTCGGGCTCTACGAACTGCAGTACGGCGTCGTTACCCCTTTGAAGGAGTTGGTGGATGCAACCCAGCGCTTTCGTCGCGGCGACTTCAAGGTGCGGGTCAACCATCAGTCCGAGGATGAGCTGGGCCAGTTGGCCATGAGTTTCAACACCATGGCCGAGACGATCGAAGAGTCGCATCGCACCCTGGAAAGTCAGGTCCGGCAAAAAACCCTGAACCTGCAACAAGCCAATGCCGCCCTGGAGCTTCTGTATCAAAGCAGCCGAAGCCTGGCCACACGCCTGGCCAATGCCGAGGGGCTGGACGAGTTGATTCGACGCTTCCAGCAACGCCTGCCCGGCTTGCGCCTGTCGCTGTGCCTGCAGGGACAAATGCAGGCACCGGCCCAGCAGTTGCTCGCCCTGCATGGCGCAAACATCCGGGAAGTCTGCGCCAGTAGCGACTGCGCCACGTGCCAGAGACACCCTAAAACCAACCCGCAAATCTTCAGCATCAGCAACCAGGGCAGTGAACTGGGGGAGCTCAAGGCGCACTTTGTCGACGGGCACCCCATGCAAGCCTGGGAAACCCAACTGATCCAGGCCCTGGCCAATCTGATCGGCACCTCGCTCTCGCTCAAGCGTCAACGGGAACAGGATCATCGCCTGCTGCTGCTCGAAGAACGCACGATCATCGCCCGCGAGCTGCACGATTCACTGGCCCAGGCCCTGTCCTACATGAAGCTGCAAGTCAGCCGCATGCAAACCCTGATGCGCCGGGGCGAACCGGTCCAGACCCTGGAAACCGTCACCAGCGAATTGCGCGAGGGACTGAACAATGCCTATCGCCAGTTGCGCGAGTTGCTGACCACGTTTCGCTTGCAGATTCACGACGCGGGACTGGTACAGGAACTCAAGGACACGGCCGAGGAGTTTTCCCGTCGCGGAGAATTCCAGGTGCACCTGCACGTCGACACGCTGGCCTTTCAACTATCGGCCAGCGAACAAATCCACATTTTGCAGATCACCCGCGAGGCGCTCTCCAACTGCCTGCGCCACGCCCATGCGCAAAACGCCTGGCTGCAACTGCGCCAGGATGGCGAGACCGTCAGGTTGTCGGTCGAAGACGACGGGCGTGGGTTCAGTGGCAACGTCGACCAGCGCGAACACCACGGCCTGAACATCATGGATGAGCGGGCTCGCAGCTTGCGCGGCCAACTGCAGATATTTTCCAGGGAGCCCCAAGGCACCCGTGTCCAACTGGAATTCCACCCGGAGTTTCTCGGGCAGCAAACAGAAGGTAGCGCCACATGACCCTGTCCCCACAACACAAAATCCTGCTGGTAGACGATCACCCGATGATGCGTCACGGCATTCGCCAGATGCTCGAACTCGAAGATGATTTCCTGATCGTCGGCGAAGCCAGCCAGGGTGAAGAAGCACTCAGTCTCATTGAGCCGCTTCAACCGGACCTGGTTTTGCTCGACAACAACATGCCGCAAATGAATGGCATCGAAACCCTGCGCCGACTACGAGCCATGCACTACACCGGCAAAGTGCTGCTGTTTACGGTATCGGACGCCGAAGACGATATTCGCGATGCACTGCGCCTGGATGCCGACGGCTATCTGCTCAAGGACATGGAGCCCGAACTGTTGATTCAGTACATCCGCGATGCCCTGAACGGCGCGTTGGTAATCAGCCCGGGACTGACCCAAGTCATGGCGCAAGCACTGCGTGCTCCTGCGCGTCAGGCCGTGGTGGAACTGACCGAGCGTGAGCGTCAGGTGCTGAAAACCATCGCCAGCGGCTTCAGCAACAAGGTCATCGGGCACAAACTGGGCATCACCGAAGGCACGGTCAAGGTTCACGTCAAAAACCTGTTGCACAAACTCGGCTTGCGCTCACGAGTAGAGGCGGCGGTGTGGGCCATGGAACATCTGCGCAACGCCGGCTGAAGGGTATTCCTCTTTGGAGGTAGGCCTGCAGAGGCATAGGTCATCAAGCCTGCGCTCTCTACTATGGCCGTCAGCGGAGGTACGCCATGCTGACTCACCCTTCCATCGTTTTAACGTTGCGCCGTCATCATCTGTTCAGCCAACTGCCGGAGAAAGTCTTCGAGGAAGTCTGCAGCCTGGCCATGCTCAAGCGCCTGAGTTGTCACAGTACGCTCATGCATCAAGGGGATCCGGCCAGGCGTTTTTTCCTGCTGGTCAGCGGCCAGGTCAAGTTGTACCGGCTCACCGGCGAAGGCCAGGAGAACCTGGTGGAGATCATTCAGCCCGGCCAGACTTTTGCCGAAGCCTTGCTGTTCAGCCAGGCTCGTCTGTATCCGGTGAGCGCCACCGCGCTGAAGGACAGCGTGCTGGTGAGCATCGACGGCAACCATTACCGCAATGCCCTGGAGGACCAGCCGAAAGTCTGCCTGGCCATCCTGGCGAGCATGAGCGTTCACCTGCACCTGCGTCTGCGCGATATCGATACCTTGACCATGGCCAGTGCGAGCCGTCGGGTGATCAATTTCCTGTTCCAGGAACGCCACCCGGTGACCGGCCAGATTGTCTTGCAGATGTCCAAACGCCTGGTGGCGTCGAAGCTGGGAATTCAGCCGGAAACCTTTTCGCGGATACTGCATCGCCTGGTGGAAAGCGGCCTGATTGCCATGGAGCGACGCCACATCAGCATCCTCGCTGAAGAGGAACTGGCCGCTTTCCAATAGCCGGAATTGACCGTCATCAAGGTACCCATCCACACCTCTTGCACACTGACAGAGCCCATCCACGGAGAGTGCAAATGCCCCGTTCAACCCTGCCTTTGGTTTACTCCTGCTCAGGCTGCTCCAACGTCGCCCAACTGGCCAACACCCTGGCCGTGCGCCTGGATCGCAGTGGTCTCGCTGAAATGTCCTGCATCGTTGGTGTCGGCGGGCATGTGGCAGCGCTGGTCAACAAAGCGCGCTCGGGGCGCCGGATCTTCGCGCTGGACGGCTGCCCGCTGCAATGCGTCGAGAACTGCCTCAAGCAACATGGCCTGCACGCGGACGTGCACCTGATCCTCAGCCACTACGGGCTGCGCAAACGCTATGGCGAGGACTGCACGCTGGCGCAGAGTGATGAGTTGTTTGAAGGGATCAGGCAGTTGATTGCCAGTGATGCCCGACAGCACGGAAGCCGCCAGTAAACGATTAATGCTGTTCACTTAAGCAATTTCAGCCGCGACGCATTCCTTGTAGCAGCTGCCGAAGGCTGCGTTCGGCGGCGAAGCCGTCGTCAAACCAGTGATTGCGGCGTGTCAGGCAGACCGCACTAGCCGGATTCACGACGGCTTCGCCGCCGAACGCAGCCTCGCAGGCTCGACAGCTGCTACAGATCGCATTACGGCTTAAGTGAACAGCATTACAGTAAACGATGGCCTGAGGGCCAACGAAAATCCAACTGTGGGAGCGGCGGTGCGACGATTCGACCTGCTCGCTCCCACATTTAATCTACGTTGGTCATCCCGCCGCCAAGCCCTTCCCCGCCCGCTCCAGATTGCGCCACAACCACACAGGCAGAACATCGGGGTCAAGGCTGTCGATCAGGTTCTTCAGCGCCAGCCCCAGTTCGGTATCGCCCTCGATGACCAGTCGCCGGCGAAAGAACAACGTGTCCGGATCTTCCTGACGGCTGGCCAGCAATAAAAATTCGCGCCAGTTACCGCTGATGGTCACGTTCGCCGTAGCGTGCTCGGCAATCCGCAAGCCCTGACGACTGAGTGTCAGGTACCAGGACAAACCCAGGTCCGGAATCCGCAAGCACAGCCAGCGCCCGCGCAGCACTTCGAACTCGCCCTCGCGCAATGGCTCGGCGAGGCAGCGATTCAGCGCCTGCTGCAACGCCAGGCGCTGCACGGCAAAAGGCACCCGGCGCACCAGTGGCAACAACCGGTCGGCGCCTTTCAACAGCCACTTCTTTCGATTCAGCACAGGCCAACCTCCTCGACGCGCAGCATGCCGGCCTGACCATGCCAATAGCCATTGCAACCTTCGACGAACAGCGGCGGTGTTTCGCCCAGACGAACCCGTTGATAGGCCGCGATCACTTCGTCCATGCCCTGAGCACGAGGGCTCAAGCGCAACAGATCGGCACCACAGGCCACCAGTCCGGCGTAATCGGCCAGCAGGTTGGTCACCTCGGCCGACATCGTTTGAATACCGTTAAGGGTAAACAGTGGTTGCCCCTCCTGGCTGGTCAGCGCCAGGCCATCGGGGTAGTTGATGCAGCAGAACCGGCAGTCGTCCTTGGGCCGGTTTTCTGCACGGGCAGTGAAGCAGCGGGCGGAATAGGCCAACGGCAGATGCCCATAGGCGAAGATTTCAACTTCCGGCACTGCACGGCCCAACTCGCGCACTTGCCCGATCACGTCGCTGATCAGCGTCGCCGAACACTCCACGGGCGGCACCCAGCGAGTCATTCCGCTGTCGAGTAATTGTGCCAATGAGTGGCCGTTGTACAGATTGAGCGCCGGGCCGCCCACGAAAGGTAACTTGCGCTCGGCCAGGAAATGCACCGCGCCCATGTCGTTGGCCTCCACCAACAACTCGCCGTTGTCGCACAGCCGGCGCAGGCTGGAGAGTTCGGAGGCAGCCTCGATCAGCGTCAGGCTGGAAAGCACCAACTGTGCCTGGCTGCATTCCTGTAACTCGCGCCCCAGCCCCAGCCATTGATCCAGGGAAAAGGCCCGGCGTTTGGAGCACACGGTTTCCCCCAGATAAATCACGTCCAGGGGCAAGGTCGACATGTCGGCGTAAAAGTTGCTGAGTTGCTCTTTGTCCCAATAAAACAGGACCGGTCCCAGGCTGAGCTTCATGTCGCGTCCCTCATTGCCATGATCGATGATAAGCGCCCAGGGTGGTCTGGCTGCCTTCGGACAAACCGGCCAGCACCTGACGCCATTCTTCCTTGACCCGAAAACTGCCGGGCGCGCCACGGTGAGCATCCAATGCCGCGCGCCAGACCCGGGTGACTTGTTCGACATACGCCGGGCTGCGTTGGCGGCCCTCGATTTTCACCGCTTCGACGCCAATGGCCGTCAATTCCGGGAGCAAGTCCAGGGTGTCGAGGCTGGTGGGCTCCTCCAGCGCATGAAAGCGTTTGCCATCGACCAGAAAACGGCCTTTGCACAAGGTCGGGTAACCGGCCGATTCGTCAGGGGTGTAGCGATCGATCAGCACTTCGCTGAGGCGCGCGCTCAAGCCTTCGGCGTCCTCGCTCCAACGCACGGCTTTGGCTGGCGAACAGACACCGCACAGGTTCGGCGACTCACCGGTAATGTAGGAAGACAGGTGGCAACGCCCTTCGGCCATGATGCACAAGCTGCCGAAGCCAAAGACTTCGATGGGCACCGGGCTGCTGGCGGCGACTTGACGTACCTGCGCCAACGACAACACCCGTGGCAATACCGCGCGACGAATGCCGTAGCGCTGCGCATAAAATTCCAGCGCCGCGGCATGGGTTGCCGACCCCTGAACCGACAGATGCAGGGCCAATTGCGGGTGACGCTGACTGGCATAGTCGAGCACCCCGGGGTCGGCGGCGATCAGCGCATCGACGCCGAAATCGGCGGCACGATCCACCGCCCGTTGCCAGCGCTCCCACCCCTTGGGTTGTGGGTACGTGTTGACCGCGACGTAGAGTTTGCGTTGATGTTGGCGGATGTGGGCGACGGCGGCGTCGAACTGTTTGTCGTCCATGTTCAACCCCGCGAAATGCCGGGCATTGGTGTCATCGCGAAAGCCGACATACACGGCATCGGCGCCTTGGCGCACCGCCGCTTTAAGCGCAGGCAGATTCCCTGCCGGGCAGACCAGTTGCATGGGTAATCCTCATGAAATTACGCGTCCGGGGCAGCGCCCGGCGTCTGTGGCGCACCCTTCGAAAAAGGCGCTGCCAGTCTAGCCAGACCGGCAGGCACAGCCTTGACGGCAATCAATTGCCATCACTGCATCAGGTCGGCGAAGGACAGGAACATCACGTTGTCGTGCTTGAGCACTTGCTGCTCACACTCGATCACCGCCAGCCCGTCGGCCCAGCACGCGGCGGTCAACATGGCCGAGCTTTGCTGAGGGTGCAGTTCCACACTCAACTGGCCATCGGCGCCGGGCGTCAACCTGGCCCGCAGGTATTGTCGACGCTTGTTACGCTGCAACCAGTCGAACCCGGCGGGTACAGCCAACGGCACTGGCATCACGTCAGTCACACCCTGAGCCCTGAGCAGGAACGGACGCACCACCACCAACGCGGTAATCAGCGCCCCTGACGGGTTTCCCGGCATACCGATCCACGGTTTACCGGCCACTTCGCCATAGGCCAATGGCTTACCCGGCTGGATGGCCAGCCGCCAGAAATCCACACTGCCCAGTTCCTCGATGGCCTGTTTGAGGTGATCTTCCTCGCCGACCGACACGCCACCGGAGCTCAACAGCAAGTCGCATTCCGAAGACGCCAGGCTCAAGGCATGCCGGCTGGCCACCAACTCATCGGCCATGACGTCATAGTCATGCACCTCGACGCCCCAGCCGCGCAACAACGCAGCAAGGCAATACCGGTTGCTGTTGTAGATCTGCCCCGGTGCCAAGGAATCGCCCGGCTCGCGCAGTTCATTACCGCTGCTGAGCAGGCACACTTGCAACGGCCTATAGACCTCGACCCGGGCAATCCCGGCACCGGCCAGCAATCCCAGTTCTTGTGCGCGCAGGCGTTTGCCAGCCTTGAGCAGCAGATGCCCGCGGCGAACTTCCTCCCCTTCCTTGCGCACGTGATCGCCAACGGCTACGGGCGGGAACCAGACTCGCTCGCCTTCGACCCGGCAGCGCTCTTGCGGCACGACGGTATCGGCACCCGGTGGCAATGGCGCGCCGGTAAAGATCTGCACCGTTTGCTGCGCAAGCAAGGGCGAGCACGCCTGATCCCCCGCCGCAATTCGGCCGCCAATCGTCAAACAGCCACCTTCCGCCGGCAGGTCGGCAGCCCTGAGGGCATAACCGTCCATGGCACTGTTGTCCCAGGCCGGCAGGTTCACCGGGCAATGAATGTCCACCGCCAGTACCCGCCCCATGGCTTGGTCCAGACGGACCATTTGCGCCAGGGGTGGTGGTGGCGCCTGGTCGAGCAGACGGCTGATGGCCTCGTCCACGGGCATCAGGTTGCCGAGGTCGCACACCCGGCCGCTCATGAGCGTGTCTCGCAGGCGTCGATGACCCGCTGTGCTTGCGCTTTCAAATGCGGGGCGAAGTTACACGGGCCGGTGCGACTGTCCAGTTGCTCGAGCAGAATCTTGTTCCAGGCAGTCCGGCAGGCACCCGGCGAGCCAGGAACGCAGCACACCAGTACACCGTTACTCATCCCGGCCAGTGCCCGGGACTGCAGACTGGACATGCCAATCTCCTCCAGCGACACCTGGCGGAACAATTCGCCGAAGCCTTCCACATGTTTGTCCAGCAGTGGCAGCACCGCTTGCGGTGTGTTGTCACGAGCGGTGAAACCGGTGCCGCCAGTCATCAATATGACTTGCACCCGGGGGTCGGCGATCCACTGGGAGACCGTTGCGCGGATCTGATAAATGTCGTCCTTGACCAGGCCACGATCGATCAGCACATGCCCGGCCGTTTGCAGCAAATCCGCCAGGGTCTGTCCTGAAGTGTCGGTGTCAAAGGTGCGCGTATCGCTGATGGTCAGCACGGCAATGTTCAGGGGTTCGAAACTGCGTTGCGTCAGATGGGCCATATCCAGGCTTTCCCGTAGATGAGGGTATGGCCCAAAGCCTGAACCGGAATAGCGAACGAGCCTATTCCTCCAAGGAGGTACCTCGTCGGGGTCTATGGATTAATGGGGGACTCAAGCCCGTAGCAGCTGCCGCAGGCTGCTACGGGGGAACTTACTCGTCGCTCAAGGCGCCAAGCGGCGCCGTTGCCATGCACCATCTCGCAACCGGTAATCGAGACGGTCATGCAAGCGGTCGGCACGGCCCTGCCAGAACTCCAGACGTTCAGGGTGCAGGCAATAACCGCCCCAATGTTCGGGGCGCGAGACGGTCTGGCCAACGAAGCGCTTGATGGTCTGCGCCAACATCGACTCCAGCGCGGCACGACTGGCCAACGGCCGGCTTTGCGGTGAAGCCCAGGCGCCCAGGCGACTGGCCATCGAGCGGGAATCGAAGTATGCATCCGAGAGTTGCGGGTCGAGCCTGGACACCCGGCCTTCGATGCGCACTTGACGCTCCAGCCCCGGCCAGAAAAACGTCATGGCGGCATAGGGATTGACCGCCAGCTGCTGCCCCTTGTCGCTCTGGTAATTACCGAAAAAAGTAAAACCTTCATCGCTCAAGCCTTTGAGCAACAGCACACGGCAGTGCGGCCGTCCTTCACCGTCGACCGTCGCCAGCACCATGCTATTGGCCTCGACAGGTGCGCACTCGGTGTCGCGGGCCTGTTGCAGCCATTGACGGAACATCGCCAGCGGATCGTCCAGCGCAGCCTCATCTTGCAGGCCATTAAGGGTGTAGTTACGGCGCATTTGGGCCAGGGACAGGGGCATGACGGTAATCTCCGGAAGGTTTTGCGCAGTGTGCGAGGCACTGCGCGATACCACCTTGACCGCCATCAACACCGAGGGTCGAAGCGACAACGCCCTGACCTACTTCAGACGCAGGCGCCGCGCCAGTTTGTGCAAATTGCTGGGGTCGACTTCCAGCATCCGCGCGGCGCTGGCCCAGTTGTCCCCGGACAGGCTCAGGGCCTCGAGGATCTTCCTGCGCTGGTAATCGTCGACGGCTTCGCCCAGGGGCTGGAACGGTAGATCAGCCGTAATGTCCCGGGATGGCTCGACCTCTGCCCCCGATGCTGCCATCGGGCTGTCGAGATCGAGAACCTCTGGCTCCAGCGTCATGATCGATGTGCGACTCGTCCCGCGACTGAGCTGCTTCAACGCCGCCCGACTGATGACGTGCTCCAGTTCGCGCACATTGCCCGGCCAGGTGTATGCCAGCAAGGCTCGCTCCGCCGCCGGCGACAAACGCAAACCTCGCAGGCCGAGCCGCGCCCGATTGAGCTCCAGAAAATGCCCGGCCAGCATCAACACATCGTGACCACGCTCGCGCAGCGCTGGAATCGGCACCGGGTACACCGAGAGGCGGTGATACAGATCGGCGCGAAACAAGCCATCGCGGATGCTGTCCGGCAGGTGCCGATTGGTGGCGGCGATGATGCGCACATCGACGTGCAACGGCTTGTCGGCGCCCAGGCGCTGGATCTCGCCGTTTTGCAGGGTGCGCAGCAATTTCGCTTGCACACTCAAGGGCAACTCCCCGACTTCATCGAGAAACAGCGTGCCACCGTTGGCGGCGTCGAAGCGTCCGGCACGGTCACTCGTAGCACCGGAAAAGGCGCCTTTGACATGCCCGAACAACTCACTCTCTGCCAGCGACTCCGGCAAGGCTGCGCAGTTAACCTGTATCAGCGGTTTGTGGTGGCGCCTTGAAAGACGATGCAAGCGCCGTGCGAACAGCTCTTTGCCGACGCCGGTCTCGCCCAGCAGCAATACCGGCAGATCGGAATCGGCCAGTACATCCAGCTCATTGAGCAACTGATGCAACACCTCACTTTGCCCAAGGATCTCGCCTTCTCCGACGGGCACGCGCAAGTCCTGAGGATCGCTGCGGGACAGGCGCAAGCTGCGGTTTTCCTGCTCCAGGCGGGTGACCCGCACGGCGGCTTCGATCTGCAAAGTGCAACGCTTGAGTTCTTCCCGCGCCCGGTTGTCAAAGGTCCCGGCGTGCAGCGCATCGAGGGTGATCGCGCCCCAGATCCGCCCCTCGACATAGAGGCTCACGCCCATGCAGTCATGCACCGGCAGCGGTTCGCCGACATGGTTGTCGAGCAAGCCGTCGTAGGGGTCCGGCAGGCGGCTGTCGGGCTCGAACCAGGTCGGCTCGCGCGACGCCATGATTGCCGCCAGCCGAGGATGCTGGGCAATGACGAACCGGCGCCCCAACGCTTCATGAACCAGCCCCACCGTTGCAACGGGCCTGAGGCTGTCGTCATCCAGACGCAGCAAGCCCACGGCGCCACTGTTGAAGTATTCGCGCAGGGTCTGGACCAGTCGTTGCAACCGCACGGCATTGGGCAACTCGACGATCAGGTCGGCCGCCAGGCTTTCTCGCAGCATGGTAGTCATCACCCTCTATGGTTGTATTTACCCTGAAGCATCAGGGTGAATATCACCACAACTAAAAATTAATCCATGTTTTTCAATACGTTAAAAATGGCATGCCGGGTGCAATGAGCCTGGGGAACCGTTGAAACCCAAACAAGGAACCCTGATGAGCCAGCCCCTATTGGAACAAAGCCTCGGCCAACTGGCCTGCGACATTCCCGGTGCCACCCGGATCTTTCACACCTTCAAACTGGACTTCTGTTGCGGCGGGCATAAAAGCCTGCGTGAAGCGGCCCTTGGCAAAAACCTCGATCCGGTCCTCATTGCCGACGCCCTGCAGATTCTGCAAGACGCCGGCGAAACCCAGCACGACTGGCGCAACGAACCGTCGGAACTGCTGATCGCCCACCTTCTGACGCGCTACCACGCCCGCCACCGCGAGCAACTGCCGGAGCTGATCCGACTGGCTCGCCGCGTCGAGCAGGTCCATGGCGCGCGCAGCAGTTGCCCCAACGGCCTGGCCGATCTGCTGACAGACATGCAGCAGGAACTCGAAGGCCACATGCTCAAGGAAGAACAAGTGCTCTTCCCGATGTTGCAACAAGGCGTTGGCCCTCAGGCCGCACCGCCGATCCAGGTGCTGCGTTTCGAACACGATCAACATGGTGAAGCGCTGGAGAAGATGCTCGCCCTGACCAATCACATCATCCCGCCCGCCGATGCCTGTAACACCTGGCGTGCGCTCTACCGTGGGCTGCTGGAGTTCAAAGACGACCTGATGCAACACATCCACCTGGAAAACAACGTGTTGTTCATTAATGCCCTGACCCCCCGCCATTGATCGATTACCGGCCACCCCCAACCCGCGCCATCCAACCGGATGACGCGGGTTTTGTTTATGAGGGACGTATTGCGATCAGCCGTGCCAATAGAACATGGCCTTGGCCAGGATCACGATCAACACCATGTGCCCGAGAATGCTGCGGCGAATCCAGCTTGCGCGGGTCGCGGTCAGGCGCCCGTGGGTCAGCCAATAGGCCAGCAGCAAGTAATGACCGATGATGCTCAAGGCCAACAGGATTTTCAGGCTCAGCAACGTACCAAAACTGCTGGCCAGCGGCTGACTCAATGCGCCACGGTACTGCCACGCCAAACCGATACCGGCGCCATACAACAGCAACACCACGCCGTGCAGAACCTTACGCGAACGCAGGGCAATCGCCTGATCCGCCGTCACTTGCGCAATCTCCGTCAACGGCTGGCGGGCGCGATGCCAGATGACCACCTCGAAAAACAGCGTGCCAATGAAGGCGATTGCCGCCAGCAAATGCGTGACCAGTAAAAAGGGATACATCAGCGGCTGCCTCCATTCATTCGCGTATTCATCCTGGATGACCGTCGACCCGGGCCCGCAACAGCATCGGCCCATAGCGCCAGGCATACAGTGCAAACGCCAGCGCCCAGCACAGGCCCGCCAACCACAATGCGGCCAAGGGGAAAAACAGGATCAACACCACCCGGCTCAGACACGCCAGGTTGAGCAGAATGAAGGCCAGGGTCATGCCCGATGGCGGTTCCAGGGGGCGACCGGTGTGGCCGAGGCTGACCCGCGCGATCATCGCCAGCACCAGGCCAGCCATGGCCCCGATGGTCAGGCAATGCACCGCCAGACTCGGGTTAACCGGCACACCGAAATGCCACAGCGCCATCCCGAGACACGCCACCGCCAGCCAGCCATAGGCCAGATGCAGCGACCACAACAACGGCACGCGCCAGAGTGCCCGGTCATGCCAGCGCACCAGGCGCACCAGATGCCCTGCCGCCAGCACCGCGAACAGCAGGCCCACCCAGACATTGGGGTTGAGCGCCGGTCCTGCGGCATACAACAACGCCACCAGCGGCGAACCGACCAACAGCAGGCGATCCAGCCAGGGCCAGGCGGCAACGCCTTCAACCCGACCAAGGCCGCGCTGGGTGAAGAACGGAATGACCCGCCCGCCGATCAACCCCATCATCGCCGCCACCAGCCAGAGGCCGCTCAGCACGCCCTGGCGTTGCCAGCCTTCATGCCCCTCGACCAAGCCATACAGGGACAACCCGTCGGCCCCGGCCAACAACAGCAGAACCACCACAATCGGGTAGTTACGTTTCTGCCGCACTTTCCACAAGGTGAAGCCCATGAGTACCGCCACCGCCAACGGGAACGCCAGTTCCAGCACGGCGAGCAACGGCCATGGCGCATTGGCCAGCCAGACCACCCGCGCCAACAACCACAGCAACGCCAGCGCGGCCAACGGTTTGCTGCTGAGGCCGGGGCGACCGGTCCAGGTCTGCACCGCCGTCAACAGAAAGCCCGCGATAATCGCCAACCCGAACCCGAACAGCAATTCATGCCGATGCCAGCCCAGCCAACCGCCCGCCGGCTGCCAGTTGGAAATCGAACCACTGAAGGCCGCCAGCCAGAGTGGAATGACCAGCACTGCCAAAAGGCAACCGGCGAGGAAAAATGGCCGAAAGGCCAGCCGAAACAGCGGCGTGATTGCCATCGCTTTACGGCGGTCAAGCACTTGCATAAAACCACTCCTCTACCTTGTTGCCGACCTGACACCAACCCGCAGGCGCCGAGGTAAATCCAGGGGCAATCATCGGGTATTACCGATCCATTGCCGTTGTCGCAGATCAAGTGTGCAAGGGGCGTGCCCTGATGCTTTCTCGTATTCCTGTGGCGAGGGAGCTTGCTCCCGCTCGGGTGCGCAGCAGCCGTAAAACCGGCGAATGCGTTCTATCAGACATACCGCGTAGATCGATGTTGGGAGTGCTTCGCACTCCAGCGGGAGCAAGCTCCCTCGCCACAGGGCATTCCGGATCAGGGTACTAATGACCATTAAAGGGTTATTTTCACCCTAATCCTCAGGGTCTTTTTTACCCTCACGCCTGAGAACCCCGCTAAATAAAGGCCTCCAAGCCTGGCCCATGTCTTGCTCAAGCTTGTGGAAATCAAACAAACCGATCCCAGGAGTCGTCATGAAAAAAGTCATCCAGCCACTGGCCTGGTTCGTGGTGTTGACCTCAATCCTGGCCGTAGCCAGCGGCGTTTCCCTGGGCCTCGTCTGACTTGATCGCCAGCCCCCTTCTCAATCTTCAGGATGAATTCTCATGGTGCTTCACCGCGTCCATCACCAGATTCTGCGCAGTCATCATCTGTTCGAGCCGTTGAACGAAGAACAGCTGGACGAATTGATGAGTACCAGCCAATTGCTGAGCATCGACAAAGGCGAGCCGTTGTTCCGTCAGGGCGAGCCGGCCGATGCGTTCTACTTCGTGATTGCCGGCGCGGTAAAAATCTACCGGCTGACACCGGATGGGCAGGAGAAAGTGTTCGAGGTCATCAGCGAGCGGCAAACCTTCGCCGAGGCGATGATGCTGATGGACACCCCAAACTATGTGGCCTCGGCCGAAGCGATCTGCCCCACCCAGCTCTATCGTTTATCCAACAGCACCTACATGCGCCTGCTGCAGAGCAATAGTCGGTTGACCTTCGCACTACTGGGCAAGCTCTGCGTTCGCTTACATCAACGGGTCAACGAAATCGAAACCCTGTCGCTGAAAAACGCCACCCACCGGGTCGTGCGTTATCTGCTGACGCAACTGGTGCGCCAGCAAACCGTTGACTGCCAATTCGAACTGCCGATGGCCAAGCAACTGATTGCCGGGCATCTGTCGATCCAGCCAGAAACCTTTTCGCGAATCATCCGCCGCTTGATCGATGAAAACATCATCACTCAGGACGGCCGTCAGATCGCCATTCTTGATCGTCTGCGCCTGGAACAGTTCGAGTGAGTGCCATGCCCGTCTGCCTGTATTGCCAACATGCCAACCCTTCACAAGAAACCGAGTGCCACCAATGCGGCATGCCCCTGCCAGCACTGGCCGAATACGCCGGGGAACGTCGGCAGCGCCGATTCATGTGGTTCTGCGTTGGCCTGACGGTCTTTTGCGTGGTGATGTTTTTCTGGTTGCCGCGCAGCTGAAGATCGCACATATCCCTGTAGCAGCTGGCGCAGCCTGCGTTCGGCTGCGCAGCAGTCGTAAATCCTGAGCCCACGGTACGACTGAAACACCGCGTTGTATGGTTTTGCGACTGCTGCGCAGCCGAACGCAGCCTTCGGCAGCTGCTACAGGAGCGCAGGTGGTCAAGGACATCACGGTTGGGTCAGCTGGCGGTACAACTGCGGCAAGCGCAGGGGCAGTTGTTCGGGCTGGCGGATCAAGGTGTAGCCATTGGCGCCGAACATGTACGGCAAGTAATCCCCGGCCTCGCGATCGATCGTGATACAGAACGGCGTCAGCCCCTGACGCCGTGCCTCAAGCACCGCCTCGCGAGTATCTTCAACACCGTAGCGCCCTTCATACAGATCCAGATCATTCGGTTTGCCATCCGTCAGCAGCAGCAACAGTTTGCTGCGCCGCTTGCTCGTGCCCAATAGTTGCGTGGCCTGGCGAATGGCAGCCCCCATGCGTGTGTAATACCCCGGTTTGAGACCTTGAATACGACCTCGGGTGGTGTCGTCATAACGCTGGATGAACGACTTGAGTTCCTGCATGCGCACTTGCTGACGACGCAACGAGGAAAACCCGTACAGGGCGAAATCATCACCCAGCACCGACAAGGTTTCGCCGAACAGCAGCAGGCTGTCGCGGATCACGTCGATGACACGATGCTGATCGTTCAGGTGGGCGTCAGTGGACATCGACACGTCGGCCAGCAACAGGCACGCCAGGTCGCGGCGAGTCTGCCGCTGCTCCATGAACAAACCGCGTTCGGCGCACTGGCCATGCTCGCGATCAACGTGAAAATCCAGCCAGGCCTGCATGTCCAGCTCTGATCCCTGAGGTTGTTGGCGTAACCATTGACGATCATTGCGCAGGTGCTCGAACTGACGCCGCAAACGGTGCGCCGAGGCCTTCAAGCGTAGCGGCAGCGGCTGCGCCTCACAGTCGCGGGGCACCAGCATCTGCAGGTTGACGAAGCTGTCCTGCATCCGTTGTTTGCGATAGTCCCACTCCGGCAACTTGATGCCCTCGCCGAGGGGAATATCGTCGACATCGGCCGGTGGTAAATCCAGATGCAGCTTGAGACCGCCCCCCTTGCGCAGGCGTGTGCGCGACAGCGTCAACTCATCCAGGTCGTCGGCGACTCGGGCAGCGTCCGGGTCTTCGCTGTCATCCGACCAGCGATCCAGGTCCACGTGCTCGGTCCAGCTGAACAGGTTCTCCAGACGCACCACCAGCAACCCGCCTTCACGGGTGCTTTCATCGATCCGCGTCGCGCGCTTACGCCCGCCTTTCTGCTCGCCGGGTGGCGTGGTCAAAGACTCTTCGGACTCATCGCCCAGATCGGCAGCCTGGGGACTAGCGAGATTTTGCGGCGGGTACAACCACAGCGGCAACGGCCACGCGGCCCGTTCGCTGCGAGGAAAATGCTCGACACTGCCGGGCTCGCGCAACGCCTGGCATAACGCCCGTTCCAGCGCCGCTTCGCTGCCGTTCAACGAGGCCGGATCGGGGCGCAATTGCAGATGGGCATCGACCAGTCGTTGGTAACGAGCACGCAGCGCGGGATAGCGTCGCAGCAGCTGTTGCGTCCAGCGTTGATTGTCCCTGTCCCAGTGGCGCATCTGCCCGGCCTGCGCCGCCAGCAACGCGAGCCAGCGATAGAGTTCCTCATTCAGTGCCACTTCGGGAAACACCGCCAGGCTCGATGGCAGCCGTAAATTACGCTCGTCACACCACGCCAGCGGCACTTGTTTGCAGGTGCCGGCGATTTGCTGCAACACGTTGCGTCGCAGCAGCAGATCGCGGTCGCTGGCCGCTTCCACACCGACGCCATTGGCACCGCCCATGGCGCGGAACAACAGCGCCAGCGGGCGTTGCTGGCTGGCCAGTTCAACCCGTGCTTCGGGGAAATCAGGGCTGGCGCGCCGGGTGATGAAACGATGCCAGACACTGCCTACCCACTCTTCCAGTTCGACGGTAAACGCCATGATGCTTGCCCTTGCTGGAACCAAAAAACGGCCCGCTGTATCAGCCGGGCCGACCTTTTCCTAGCCATTGCACCCGATCATGAAGGTACAACCGCCGCCGGAGCGCGCAAGGCTGCGCGGCCACGTTGCTTGAAGCTGAACAGGTAACAGAGCAGCCCGGCGAAGAAGCCGATACCAGCACCCAGACGCGCCCAGAACAGCACTTGCAGATGTTCGACCGTGGCCATGAATGGCAACGCGATCCCATCGGCCTGCCAGCGTTGCAGGTAAACCTGTACGACACCGGCCGCGGTGAGGAACAGCGTGATCATCACCATCGACAGGGTCATTAACCAGAAGCCCCAGACTTCGAGGGTCTGTGAACGCTCGTCACCCGCTTCACCCAGCCCGCGCAGGCGTGGCATGGCGTAGCTGATCAAGGTCATCACGATCATCGCGTAAGCACCGTAGAAAGCCAGGTGACCGTGCGCTGCCGTCAATTGCGAACCGTGGGTGTAGAAGTTGACCGGCGCCAGGGTATGCAGAAAGCCCCAGACACCCGCACCGAAGAACGCCGTGACCGTGGTGCCCTTGGCCCACAGCGTGGCGGCACGGTTCGGGTGTTGCCGCCGACGGTTCTTCACCATGCTGAAGGCAAAGATCACCATGGCCAGGAACGGCAGCGGTTCGAATGCGGAGAAGATCGAGCCGACCCACAGCCAGACCTCGGGCGCACCGATCCAGAAGAAGTGGTGACCGGTGCCGATGATCCCGGTAATCAGCGCCATGGCGATGATCACGTAGAGCCATTTCTCCACGACTTCCCGGTCGACACCGGTGATCTTGATCAGCACGAAGGCGAGCATCGAGCCCATGATCAGTTCCCACACGCCTTCCACCCAAAGATGCACCACCCACCACCAGTAGAACTTGTCGCGGGCCAGATTACCGGGGTTGTAGAAGGAGAACAGGAAGAACACCGCAAGGCCGATCAACCCGGTCATCATCACCATGCTGACGGTGGTCTTGCGACCTTTGAGCAAGGTCATGCCGATGTTGTAGAGAAAGCCCAGGCACACCACCACAATGCCCATCTTGGTGATGGTCGGCTGCTCCAGGAACTCCCGGCCCATGGTCGGCAGCAGCTCGTTATGCGTCAGTTTGGCCAGGCCCGCATAAGGCACCAGCAGATAGCCGAGAATCGTCAACACACCAGCAGCGGCGAATACCCAGAACAGAATGATCGCCAGCTTCGGGCTGTGCAGTTCGCGGTCGGCCTCTTCCGGAATCAGGTAATAGGCGGCGCCCATGAAGCCGAACAGCAACCAGACGATCAGCAGATTGGTGTGCACCATCCGCGCCACGTTGAAGGGAATGATCGGGAACAGAAAGTCTCCGATCACGTATTGCACCCCCATGATCAAACCGAACAGCACCTGACCGAGAAACAGCATCAGGGCAAACACGAAGTACGGTTTGGCCACGGCTTGCGAGGCGAATTTCAGATGCGGATTAGCGATGCTCATCTCTTAGCCCTCCTTGTTTGGCGGCCAGCCATTGGTGTTGATGTTCGAGCTCCATTTGAGGAACTCGGCGATGTCATCCACCTCTTGCTCGCTCAACTTGAACTGCGGCATCGCTCGTCGGCCCGGTACGCCCAGCGGCTGCATTTTCATCCAGGCATGTAGAAAAGGTTTAAAGCCCTCCTCCCCGCCGCGCCGCTGGAATACGTTGCCCAGCTCTGGCGCAAAGTAGGCGCCCTCGCCCAGCAACGTGTGGCAGCCGACGCAGTTGTTTTGCTCCCAGACCGTCTTGCCGCGAATCACTGATTCGGTTAACTGCGCTTCGTTGCTGCGCACTGGAAAGGTCTGTTCCGTGTGATAGGTCAAGGCCAGGAATATCAGGAAGAAAAAGACGCTTCCCCCGAAGTAGATATTCCTGGCCATGCCTTTGGTGAAGGTCTCTGACATGGTCGCTTCCTCTTTGCTTGGCGTGCTCATGATAGAAAGCGAGGGGGTAAAACCTGCTTGATGGCGATCAAGAAAGGCAGATGGTTTTGGTCGGGTAATACGCTTAAGTCGTACTCGGTCCATGTAGCAGCTGGCGCAGCCTGCGTTCGGCTGCGAAGCAGTCGTGAAATCAGCCACCGCGGTGTTTCAGATGGACCGAGGCGGTAGGATTTACGACTGCTGCGCAGCCGAACGCAGGCTTCGCCAGCTGCTACATGGATTGGTTAGCCGATCGACAGCAGCGTCAGCCCCACAACGACTGCCAACACCAGCGCCCAGCTCACCATCAACCGGCGCCACAATCGCGGCGCATGGCGCATCTCCATGAAGCCATCGGCGATCAGCCAGGCCTTGCCAACCGCCACCAGCAAAATGGCAATGGACAACAGCCACGTCGCGCCGACTTGTGACAACACAACGGTGCACACGCTTAATGTGGCCAACGCTGCCCAGCAGACGAGCAACAACCTGGAAGCCGACATCAGAACCTCCGTCAATTCAGCACGTACACCAGCGGAAACAGCACGACCCAGATCAGATCGACCATGTGCCAATACAGCACGCCCGATTCAAACCCGCTGCGGTTGACGGCGTTGTACAGGCCTCGACGGCAGCGCTCGGCCAGCCATCCGAGAATGACCATGCCGAGCAATACATGGAGAAAATGAAAACCGGTGAGGATCCAATAGAGGGTGAAAAACGTGTTGTGCTCCATGCCCAGCCCCGAGGCCAGCAAGTGCCGGTATTCGGTAAGTTTCAACACCACGTAGACGCTGCCGGCAAGCAACGCGGCCAGCAGAAGTACGGCGCCGTGGCGGGACCGGGAACGCCTGACCTGCTCCTGAGCCAGCGCGGCGAACAGCCCGGCGGTGAGCAGGCTCAGGGTCATCGCCAGGCCGGTAGAGGTGTTGAGCAATTGACGGCTTTCACCAAACAACTGCGGCTTGAGTGCCTGGGTCACGGCGAACGCCAGAATCAGGATGGCGAACACCGACAACTCGGCCAAAATGAAAAACCACATCGCCAGATCGCCCGGCAGGTGGCCACGCGCAACGCCCCTGGACTCAGCCGAAGTGGACATCAACCACGCCCATCAGCGCCGCAACCGTCAGCGGATCATCGCTCAGCGGCTCGGCCAGGCAAGCCATGCACGCTTCACGCGGGCTCATGCCGGAGCGGATCATTCGCGCAGTAAAAATCAGCAGCCGTGTCGAGGCGACTTCCTCAAGATCATGTTGATCCAGCCTTCGCAGGGCCTGCCCCAGCCTGACCACTTGCGCCGCCAGCGCGCTGTCCACCTGCGCTTCCCGGCTGACAATACGCTCTTCGTCGGCCACCGGCGGATAGCCGAAACGCATCGCCACGAAACGTTGTCGGGTGCTGGGTTTCATGCCTTTGAGCAGGTTCTGGTAGCCGGGGTTGTACGACACGACCAGCATGAATGAGGACGGCGCCTGCAACACTTCGCCGGTGCGCTCCAGGAACAACTCGCGACGATCATCGGCCAGTGGGTGCAGTACGACCACCGTGTCCTGCCGCGACTCGACCACTTCGTCCAGATAACAAATGCCGCCTTCACGCACCGCGCGGGTCAGCGGCCCGTCCTGCCACCAGGTGCCTTGGGCGCCAATCAGATGACGGCCAATCAGGTCGGCGGCACTCAGGTCGTCATGGCACGCCACGGTGTACAGCGGTAGCTTCAGCCGATGGGCCATGTGCTGGACGAAACGGGTCTTGCCGCACCCCGTCGGGCCTTTGATCAGCACCGGCATGCCGTGTCGCCAGGCTTGCTCGAACAGCGCCTCCTCATTATTGAGCGGTTGATAGAAGGGTTCGCAAGACTGGATTCGGTCCATGGGCTGTCTGTTCCAAAAGCGGATTCAAGCCACACGCTACGGGCGCCTGCGACAACCTGGCAAGTGACATGGCCGGCAAACTTGATCGCGGTCAAGCAAGCATTGGCCTGCTCGGGCATAGCCTTGCACGGCACTAAGAACCTGCGTTCTGCGCTGCCGTTCCAGCACATCGCAAAGGTCTTGCCTGAGGAGAAATGGAATGCTGATCAGCAATAGAAAAACGTTTGCTCTGACTGTCGCCACATTGTGGTCGGCGCTGGCCCTTGCGGTGACTCACGCAGCCAGAGCCGAGGAACCCGCCACTGCTGCGGCCAGCCCGCTGATGGTCAAAACCGCCGGAGCGCCCGACATGAGTCAGGCCGAGTTCGACGCGTCCAAGGAAATCTATTTCCAGCGCTGCGCCGGCTGCCACGGCGTGCTGCGCAAAGGCGCCACGGGTAAACCACTGACGCCGGACATCACCCAGTCTCGCGGCCAACTGTATCTGGAGGCGTTGATTACCTTCGGTTCACCAGCGGGCATGCCGAACTGGGGAACATCCAATGCGCTGACCAAGGATCAGATCACGGCCATGGCCAAGTTCATCCAGCACACACCGCCCACGCCACCGGAATGGGGCATGGCCGAGACGCTGAAAACCTGGAAAGTGCTGGTCAAGCCCGAGGATCGTCCGAAGAAGCAACTGAGCAAACTCAATCTGCCCAACCTGTTTTCGGTGACGTTGCGCGATGACGGCAAGATTGCCCTGATCGACGGTGACAGCAAGAAAATCGTCAAGCTGATCGAGACCGGTTACGCGGTGCACATCTCGCGCATTTCTGCCTCCGGTCGCTACCTGCTGGTGATTGGTCGAGACGCCCGGATCGACATGATCGACCTGTGGCCGGTGGAGCCGACCAAGGTCGCCGAAGTCAAAGTGGGCATCGAGGCGCGCTCGGTGGAGACTTCCAAGTTCAAGGGTTACGAAGACAAATACACGGTCGCCGGCTCCTATTGGCCACCACAATTCACCATCATGGATGGTGAAACCCTGGAGCCCAAACAGATCGTCTCGACCCGCGGCATGACTGTCGACAAGCAAGAATATCACCCGGAACCCCGGGTCGCGGCGATCATCGCCTCCCACGAATGGCCGGAGTTCATCGTTAACGTCAAGGAAACCGGCAAGGTCATGCTGGTCAATTACCAGGACATCAAAAACCTCACCATCACCTACATCGATGCCGCCCCTTTCCTGCATGACGGCGGTTGGGACAGCACCCATCGCTACTTCATGACCGCCGCCAACAACTCCAACAAAGTCGCCGTGATCGACTCCAAGGATCGCAAGTTGGCCGCCCTGGTGGACGTCGGCAAAACCCCTCACCCGGGTCGTGGCGCCAACTTTGATCATCCTGTCTACGGCCCGGTCTGGGCCACCAGCCACCTGGGAGACGACGGTATCTCGCTGATCGGTACCGACCCGGCCAAACACCCGCAATACGCCTGGAAACAGGTCGCCTCGCTCAAGGGCCAGGGCGGCGGTTCGTTGTTCATCAAAACCCACCCCAACTCGCGCCACCTGTATGTCGACACCACCCTCAACCCGGACGCCAAACTGAGTCAGTCGGTGGCGGTGTTCAACCTCGACAAACTCGACGCCGGCTACACCGTGCTGCCCATCGCCGAGTACGCCGGCATCAAGCAAGGCGCCATGCGGGTCGTGCAGCCGGAATACAACAAGGCCGGCGATGAGGTCTGGTTCTCCGTGTGGAGCGGTCAATCAGAGGAGTCGGCACTGGTGGTGATCGACGACAAAACGCTGAAGCTCAAATCGGTGATCAAGGACAAACGCCTGATTACCCCCACCGGGAAATTCAATGTCTACAACACCCAACACGACATTTATTGAGCTCCATCAATGCAAGGAACGACCATGAAAAATACTCTGCTTTCACTGTTCGCCCTGACCGCTGCGCTGAGCGTGCAGCCGGTTGTGGCCCAAGATGCGCAGGAACTGTTCAAGAGCAAACCCTGCGCCGCCTGCCATTCCATCGACACCAAGCTTGTCGGCCCGGCGCTCAAGGATGTCGCGGCCAAGAACGCTGGCGTACCCGAGGCCGTCGACACCCTGGCCAACCACATCAAGAACGGTACGCAAGGCAACTGGGGCCCGATACCAATGCCGGCCAACCCGGTGACGGATGACGAAGCGAAGACACTTGCAACTTGGGTCCTGAGTCTCAAATAGCCAACGGAGGGCGCCATGATGGTTCATCGACACGCAGTGGTTCTGGCGGCCCTCCTCCTTTTTTGCGCGACCTCGGTTGCGGCGCCGAACGCCAAGCGTCAGGCCCAACTCGAGCACCTGCTGGCCCAGGATTGCGGCGCCTGTCATGGACTGCACATGACCGGCGGGCTGGGTCCCGACCTGACACGTGCAACGCTGGCAGGCAAGTCCCGCGACAGCCTGATTGCCACCGTCACCCAAGGCCGCCCCGGCACCGCGATGCCCGGTTGGGCCCCGTTGCTCAGCCCGGACGACATCCGTTGGCTGGTCGATCTTCTTCTCCAGGGATATCCCGCACCATGATCCGTTCAACCCTGCTTTTAGCGGCGACCGGGCTGCTGTTGTCCGCGTGTGTTCAGCCTCCGTTGCGGGGCTCCGGCGATCTGGGCGTGGTGGTGGAGCGCGCCACCGGCAGCGTGCAAATCATCGAAAGCGACACCCGCACGGCACTGGCCCGACTCGAAGGCTTCGGCGATCTGTCCCATGCCTCGGTGGTGTTTTCCCGCGACCAGCGCTATTCCTATGTGTTCGGCCGCGACGGCGGGTTGAGCAAAATCGACTTGCTGACCCAACGCATCGACCATCGCGTCATCCAGGGCGGCAACAGCATCGGCGGCGCCATCAGTCAGGACGGCAAGTTGATCGCGGTCTCCAACTACGTGCCCGGCGGCGTGAAGGTGTTCGATGCCGTCACTCTGCAACAGGTGGCCGATATTCCCGCGACACCGCTCGCCGATGGCAGCAAACGCTCACGGGTGGTCGGCCTGGTCGACGCGCCCGGTCAGCGTTTTGTGTTCAGCCTGTTCGATACCGGCGAGATCTGGACCGCCGATTTCAGTCAGGGCAGCACGCCACGGATCAGCCGCTTCACCGGCATCGGCCAGCAACCCTACGACGCGCTGATTACCCCCGATGGTCGCTATTACATGGCTGGGCTGTTCGGCGAAGACGGCATGGCGCAACTCGACCTCTGGCACCCCGAGCGCGGGGTGCAGCGAGTGCTCGGTGATTACGGACGCGGCCAGGCGAAGTTGCCCGTCTACAAGATGCCGCATCTGGAGGGTTGGGCCGTTGCCGACAACCAGGCCTTCGTGCCCGCCGTCGGCCGTCATCAGGTGCTGGTGATGGATTCCCGCACGTGGCAGCAGACCGCTGCCATCCCGGTGGCCGGCCAACCGGTGTTCGTCACGTCGCGGCCGGACGGTCGGCAACTGTGGGTCAATTTCGCCTACCCGGACAACGATCGGGTCCAGGTCATCGACACCGAAACCCGTGCCGTAGTCGCCGATCTGCGACCGGGGCCGGCGGTGCTGCACATGGAATTCACCGCGCGCGGCGACCAGTTGTGGCTGTCGTTACGCGATGGCGATCAGGTTCAGGTCTGGGATCCGTACAGCCTGAAGCAGCTGAGCACCCTTCCCGCCACCGCGCCGAGCGGCATCTTCTTCAGCAGTCGCGCGCAGAAAATGGGCTATTGAAATGAACCTCGACCTGCTCAGCCGCCAACTTATCGACCGCTTCCAGCACGGCATGCCGTTGTGCCCGGAACCTTACAAGGAGATGGCCCGGATTCTCGGTTGCCGCGAGGCCCAGGTGATGGATTGTCTGGAAAAAATGGCTCAGGCCGGCCCCCTCTCACGCATCGGCCCGGTGTTCGAACACAGCCGCGCCGGGGCCAGCACCCTCGCCGCCTTCGCCGTGCCCGCCGAACGTCTGCAACAGGTCGCCGAGCGCGTCAGCCAGTATCCCGAGGTCAATCACAACTACGCACGGGAGCATTTCTACAACCTGTGGTTTGTGCTGACCGGGCCTGATCGCCCCCACATCGAACGTGTTCTCGAAGCACTTGAGAACGAAACCGGCCTTGTTCCGCTGGATCTGCCGATGTTGACCGCTTACCGCATCGACCTCGGTTTTGCCTTGGGAGAAGGCCCATGAAGACGGGATTGAGCCCCGAACAGACACAAGCCTTACGAAGGCACCTGGAAGACGGATTACCGCGTGTTTCGCGCCCCTATCAAACCCTCGCGGAACGGATAAACGCCGACGAAAACCAGGTGCTCGCGCAGATGCACCAGTGGCACGAACAGGGGCTGTTTCGCCGGGTCGGCCTGGTGCTCAACCATCGCGCCCTGGGCTTTACCGCCAACGCCATGCTGGTGCTGGATGTTCCGGACGCGCTGATCGACGAAGTCGGCCAGCGCCTGGGGCGAGCGTCCGGTATCACCCTCTGCTATCAACGGCCACGGCGCCTGCCGCAGTGGCGCTACAACCTGTTCTGCATGGTTCACGGACGCCAACGCGCGCAGGTCGAGGCGCAGATCCAGGCGTTGCTGGGAGAACACTTGCTGAGTGACCTGCCCCATCAACTGCTGTTCAGCACCCATGCCTTCAAACAATGCGGCGGACGCTTTGTCGCCTCCTCAACGGGAACCAAGCCCCATGGATGATCTTGACCGTCGGTTGATCAACCGCTTGCAACTGGGCCTGCCACTGGTGCGTAACCCCTGGCAGGCGCTGGCCAGCGAACTGGACAGCAGCAGCCCTGAATTGCTCCACCGCCTCCACGAACTGCTCTGTGAAGGAATACTCACGCGCTTCGGTCCGATGTTCGACATCGAACGCCTCGGTGGCGCCTTCACCCTCGCGGCGCTGGCAGTGCCGGAAGAACGGTTCGAAGAGGTCGCCGAGCAACTGCATGCCCTGCCTGAAGTGGCGCACAACTATCGACGCGAACACGCCTGGAACATGTGGTTCGTGCTCGCCTGCGCGACCGAACAAGACGTCACCGAAACCTTGCAATACATCGAAACCCTGACCGGTTTGCCGCTGCTCAACTTGCCTAAAGAGGAGACTTACCATGTCGGTCTGTACTTCCCGGTCTGAAGACACCCTGGCACACCGGCTGATTGAACTGACCCAGGCCGGCCTGCCGCTGCTGAATGACCCGTGGGCCTGGCTCGCCGAACAGCTGGACCTGAGCATCGAATCCACCCTGGATCTGCTCAAGCGCTTGCAGGCCGAGGGCGCGATCCGGCGCATTGCCGCCGTCCCCAACCACTATCGCCTCGGCTATCGCTACAACGGCATGACCGTTTGGGATGTGCGCGACACCGACATGCCGCGCCTCGGCGCGCTGATCGGCGCACAGCCTTTTGTCAGCCACTGTTATCGACGCCCGCGACGAACCGCGTGGCGCTACAACCTGTTCGCCATGGTGCACGGTCGCAGCCGCGAGGAAATCGACAGCTACCGCGAACACCTGCGCTACTTACTGGGCGACGCCTGTGTCGCCGACGAGATGCTGGTGAGCAGTCGCATCCTGAAAAAAACCGGTTTACGGCTACCGCCAGTGCCACGCTGAACACGCGCTGGTTCAAGGAGAGTTGCATGTTGAGGATCAGCCAATACCTGCGTGCCCTGACCGGCCAGGTGCCCGCCCCCAGAACCAGCCCACCGGGCAGCAACCGGCCGCCGGTGGTGATCTGGAACCTGCTCAGGCGCTGCAACCTGACCTGCAAGCACTGCTACGCCACGTCCGCCGACAGCGTCTTTCGCGACGAACTGGATACGCCCGCCGCACTGAACGTGATCGACGATCTGCACGATGCCGGCGTGAAGGTATTGATTCTTTCCGGCGGTGAACCCCTGCTGCGTGACGATCTGTTTGTGCTCAGCGCCTACGCCCGCGCCAAGGGTTTCTTCGTGGCGTTGTCCACCAACGGCACGTTGATCGATGAGCAGAACATCGCGCAGATCCGCGCAGCGAATTTCGACTATGTCGGGATCAGCATCGATGGCCTGGAAGCCACCCATGACGCCTTCCGCCAATTGAAGGGCAGCTTCGCCAGTTCCATGCGGGCGATCCGGCTCTGTCGCGAACAGGGCATTCGCGTCGGCCTGCGCACCACCCTGACCCAGGAGAATCATGCGCAGCTGCCGCAATTACTGGCACTGATGCGCGAATACGACGTGCAGAAGTTTTATCTGTCGCACCTCAACTACAGCGGTCGCGGCAAACGCAGCCGCCAGCTCGACGCCCGGCAGCAGATGAGCCGCGAGGCGATGACGCTGATCTTCGAACGGGCCTGGGAAGATATCCAGCACGGTCGCGACAGCGATTTTGTCAGCGGCAACAACGATGCCGACGCGATTCTCCTGCTGCAATGGGTAGGCCTGCATCTACCCGAGCATTACCGGCGCCTGGAACACATGCTCCGCGCCTGGGGCGGCAATGCCTCGGGCAGCGGCATCGCCAACATCGACAACACCGGCGAAGTTCACCCCGACACCTATTGGTGGCAGCACTCGGTGGGCAATGTCCGGCACACACCGTTTCGCACGCTGTGGCTGGACCGCCCGGACGCCTTGTTGCAGCAACTGCGCGCGCATCCTCGCGCCGTGGGTGGCCGTTGTGGCCAATGCCGCTGGCTCAGCATCTGCAACGGCAATACCCGCACCCGCGCCTGGGCCGAAGGTGATCTCTGGGGCCAGGACCCCGGATGCCACCTCAGCGATGAAGAAATCGGCATACCACCATTAACGACCATCCCTTGCGTCATGCACTGAAGCACCCGCCTGGCGAGCCATCTGACAAAGGATGGGGCCGGCCCACCTGATGAAGTACCAAGGACGTCCCATGCATCCATCGATTATTTTACCGGCTGCACTTGAGTCCCCGTTCAGACCGGGCGAAGTCGCCCTGGTCGGCGCTGGCCCCGGCGATCCACGCTTGCTGACCCTGCGCGCCTGGAGCCTGTTGATGCAAGCCGACGCCGTGGTTTACGACCGCCTGATCAGCCCCGAGCTGCTGGCATTGATCCCCCTCACCTGCGCCCGGCATTACGTCGGCAAGGCCAGCGGCTGCCACAGCCTGCCTCAGGATCAGATCAACGAACTACTCGCCGACCTCGCCGATCTGGGGCAGCGTGTGGTCCGGCTCAAGGGTGGCGACCCGTTCATCTTCGGCCGTGGCGCCGAGGAGCTGGAGTATCTGCTGCAACGCAACATTGACTGCCAGGTGGTCCCCGGCATTACTGCCGCCTCCGGGTGTAGCGCTTACGCTGGCATTCCGTTGACCCATCGGGATCTGGTCAACTCCTGTCGATTCATCACCGGGCACTTGCAACACGATGGTGAGTTGCAATTACCCTGGAGCAGCCTCGTCGACAGCAGTCAGACCCTGGTGTTTTACATGGGGTTGTCAAATCTCGGGATTATCGCCCAGCGCTTGATCGAAGCCGGAATGCCCGCCGAGACACCGGCGGCGCTGATCAGCAATGGCACGCGTCCCGACCAGCACGTTGCCCGAGGCAGGCTGCACCAATTGCCGACCCTGGCGCGGGAATGCCCACCTGGCATTCCGACGCTTGCGGTGATCGGCAAAGTGGTCGATCTGTTCGCTGCCCAACAGCAGCAATACCCGGCGCGTTTTTCCTCCGCCCCAGCGCTGCAACGCCAGCGCAAGGTGGCGATATGAGGCGCATGGTGCTTGCCCCATTGTTATGGATCGGCGCGGCTCATGCCGGTACAGCGGTTCCGCCCAACGACACGGCCGCCAATCTCTACCAACAGCATTGCCAGAGCTGCCATGGCGCCAATCGTCTCGGCGGTACGGGACCGGCCTTGCTGCCGGAAAGCCTGAGCCGGATCAAACCCGACGAAATCCGCAGCGTGATCCAGGACGGTCGTCCCGCGAGTCAGATGAGCGGGTATGCCAACGTGTTCAACGCCACGCAGATCGACGCGCTGGTGGACTACCTCCAGCAACCACCCGCCACCCCACCCACCTGGAGCAACGATGACATTCGCGGCAGTCATTCGGTTCTCGCCGATATCAACAAACTGCCCGACACGCCCCAGCATCGCGCCGATCCACTGAACCTGTTTGTGGTGGTGGAAGCCGGTGATCATCACATCGACATCCTCGACGGCGACCGCCTTGAAGTGCTTGCACGGTTCGCTTCGCACTTTGCAGTGCATGGCGGGCCGAAGTTTTCGCCGGACGGACGCTTCGTCTACGTGGCCTCTCGCGATGGCTGGATCAGCCTGTATGACTTGCATAACCTGAAACTGATCGCCGAGGTCCGCGCCGGGCTCAACACCCGCAACCTTGCGGTGAGTAAGGACGGCCGATGGGTGCTGGTGGGCAACTACTTGCCGGGCAACCTGGTGGTGCTCGATGCCCGTGATCTGTCATTGGTCAAAACCATTCCGGCGATCGGCCAGGACGGCACCGCGTCACGGGTCAGCGCGGTCTATACCGCACCGCCACGGGACAGCTTCATCGTGGCGCTCAAGGACGTGAAGGAAGTCTGGGAACTGCCCTGCACCGGCACACCGGATTTCGAACCGCGACGGATCCACGCCGAAGATATGCTGGACGACTTTTCCTTCTCACCGGACTACAAGCAACTGCTGGCCACGTCGCGCAAGGCCAAGGGCGGTCAGGTGATCGACCTCGACAGTGGCAAGGTGGTCACCGACATTCCACTGCCGGGCATGCCGCACCTGGGGTCCGGGACCTACTGGAAACGTAACGGTGAGTGGGTGTTCGCCACGCCGAACATCAGCAAGGGCCTGATCTCGGTCATCGACTTCAAGACCTGGAAACTGCTCAAGGAAATACCGACCCTGGGGCCGGGCTTCTTCATGCGCAGCCACGTCAACTCGCGGTATGCCTGGACCGACGTGTTCTTCGGCCCCGACAACGATGCGATCCACCTGATCGACAAACAGACCCTGGAAATCGCTCACACCCTGCGCCCGATGCCCGGAAAGACCGCCGCCCACGTCGAATTCACCCGCGACGGTCGCTACCTGCTGCTGAGTATCTGGGCCACTGACGGTGCGCTGATCGTCTACGACAGCAACACCCTCAAGGAGGTCAAACGCCTGCCGATGAACAAGCCGTCGGGTAAGTACAACGTGGGCAATAAAATCGAGTTTGCCGAGGGTACGTCGCACTAGATTTTGTGTCTGAACATCGAAATACACATCGCACTTGTGGCGAGGGAGCTTGCTCCCGCTGGGGCGCGAAGCGGCCCTAAAAGCAGTCACTGCGTACATTCAGATTAAACGCAGGTGCTGATTTTACGACTGCTACGCAGCCGAGCGGGAGCAAGCTCCCTCGCCACAGGGTTTGTGTTCACCTCTTCAGCTCAGGGTATAACCGTTATCGACTTTCCAGTCCTGACCATAAACACCCCGCGCGCCTTGAGACAGCTGAAAAACAATCACGTTGGCCACCGCAGACGCATCGAGGAAATGACCGGGCAGCAGACGTTTGCCGAGGGTGCCGGCAACGTCGTCGAGTTCCCCGTCGCTCAACCCCAGGTTGTCCCACATCGAGGTCGCGGTCGGCCCCGGGGAGACCAGATTGATGCGCACGTCATAACGCGCGAATTCCACCGCCAACGTGCGCGCCTGCGCCGCCAGCGCGGCCTTGCTGGCAATGCAGGCGGCCAGACCGGGAAAACTCGAGCCGGTCAGGAAGCTGCCGACAAACACCACCGAAGCCGGACTCGCCAACTCCCCGCGTAACGCTGCCAGGGTATTCAACGCCCCGGCGCCGTTGACCGCCCACTGACGCTGGAAGGCCGGCATGTCGAGGCTATCGGCCATTTCGGCGATACCCGCGTTGGGCACCAGATAATCCACCTGGCCCAGTGTCGATGCACGTTGGGCCAGCGCCTGCAGGTCATCCTGACAGGTCACGTCACCGGCACACCATTGCAAGCGCTCGCCATAGATCTGCTGCAAGGCCGGCAGTTCCCCGATTTTCCGTGACATCGCCAGCACCTTGACCCCGCGCGGCAACAGCGCCGCACACAGGGCCAGGCCTATCCCGGAACTGGCACCCGTGACCACCGCCAAACGATCCTGAAACTCGGTTCTCATCATTTCCTCCTGGCATCGCGGACGCCAGCACTGGGGACTTCAAACGGTACGTGAAAACCGGCCTTTTTGATCAGCGCCCAAATAGGCATCAAACGCCATCGCGGCGCTGCGCATCATCAAATGCCCGTGGGGCAACAACACCAACGCGTCTTTGTGAATCTGCAGCAAGCCATCGCGAACATGCTCGTCCAGTTGCATCAGCGCATCGGCAAAGTAATCGGTAAAGCAGATGTCATGACCCGCTTCAAACTTGCCGAAGTCGATCCGGCCGTGGCACATCAGATCGCTGATCACTTCACGGCGCAGACGATCATCGGCGCTCAACCGGTAACCCCGATGCACAGGCAACAAGCCTTGATCAATGCGGGCGTAGTACTGCGATAGCTCCTTGACGCTCTGGCTGTAGCTGTCGCCGACCTTGCCGATGGAGGACACCCCGAGACCGATCAAATCGCAGTCGGAATGGGTGGAATAACCCTGGAAATTGCGTTGCAACGTGCCATTGGCCCGGGCCAACGCCAACTCATCGTCCGGCAAGGCAAAATGGTCCATGCCGATATAGATATAACCGGCCTCAGTCAGACGACGGACAGTCAGTTCAAGCAATTCCAGTTTGCGCTCCGGTGGCGGCATGTCGGCCGAACGAATCAGCCGTTGTGCGCGCACCAGTTCCGGCAGATGGGCGTAGCTGTAGGCGGCAATCCGGTCCGGACGCAGCGCGATGATTTTGCCGAGGGTGACATCGAAACTCTGCACGGTTTGCAATGGCAGGCCGTAAATCAGATCGACACTGATCGATTTGAATCGCGCCTGGCGCGCCGCAGCGACCAGCGCATGGATTTGCTCTTCACTTTGCTGCCGATTGACCGCTGCCTGCACGTCGGGATCGAAGTCCTGTACGCCAAAGCTCAAACGATTGAACCCCAACTGACGCAACAACTGGATCTGTTGCGTACTGATGGTGCGAGGGTCGACCTCGATGGAAAACTCATGGTCATCGCTGTCGTCCATGTCGAATGCCTGGTGCAGGCAGTCCATAAGGTCAGCCAGTTGTTCGCCGGTCAAATAGGTCGGCGTGCCACCTCCCAGGTGCAGTTGCGTGAGTTTGCGGGTGCGGTCGAACAAGGCAGCCTGCATCACGATTTCGCGCTTGAGGTACGTCAGGTACTCGACGGCGCGGTGGGTTTTCTGGGTAATGATTTTGTTGCAGGCGCAGTAGTAACAAAGGCTCTTGCAGAACGGGATGTGGATGTACACCGACAGCGATTTTGGCGTTGTCGCCTGGTTGCTGTCCGAGGCCGCACGCTGATAGTCATCGACGGCGAACGCCTGATGAAACTGCGGCGCGGTCGGGTAAGAGGTATAGCGCGGCCCCGGGAGGTCATACTTTTCGACCAGGGCACGATTGAAATCAAATGAAGTTGTCATGATCAATCCATTCGTAATGGGGTTCATGCCCCGCACCGTCCGAATCCTTTTCAAACAGGTTGCAGACGGCATCCACGTGCGGCCGACCGGCCGGAAGAATGCTGATGAAACGGTCAGACAGTTCAATCAACCCGTCACGGCTCAATTGCTCAAGCACAGGCCAGGCGGTGAAAAAGTACTGGCGAAAAATGACTCCATGACGCCTCTCGATTGCCTGGATATCCAGCTCCAGATCACACGCCAGGCGTTCCATGACCATGTGCCTGACCTGATCCCCTTCCTCACAGCGCCAGCCACGACTCGTCGGCAGTTGGTCCATGTCCAGTTGCTGCTGGTACCGTTCCAGTTCGTCGGTGTTTTGCGCATACAAACCGTCGATCTGACTGATAGCGCCCAAACCGAACCCGATATGGTCGCAATGCCCGTGACGGGTAAACCCCTCACAATTGCGACGTAATCGGCCGCGCTCCTGAGCAATCGCCAAATCGTCATCGGGTCGGACAAACTGCCCCAGGCCAATGTAGTGATAACCGGCGCCGATCAACTGTTCAAAGCAGATCCGGCGCATGGCGCCTTTATCTTCCTCGCTGCAAAACGCCCCGATTGTGTCTGCAGTCTTTGGCCGATAGCGTTGGGGTGGCCGGGCATAGTCAAACACCAGCAGCCGGTCCGGCTCCAGTTCGATGATGGTCGCCAGTTTCAGCGCAAAACTTTCTGGCGTCTGCCAGGTATGGCCATAACCCAGATCGACATTGATGGATCGATAGCCGAAGGTCCGAGCGGCATCGATAAGCGAATGGATCGGTGCCGGATTCTGGTAGCAGGCCACCGACATCGCACGGTCGGCACCGATGTCCGGAACGCCGATGCTGACATGGTTGAACCCCAGGTCACGCAGCATGCCCATGGTCGACCAATCCGTATGGTGAAGGTCCACTTCTATGCTGTAGTCACCGCACTCATGTCCAAGAAAGTTGAATCGGCCACGAAGGTGATTCATCAGCCGTCTCAGTTGGGCGATGGCGGGTGTTCCGCCCCCCAGATGGAACTGCTCGACCCGCTGCCCGGCTCCCAGATGACAACCGACGAGGTCGATCTCATGTTGCAGACGCTGAAGATAGTGTTCGACACCACTGTGCTCGCATGAAGTTTCGCGAGGGGACCACAAGGCACGCTTGAGGTTAGAAGGCAGTTGCACGTTCAGCGACAGCGGACGGCACTTCTGACGGCTGACGCGCAATGCACGATGCAAATCCAGAGAGCCGATGCCGTCGTGAAATTTTTCAGTGTCGACATGGCCGTTGGGGTCGAGCACGCCTTGATCGCACCGGACGTTCAGCTCTCCAGGGCTGTGAAACGAATTGAGCATAACGGGTCTCCGAGACTGGCTGCGGACCGCCAGTGTCGGAGCCTGGCGACCCATGCTCCTTGATTTGCATCAAGCGCGAGCAAAGTGCTTGTCGCGCAACGGACACCAGGCATGCCCAGTCACCACGTCAGGTAAAACATCCACTTGGCCAACAGCACAATGACAACCATGTGGCAGAACAGGCTGCCATGGATGAAATGCAGGTATCGAGCACTCATCCGGCCACTTTTGAACAAAAACATGGCGACCAGGAAATGCAGCAGTACGCTGACGGCCACCACGATTTTCAACATCAGCAACGTGCCAAACGATGAGGCCATTGGTGTGGCAAGGACCGGTAAATAGCGCAGCCAGACCATCCCCAACCCGGCACCGAACAACACCAGCAAGACCCATGGAATCAAGGTGCGTGCACGTCGACCGACACCCTGCTCGACCAGTAACATGACCTTGACCGGCAGTTGTTTGCGGATACTTTCAAGGAACAGGACTTCGAAGAATACCGTGCCGATGAAAATCATCGCGGCAAACAGGTGCAATGTCAGAAACAGCGGATAGAGCATGGGATTCTCGCTCTCAATACAGCTGAACACGTTCCACTCACCGCGAGGGAAACGTCACTCCCATCGTTGCGCCGCCTCGCGATCACTGTGGCGAGCCTCGACCCAATGGGAACTCTCGGCCACCTGTTCTTTCTTCCAGAATGGCGCTCGGGTTTTCAGGTAATCCATTACAAACGCACAGGCATCAAAAGCCGCTTGACGATGACTGCTGCTGACGCCGACAAAGACAATGGGGTCTCCCGGTTGCAGCGCGCCGATTCGATGGATCAGCACCAGTCCGAGCAACGGCCAGCGCTGTCGGGCTTCGTCGGCGATCTTGCCCAGGACCTTTTCGGTCATACCGGGGTAATGCTCAAGAAACATCCCGGCGACTTCTTGTCCGACGTTGGTGTCACGTACATACCCGACAAAACTCACCACGGCACCGACATTCAGGCTCAAAGCCTGCAGGGCATTGATTTCGGTGCCGGGTTCGAAGCGCTCTGTCTGCACTCGAATCATCGAATCACCCTCCCGTTACGGTTGGGAAAAAACCCACTTCATCACCGTCTATCAACGGCTCATCGAGCCCACACATGTCCTGATTGCGGGCACACATGAGGTTCTGTTCGGCCAGCACCTGCCAGACGCCAGACCGATGTATCAGGTGCTGACGCAACTGATCGACAGAAGTGAAATCACCTTCAATCGTTTCATCGTCCAGGCCAAGCGTTTCGCGGTACCGCGAGAAATACAAAACATTCAGCTTCATTGTTGCGGCGCCTGATACCGGCCACTCTTACCACCCTGTTTCTCCAACAGCCGCACCGATTCGATACTCATGCCCCGGTCCACGGCCTTGCACATGTCATACAGGGTCAAGGCCGCCACACTGGCGGCGGTCAGTGCCTCCATCTCGACGCCGGTCTGTCCGGACAGCTTGCACCGAGAAACAATGCGTACGCGTTGGTCACCTTCAAAACTCAACTCAACGTTAACACTGCTCAGAAGCAGCGGATGACAGAGCGGAATCAACTCGCTCGTGCGTTTGGCCGCCTGAATGCCGGCGATCCGCGCTACCGCAAATACATCACCTTTAGGGTGAGCACCACTGGCAATCAGTTGTCGGGTCTCGGCAAGCATATGAACCCATGCCTCAGCCACGGCTTCTCGGGACGTCACGCATTTATCCGTAACATCGACCATTCGCACGCGTCCCAGTGAGTCGAGGTGAGTCAGCATCAATTCAGTCATGAGCAATAAGCCTTGCGCTACCAACAGTCGGTTTCAGCGCAGAATACAGCGCAGGCCGACACAGGCGGTTGACGTCAATCAAGTAATCCAGACAAGGCCATTCCTACAACCTTGCGTAAACCTGGATGTCGAGGACGGACCTGGAAAAAAATCTAAGCGGGACCCGATTTCCAACGAGCAAAATTTATGTAACTCATTGTTGTTAAATATAATTTTAAAAAAATCACTCACATTTTCCTGGCGTCTGCCGATGGCTTTTTTACCGGACCCAGGGAGCTGCAGGAATGAGGAACAACCAACCCGTTACGCAACGTGAGGTCGCGCTTGCACCTCAACAGAAACTCATCTCGACAACAGATGCTCGAGGAGTCATCACTTACTGCAATGACGCCTTCGTAGAAATCAGTGGCTTCGACAGAGCCGACCTGATTGGCGCACCGCAAAATATCGTCCGCCATCCCGATGTGCCTCCTGCTGTATTCGCCCATATGTGGGGCGCTCTTAAGCAAGGCAACCCGTGGATGGGCATTGTCAAAAACCGCTCCAGAAACGGTGACCATTACTGGGTCAATGCCTACGTCACACCGATTTTCGAAGGCAGCCAAGTGGTTGGCTATGAATCAGTCAGGGTCAAACCCACTGCCGAACAAGTTCACCGCGCCGAATCCCTCTACAAGCGCATCAGTCAGGGCAAGGCGGCCATCCCCGCGCGTGACAAGTGGCAACCGGCCCTGCTTGGCTGGTTGCCATTCCTGGTTATGGGCTTGGCGGGGGCTTTGAGTGGTGTCTTACTCAACACCTTCGTGGCCATTGCCATCACCGCAGCAGTCTCTGCACCGCTCGGACTGATCGTCACGCGCTGGCAAAAACAGGGGACATTGCGCTTGCTACAGATGGCTGAACCCTCCACCTCCGATCAACTGATCGCGAAAATGTACAGCGACGAGTGTGGCCCTCAGGCACGCCTTGAAACGGCCTTTGTGAGCCAGGCCGCGCGCCTGAAGACCTGTCTTACACGTCTGCAGGACACCGCGGAGCAACTCAGCGGACTAGCCGGGAGGTCCGATGTATTGGCCGCCGACAGCTCACGGGGTCTTGATCGCCAGCGTGTCGAGACCGAACAAGTGTCCGCAGCGGTCAATCAGATGGCGGCGACCACACAAGAAGTCGCCAGCCATGTCCAACGCACCGCTGACGCCTCCCAAGAAGCTAACTTGCTGACCGGACGCGGACGCGATGTGGCCCGAGATACCCGCGAAGCGATCCAGCGACTGTCCGCAGTGGTTGGCGAAACCGGGCAGACGGTCGCGCAGTTGGCCAAGGACAGCAATGAAATCGGAACCGTGGTCGATGTCATCAAAGGCATTGCCGATCAAACCAACCTACTGGCCTTGAATGCCGCGATCGAAGCTGCGCGCGCTGGTGATATGGGGCGAGGCTTCGCCGTGGTGGCGGACGAGGTGCGTCAGTTGGCGCAGCGCACCTCTGAATCCACGACGCAAATCCATGGCCTGATAACCAAGCTCCAGATGTCTTCCGATAACGCCGTGCAAACAATGGAAAGTGGTCGCCGTCAGGCCGAAGAAGGTGTGACGTGGGTGCTTGAAGCAGACAAAGCGTTGGTAGGTATCAGTGAAGCGGTCGCCAATATCACTGATATGACAACCCAAATTGCAGCAGCCACTGAAGAGCAAACCGCCGTTGCAGAGGAAATCAGCCGTAATATCACCACCATCGCGCACCTGGCAGATCAGACATCAGAGCAGGCCCATCATTCGGCAGAGTTAAGCAAGGAATTGACCCGGACGGCTAATACTCAGTATTCATTGGTCGAGCGCTTTAATCGATGACTAGAGGTGTTTGAGCTGACCGAAGAAGCTCGCAGTTGACCGGCGAAAATACGCGAGAGCACCGACCTCAAGTGGTTTGCGCCACAATCGGCATGGGGACGGCCTTCATAGGTCGTTCCCCTGCCACACTACCCGGCTCATCGAGATTGGCACCATGGTTCATGCCAGATGCAAGTTTTCTCTCTTGCTGAATGCCGAGCGTGCCATGCCACAGTCCATCAAAAATGCTGAAGCGAAATTCCGTCGTCCGGTGCTGGCCACTCTGGTGGTTTCTCTGGTCACCAGTTGGGTGAGCAGCAGAAAAATCGCCGATGCCTTTTTTGCCGCAGGTCGACACAGCAGCGTTTTACCGTACGCCAAGTCATTAATGCCCGGGCATTGGACTGCGTGGACGTTTTACATCGCGTTTTCGCCTTACCGCGTCAGGGCTGGTAATACAGCTCGATTGAGGCAATCGGGGCGTACGCAGTAATAGACTGATTTCCTCTGCGCTGACCGCTCTGCTGAAAAAGTGGCCCTGAATTTCATCGCAGCCGTTTTCACGCAGGAAGGTTTGCTGCTCTTCGGTTTCGACACCTTCGGCTATGACCTTGAGGTTCAGTTGGTGCCCCAACGAAATCACTGCGGTAGCGATGGCTTTGTCGTTCTCGTTGTCGGGCAGATCGTGCACGAAAGACTGGTCGATCTTGAGTCTTGCGATGGGGAAGCTTTTCAATGCCGCGAGGCTGGAGTAGCCGGTGCCGAAGTCGTCGATCGACAGACTGATCCCCATTGATTGCAATTCCTTCATTTTGCTGATGGCTTGCTGAAGGTCTTGCATGATCAGACTTTCGGTCAGCTCCAGCTCAAGGTACATCGGGTCCAGACCGGTCTCTTGCAAGGCATGCCTCACCCGGTCGATCAGGTCCCTTTCGATGAACTGGCGTGCTGAAATATTCACCGACATGGTGATCGGCGGCCAGCCCGCATCCTGCCAGTCCTTGTTCTGTCTACACGCGGTATGAATCACCCAATCGCCTATGGGCACGATCAACCCGGTCTCTTCGGCCTGCGGAATGAATTTGACTGGAGACACCATGCCGAGTTCGGGATGCTGCCAGCGGATCAGTGCTTCTACGCCGATAATCTGACCTGACTGCAAATCCACCTGTGGCTGGTACAGCAGCAGGAACTCGTCATGGTTGAGTGCGTTTCGTAGCCCGTCTTGCATGGCGAGCTTGCCCTGATCCTTGTTATTCATCTCGCTCGTATAGAACTGGTAACTGTTGCGACCCAGTTCCTTGGCCCGGTACATGGCGGCGTCCGCATTGCTGAGCAACGTGTCGGTATCGCTGCCGTCGGCTGGGTAGGTGGCCAACCCCATGCTGCAGGTGACGTGGAGTGTATGCCCGCTGAGCTGAATCGGCTGCAGGATGGCTTCCTGGATCTTGTGCAGGGCTGGAGTAACGCCGTCGAGGTCTGAGGGCTGGTCGAACAGGATGATCACAAACTCGTCGCCACCCAGTCGCACGACGGTGTCGGTGCGGCGCACACACTCCTGCATGCGCTGGGCGACGGTTTTCAGCAGTACGTCTCCAGCGCTGTGCCCAAGGCTGTCATTCACCAGTTTGAATTTGTCCAGATCGAGAAACACCACCGTCACCAGCCGGCTGTAGCGCTGGGCATAAAGTATTGCCTGCTTGAGACGGTCTTCGAGCAGTGTGCGATTCGGCAGCCCGGTCAGTGCGTCATGGTCGCCCATATAGCGAATGCGCTTTTCGGTCAGTTGGCGTTCTATCGCAATACCGGCAAGAGGTGTCGCCATGTCGATCAGTCGCGTCTCGGTCGAGCTAGGGCTGCGGACGGTGTTGGAATACAAGGCAAACGTACCCAATACCTTTCGCTCATGGGACAGAATCGGCGTCGACCAGCAGGCGCGAAATCCATAGGGCGCAGCGGCTGATCGGTACTCCTCCCACAGCGGGTCCAGCTCGATATCCGTGACGATGACCGGTTCTCGTCGATACACCGCGGTGCCGCAAGAGCCGACGTTTGGACCGATCGCAATCCCGTCAATGAGCTGGTTATAGGCTTTCGGCAAACTGGGGGCAGCCCCGTGCAGCAGGTGTTTGCCATCCTCATCCAGCACCAGGATGGACACCATCATCCCCTCCAGTTGGGACTCGACCAGGTGAGCCAGACTCTCGAGGACTTCTGCAAGCTCGGTGCTCCTGGCGATCAGCTCCAGGACATGACCTTGTCCGGCACGGATGATGGCTTCTTGCTCTAATCGGTTGTTTTGCAGGGCGAGCCGCTCTGTGGCGATACTCAATTGGACCGTCTTTTTTTCCAGCTGAAGACGGTCTTTGAGGAATTGATTCACCGCGCGAGCCATGTTGCCGATCTCGTCTTTCCCATGTTCCACCATCATCAAATGCGTTTTGTCAGTGCGTTCCTGACGCAATTGCCGGCTTATTTCATTCAGGCGCACAAGCACATGACGGCCCATGAAGACCCGGGTCACGAACCAGGCGAACACCAGGCTGGCGCCCAACATGATCAGCACCCATTGCTGGCTACGATTTGAGGCCTCGACCAGGCGCTGCACGGCTTCGCGATAGTCTTCGGTGTAAGCACTGGATTGCGCACGGGCCACCGCGACCAGAACCCCGGCCTCATTCTTCAACTCCTCATTGAAGCGCTGGATGACGCTGTGCTGATTGATGAGTCTCAGGCGCAGGGAGAAGAGATCGGGCGTTTCCCCATCAGCGTCGGGTAACTTGCCAGCGGCGCGTGACAGGCGCTCATATCGGATCCGCAGCCGTTGCACGGCATCACTGTCATTAGCCTGCGGCAGATCGAAAAGTAACACCGCCAGTTCCAGGCTGGACCGGGACTTGGTCGCGGTTAACCGGGCAGCGTGATCCTCCAGGGCTTGCTCGAAGGTGACCTCGGTCTGCAACAGGCTTTCTCGCAGTTGCGCAACGATGTTGGCGGTATTGCGGAACATCTGACTCGACTGATGCATGTCGAGTATCGCCTCGCCACTGTTCGCGGCAGTCAGCTCCTGCACCAGTTGATCAAGGGCTTCAAGCTGTTCGACGGTCGCCGCATAGCTTGAACGCAGGGCGTCGGGGGAACGGGTTGTCAGAAGCTGATCGGTCTGGCGTTCGATCAGCAAGGTCCGCTGCACCATGTCTTGCCCATTTTGCATGCGCACCAGTCGTTCATCCGTCAGCTGGCGGGTGGCGCTGTTTGACGTGCGCAACGCGTAGACCGCTGTGGCACCACCCGCCAGGATCAGCAGCGCCAGCGTCAGGAACGCCAGTGTGAACTGTGCGCGCAACGACTGCGGCAATAGCCGGCGTCCGAGCCGGGAAATAACGTCCAATGTCAGGGATTCCATTGGTGGCGATAAATGTCTCGATAACCATTGTCAGGGTCGTACTGGAATTTCTTCCCGCCGTCGAAAGCAATATTGTCGGCATTGACCAAGTGAATCGGTGCTACGAAGCCGCTCACCGGCTGCCCTGCAAACAACCGGTTCAATTCATCCATCACTTGCCAGCCATGCAGGTTGAGCGGCTCGGCCACGGTGACGGTCTGGTAGGTTTTTGCCTGTATGCGCAAGAAAGCCGAGGCGCTGCCATCACCGGCAGATAACAGACTGATGCCGTCACTGGGCATTGCGGCGTTGGTCAATGAGGCAATCGAGTAGTCGAAATAGATATCGTTGATGGCCAGCGTGTGGGTCCAGCGCTTGCCATAGCGCTGAAGCAGCTCCTTGGTGAGCGCCGGCATCTTCTCGCCACTTTCGGAGATCGCCACATCGCGCACTTCCAGCAACGTACATTCTCGACAGGCCCGAATGACGTTTTCCATGGCCTTGGCTTTCGCCATGGCGATGCTGTACTTGGAGTCGGTCAGGATGACCACGCCGGCGTGTCCGTTTGACTGTGCCACTGCCGCCATGGCCGTGAGGCGAGCCACTTCGAGCGGGTCGGTCGTGACGTTCATGGCCACCGGCGTGCCGTCAATCGGCCCGGGGCGTGCCCCGGCGTGCCAGCCAACCACCGGCACATCCCTGTTGGCGAAGAGGATCAGCGCCGCATTGTTCTCAAGGGCATCGGAACCGCACAGAATGAGGCCGTCGGGTTTCTCTGCCAGCGCATCGGAGAAGGCCTTTGCGCGCCCGGCCGATGATCCAGCGCCATCGAATATCTTCAGCGTCCAGCCCATCGCCTTGGCTGCCTCGCGAGCGCCCTGCGCGACACCGACGATGCCTCCGTTACGCAAATCCTCTGCGACAAGGGCGATGCTCTTGCCCCGCTGGGCTTTCGGGCCGGACTCAGGGCCGCTCCAGCGAACGGCTTCAAGGGTGGCCCTGGAAACGATTTCCTGCGCTTGAATCACCGTTACCGTGGCGTTTTCGATACCTGCCGCGGTTGGCAGGTTCTGGCCGTATCCGGGTGTTGCCGTGAAAAGACAGAAAACCGTAATTGAAGCCATCCGGAGTAGCCAGGGCCTGAGTAACCAGGGCCCGATCAGACAGGTTCGATCACCGTATGTAATGCCGGGTGTGGAGCCGATGGCGCGATCATAGTCTGGCATGGCGTCCCTTTTTGCCAAGAGTGCAGCGTTCACTATCCGAAAGGATAGTCGGTTCTGCTGTCATCAGGTCTTCGGTGGTTAAAAGTGCGCGAACTTTAGTTTTACAGTACTCATCCTTTACGCAACTTTGAAAGATGCTCTTCATAAGCACGATTGAATTCGCGCTGAATAAATTGCGCGGGTACTCACTTTTTAGAATAAAGCCTATAACCAAAGATACTAAATAATGACCTCCGATCACCGATCTTGAAACGCCTCGGTGTTCACCCCACTGGTCGGAGAGTTTCTTGACAAGAATTGAACAGCGCTAACACTTCCTTGAATTGTAAGGATTAGAGATAACGCCAAAGAGGCGTTGGGCAAAAGGTTAATCCGCTGGAAACGGATTCAGTCGTACGTTGCGTTATGTATTCGAGACGGCCGACTGACGCCCAAACACGAGGCAGAGGAAGCCGTGCATGGCAATCACGCAAAACAACCGTTTGGTGCAGGTCAACTGCCCCCTCGGCGGCGATGTCCTGCTGCTGCGGAGCATGGAAGGCAACGAAGAATTGGGGCGGTTGTTCCACTACGAATTGAACCTCACCTCCGAAGACCGGGCGATCACGTTCGACCATTTGCTGGGCAAGCCGATGGGCCTGACCCTGGAACTGCACGACGGCGGCAAACGCTACTTCCACGGCATTGCCTGCAGCTGTCGACAACTGACCGGCCATGGCCAGTTCGCCGGCTACCACGTCAGCCTGCGGCCCTGGTTCTGGCTGCTCACGCGCACCTCGGATTGCCGGATTTTCCAGAACAATACGGTGCCGGACATCATCAAGCAGGTGTTCCGCGACCTCGGTTTTTCCGATTTCGAAGACAGCCTGAGCGGCAGCTACCGCCAGTGGGAATATTGCGTGCAGTACCGCGAAACCAGCTTCGATTTCGTCAGCCGCTTGATGGAACAGGAAGGGATCTATTACTACTTCCGCCATGAGCAAGCGCGTCATGTACTGGTGTTGGCCGACGCCTATGGCGCCCACTCCACGGTGGCAGATTACGACTCAGTGCCGTTCTACCCACCCGATCGGCAAATGCGCGAGCGCGATCATTTCTACGATTGGCAACTGACGCGGGAAGTCCAACCCGGTTCGCTGGAGCTCAACGATTACGACTTCCAGCGCCCCCGCGCCAACCTTGAGGTGCGCTCCAGTGTGTCGCGCAGCCACAGCAACGGCGACTACCCGCTCTACGACTACCCCGGTGAATACGCACAGAGCAATGACGGCGAGCACTATGCGCGTACCCGCATCGAAGCCATCCACAGCCAGTTCGAGCGCGTACAACTGCGCGGCCGTGCCCGCGGACTGGGCTCCGGCCACCTGTTCTCGCTGACCGGCTATGAGCGCGAAGACCAGAACCGCGAATACCTGGTGGTCAGCGCGCGCTACCACATCCACCAGGAGCCCTATGAAAGTGGCACCCAGGATCTCTCCGAGCAGTTCGTGGGCGAACTCGCTTGCATGGATGCCAGCCAGGTTTTCCACCCCCTCCCCCTGACCCCCATGCCGATTGTCCGAGGGCCACAGACCGCGGTGGTGGTCGGCCCCAATGGCGAGGAGATTTGGACCGACCAGTATGGCCGGGTCAAAGTGCACTTCTACTGGGATCGCCACGACCAATCCAACGAGAACAGCTCCTGCTGGATGCGCGTCTCCCAGGCCTGGGCCGGCAAGAACTGGGGGGCGATGCAGATCCCGCGAATCGGTCAGGAAGTGATTGTCAGTTTTCTCGAAGGCGACCCGGATCGGCCGATCATCACCGGCCGCGTCTACAACGCCGAACAGACCGTGCCCTACACGCTGCCGGCCAATGCCACCCAGAGCGGCGTGAAGAGCCGTTCAAGCAAGGGCGGCTCACCGGCCAACTTCAATGAAATCCGCATGGAAGACAAGAAAGGCGCGGAGCAACTGTTTATCCACGCCGAGAAGAACCAGGACATCGAGGTCGAGAACGACGAGACCCACTGGGTCGGCCACGACCGCAGCAAGTGCATCGACAACGACGAAACCGTGCACGTCAAACACGACCGCACCGAAACCGTCGATAACAACGAGACCATCACCATTGGCGTCAACCGTACGGAACGCGTCGGCAGCAACGAGACCATCAACATTGGCAGCAACCGCACGATCAGCGTCGGCGCCAACGAAACCGCGACCGTGACCCTGCAGCGCACCCATGCGGTAGGTATCAACGAGACGATCGCCATCGGCGCAGCGCAGGAAGTTGTCATCGGTGCCTTTCAAACGGTGAATGTCGGGGCCTACCAAAACGTCAATGTGGGCCTCTACCAGTCGACCAATGTGGGCGCCAACCGCTCGGTGGACGTGGGTGCCAATCTTTCAACCACGGTAAAGGCAAACGAATCGCGCAAGGTCGGTGCAGGACGCACGACCGATATCGACAACAACGATGCGCTGACGGTGGGCAAGGACCTTGTCATCGATGCCGGTGACTCGGTGACCATCACCACCGGCAAAGCCAGCATCGTCATGAAGAAGGACGGCACCATCAGCATCCGCGGCAAGGACATCACCATAGACGGCTCTGGCGCGATCAACATCAAGGCCAACAAGAACGTGGTGATCAAAGGACGCAAGATCCTGCAAAACTAGGAGTCACGCGTATGACGGTTCAATACCCACTACCCACCCAGGCCCGCATCGATGGCGTGGTCATCGGCGTCCTGCTCGACCTGCCGCAAGCCAGTGCGCCCCTGGTGACCTACCCCGGTTGCCCCGAGGAACAGAGCATCGCCGCCCGCAGCACCACCCTGCTCGCCCCTGCAGACATCGGCACCCAGGTGGCGCTGATGTTCGAAGATGGCGACCCTTTCCGCCCGCTAGTGATCGGCCGCCTGCTTGGCCAGACCGCGGCGCCCGCACCGGTTGCCTGCGTGCAACTGGACGACCAGCGCCTGGAATTGAGTGCCGAACGCGAGATCGTGCTGCGTTGCGGCAAGGCCAGTATCACCCTGACCCGAGCGGGCAAAGTGATTATCCAGGGCGCCTACCTGTCCAGCCGCTCCAGCGGGGTCAACCGCATCAAGGGTGGTTCGGTGCAGATCAACTAGACAGGTATTCGGCCCATGGAACTGCTCAACGCCAGCAAACTGCTTGCTGCCTATACCCAGGGCATGGAGCCCGATGGCCGCGAATCCCTGGTGGTGGTGGCCAAAGGCACTTTCAATCTGCCGCTGGACGGCCGCGCGGCGACCCTCGCCGACAGCCAGCAACCGCTGCTGATGGCCGATACCTTCCTCGGCGAGCCTGGTCTCAGCGCCCCGCTGCAGGAAATGGACTTCGCCCCGATCAAGCCATTCTGCGATGTGCTGGTGCGAGGCAAGGCCTATGCCCCAGGCGGGCGGCCCGTGAGGCAACTGGCTGCGGGCATTCGCGTCGGTCAGATGAGCAAAGCCTTTTCCGTCCTCGGCCCCCGGCAGTGGCAACCGGGGCTATTGGGCGTTTCTCCCGGCTTGCCGCAGCCCTTCACCGAGCAGCACATCTCTTATGCCCAGGCCTTTGGCGGCAGTCATCCGATGGCCAAAGACTCCGAAATGCGTCACTGCTACCTGGACAATCCGACCGGTTGTGGCTGGTTCCCACGCCATATGGGTAGTGCTGATATCGGTGGCATGCCGATGCCGAACACCGAGGAATTGGGCAAGGCGATCGACAGTCCCTCTGGCGACTACCGCCCGATGGCCCTCGGCCCCATCGGCCGCAGCTGGCCGCAACGCGCCCGCTTCGCCGGTACTTACGACGATGCCTGGTTGGCCGACTGCTTTCCGTTTCTGCCGAGTGATTTCGACCGCCGCTACTTTCAGGCGGCCCCTGACGATCAGCAGATCCACTATCTGCGAGGCGGCGAGGACGTGCTGCTGCTCAACCTCACGCCCCAGGAGCGCGCGGGCTTTCGCATCCCCGAAATCGACGTGCCGGTGACCTTCTTCCTGAAAAAAGGCGGTCATGAGACTGTGCAGGCGGTGATCGACACCCTGCTGATCGACACCGACGCGCTCCAGGTGCAGCTGACCTGGCGTGTCGCCCGTCCGCTACGGCGCAACATGTTCGAGATCGCTCAGGTGCTGGTCGGCACGATGTCCACGGGCTGGTGGCGCGCCCGTGAACTGGGCAAGGATTACTACCCGTCGCTCTCCTCCCTGGTAAAAGACAAGCACACACCCGAGGAGACGGACTGATGACCGTGCTTTGCATCATCGGCTCCGGCATGGTCAGTGCTGTCGGCCTCAGCGCACCCGCGAGCTGCGCGGCGATCCGCTGCGCCATCGACAATTTCCAGGAAACCCGCTTTATCGACCAAGGCGGCGAATGGCTGATTGCCGCCAGCGTGCCTTTGGAACAGCCCTGGCGCGGCCGCACCAAGCTGATCAAGATGGCCGCCCGCGCCATCGCCGAGGCGCTGCAAAGCACCCCCAACGTCGACCCGGAAAAGACCCCGCTGCTGCTGGGGGTGGCGGAAGTCGAGCGCCCCGGCCGCCTCGATGGTCTCGATAAGGGGCTGCTGCACGCCATCGAAGCCGAACTGGGCCTGCGCTTTCATCCCGGTTCCAACGTCATTGCCCGTGGTCGGGTCAGCGCTGCCGTGGCCCTGCTGAATGCACGCACGCTGATCTACCAGGGCGGCCATCGCCATGTGCTGATTGCCGGCGTCGACTCCTTCCTCAACGGACCGACCTTGGCCGCTTTCGAAGCACGCGAACGCCTGCTCACCAGCCAGAACTCCAACGGATTTATCCCCGGCGAAGGCGCCGCCGCCGTGGTGCTGGCCGCCCCCGTTGCCAGCAAAGAGCCGCAATTGGCCTGCATCGGCCTGGGGTTCGGTATGGAGAAGGCCACGGTGGAGGCCGAAGACATTCCCCTTCGCGCCGACGGCCTGACTCAAGCCGTACGCGCCGCCCTGAGCGAAGTCGGCTGTGGTTTGGAGCAAATGGATTATCGGCTCACCGACATCTCCGGCGAGCAGTACTACTTCAAGGAAGCGTCCCTGGCCCTGAGCCGCACCCTGCGCGTGCGCAAGGAGTTCTTCCACCTCTGGCACCCCGCCGACTGCATCGGCGAAGTCGGCGCCGCCATCGGCCCGGCGATGCTCGCCGTGGCACTGGCCGCCAGCCGCAAGGGCTATGGCGAAGGCCCGAATATCTTCTGCCACTTGGGCAACGACGCCGGCGAACGCGCCGCCGCGATGCTCAGTTACCAGACTGTGAGGGCTGCGTGATGGCGAATGAGGTCTACGCCAACAATATGGAAGTTTCTTGCAAGGCGGCGGCTGGCAAGTCGATCGCCTGCTTTCCGGATGTCTGCTTCACCCCGCCCCAGGCTCCGCCCACCCCGCCCGGGGTGCCGATCCCCTACCCCAATACCGGCATGGCCAAGGACACGACCAAGGGAAGTCGGACGGTGAAGATCAGTGGTAAGGAAGTGATGCTCAAGAACAAGAGTTACTTCAAGACCAGCTATGGAGATGAAGCAGGCTGTGCGCCGAAGAAGGGTGTGATCACCGGTAAGATCAAAGGCAAGGTGTACTTCACCTCCTGGTCGATGGATGTGAAGTTCGAGGGGGAGAATGTGGTTCGGCATATGGATATGACGACCCATAACCACGCTTCCGATCCGGGTAATACTGTACCTTGGACATACTTGGACCGCATGGCGCTCGGCATGAAGACGGGCCAGTGCAACAACGAGATCGACGCTGCAAAGAAGGCCTGCGGGGACGATCTGAACCGGAAGGCGACCTGCCCGCCTGAGGGCCAGCAGGTGGCCGATGAGCGCAAGAAATTTGACAGGGAGCGCAGGGGTGGGGCGAACAAACAGACGCTGGATAATATCCGTAAAGACATTAGGCAATTAGAAAGGCGGCTGGGCGGCGCCTCGCAGAGACCCTGCCAGCGGGCAATGCGTTGCTTTCTCACCCCCTACGACAGCGGCCATTGCTGTCCCGGCCAGACGCCCGACCACCTCATCGAAGTGAAATGCATCGTCGAGGCCGGAGCGGACCGTCAGAGTGGTGGAAAAAGACCGGGCTGGGACAATTACGACTCCAACAAGGCACCCTGTCTGTGCGCCGAAGGCGAAGCGGCCACGGTTAGCACTCACGGGGTGCTCTCGGCAAGACGCAAGGTGGCGATGAAGGCCCGTGGATCTAGCGAGATGAGCCTAGATGAAGCCGCAACCATAGGTGCGAAATCAGCCTCCACCACTTTCAAGGGCTGCTCGGAAGCATGCCTCAAGGCACAACTCATGGACTACCATCAGGAGGCGCGGACCGACCCGAACGCGACCTTACGCCCTTCCTCTTACGGGATGGGGAAAACAGGCAGGGCGAAGAAAGGCGTGCTGGCGCGGTCCACCGCGTTAATGAACGGTTAGATAGGGAGATCGCCCCCCATGCCATTACAGATTCCAAGACAGATTCCTGGCATGACGCTTGTCGATGCACGGCTCGTCGCGCCCGGCAGTGGCGCCTTGATCGTCTCCGTCGATGAGCTGTTTCAACAGGACGAACCCAATGCAGTGCTCAGCTGGCTGGAGGCCGGCAAGCTAACCTCCATTCCTGTCGAGTGGAACGCCTGTTCGGTCGATATCCGCCAGATCCGTCCCTATCCACAAGCCATCTATCTGGGAGAGGCTGGGCAGCTCGTTCGGTTCGACGGCCAGAGCTTCCATGAGCTTCCGTCCATCGAGGGGGTGGAGCCGCAGGGCCCGCTACGCTCAATCAGGACCATAGGCGCGGATTTTACACTGGTGGTGGGTACGGTCCTACAGGTGTACTGCAGCCGCGACTGGACCCTCTGGGAAGCGGAAACGATTCCCTTACTACCAGGCGAACAAGCCTTGGATCTGGCCGTGGAAGCGGTGGCGGCCTTTTCCAGCGATGAGCTGTATGCCGTCGGCTGGCAAGGATTGCTCTGCCGACGAACAGCAGCCGGCTGGGAACGCCTGGACGCCCCGACCAACCTGGACCTTTTCGATCTAGTCTGCGCCGAGGATGGCTCGGTATATGCTGTGGGCGACGAGGGCGTCATTCTCAAGGGACGCGGTGATGTCTGGACCCTGATCGAGCAGGACGAAACGTGCGAGAAGCTGTGGGGTGTCGCCTCTTTCGCCGGGCGCGTGTTCGTATCCGATATGCGTCGGCTCTATGAAATCGTCGGCAATGAACTGATTCCCCTCGCGCCACCCGATGATGAGGTATTCCCCTCCTCCACTTACCGCCTGAGAACCACTGAAGAGGGGCTCTGGTCGGTCGGAGGCAAGGAATTGTTCGAGTTCGACGGCCAGCGCTGGAAACCACTGCTGAGCTTCTTCGACCAGTGAAGGAGACTTAGGGGGGAGGGACTCCCACGGTAGGCGCTCGGCAATTTTCCGCTCCTCTTCCTAAACACCTAGTGGAAATTGGAAAGGTCGTTGAAACCTAGCAACAAGGTGGTTTCAGGCAGTGGCAGTTGCCGAGGTGCACGAGAGAGTCGCTTCGCTTTGCTTTTCCGCCTGTGTTAGACCTGAAGAGATCACGTTTCTGGTGAAATACGCCGACTCCGCTATCCCAGTTTAGCCATGAAGCAGATGACCTTCGTCGGTGCTGAGTGCGCCGCCAAGCGCAAGCAGACCCGCAAGGAGTTGTTCCTGATCGAGCCGCACTACTCGACAGGTGAAGGCGGTCATCCGGGTTATCCGCTGATGGCAATGTTGCACATGCATCTTGGGCGCAGGTTATATATCCAGATAACATTTAAACGCTTTCAATTTTAAAATACGCCACTCCATAACTGAGAAGTCCCTATTGAAAATAGTCTCCTTGGTGATCGATCAACACGCCGACGAAGCCGGTTTTCTCGTCGATCTTCGTGACCATGCCGTGTGTGCCCCGCACTACAGCCTGAACGACCTGCACACCCTTGAACGGCGTATCGAGGCCCATCTCGATGGCCTAAGGGTCGCCGGTTCAGCCGGTCTGGAGACTCTGCTGCAGTTCCGGCCGAATACCCGCGCAGAAGTCTTTGCCGCCGTCGTGCTAGCCTTCGAGTCCGGCAATAGCGTCGCACTCTACAAGCTCAGTGTACATCTGCACGAATACCCCGAAGCCGAGCGCTTTTTCTCGGCCGCACTCGGTTGGCTGGAGTGGGAACTGATCTCGCCCTGGATCGACCGCATGCTCGCCTCCCCTGAACCCCTGTTCCACCGCCTCGGCCTGGCCGCCTGCGGCATGCACCGCTACGACCCTGGCCCTGCCCTGCTTACCGGACTTTCCCACGCCGACCCAAGCGTGCTGGCACGTGCCGCCCGCACTGCCGGCGAGCTGCGTCGTCGTGACCTGATGCCGACAATTCGTGCCCACCGTCTACACCCGGATCCAGCCACGCGCTTCTGGGCCAATTGGGCCACCGCACAGATGGGCGATGAGCACGCCCTGGAACCGCTGCGCCAGTTCGCCGAGCAACCGGGCGAGTTCCAGTACCGAGCGCTCTGCGTATTGCTGGCCTGGCAAAAGCGTGAAAACAGCATCGCCTGGATACGCCAATTGATAGAGAACCCTGAGCAGCAGCGCATCGGCATCCAGGTCATCGGGCTGCTGGGCGACCCGTTCAGTGTGCCCTGGTTGATCCAGCAGATGAGCGACCTGCCTCATGCCCGCGTCGCCGGCGAAGCCTTCAGTCTGATCACTGGCGCTGACCTGGCGCTGCTCGACCTGGAATTGCAGGACCTGCCGGATTTCGATGCCGGCCCGAACGACGATCCTGAGGACGCTAATGTCGCCATGGACCCCGATGAAAACCTGCCCTGGCCCGACCCACAGTTGATCGCCGCCTGGTGGCGAGCCCATGGAGGCGATTTCCAGGCGGGCATGGGCTATGTGCTGGGGCTACAGCAGAGCGAGAACAGTTACCGGCGCGTCCTTGTCCAGGGCCAGCAACGCCAGCGTATTGCGGCCGCCTTCGGCGTTGCTCGCTGGCGACCGAACGAAGTGCTGTTCCCCACCAGCGCACCCGCCTGGCGGCAAAGGATGTTGTTGGGGGAGCCGGCGCCGCCCGTTCGGCGCCTCTGAGGTTTTGCCAAAATAGAATGCAGCCCCTAAGCCAGACAGCTTGGAAATACTTAAATGGTTGGGCCTTTTCGTGCTGGCATTCATTCCGCAGTTTGTCGACCCGCACCGCGGCTCAGTGAGTATCCAGATGCAGGTGTACGGCGTGTGATTTGCTGTACTTACGGCAGCTGGATTCGCGCCCATGGGCGCTTTCGCCACTACACTTTCCGGTTTTCTACGCCAGCGGCCACGACTTGTGAATGGTCTGACGTGGGGGCAGGAATGACGTTTGTGGCATCGGGGGTATCGATCGCGGCGCTCAGCCAAAAATAGAGCAAGGGACTCGCCCCGCTGAGCACCCTACGCGCGCGCGCCTCGTATGGCTTTAATCACCCACGCCGATCGGTCGCGGCGTTTCATAATTCTTAAGGTTTGATTAAGGACTTTAAAGGTCGCCGGCGGACAGACTTTCCCTAACGATCAGGAGAGCCGCCATGAACCCGCAATCGGTGAATTCAGACCATCCATGTGAACTTGCGAGACCGCTGGGCGCCCTGTCCAGCTGGCAAGAGCGCCGCGCCAAGGAACTGATGCTGCGTGATATGGGCAGTTGCGTTCGCATCAGCGAGATTGCCGAACACTGCAACCTTTCGCGCAGCCATTTTTCCCGGGCGTTCAAAAAAAGTACCGGACACTCACCCCAAGGTTGGCTGGTGAGGATGAAAATCGAAAAAGCCAAAAGCCTGCTGATCACCTCGATGCCGATCACCGACGTCGTCTATGAATGCGGTTTCGCGGACCACTCGCATTTCACCCACACCTTTAGCCGGCTGGAAGGGATGACACCCAAGGCCTGGCGGCGGGCCGTTGATCACGTGATCACAAACCGACGTCCCAACACACCAATGATTGATCGAGACATATCCGACAGGAGAATCCCCGATAGCGTGGTCGACGGCTTGCGACAACTTCGCGCGCAGGCGCTGCACGCGTGAACTGATCGAGGCCAACAGAACGAACTCCTCCCCTTTGGCCGCTCATGCGGCCTTTTTTTATCCGACGCTGGCCGCCGCGATCGGCAGATTGAAACAGATCCTGGCGCCCTGCTCGCTGTCCTGGACCACCAGCGTCCCGCCGTGCGCACCGATCACTGACCTGCAGATGGCCAGCCCCATCCCCATGCCGCTGCCTTTGGTGGTGTAGAACGCATCGAAGATTTGCTCGCGCTGTGGTGCGTCAATTCCCGGCCCATTGTCCTGGAAGCAGACTTGAACATGATCATCCTTGACCGCTGAGCCGATGATGATGCGTCCATCTGGCAACCCGGCTCCGACGATGGCTTCCTGCGCATTGGTGATCAGGTTGAACACCACTTGCTGGATCTGCACCGCATCGACCCAAACCGGGCATTGCGCATCAAGCCGGGTTTGCAGTTGCACGTTGCGGTTCGCCAGATCGGTGGCGGTCAGGCGCACGACCTCACCAATCAACTCGTCGATCTGCACCGGTAGCCGTTGCAACGGCGCCTGTTTGGCGAGCGCGCGAAGTGCCTGGACAATATCGGCGGCGCGGGCGCTGTCTGAGCGAATGTCTTCCAGCCCCTGAATCGCCTCTTCCAGATCGGGCTGATCGCGCTTAAGCCAGCGCAGGCTCGCCGAGGCGTTAGACAAGATGCCCAGCAGCGGCTGGCTGATTTCATGGGCAATTGAAGCAGACAACTCGCCCATGACTTTAAGGTGCGAGCTACGCGCCAGTTCTGCCCGGGAACTGCGCAAGTCCGCTTCCATTTGCGCACGCAGTCGGGTGTCTTCGACCAGCTGTGCATACAGCCTGGCGGTATGCAGTGACACGGCGGCCTGAGAGGCGAGTATTTCCAGCATGGTCAGGCGCTCGGCGCTGAACAGCTTGGGGACCAGGCTGTTTTCGAGATAGACCAGACCGATCAATGTGCCTTGTCTGAGCAACGGCAGGCACAACATGGAACGCGTCTGGCGCTGTAGGAGGTCGGCGCTGTAGGCCTCGGGACAATCTGCCCGGGCATCGTCGAGCACCAGAGTGTTGCGGGTGCGCTTGCTGGCGTTGAGCACCGAGGCAGGCGCCATCTGTTCGAGCGGCTGCCCGGTGTCCAGCGCGACCCGCACGTTGCCGGCCTCGACAGAAGCGGTTGCCGCGAGTTGCAGCTCGGCGCCGCTGACAATCATCAGAACGCCATGATCGGCACCCGCCTGAATCATCAGGTGGTTCATCAGGGTTTCGACCAGTCGTTCCAGCAATACCTCTTGCGAAAGTGCGCGCGCCGCCTCGATTCCCACTTCAAGATCGAGGCGGACCTGGGTCACAGGCCGGACAGGTTCGAACGACGACTCTGCGCTCAGAAACGGGTGCAAGGCTTCCAGCTGGCGGGCCTTGCTGTTGGCCCCCCAGAGGTTGTAACAGTCGCGCGCGACGCGCAGGTGGTGATTGGCACCCGACACCAGCCCGTTAGGTAAGCAAATATCGGCTAGCTGTTCATGCGCCAGCGCCTGCTCGTGGATGAAACCGGCCGCTGCAGCAGCTATCTGGGACTGATCAAAACAGCGGATGGCAACCAGCTCCTGACCGCGTAAACGGGCGATGACCCCTTCGATCAGCAGCAATTTGTTGCGAAAGGTTGCCGGGTTGAGCTCGACCCATGACAGAAACCGCAGACGTTGCCGTTCGAGTTGTTCCAGTTTTTCGGCCACCTCCCCCGGTGCCTGCGCACTGCCCAGCGCCAGGCTGTAGAACAGGTAGTAATCGGCGAGATTGATGTGTGCCGGAATGGACCAGGTCAGCGCGGCCGCCTCTTCGAAACGCCGCAATGCGTAAGGGATATCGCCGTAGTAAAACGCGGACATGCCTGAATACAGCCACGTCCAGAACAGAGTCGGCTGTGACACGCTGGTGCGGTCGATGGGGCCGAAACGGTCATGTTCAGTGCCGTCCAGTTCGGTCAGCGGCCGGTGCTGACGCCCATCGCGCAGATCGCTGGCGTACGCCTGTTGCGCCAGCAGGATGCGTTCGATGTCGATATAGTGAAACTGACGCACCCAGGCCAGGCCATGCTCCAGTTCGCTCAACACTCGTTGTAAGGGTTCGCCCATGAACAACAGATCGGAGCCGATGTGGTTGCAGGCATAACAGGACATACCCAGGTCACCGCCGGCCTGACCGCACTCGAATGCTGCGAACGCCTTCTGTCGGGCGTACGCCATCGGTCGGGTCCACGGGCTGACTTGATCAAGCGCCACCAGCGTACCTGTGCGTCCGGCTTCGTAGCCGTGTTTGTCAGTGAGTTCAAGGGCCACTTCAGCGAAGGACTGCCCGTCCACATACTCGCCATAGCGCTCGGCAATCATCACGCCAAACCAGGCAAACCCATAACCGCTGCTCGGCGTGGTGCCATGCATCAACGTAAGTTCGACCATTTTCGCCAAATGCAGAAAACGAATGTCGTCGTTGACGAAGAACGAGGAAATCAACGTGCTGAGCAACTCCATGGCCACTTCGACAAGCGGGTCTTCGGCCTTGGGCAAATGCACCAGATCGGCGATGCGGCGCGCGCCCACGAGTGCGCGTACCTGGGCAAACACGAGGTTCAGCTGATCGTGCGAGGGCTTGCGCTGCAGGGGAATATCCAGCAGGGCCAACCCGGTCAACGCCTCGGTTATCGCACCCTCGTAATCGGAGTGCAACGTGCGCAAGGTGGCCCGTAACCGATAGGTTTTCGCGCGGTCGAGCGCTGTGGTGGCGTGATTCAGGCAGTCGTCGAGGCGGTGTTGGGCGCTGGCCAGATCGGCCAGCAGCATGTCACATTCGGCAGTCAGCCATTGGGTGGCAAACGCCTGAGTGTAAAGGCTCGACCAACCGGTCTGCCCGAGCAGACGCTCGGCCGTGCGCAGATAGCCCACGGCCTGCTCGACAGCCGCGGTGTCCCTGGCACGTTCGGCAGCTTCGACCAACAGCTCGACGAACGCGGCACGGCGATGCGCCTCCAGTTTATCCACGTCAATACGCTGAACCTGGCTGGCGACTTCAAATACACGCTCATGGATCTGCTCACCCCACTGATCAAGCATGGCGACGGCGATACGGGCATGCTCGGCGGCGCGTCCCGCTGGCGCAGCAAGCCGACAGGCTGCCTCAAGTACACGGTCGTGGGGAAACACCAGTTGCTCGCGCTCACGCAACAGAAAACCGGCATCGACCAGACTTTGCACTTCACGGTTGATCTGTTGCTGATCACACGGTAACAACCGGTGCAGCAGCGATTCATCACAGCGCCCGCCGACATATCCGGCCGTGCGCAACACTTCGCGTTCCATCGGTGCCAGCCGTTCGAATCGCTGCACCATCAAGTCCGCGACGTTATCGGCATAACGGTAACCATCCACCTCCTCCTGGTTCCAGACCCAGCGGCGACCGTGCACGTCGAAGCACACCAGACGTTCATCGATCAACGCGCGCAACACCTGGCTGATGAAAAGAGGGTTGCCGGCCGTCTTGTAGTGCACGACTGGTGCGAGCGACTCGATAGCCTCGGGGTCGGTGTCCAGTTCAGCGGCGATCAGTTCCGCGACTGCTGGCACCGATAGTGGACCCAGCATGACGCTTGTACAGGGTAACGATTGCCCATGCTCCAACACCTGCAGCAATCCACCCTCACGCTGGAGGGACTGCGATTCGGCCTCACGGTACGCCAGAATGAGCGCCAGATGCCGGGGCGGCCGGGCGATGAAGGCTTGCAAGAACGACAGCGTCGAGTCGTCGGCCCACTGCACATCATCTACGAATAGCACCAGGGGTCGTCCCGGCTGAGCGAAGACTTCCAAAACATCGAGCAGCGTTTGATTGGCGCGATCAAGCGCATGCCGGGCCGGCATGTTCGGCAGTTCAGGCGCGACACCGATGACCAGCTCGGCCTCGGGCGCCAGCTCCGCCAGGAGTTTACCCCGTCCCTTGAGGCGTTCGATCAGTTGCTCGCCCAGCGTCTCCAGTTCCAGAGCCGGCTTGCCCAGCAGTTGGGTCATCAGCGACTTGAGGATCTCTGCCAATGGCGCATAGGGAATTTCCTGCTGCAGCAGATTGCTCTTGCCGCTGGCCCAGTAGCCGGGCGCCAAGGGCCGGACACCCTGGTGGATCAGCGTCGACTTGCCGGCACCCGGCGCGCCACCGATCAGCAGGACCCGGGCGATGCCATCGCTGCGCACCTGACTTATCTGCTCGATCAACTGCATGCGTTCGGCCTCGCGGCCGAACAGAACATCACCGCGGGCCGCAGAAGGCAACGCATCGAAGGCGCCTAGCCGAAACCCATCGATGCGCTCGTGCTCCAGCCACTGCTGTTGGCACCAGGCCAGATCCGCGGCCATCGACTCTGCGCGCTGATAGCGGGCACCCGGTTCCTTCGCCAAGCCTTTGAGCAGCACTTGGCAGATGCCTTCCGGCAGATCGGCAACATGAATTGCCGGTGATTGCGGTTGCACGGCGGCGTGCACGTGCAGCCATTGCGAGGGGTCGCGGGCGGTGAGCGGCAGTCGGCCGGTCAGCGCTTGATAGAGGATTACGGTCAGGGCGTAGATATCGCTGCGCGCGTCAAAACTGGCGGCATCGCGCCGTACCTGTTCGGGCGCCAGGTACGGCCATTGTTCCAGACCGGGCAACTCAGCGGTGGGCGCCTCTGCGGCATGACTGTGAAAACCCAGGAGTCTGACCGAATCGGTGGTTTCCACCATCAAATGGTGGGGCAGCAGGCTGGCATGGCGCACACCCGCGTTCTGCGCGCTGGCCAGCGCGTTGGCCGCCGCCACGGCGATGGCCAACAAGCGCCCCAGCGGCAGCCCGGCGTCACCGATCAGATCCATCAGCGGCGTCCCCGATGCGGGATAGATCAACAAGGGCCCCTCGGCCGAGCGGATAAACGCGACAGGTGCAATCGCCCATGCCGGATCCAGGCGCAGATGAAAATCGCGCTCCAGCCGCTGGCACGTGGCGGGCAGCTGAATCGGTGCCCGGGCGGCAAGCCAGTGTGTGCCCGACGGCCGGTCCTGAAGCGTGAACCAGGTCAGGTCATTTTGCCTGCGCAGCATGGAGAAGGTGCAGCGTTCCAGCCAGGCTTCATCGTGGACGACCTCAAGACTGCGGGAACCGGATGATGAGAGAGGACGGCTGGACATGAACAATCACCGCTGAAGATTCGTTTCGGGCTGAGCCCTGGAGTATACGCAAGGCTCTGGCCCAACGGCTGCATGCCGGTAATCCTGTCCGTAATCGGCACCATGATGGCTGTCTTGCTGCCCCGTTGCCGATGGTTTTTGCGCACTGAAATCACGGTGTGTTATCCCTCGGGATAATTGCATTATGCGGGGCCGTCCCCTAGCGTGTACCTCTGATGAATCGATGCTCCGGCGTCACTCTCCATCCACGCAGTGCAGAGGAACGCATGATCCGACTCGGCCAAGCCACTATTTCCCTGGAGCGGCGCGAAGCCTTTCTTGATGGACGGCCGCTGCGTGTCGGGGGCCGGGCGTTCGAAATCCTCTCGGTGCTGATGCACGCCGATGGCCGGATTGTCAGCAAAGATGAATTGATCACACAGGTCTGGCCCGACACCGTCGTCGAGGAAAACAATCTGCAGGTGCAGATTTCCTCGCTGCGCAAGCTGCTCGGGGAAAAAGAACTTATCCAGACGGTCCCGCGCCGAGGTTACCGATTATTGAAAAAACGTGAACCGCCCCTGCCCCTGTTCCATCCGGTGGCACCGGGCCCTTTGGCGCCAGAGGATCAGGAGACGATCGATCCTGACAGCGTGCCGGTGTTCATCGTCGACGATGAAGCGAGCGTGCGTACAGCTCTCAGCCGACTGCTGCGGGCTGAAGGCATCGCGCACCGGATATTCGCCTCGGCCGAAGAATTGCTCAACGCTGACCTCGACACCGGCCCCGCTTGCCTGTTGCTTGACGTCAGTCTGCCCGAAACGACAGGCCTGGAACTTCAATCGGCGCTCGGACAGCGCGGGCATCCGTGGCCGGTCATTTTCATGACCGGTTTCGGCACCATCTCGATGTCGGTGCAGGCCATGAAAGCAGGTGCGGTCGAATTCCTGACCAAACCATTCAACGACGACCAGTTGTTGGACACCCTGCGCGCCACCCGTCAGCGTGCAGCGACGGCGTTCGAGCAATGGCAACGCATACAAAGCGCCCGTCAAAGGGCTGCCCTGTTGACCCCCCGTGAGCGCGAAGTGCTGCCGCTGATCGTCGCGGGTCTGTCCAACAAGCACATCGCCAACCAGCTGGGCACCAGTGAAGTCACCGCCAAGGTCCATCGCAAACACATCATGGAGAAAATGCAGACACGCTCGCTGGTCAATCTGGTCAAGCTGTATGGTTTGATCAGCACGGAGCCAGCGTTTGGCATGCAGGGTTCTTCATGACTACGGAGACTGGCTGCGCCCCCGAATCATCCCGTAGCGCCATGATCATCGTCTGCATCGTGGACGACGATGCGTCCGTACGCAAAAGCCTGGCCAATCTGCTCCGGTCGGCCGGATACCGTTCTCGGGTGTTCGCCTCGGGCGAGGAATTCCTGGCCCTCGAAAACTTCGATGACGTTGCCTGCCTGCTGTTGGATCTGAAAATGAACGGCCTGTCAGGGCTGGACGTCATGCGCGCGCTGACGCTCAAGGGCAGAAAGTTTCCAGTGATTTGCATGTCGGCACACTGGGATGAAGCCACACTGGCCGAATCCAGCCGCTATGAGCCCATCGAATGCTTGCGTAAACCCTTCAACGGCGATGCCTTGCTAAGCGCCGTCGAGTTTGCGCTGCAACGTGAGCGATGAACAATCACGTGTTGGACGGTGATTGCGGCGTATCAGGATTGAGTTGCTGACGCCTGAATTGCCCTGGAGGCTGGCCGTGGATCTGGCGGAAGCGTCGCGAAAAATAAGCCTCGTCAGCGAAACCGCACAACCTTGCCACCTCCCCCACTGGTCGTGTCCCATTGAGCAAATAATTGCGTGCCGCGTGCATCCTGCGCTCGAGCACCAGCTCAGTGAAGGTCTTGCCGATTTCCTTGCGCAACCAGTGCGTCAGGTATGTCGGTGACAGGTAAGTCGCAGCAGCCACCTTGATCAGGTTGAGGTCGGGATCGGCAATGTTCTTGCGCAAGTATTCGGACATCCTGCTCAGCGCATCGCGTCGGCTGACTTCGGCGGCATTCTCTTCGGCCAACCGTTTGAGCGGCTCGGCATACAAGGCACAAACGCTCCCCACCAGTTGCAGCAACAACCCCTTGAGCATCTCGCGAGTGCCGAACTGACGGTTTTCATCGAGCACGCGCATCTGTTCGATCAGGGCACAGACTTTGCTGAAATCTTCATCGGACAGAATGAAATCCAGATGCTCCTGAAAGCGGAACGGCGACAACTCGGGTGCCAGCAGAATCGAGACTTCCTCCAGGTCCATCGGGTCGCACTGCAAATGCGGCAACAGGAAGGTCTGGGAAAAGTTGATCACCATGAAATTGCTGTCGGCCGGATGCGGAATCACGTGCACGCGATGCGGCAGGATGAAGGCCAGCGTGTTGCGCGGAAACGGCCGCTCGACGTTGCCGATGTGCTGCACGGTATCGCCACCGAGGTTGACCTGGATCTGGAAATACTCATGGCGATGCGGGCTGGTTTCGGCGCGCCGGCCCTTTTTGTCGCGGATGTAAAAGTCCGTCAATTCGCTGCGTTGCTGCATGACGTAAGTGGGTACTCGACTCGGTGACGACATCGCCTGAGGATCCTCGACAGGTACATGGACAGGTTGTCGTCGCGCCGCGACGCAGGCGGCGACCGCAGTGATTGTGAAGGCAGACACCGCTGGCTTCAACATGTCATAGGATGACAATGAAACACAGAGAACTAATTGTATCCGTGTGTGATGTGTCGCCTGTCCAAAAAAATAAGAGCACACAAAAATATTTAATCCTTTAAAAACATCAACTTATTAAGTGAATAAAGCATAACGAAGGAAATGAGCCGATTTGATTTCTCTTGGACACCTGCATGAATAACCTTTTACAGGAGAAAAAACGATCTAACGCCTCCGTTGATTTTGAGAGGTTGTACGACCACTGTAACAACCAATGCAGCCCGACCCTTCCAAAAACAATCAAAAGGTGCGCTCGTGATGAACCTGCTTTTTTCCCTCGCCAACCCTCCCCCGACCGAGCCAGTCCGAAGGCGTATCTGAGCGCCTGACAGTAGCTGTCCGCGCCCTCATTCAAGTAGCGATTGCCCTGCCCCGGCACTGGGGGCATCGGCTTCGGCTGCGCGCGAACATCTCGATTCTCCTAACAATAAAAAGGTCTACTCATGTCGAATTCGCAAACCTCCCCGTCCACCGCGCCGTCGGTGAGCGCCGGCGCCCGGGACGCCCTGTTGCCTCAGCGACTACCGACGCGGCGGCGCTGGTTCATGCTGTCATTGCTGCTGATTGCGACCATCATCAACTACATCGACCGCGTAAATATCTCGATTGCCGCACCGTTCATGGCCAAGGACCTGGGCCTGGACAAGATCGAAATGGGCCTGATTTTTTCCGCGTTTGCCTGGACCTACGCACTCGCCCTGGTCCCCGCCGGGTTCATCGCCGATCGCTTCGGTTCCCGGTTCACCTACGGGGTGTCGCTGATCAGTTGGTCGACGGTCACCGTGTGCCAAGGCTTTGCCACTGGGTTCGCTTCGCTGTTCGGGCTGCGCCTGGCTGTCGGCGCCATGGAAGCTCCAGCGTTTCCGGCCAACAGCCGAGCGGTCACAGTGTGGTTCCCAGCCCGCGAACGGGGCCTGGCCAGCAGCATTTACGTGTGCGGCCAGTATCTGGGCACGGCATTGTTTACCGGCATGCTGTTATGGCTGGCCACGACCTATGACTGGCGCCATGTTTTCTACAGCACCGGGATACTCGGCATTGTGTTTGGTGTGATCTGGCTCTACGTGTACCGCGATCCGCTGAGCTGCAAGAACGTCAGCCAGGAAGAACTGAAGTACATCGAAGCCGGGGGCGGACTGGTCAAGAGCAGTCAGGAGCGCACCCGGTTCAACTGGCGGCAGATCGCCGAGCTGTTCAGCTATCGGCAGATCTGGGCGATTTGCATCGGCAAGTTCGCCAGCACCTCGGCGTTGTACTTCTTCCTGACCTGGTTCCCGACGTACCTGATCGAAGAACGCAAGCTGACCATGATCAAGGCCGGGGTCTTCGCCGTGCTGCCGTTCGTAGGTGCAACGGTCGGCATTCTGCTGGCCGGCATCGTCTCTGACTTGCTGATCCGTCGTGGTTACTCAATGTCCTTCGCTCGCAAGTTGCCATTGGTGGTCGGCTCAATGCTGGGGATGTCGATCGTGCTGGTGAATTTCACCGACTCGAACGTGATCTGCATTGCAGTGCTGACCATGGCCTTCTTCGCCCAGGGAATCGCTTCGTCGTCGTGGGCGGCCGTATCGGAAGTCGCGCCCAAGGAACTGATCGGCCTGACCGGCGGGGTCACCAGCCTGGCCGCCAACATCGGCGGGATCGTCACCCCGATCGTGATTGGCGGCATCGTCCACGCGACAGGCTCGTTTGCCTACGCCTTCTGGTTCATTGGCGGCGTGGCGCTGATGGGGACCTTGTCCTATTCGTTGCTGCTCGGTCGCTTGTATCGCATCGAACTCAAGGCGCGCTGAGCCAAGAAACCGTTTTTCTCCAACACGAGGCGGCTTTCGTCCAACTTTGCAAAAGATTGCCGCCGTACGCTGACGCTTCAAACAGGACGACAACAAAAATGACGATGACCGAGTACGTGTTTACCCCGGACCTGCCCGTGACCTTGCCGGTTGCCGCCAGCCAGCAACGCTTTCCCGTTGGCCGAGTATTTTGCGTCGGCCGCAACTACCCTTGGCCAGACACCCAAGGCCAGTCCCGCCAGCCGCCGGTGTTCTTCATGAAACCGGCGAGTAACGTGGTGGATGCGACGGGCGAAGTGACTTTCCCGCCATTGACCGAAGAGTTTGTCCACGAAATCGAATTGGTCGTGGCCATCGGCGAAGGCGGCGCCAATATTCCGGAGAGTCAGGCGCTGGCCTATGTCTGGGGCTATGCCGTCGGCCTTGACCTGACCCGCCGTGATGTCCAGCGTGCGGCCAAAAGCAATGGCTTGCCGTGGGAAGGTGCCAAGGTGTTCGACGGCGCCGCGCCGATGACCGCCATCGTGCCGGTGACTCGTGCCGGACACCCGGACGGTGATTTGTGGCTGAACGTCAACGGCGAAGAGCGCCAACGCGACAGCCTCGACAGCCAGATCTGGTCGGTCAGTGAAATCATCAGCCGCATCTCGCAATCGGTAGCGCTACGGGCCGGTGACTTGATCATGACCGGCAGCCCGGCGGGCGTCGATGTGCTGCAACCGGGCGACATCATCAATGCCGGGATCGACGGCATCGGCCAACTGGAAATGCGCGTCGGTCAGCGACCTTGAACCCGACGTACGCTCTCGTGAATTGAAAAAAGGAGATAACAACATGTCCAGTCCTTTGAAAGTGGCCCTGGTCACCGGCGCCGGCAGCGGAATCGGCCGCGCCGTGGCGCTGGCTCTGATGGCAGACGGATTCACCCTGGTGTTGGCCGGTCGCCGAGCGGAGCCTTTGCAGGCCTTGGTCGAATTGGCGCTCAGCGAAGGACACGAAGCGTTGGCGGTGCCCACTGATGTGCGCGACCCGGCCAGCGTCGATGCGCTGTTTGCCACCATCACCGAGGTATACGGACGCCTCGACGTGGTGTTCAACAACGCCGGGGTCAACGCCCCTGCAGTGCCGCTCGATGAGCTGACGTTCGAGCAGTGGCGAAACGTGATCGACACCAACCTCAACGGCGTTTTCCTCTGCGCCCGTGGTGCCTTCGCACTGATGCGCCGGCAACAGCCACAGGGCGGACGCATCATCAATAACGGCTCGATCTCGGCGCATACCCCACGCCCCTTCAGCAGCGCCTACACCGCCAGCAAACATGCGGTGCTGGGGCTGACCAAATCCCTGGCCCTGGACGGGCGCGAATTCAACATCGCCTGCAGCCAGATCGACATCGGCAACGCCTTGACCGAAATGTCGGTGCGCATGACCAAAGGCGTGCGCCAGGCCAACGGCACCATCGCCGTGGAGCCGATGGTGGACGTCAAACATGTGGCCGATGCCGTGCGCTACATCGCCGGCCTGCCGCTGGAAGCGAACGTCCTGAACATGACCGTCATGGCCACTGCCATGCCGTTTGCCGGTCGCGGTTGAACCGGTCTTTTTATTCCGCTACACGAGGTTTACATGAAGCCAGAAGTCTTGCAGCTCAGCCCGATCCTGATCCCTGAAATCAACGCGCGGCTCGATGAGCTGTTTACCGTCAGACCTTACTTCCAGCAGGCCGACAAGCAGGCTTATTTGCAGGAACACGGCGCGAACATTCGCGGGGTGATCACCGGCGGGCATACCGGAATCAGCCAGGCGCTGATGGCGCAACTACCGAAACTGGAAGTGGTGGCGGTCAACGGCGTGGGTACCGATGCGGTGGATCTGGCTTACGCCCGGGATCGCGGAATCCGCGTAACGGCAACCATCGGAGCGCTGACCGAAGATGTCGCCGACCTGGCCATCGGCTTGTTGATTGCCGTGTGCCGGGGTCTGTGCACCAGTGATCGTTATGTGCGTTCGGGCCAATGGCCCCATAGCCCGACGCCGTTGGCTCCGTTGCCGTTGGCACGTCAGGTGTCGGGCATGCGCATCGGCATCGTCGGCATGGGCCGGGTCGGCCGTGCCGTGGCGACCCGGGCCGCGGCGTTCGGCTGCCCGATCAGTTACACCGATCTGCAGCCGATGAGCGACGTGAACCACACGTTCATCGCCGATCTGAAGCAGCTGGCCAGCTACAGTGATGCACTGATTCTCGCGGCCGCTGCCGACAAGGCTGAAGCCATCATCAATGCCGAGGTGCTGCACGCACTGGGCAAGGACGGGTATCTGATCAACGTGGCGCGCGGCAAGTTGGTCAACGAGGTCGATCTGGTGACGGCACTGGCCGCTGGAGAGATCGCGGGTGCGGCAATGGATGTGTTTGTCGATGAGCCGAACGTACCCGAAGCACTGTTTGGTAACGAGAACGTGGTGCTGCAGCCCCATCGCGCCAGTGCGACGCTGCAGACTCGCACGCGAATGGGAGAGATGGTGGTGGCGAGCCTGGTGGACAGTTTCGCCGGGAGAATACCGCAGGGGTCTGTGACTGACTGAACGTTGGCCGCCGAGGAGACGTTGCGTCCCCTCGGCGGTTCGGTGTCAGGTAAACAGCCACGTCGACGCCCACTAAAGCAGCACGCTATGGCCTACGGCTAAAGCTCTGTGGTTTGGTGAACATCGAGAGGACGAGGTGGCGTCCTATCCACCAGGCTTGCTTGCTTATTGGCTGGTTCAGTTTTCCCCGCATGGTCGGGACGGATCTTGAACCAGATGGAGTACATCGCTGGCAGGAACACCAGCGTCATGATGGTTCCGACGAACGTGCCTCCGATCAGCGTGTAGGCCAGCGTCCCCCAGAAGACGGAGTGTGTCAGGGGAATGAATGCCAGGATCGCCGCCAGCGCTGTCAGCAGTACCGGGCGGGCACGTTGGACCGTGGCTTCGACCACCGCGTGAAACGGATCCAGCCCTTCTTGGGCGTTGTGATGGATTTGCCCAATCAGAATCAGCGTATTGCGCATCAAAATGCCTGAAAGGGCGATTAGACCTACCAGAGCGTTGATACCAAACGGCTGCTGGAAGATAAGCAGTGTCGGCACCACACCAATCAACCCCAGTGGCGAGGTGAGGAACACCATGACCATCGCCGAGATCGAACGTACCTGCAGAATAATGATCAGCAGCGTCATGGCAATCATGATCGGGAACAGCGGCAACATCGCTTTACCGGCTTTGCCCGACTCCTCGATTGCACCCGCCTGCTCGATCCGGTACCCGTCAGGCAGCTGGTCGATGACCGGCTGCAGCTCTTTCATGATCACGCTCGAGACGTCCGGTGGCTGCAGGCCTTCGGCAATGTCACCGCGCACGGTAATGGTCGGCGTGCGGTCACGACGTCGGAGGATCGGATCCTCCATACGAACATCGACCTCTCCCACCTGAGACAGCGGAATCCGCTGACCCGCCGTGCCCACCAGCGTAAAACCTTCTATCTTGGCGGGATCGAGCCGGATATCACCCGCAGCACGACCAACCACCTGCACCGAGCGAATGTCCTCACGAACTGCGGTGATCGGTACTCCGGCCAACAGGAATTGCAGTTGCTGCGCGACTGAGTTTGACGTCAACCCCACCGCCTCCAAGCGATCCTGATCCAGGGCGAAATGCAGCGTCGGCGTCAGTGGCCCCCAGTCAGTGTTGACGGTTCTCATCATCGGGCTCGACTGCATCACGTCCTGTACCTGGCTCGCGATCTCGCGCAATTTTGACGGATCAGGCCCCATCACCCGATAGGCAACAGGGAACGGCGAATACGGACCAAATACAAGCTGAGTCACCCTGACACGCGCTTCTGGGGCAAGTCCCTCAGCAGCGGCTTCGCGGAGACGGAACTTGAGGGCCTCGCGCTCCTCCTGGCTGTCCGTCAGCACCACAATCTTCGCGAACGATGGATCAGGGAGTTCCGGCGCCATCGCCAGATAGAAACGCGGCGCGCCTTGCCCGATATAGGCCGTGACGATTTTTGCCTCACCCTGCTTTTGCAGCCAGGCCTCTATCTTGGCGGTGGTGGCGCTGGTCTGCTCAATGGAGGTTCCATAAGGCATTTGCACTTCAATCAATACCTCTGGACGGTCCGAGGTAGGGAAGAACTGTTTCTTGACCAGGCTCATGCCGAGAATCGCCACGCCAAACATTGCGATAACAGTACCGGCTACCAGCCATTTGCGAGCGATGACACGCGTCAATACCTGGCGGAAGCGGTTGTAATTTCGGGTGTTGTAGATGGCCGCATGACCACCCTCCACCTTCTTGATGTTCGGCAACATCTTCACACCCAGGTACGGGGTAAAAGCTACCGCAACCACCCAAGAGGCAATCAGGGCAATGCCCACGATCCAGAACATGTTGCTGGTGTACTCGCCGGCTGTCGACTGCGCGAAACCGTTGGGCATAAAGCCGATAGCCGTCACCAGCGTACCGGAAAGCATCGGCGCGGCTGTATGACTCCAGGCGTACGCGGAAGCTTTGATGCGGTCGTAGCCCTCTTCCATTTTCACCACCATCATTTCGATAGCAATGATGGCGTCGTCCACCAACAGTCCGAGCGCCAGAATCAACGAGCCAAGGGTGATACGGTCAAAGTTCTTTCCAGTGGCCGCCATCACCACAAACACCACAGCCAACGTCAACGGCACAGCCGCAGCGACCACAACGCCTACACGCCAGCCCATGCTGAGAAAGCAGACGAGCATCACCACAAGCAGCGCGACGAAAAACTTGACCATGAACTCGCCGACGGCCGAACTGATATTTACAGATTGATCGGTGACCTTGGAGAGCGTCATGCCCAACGGCATGCCTTCATTGATCTTGACCGTCTCCGCGTCCAGCGCCTTGCCCAGGTCAAGACCGTTCCAACCCTCACGCATCACGATCCCCAGCAACAAGGCCTCTTCACCGTTATTACGCACGAGAAAGGTTGCCGGATCTTCATAACCACGTTCGATCGTCGCCACGTCCGAGAGCTTCAGCGTCCGCCCCTGAACCGCAATGGGTGTGTCACGAATCTTCTGCACCTTATCGAAGGCGCCATCCAGCCGAAGAAAAACCTGCGGCCCGTCGCTTTCGATCGAGCCGGCAGGCGTGAGCACGTTCTGATTATTCAGCGCGGCAAAGATGTCCTGAGGCGATACGCCCAAGGTGGCCAGCCGATCATGGGAAAAGGAAACAAAGATGCGCTCGGGTTGCTCCCCAATGATGTTGACCTTCTTCACGCCCGGCACATGCAACAGTTGTTGGCGCAACGACTCTGCATCACGCACCAACAGTCGCTGCGGTTCGCCTTTGGCTTTCAGGGCGAACAGTGCAAATGTCACGTCCGAAAACTCGTCGTTGACCATTGGCCCGATGACACCCGCCGGCAGCTTCCTGGCCTCATCGTCGAGCTTTTTACGCGCCTGATAGAACTCCTCCTGCACCTGCGCGGGCGGCGTGCTATCGCGCAGTGACACCATGGTGAAGGCGAGGCCAGGACGGGTGTAGGTTTCCGTGCGGTCGTACCATTTCAGTTCTTGCAGGCGCTTTTCAAGTGGCTCTGCTACCTGATCCTGCATCTCCTGCGCCGTGGCGCCCGGCCACGCGGTAATGACCGTCAACTGCTTGACCGTAAACGGAGGATCTTCCGCACGCCCCAGCTGGAAGAACGACAGGATGCCCGCAACGGCGATCAGGAAGATCAGAAACACCGTGATGGAGCGCTCGCGAACGGCGATCGCGGAGAGATTGAAGCGCCCCTCGCTCATGGATGACTCCCTGCGACCTTGACGCCATCCGGTTGAGCCAGCCTCACCTCCTCACCATCGCGCAGCAGATGCGCGCCTAACGCTACAATCTGCTCGCCGACCTTGAGATCGCCTGCGACTCGCGCTGCGTCGTCGCTCAAGCCCAAGACTTGAACAGGTCGCCAGGCCACCTTCGCAGGTGTACCGGCAATGACCCACACGCCAGTGCCTTGGCCTGGGTCATAAACGGCAGCGATCGGCACTTGTAGCCCCTGCCCTTGCGTGGCGCCTTCAGCGATCCGAAGCGTGACGGTCGAACCTAGCGGTGCATTGGCCAGCGCGCCCTCAAGCACATACCGCGCCTCGAAGGTGCGTGTCATTCGGTCGGCCGAGTCAGAAAGCAACCTCAGCTTCGCTGTAACAGCACCCGTGGTATTGCCATAAAGCGTCGCCTGCGCGGTGGATCCTGCTGCGGGGCGTAGCGTCTCGGGCAGATGCACGATGGCTTCACGTTGCCCCGCCCGCGCCAGTCGAACCACGGGCTGTCCCGGGCTGACGACTTGTCCGGGCTCGGCGAGCGTCTCCACCACTACGCCGTCGGAATCCGCAAACAGCACCGCATAACCAGAAGCATTGCGGGCTACATCAGCCTGCGCTTCAGCGGCGCTGAGCTGCGCCTTTGCGGTATCCGCTGCGGCTTTGATCTGGTCGTAAGCCGATGCGGAAATAGCGCCTGCGGCGACCAGGTCGCGATATCGCGCCTCGTCATCTGCAGTCTGCTTGGCTCGGGCCCGAGCGGCGATGACCGACTCTTGCTGTGCTCGCGCCTGCAACCCCAGGTCGATTGGGTCGAGACGCATGAGTGGCTGACCGCGCTTAACGGTCTGACCGGTGTCAACCAGACGCTCAAGCACCTTGCCTGATACCCGGAAGCCCAGGTCGCCCTGGACGCGGGCAGCCACGACGCCCGTGAAAGAACGTGAGACGTCGGACGAACCCTGAACCGCAGAGGACCTCACCAGAGGGGCATGCGTGCGTGGATCTTCAACGGTGGATGAGTCGCCACACGCCGTCAGGACGAGAGGCAACAAGCAAGCGGCAATGGGGACAGGTCGAAGCCGGCGCATAGGTTCCCTTACTTAAACAAATAGGACTGGCGCTTCATTCTCAGTCTAGTGACTATATCTGTCAATGGTCACGATTCATGAAGTACTGCCCCCCATGATCCCAGCACTAGCGTTGCCGAATACTGCTGGCCAACCTCGAGCTCAGTCCAAAGAGCGTCGATTGACAGATAGTGACCATAACGTAATATGGTCACAAACATCCTCAATTGAAGGTACCTCAATGCCTCCCCTCCGCCCCATTGCTCTCTTGGTGAGTGCCAGCTTGATGACAGGTTGCGCGGTCGGTCCGGACTATCACCGTCCGGACGCCCCACTGTCGGACCATTACTTGGGGCAGTCTTCTGTCGAACAGAGGCCTGGGGCGACGCCGGCCAGTCTTGTCGCCTGGTGGGAAGGCTTTGGTGATCCGCTGTTAGCCGACTTCGTCTCCAAGGCACTTGAGCAGAACCTGGATCTGGCGCAGGCGTCGGCGCGAGTCACGCAGGCACGGGCCGGACTGGGCGCCGCAAATGCCGCTTTACTGCCCTCGGGGAACATCAGCGGACAGGCCGCGCGCTCCTACCAGTCAATCGAGACTCCGCTCGGCCAGGTGTTGAACTCAACGCCTGGCTATGACCGGTACGGAAGTTCCTACGAGGCCAACCTCGATGCCAGCTGGGAGGTAGATGTCTTTGGCGGATTGCGCCGCGGACGCGAGGCTGCTCTGGCTGAGTACCAGGCTTCCCAGGCGGGCGTCGCTGCCACACGATTGGCCGTCGCTGCACAGACCGCCGATGTCTACATCACTATCCGCGGACTGCAGACCCGGCTGGACATTGCGAACCGACAAGTCAAAACACAGCGAGAGCTACTAGAGAAAGTCCAGTTGCTCTACAGCAAGGGGCTCGCCGCCAACTATCAGGTTCGCCAGGCCGAAGGGGCGCTATCGCAGGTCCAGGCGACAGTGCCGGTCCTGCAGACCGGTCTCGATGCTGCCATGAATGCGCTGGATGTCATGCTCGGCACGCCGCCAGGCACTCACCGCACACAACTGGCCAGTGCGGGGAGCATTCCTGTAGCGCCGCAGTTAAAGGCGATGGGAACGCCGGCCGATTTGCTGCGCCGCAGGCCAGACCTCATTGTGGCTGAGCGCCGTCTTGCGGCTTCAAACGCACGCATCGGGGAGGCGATTGCTGAGTACTACCCGAAATTCTCCCTCAGCGCATTGCTGGGTAGTGCTACGGCTGTATCCGCAGGCAATCTTTTCACCAGCGGCGCCAGCCAGTCGGCGGGCGTATTGGGACTGCGCTGGAGACTCTTCGACTTCGGTCGCATAAACGCCCAAATCGACCAAGCCAAGGGACAGGAAGCCGAAACCCTGGCCGCTTACCGTCAGTCCGTGCTGCGCGCCACCGAGGATGTGGAGAACGCGCTCTCCTCCCTGGTGAATCGGGAAGCTCAAGCAACCACCCTCACCGGGGGAGAGGCGTCTCTGACACAGGCTCGCCAATCGTCGTTCATTGCCTATGAGAAAGGCACGGCCAGCCTGATCGACGTCCTGCACGCCGACGAGACGATGCTGCAGGCTTCCGATGCCCGGGCACAAGCACGAACGGAATCAGCACGGGCGGCGGTCGCGGCATTCAAGGCCCTCGGTGGTGGCTGGCAGCCTCCTGAAGCCCAGCCTGTTGCGACACGATGATTTAACCAGGTGATGTAGCACTTGATGCACGCACCTCCCCCCTCTTTCAGCTACTACCCAATCCGAGAGTGGGTTCGCTCACCGACTGACGCGGTCAGCAGCCAATTGCTCAATAGAAACCAACCGGAGTAAAGCGAAATGAAGTCGAACGAAAATTCCTGGGTACTCATCACCGGCGCATCAAGCGGATTTGGCGAGGAGTTTGCCCGGCAATATGCAGCGCAGGGAAAATCGCTCGTTCTGGTAGCAAGAAGGCTGAGCAAGCTCGAAGCGCTATCGGCGCAGTTGCGCGAACGCTTCGGCGTTGATGTGATCGTCGAACAAGTAGACCTGTCCTCGATCCCGGCGATCATCGGACTGCATGAGCGACTCAGCGAACGCAATATAGTGATCGATGTGCTCATCAACAATGCGGGTCATGGATTGCAGGGGCCTTTCCTGGATCAACCTCTGGATGAGTCCCTGACCATGATTGATTTGGATATCGCCAGCCTGACAGCCCTGACACGCCTTTTCGCGGCCGACATGCGAGCCCGCAAACGTGGGCACATCCTGATGGTCGCCAGCTTGCTGTCCTTCCAGGGCGTGAAGAATTTCGCCGTTTACTCTGCCGCGAAAGCCTATGTTCTTCGCTTCTCTGATGCGCTTCATCGCGAACTGAAAAATGACGGCGTCGTCGTTACCGCACTGTGCCCAGGAATGTCGGATACCGGATTTGCAGAAAGCGCCAAGCAAAAGATCACGCCGGTCTTGAAAAGGGTGATGATGCAGCCCCAACCCGTCGTACGTGCAGGAATCCGTGCGCTGCAAGCCGGACGCATGAGCGTGGTGCCGGGTTTTGGCAACAAGGCCATTACTGTCTTGACTTGGGCCACGCCTCGTCGGTTTCATCAGGGCCTTATGGCGCAGGTGATGGGAGTCTGAGGGGGCGACAAAGAGGCCTTTTACCTCAGGGGAAAGGCCCGAGATGTGTTCCTAAAGGTCGGGAGGCAACGCGTGCTCCCGACAGGACATTCATCGTGTAACAGCACTCAATTAGAAGCGGTAACTCACAGACGTACCGAGCCCGTTCGCACTGTTCTTGAATTTGGCACTGTATGCACCTCTATTCGCAGAGGCGTCGTTGATCTGCACGCTCTCCTCCCATAGGTAGGAATAAGCAACATCGATCGTGACATTGTCCGCCGGAGTCCAGCCAGCACCGAAGCTGATAACCTTCCGGTCACCCGTAGGAATGCGCGGTCCACGGTTGGTGTTGTTGGTGGGAGACTGGTCGACCGAGAAGCCTGCGCGAAGTACCCATTGGCTGTTCAATTTGTACGCCGTGCCGATAGCGTGAGCCCACGTATCATGCCAGTTCTGTTCTTCGGTAATCGTGCCCAGCGAGCCGCTCAACAAAGGGGGTAAACCCGTGTTCTCGATGGTTAATTCTTTAAAGCGACTCCAGCGTGTCCAGGTACTCCCCAAATATAGAGTCCAGTCATTATTGAGCTGATGAGTCACCGAGAAATCCACTGACTCTGGGGTATCCACATCCAGCGAAGCGTCATAACTCCGGCCGCTGACCCCCAACACGCTAAAGATGCCGTCGGTGACCTTGGTCTTGGCGTCCAAGTGGTAACTGACCTTGGAATGGTAAGTCATGCCCAAGCGAGTTTGGTCTGTAGCCTGCACCAGGATACCGGCGTTGAAACCGAGGGCCGTGTCATCGCCCGTGCTTTTGAGTTTTCCGTCATTGCGACCTGGGCTAAGTGGATTGGGCACCATCCCGGACAGCTCACCGGTGATGCGGTTGATGGTCGGACCGAACCCGATCGAAACTTTGTCGTTGAAGGCATAGCTGATGGTGGGCTGGAACGTAAGGGTCGTGACCTCACTTTTGTTGGCGTAGTAACGCCCGGCAAAACCGCTGCCATAGTCAGTCATCAGACCGAAAGGTACATAAAAACCTACACCGAACGCCCAATGCTCATCGATGGGTTTGACGTAGTAACCCATAGGCACTGTGGTGGTTGGCACCATGTCGCCGTCTTCCTGACCTCCGAATGTACTGCGGGTTTGGCTTATGTCGGTCTTCGCGAATAGAGTCGCCGCGCCCACGCTGACCTGCTCTCTTTTCAATCGAGACATACCCGCCGGATTACCGAAGACCGTGCTCGCATCTTCAGCGGATGAGGAGCGCCCGGCAAACCCGGACCCCATCCCACTGACGCTTTGTTCATTGAGAGCGAAACCGCTTGCAAACACATTTGAAGATGCGAGCACGACAGCGAGGCCAAATGGGCTCTTGAGCAACATTTTTTTCATTGTTTGAACTCTATGGGATCACTGAGATGAAGCAGTAGAAGTAACGGCTCACCATATTTATTCATGTGACCAATTCAGTCAACGGTCACAATGCGAATAAATGAAATACCCTTCGACGACTGGAAGAAGGGCAAAGTGAAAAGCCGTTTTGGTGATGTGTCGCTTACACAGGCATGACGTAAAACCGTTAGCCGAAGGTCAAGGCATGAGGCTACGCAAAATGAGGTTGGCGGTGAGCGTGGGCGCCTCCTCGACATAATCGAGGTTGTACTGCAGGAGTAAAGGATTGACGAAAGGCCGCAAAGCCAGATGTATCGCTTCTACTGTTTCGTCCAGGGGAGTCTTGCGTTCAAATTCGCCGATCTCTCGCCCCTCCCGCACGATTTGCAACACGAAGCGTTTGATCTGTGCGTCATAAGCCTGCGTACTGGGCCAGCTTTCCGACGCCGCAAATGCTGCAATGTCATAGAGTTTTCGGTCGTTAAAGAACAGATTCACGCCTGTGGCGACCACAGTTTTGACCAATCGTCGAAAGCGTTCCGTCGGCGACAGGTCTTCTACATTGATCGCCTGCTTCACAGCCGCGACGATTTCTGCCAGACAATTTGCGCAGATGGCTTCACCGATCGCCTGCTTGGAATCAAAAAATTTGTAGATGTAGGCCTTGGAAAACCCAATGGCCCTAGCCAGGTCGGAAACCGTGGTTTTGCCGTAGCCGTACTGACTGAAGTGTTCGTTGGCCGCCGCAACAATCTGGTCTCGAATGTCGTGATCGGCTGGGCCACGGGGGCTGGGCGAAGCTGAAGATATTGATGGCTGATTCATGGGAACAGCTTACTCACCCAATCGCCGACTGACAACTTGTGACCGATAAGATATCTAGTCACGAATCGGCCATTTTGAACGACTTTTCCGAGCGCCCACAAACTTCATCACTTGAGCCGGTCGACAGTGGCTGCCTCGAAGAGTTGCTGCTGCGCGACACACGACTGATTTATTGGAGAACATTATCTGATAGTCCTTCAGTGGTGAGTGCGGCCGCCGAGACTGGTTCGGGGAACGGAACTGCGAACGAAGGTGTCATCTGTATTAGGCACCATGGTGTCGCAATCCTGTTGGGATAGAGAGGTGGTTTTCATGAACAATATTATCTACATCGTCGGGGCAGTTGTGATTGTCCTGGTTATTCTGTCGTTTGTCGGCCTTGTATAGCCTTAGCTGCCAGCTGAGAGCCATCCTGATGGCGCCTGCCTGACAGGGTGTATTTATGTTGCTACCCCCTGCCCTCGCAACATCGCAATATCCCGCTTGGGGGGTACGCCAAACAGACGGCTGTATTCGCGGCTGAACTGCGATGGGCTTTCATAGCCGACCTGGTAGGCTGCGCTTGATACTTCCTGATGCTCGTTGAGCATCAATCGCCTCGCCTCGTTCAATCGCAACCACTTCTGGTACTGCAACGGGCTCATCGAGGTGAGCTGGCGGAAGTGGTGATGAAAGGTGGGTGTGCTCATCTGCACTCGCGCCGCAAGTTCTTCGACGCGAAGCGCCGAGGCGTAATTCAACTTCAGCCAGTCGATGGCTTTTGCGATGCGATAACCCTGGCCATCGACCGAGGTAATCTGCCGCAACCTGGCGGCCTGATCACTCTTCAAGAGACGATAGTGAATCTCGCGCTGAATCAGGGGCGCAAGCACAGGGATGGCTTCGGGTTCATCGAGTAGCGCCAGCAAGCGCTCGAACGACGCCAACATGGCAGGCGTTACTGAACCAATCCCGACACCTTTCACCACTGATCGATCACGGGTTGGCGGCAAGTCACCCTGCACTATCAGCTCAGCCAGCATGCGCAGATCGAGCTTCAAAGTCAGCCCCAGGCATGGCTGCTCCGGGCTTGCCGCCAGCACCTCAGAATTGGCGGGCAAGTCCAATGAGGTGATCAGAAATCGCGACGTGTCATACGGGTAGCCCTCGCCACCTACCCACAACTGTTTCTCACCTTGGGCGACGAGGATGATGCTTGGCTCGACCATGCAGACGACGGGCGGCGACGGATGTTCGCGCCTGAAAAAGCCCAGGCCCGCAATGGGCGTTCCGTAGTCACCTGGTTTCGGGATCTGCTCGCCAATGATCCGCACGAGCGTTTCTTGTGGCGACAGGTGCTGAGCAGCAGTGTCGTGTTTGATCGTCATGTTCGCCTTGTACCTCTTCGCTGAACTCTAACTCGCCCGCTCGTGACCGTCCTGCAAAAAAACAGAGACTCATAGAATCAGGCAAGTAATCCAGCGCAATGCACTACAGGGAGTCTGGGCAGAGCCGGAAAATGTTCATCCGACAAAGCCATTGAGGACTCTCCCATGCTTGTACAAGCCTATGGTGCTCATGCGGGCGACAAGCCCCTTGAACCGTTGCAAATCATTCGCCGTACACCCGCCGCCCATGACGTTCAGATCGATATTGCCTTTTGCGGCATCTGCCATTCGGACTTGCACCAGGTGCGCGCCGAGTGGGCAGGCACGCAATTTCCCTGCGTACCGGGGCACGAAATTGTGGGTCGTGTATCGGCGGTCGGCGCGCATGTTGTGGATTTCAAAGTCGGCGATCTGGTCGGTGTCGGTTGCATCGTCGACAGCTGCAAACACTGTGAAGACTGTGCCACGGGGCTGGAAAACTATTGCGACGGCATGGTCGGCACCTACAACTTCCCGACCCCGGACGCACCTGGCTGGACGCTCGGCGGCTACTCACAAAACATCGTGGTGCATGAACGTTATGTTCTGCGTATCCGCCATCCCGAAGAACAACTGGCCGCCGTCGCACCACTGCTGTGTGCGGGCATCACCACCTATTCCCCACTCCGTCACTGGAACGCCGGGCCGGGCAAGAAAATCGGCGTGGTCGGCATTGGTGGCCTGGGCCACATGGGCATCAAGCTGGCCCACGCGATGGGCGCCCACGTCGTGGCGTTCACTACATCCGAATCCAAGCGCGAAGCGGCGAAGGAGTTGGGCGCTGACGAAGTGGTGGTATCGCGCAACGCTGAGGAGATGGCCGCGCATGCCAAGAGCTTCGACTTCATCCTCAACACCGTCGCAGCCCCCCACGATCTCGATGCCTTTCTGGTTCTACTCAAGCGCGATGGTGCGCTGACCCTGGTCGGTGCGCCCGCCTCGCCGCATCCATCGCCCAATGTGTTCAACCTGATCATGAAACGACGAACGATTGCCGGCTCGATGATCGGCGGTATCCCCGAGACGCAGGAGATGCTGGATTTCTGCGCCGAGCACGGCATCGTCGCCGACATCGAGTTGGTCCGGGTCGATCAGATCAACGAATCCTATGAGCGGATGCTCAAGGGCGACGTCAAGTATCGCTTCGTGATCGACAACGCCACATTGGCTGGCTAAGCGAAAGGCGCCAGCGAATAACCACTCATCAAAAGGACTATCCAGTGAAAGGCATTTTGCTTGCCCTAGGGCTGCTTGTTACCTCTTTTTCTTCAACGGGAGCCGATTTGTCGAACGGCGCGGACAACTTCTACAAAAGCGAAAAAGTGACGGTAGAAAAGGTCACCTTCAAGAATCAATACGGCATGAAGGTGGTGGGCAATCTGTTCATCCTGAAGAACCTCAATCCTCAATCGAAGAATGCCGCGATCATTGTCGGTCATCCAATGGGGGCAGTGAAGGAGCAGAGTGCAAACCTCTACGCCACAAAAATGGCCGAACAGGGATTTATCACACTGTCGCTGGACTTGTCCTTCTGGGGTGAAAGTGAGGGCACGCCTCGCCAGGCCGTTTCGCCTGATATCTACGCCGAAGACTTCAGTGCCGCCGTGGACTTTCTCGGCTCTCGCCCATTGGTCGATCGTGAACGTATCGGCGTCATCGGTATTTGCGGCAGTGGCAGCTTCGCCATCAGTGCGGCCAAGATCGATCCGCGCCTGAAGGCCATCGCCACCGTCAGCATGTACGACATGGGCGCCGCCAATCGTAATGGCCTCAAGCACAGTGTAACGATCGAACAACGCCAGCAAATCATTCGCGAAGCGGCGCAGCAGCGCAACGCCGAATTCTGGGGTGGCGAAGTCCGCTATACCAGCGGCTCACCACTGAAGCTGACCGGCAACGCCGTGGGTGACGAGTTCTACGATTTCTATCGCACACCGCGTGGTGAGGTCACCCCTGCCGGCGCATCGGCACAGACAACCACCATGCCGACGCTGACCAGCAACGTGAAATTCATGAACTTCTATCCGTTCAACGACATCGAGACGATCTCCCCTCGCCCACTGCTGTTCATTGCTGGCGCCCGGGCACACTCACTCGAGTTCAGCGAGGATGCCTACAAACGCGCGGCAGAACCTAAAGAACTGCTCATCATTCCAGATGCCGGCCATGTGGATCTTTACGACCGGGTCGACCTCATACCATTCGCCAAGTTGACCACGTTCTTCAAAAGCAACCTGAAGTAGCACTGAGCAGTGCCCTGGCCGGGCATCCGTTCTCACGCGCGGCCTCGTTCCCGGGGCCGCGACGCTTCGCGCATTACGGGATTCAATCAATGATCCAACACACGCTCTCAGCCCCGCGAAAACCTGAACAATCATGGGGTGCCGTATTCGCCATGTCGCTCGCCGCCTTCGTCCTGGTGGCATCGGAGTTCATGCCCGTCAGCCTGCTGACACCGATTGCCGCCGATCTGCATATCACCGAAGGGCAAGCGGGCCAGGGCATTTCAGTCTCTGGGCTGTTTGCGCTATTCGCCAGCCTCCTGACCGCTTCGGTGGCGGCGCGGGTCGACCGCAAGCCACTGCTGTTGTCCCTGACCCTGCTGATGATCGTTTCGGGAACCGTGGTCGCGTTCGCGCCGAACTACTGGGTGTTCATGGCCGGCCGCGCGCTGATCGGCGTAGCAATTGGTGGTTTCTGGTCATTGTCGGCGGCAACTGCCATACGCCTGGTGCCTGACGACCAGATCGCTCGCGCCATGGCAGTCGTCAATGGCGGCAACGCTCTGGCGACAGTGATTGCAGCACCTCTGGGCAGTTTTCTCGGAGCCTTCATCGGATGGCGCGGCGCATTTTTGTGCGTCATCCCGGTCGCGGTAATCGCCAGTCTCTGGCTTTGGGCGAGCCTTCCTGCGATGAAGTCGCAAAGCGGTTCAGGCACTGGAAATGTTTTCAGGCTGATGAAAAGCACACCGGTCGCGTTAGGCATGGCGGCGGTCAGTGTCTTTTTCATGGGCCAGTTCATGCTATTTACCTACCTGCGCCCGTTCCTTGAAACGGTCACGCACGTCAGTATTTCCATGCTGTCACTGATGTTGCTCGTCCTCGGCCTGGCAGGCCTCGCGGGAACCTTCCTGATTGAAGCATTCTTGAAAAATGGCCTGCATCGCACCCTCATCGTCATCCCGATATTGATGGCGGCGATCGCACTGGCACTCGTTTCGTTCGGCAGCTCTGCGACTACCACCACCGTCTTGTTGAGCCTCTGGGGGCTGGTTGCGACCGCGGCGCCGGTGGGATGGTGGACATGGCTGGCCAGAACATTGCCAGAGGATGCTGAAGCCGGAGGCGGCTTAATGGTGGCGATCATCCAACTGGCCATTGCATCCGGCGCAACCGTTGGCGGGCTGGTCTTTGACTCGAACGGCTATCAAGCGACTTTCGAGTTGAGCGCCACGCTGCTAGGCGTGGCGGCAGTTCTTGCCTTCCTGGCGGCACGCGCTGCCTCGCGAGAACCTGTTGCATCGGAGAGCATCGCTTGAAAAAACACAAGACATGCCAAGGCGAGTCTTGTGTTCCCTGTGGGGCAATCGGTTGCAGACTGGACGGTAAAATCAGCGTGCGCTGTCGATGATTTGGCCACCGTCAGGCGTCAGGCTATACCCCGTCAAAAATTGCCCATCCTTGCTGGCGAGAAACAGCACCACCGGTGCGATGTCCTCTTCGGGTGATCCATAACGGCCAAGTACGTTAGTGGGCGCAGGCACATCGGCCGCAGTACCCCAAGTGTCTGCGACCGGCATGACATTGTTCACCGTTCCTCAAAGAGCCGTGGACGTTAATTACCGATTCAGGGACAGATGAATCGCTGGTGGCGCCGTTCCGGGCAAACAAAATGATCACCCTTGAAATAGCTGACAGCTGACTGTTCTATGTACGGGCTCAAGGGACAAGCTTTCTTCTCTCGATGGGGACAGACAAGACAATGCTTGTACGTGTCTCACCGTACGCGTTGATCTTCGCAATGATATTTTCGATATCGGCCATTGACCTGGCATAGATCCTGATCAGGTAGGAGTCGTTACCCGTGACGTGCAGGCACTCAACGACTTCGGGTATGTCGTTGAGCGTCGCTATCAATTTGGATTTCGCAGGCTTGAGGGTGGTCATGCCGACGACAGCAGATATGCCGAACCCTAGTTTGGTTGGATCTAACTGAGCGCTATATCCCTTGATGACCCCAGAATCTTCGAGCTTTCGCAACCGATCAGTGGTGGCGGGAATAGAAAGACCTGCGTGCTTGGACAGCTCCGTGATGGAAATGCGACCAAAGTCCTGCACCTTCCCCAAGATTTTGATGTCTATACGGTCCATGTAAGCTCCCACAGCAAAAAGTATAAATTTTAATGAAAAGCACCCGGTTTTCATTAAAAAATAATGCACCAAAATAAAGCAGAGTGCTAGTCTATTTGCAGCCCGGTAAAGCCTAACAAGAACCCGGGTAATCAATAGCTCTGAATCCTTAGCGTTACGCACTGCATAATAAAATATTCTCCTCCAGGGATGGTGTTCGTATGGAAGATGAAAAAATAAAGTGTGAAAAAAAATCCTATCCATCATTCGCGAATTATATTGGAACGCAAGTCCTAAGTTTTCGTGATTTCAAGATGGATCAGATTTTTATGTATTTGGCTGGCGTCGCCCTTTTCTCGGTGGGGGCCAAGTTTTTCATAGTCAGTCAACTGGGGACTGACCCATTAGATGTCCTGATCATCTCGATAAATAAAATACTCATGCTCGGAATGGGCGTTTGTTCGGGTATCGTTTCTCTATTCTTTCTGCTGTGGTGGATGCTCTGGAACAAGAAATATCCTCCGATAAGCCCATTTGTTACAACCACACTTACAGGTCTGTTGATTGACCTCTGGTCCGTGCTGGGGCTTGGAGAGTATTTGATTGTCAGAGTGAATGAGTACACGATATTGGCGATGGGTCTGGTGCTGTGTGCTTATTCGTCTGCACTGATTATCATGAGCGGTATTGGTATCAGAATCATGGACCTTGTGGTGCTTACCATGGTGTCCAAATGGGCGTGGTCATTCACCAAAGCCAAAATGATAATTGAAATTGGCATCTTTTCAACCGGATGGCTTCTAGGCGGGCCCTTCGGTATGGGAACCATTGCATTCTTGTTGGTCATAGGCCCTCTTATACAGCCTTTCATGAATATAAACGCCAGGCGTTTTTCACTTAAGAATTATGGATTGACCAGCGTTTCTTCCGCCTATCAATAACTACTAGGGGATTGCTGCCACTGTGGCGGCGGGATTGTTTCGCCTCGACTATTTAAACCGATGATATTGACAGCAACTTCCGTAAAATGAGGAGTGAGAGATGGACACTACAAAAAATAAAAACTGGACCTTGGAAAGCACGCCTGCAAAGTTGGAAGAAATACTCCCGAACGGCGTTGTAAAGTGTCATCTTTCTCCCCGAAACTGTGTCATTCAGGAGGGTAAAGTAGGTTTTTGCAAGGTGCGCGGAAACAGAGGCGGCCGGTTAGTTACATTGAATTATGGCAAAGGCGTTCACAGCACCGAAGAGACCATCGAAACCGAGGCGGTATTCCACTTTGCTCCCGGAGAGCGAATCCTTTCCCTAGGCAATATCGGCTGCATGCTTAACTGCGGCTACTGCCACAATTGGAAGACCTCTCAGGCCAAGTATGTGACAGACAAAGATGTTTACTACTATACGCCTGAACAGGTTGTAGAAACCGCCTTAAAGCATGGTATACGCGTTATCTCCTGGACGTATAACGACCCTGTTGTCTGGCATGAATTCATCCTCGATACGGCAAAACTGGCAAAGGAAGCGGGCTTAATCAATTTATATAAATCAGCTTTTTTTATCAGTGAAGAAGCCATTGATGAACTATTGCCCGTCATCGACATATTCTCGATTTCGCTAAAATCCATCTCCCCCGAATACTATCGAAAAGTCACAACAGGCTGGGTAGAGCCCGTTCTGGCTGGCATCAAGAAAGTATACGATGCTGGTAAATATGTTGAAGTCAGCACCTTGATGGTTACCGATATCAGTGACGATGAGGATACCGCCAGGAAAATCAGCCAGTGGGTGCTGGATGAACTGGGCCCGAATGTACCGCTCCACTTTGTAAGGTTTCACCCTGATTATAAAATGAGTAATAGCATCAGGACGCCCGTGGATAGACTCCTGAAGGCCCGGGACATTGCCCGGAGCATGGGGGTTGAGCATGTTTATCTGGGTAACGTAAATGATGTCGAGGGCACCAATACCAACTGCAATAATTGTAACGCTCTACTCGTTACCCGCTACGGTTTGAATGCTGAACTGATCGGATTGGATAGCAACGGTTGCTGCACCCGTTGTGGGCACGACGCACACTTCAAGTTACTGGGCGAACACAAAGCGAACATGCCTGTTGAACTGCGAGAGGCTGCATTGACCTCTTACGAGAAGCGAAAGTTCGAGTGGCATGGGGATATCGTATCGCTGCACGCCCAAGTGCTGAATACTGAAGACTTTGAACAGACCGTCTACCTGCGGCGCAACTATACCGACGGGCTCAACAGTGATTGGAAATCACTGACATTGCGGCCGTATGAAAGCTATCGATTTATTATTGCCAAGGCACGAATTGATGAATCAGGCCCTGAAGTCTGGCTTCCCAAGGGGGTGAACTCAAATCTTCATGAAGTATTCGACAGGGCTCACTTCCCAACCGAGTCGATTGAAGAGATTGGTATTTCGCAAAACGACATCACGCCGACCATTGGGTATGAAGGCAAGCAGAACATGTATGAGCAGGTTATCAAACTGGTGAGCAAATCATGAGCGTGTCTACTGAAATACTCCACATCAGGGTCGATGACCGAGAGGCCCACCCATCCGTGACGCCTATTTATCAGTGCAGCGCTTTTAGCGCTGACTCGGCGTTCTTCTACTCGAGAAAAGCCAATCCCAATGTGACTGAGCTGGAACAGGTTGTCGCTGCACTGGAAGGAAGCGAATACGCCTTGGCCTACAGCACCGGAATGAGTGCCATCTACATGGTGCTGGAGCTGCTGAAACCTGGTGGGTCGCTGGTGATCAACAAATATATCTATGGCTGTTCTTATAAGCTGTTTCAGCGATATGCGGCACGTATCGGTGCGAAACTGACGATTCTGGATCTCACCACGGAAAGTGGATTGAAAGAGTTGCCGTCGGACGTGGACATGGTCATTTTCGAAACACCGACCAATCCCTTTCTGAAAGACATTGATATTCATGCGGTCAGCAAGGCGGTTAAGCAAAACAACCCACACGCTCTGGTGGTCGTTGACAACACGTGGGCCACTCCGATATTTCAAAAGCCTCTGAACTTCGGCGCGGATATTTCTCTGTACAGCGCAACGAAGTATTTCTCCGGGCATAGCGATGTCATGGGCGGCCTGGTACTCGTCAACAATGAAATGATTTATACGCGCCTCCTCGAAGGCCGCTTTTACTCAGGCTCAATATTAGCGCCTAATAGCGCATGGCTGCTCCGCAGAAGCATGCAGACATTTAACCTGCGCATGGAGAAACACAGCAACACAACCTCCAGCATGCTCAACTATCTACGGGAACTGCCCTTCATTGAGCATGTATATTATCCACGAGTCGATGGTAAACAATTGACCGGCTACGGTGGCATTGTGTTTGTTGATATTCGGCCCGATCTGGTCCCCTTTTACAAAACCTTCACCAGCTCCCTCAAATGGTTTGGAACGGGTACGGGAATGGCCTGTGTCACGTCAATGGTTGCGCAACCCTTTAGCGGAAGCCATGCCTCGATGACTGAGCAGGAAAAAGCGGATATGGGGATTGAAAAGGGGTTGGTACGATTGTGTTTTGGTTTAGAGGCCCTTGAGGATCTTAAAGAGGATCTGCTTCAGGCATTTGTGGCCATGGAAAATATGGCCAATCAAAAAAGTGCACTTAAACCTGCGTAACAGATGTTAATCATGAGCAACGAGCCTTCAACGGCTCGTTGCTTTTTATGGAGAAGCGAGATTGCCCAGCGTACTCGAAAAAACGATATTCGAAGACCCTACTCTGAACGTTATCCATCTTCTAAATTCCATTTCCAGTGAAAATCCAGAGGCAATCTCTCTGGCTTCCGGTCGACCTGACGACGAGCAATGCGACCTGTCCCTTATTGATAAAGGGCTGGCCAGCTATGCACGATACGCCGTCAATCCGGAACACTCGCTTGCGACACTACTTTGCCAATATGGAAAAACCACCGGAATTATCAACGGCATAATAGCCGAACACTTGCAGGTGGATGAAGGCATAAAGATTTTCAACCCTGAAAGTATTGTCGTGTGTATGGGGTTTCAGGAAGCTGCTACCTTGACACTGCTATCAATTTTTGAAGGAGGTGGTATTTTATTAGTGCCTGACCCTGTGTTTTCCGGAATAACGGGGATTGCGAAATTATTAAGAATAAAAATTGTACCCGTTCCCGAGGACACCTTCCTCGATCCATCTGCCCTGCGCAAGGTAGCTGAAGATCTTGAGTCCAGGGGGGAAAAGGTAAAAGCGCTGTACGCGATTTCAGATTTTAGTAACCCTACTGCTAACAGCCTTTCCTATGAAAACAGAAAGGCCATGCTCTCCTTGGCCAATGAAATGAATTTTTTTATCCTGGAGGATAATGCCTACAGCTACTTCAGGTACGAGGGAGATAAAATCCCCTTGATGAAGTCGATCGACAGTAGTCGAGTATTCCTTCTTGGTTCTTTTGCAAAGTCAATTTTTCCGGGATTGCGTATGGGCTATGTAGTCGCCCCGGAGAACGCTGGGGTGATTTCCTTTAGCGCCAGGTTATGTAAAGCCAAAAGCTTGATCACCGTCAATACACCTGCCCTGTGCCAGGCAATTGTCGGAGGTTTGCTGATAGAGAACAATTACTCTTTAAAACAGCTTAATCAACCAAGAGTGTTGTCTTACAGGCAAAAAAGAAACCATATGATTGAATGCCTTGAACGTGAATTCCCGGTCAAGGCTGGTTCTGAAAGAAGTGTCACCTGGAACCATCCAGAGGGAGGTTTTTTCATCAATGTACAGTTGCCCTTCACCTTTGAATATTTTGAAATGTGCGAGTGCGCCAGGAACTTCAAGGTTATTGTATTTCCCACTTCCTTGTTTTCGCTGACGAATCAGGCTGTCACTCAGGTCAGATTGTCGTTTAGCAATGCGACAGAATCAGAAATCAAACAAGCGATAGGTAGCCTCAGGGCGTACATTGAATCCAGAATTCAGTAAAGCATCCTCCCGTCAAACCGTAGGGGATTGATGCCAAGGCTTACTCATCAGCCAATAAGAAATAAGCCTTGCCTCATTTCCCTATTAAGCTGCTGTGGCGAGCATAACGCCAGTGGCTACTTGGTAGGCACCCAGAATGGTGATGGTTGACCCGGAAAAATAGTTGATCAACCTGAGCTTTGATTGGGAGATTCTGGTCTTGAATATGGAGGAGAATCCGCTCAATCCCAGCCACCAGACAGCCGAGCCTAGAAATATACCTGTCACCATAGGCAGCACTGAGTGCTGACCGCTTTGATCATTAGCCATGCCGTCGCTCATGGCAGCAAATATCGCAATAAACGACAGGATGGTCATTGGGTTCGACAGTGTCAAAAACAGTGTACTCAAGTAGGCTTTTAACAGGTTGGCTCGTTCACCCGCCAGGGCTGTTGAGCTCGCTTTCGATTTTATTGTTTGATAACCAATGTACGCGAGGAACATCCCCCCCAAAATACACAACCATGGCTTAAAGCTAATGAGTGTCGCTATGATGACTGTGATTCCCAGCGCACCGACAAATCCATAGATCGAATCGGCTGTGGCCGCCCCTAACCCTGTCGCGAAACCTGCTCTCCATCCAAGCGCAAGGCTCCTCTGTATGCACAACAACCCAATGGGTCCCACAGGGGCTGCAATACAAAGCCCAATGATCATCGACTTAATGAAAATCAACATAAATGCACCTCCGCAATTGATGCTTAAAGGTTAGGGGAAGTGCATTTTTTTATGAATTAATTATTTATTCCTATAGAGGCTTTTTCGATAATTTTGTAAGAAGTATTCTTATTTTTCCTTCATTATTAAGGTGCACTCTGTGATGAGCCTTACTAAACACGATCGGCATGCCATTCGCCTTCGACGATGACGCCGGCCAGGACGTTGCAGGCTTTTTCGTTTCTGCGTCGCTTTTGCATTTTTGTGCGATAGATCCCACTTCAGGGATCTCCCCTACCGCTCCTTCTGTCTCCGATGCCGTGGGACGAATAACCGGCTATACACACGACATCGCAGGCCGTGACTGACAGCTGACCCCACCTTCAACCAACTGACCAGTCACACCGATGGTCTGAGCCATACTACCAACTACAGCTACGACAGTTTGGGGCGTCTGACACAGATTACCGCCCCCTTGGGCAATACCGTGAAATTCACATCAGATAGCCAAGGGCGGGTGACGCAGATCACTGATCCCATCGGAGCGAATACCGCTCTCAACTATTCTCTTGGAGACCTCGCCAGCGTTAGTGACCCATTGGGGCGAACCACCAGCTACGTCACCGACAACGTGGGACGCGTCATGGCAATGACTGACACCGTGGGACGCCGCACCCTGATGGAGTACGACGTGTTGGATCGCAAAACCAGGATCACAGACCCGCCAAGAAGCGTGACCGGTTTTGCTTACGACACGAACAGTAATCTCCTGAGCGTCACTGACGCCAAGAACGGAGAGCATGCGTACACCTATGATGCTCGCGATCGTCGTATAACTTACACCGACCCATTGAACGCTACGCAAAGCTATGGTCTCGACGGCTTGGGTAATGTGACACAGTGGACCGCCCGCAATGGCGTCATCGCCACCTACACCTATGACGCCTTGAATCGCCGCACGCAATCAGCCTTCGGACAGACCTTGATTGGCAGTGGTCCCTCGTTGACAGCACCGGATGCCACCGTGGGCTACACCTTCGATGGTGGTAACCGTCTGACGCAGATTGTTGATACTCAAGGCGGCACGATCACCCGCAGCTATGACAATCTGGATCACCTGCTTAGCGAGACTACTTCCCTAGGCACCGTTTCCTACACCTACGATGCCGCTGATCGCCGCACCAGTATGACGGTGACGGGCCAGCCCGCTGTGAATTACACCTACGACGCTGGCAGTCGCCTGACCAATCTCAGTAACGGCAGCCAGAGCGCGGCGTTCACCTATGACGCGGACAACCGTCGTGCCACCTTGACCCTGCCCAACGGGGTGACCGTCAGTTACGGTTACGATAACGCCGGTCAACTGATCAACCTCAACACTTACACCTGGGATTCGCGCCAGCGCCTGAGCAAGACCGCAAAGTTCAAGAGGCCACCGATCAAATTAAAAAAAACCCCGGAAACTACCGAATTACAGGACCAAACTGCTCAACCACAGTGCATGACACATTTAGCGCCGGAGGAATAAACTCTATATATACAATATGGCCAAGACGACTGATGGAAAACTTAAAAGAAAATTACACCCCGGAGGCAAAATGAAACTCTCACGTCTTCTGATTTGGTCTGCAACTGCAGGAGCATTTACTCCTATCATTCTCCATATCATATGGCGCCTAGATAACAACATGCTTCTTCTTAGCAATAGTGCAAAAATAATATTACAAAAAATAACTTTAGCCTTATGGCCAAGTTCCTTTTTTATGCTAGCAGCAAGTGGCGATGAACCGTATTTATTATCCGTACTGGCAAATATTGCGCTTTATGGCATTCTGGGTATCGGCATATATTATGGGCTTACCAAACACTGGCTAATTCTAATATTCCCCATCCTGGGGACCTGCCTAATTTGGTGGGGTCTTTTCTCACTAAAATAAACAATGAGATTTTGTCATTACTCTGAGTATCATGGCAACGGCCCCAATCCGCATCCAGAGAGTGGTACCAATGGCCCATATGGTTTGCATAGGATTATCATCTTCAACGTTCCGGGGCGAACAGGAATGGGACTCCATTCAGGAAGAGCGAATAGCGGTGCACAAAACCATCCGACGCTGGTAGGCATCCGAACGACAGACGCTGCTATGGGATTCGTGCGTAATCTCATAACACCTGCCCCAGCAACATCCATGACTGCTATCATCAATAACGTCAATACTCCTCAGTTTGGTACCCAACAGTAGTGTGGTCGACAGGGTGATAATCATGATGCTCATCAGATTTTTATGCACTCGCTCCCTGACCTTCTTAGTCTTGTTGTTCGGACTTGGATTGGGATGTGTGTCACTCTCTCAGGTTTCGGCACACGGAAACTGCCCTCCCGAAATGAATAGCCAAGCAGGGTCTTTTTTAGTTGATGCGCGCGGAGATTGGCCCTCCCTTTTCAAGCATCAGAGAGTCTTCGCTTCTTGTGATGATGGTGAGCTTGGCGAGGGCTATTCTGAAGCAGTGGCGAACCTCTTCGCCCAAGAATGGGATCAGTTCGATACATTTGTTGCACTTGCAAAAACACACCCTGACTTTCAAAATTGGGCGATACGACATATCGATGCGACTGTCTCAGATGACGACCTAAATAGAATCATATTAAATTCCAACACATGCATTAATAATGCACCGGTGGAAAAACTTTGCAGGGTTATTCGACAGAGTGCTGAAAATGCCCTGATGGAATCTGCACGGATGCGACGATAAAATTTGGGGATAGGTTCTACGCCTATGTCAGCTGCATCCTTGCTGTATGACGCCAACGGCAATATGACCAGTGACGGCAGCAATACCTACACTTGGGATTCGCGCCAGCGCCTGAGCACACTCAAAGGCACCACGTCCGGGAGCTTCATTTATGAGGCGGCCAACAGACGCAGCCAGAAGACGATTGCCAGACAGACCACCGGGTATGTTTTCGATGGCCTCAACCTGGTGCAAGAGCTGACCGGTGCCGTCCCCCCGACGGTGCGAGCCAATCTCCTCACGGGCGGTCTCGATGAAATCTTCAGCCGCACCGAGGCGGCAGCACCTACAGCTACTTGGTTGATGCACTGGGTTCAACTCAGGTTCTCACCGACAGCAGCGGAGCGCTCACCACGCAATACACCTATGACCCCTACGGCAAGACCAGCAGCAGCGGCTCCACCAGTGCTAACAGCCAGCAGTATACCGGGCGGGAAAATGATGGCACGGGGGTCTATTATTATCGGGCACGGTATGACTCTCCTAGCTTTGGACGGTTTATCTCAGGAGATCCGATTGGCTTGGCTGGAGGGCTTAATATCTATGCATATGTTCGTTGGAATCCGTTGAGTGGAATTGATCCATTAGGTCTTTTCGATATCCTCGCTTATAGCCAATGGATGAATTATCACGCACATACAAGTTCTCAGCATCAATGCACGAAGTATGTTCGGCGAGGTCTCGAAGCTGGAGATGCAGATATTACTGGGCACCCTAGCGATGCGAGAAATTATGGGCTGACGTTGACAAACAATGGGTTTACGCCTATTCCTTCAGAAAATTACACTCCTCAAGCAGGTGATACCGTAGTATTTCAACCAAATCCTGGCGGAAATCCGTCTGGATATATTGAAATATTCATTAGTGATCAATGGGTGTCGAACTTCAACAAAAATCATTTCTCACCAGGCATCTAACATGAAAACTCGACATATCAAATATATCGAGCACCAAATCAATAATATAAAATCTATAACATTAGTCTACTTGCGAAACCTGGTATTCCTGCATATCGTTGGAGTGCCGCTTCTATTTGCACAACCTGCCTACCCACAAGATGCCGAATCGACAGACATTGTATATCAACTATATAAGAATTATGGTTGGGAGGCGCTATTCTCATCTCCAGATGATGCCAAGAAGAGCATTGGAGACCCTCTTCTAATGCAATCGAAGGAAGAACTCGAGAAGTATTTTGATGACAAACTTGTGCACCTCATTTTAAAGGAGGCAGACTGTATTGCAAAAAATCCCGGCGAGACTTGCAAGTTAGAGTTTAATCCAATATTTGCCTCACAAGATGCTTCCGCATCAGAATTAAGCATAAAGAGCATCAATCCAAGGCGCGTTGACGTGCAATTTGTTTATCCATCAAATCATGAAAAAATCAAGCTTTCGTATGTAATGATTGATTCTCCGAAAGGATGGAGAATTGCAGATATCAAATATATTGACAGTCATGCATCACTGAAGAATCTTCTGGAAAGATAAGGTAATGTAACCCCCACGGTACAGGCCAAATCTCCTCACGGGCGGCTTGGATGAAGTATTCAACCGCACCGAGGCCAGTGGCAGCACCTACAGCCACTTGGTTGATGCGCTGGGTTCAACCCCAAGCACTTGCCGACAGCACTGGCGCGCTCACCGCGCAATACACCTATGACCCTTATGGCCAGACCAGTAGCAGCGGCTCCGCCAGTGTTAACAGCAGCAGTACACCGATCGAAAAAATGATGGCACGGGTCTCTATTACTATCGGGCACGGTATTGCCAACCAGGTTTTGGGCGTTTTATCTCGGGAGATCCGATTGGTCTTGCGGGAGGGATAAATATATTTGTCTATGTATCGGGAAACCCGACAAATTTCATTGATCCATTTGGTTTAGAACTTGCCCCAGTGCAGCAGGCAGCTGTGGAGCTAGCAGCCCAAGACTGGTCAAGTTCCAACGCCCCATATGTCTGGGGCGGCGCTACGAAGACTGGGGCAGATTGTTCAGGATCCATTTCATTGATCTACAAACAAGCAGATATTGATATTGGACGAATGACAAGTGGCCAATTCTCTAGTAGCTTCCTCAAATAGAGATGTATGGAGCGCCTCACACACAGGAGGGCCAGTTTTTGGTCCCGCCAAAAGCTCCTGGTACGGCGCGCCGACTTTGTATCGTTACAAAGGAAATTAACCGATGAGCATTCCAAACATTAAGATCTTCATGATTGCAATTTCGTGCCTATTGCCGCCATTGACTGCATGGGCCAAATCACCCTGTGATGGTATTGACCGACGTTTAAACTTATCTGAAATACCGAAGCTACGCATAGAGGTGGGACATCAATTAAATGTCGACAACGTAGAGATTTTACAATCTTTTAAAAGCCTTAGCTGGACGATTTTGTATGCAGCCTCAGATGAGACTGACCCTGCATTTTTATTTTATTCAGACAACCCAATCAACCATCACTTTATAACTCTATGGAGTGGCGGAGCGAAGCCTGATGAGGAGCAAGCTATTAGTTCATGGCTTCAGAAAAACGCCAAAGGTATTCCTACCAATCTAGCGCAATGTTTTGTATGGCATGTGACGAAAGATCGAGACATGTAAACAAATCTCCGCTCGAAAAGCTAAAACATCTTTCCCCATGCTGGGGGGAAGATCGATAATTTAGGCCACATCAAACAAGGTCAAGCCCGACTCCCCACATTGCTTTACGGTGAGGGCGGCAGTTGTCAAATATACGCCCCCAAGCGACAATCAGTTGCAATGGCAGCTAATGCACCCGATTAGCCCCGGAACTCCGCATTCCACCGATCGCCTTGGTGACACAATAAACACCATGGATAGAACCAACAACATTATCAGCCCTGATGGAACTGAAAGAATTACAGCATCTGTTAGTCCATCGAATGACTTGTTTGACGACGAATGAGAACACCCTGCGTACGGGGGTAATTCTCCAGGAAAGATACTTCATTGATCTATTGAAAGGTGGTGCGCCATGATCATAAAAAAGTCGACACTTGAATTTTTGTTTACGCTACTCACACTTACAAGCTTAGGCATGCCAGCTTCGGGGAGTGATAGTTCACCCCATTGCCGAGAGGCAGTCATGATGTTTTTAACCACTCCAGAAAAGCGTACTCTTATTGCATTATCAGAAGCTAGCGAAACTGAATGCTGGTCGGTTATCGAGCAGTCGAACAGCAACCTCAACCAATTGATGCATTTGGTTGAACAAGGAAATGATTGGAGCGCTCAGTATTTAGTTGAGCACTTAAGAGTGCTAGATGGCGGAAATTTAGAAGACTCACTTATAGCGCTGGGGCTATTTTCTGACCACCATATGGAACGCTTATTGATTTTCGCGAAGAAAGGACAGCTCTCAAAGCAGGAACTCAGTGACACCTTAACCATGCTTCCACTTTCATTGAGTGATAATCCAGCGGGCCAATTGGATTATCTAAAGGCAAGAAGAAATCGAGTGATGCGCGTAACGAGAAAAAATCTATCTGAGCAAAAGACTCTAGCACTAAGCGCTATCGATAATTTTGAGTCCGAGATCAGGTCAAAAAACCCGCAACTCATTGAAAATCCTCAGCATTAGATTAGTGCTTTCATCACCCCCAAGCTCTACATCAAACTGGGCCGAGCCTCAATGTAACCACCTTGAAGGTTCGCCAGGCCAGAAAGACTGCTGTAAGAGAATTCTCGCCAGCAGCCAAGGCAGTGAGACGATCCTCTCTTCGAGCGGTTCGAGGATTAATCCCCTTTCGCATTTTCAGTCAAAGGCATATGTACATCTCCTCGTCTCGATCGATTGAGGAGAGATGTACGGGTTCCAGCAATGCGTCATCTATCTGAAAACCGGCATGCCCTGGGACCGGATTTCGACGTACGTTTTAATGTACAAAAAAGCGTGGCTGGGGGTGGTTCTCAGTAGAAATCACTGGAACGAAAAAAAGAGGCAAAAGCCTCTTTTTTCAATGCTGACAACAAAATACCGCGCAAAAAAAACGCCACTCAATGAGTGGCGTTTTTCTGTATTTGGAGCGGGAAACGAGACTCGCATCTAGCGTCCTACCCATTGAAATCTAAGGGTTTTCTTTTATTCCTGCTGCAGGAATGGACTTGATTCTGGACTTGTTTTCAGGGTGTATCAAGAGCAAAAAAGGAGTGAATCCACGCCACGCTATTGGAGCCTACCTATAGCCAACTGACGATTTTTGCGGCTACGAGGCCAGCTTTGAACTTGGTGTCATCGAACTTGTGCCGCCATGGATCAAGCTGCCAATAGGGAATGCGCTGACCGCGATTCCCCTGGCTCAGAAGCAGTAAGCGTCGAGCCTTGATATCGCGATTGATCTGATCGCGAGATTTACCTGCCAGCCTGGCGAAAACCAGCAGCGGCAAGTTACTCGAAACCTCAAACGTGGCCGACATTTCAGCTCGTTCACGCTGGATGTCAGACACGTGAGATTTGTGAGGTTTTTCTGTCCGTATCGGTGCAGGTACGGCAGGCGATCGGTTGCGCCCAAGGGGGGCTTTCTCGCTACTGACCAGCATCGTCGATGCGACGGTCGCCGGTACAAAGCTTCGGTAGCTGAGCCACAACTGCACTTGCCTTCGGATTTGAACGTCACCTAAATCGTCGAGCATCGAATTCAATAGCAGCTCGTCCTCACAGTCCAGAATCTTACGTGCAGGTTGACCGATTTCCAGATCAAGAGGTCAACAGCGACAGCGCGATCACGGCCTTCCAAGACGTGACTCCAAGCAGCAACAAATCCCGGTGCAATGAACATCCATGTTTTCACTCCAATAGTTCCCGTAGTCGTACACCTCACCGACCATCGACCGCTACAAGATCGATAGCACCAGTCCTGCTGCAGCGATGTACTCCGAGCAACGGGCAATACCTGCCCTCCCTTTTATCGCCTTCCGACCAGAAACCCATAGAGGGGACTTGCGCAACCAGTATTATGGTATACCATCATACGCACAGACACTCTTACCCTTACAACGGAGCAGCTCATGAGTTTCGAAATTCGCAAGATCGTCAGCTATGTCGAAGAAACCTTTATCGAAGGCGGCAAGGCTGCCGACAAGCCCGTGACCATGGTCGGGCTGGCCGTGGTGATGAAAAACCCTTGGCTGGGTCGCGGCTTCGTCGAAGACCTGAAGCCGGAGATCCGTGCCAATTGCTCCGACCTCGGCGCGCTGATGGTTGAACGCCTGGTGGGCATCATCGGCGGCGCCGAGAAGATCGAAGCTTACGGCAAGGCCGCGGTGGTTGGCGCCGATGGCGAAATCGAGCACGCCTCTGCCGTGATCCACACCCTGCGCTTCGGCAACCATTACCGCGAAGCGGTCAAGGCCAAGAGCTACCTGAGCTTCACCAACAAGCGCGGCGGCCCGGGCACTTCGATCCAGATTCCGATGATGCACAAGGACGACGAAGGCCTGCGTTCGCACTACATCACCCTGGAAATGCAGATCGAAGACGCGCCGCGCGCCGATGAAATCGTCGTGGTACTGGGTTGCGCCGATGGCGGCCGCCTGCACCCACGCATCGGCAACCGTTACATCGACCTGGAAGAACTGGCGGCCGAGAACGCCCAGTAATCCGATCAGTCACCACAACAAAAAAGGCATGCAGGAGCGCTCCATGATTCGGCTCACCGCTGAACGCACCCCGGCTGGCACCAGTTACCTGGCGACCGGCCAAGGCCAGCCCGTGGTTTTGATCCACGGCGTGGGCCTGAACAAAGAAATGTGGGGCGGCCAGGTCGTTGGCCTGGCCACAAAGTACCGTGTGATTGCCTACGACATGCTGGGCCATGGCGCCAGCCCGCGCCCGGAAAGCGGCACGCCCCTGCTGGGCTATGCCGACCAGTTACTGGAGTTGCTCGACCATCTGCAATTGCCTCAGGCAACAGTGATCGGTTTTTCCATGGGCGGGCTAGTGGCGCGGGCGTTTGCCTTGCATTACCCGCAACGCTTGCAAGGCCTGGTGGTGCTCAACAGCGTGTTCAACCGCAGCCCCGAACAGCGTGCCGGCGTCATCGCGCGCACCGCTCAAGCGGCCGAGCATGGCCCGGATGCCAACGCCGAAGCTGCGCTGTCGCGCTGGTTCAGCCGTGAATACCAGGCGGCCAACCCGGCGCAGATCGCCGCGCTGCGCCAGACCTTGGCGGGCAACGATCCGCAGGGCTATCTGACCACGTATGAGTTGTTCGCCACCCAGGACATGTACCGCGCGGAAGATCTGGGCAGCATTCAGGTGCCGACACTGGTCGCCACCGGCGAACTGGATCCCGGCTCGACACCGGAAATGGCCAAACAACTGGCCGAGCGAATTCCCGGCGCGACCGTTGCCGTGCTCGCCGAGCAGCGGCATATGATGCCCGTAGAATCGCCGCGCCTGGTCAACCAGCTGTTGCTGGAGTTTCTCGACACGGCAAACGCCCGACAAAACCAAATAAAGGGGATCGTTGCATGACACTCGCACGCTTCCAGATGTGCATCGGCGGTGAATGGGTCGATGCCCTCTCCGGCAAGACTTTTGAAAGCCTGAACCCTGCCCTGGCGCAAGCCTGGGCTGAATTACCCGATGCCGACGAAGCCGATGTCGAACGCGCCGTGCAGGCCGCGCAGACGGCTTTCGACAGCCCGGCCTGGCGCGGCTTGACCGCCACCGCTCGCGGCAAACTGCTGCGACGCCTCGGTGATCTGATCGCTGAGAACAAAGAACAACTGGCGCAGCTGGAAAGCCGCGACAATGGCAAGCTGATTCGCGAAACCCGCGGTCAGGTCAGCTACCTGCCGGAGTTTTTCCACTACACCGCGGGTCTGGCCGACAAACTCGAAGGCGGCACCCTGCCCCTCGATAAGCCCGATCTGTTTGCCTACACCGTGCATGAAGCCATGGGCGTAGTCGCGGCGATCATTCCCTGGAACAGCCCGCTGTACCTGACCGCGATCAAACTGGCGCCAGCTCTTGCGGCAGGCAACACCATCGTGATCAAACCGTCCGAGCACGCCTCGGCGACCATTCTGGAGCTGGCTCGCCTGGCGCTGGAAGCCGGGATTCCGCCGGGGGTAGTCAACGTCGTCACCGGTTACGGCCCAAGCACCGGCGCCGCCCTCACCCGCCATCCGCTGGTGCGCAAGATCGCCTTCACCGGTGGCGCCGCGACCGCACGGCATGTGGTGCGCAGCAGCGCGGAGAACTTCGCCAAGCTGTCGCTGGAGCTGGGCGGCAAATCGCCGAACATCATCTTTGCCGACGCCGACCTCGACAGCGCGATCAACGGTGCGATTGCCGGGATCTATGCGGCGTCCGGCCAGAGCTGCGTTTCCGGCTCGCGACTGCTGGTGCAGGACGACATCTACGACGAATTCGTCTCGCGTCTGGTTGAACGCGCCAAGCGCATCCGCATTGGCAACCCGCAGGAAGACAGCAGCGAAATGGGCCCCATGGCCACCGCGCAGCAATTGGCGGTGGTCGAAGGCCTGGTGGCCGATGCCATCGCCGAAGGTGCGCTCCTGCGCCTGGGCGGCAAGCGTCCAAAGAATCTGGGCGATGGCTGGTTCTATGAGCCGACCCTGTTCGAGTGCGACCGCAACTCGATGAAGATCATGCAGGAAGAAGTCTTCGGCCCGGTGGCCTCGGTCATCCGCTTCAAGGACGAAGCCGAAGCGCTGGCGATTGCCAACGACTCGCAGTTCGGCCTCGCCGCCGGCATCTGGACCCGCGACCTGGGCCGCGCCCATCGCCTGGCCCGGGACGTGCGCTCCGGGATCATCTGGGTCAACACTTACCGTGCGGTATCGGCCATGGCGCCAATCGGCGGCTTCAAGAACAGCGGCTATGGACGCGAAAGCGGCATCGATTCGGTGCTGGCCTACACCGAGCTGAAAACGGTGTGGATCAACCTGTCTCAGGCGCCAATGCCTGATCCCTTCGTGATGCGCTAGGAGACCGCCGACATGATCGAACCCGGCATTTATAAAGACGTCATGAGCTCGTTCCCTTCCGGAGTCACGGTGGTTACCACCCTGGACCCGGACGGCGGCATCGTCGGCATCACCGCCAGCGCCTTCAGTGCGCTGTCGATCGACCCGGCACTGGTGCTGTTCTGCCCCAATTATGCCTCCGACACCTACCCGATCCTGCGCGACAGCAAGCAGTTCGCGATTCATCTGCTGTCCGCCGACCAGACTGCCGAAGCCTATGCGTTTGCCGGTAAAGGCAAGGACAAGGCCAAAGGCATCGACTGGCACCTCAGCGAGCTGGGCAACCCGCTGCTGGGCAAAGCCACCGCGATTATCGAGTGCGAACTATGGCGTGAGTACGACGGCGGCGATCACGCGATCATCGTCGGCGCGGTGAAGAACCTGATTCTGCCCGAGCAACCGGTGACGCCGATGGTCTATCACAAAGGCAAGCTGGGCCCGCTGCCCGCGCTGGCCTGATATTTATCTTCAGGGGCGCAGGTCCATGTGGCAGCGCCCCCCACTTTCTTAGGAGCCGGCATGAGCCCAGCAGCCTTGCAACTGTTCCGCCAGCAGGCCTACATCGACGGCCAATGGCTGGATGCGCCCAACGGTGCCTGTCAGGACATCTTCAACCCGGCCAACGGCGAGCTGATCGGCCAAGTGCCCAACCTTGGCGCCGAACACGCGCGCCAGGCCATCGCCGCCGCCAATAATGCCTGGCCGGCCTGGCGCGCACTGACCGCCAAGGAACGCAGCGAGACGCTCAAGCGCTGGCATTCGCTGATGCTCGAAAACGCCGACGCCCTGGCGGAAATCCTCACCCTGGAACAAGGCAAACCCCTGGCCGAAGCCAAGGGTGAAATTCTCTACGCCGCAAGTTTCATCGAGTGGTTCGCCGAAGAAGCCAAGCGCATCTACGGCGACACCATTCCCAGCCACAAAGCCGATGCGCGCATTGTGGTCAGCAAAGAGCCGATCGGAGTCGTCGCGGCGATCACCCCGTGGAACTTCCCGTCGGCGATGATCACCCGTAAGGCCGGCCCGGCGCTGGCGGCCGGTTGCCCGTGCATCGTCAAACCGGCCCCGGAGACACCGTTCTCGGCGCTGGCCATGGCCGCGCTGGCGGAACAGGCCGGGATTCCACCGGGCATTTTCAACGTGATCACCGGCGACGCCGTGGCCATCGGTGGCGAACTGACTGCCAGCCCATTGGTGCGCAAACTGTCATTCACCGGCTCCACTGCAATCGGAAAGTTGTTGATGGCTCAGTGCGCGCCGACGCTGAAAAAAGTCTCGCTGGAACTGGGGGGCAACGCGCCCTTCATTGTGTTCGACGATGCCGACCTGGAGCGTGCCGTGGAAGGCGCGCTGATCGCCAAGTTCCGCAATGCCGGGCAGACCTGCGTCTGCGCCAATCGCTTCCTGGTGCAGAGTGGTATTCATGATGCTTTCGCCACGCGCCTGGCCGAACGCGTGGTGCAACTGAACGTGGGCGACGGTTTTGAGGCAGGCGTCACCCAAGGTCCGCTGATCAACGAACGCGCGGTGGCCAAAGTCGAAGACCACGTGCAGGACGCCCTCGCCCAGGGTGCACAACTGCTTTGCGGTGGCGACCGCCATGCGCTGGGCCACGGTTTCTTCCAGCCAACGGTGCTGGCCGGCGTAACCGGTGAGATGAAAGTCGCTCAGGAAGAAACCTTCGGCCCGCTGGCCGCGGTGTTCCGCTTCGACACCGAAGCCGAGGCCGTGCACCTGGCCAACGACACCGAGTTCGGCCTCGCCGCCTATTGCTACACCCGCGACCTGGGCCGGGCCTGGCGCATGAGCGAAGCGTTGGAGTACGGCATGGTCGGGATCAACGAAGGACTGATTTCCACCGAAGTCGCGCCGTTCGGTGGCATTAAGTCCTCGGGGCTGGGCCGCGAAGGTTCCAAGTACGGCATCGAGGATTATCTGGAACTCAAATACACCCTGATGGGCGGGCTCGACGACTTTGGGAGCACACAACGATGAGCAACGAAAAGTATGAAAAAGGCCTGAAAATCCGCACCCAGGTGCTGGGCGAAGCCTACGTGAACCGCTCCATCGAGAACGCCGACGACTTCACCCGGCCACTGCAGGAAATGGTCACCGAGTATTGCTGGGGCCACGTCTGGGGCCGTGAGGGTTTGTCGCTTAAAGAGCGCAGCATGATAAACTTGGCGATGATTTCGGCCCTCAACCGGCCGCACGAACTCAAGCTGCATGTACGCGGTGCCTTGCGTAACGGGCTGAGTCGTGAACAAATACGCGAAATTCTGCTTCAGGTCGGTATTTATTGCGGTGTCCCCGCTGCCGTAGACAGTTTCCGGCTCGCCCGTGAAGCCTTCGCCGAAGCCGATGCCGAGGCCTCCAGTTAACCCTTGGCTGCTGTGATGACCTGAGCACGATGATCCTCGATCGACGTGCTCTTTTTGCATGGACAGCCACACTCAGAGCGGACCCCATGAAACGCCTGCCACTCGACGACAGCTTCAAGGTCAATCGCAACCCCGTTACCCTGCGCGAAATCGTGCTGGATAAACTGCGTAGCGCCATCATGAACTTCCAGCTCCTGCCGGGAGACCGACTGGTCGAACGCGATCTGTGCGATCGCCTGGGCGTCAGCCGCACTTCCGTACGTGAAGCCTTGCGTCACCTGGAATCCGAAGGCCTGGTGGAGTTCGCCGACGCCAAGGGCCCACGGGTCGCGATCATCACCCTGGCCGATGCCGTCGATATCTATGAGCTGCGTTGCGTGCTCGAAGGCCTGATCGTTCAGCTGTTCACCCTGCGCGCCAAAGCCAAGGACATCAAGGCCCTGGAAAAAGCCCTGGAAGAAAACCGCAAGGCCCTCAAGGAAGGCGAACTGCAACAGGTCATCGATTCGGTGCAGGGTTTCTACGACGTGCTGCTCGAAGGTTCCGGCAACCATGTCGCCGCCACCCAGCTGCGCCAGTTGCAGGCCCGCATCAGCTACCTGCGGGCGACCTCGGTGTCCCAGGAAAACCGTCGCGGCAGCAGCAACCAGGAAATGGAACGCATGGTCGAGGCGATCAAGAGCGGCGATCCGCTAGCCGCTCACCAGGCTTGCGTCGACCACGTGCGCGCCGCCGCTGCTGTGGCTCTCGATTACCTGAAACGCAAACAGGAAGAAACCGGCGCGATCCCAGAGATCACGCTGCCCATCGCCCTTAAAGAACCGCGCATAGGTCGCTAATCATGTTCAGCCCGAGCTTTTGTCCGAAGTGTGGCGGCAGTGACCTGGGTCAGCAGCTACCGCCGGGCGATACGCACGAGCGCCTGATGTGCCGCGGTTGCGGCTACATCCATTACATCAATCCGAAAATCATCGCCGGTTGTATCATCGAACAGGACGGCAAGTACCTGCTCTGCCAGCGCGCGATCCCGCCGCGCCCTGGTACCTGGACGCTGCCGGCCGGCTTCATGGAAGCTGGCGAGACCACCGAGCAGGCAGCGCTGCGTGAAGTCTGGGAAGAAAGCGGTGTGCGCGCGGAAATCCTCTCGCCCTACTCGATCTTCAGCGTGCCGAAGATCAGCGAGGTGTACATCATCTTCCGCGCCATCGCGCTGGAGATCACCGGTCAGTATGGGCCGGAAACCCTGGACTACAAATTCTTCGCGCCCGAGGACATTCCCTGGGACAGCATCTATTATCCGGCGATCCGGCAGATCCTCGAACGCTATATCGAGGAACGCCAGGCCGGGGTCTACGGCATCTACATCGGCAACGACGACAGCGGCAAAATTCACTTCATCCGCTGATATCCCCTAGGGCGCCACGCCTTCGACAATGATCACTTCGGCCCGAGCCACGCCCTCGCGGTGCCGTTTCGCCTCTTGATATTGCTCGCTGTGGTAACAGGCGAGCGCCTGCTCGTAAGAATCGAATTCGATGACCACGCTGCGTTGCGGCGTGCGGCGACCTTCCATCGCTTCGCTGCGCCCGCCCCTGGCAAGCATCCGCCCGCCATATAACGCGAAGGCCGCCGGTGCCCGCTGGGTGTATTGGCTGTATTGATCGGGGTCGGAGACATCCACGTGAGCAATCCAGTACGCCTTCATAGTGACCTCTTGGTTTATTTTGTATTATGGTATACCAATAAATATACCCACCCAACACTGAGAGTTCCAGCATGGCCTTCAACAGCATCGAAGAAATCATCGAAGACTACCGGCAAGGCAAGATGGTGCTGCTGGTCGATGACGAGGACCGGGAAAACGAAGGCGATCTGCTCCTCGCCGCCGATCGCTGTACCGCCGAGGCTATCAGCTTCATGGCCCGCGAAGCACGGGGCCTGATCTGCCTGACCTTGACCGATGAACACTGTCAGCGCCTGGGGCTGGAGCAGATGGTGCCGAGCAATGGCAGCGTGTTCAGCACCGCGTTCACCGTGTCTATTGAAGCCGCCGTCGGTGTGACCACTGGCATCTCCGCCGCCGACCGTGCACGTACCGTCGCCGCGGCGGTTGCCGCCGATGCCGGGCCCGCCGACCTTGTGCAACCGGGTCATATCTTTCCGTTACGCGCCAAAGAAGGTGGCGTACTGACCCGCGCCGGCCACACAGAAGCCGGTTGTGACCTCGCCCGCCTGGCCGGTTTCACCCCGGCGTCGGTGATTGTCGAAGTGATGAACGACGATGGAACCATGGCCCGTCGCCCGGACCTAGAAGTGTTCGCCCGCAAACACGGGATCAAGATTGGCACCATCGCCGACCTGATCCATTACCGCCTGAGCACCGAACACACAGTGGTGCGCATCGGCGAGCGCGAATTGCCGACGGTGCATGGGACTTTCCGGCTGATCACCTTCGAAGACCGCATCGAAGGCGGCGTACACATGGCGATGGTAATGGGCGACATCCGCCGGGACGAGCCGACGCTGGTGCGGGTGCATGTGATTGATCCGCTGCGTGATCTGGTTGGCGCCGAATACAACGGCCCGTCCAACTGGACACTATGGGCGGCCCTGCAGCGAGTGGCTGAAGAAGGTCGCGGCGTAGTGGTCGTGCTGGCCAATCATGAGTCGTCGCAAGCGCTGTTGGAACGCGTGCCTCAACTCACCCAGCCGCCGCGACAGTTCAGCCGCTCGCAATCGCGCATCTATTCTGAAGTAGGGACCGGAGCGCAGATTCTCCAGGATCTCGGGGTGGGCAAGTTGCGTCATCTCGGCCCACCACTGAAATACGCAGGCTTGACCGGTTACGACCTGGAAGTGGTAGAGAGCATCCCTTTCACCGAATGAGTCCGGGGCTGGCCCCTTTACCCGCGCAGTTCACTATTGGGTGGCCTGACGGCAAAAAAACCGCTTTTGGCTGATAACCGGTAAGGCAAAATGCTTGCACAAAGCTTGGAATACCATAATATGATATTCCATAGACCGAACGCTTCAGCCAAAAGCCCCGGCAGGGAAAAGCACAAACAACAGCTCTTGGCACGGTCGCCTTTAAGGCCAGATGGACCTACTGCTCCCGATAGGCGGGCGACAAAAGCCCGCTTAAAAACACAACAATGAGGGCGTGAAAATGGTGTTGAAGAAAAGTGCAACCGCAATACTGTTCGCGGGCTTACTGGCCACGGTCAGCCATGTGGCAATGGCGGCCGAAAGCGTCAACTTCGTCAGCTGGGGCGGTACCACCCAGGATGCGCAGAAGCAGGCCTGGGCCGATCCGTTCAGCAAGGCCACCGGCATCACCGTGGTCCAGGATGGCCCTACCGACTATGGCAAACTCAAAGCCATGGTCGAAAGCGGTAACGTGCAGTGGGACGTGGTCGACGTCGAAGCTGACTTCGCCTTGCGCGCAGCCTCCGAAGGTTTGCTCGAACCCCTCGATTTCTCCGTGATCCAGCGCGACAAAATCGACCCGCGCTTCGTCTCCGATCATGGCGTCGGTTCGTTCTTCTTCTCGTTTGTGCTCGGTTACAACGAAGGCAAGCTCGGCGCCAACAAACCTCAGGACTGGTCCGCGCTGTTCGATACCAAGACCTACCCCGGCAAACGCGCCCTCTACAAATGGCCAAGCCCTGGCGTGCTCGAATTGGCACTTCTGGCCGATGGTGTAGCTGCCGACAAACTCTATCCGCTGGACCTGGATCGGGCCTTCAAGAAGCTCGACACCATCAAGAAAGACATCGTCTGGTGGGGCGGCGGCGCGCAATCGCAACAGCTGCTGGCGTCGGGTGAGGCGAGCATGGGCCAATTCTGGAACGGCCGGATTCATGCCCTCCAGGAAGATGGTGCACCGGTGGGTGTGAGCTGGAAACAGAACCTGGTCATGGCCGACATTCTGGTCATTCCAAAAGGCTCGAAAAACAAGGCCGCGGCCATGAAGTTCCTGGCCAATGCCAGCAGCGCCAAAGGACAAGCTGACTTCTCCAACCTGACCGCCTATGCGCCGGTCAACGTCGACAGCGTGGCACGCCTGGATTCAGTGCTGGCCCCTAACCTGCCGACGGCCTACGCCAAGGATCAGATCACTCTTGATTTCGCGTACTGGGCCAAGAACGGTCCGGCCATCGCGACACGGTGGAACGAATGGCTGGTCAAATGAAAATGACGGCAACAGCGTCCCGTCAACCTACACCGACCGGGAGCGCCGCTGGCGCTGCCGGGGCGGTTCCCGGCAAGGCGGCTGCGATGAACCAATCTCCTTCCCTGGCACAGCGCTGGCGCGGGTCGAGCAATCTGATCCCCGCCCTGCTGTTCCTCGGTCTGTTCTTTCTCGCGCCGTTGATCGGCCTGCTGCTGCGGGGGGTGCTGGAGCCGGTACCGGGCCTGGGCAACTATGAACAACTGTTCGCGAACTCGGCTTACGCCCGGGTCTTGATCAACACCTTCTCGGTAGCCGGACTGGTAACGCTGTTCAGCTTGCTGCTGGGTTTTCCGCTGGCCTGGGCAATCACGCTGGTGCCCCGTGGCTGGGGCCGCTGGATGCTCAACATCGTGCTGCTGTCGATGTGGACCAGTCTGCTGGCGCGGACCTATTCCTGGCTGGTGCTGTTGCAGGCCTCCGGGGTGATCAACAAAGCGCTGATGGCGATGGGCATCATCGATCAACCCCTGGAAATGGTGCACAACCTGACCGGCGTGGTGATCGGCATGAGCTACATCATGATCCCGTTCATCGTGCTGCCGTTGCAGGCGACCATGCAGGCCATCGACCCGATGATTCTGCAAGCCGGTTCGATTTGCGGTGCCAGCCCCTGGACCAACTTCTTCCGGGTGTTCCTGCCGCTGTGCCGGCCGGGGCTGTTCTCCGGTGGCCTGATGGTGTTCGTGATGTCTCTTGGTTACTACGTGACCCCGGCCCTGCTGGGCGGCGCGCAGAACATGATGCTGCCCGAATTCATCATCCAGCAGGTGCAGTCGTTCCTCAATTGGGGACTGGCCAGCGCCGGCGCAGCCTTGCTGATCGTGATCACGCTGGTGTTGTTCTACTTCTATCTGAAGCTCCAGCCGGAATCCCCGGTTGGCGCCAGCAACGCGAGGTAAGCCGTCATGCTCCTGACCCCCAATGCCATGAGCCGCCGGATGCGTTTCGGCCTGTACTTCACCACCGGGCTGATCGCGTTGTTCCTGCTGTTGCCGATTGTGTTCATCGTGCTGCTGTCCTTCGGCTCCTCCCAGTGGCTGGTGTTCCCGCCACCGGGCTGGACACTGAAATGGTACGGCCAGTTCTTCTCCAACGCCGACTGGATGAACGCCGCCATGGCCAGTCTCAAGGTGGCGGTGCTGACTACGATCTGCGCCGTAACCCTGGGCTTGCCGACCGCGTTTGCCTTGGTGCGCGGGCGCTTCCCTGGCCGGGAAATGCTCTATGGCCTGTTCACCCTGCCGATGATCGTGCCGCTGGTGATCATCGCGGTGGCGGTGTACGCGCTGTTCCTCAAGCTTGGTTACACCGGGACGATGTTCGCTTTCGTGGTTAGTCACGTGATTGTCGCGCTGCCGTTCACCATCATCTCGATCATCAATTCGCTGAAGCTGTTCGATCAGTCGATCGAGGATGCGGCGGTGATCTGCGGTGCCTCGCGCCTGCAAGCGGTGTTCAAGGTGACCTTTCCGGCGATTCGTCCGGGCATGGTCGCCGGTGCGCTGTTCGCGTTCCTGGTTTCCTGGGATGAAGTGGTGCTGAGCGTGATGATGGCCAGCCCGACCCTGCAAACCCTTCCGGTAAAAATGTGGACCACCCTGCGCCAGGACCTGACGCCCGTGATCGCCGTCGCCTCGACGCTGCTGATCGGCCTCTCGGTATTGGTCATGGTCATCGCCGCCGCCGTTCGCCGGCGTAATCAAATCAGCGCCTGAGCGCCCAGGAGAACGACATGAGTGCCGTCATCAAAGATTCCGCGCAGCAGCACGACAAACCACTGGTCAGCCTGCGCAACCTGAACAAGTACTACGGCGACTTCGCCGCCGTGGACAACATCTCGCTGGACATCAAGGACGGTGAATTCCTCACCTTCCTCGGCTCCAGCGGCTCCGGCAAAAGCACCACCTTGTCGATGCTCGCCGGCTTCGAAACCCCGAGCAGCGGCGAGATCCTGGTCAACGGTCAATCGCTGGTCAACGTGCCGCCGCACAAGCGCGACATCGGCATGGTGTTCCAGCGTTATTCGCTATTCCCACACCTGTCGGTGCGCGACAACATCGCGTTCCCGTTGTCGATCCGCAAACTGGCCCCCGCCGAACGCGAGCGCCGGGTCGATGCCATGCTCAAACTGGTACAGCTTGAGCAGTTTGCCCATCGCCGCCCTTCACAACTCTCCGGTGGTCAGCAACAACGGGTAGCGATCGCTCGCGCGCTGGTCTATGAGCCACGCATCTTGCTGATGGACGAACCCCTCGGCGCGCTGGATAAAAAGCTGCGCGAAGACTTGCAGGACGAACTGCGCCAACTGCATCGGCGACTCGGTATCACCATTATCTACGTGACCCACGATCAGGAAGAAGCCATGCGTTTGTCTCAGCGCATCGCGATCTTCAGCCATGGCAAGATCGTGGGCCTGGGCAGCGGTTATGACCTGTACCAGAATCCGCCGAATGCGTTTGTCGCTTCGTTCCTCGGCAACTCGAATTTCCTCAAACTCAAGGCTCAGGGCAATGCGGTGGCTTCGTTTGAAGGCCAGTCGTTGTCGATTCGCCTGACAGCCGGTTTGCAAACCGATCAGGATGTATTGCTGATGGTGCGTCCGGAAAAAGCCCTGGCCCTGAGTGTCGAACAAGCGAGTCAAGAACCATTGGCGGCGGGCTGGAATGAAGTCTCGGCCAAGGTGGTGGAAGTGCTGTTCCTTGGCGAAAGCCAGACCTGCAGCGTAGTGACCTCGGGCGGCACGTCGATGACCGTCAAGGCCCTCTCTGCGGCCGGCATGCCACTCAAGGCGGGCGACCCGGTGCGCGTGCGCTGGGCGACGGCAGACGCTTGCGTTTATACCGAATGGGCTGAAAGTGATCTGAACAAAGCCGCTGGCGCTCACTGATGCAAAGGCCCACCAAGGTGGGTCCGATTTTCGCGTATCACCCTCGGGTCACCACAGCGTCGGGCTGCGGTGACCCTTTTTTATGCCGAGGATTGGTGATCATCCGCGACACTTCGTAAATAACGAACTATCGATAAGGAATAATCGATTTTTCTTCCTCGCAATTCCCCCGCTAGCATGAACCTGTCGGCTCCAGAACACGTCCAGACAGGGAGAACGACATGCAGCCTATGAACATCGGCGAACCCTGGATGTGGGTCGCCTTCATCGCCTTCGTCCTGGCCATGCTGACTCTGGATCTGTTTGTCTTCGGCGGGCGCAAGGCACATCGGGTGTCGGTGCGTGAAGCATCGTGCTGGGTCATTGCCTGGTGCGCGCTGGCGCTGGCCTTCGCGGGATTGCTCCGGTGGTACTTGAATGGCGAGTTCGGACCCGAGATCGCCCAGCGCAAAATGCTGGAATTCCTCACGGGGTATCTGATCGAGCAGTCGCTATCGATCGACAACATGTTCATCTTCGTAATGATTTTCGGCTACTTCGCCGTGCCGCCGGAGCTGCAGCGCCGAGTGCTGCTGTACGGTGTGCTCGGGGCAATCGTGATGCGCGGGGCGATGATTCTCGCCGGCGTGTGGCTGGTGTCGCAGTTCGCGTGGGTGCTGTATGTGTTCGGTGTATTCCTGATCATCACCGGGATCAAAATGCTGGTATTCGCCGGTCACCGGCCTGACCTCGATAAAAACCCCTTATTGCGCTGGATACGCGGCCATCTGCGCGTTACCAACGGGCTTCATGGCGAGCATTTTTTTGTGGTGCAAGACGGTCGGCACTGGGCGACGCCGATGTTTCTGGTACTGGTGCTGATCGAAGCCAGCGACCTGGTGTTTGCGATCGACAGCATCCCGGCGATCTTCGCCGTCACCACCGATCCATTCATTGTGTTCACATCGAACATCTTCGCGATCATGGGTTTGCGGGCGTTGTATTTCCTGCTGGCCGACATGGCTGACCGCTTTCACTTGCTCAAATACGGTTTGGCGACCGTATTGGTGTTCATCGGCACCAAGATGACGCTGATGCCGTGGCTTCACATGCCAGTTGAATGGTCACTGGCCGTTGTCGGCGGGATCATCCTGACTTCGGTGCTGTTGAGCCTGATCATGAGTCGCAAGGAGGATCGAATGCGATCCCTGTAGAAGCTGATGCGGGCTGCGGCAGCTTCTACAGGCTTGATGCCCTACATTGTCAGTCGGCATAGCCCAGCTGCGCCGCCCTGCTCTGCCGGGTTTGCCCACGCGTCGCCAGGCAATAATAAAGCGGACACGTCACCACCAACCCCACCAGCCACGAAAGATCCGCCCCCTCGACCATATTGGCATACGGCCCGACATACAACGATGTATTGGCAAACGGCAGCTGCACGATGATCCCGATGAAATACGCAACGATCGCATGCAGATTGAAGCGTCCATAAATCCCGCCGTCAGCCCGGAAGATCGACGCGATGTCGTAGCGGCCGCGCTTGATCACATAGAAGTCGATCAGATTGATCGAAGCCCACGGCACCAGTACCAGCAACAGCGCCAGGATCAAACCGATGAACTGCGAGATGAAATCCGCCGAAGCGCCCAGCGCAATAACACAGCAACCGGCCAGCACCCCGCTCGACAACACCACCCGCAGCTTGATGCTCGGCGTCCACTGGCTGGCGAAGGTCTGGATCGAAGTGATGATCGACAGCACCGCGCCATACAGATTCAAGGCGTTGTGGCTGATGATGTTGAGCAAAAACAGCACCATCAGGATCGGTCCGAGCCAGCCGGTGGATTGCTTCACCGCGGCCATCGCTTCGGTACCTTCCGGGGTCGCCAGCACCGCCACCGCGCCGAAGCTAAACGACAGAATGGTGCCCAGGGTCGCACCCATGTAAGTGGCCCAGAACGGTTTGGCGATGCCGATATCCGCCGGCAGGTAACGGGAATAGTCCGATACATAAGGCGAGAAACTGATCTGCCAGATGATCCCCAGCGATACCGTGGCCAGCCAGCCGGAGAGGTTGAAGCTGCCGCGAGTCAGGAAATCCGATGGCAAATCATGGGCGAAGATGTAAATGAACCCGGCAAGCAATGCGCTGCCCATCACCCAAGTACCGATGCGGTTGAGGGTGTGGATGAAGTTGTACCCGATCACGCCGATCGCGGTGGCGCCAAGGGCACCGATCAGGATGCTCGCCGGCACCGGAACCGCAGGCGCGATGCCGACGATTGACTTGCCGGCCAACACGATGTTGGAAATAAAGAAGCCGATGTAGATCAGCGCGGCGAAAAACACAATCAACAACGCGCCATAACGGCCGAACTGGCCACGGCTCTGGACCATCTGCGGAATGCCCATACGCGGGCCCTGGGCTGATGCAAGGGCGATCACCAGTCCGCCGAGCATATGCCCGAGGGCAATCGCCAGCAGCCCCCAGAACAGGTCGAGGTGAAACACCTGAACCACCATCGCCCCCGTCACGATCGGCAACGGTGCGATGTTGGTGCTGAACCATAAAGTGAACAGGTCGCGGGCCTTCCCATGGCGTTCCGCGAGAGGGACGTAATCGACCGTGTGATTCTCGATCAACGGGTCTTGCCGGGACATCTGGGACATGTGCATGAACTCGAGTTTGTCTGATCTTATAGTTGTACGAAGCCAAACCGGGGGTGCGGCTTGGCAGCCCTCCAGATGCGAACCATATTATGGTATTCCAACCTTTTCACAAGGCTGATCCGATACTTTACCGGTAATCTGATCTGCACCTTCTGGGGTCTTCAGTACTCAAATTCGCGCCACAAACCCCGAAAACATTGGGTTATAAGCCCTCGAAATGCGTTTATCGGCAAAAATAAAAAGCCCTTGCAAACTATGTATTACGGTATACCATCAGACCTATAAATTCATAAAAACCACCTCACAGCACCCGAGGACCCTCCAATGATCGATGCCGCCATCTACAAACAAGTCATGGGCTCGTTCCCGTCCGGGGTGACGGTCATCACCACGCTGGATGACGATGGACAAATCGTCGGCCTCACCGCCAGCGCATTCAGCTCGCTGTCGATGGACCCGGCCCTGGTGCTGTTCTGCCCCAACTACAGTTCCGATTCCTATCCCGTATTGATCAAGAACAAACGCTTTGCCATCCACGTCCTTTCCGGCGGCCAGCAAAGCGAAGCCTATGCTTTCGCCCGCAAAGGCAAGGACAAGGCGCAAGGGATCGAATGGACGTTGAGCGAACTGGGCAATCCGATCCTGGCCAACGCCACGGCCGTCATCGAGTGCGAGTTGTGGCGCGAATATGAAGGCGGCGACCACGCGATCATGGTCGGCGCCGTGAAGAACCTGATAGTGCCGCAGCACACCGCCGGCCCACTGGTGTACTGCCACGGCAAGATGGGCGCCCTGCCCGTCCTCGCCTGAACCGACAGCCAATTACAAAGATTAGAGGTAGCGTCATGAAATTTTCCCTGTTCGTACACATGGAACGTTGGGACGAAAGCGTCAGCCACCGTCAGTTGTTCGAAGAACTGACCGAACTGACCCTGATGGCCGAGGCCGGTGGCTTCAGCACTGTGTGGATCGGCGAACACCACGCCATGGAATACACCATCTCGCCAAGCCCGATGCCGCTGCTGGCGTATCTGGCCGCCAAGACCACCACCATTCACCTGGGCGCCGGCACCATCATCGCGCCGTTCTGGCACCCTCTGCGGGTAGCGGGCGAATGTGCGCTGCTGGACGTGATCAGTAACGGTCGCATGGAAGTCGGCCTGGCCCGTGGCGCCTACCAGGTCGAATTCGACCGCATGGCCGGCGGCATGCCTGCCTCGTCCGGCGGTCAGGCGCTGCGGGAAATGGTCCCGGTGGTGCGCGCCCTGTGGCAAGGCGACTACGCCCACGACGGCGAGATCTGGAAATTCCCCACTTCCACCAGCGTGCCCAAGCCGATCCAGAAGCCCAACCCGCCAATGTGGATAGCGGCTCGCGACCCCGACTCGCACAACTTCGCCGTGGCCAACGGCTGCAACGTGATGGTCACGCCATTGATGAAGGGCGACGAAGAAGTTCTCGACCTGAAGAACAAGTTTCAGACCGCCCTGGACAACAACCCGGACGTACCGCGCCCGCAATTGATGGTGTTGCGCCACACCCACGTGCATGCCGCCGATGACCCTGAGGGCTGGAAAGTCGGGGCCAAGGCGATTTCCAAGTTCTACCGCACCTTCGATGCTTGGTTCGGTAACAAGACAACACCGGTCAACGGTTTCCTGGAACCGAGCCCGGAAGAGAAGTTCGCCGAGCGCCCGGAGTTCAAACTGGAAAGCCTGCACAAAACAGCGATGATCGGCACCGCGGAAGAAATCATCCCGCGCATCAAGTATTACCAGGAACTGGGCGTCGATGAGTTCAGCTTCTGGTGCGACAACAGTCTGCCCCACGCAGAGAAGAAAAAATCCCTGGAGCTGTTCATCAAGCAGGTGGTACCAGCGTTTCGCTGAGTCCACCTATCAGGCTTTGCGATAAAACCCAGGTAAGCCAAACGCCGGCTCATGCCGGCGTTTTGCTGTCCGCGCCAGACCTCAATGGTTGTAGGCACGCTCGTTGTGCTCGGCCAGATCCAGCCCCATCTCCTCCACCGATTCATCAGCCCGTAAGCCGACAAGGACATTGACGAGTTTGAGAATGACCCAGCTCACCACGAAGCAATAGACCGTGGTCAGCGCAACGCTTTTATCTGCGCCCAGACTTGTCCTCCCAGGGTCACGCCCTCCACCAGCCCGCCCAGAGATGGTATGCAGAATACTCCGGTCAGGATCGCGCCAATCATCCCGCCGATACCGTGCAAGCCGAACACGTCGAGACTGTCGTCATAACCGAAGCGACGTTTCAGCACGGTGACGCTCAAGTAGCAGAACACCCCGCACAGCAGACCAATAGCCAACGCACCTCCAACGCCGACATAGGCGCACGCCGGCGTGATGCCCACCAGACCGGCCAAAGCCCCACTGGCCAGGCCCAAAGCACTCGGTTTGCCGACCTTGAACCACTCGGTGAACATCCAGCCGAGAATCCCGGCGCAAGCGCCCAGCTGGGTGTTGAGCATGACGATGCCGGAGGTGCCATTCAGACCGCCGCCAGAGCCGATGTTGAAGCCGAACCAGCCGACCCAGAGCATGGCCGCACCGGCCATGGTCAGGCTCAAGTTATGCGCCGGCATTGGCTCGTTTTGGTAACCCTTGCGTTTGCCCAGGATCAGGCACGCCGCCAGCGCTGCAACACCCGCATTGATATGTACCGCGGTGCCACCGGCAAAGTCGAGGACGCCCCAGTTATGCATCAAGGCCCCCGAACCACCCCAGACCATGTGCGCTACCGGGGCGTACACGAGGGTGAACCACAGCGCCATGAACAGCAGCGCCGCCGAGAACTTCATGCGTTCGGCGAATGCCCCGGCGATCAGCGCCGGGGTGATGATGGCGAAGGTCATCTGGAAGGTCACGAACACCCCTTCCGGAATTTCACCGACAAGGCTTTCCGGTGTCATGCCCGCCAGAAAGGCCCGGCTCAATCCACCGACAAAACTGTTGAACGTCACCTGTCCCTCGACCATGCCGGTGCTGTCGACCACCATGCTGTAGCCATAAATCACCCACAGCACCCCCACCAGGCCGGCGATGCCGAAGCACTGGGTAAACAACGACAGCATGTTTTTTGCCCGCACCAGGCCGCCGTAAAACAACGCAAGGCCTGGCAGACACATGAACAACACCAGCACGGCGGCGGTGACCATCCAGGCCGTGCTGCCGGTGTTCAACGTGGGAGCATCGGCTGCCTGTGCCAGCGGCACGAGCGCGCCGGCAGCCAGTAGGCCGAAAAGGGACTTGCCGAGAAGACGATTGACCATGTTCAAAGCTCCTGCAAAAGAAATGGGAAGTGTCGGGCAGTGAGCAAAGTAAGTGCGTACGGGTCTCTTGGGAGACCTCTTGATCGTTGGGCGAGCCTGCAGGCCAACCGACGTTTGTGGCGAGGCGCAGAACCTGTAGGAGCCTGGCTTGCCCGCGAAGAATGCACCGCGTTTTTTCACGTATTACGCGTCATCGTTCTTCGCAGGCTAGCCACGTTCCTACTTTCATTGGGGCTTGCCCCCTCGCCACAGGTTATCTCACCGGTTTCAATAACCACCCGAGCCCGGAACCCAGTTGGTCCCCGCCAACGGCACCCGCGCCATGGCGGCCGACTCCACCGTCAATGCCACCAAATCCTCGGGATCGAGGTTATGCAAGTGCGACTTGCCACACGCCCGGGCCATGGTCTGCGCCTCCAGTACCAATACCCGCAGGTAGTTGGCCAAACGCCGACCGCCTTCCACTGGATCCAGACGTTTGGACAGCTCCGGATCCTGGGTAGTGATCCCCGCCGGGTCGCGGCCGTTCTGCCAGTCGTCGTAGAAACCGGCGGCCGAGCCGATTTTCTTCAGTTCCTCGTCCAGGCGTGGATGGTTATCACCCAAGGCAATCAGCGCCGCCGTGCCGATGGCCACCGCATCCGCGCCCAGCGCCATCGCCTTGGCCACATCGGCGCCGTTGCGAATACCACCCGACACGATCAACTGCACCTTGCGATGCATGCCCATCTCCTGCAAAGCCTGTACCGCTTGCGGGATGGCCGGCAGAATCGGAATCCCCACGTGTTCGATAAACACTTCCTGAGTCGCCGCGGTGCCGCCCTGCATGCCGTCAAGGACAATCACATCCGCGCCTGCCTTCACCGCCAATTTGACGTCGTAGTACGGCCGGCTCGCGCCGATTTTCACGTAGATCGGTTTTTCCCAATCCGTGATTTCACGGATCTCGGCAATTTTGATCGCCAGGTCATCCGGGCCGGTCCAGTCCGGGTGACGGCAGGCGCTGCGCTGATCGACACCGATCGGCAACGTGCGCATGCCGGCCACCCGCTCGGTGACTTTCATGCCCAGCAGCATGCCGCCGCCACCGGGTTTGGCGCCCTGGCCCAGGACGATTTCGATGGCGTCGGCTTTACGCAGGTCGTCCGGGTTCATGCCGTAGCGCGATGGCAAATACTGATAAACCAAATGCTGGGATTGACCGCGTTCTTCCGGGGTCATGCCACCGTCACCGGTAGTGGTGCTGGTGCCGGCGATGGTCGCGCCACGGCCCAGCGCCTCCTTGGCATTGGCCGACAACGCACCGAAACTCATGCCGGCAATGGTTACCGGAATCTTCAGGTGGATCGGCTTCTTGGCGAAGCGGTTGCCGAGGATCACATCGGTGCCGCACTTCTCCCGATAACCTTCCAGCGGGTAGCGTGAAACGCTGGCGCCCAGCAGCAACAAGTCATCGAAGTGCGGCAGCTTGCGCTTGGTGCCACCGCCGCGAATGTCATAGATGCCGGTTTCAGCGGCACGCTGTATTTCCTGAATGGTCAGGCGGTCGAAGGTCGCGGACTCACGCAACACTGGAGTGCCTGCTTTTTGGGTAGTAGGGTCGCTCATGTCTATTCTCCTCGCGCGGATCAGTACGCGGATGCGTTATCGACTTTGAAGTTGTACAACTGACGGGCCGAGCCATAGCGCTTGAAGTCAGTCGCCTTATGCTCGAAACCGGCACGGTTCAGCAGGACTTGCAGCTCCTCCAAGTGTTCGGCGCGCATCTCTTTTTCGACGCAGTCCGAACCCAGAGATGCGACGCTACCCTTCACGTAAATATGGGTCTCGTATAACGAATCACCCAGTGCATCGCCGGCATCGCCGCACACCACCAGGCGTCCCGCCTGGCCCATGAAACAACTCATATGGCCAATGCTGCCGCCGACCACGATGTCGATACCCTTCATGGAAATCCCGCAACGCGCACCAGCATCACCTTCAATCACCAGCAGCCCGCCATGGGCCGTGGCACCGGCCGCCTGAGAGGCGCTACCTTTGACCCGGACGTAGCCGGACATCATGTTCTCGGCGCAACCGACACCGACATTGCCGTGGACGGTGATCGAAGCCTTTTGATTCATGCCGGCGCAGTAGTAACCGGCGTGGCCCTGGATCTCGATGGACACGGCCTGGTTCACCCCGACCGCGAGGTTGTGCTTGCCGTTCGAATGAGTCACCACCCATTCGCGGTCTTCAACGTTGTTGACCTGGTCGTGCAGCGCCTGGTTGAGGTCGCGCACGGTGGCAATGGAAAGATCGATGGTTTTCATGTGTGCGCCCCTTAAGCTGACTCGCGTTCCCAGATGTACATAGTGGCCGGTGCCGGTTCCCAGACCCTCGCGTGTTCGATCCCCGGCAGGCTCGACAGCGCCTGGTATTCGGAAGCCATAGCGACGTAGTCCTCCGTCTCGGCGAGGATCGCCGGCTTGCAGGCGATCGGATCGCGGATCACCGCAAAACCGTTACGGGTACCGATGGCGAAGGTGAAGAAGCCGTCCAGATCCTCCAGCGAATGATCCAGTGCCTCCTTCAGCGAGTCGCCCTGTTGCAGGCGCCAGGTCAGGTAGCCGGCGGCGACTTCGGTGTCGTTGTCGGTCTCGAAGTGAATGCCTTCGCGCTTAAGTTCCTGACGCAGGCGGAAGTGGTTGGACAGCGAGCCGTTGTGCACCAGGCACAGGTCGGCGCCGGTGGAGAACGGGTGGCTGCCTTCCATGGTCACCGCGCTTTCGGTGGCCATCCGGGTGTGGCCGATGATGTGGCTGCCCTTCATGCCGGCCAGGCCAAAGCGTTGGGAAATCTCCTGGGGCAAGCCCATACCCTTAAGGATTTCGATGCTTTGTCCAGCGCTCATAATGCGTACGCTCGGCGCCAGCTCAGCGAGGGCCAAGCGTACCGGCGCCTCTTCGGCATTGACCTTGAGCACGGCGGCGTTGGCGTTCTGGAACCAGTCCAGCGAGCAGCCGAGGCGCCCTTCCAGCTCACCCATCAGGGTTGTCCAGTCGAAGCCTTCGGTGGTCGCCTGCAGGGTCAGCTTGACCCAGCCATCGGCGACTTCATCGCCGTAAATGGCGAAGCCGGCACTGTCCGGGCCACGATCGGTCATGGCCTGCAACATGGGTTCAAACAGCTGGCCGAGCTGAGATTCCAGCTGTGGATTTTTCAGATAAAGACCTACGATTCCACACATATCAAGTCTCCTTCGGAGGCAGTGAACACTCGACGCCATGCCGGGTGCCCGAATGGTTGTCACAACTCAGTGTTAGAAAAATTCGGTGTAGCGCTGGATTTCCCAGTCGGAGACGTGGCGGCTGTATTCCACCCACTCCATGCGCTTGAGCTTGATGAACTCGCCGACGATCTGCGGACCCAGCACCTCGGCGAACAACGGGTCGGCTTCCAGCGCATCGCAGGCTTCCTTGAGCGATTGCGGCAAAGTCTTGATGCCCCGTGCAGCGATCTGCTCCAGGCTCAGGCTGTAGAGGTTTTCATTGCAAACCTGGTCGATTTCCAGCTGACGGTCGACGCCATCCAGGCCGGCCGCAATGATCGCGGCGCTGACCAGATAGGGATTGCAACCGGCGTCCGGCAGGCGGAATTCGAGGCGGCCGTAAGGCACCCGCACCATCGCCGAACGGTTGTTTGCGCCGAAGGCAATAAAGGCCGGCGCCCAGGTCGCGCCGGACAACGAGTTGCCCACCACCAGACGCTTGTAGGAGTTGACCGTCGGCGCGGCGAAGGCACATAGCGCCGGGCCGTGGGCCAGCAGACCGGCGGCGAAGTGATAAGCCATTTTCGACAGGCCCATGCCGCTCGGGTCGCTGGCGTCATGGAACAGGTTCTTGTTCTCGGCGCTGCTGATCGACAGGTGAAAGTGCATGCCGTTGCCGGCACGTTTCGGGTCTGGTTTGGGCATGAACGAGCAGATCATGTCCAGGTCATTGGCAATCTCGCCGGCGGCCATGCGGAAGAAGGTGAAGCGGTCCGCCGAGGTCATGGCGTCGCTGTAGGTGTAGTTGATTTCGAACTGGCCGTTGGCGTCCTCATGGTCGATTTGATAGACCTCGAAATCCACCGCCTGCAAAGCTTCCGTCAGGCGTTCAAGAAACACCCGGGAGCGCGACAGGCCTTTGTAGTCGTAGCAAGGCTTGTCCAGGTTGTCGCTGAGGTCGACCAGTTGCAGCTTGCCCTGCTCGTCGCGGCGCATCAGGTTGAACTCGGGCTCCAGACCAGTGTTGAGGGTCCAACCCTTTTCTTCCAGGCGTTGCACTTGTTGCTGCAGCACATAACGGCTGTCATAGGGATGGGGCTTGCCGTCGACGTGGCCGATGCACACCACCCGCCCGTAACCCGGTTGCCAGGGCACTGCCGTCAGCGTCGACAGATCGCCACGGGCCATAAAGTCCGGGCCGTGAGGTTCCATGCCCATGCCGCTGATCGCGAACCCGGCAAACCCCGCTCCTTCCTCGGCAACAGCCTTGAGCCCACAGATGGGCACCGACTTGGTTTTGGCCGCCCCGTGTATATCCACAAACTGCGCAAGCACATACTTGATCCCGTGCTTGTCGATGATGCGCTGGGTTTCTGCTGGCAACATTGCTCGTCACTCCTCGCGAAAGGCAAAACATTGTGGATGGGCCTTGACTGACTTTTTATTCCTAAAAAGAAAGTTAGTTTCCCACTAGGAATGCAAGGCCCTTGCCAGATTCGCGAGTGAAGCGTTGATTCGCCGAGAAAAGCGCTTTTGTGCTGTATATATGGGAAAATTCTTTTCCCAGTGGGAATACCGCCCAATGGATGCGAGCTGAGCGCCGCGATTTGCACTTTCTCAGTGCGAAACTAATATTACCGAACGGAAAGTGTGCAGGATCTGATGACTATGCCGACCGAAACCGCCCCGCGCCTCAAGCTTGAGCAATACCTGGGTTTGCAGATCAAGCGCCAACGCCAGGCGCAGGATCTGAAACTGTCCGATGTAGCCAAGATCGCCGATATCAGCCAGGGCATGCTGAGCAAGATCGAAAACGCCCAGGTGTCCACCAGCCTCGATACCCTGAGCCGTCTGTGCGACGTGCTGGGCCTGCCGTTGTCGAAATTGTTCAGCGAATACGACCAGCAAGATGGCAGCGCGTTGTTGGTCAAGGCTGATCAGGGGATGGAAGTGGTTCGGCGAGGGACCGAGAAAGGTCACACCTACCATCTGCTCAATCACACCCGTGGGCCGAAGAAGAGTTTCGAGGCGTACATGGTGAGCATGGATGACGCGAGTGAAGAGTTTCCGACCTTCTCCCACCCGGGCACCGAATTCCTGCACTTGCTGGAAGGCGAACTGATTTATCGCCACGGCAATCAGCTGTACCGCATGGAAGCCGGCGACAGCCTGACCTTCGAAGGGGAAATTCCCCATGGCCCCGAGCAACTGGTGCAGGTGCCGATCCGTATGCTGTCGATCATGAATTACGGCAACGACAAAGAGTAACGCCCCCCTCTCCCTCGCTTTTCAGATGCCTTGGGGTCGGCTCATGCCGACCTCACGCTTTTTCCTGCCAGTTAAAAAACTTTCACAAAAGATCTGGACGCCACGCGGCCATTCCCCTATAAAGCCACCAACAGGAATATATTATTCCCCACAAGAAAATGCGCTCATGGATGAGCCTGCTGTCCGCTGATGATTTTTTTCGCTATGCGATGAGCTGCCGCCATCATCCCGAGGACGTGTCATGCAACACGAAAAAAACCATTTCATTATCAAGATCACCTGTCCCGCGGTGTCTGGCATTGTCGCTGCCGTCACCACCTACCTGGCGGACAACGGTTGCTACATCGGGGAGATGGCGCAATTCGACGACGACTTCAGCGGCCGTTTTTTCATGCGCGCGGTGTTCCGTTTCAACGACGGCCACCAGGGCGATATTCAGCAGATCAAGGATGGTTTCGCCGACGTCGCCCAAGCGTTCGACATGACCTGGGAATTGCACGATACCCGTGAACCGATGCGCGTACTGCTGATGGTCAGCAAGTTCGACCACTGCCTGACCGACCTGCTCTACCGCTACCACAAGGGCGAGATGGACATGACCATCACCGCCATCGTCTCCAACCACCTCGACCTGCGGCCCATGGCCGAACGCGAGGGCATTCGCTTCATCTACCTGCCAGTCACCAAAGACACTAAGGTGCAACAAGAAACCGAGTTGATGAAGATCGTCGACGACACTCGCACCGAACTGGTGGTGCTGGCGCGCTACATGCAAATCCTCTCCGACGATTTGTGCAAGCAACTCTCGGGCCGGGCGATCAACATCCACCATTCGTTCCTGCCCGGGTTCAAAGGCGCGAAGCCCTATCACCAGGCCTACCAGCGTGGTGTGAAACTGATCGGCGCCACGGCGCATTACGTCACCAGCGACCTCGACGAGGGGCCGATCATCGAGCAGGAAGTGCAGCGCGTCGATCACGTCTATCTGCCCGACGATTTGGTGGCTACCGGGCGTGACACCGAAACCGTGGCCCTGTCCAAAGCGGTCAAGTACCACCTGGAACACCGGGTTTTCCTCAACCAGGACAGAACGGTGATCTTCCGGTGAACGCGCCCCGACTGATTGACGGCAAAGCCGCCGCCGCCCGTGTGTTGGCACAGGTCCGCGAGGACGTGGACAGCCTGCGCGAGCAAGACATTCAACCGGCACTGGCCGTAATTCTGGTGGGCAGCGACCCGGCCAGCCAGGTCTACGTGCGCAACAAAATCCTGCGCACCGAAGAGGTCGGTATCCGCTCCGTGGAGCACCGGTTGTCTACGGACACCAGCACCGAACAGCTACTCAATTTGATTGCCTGCCTGAATGCCGACCACTCGATCAACGGCATTCTCTTGCAACTGCCGTTACCGGCGCATATCGACGAATTACGTGCACTGGAGGCCATCGACCCGGACAAGGACGTCGACGGTTTTCATAGCCAGAACGTCGGCGGACTCAGCCAGGGTCGCACCGTGCTTGCGCCCTGCACCCCCAGCGGCTGCCTGTATTTGCTGGAGCAAACCTGCGGCGACCTGCGCGGCAAGCATGCGGTGGTGGTTGGTCGCTCGAACATCGTCGGCAAGCCCATGGCCGCGCTGCTGCTCAAGGCTGACTGCTCGGTGACTGTGCTGCATTCGCGCAGTCGCGATGCGCAAGCCCTGTGCCGTCAGGCCGACATCGTCATTGCCGCCGTGGGTCGGCCGCGGCTGATCGATGCCGGCTGGCTCAAGCCCGGCGCGGTGGTGATCGACGTCGGCATCAATCGCATCGACGACGATGGTCGCAGCCGTCTGGTGGGCGACGTCGACTTCGACAGTGCTCTGCCCCACGTCGCGGCGATCACCCCGGTACCCGGTGGTGTCGGCCCGATGACCATCGCCTTTCTGATGAAAAACACCGTCAGCGCAGCCGTTGCGCAACACCAGGCCCTACGCAGCCAATCGGAGGCCCTATGCCATTCAATCTATTGAAGTACGGGCTGAGTTCGGAGTACCCGGTGGAAGTGGATTTGCCGCCACCGAAGGAACTCAAGCCGAGCTATGACGTGGTGATCATCGGTGCTGGCGGCCATGGCCTGGCCACCGCTTATTACCTGGCCAAGTACCACGGCATCACCAACATCGCGGTGCTGGAAAAGTCCTATCTGGGCGGCGGCAACACGGCTCGCAACACTGCAGTGATCCGCTCCAACTACCTGACCAGTGAGGGCGTACGCTTTTATGCCGAGTCGGTGCGAATGTTTCAGGGGCTGTCCAACGAGTTCGATTTCAACATCATGTACTCCGAGCGCGGCCAACTGACCCTGGCCCACACCGATGCCACGGTGCGTTCGTTCCGTCAGCGCGCCGAGGTCAACAAACACTTCGGCGGCCGTACCGAGATGATCGACCGCCAGCAGATCCGCGAGCTGGTGCCCAGTCTCAACCTCGATCCCGGCCACTTGCCGGTGCTCGCCGGGCTCTGGCACATCGACGGCGCCACCGCACGCCACGACGCCGTGGCCTGGGGGTACGCCAAACAGGCGGCCAAGCGCGGGGTGGAAATCCATCAGCTCACCGAAGTCCAGGACCTGATCATCGAGAACGGCGCGATCACCGCCGTCAAAACCAACCGCGGCACGATTAAATGTGGTTGCGCGGTGCAGGCGATTGCCGGGCACAGTTCCTTGCTGATGGCCAAGGCCGGGATTCGTTCGCCGATCCAGACCTTCCCGCTGCAAGCGATGGTCACGCAGCCGTTCAAGCCGTTTCTCGACCCGCTGGTGAGCTCCTCCGCCCTGCACTGCTACGTGCAGCAAACCAGTCGTGGCGAAGTGGTGTTCGGCGGCGGCTCCGATCCCTATCCATTGTTCAACACTCGGTCGACCCTGGACCTCAAGGAAAGCTTGCTGGCCCACGCCATCGAGATGTTCCCGTTCCTGGCCAACGCCAAGCTGATGCGCCAATGGGCCGGCATTACTGACATGACCCCGGATTACAGCCCGATCATGGGCCTGTCGCCGGTGAAGAACTACTACCTCGACGCTGGCTGGGGCACCTGGGGCTTCAAAGCTACGCCGATCTGCGGCAAGACCATGGCCGAGTTGGTCGCCAGCGGCGGCAAGGTGCCGGAGTTGATCAAGCCCTTTGGTCTCGAACGCTTTTCGACCTTCCAGCAAGTCAACGAAATGGGCGCCACGGCGGCCAGCCACTGACGGAGAGCAGACGATGAAAATCATGAATTGCCCGCTCAACGGGCCGCGCAACATCAGCGAGTTCACCTATGGCGGTGAGTTCAAGCCAATGCCCGACCCAGTTAATTGCAGCGATGCCGAATGGGCCGACTACGTGTTCAACACCGACAACCTCGCCGGCGTGGTGCGCGAATGGTGGATGCATACACCGTCCAGCTACTGGTTTCTGGCAGAACGTCACACCGTCAGCGATGAAATCCTGCACACCTTCGACCCTAAAGAACTGTTCAGCACCCGTGTCGAGTTCAGCGCAATTGCCAAGGAGATCGCAGGATGAACCGCCTACCCGCCCCCATGGGCCTGCTGATTAACCGCGATCAGCCGCTGGATTTCAGTTTCGACGGCGACCGTTATCAGGGCTTGCAAGGCGACAGCATCGCCAGCGCCTTGTTGGCCAACGGACGCTTCCTGATTTCCCGTTCGTTCAAATACCATCGCCCGCGTGGCCCGCTGACCATGGCCGGCCAAGACGCCAACAGTCTGGTGCAACTGCCCGAAGAACCTAACGTCCTGGCCGATGCACACGCTTTGTCCGCCGGCTTGCAAGTCACGGCGCAGAACGTCAATGGCTCGCTGGACAATGACCGCGATGCTTACCTGGGCAAGTTTTCCAAATTCATGCCAGTGGGGTTCTACTACCGCTCGTTCTACAAACCCAAAGGCATGTGGAAGGTCTGGGAACCGATCATTCGCAAAAAGGCTGGCCTCGGCGTGCTCGACCTGACCTTCCAGCCCGAGTATTACGACAAAGCATATCTGTTCACCGATCTGGCGGTGATCGGCGCAGGACCCGCCGGCCTGTACGCGGCCCTCACTGCAGCGAATGCCGGAGCCAAGGTTCTACTCATCGAGCAGCAGCCAATTCTCGGCGGCTCGCTGACCTATGCCCGCTTCGATATCGAAGGTAAAAGAGCAGAAAACCTACGCCGCGAATTGCTCGCTGCGGTGCAACAGCACGCCAACATCCAGATACTCACAGAAGCTACCTGCAACGCCTGGTTCACCGACAACTACCTGCCGGTGATTCAGGGCAAGCGCCTGTACAAGGTGCGTGCCCGCCAGTGCCTGGTGTGCAGCGGCTCTTTCGACCAACCGGTGATCTTTCGCAACAACGACCTGCCGGGCGTGATGCTGACCAGCGCCGCGCAACGGCTGATGAAGCTGTATGCGGTCAAACCCGGCAAACGCGCCGTGGTGCTGACGGGTAACGATGATGGTTATCTCGCCGCCCTCGATCTGCATGATCAAGGCGTGGAAGTGGCCGCTCTGGTGGACCTCCGTACAGGACCCGGCGACGCAGCCCTGTCCGAAGCGTTGGCCAAGCGCAAAATTCGTTGTTTGAGCAACAGTACGGTGTACGAAGCCCTGTACGAAAAAGGCATGCGCCATGTCACTGGCGTCGACGTGCGCAAGATCACCGCACAGGGTCAGGTCGCCGACAGTGGGCACCACCTGGATTGCGATTTGCTGTGCATGTCAGCCGGTTACATGCCGGTCTATCAACTGCTGTGCCAGGCCGGCGGCAAACTGGCCTATGACGACCAGCGTGCGGAGTTCACTCTCAATGGCCTGCCACAGAACCTCGCCGTTGCCGGTTCGGTCAATGGTCGCCACCAACTGGACAACGTGATCGCCGACGGCGTGAATGCCGGTACTGACGCCGCCCTCGCCCTCGGCCTGACAGTCGGCGCGCAACGCGCGCCGTTCAGCGGCGAAGCTCGGGTCAACTTCAACTGGCCGATTTTCCCTCATCCCAAGGGCAAGGATTTCGTCGACTTTGACGAGGATCTGCAAGTGGCCGACATCGTCAATGCAACGAAAATCGGCTACCGCGACGTGCAACTGGTCAAGCGCTACTCCACCGTAGGCATGGGCCCGTCCCAGGGACGACATTCGGCACTGCCGACTGCGCGTCTGGTGGCTTGGGCGACCCAGCGCAACATCAGCGAAACCGGGGTGACCACCGCTCGGCCGCCCTTTGTTGCCGAGAAACTGGCACATGTCGCCGGTCGCGCTTTTGATCCCTATCGGCAAACGCCGATGCATGCGCGCCATTTGCAAGCCGGGGCGAAGATGATGCCCGCCGGCATCTGGCAACGTCCGGCCTACTACGGCAGCGCCAAGGATCGCGAGGCGTGCATGCAGGCCGAAGCCCTGCACGTGCGCAACAAGGTTGGCCTCATTGACGTCTCGACCCTGGGCGGCCTCGATGTGCGCGGTCCGGACGCCGCCGAACTGCTCAACCGGATGTACACCTTTGCGTTCCTCAAGCAGCCAGTCGGCCGTTCCCGCTACGCGCTAATGACCAATGAGCACGGGGTGGTGATCGACGACGGCGTCTGCGCGCGGTTTGCCGAGAACCATTTCTACGTCACCGCCACCACCAGCGGTGTCGACCGAATCTATCAGCAGATGCTCAAGTGGAATGCGCAATGGCGCCTTGACGTGGACGTTGCCAACGTCACCGCGGCTATCTGCGCGGTCAACGTCGCCGGCCCCGACTCGCGCAAGGTACTGGAACAGGTCTGCAGCGACCTGGACCTGAGTGCCGAAGCGTTCCCTTATCTGGGAGTGCGCCAGGGCACGGTGGCAGGCATCAAGGCTCGGTTGCTGCGGGTCGGTTTTGTCGGCGAACTGGGCTATGAAATCCACGTCCCGGCGCGCCACGGACTCAAGCTCTGGGACGCGCTGATGGAGGCCGGCAAGGTGCATGACATCCGCCCGTTCGGCGTGGAAACCCAACGCCTGCTACGTCTGGAAAAAGGCCATGTGATCATCAGTCAGGACACTGACGGCATGACCCACCCCGCGGAAATCGACATGGGCTGGGCGGTCAGTCGCACCAAACCATTCTTCGTCGGTCGCCGCTCGGTGGACATCCTCGAAGCCCAGCCGCTGAAACGCAAACTGGTCGGTTTCACCTTGCCCAAGGGCAGCCCACAACCACTGGAAGGCCATCTGGTGCTCAACGGCCCGGACATCAGCGGCAACGTCACCTCCTGCGAATATTCCGCCTCTCTGGGCAAGATCATCGGCCTGGCCTACGCCGGCATCGACCAGAGCACGCCTGGGCAACGGATTCCGATCCGCGTCGAAGGCGGCATCGTGGTCCAGGCCGAAGTGGTGAAATTGCCTTTCTTCGATCCCGATAATCAACGCCAGGAACTTTGAGTCATGACCAGTCTGAGAGAACAACCTAGCGTCAGTCAGCAAGCCCTGGCGCCTTCGCCGGAGTACTGCCTGGTGGACCTGACCGACCTGCCTCGGGTCGGCTTTCGCGGCGCACACAGTGCCGAGTACTTGCGCAACCGAGGCTTCGTCCTGCCGGACGCGCCCAACCGCGCCGTGGCCCAGGCCGATGGCAGCCTAGTTGCGCGACTGTCGCAGACCGAGTACTTACTGCTGGGCAGTCCAGAAGATCAGGGCGAACGGATGGCCGATGAAGAAGCCCGCTGGGAACTCGATCATCAGGCCAATTACCTGCTGCCGCGTCAGGACAGTCATGCCTGGTTTCAGCTGACAGGGGAATGTCCGAGCGAGGTGATGGCCAAGCTCTGTGGCGCTGACTTGAGTCCCCAGACATTCGGTCCGGGGACGGTGGCACAGACGTCGGCGGCGCGCATCAACGTGATCGTGATCAACGCCGGTACCGCGCATCAGGCGAGTTTGCACATCCTTTGTGATCGGGCGTCGAAAGCGTATTTTCGGGGGGCGTTGGAGGATGCAATGCAGGAGTATTCAGGTCTGGCTACGGCTGTGACAACGCGCTGACTCTGCCGCCCTACTGGTCATGCATGCTGAGACAAAATTCCGTTCTAAGCATGTATGGGCAGATGCCAACAGTGATGACAATGCCGCTTGTACACGCTGCACCGGCGATTAACAACGCCCCAATAATTTAGCTTTTCAGTGTAGCGAATTCGCTTCTGTGAACGCACGATAAATGAGCAACGTAGTACTGACGCTTCAGCTAGGATTTCGATGTACGTTTTAACGTACAAAAAAAAGCGTGGCTGATAATGGTTTTCAGCAGAACTCGCTGGAACGAAAAAAGAGGCAAAAGCCTCTTTTTTCAATGCTGACAACAAAATAGCGCGCAAAAAAAAACGCCACTCAATGAGTGGCGTTTTTCTGTATTTGGAGCGGGAAACGAGACTCGAACTCGCGACCCCGACCTTGGCAAGGTCGTGCTCTACCAACTGAGCTATTCCCGCGTCTTGGTGAGGCGCATTCTATAGAATCCAGATGCCCCGTCAACCCCTTGATTCAAAAAAGTTTTATTTCTTTTCCACATCCGTCTTCAGATGCGGCCAGGCGGCCCGCAAGTACTGGACCATGGACCACAAGGTCAGGCCAGCGGACACCATCAGCAAAGCGTAGCCCATCAGGACCCAGAAGCTGAAGTCCGACGGATTGGCCAGCAGGATCACCAGCGCCAGCATTTGCGCGGCGGTTTTCCATTTGCCCAGGTTCGATACCGCCACATGGGCACGGGCGCCGAGTTCGGCCATCCACTCGCGCAGCGCCGATACGACGATCTCGCGACCGATGATGACGGCGGCCGGCAGTGTGAGCCACAGGTTGCCGTGTTCTTGCACCAGCAGCACCAGCGCAACGGCGACCATCAGCTTGTCCGCAACAGGATCGAGGAAAGCCCCGAACGGTGTGCTTTGTTCCAGACGTCGGGCCAGATACCCGTCCAGCCAGTCGGTCGCGGCGGCAAAGGCAAAAACCGAAGCCGACGCCAGATAGCTCCAGTGGTAAGGCAAGTAAAACAGCAAAATGAAGATCGGGATGAGCAGGACGCGTAGAACGGTAATCAGATTAGGGATATTCATCGACACAACTGGCTACGAGGTGAGTTGGGCATTCTACTCGCTGTGCAGATTTGCATAAATCAACTCTGCGAGCTTTTTACTGATCCCGGGTGCTTTGGCGATCTCTTCGATGCTGGCACGAGACAGCTCCTGCAATCCACCAAAATGTTTCAACAAATCCCGTCGACGTGTCGGTCCGACACCAGCAACCCCCTCGAGCGTCGAGGTGCGGCGGGTTTTACCGCGCCGTGCACGGTGCCCGGTGATGGCAAAACGGTGAGCTTCGTCGCGGATCTGCTGGATCAAATGCAGCGCGGGGGAATCACCGCGCAAGGTGAATTCATGGGCCGCATCGTTGAGGTACAAGGTTTCGAAACCGGCCTTGCGCGTCGCCCCCTTGGCCACGCCCAGCAGAATCAGGTCGGGCACGGCCAGCTCATTGAGCACGTCACGGGCCATCGACAGCTGACCTTTACCGCCGTCGACCAGCAGAATGTCCGGCAGTTTGCCCTCCCCGTCCTTCAACTTGCTGAAGCGTCGGGTCAGGGCCTGGTGCATCGCGGCATAGTCGTCGCCTGGCGTGACGCCTTCGATGTTGTAGCGGCGGTAGTCGGACTTGATCGGGCCTTCCGGGCCGAACACCACGCAGGACGCCACGGTGGCCTCGCCACTGGAATGACTGATGTCGTAGCACTCGAGACGTTGCGGCGGCTCGTCCAGGCTCAGTACTTCGGCCAGGGCATCAAAACGTGCCGCGACGTGTTGCCGGTTCGCCAGACGTGCACCCAGAGCCTGCTCGGCATTGGTGACCGCCAATTGCTGCCAGCGCGCGCGGGTGCCCCGTACACGATGACTGATGGTCAGTTCACGACCGCGCAGCTCTTCAATGGCCGCAATCAGGGTCGGAAAGTCTTCGTGAACCACGTTGACGATCAGCTCGCTCGGCAAGTCGCGTTCGGGGCTGCTGATGAAGTACTGACCGAGAAACGCCGCCATGACTTCGGAAACGTCTTCTTCAATACCCACCTGCGGGAAGAAGTTCTTGCTCCCCAACACCCGGCCGCCGCGTACGCTGATCAAGTGCACACAGGCGCCACCCGGATTGACGAACGCTGCGATCACATCGACATCGCCCGTCCCGCCTTCCATGCTCTGCTGGTCCTGGACCCGGCGCAGCAATGAAATCTGGTCGCGCAATTCGGCGGCACGTTCGAACTCCAGATTGACCGCCGCCTCCTCCATGGCCGCGGACAACTCGTCCGCCAACGCGTTGCTGCGCCCTTCAAGAAACATCACCGAGTGGCGAACATCTTCGGCATACACTTCGGGCTCGACCAGGCCGACACACGGCGCCTTGCAGCGCTTGATCTGGTATTGCAGGCAAGGTCGCGTGCGGTTCTTGTAATAGCTGTCTTCGCACTGACGTACAAAAAAAGCCTTTTGCAGCAGGCTCAGGCTTTCGCGGATCGCTCCTGCGCTGGGGTAAGGGCCGAAATACTTGCCCTTGGCCTTTTTCGCTCCGCGATGGATGCTCAAGCGCGGGAACTGGCCATCCGAGAGAAAGACATAAGGGTAGGACTTATCGTCGCGCAGCAGGATGTTGTACGGCGGGCGCCATTCCTTGATCAGCGTCTGCTCGAGTAGCAAGGCCTCTGTTTCGTTGGCCGTGATGGTGGTTTCGACCTGGGCGATACGGCCTACCAGCGCGGCGGTCTTGGGGGCCAGACCGGTTTTGCGGAAGTAGCTCGCCAAACGTTTCTTGAGATTCTTGGCTTTGCCGACATAAAGCAGACGGGCATCGCTGTCGAACATGCGATAGACACCCGGCCGCCCACTGACCGTCGACAGAAAAGCACTTGGATCGAAGGTTTCAGTCATTTTCAGAGGCTGGCATCAACCATGCCGTGACGAACCGCCAACAGCGTCAACTCGACATCGCTGCTGATCGAAAGCTTTTCGAAAATACGGTAACGGTAGGTATTCACTGTTTTTGGCGACAGGCACAGTTTGTCGGAGATGATCTGCACCTTCTGACAGCCGACAATCATCAACGCAATCTGGATTTCCCGCTCAGACAAGGCGTCGAACGGCGAATCGTTGGTTGGCTGGAACGATTTGATCGCCAGTTGCTGGGCAATTTGCGGGCTGATATAGCGTTGCCCGGCAAACACCAGGCGAATGGCCTGGACCATTTCCGGCAATCCGGCGCCCTTGGTCAGGTAGCCCGCGGCACCTGCCTGTAACAGGCGGGTTGGAAACGGATCTTCTTCGCACACGGTGACCGCGACGACTTTGATGTCGGGATGACTGCGCAATAATTTGCGCGTGGCTTCAAGACCGCCGATCCCGGGCATCTTGACGTCCATCAGCACCACATCGGGTTTCAACTCACGCGCTTTGAGCAGGGATTCCTCTCCCGACTCGGCCTGACCGACTACTTGCAGGCCATCGATGTCAGCCAGCATTCGTGTAATGCCTGTACGAACGAGATCATGGTCATCGACTACTAGCACCCTAATCAAGCAGACACCTCGCGATTTGGTCTTATTGGGTTGCCGGACACCTTAGCAAAAAGCGACTGGCAGACCTAGCGGAAAGCAGCATATAAAAAGTGTCAATTCTTCTGGCGAGGCTTGCTGGCAGTGTGTTTCAGCGATGCAGTCCATTGATATCACGCTGCATTCTCAGGAAACACTGGTCCTTGCCGACCACCTTCAGTCCTTTTCTCTCGTAAAGTATTTTTGCCGGATTATTTTCAAATACGGTCAGACGCAATGCCAGGCGCCGTTCCTTGCAGGCCATGGCGAATACCTGATCGATCACCCACGAACCGGCGCCCTGCCCCCGGCACGCTTCAAGTAAATGCAATTCGCGGATATACAAGGCGCTGGCGTCACGGCTCAGGCTGACATACCCCATCAGTGTGTCATCACGCACAATCAGCCAGTTTTCGCGTCCCTCCCAAGCAACATCGAAAGCCTCGTCCTGCCACAACAGTTCATGTTGAATGTAGTAGCGCAGCATATTTCGACAAGTCAGGTCACGCGCGAAGTCCAGGTCACGAGACGTTGCCGGGCGTAATTCGAACCCCATTCAAGCCTCCGCGACAGTCACGATTTGCCCCTTCCAGCCGTCAGCATTGCGACGAGCAACCACCATGAGATTCCCCGTCCCCGGTGCCGCCGCAACCAACGAGCCGTCCGCCGCCCAGATTGCACTACGCCCTGCCGACTCCCAGCCACCCGTTGCGCCACCATGGTTGGCCATCAGTACCGCCATCGAGTGGGTGCGGGCATAACCTTGCAACAGTGCGGTATCTGGAGCGTAGCCGCTTTCTGTAATCAACACGCCCGCGGCATAAAGATCAGCGCCCTGCCGTGCCGCGGCGGCTGCATGACTGGCGTGAGAAAAATCGGCGCATACCGCCAACGCGACGGTGTCGGTGCCGATCTTCAATGTCGAACCGCCTGTTCCCGGGGCAAATGCCACCTCCTCCCCTGGGTGCAAATGCTGTTTGCTGTAGATCTCGAGCAAACCATCGGCCCCCAACACCAGGGCACCGATCAACACCGGCGAATCGTCCGACAGACGAATCGGCATCCCGACGACACTGGTCACACCGACCTCCCGCGCGAAATCGCGCAGAGGTTGCAGCACTCTGGCGTCTGGCGCGATGGCCAGCTCCGCTGCCAGACCGCGCTCGTAGCCGGTCAGCGACAGTTCTGGAAACACCAGCAATTGCACGCCCTGCTCCGCGGCAACCTGCATGAAGCGCAGGTGCCGGGCAATATTGGCGGCAAGATCACCGGCGACAGAGATCGATTGTGCGGCGGCGATGGTCAGTGTCGTCATGGTTCGTCCTTGTGACGTTGATGGTTTGGACGCCGGTTACACGCCGCCCGCTGCGTAAAGTGTGTCACAACTCCCGACCTACCCAACCGATAGAAACGCCCCGTGATGCCCGATAGCATTTTCTGATTGAATCCGCGTACCGGCCTCTAGTAAGCTCGGCTCATTCATCGGAGACAGACCATGTTCAACGCCCTCTCACCGCTTCGTACCGCCAGCGCCTCGCGCTCGGATGCGGCTGCCCGGGTGAATGACGTTTGTGCTTCGGTCAGCTTTTATTTTGGGTATTGGTTTAGCCACTGGCGCGCCTGATACCCACACGGCGCCCACTTTAAACGGGTCGCCACCAGAGAATTCTCTACCCCCGGTCGGCCTCCCGACCGGGGGTTTTGTTTTTTCAGCCCTGAACATTTTTAGCGTCACACCAGACAACTTGAGGATTTACGACATGAATTACGCCACTTATTACCGTTACGACACTTTTACCGCCTGGCGATTTACCAGCTTCCGCTCGGGACAGCCTGCCGCCTCCGATCGGTCACCCACAGGTGGCAAGCACACACACGCAGCCAATCCGGCCAATTGTCGAACACCCCACTAGGGCCGAGCGCGCGGGACGAACCCGCCGCCAGCCCAGGAAGCCCGAATATGAACTCGTCCGTCTCTGCTCTGCCGCTGTCCACCTTGAGCCCTGCCAATGAAGCGCTGACCTTGCGTCTGCCCAGCTCATTGCAACTCAAACAGCAACTGCCACTCAGCAATGCCCTGACCCAACAAGTCGCCGCCCACCGCCAGGCCGTCCGCGCGATCCTCAACGGTGAAGACTCCCGTCTGCTGGTGATCGTCGGTCCCTGCTCGATTCACGACCCACGTTCTGCCCTCGAATACGCCGCCAACCTGGCCCGTCTGTCTGCACAAGTCGGCGACGAGATGCTGCTGGTGATGCGCGCCTACGTCGAAAAACCCCGCACCACGGTCGGCTGGAAAGGCCTGGCCTACGACCCGCACCTGGATGGCAGCGATGACATGGCGGGTGGTTTGACCCTGTCCCGCGAATTGATGCGCGAAATGCTCCAACTGGGCCTGCCCGTTGCCACCGAGCTGCTGCAACCGATGGCCGCCGGTTACTTTGACGACCTGCTGAGCTGGGTCGCGATCGGCGCCCGCACCACCGAATCGCAGATCCATCGGGAAATGGCCAGTGGCCTGAGCATGCCGGTAGGGTTCAAGAACGGCACCGATGGTGGTGTGGCTGTCGCCAGCGACGCCATGCGCTCGGCCGCTCATCCGCACCGCCATTTCGGTGTCGACAGCCAGGGCCATCCTGCGATTATCCAGACACCGGGCAACCCCGACACTCACCTGGTATTGCGCGGTGGCCATCGCGGGCCGAACTACGACCGCGACAGCATTGCCAAAGTGCACAGCGACTTGACCAGACTCAAGATTCCGGCGCGGATCATGGTCGACTGCAGCCACGCCAACAGCGGTAAAGATCCGTTGCGTCAGCCCGCCGTGTTCAACGACGTGCTTGAACAGCGCCTGCAAGGTGATCGCTCGCTGGTCGGCATGATGATTGAGAGTCATCTGTTCGAAGGCTGCCAACCGTTGAGCCCTTCGTTGCGGTACGGGGTGTCGGTAACGGACGGCTGCCTTGGCTGGACCGGGACGGAACAATTGTTGTTGCAGGGAGCCGAGCGACTTCGTGCACAACGAAGCGCTCAGCAGCCAAAGTAAGCCGTGTCGCCGAGAACCGCGATGCAGCGCGATCGGGTCGGTTTGCACGGAAAAATGACCTACCAGAGGTAGGTCATTGAAAGAAATATCTCGGCCATCGTTAAAAAGATGTCCGGATATTCCGACCAAGACCTCACGCTCATTCGAGTTTTCGTACCATTTCTATTCCGTTTTCATCAGGTTACAGCGGCTTTTTCATACATCGCCGAGCGGTGGGTGTGCTTTAGAGTGCCCCCTTGAGCACACACCTGACCTACTGCGAAAAAGGAAATGTACATGCTACGGAATGCAACCACTGACTATCCGATCCTGCTGGTCCACGGGCTCTTCGGCTTCGATCGCATCGGCAAACTCGAACTGTTCCATGACGTCAAACAGGCCTTGAGAAGCGCCGGTGCGAGGGTTTTCATCCCGCACCTGTCGGCGACCCACAGCAATGAAACCCGTGGCGAACAGTTGCTGGTGCAGATCGAACGGGTACTGCAAGGAACCGGTGCAAGCAAAGTCAATCTGATCGGTCACAGCCAGGGCGCACTGGCTGCACGATATGCGGGGGCGCTGGCGCCACAGGTGGTCGCTTCGGTGACATCGGTCAGCGGGCCGAACCACGGCTCGGAACTGGCCGACTTCCTGCGCAAGGCGCTGACGCCCGGGCGCCTGCCGGAACAGGTCGCCGGAGCGGTGGCCACCCTGTTCGCCGACTTCCTGTCGTTGCTCAGCGGCAACCGGCACCTGCCGCAGAACGCCATCGCCGCACTCAACGCGCTGACCACCGAAGGTGTCGGCGCATTCAACGACAAGTACCCTCAAGGGTTGCCGAAAACCTGGGGCGGCAAGGGTCGCGAACTGGTGAACGGCGTACGCTACTACTCCTGGAGCGGCACCCTGCAGGGAAACATCCTCGACGAAGGGCTCTATGCGCTCAACCCGCTGCACGGGTTCCTGCGGGCCTTCTCCCACTACTTCACCACCGAAGCCGAGCAGAATGACGGCATGGTCGGCCGGTTCAGCTCCCATCTGGGTAAAGTGATCCGTTCCGACTATCCGCTGGATCATCTGGACAGCCTCAGCCAGACCACAGGTCAAGTCCGCAAGGGCATCGACCCCATTGACCTGTATGTGCAACATGCCGAACGCTTAAGAAATGCCGGGCTTTAGACAATGCCTTAAGCTGGACGGCATTTTGAGAAGAAATAGCCCTCTGAATCCGGTAGGCTCCGCACTTTACTGAACATTGAATGGAGTATTTTCCCATGGCCAAAGCCACCGCCCGCCACATCCTGGTTTCCAGCGAAGCCAAGTGCAACGAACTCAAGGCCCAGATCGAAGCCGGCGCCGATTTCGCCGAAGTCGCCAAAGCCAACTCCAGCTGCCCATCAAGCCGCCAGGGCGGTGACCTGGGTTCGTTCGGTCCAGGCCAGATGGTCAAGGAATTCGACACCGTGGTTTTCAGCGCGCCAATCAACGTGGTGCAAGGCCCGGTCAAGACCCAGTTCGGTTACCACCTGCTGGAAGTAACCAGCCGTCAGGACTGATCAACCCCTGAGTTTTCTCCACAACGGCCCGCCTTTTGGTGGGCCGTTGTGTTTTCGTTACGTGATACGGCTGGCGAGGGACGCGCCGCTAGCGTACAAATTGTGCTTATCGATCACCCGGCTCTAAGGCTGACAATGCGACTGGCTTTCCCCACTTTACTGTTCACTGCCGTGGCCCTGCTGTTGGGCGCCGCCGGTGTGAGCGCTGCACCGCAACAGGCGTTGACCGTGTACGGTGAACCGGCGAAGTATCCCGCCGGTTTCAGTCATTTCGACTACACCAACCCGCAAGCGCCCAAGGGCGGCACGATGCGTCGCTCGGCGCTGGAAATCGGTCATTTCGACCACATCCTGCCGTACATCGACAAAGGGATTGGCGTCACACAAGTCGATGGCTTGATCTACTCGCCCCTGGCCGTGCGTTCACTGGACGAACCCTACACCGTGTACGGCCTGGTGGCGCAGCAGATGGAGCGTTCCGACGATGGACTGTCCCTGCGTTTCTACCTGAACCCGAAGGCCCGTTTCGCCGATGGCAAGCCGATCACCGCCGAAGACGTGCGCTACACTTTCGACCTGCTGATGACCCAGGGCAGCCTGCGCTATCGCACGCAATTTGCCGACGTCAAAGGCGTCGAAGTGGAATCGCCGCGAACCATTCGGTTCGATTTCAAGAGCAACGAGAACCGCACCCTGCCCCTCGACATCGCCACTTTGCCGGTGCTTCCCGAACACTGGTGGAAGACCCGCGACTTCGCCAACGGTGGCGGTTACGAGCCGCCGCTGGGCAGCGGGCCGTACCGCGTGAGCAAGGTCGACTCAGGGCGCAGCATTACCTTCGAGCGTAACGCCGACTGGTGGGCCAGGGATTTACCGGTCAGCCGCGGCCTCTACAACTTCGATCATTTCAGCATCGAGTACTTCGGCGACACCGACGTCGCCCGTCAGGTCCTGCGTGGCGGCGCCTATGACTACAACCGCGAGTTCTCCGCCACCGCCTACTCCATCGGCTACGAGAGTCCGGCCTTGCGCGACGGCCGCCTGCAAAAAGCCCACCTGGCGACACAGGCACCACAACCGTCCCAGGGTTTTGTATTTAACTTGCAAAACCCGATGTTCCAGGACCGCCGCGTGCGCCAAGCGCTGGCCATGCTCTGGGATTTCGAATGGAGCAACCGGCAGATGATGCGCGACCTGTACATCCGCCAGCAGAGTTTCTTTTCCAACACCGAGCTCGCCGCCCGACAACTGCCCGACGCGGGTGAGCGGGCGATTCTCGAACCGCTGCGCGGACAGATCCCCGACGAAGTCTTCACTCAGGTCTTCGAAGCACCGAAAACCGATGGCAGCGGCGTAATTCGCGACAAACAGTTGCAAGCACTGGATCTGCTCGAACAGGCCGGCTGGAAACCCGATGGCGATCAACTGGTCAACGCCGAAGGCCAACCGCTGAGCTTCACCTTCCTGATCAGCCAGAACGGCATGGACCGATTGCTGCTGCCTTACAAGCGCACCCTGAAACAAATCGGCATCGACCTGAACATTCGGCGCATCGACGCCTCCCAGTACGTCAACCGCCTGATGTCCCGGGACTACGACATGATCGTCACCGGCTACCCGGTCACCAACTCGCCGGGTAACGAGCTGTACAACTACTTTGGCTCGGCGGCGGCCAGCGATCCGGGCTCCAACAACTACATGGTGCTGAAGAACCCGGCGGTCGATACGTTGATCAACGGCCTGGTCCGCGCCAACACCCAGGCCGACATGCTGCGCTACGCCCATGCCCTGGACCGTGTCCTGCAATGGAACTTCTATTGGATTCCCAACTATTACCCGCCCGGCAGTTCGACCGTGTGGTGGAACCGCTTCGGCATTCCCTCTGTACAAGCAAGCAATGACGAAGCCATCGAGAGTTGGTGGGAAGTCAGCTCCACACCCCTGACCAACGAACAGATGACCGCCGAACTCATCAAGCGCGGCAAATCCGGAGGGTCGCACTGATGTGGGCTTACGTACTGCGGCGCTTGCTGCTGATCATCCCGACTTTAGTGATCATTCTTCTGGTCAACTTCGCCATCGTCCAGGCCGCGCCCGGTGGCCCGGTGGAACAGGCCATAGCGCACTTGCAAGGCATCGGTGGCGCGAGTATCGGCGGCGGTTCCAGTGAGACCATGCACGGCAGCTCTCGGGCCAGCCGTGGGCTCGATCCGCAGCTGATCAAGGAGATCGAAAAGCAATACGGCTTTGACAAGCCAGCGCCGGAACGCTTGTGGCTGATGCTCAAGAGCTATGCCCACCTCGACTTCGGCAAGAGCTTTTTTCGCGGTGCCACGGTCACCGACCTGATCCTGGATAAAATGCCGGTGACCATTTCCCTCGGGCTCTGGGCGACGTTGATCACTTATCTGGTGTCGATTCCGCTGGGCATCCGCAAGGCCGTGCACCACGGCAGCCATTTCGATATCTGGAGCAGCACCGCGATCATCATCGGTTACGCAATGCCGGCGTTCCTGTTCGCGATGTTCCTGATCGTGGTCTTCGCCGGCGGCACCTCGTTGAACTGGTTTCCGGTACGCGGCCTGGTCTCGGACAACTTCGATTCGCTGTCGACGGTGGGCAAGATCGCCGATTACTTCTGGCACCTGGTGCTGCCAGTAACGGCGCTAGTGGTCGGCGGCTTTGCGACCCTGACCATCCTCACCAAAAATTCCTTCCTCAATGAAATCACCCGCCAGTACGTGGTCACCGCCCGGGCCAAGGGCTTGAGCGAACGCCAGGTGCTTTACGGCCATGTGTTTCGCAACGCCATGCTGCTGGTGGTCTCGGGAATTCCCCAGGCCTTTATCAGCGTTTTCTTCGCCGGCTCGCTGCTGATCGAAGTGATTTTCTCCCTCGATGGCCTGGGTCGCATGAGTTACGAAGCGGCGGTATCGCGGGACTATCCGGTGGTATTCGGTTCGCTGTTCATCTTCACCTTGTTCGGCCTGCTGATAAAAATCATCGGTGACCTGTGCTACACCCTGGTCGATCCGCGTATCGACTTCGCCGCGAGGAACGCCTGATGTTCAAACTCTCGCCGCTGGGCCGTCGCCGTTTTGAACGCTTCAAGAAAAACCGCCGGGGCTGGTGGTCGTTGTGGTTGTTTGTCGGTTTGTTCCTGCTGACCCTGGGCGGCGAACTGATCGCCAATGACCAACCGCTGGTGCTCAGTTATCAGGGCTCGCTGTACTTCCCGGCGTTCAAACACCACACCGAGCAAGAATTCGGCGGCCAGTTGCCGTTTCAGGCCGATTTCCGCAGCGATTACGTGCAGAAGCTGATTCACAAGGGCGACGGCTGGATGCTGTTTGCGCCGATCCCGTTCAGCGACGACACGCCCAATTACGATCTCAATCAACCGGCGCCGAGTCCGCCGTCGAAGGTCAACTGGCTGGGCACCGACGATCAGGCCCGGGACGTGCTGGCGCGAGTGATTTTCGGGGCACGGGTGTCGATCCTGTTTGCGCTGATGCTGACGTTTATCAGCGCCTTGATCGGTATCGCCGCCGGTGCATTGCAGGGCTATTACGGCGGCTGGGTCGACCTGCTTGGTCAGCGCTTGCAGGAAGTCTGGTCGGGGCTGCCCGTGCTGTACCTGCTGATCATTCTGTCGGGTTTCGTCGAGCCGAATTTCTGGTGGCTGTTGGGGATCATGGCGTTGTTTTCCTGGCTGGCGCTGGTGGACGTAGTGCGCGCCGAGTTCCTGCGCGGGCGTAACCTGGAATACGTCAAAGCCGCCCGTGCGTTGGGCCTGACCGACCGCAAGGTGATCGTGCGACACATTCTGCCCAACGCAATGAACGCCACCCTGAGTTATCTGCCGTTCATCCTGACCGGGGCGATTTCCACCCTCACGGCGCTGGATTTCCTCGGTTTCGGCATGCCAGCCGGCAGTGCGTCCCTGGGCGAATTGATTGGCCAAGGCAAACAGAACCTGCAAGCGCCGTGGCTGGGGCTGACGGCGTTTTTCACCCTGGCGCTGATTCTTTCTTTGCTGGTATTCATTGGCGAGGCGTTGCGTGATGCCTTTGACCCTCGTTCTTGAAGCGGACTGGTGATATGACTGACAACCTGATCGAAATCCGTGACCTCAATGTAGCCTTCAGTGGCCAGACTGTGGTGCGCAACCTGTGCCTGGACATCCACCCCGGCGAATGCCTGGCGCTGGTCGGCGAGTCCGGATCCGGCAAGTCGGTGACCGCCCACTCGATCCTGCAACTGCTGCCAGAAAACGGTACGCAAACCACCGGCAGCATTCGCTATCGCGGCCAGGAATTGATCGGCGCCGACGCTAACGTCTTGCGCGAACTGCGCGGTAACCGGATCGCGATCATATTCCAGGAGCCGATGACCTCCCTCAATCCGCTGCACAGCATCGAGAAACAGATCGGCGAAACCCTGCTGCTGCACAAAGGGCTGGGTGGCAAAGCGGCGCAAGCGCGGATTCTCGAATTACTGCAACTGGTGGGCATCCAGAAGCCCGAAGAGCGGCTCAAGGCCTACCCTCATCAACTGTCCGGCGGCCAGCGACAACGGGTGATGATCGCCATGGCCCTGGCCTGCGAACCGGAATTGCTGATCGCCGACGAGCCGACCACCGCGCTGGATGTGACGGTGCAGCGCAAGATCCTGCGGCTGCTCAAATCCCTGCAACAGCAGCTTGGCATGTCGCTGCTGCTGATCAGCCACGACCTCAATCTGGTGCGCAGCATGGCCCAGCGGGTGTGCGTGATGCACGCTGGGGAAATCGTCGAGCAGGCACCTTGCGAAACGCTGTTCACCGAGCCGAAACACCCTTACAGCTGTGTGCTGCTGAACGCCGAGCCGGAAGGTGAAGCCCTGCCCCGGGACGAGCGTGAAAACGTGCTGGAAGTGGAGAATCTGCAAGTGCAGTTCACCCTCGGTGGCGGGCTGTTCCAGCGTAAGACGTACCTGCGTGCAGTGGACGGCATCAGCCTGAACGTTCAGCGCGGCAAGACCCTGGGCATCGTCGGTGAGTCCGGTTCAGGCAAGTCCACGCTCGGTCAGGCGATCCTGCGCTTGCTTGATTCCGAAGGCAGCATTCGCTTTCAGGGGCAGGCGCTGGATGGCCTGACGCAAAAGCAACTGCGACCATGGCGCAAGAAGATGCAGGTGGTGTTCCAGGACCCGTTCGGCAGCCTCAGCCCGCGAATGTCCGTGGCGCAGATCATCAGTGAAGGCCTTGAGGTCCATAGCCAGTCCACCCCTGCCCAATGCGAAGCCCAGGTCATCCGGGTGCTGGAAGAAGTCGGCCTCGATCCGCAAAGCCGTCATCGCTACCCGCACGAATTTTCCGGCGGGCAGCGCCAACGCATTGCCATTGCCCGCGCGCTGGTGCTCAAACCGGCGTTGATCCTGCTCGACGAACCGACCTCGGCCCTCGATCGCACGGTGCAAAAACAAGTGGTCGCCCTGCTCCGCCAGCTTCAGGAGAAATATGGCCTGACCTACCTGTTCATCAGCCACGACCTGGCGGTGGTGCGTGCCCTGGCCCACGACATGATCGTGATCAAGGACGGCAAAGTGGTGGAAAGCGGCGCTAGCCACACGGTGTTCGAATCACCGCAGCACCCATACACCAAAGAGCTGTTGGCGGCGGCGCATCCGGGGTTGGCATAATCCCTGCGATCTTTTGATCTTGATTTCCAAAAATGGACACTCCGATGAACACCACCGAAAGCCTCAAGGACTACCAGCGCGTTCGCACCCTGGCGATCCGCTCGCTGTTCGAGATCATCGAGCAATCGAGCGAAGGCACGGTGATTGTCGACCGCGATGCGAATATTGTCTGGATGAACGAGCGCTATGCCCGGCGATTCGGCCTGGAGTCGGCCGCAGGCGCCATCGGCAGGGCCTGTGAAAGCGTGATCCCCGGCAGCCTGTTGCGCGAGGTGGTGCGTACCGGACGGCCGATCCTGCTGGACATGCAAGACACCCCCAAAGAACCGCTGGTGGTGATGCGCCTGCCGATTCACGACGATGCCGGCGCGGTGATCGGCGCCATCGGTTTTGCCCTGTTCGACGAATTGCGCAGCCTGTCGCCGATGCTCAAGCGCTACCTGAGCATGCAGGAAGAACTGGCGTCCACCCGCTCGCTGCTGCGGGCGCGACAGACCAAGTACAACTTCGCGCACTTCATCGGCACCAGCGCCGCCAGCCTCGAAGTCAAACGCCGCGCCCGACGCAGCGCCAGTGCAGAGTCGCCGGTGTTGTTGCTCGGTGAAACCGGCACCGGCAAGGAACTGCTGGCCCAGGCGATCCACGGCGCATCGCCCCGGGCACATAAAGCCTTCGTCAGCATCAACAGCGCAGCGATTCCCGAGTCGCTGCTGGAAGCCGAGTTCTTCGGCACCGCGCCCGGTGCGTTCACCGGCGCCGATCGCAAGGGCCGCGCCGGCAAGCTGCAGATCGCCCAGGGCGGCACGCTGTTTCTCGACGAAATCGGCGACATGCCGCTGCCGCTGCAAAGCAAGTTGCTGCGGGTGTTGCAGGAGAAGGAATTCGAACCGGTGGGCTCCAACGAGGTGATTCAGAGTGATGTGCGAGTGATCGCCGCCACCTCCACCGATCTGGTGGCGGCGATCAAACGCGGCGAGTTTCGCGCCGACTTGTATTACCGCCTCAACGTGCTGCCGATCCAGGTCCCGCCCCTGCGTGATCGCCTCGACGACCTGCCGGCCCTCAGTGAAGCGATCCTTGAGGAACTGCGCAGCCAGCACGAATTGAACCGCGAAGCCCTGGATTTGTTGGGGCAACACGCCTGGCCGGGGAACATTCGTGAACTGCGCAACGTGCTGGAGCGGGCGGCGTTGCTCAGTGATGACTTGATGCTGAACGCGGCGGATATCCGCGCGGCGATTGGCAGCTTTACCCCGGTGGAGCGTGCGGCGCCTCTGCCCATTGAGCCGATTACCCATGAAACCTTCAGTGAGGCTCGCGAACGGTTTGATCGGCAGTTGATTGAATCGACCCTCGCGCAATGCGGTGGGAAGGTAATCGAAGCGGCGGCGCGGTTGGGGCTGGGGCGGTCGACGCTGTACAAGAAGATGGCGGCGCTGGGGATTGCTGAGTCTCTATAAAGAGACATTGATCTCCATGGGTAGACAGCGCCTCTTCGCGGGCAAGCCTCGCTCCTACAGGTCGTGCAATTTCGTAGATAACCACACTCCCGTAGGAGCGAGGCTTGCCCGCGAAAGCGTCAGCCCAATCGCCAAAAATCTCAATACAGAGACAAAAATCACCAAAATCACCTCACAAACAAATAATCTCCTTATATTTCAATAGCTTAGATATCTGGCACGAAACCCGCTATAGCCCTCCCACCAAGCTTCACCCTACAAAAATAACAATCCAGGAGAGACACACCATGAGTGTGATCATTGCCTTGGCAGCCCTCGCGCTGCTGATGGTGGCTGCTTACCGTGGCTACAGCGTTATCCTCTTTGCCCCGATCGCCGCCCTCGGCGCCGTCCTGTTCACCGACCCTTCCGCCGTAGCCCCCGTCTTCACCGGGGTGTTCATGGAAAAGATGGTCGGCTTCGTCAAACTGTATTTCCCGGTGTTCCTGCTCGGTGCGGTGTTCGGCAAGCTGATCGAGCTGTCGGGCTTCTCCCGCTCCATCGTTGCGGCGGCGATTCGCTTGCTCGGCACCCGTCAGGCGATGCTGGTGATCGTGCTGGTCTGCGCCCTGCTCACGTACGGCGGTGTGTCGCTGTTTGTGGTGGTGTTTGCGGTGTACCCGTTTGCCGCCGAGATGTTCCGCCAGAGCAATATTCCCAAACGCCTGATCCCGGCGACCATCGCCCTCGGCGCGTTCTCGTTCACCATGGACGCCCTGCCTGGCACGCCGCAGATCCAGAACATCATCCCCAGCACCTTCTTCAACACCACCGCCTGGGCGGCGCCATGGCTGGGTGTGATCGGCACGATTTTCGTGTTCTGTGCCGGCATGCTGTTTCTGCAGCGCCAGCGCAACAAGGCCCAGCGCACGGGTGAAGGTTACGGCTCAGAACTGCGCAACGAGCCGGAAACCGCACCGGACATCCAGCTGCCTAATCCGTGGATCGCGCTGTCGCCGCTGTTGCTGGTGGGCCTGATGAACCTGCTGTTCACCCGCTGGATTCCTGTGTGGTACGGCAAGACCCACAGCCTTTCGCTGCCGGGCATGGCCGCCCCGGTGACCACCGACATCGCCAAGCTGACGGCGATCTGGGCGGTCCAGGCGGCCTTGCTGGTCGGCATCGTCATGGTGCTGGTGTTCGGCTTTCAGGCGATTCGTGGCAAGTTGGCCGAAGGCAGTAAAAGTGCGGTCAGCGGCGCATTGCTGGCAGCGATGAACACTGCGTCGGAATACGGTTTCGGGGCGGTGATCGCCTCGTTGCCAGGTTTTCTGGTGCTGGCCGACTGGCTCAAGAGCATTCCCAACCCGTTGGTCAATGAAGCGATCACTGTGACCTTGCTGGCCGGCATCACCGGCTCGGCGTCAGGCGGGATGAGCATCGCTTTGGCGGCGATGTCCGAGAGTTTCATCAGCGCTGCCCACGCCGCCAATATTCCCCTGGAAGTGCTGCACCGGGTCGCCGCGATGGCCAGTGGCGGCATGGACACCCTGCCGCACAACGGCGCGGTGATTACCTTGCTGGCGGTCACCGGGTTGACCCACCGCGAGGCCTACAAAGACATTTTCTGTATTACGCTGATCAAGACACTCGCTGTTTTTGTGGTGATCGGTACTTTCTACGCCACTGGCATTGTGTGAGGTATTCATGACGACTCTTTCGGGCAAGACCGCACTGGTCACCGGTTCCACCAGCGGCATCGGTCTGGGGATCGCCCTGAGCCTGGCCAAGGCCGGCGCCAACCTGATCCTCAACGGTTTCGGCGATGCGTCCTCGGTGATCGCTGAGGTCGAACAATTCGGCGGCAAGGTCGGCCATCACCCGGCCGATGTCAGCGACCCTGCACAGATCGCCGACATGATCGAGTACGCCGAGCGTGAGTTCGGCGGCGTGGATATCCTGGTCAACAACGCCGGCATCCAGCACGTGGCGGCGGTGGAAGATTTTCCGGTGGAGCGCTGGGACTCGATTATTGCGATCAATCTGTCGTCGGTGTTCCACAGCACCCGCTTGAGCCTGCCGGGCATGCGTACCAAGGGCTGGGGACGCATCATCAACATCGCTTCGGTGCACGGCCAGGTCGGTTCGGTGGGTAAAGCGGCGTATGTCGCGGCCAAGCATGGCGTGATCGGCCTGACCAAAGTGGTCGGCCTGGAAACCGCCACCACCAACGTTACCTGCAACGCCATTTGCCCAGGCTGGGTGCTGACGCCGCTGGTGCAGAAGCAGATTGATGATCGCGCCGCGACCGGGATTGACCCGCAGCAGGCGCAACACGATTTGCTGTCCGAGAAACAGCCCTCCCTGGAATTCGTGACGCCGCCGCAGCTGGGTGAGTTGGTGCTGTTTTTATGCAGCGAAGCCGGTAGCCAGGTGCGTGGCGCAGCGTGGAATATAGATGGTGGGTGGTTGGCGCAGTAGCCTGCCGCCCGCCCCTGTGGCGAGGGAGTTCTGTGGCGAGGGGGCTTGCCCCCGTTCGGCTGCGAAGCAGCCGTAAATAGGTTTGGGACAGCTGCGCTATCCAGCGGGAGCAAGCGCCCTCGCCACAAAAGCCTGTGTGTTATGCATAAACAAGAAGAGGCCAAGCCATGTCCGACATCCTCTGGCAACCCGGCACCGAGCGCATCGGCAAGTCCCGCATGGAGGCCTTCCGGCGTTTCGTCAATCAGCGACACACCCTTGGAATCGCCGACTACCCTGCCCTGCACCAATGGAGCATCGACCAGCGGGAAGCCTTCTGGCAGGCCATCGTCGATTTCTTTGACATCCGTTTTCACGATCAGCCAGACGCGGTGCTGATCGAAGGCTCGCAAATGCCCAGCGCCCAGTGGTTCCCCGGCGCTACCTTGAACTTCGCCGAACACCTGCTGCGCCGTCGTGACGATGCCGTGGCCGTGGTCGCCATCGGTGAAAACGGCCAACGGGAACAGCTGACCTGGGCCGAACTGGCAAGCCACGTCGCCGGTTTTGAAAATAGCCTGAAAGCCGCCGGTGTCGGCCTCGGCGACCGCGTGGCAGCGTGCATGCCGAACACCTGGCAAACCCTGGTGGCCATGCTCGCCACCACCAGCCTGGGTGCAATCTGGTCCTGTTCTTCACCGGACTTCGGCACCCACGGGGTGATCGATCGCTTCGGCCAGATCGAACCGAAAGTGCTGATCACCTGCGCCGGTTACCGCTACGCCGGCAAAGAGATCGACCAGACCACCAAGGTCAATGAAATCCTCGGACAGTTGCCGTCCTTGCAGCAATTGATTGTTGTGCCTTATGCGCGTTCTCAAGCGCGCATCGAGGATTTCCGCTGCCAGGCCAACGTGACGCTGTGGGACGATTTTTACGACCCGGGCGGCGAGCCGCAATTCGTTCCCGTGCCTTTCGCCCATCCGCTGTACATCCTCTACTCCAGCGGCACCACCGGCGTACCGAAGTGCATTGTGCACGGCACCGGCGGCGTGCTGCTGCAACACGTCAAGGAACATGGCCTGCACACCGACCTCAGTGCCGGTGACCGTTTGTTCTACTACACCACCTGCGGCTGGATGATGTGGAATTGGCTGGTCTCGGCGCTGGCCGTCGGCAGCGCCGTGGTGCTGTACGACGGCTCGCCGTTTCATCCAGGGCCGGAGCGCCTGATCGACCTGATCGACGACGAACGCCTCAATGTCTTCGGCACCAGCCCGAAATTCCTCACAGCGCTGGAAAGCAATGGCTTGAAGCCGTGCGAAAGTCATGACCTGAGCAGCCTGAGAACCATCCTGTCTACCGGCTCGGCGCTGTCGCCGCAAAGCTTCGATTACGTCTACCGCACGTTCAAATCCGACCTGTGCCTGTCTTCGATGTCCGGTGGTACCGATATCGTTTCGTGCTTTGTGATTGGCAACCCGGTCCTGCCGGTGCGCCGTGGTGAGATGCAATGCAAGAGCCTGGGCATGGCGGTCGAAGTGTGGAACGACGATGGCAAGCCTGTGATCGGTGAAAAAGGCGAACTGGTGTGCACCCGGCATTTTCCGGCCATGCCCATCGGCTTGTGGAACGACCCGCAACAGGAAAAGCTGCGCGCTTCGTATTTCAGCCTGTTCCCCGGCGTCTGGGCCCAGGGCGATTACGCCGAGCAACTGCCCCACGGTGGCATGCTGATCCACGGCCGCTCCGACGCAGTGCTCAACCCCGGCGGCGTACGCATCGGCACGGCGGAAATCTACCGTCAGGTGGAGAAAGTCCCGCAGGTGCTGGACAGCGTCGCCATCGGTCAGCAATGGCAGGATGACGTGCGAGTGGTGCTGTTCGTGCGCTTGCGCGAAGGCGTCGAGCTGGACGAAACGCTGCAACAACAGATCCGCCAGGTCATCCGCGCCAACACCACGCCACGGCATGTGCCGGCGAAGATTGTCGCGGTGACGGACATTCCGCGGACCATCAGCGGCAAGGTGGTCGAACTGGCGGTGCGCAACGTGGTGCATGGCCAGAAGGTGAAGAACACCGATGCACTGGCCAACCCCGAAGCCCTGGAGCAATTTCGAAACCGCCCCGAACTGAACGACTGACGCCGTAGATCTACTGTGGGAGCAAGCCCGCTCCCACATTTTTGATCAGCGTCGGCCCCTTCAGTCCATCAACCCCCATTCGCCCGGCGGCGTATGGGGGCCAGGCGTGGCCTCGGCGTGCATTTTCAGGCGCAAGCGCAGATTGTTCACCGAATCAGCATGTTTCAACGCCTCTGCCTCATCGATTGCGCCCTCGGCAAACAGCGCGAACAGCGCCCCGTCAAACGTCTGCATCCCCACCTCTGAAGACTTCTCCATGATCCCCTTGAGTTCGCCAAACTCATTGCGCCGGATCAGGTCACCGATGGTTGGTGTGCCCAGCATCACCTCCACCGCCGCCCGGCGCTGCCCGTCGCGGGTACGCACCAGACGCTGGGACACAAACGCCTTGAGGTTGTTGCCCAGGTCGTTGAGCAACTGCCCCCGGCGCTCTTCAGGAAAGAAATTGATCACCCGATCCAGCGCCTGATTGGCGTTGTGCGCATGCAACGTGGAAATCACCAGATGACCGGTATCGGCAAACGCCAGCGCATGTTCCATAGTCTCGCGGTCACGGATTTCGCCGATCAACACAACGTCCGGTGCCTGGCGCAACGTGTTTTTCAGCGCAGCGTGGAAACTGCGGGTATCGACGCCGACCTCGCGCTGATTGACGATCGACTTCTTGTGCCGATGGATAAACTCGACCGGGTCTTCGATAGTGATGATATGACCGCTGCTGTGGCGGTTGCGGTAATCGATCAGCGCTGCCAGCGAGGTCGACTTGCCCGAGCCGGTCGAACCGACAAACAGCATCAGCCCTTGTTTGAGCATCACGGTTTCAAGCAGCACCGGTGGCAAGTTAAGGTCTTCGAAGCGTGGAATGTCGAGCTTGATGTTGCGCGCCACGATGGACACATCATTACGCTGCTTGAAGATATTGAGCCGGAAACGCCCGACCCCGGCCAGGGAAAGCGCCAGGTTCATTTCCAGGTCCCGATCGAACTCCAGGCGTTGTTCGGCGTCCATGATGGACGCGGCAATGGCCGCCACTTCTCCCGGCTTGAACGGTTGATCGGTCAGGGCTTTGAGCACACCGTCAAATTTCGCGCTGGGTGGCGCGCCCGTGGACAGGTAAAGATCGGAGCCATGGCGGCTGGCCAGAATCTGCAACAGTGCATCGATTTCCATGGCAAAAAGCACCCGCGAAGCATTCAATGAAAAAAATGACCCCATGCGGGTCATCCAGCGTCTACCGCCTTGCAAGGATAGTAGACGCCGCCACACTGACTCATGCGCAGGACATGTAGATGAACGCACCACCGACCGCCAGCGATGCCCAGGCCTTGATTGCCCGACTGGACTGGACAAACAACCCGCTGGGCGCCGCCGAAAACTGGCCGCAGAGCCTGCGCACCGCGGTGGACATCGTGATCCACTCGCCAATGCCGATGCTATTGCTGTGGGGCCCGCAGCTCACCCAGATCTACAACGACGGCTTCGCCTTCCTCGCCGGCAGCAAACACCCTCACGCTTTCGGACAACCGACGCACCAGATCTGGCCGGAACTCAAAGACTTTACCGACCCGATTTACAGCGCCGTCCTACAGGGCCAGGTGCGGACCTACAGCGAACAGCGCTTCACCTTGCAACGCGACGGTCGGGATTCTGACTTCTGGCTGGATTTGACCTACAGCCCCATTCGCAACGAAAGCGCCGAGGTTGCCGGGATTCTGGTCACGGCCATCGAAACCAACGAACGTCGCCGCATCGCCCTCGAACTGGAACAACGCTCTGCCGCCAGCCTCAAGGCCCAGCAAGAAACCGAGCAGCGCCTGCAACTGGCACTGGCCGCCACCGATGCCGTCGGCACCTGGGACTGGGACATTGGCGAAGACCGTTTCATTGCCGATGCGCACTTCGCGCAATTGCATGGCGTCGATCCGGCCATGGCCAACCAGTTGCCGATCAGCGAATACCTCCACGGCGTGCACCCGGAAGACCGCGCCATGATCGCCCGCAGCATCAAGCACTGCATCACCCATGGCAGCGAGTACGCCGAGGAATATCGCTTGCTGCAAGCCGATGGCCAGTTGCGCTGGGTGTTTGCCCGGGGTCGTTGCTACAAGGACCACCATGGCCGGCCGATCCGCTTTCTCGGCGCCGCGCTGGACCTGACCGAACGCAAACACATCGAACAGGCCTTGCGCCAAAGCCAGACCGAGCTGCAACTGATCATCAACGCGATGCCGATCCTGATCAGTTATGTGGACCGCGAAGAGCGCTTTCGCCTGAACAATGCCGCCTATCTGGAATGGTATGGCCTGACGCCCCAGGAGCTTTACGGCCGCACCATTCGTGAAGTGCTCGGCGATGAAGCCTATGCCCTGCGCGCCGAATACATCGCCGAGGCGCTGAAAGGCAAGACCTGTTGTTTCAGCATCAGCGCCGATCACCGCGATGGCAGCACCCGCCAGGCCCTGATGAACTACCTGCCACGCCACGGCGCAGACGGCGCGGTGAATGGTTTCTACATCTTCGTGATCGACGAGACCGAGCGCAAACAGACTGAAGAGGCGCTGCGCAACCTCAACGAAACCCTGGAAGAACGCGTGAGCGCTCGCACCCAACAACTGGCCGAAGCCAACCAGCGACTGCAGAACGAGATGTTCGAGCGTGAGCGTGCCGAAGACGCCTTGCGGCATGCGCAGAAAATGGAAGCGGTCGGCCAGCTCACCGGCGGCATCGCCCATGACTTCAACAACATGCTCACCGGGATCATCGGCAGCCTCGATTTGATGCAGCGCTACATCGCCGATGGGCGCGCGGCCGAGATCGGTCGCTTCACCGAAGCGGCGGTGTCCTCGGCCCATCGCGCCGCCGCCCTGACCCATCGGTTGCTGGCATTCTCAAGGCGTCAGTCACTGGATCGCAGGCCACTGGACGCCAACCAGCTGGTGCATTCCCTGGAAGACTTGCTCAGCCGGACCAAGGGCGATCACATCGAGCTCAAACTGAAGCTGGCCGATGAGGTCTGGCCGGTCAGTACCGATGTCAGCCAACTGGAAAACGCCTTGCTCAACCTCGTGATCAACGCCCGGGATGCGATGCCCGATGGCGGTGAGTTGTTGATCGAAACCGCCAATGTTCACCTCGACGGCAGCGACGTCACTCCGCTGGAGCCAGTCAGGGCCGGGGATTACCTGATGATTGCCGTCAGCGACAACGGTGCCGGCATGACCCCATCAGTACTGGCCAAGGCCTTCGATCCGTTCTTCACCACCAAACCCATCGGCCAGGGCACCGGCCTTGGGTTGTCGATGATCTATGGTTTCGCCCAGCAGTCGGGCGGGCACGTCAGCCTGCACAGCCGGCCGGGCCAGGGCACCAGCGTTCGCCTGTATTTGCCACGGTTGCACGTCGCCCTGCCGGAACACGCTCAGCTGCCGGCCACCGGCGAAGCACCGCCAGCGGTTGCCGGTGAAACCGTGGTGTTGGTGGAAGACGATCCGGCGGTGCGCATGCTGGTGCTCGACCTGCTCAAAGAGTTGGGTTACCACGCCCATGAAGCCGAAGATGCCAATAGCGCCCTGCCGTTGCTGGAGTCCGACCTGCGGGTCGATCTGCTGGTGACCGACGTCGGGCTGCCGGGCATGAACGGTCGGCAACTGGCGGAAATCGCACGTCAGCACCGCCCGGAACTCAAAGTGCTGTTTATTACCGGTTATGCCGAGAAAGCCGCCGAACGCCAGGGTTTCCTGGAGGCGGGCATGGACATGGTGGCCAAACCCTTTTCCATGGACCTGTTGGCCAACAAGATTCGCACGATGATCGGCCAAGCCGGCTGAGTTGAGGCATAATCGCGCGCCCCACGCTGGCACCAACATAGCCACCACCGTTGCAAGGTACTGCCCATGAAAGCCCAAGCCCGCCATATTCTGGTGAAAACCTCGGAAGAAGCCGAGCAGCTCAAACAACGCATCGCCAAGGGCGAAGCCTTCGATGTGCTGGCCAAGAAATACTCCACCTGCCCGTCCGGCAAACGCGGTGGCGATCTTGGCGAAGTGCGGCCCGGGCAAATGGTCGGGGCAATCGATGCGGTGATCTTCAAAAAACCGCTGCGAGTGGTGCATGGGCCGATCAAGAGCAAGTTCGGGTATCACCTGGTGCAGGTGTTTTACCGGGACTGATCGATTGGCTCGATGTACAGGGTGAGGCTTGCCAAAAAAATCACAGCATCCCCAAAGATTGCATTTCAATCTTTGGGGATCAGTGCCCCCGGCACTTGAATCACCCGACTCGCCAAGCGATGCCCCGCTTCAGCAGCCTCGACCGGGCTCCCACCCTTGAGGCGGCAAGCCAGATACGCCGCGCTGAACGAATCTCCCGCCGCCGTGGTGTCCACCACCCGTTCGACCACTTGCGCCGGCACTTCGAACGACTCGCCGTCACAGCGAATCAGACACGCCTCGGCACCGCGCTTGAGCACCACTTCGGGCGTGCCCATCTGCTCGTAAGCGGCAAACACCGCCGCGCAATCGGAAAACTGGAACAGCGCCTGCTCGTCATCAACCGTCAGCAACGCCAGGTCGACATAGGGCAACACTTCGCGATAAGCCGCTCGTGCGTCCTCGACCGAAGCCCATAGGCGTGGTCGATAATTGTTGTCGAACACGATCCGCGCATCCCGCTGTCGGGCTTCGATCAGGGTGTCCAGCAGTTTCTCCCGGCCCTGTTCACCGAGCACCGCCAGGGTGATGCCGCTGAAATACAGCACGTCGTAATCCGGCAGCGCTGCCAGGATCGGCGCGGCCGCCGGGGTGGTAAAGCAATCGCGCACGGCCGCTTCATTGCGCCAGTAGAGAAAACGCCGCTCGCCGGCCGCGTCGGTCTGGATGCAATACAGACCGGGCAAGCGACCGGGCAAACGCTGGACCATGCCCAGGCCGATGTGTTCGCTGGCCCAGCTCTGGCACATCGCATCACTGAAACTGTCGTCACCCAGGGCAGTGACGTAATCCACCATGCCGCCATCGCCCAGTTCACGGGCCAGATAGACCGCGGTGTTCAGGGTATCGCCGCCGAAGCTTTGTTGCAGGGAGCCGTCGGCGCGCTGCTGCAGTTCGATCATGCACTCGCCGATCAGGGCGATGCGCGGGATGTTGGGGCCCAGAGGGCTGATGTTGTTCATGTTGTGGGGGCTCTTAGAAACAGGTTTCCATGGTTTCGATGACATTCAGCTGCTCATCCACCAGACACCCGATACGCCACTTGTCGAACGTCAAACACGGGTGCGAAGTCCCGAACGAAATGATATCGCCCACCCGCAACTCAACTCCCGGCGCCACGGTCATGAATGCGTGCTGGTCCATCACCGCCGTCACCTTGCAGGCACTCACATCATCGCCGGTCGCCGGCACCACGCCGGCCTTGTAACGCAGCAACGGCACCGGCAAACCGGCGTCGTAGGCCACGTCGCGCTTGCCCAGGGCGATCACCGCAAAACCCGGTTCGGGCAACGACTGCACATGCGCCCAGACTTCCAGCGCCGGGCGCAAACCTTCGTGCAGGTCGCTGCGACGGTCGAGCACGCAACATTGCGCTTCTTTGTAGATGCCATGGTCGTGGGCCACGTAACTGCCGGGGCGCAGCACGCTGAGGAAACGCCCGCCGGCATTCTGCGCTTCGAACGACTCGGCGATCAGGTCGTACCAGGCCGACCCCGACGCAGTGATGATCGGCTTGACAATCGCGAACGCGCCGCTGTCCTGCAGTTGCACCGCCAGACGCACCAGGGAGGCGGCGAACTCGCGGATGCCGCTCACCGCATGATCACCGTGAATCACCCCTTCATAGCCCTCGATGCCGGTCAGCGCCAACGCCGGTTGAGCGTTGATAGCCTTGGCCAGTGCCAGCACTTCGGCTTCGGTGCGGCAACCGCAACGACCGCCGACCACTCCGTACTCGATCATCACGTTCAGGCGCACGCCCCGCGAGGCGAAAAACGCGCCGAGGTCGGCGACGTTATCCGGGTGATCGACCATGCAATAGAAATCGAAAGTCGGGTCAGCCAGCAGGTCGGCGATCAGTGCCATGTTCGGCGTGCCAACCAGTTGATTGGCCATCAGCACCCGGCGCACGCCATGGGCGTAAGCCGCGCGGGTTTGCGTGGCGCTGGCCAGGGTGATGCCCCAGGCACCGGCGTCCAGTTGGCGACGAAACAGCGCCGGGGTCATGCTGGTTTTACCGTGAGGTGCCAGTTCCGCGCCGCTGTGGCTGACGAAGTCCTGCATCCAGCGAATGTTGTGTTCCAGCGCGTCGCGGTGCAGCACCAGCGCCGGCAGACTGACGTCCCGCACCAGGTTGGCGCCGGTCTGGGCAGCGCCCTTTTCCACGGCGGCGGTATTGATGGCAGTAGACATGGTCGATCTCCTCACACACGGCCGCAGGCAGCCGCTGTTATTCGTTGATACGCCGGGCGAGGCTGTTGGCGCTGTCGATCAGCACCCGGCGATAGTCGTTGTAATTGTTCTTCGCATCGGCCCGTGGGGCGACGATGCACAGGGTCGCGATGGCCACGCCGCTCGGGTCTTTGACCGGGGCGGCGAAGCAATGGGTAAAGGTGTCGGCGACGCTGTCGAAGGAAAAGAATCCGTCGATGGCGGCCTGGCGGATTTCCTCAAGAAACTGCTCCAGTGGCAGGCGTTTGCCGTCGGGCAGGATGAAGTCGTCGGGGTCGATCAAATCGACAATTTGCTGATCGCTCAGGTGCGCCAGCAGCAGGCGCCCGGAAGCGGTCCAGGGGATCGGCGCGTTTTCGCCGATGTCCGAGGAAATGCGGAAATGCCGCTCCCCCTCTTTCATCAATGCCACGGTGTATTTGCGCCCGTTGAGCAGACACATCTGCGCGGTTTCGCGGGTCTGGCTGACGATTTCCTGCAAGGCGTGATCGGCCTCGCGGGACAGGTCGAAATGACGCAAATGCGCCTGCCCGAGGAAGTACAGCTGACGACCGAGGTAAACGTGACCTTCCTTGCCCACGGGTTCGAGGATGCGCCGCTCCAATAAGGACGCTACCAGTTCATAGATCGTGGATTTCGGGCTGCCGATGCCGCTGGCGATTTCGTTCGGGCGCAGGGGCTGGCCGATTTCCTTGAGGAAGTCGAGGATGTCGAACGCCCGGTCCAGACCGCGAGCCCGGCGCTTGATGGTGTCTTCGGTCATTTCAGTGGTCCCATTCAAAGTGCCGGGAGTTTACCCAGAAGGCCGCCTTCGCGGGCAAGCCTCGCTCCTACAGGATTTCGCCGTTTGTAGGAGCGAGGCTTGCCCGCGAAGAATTCACTGCGGTTCAGACCTTTTTCTTGTACGCGATGCAATCAATCTCGACCTTGCAATCGACCATCATGTTCGCCTGCACGCAGGCCCGGGCCGGGGCGTGTTCGCTTTTGAAGTACTCGGAAAACACCTTGTTGAAACTCCAGAAGTCCCGCGGGTCTTCCAGCCACACGCCCGTGCGCACCACGTCTTCAAGCCCGTAACCGGCCTCTTCCAGAATCGCGATCAGGTTTTTCATGGTTTGGTGAGTCTGCTCGACAATCCCGCCCACGATGATTTCACCATCCACCGCCGGCACTTGGCCGGACACGTGCAGCCAGCCATCGGCTTCGACGGCGCGGGCAAAAGGACGGGGCTGGCCGCCACCGGCGGTGCTGCCGGTGCCGTAACGAGTAATGCTCATGGGTGTTTCTCCTGATTAAAAAGTGAAGGCTTAAAAGCGGGTGCTCTTGAGAAATTCCGCCAGTCGCGGCGACTGCGGGCGCTCGAACAGTTCCTTGGGCGGCCCCTGCTCTTCGATCCGCCCCTGATTCATGAACACGATCTTGTCCGAGACCTCGAAGGCAAAACGCATTTCGTGGGTCACCAGCAACATGGTCATGCCATCCTCGGCCAGGCCCTTGATCACGTTCAGCACTTCGCCCACCAGTTCCGGATCGAGGGCCGAGGTGACTTCATCGAACAGCATCAAACTCGGGTTCATCGCAATCGCCCGGGCAATCGCCACGCGCTGTTGCTGACCACCGGACAACTGACCGGGGTAATGATCGCGGCGCTCCAGCAGGCCGACCCGCTCCAGCCATTTCTCCGCCAGCGCTACCGCCTCGTCCTTGTGCAACTTTTTTACCTTGAGCAAACCGAGGGTGACGTTCTGCAACGCAGTGAGGTGCGGGAACAGATTGAATTGCTGGAAGGCCATGCCGGTCATGGCGCGATGGCGGGCGATGACTTTTTCCGGGTGGCGCACGCGCTTGCCGTTGACCTCGTCATAGCCGATGGATTCACCGTCGAGCAGAATCTGCCCGCCCTGGAACTCTTCGAGCATGTTCACGCAGCGCAGCAGCGTGGTCTTGCCCGAGCCGCTGGAGCCGATCAACGTGACCACATTGCCGCGCTGCATAGTCAGGTCGACACCCTTGAGCACTTCGAGCGGGCCGTATTGTTTGTGCAGGCCGCGGATGTCCAGCAGCGCCTGATTCTGGGTCGAAACTTGAGCTTGTGTCATGGCAAGGCCACCCGCTTTTCAATGTGCCGGCCGAGTAATTCGATGGCGTAGTTGATGACGAAAAACAGCAATCCGGCGAACAGGTAAAACTCCAGGGTCATGAAGGTCCGGGCGATGATCTGTTGAGTACTGAGCAGCAGCTCGGCGACGCCGATCACCGACAACAAGGTCGACGCCTTGACGATCTCGGTGGACGAGTTGACCCAGGTCGGCAAGATCTGCCGCAACGCCTGGGGCAACAACACATAACCCAGCGCCTGGTAAAACGTCAGGCCGATGGCCTTGCTCGCTTCCATCTGACCGCTGGGCAGCGCTTGCAACGCACCGCGCACGATCTCGGCGACATGGGAACCGCAAAACAGCGTCAGGCCCAAAGTGCCTGCCCCGAAGGCGCTGATTTGCCAGCCCAGTGCCGGCGCCATGTAAAAGCAGGCCAGTACCAATACAAACACCGGCGTGCCGCGAATGATGTCGACGTAGAACCGGAACGGCGCGCGCATCCAGAACGTGCCGTAGGTGAGTACCAGGCCGGCGACGATGCCAACCAGCGTACCCAGCAAAATTGCCAGGCCCGAGCACTGCACACTTGTCAGGAAGCCCTGCCACAGGACATCCCGGGCCACCCATAACTCATGCAACCAACTGGGGGATTCGTACATGGGGCCTCCTAACGGCGAATCGCCAGACGCTGCTCGAGGTAACGCAGCATCATGGCAATGAGGTAACAGGCCGCAACATAGAGCGCTGTGGTCACCAGCCAGGTTTCGATCACCCGGTAGCTCTCGACATTGATCTTGCGCGCGTAATAGGTCAGCTCCGGCACGGCAATCGCCGCCGCCAGCGAGGTGTCCTTGAACAGCGAAATGAAGTTGTTCGACAGCGCCGGCAGCACATTGCGCAGCATCACCGGCACGGTGATGTACGCCTTGACCTGCCACTCGCCCAAGCCGATCGCCAACCCGGCTTCACGTAGCCCCTTGGGAATGCTCAACAGCCCGCCACGAAACACTTCAGTCAGGTACGCCCCGGCATACAGCGACAGGGTGATGATGAACGAGGGGATCTTGTCCAGACGAATGCCCAGACTCGGCAACGCGAAGTAGATCAACAGAATCAACACCAGAATCGGCGTATTACGGATCACCGTCACATACACCGACGCCAGCCCCCGCAATGCGCGGTGCTTCGACAGCAAAGCAAACGCCATCAGCAGGCCGATCACGCAGCCGATGGCGATCGACACCAGCGCCAGCTCAAGACCCAGACCGAGCCCCGCCAGCAAGGTGTCGAAGTCGCGCCACACGGCGGCAAAATTCAACTGATAGTTCATGGTCAGCAGTACCTTGAGCGGGGCGATGTATCACCGCCCCGCTCTCACGGGATCATTTGAATTCGACTGGGAAACCGATTGCAGGTGTAGGCAGGTCGACACCGAACCACTGCTTGAACGATGCCGCGTAAGTCGGGAATTCAACGCCGGTCATGCCTTCATGCAGCACGGTGTTGACGAAGTTCAGCCAATCCTGATCGCCGCGTTTGACCGCACAGGCGTAGGTCTGCGGGCTCCAGGCGTAGGTCGGGCTGCGATAACGGCCTGGGTTCTGCACCATCAGGTATTTCACCGACGACTGATCGGTGGCCGCCGCGTCGGCACGGCCGGAGTTCACCGCCTGATACATCAGATCCACGCTGTCGTACTGATCGACCTTGGCCTTGGGCAGCGCCTGATGCACCAGTTCTTCGGCGTACACGTTCTGCAGCACCGCCACGGTCACGCCGTCGGCGGCGGCCCTGAGGTCTTCGATTTCCTTGTACTTGCTGTTGGCCGGCAGCAACAGGCCAACACCTTCACGGTAGTACGGCAGCGTGAACGCGACCTGTTGGGCCCGGCTGGCGGTCACGGTGATGAACTGGCAACTCATATCGACCTTGTCGGTCAGCAGGTTCGGAATCCGCGCATCGGACGACTGCACCACGAACTCGACCTTGCTCGGGTCGTTGAACAACCCCTTGGCCACCATCCGCGCGATATCGATATCAAAACCCTGCAACTTGCCGTCGGCTCCCTGGAAGTGCCACGGCGCGTTGGTACTGCCCGTGCCCACGATCAATTTCCCACGGGCCAGCACGCTGTCGAGCTTGCTGTCTGCCGCTTGAGCGACACCCACGGCAGCGGCCGAAGCCGCGAGTACGAAAACACACGCTTTAAACAAGGAAAGTCGACGATGCATGGCAAGCACTCCAGGGCTGTGTTTATTCCGCTATACCGGAACTTGGTATGTAACAACGGAATAGACAGCAGAAAGTGTGCCACAGGATGTGGCCAGAATCTCGGAGGATTTGAAAAGTGTTTTGAATCAAATGGATGCGCACAGGCGCGAAGAAAGTGTTACGAAAAGACAGCTGGCTGAACGCTACCGTTGGCTACAGGCTGTGTGTGGTTGAGTCACATTGCGGTGCATTGCAGGTCAAAAAGAAGCAGAGCACACCTGTAATTTCTGACAGTAGACCCACCCGCTCGCCTCCTTTAACGTCAAAGGGCCTTCGATAGTCTTTGAAAAGGAGATTTCAATGAGTTCGATGTCCACCCAGTCATTGGATCCGGCCTACCGCAAAGCGCTCAACACTTGGCGCCCGGTGATTCTGTATTTCGGCAACGACCACTGTCCCGCCTGCGAATGGGCCGGACCGGTTTTCCGGGCCATTGCCGAGAAGTACAAAGATCATGCGTGCATCTATATGCTGGATACGAGCAAGTCCCCTCGGCATCCGGAAGTCAAAGGCACACCCACTTTGCTGTTCTACGAGGAGGGGAAGCTGCTGACGAAGCTCAAGGGCATAGGCACCCCGGAAACCCTGGAAGAACATTTCAAAAAGCACATCGGCAAGCTCAGGCCCAAACAGATTGCCCACAAACCCCGCCACGACTTGCCGTGGTTGCAGAGAACCCTCAGCACTTTATGCACTGCGCCTCGGGCACGGGAGCGGTTGAATGCACGTTTGATGAGTAATGCAATGGGCAAATAACTGACCTGTAGCAGCAGCCTTGCGCTGCTCGGCAGCTGCTACAAAAAGTGCCCGCCGGTGTGTTTATCGTCCGGAAAAACGCAGCCGCGACAACATCCGCAGGTCGCCCTCGCGGTAATAGTCATCGGTCCAGCTGTCATCCGCCGCCAACGGCCGGACCTGCTTGAGTTGCAGTTTCTTTGCGAAGTAGCGGAACCGGTAATGTTCGTAGAAGCGCAGCAGTTCCAGCCCGTAACGATCGGCCAGGTCGGTGTCGCCACGGATGATCAGGTAGTTTTCGTCATTGCCGTTGCTGGCCGCGTCACTGAGGTTGTGGCTGCCGCTGATGATGGTCGGTGAATCGCTGGTGAAGTCGACGACGATGGCTTTGGTGTGCACCAGCAGGTTGCCCTTCTGGCCTTTCATGTTTTCCTTGAGCCAGCCCTCCAGGCCGGTGTTGAGCAGCGCGGTGGCGGCGAATTCGGCGGTGCGGTCGGCATGGAAACCGGTGATGTTGCTGACCGTGTTTTGCAGGCCGTAACGCAAGATGTCGTCGTGGGGTTGGCCGAGCAGCGCGTTGAGTATTTTGTCCGGCAAGGTGAATGCGGTGACAAACAGCAGGTCTTTTTTGGCGGCGTTGATGATCTTGATGAACTCACTCAAGTCGCCCTCGCCCGAGCGCGGTGAAAAACCGGCGAACAGCGGCTGGTCAGGCTGCATCGGATTGTGTTCCGTGAGCCAGTCCCGCGTGGCGCCGACGTCCGTCGGTGTGGCCCAGACCTGCTCGAAGGTTTGCAGGTAAGTGGCGCCGATCCGAGCGTCGTCCAGCACATGCACGACGTTGGCCTGACGGTAGACGCCGTTGGCAGTGAAGTTGGTACTGCCGCAGAGTACCGCTTCGGGCTGATGCTGCCCCGCCGCATCGAGCCGGCTCAGGACCATGAACTTATCGTGAAAGATATTGTGGGTGACTCGCCCGCGTTTGTTCGCCGCCGGGATTTTTTCCAGGCTGGCTTCGTTCAGCGCCGTGGTGTCTTCGCCAGGTTGGGCGTGATACAGGACCCGAACCTTTACGCCACGCTCGAAGGCGGCGTTCACCGCATCGACGATCGCCTGCAGCTGGTATTCATAGATCGCGATGTCCAGCGCCCACTGGCCATCCACGGCACGTTCGATAAACCCGAGCAGGCGTGCGAGCAGACCATTTTCCAGCCATTGCCGCGGCGCATCGGGCCATTCTTCGATGGGCAGTGTCTTGTTGACGCTGAGCAGCGCATCGAGGTCGGCGAATTTGCGCTGGAACGCCTGACTGGCAGCCACTGCTCGGTTGAATATCACGTTCTGCCCCTTGGGCAGGCCATTGTCCGTGGTGACCGTCACTTCCAGGCTTTCACCCAACTGTGGCGTATCGGCAGTGCCATAGGCCAGGTGAACCCGATAATGGATCGTCACACCCGGATTGACCGCGTAATCGGCCCAGCGAAATTTCTGCAAAGGCGCGGCATCGCTGGGGGTGGCGTGAAACTGAGGGAATGTATGATCCTTGCCGGGGAAGGTCAGGCTGTTGAACAGAAACAACCAGGGTTTGTCACCTTGCTGTTTTTCGATGGCAAACCCCAACAGGCCTTTGCGGCGGGGTTCGGCCAGGTCGATGGCCAGCAGCACACCGTTGGTGCCAGCGTAGGCTTTGACGCGGAAATCGTCCTGATCGTTGCGGGCTAGAACGCGCATGGGTCACTCCTGTGATGGGTTTGCTTACAGAGCATAGGGCAGCGATGCGATGGGGCCAGCACTGTCAGCACAAAACTCAACCTGAAATCAGCTCATCGATATGTCGATAATCAACCTGTAACTGCGCTGCCAACACCTTTGCCCGCCCGAGCCGAATCGGCCCGCGCTCGATGTCGATCAGCAACCCCGGACAATCCAGCTCCGGCAATGTCGACCATTCCTTCAACCGTCCATCCGTCACTAGCAACAGCCGCTGCTGTTCGGCCTGAAAACGCTTTTGCCGTGCCACCAGCCAGTGCCCCGCCTCGCCCAGCGCCGCCAGCATCGGCGTCCCGCCGCCGGCGCCCAATCCCTCGAGCCAATCGCGTAAGCCCGCAGAAGCTTTCAACCCCTGCACCTGCCACTTCGGCAAGTGACCGCTGGCGGTCAGCAAAGCCAGGCGTGCGCGCTGGCGATAGGCATCGTCGAACAGTTGCGCCAGCAAGCCCTTGGCATCGCTCAACGCCTGATGGCGCCGGGTCGAAGCCGAGGCATCGACGATCACCAGCCACAGTTCATGCGGGGTGCGGGTCCGCAGATGGAACAATAGGTCATCGCGTTGACGCGGTCGGCCATTGAGCAAGGTGCCGGGCCAGTTGACCGATCCGCTACGGGCGGCGTGACGCTTGCCCTGTTTACCGTGATCCAGCCGGCCTGCGCGGGGTCTGGCATTCGCCCCCGCGTCTGATCGAGGGCGAATGCCTAGGGCTTTTTTGGCCAGCTCGGCACTTCACGTCGAGCACCGACCGGCAGCGCCTGGGCGGGCATTTCGCCCCACTGGCCCTGACCTTCGTTCGGGTTGGGGGTTTGCGCAGGGGATTGCTGTGGCGCTTGGGAGTTTTGCGGCGCAGAGGTCGAATGCTCCCGACGACGATGACGCAAGGCAAATTCGGCGACCGCGTCGATATCCTCTTCGGCAATGGCGTTCGCACCGCGCCAGGCCGCATGTGCCCGCGCCGCGCGCAGCCAGACCAGATCGGCCCGCAAGCCATCGACGCCGGCAGCAAAGCAGCGCTCGGTGATCTGCGCCAGTGCAGCATCGTCGAGCGGGATACTCGCCAAGGCCGCACGCGCCTTCTGGCAACGCTCGCGCAGGGCGTGTTGCTGACTTTCCCACTCGGCGCAGAACCCTTGCGGATCGCTGTCGAAATCCAGTCGACGACGGATGATCTGGCCGCGCTCGGCGGGTGCGGTATGGCCACTGAGGGCGACGTTCAGGCCAAAGCGGTCGAGCAGTTGTGGGCGCAGTTCGCCCTCTTCCGGGTTCATGGTGCCGATCAGCACAAACTTCGCCGAATGCCGATGGGAAATCCCGTCGCGCTCGATCAGGTTGGTGCCGCTGGCGGCCACGTCGAGCAGCAGGTCCACGAGGTGATCGGGCAGCAAGTTCACTTCATCGACGTAGAGCACGCCGCCGTCGGCCTTGGCCAATACACCCGGAGAAAACTGTGCGCGCCCTTCGCTCAAGGCCGCGTCGAGATCGAGGGTGCCGACCAGCCGTTCTTCAGTGGCGCCCAGGGGCAAGGTAACGAATTGACCGCTGGCCAGCAGGTCCGCCAGGCCTCGGGCCAGGGTCGACTTGGCCATGCCGCGCGGGCCTTCGATCAGCACACCACCGATTTTCGGGTCGATGGCGGTCAGGTACAGGGCGAGCTTCAAGTCATCGGCGCCGACCACGGCGGAGAGCGGGAAATGGGCGGTGTCGGTCATGTTCAAATCTCGGTCATGGTCGGTGATTACTCTGTGGCGAGGGAGCTTGCTCCCGTTGGGCTGCGTAGCAGTCGTAAAACCTGAAAATGCGGTGTGCCTGACAGAGCCTGGTTTTTTGTTTTGGGGCTGCTGCGCAGCCCAACGGGAGCAAGCTCCCTCGCCACAAATTTCCTTTGCTCACCGGCTAACTGTCTTCTTCTATGTCCAGCAACAAATTCTCCAGCGCCTCGCGGTATTCACCCGGCTCCTGCCACATCCCCCGTTGCTGCGCTTCGAGCAGGCGCTCGGTCATGTCGCGCAAGGCGTGGGGATTGTGTTCGCGAACAAACTCCCGGGTCGCCGGATCAAGCAAATAGGCGTCCGCCAGCAACGCATACTGGTGATCGTCGATCAACTGCGTGGTGGCGTCGAACGCAAACAGGTTATCGACCGTCGCCGCCAGTTCGAACGCGCCTTTATAGCCATGACGCTTGATCCCGTCGATCCATTTCGGATTGGCCGCCCGGGAACGGATCACCCGGTTCAGCTCTTCCTTCAATGTGCGGATCTTCGGCAAGTCCGGCTGACTGTGGTCGCCGTGATAACTCGCCGCCGCTGCGCCGCCGAGGCTTTCGACGGCCGCCAACATGCCGCCCTGGAACTGGTAATAGTCGTTGGAATCGAGCAAGTCGTGCTCGCGGTTGTCCTGATTTTGCAGCACGGCCTGCACCTGGCTCAGACGCTGGGCGAACTGCTCGCGTGCGGCGGTGCCTTCATCGGAGCCGCCGTAAGCGTAGCCGCCCCAGTTCAGGTAAACCTCGGCCAGGTCTTCGCGGCTCTGCCACAAACGACCGTCGATGGCACCTTGCACGCCGGCACCGTAAGCACCCGGTTTGGCCCCGAAGATCCGCCAGCCGGCCTGTCGCCTGGCCGCTTCTTCATCCAGACCGGACGTCAGCAGCGCTTCGCGCTCGGCACGAACCTTGGCTGCCAACGGGTTGAGATCGTCCGGTTCATCCAGCGCGGCGACCGCTTGCACGGCGGCGTCGAACAGCCTGATCAGGTTGGCAAAGGCATCGCGGAAGAATCCGGAGACGCGCAAGGTCACGTCCACCCGCGGCCGGTCCAGCAGGCTCAACGGCAGAATCTCGAAGTCGTCGACCCGCTGACTGCCCGTCGCCCACACCGGCCGCACACCCATCAAGGCCATGGCCTGGGCAATGTCGTCGCCGCCGGTGCGCATGGTCGCGGTGCCCCAGACCGACAGGCCGAGCTGACGCAAGTGATCGCCGTGATCCTGCAAGTGCCGTTCAAGAATCAGGTTCGCGGATTGAAAACCGATGCGCCACGCCGTGGTGGTCGGCAGGTTGCGCACGTCCACCGAATAGAAATTGCGCCCGGTGGGCAACACGTCCAGCCGTCCACGGCTGGGCGCACCACTCGGCCCGGCCGGGACGAATCGCCCGCTGAGGGCGTCCAGCAGGCCGCGCATTTCCGCCGGGCCGCAGGCGTCCAGGCGCGGGGCGACGACCTCGCGCAAACTGTCGATGATCGCGCTCACGTCGGACCAGCCTCGCTGGTTCAACGGAGCAATTTCAGCGCTCAAGGCTTGCTCGATCAACTGCTCGGCGAACAGTTCCAGACGCTCACGGGTGTCCCCCGCCGTGCGCCACAGCTCATCACTGACCGCCTGCAAGGCATCCGGCCGAGGACCGTTCCAGGGCTCGGCCAACACGCAATCCAGTGGATCGAAGCCCAATTCGAACGCCTTGGCCAGCGCCCGCAGCACGCTCGATTGCGCGCCACGACCGTCACCGCGAGGAATGCGCAGCAAGGCCAATAAAGTGTCGATGCGCAATCGCCCGGTCGGCGACTCGCCAAACACGTGCAGGCCATCGCGGATCTGCGATTCCTTCAAGTCACACAGGTAAGTGTCCAGGCGCGGCAACCAGATCGCCGCGTCGGCATCGCTGTCGAGCTTCTCGTCCAGCTGCAGTTCGCGATCAATGTGCGTGTCGCGCACCAGTTGCAGAATGTCGCGTTGCAGTTCCCGGGCGCGGCGCGGATCGAGCAACTGCGCTTCGTAATATTCGTCAGCCAACAACTCAAGGTTGCGCAGCGGGCCGTAGGTTTCGGCGCGGGTCAGCGGTGGCATCAGGTGATCGATGATCACCGCTTGCGTACGGCGCTTGGCCTGGGCACCCTCGCCCGGGTCGTTGACGATGAACGGATAGATGTTCGGCAGCGGTCCGAGCAGCGCGTCGGGCCAGCAGTTTTCAGATAACCCGACGCCCTTGCCCGGCAGCCATTCGAGGTTACCGTGCTTGCCGACATGGATCACGCCGTGGGCGCCGTAGGTGTTGCGCAACCAGAAGTAGAACGCCAGATAACCGTGGGGCGGCACCAGGTCCGGGTCGTGATAGACCGCGCTCGGGTCAACCTGATACCCCCGGGCCGGTTGAATGCCGACGAAAGTCAGGCCGAAGCGCAACCCGGCAATCATCATTCGCCCGCCACGGAACATCGGATCGCTTTCGGGCGTGCCCCAACGTTGCAGCACCGCCTCGCGATTGGCTTCGGGCAGTGCGTTGAACATCAAAAAGTAATGATCCAGCGCCAGGCTTTGCTGGCACGGACGTTGATCGATAGTGTCCAGATCATTGCTGACACCACCAAGCAGTTGCTGGATCAGCGCGGTGCCGCTGTCCGGCAACTCGGCCGGCAACGGATAACCTTCGGCGTACAGGGCACGCAGGATGTTCAGCGCAGCGGCCGGGGTGTCGAGACCGACGCCATTACCGATGCGTCCATCGCGAGTCGGGTAGTTGGCGAGGATCAGGGCGATGCGTTTTTCGCTGTTGGGCAGCCGCGCCAGATCGATCCAGCACCGCGCCAGTTCAGCGACAAAATCCATGCGTTCCGGTTGTGGTCGATAGCAAACCACATCGGACTGACTGCGCTCGCTGCGCCACGCCAGATCCTTGAAGCTGATCGGCCGACTGATGATTCGCCCGTCCAGCTCCGGCAGCGCGATGTGCATCGCCAAGTCACGGGGACCGAGGCCTTGCTCGCTGGCACGCCAACCGGGCTCGTTGTCCTGGGCGCAGATCGCCTGAATCACCGGGATGTTGCGACGAAACGGCCGCAGATGCGGCGCTTCAGGGCTGGACTGGGCGAAACCGGTGGTGTTCAGAATCACCCCCGCCTCAACTTCATCCAGCCAGTCCTCGACCACCGCCAGGCAGCCTGGCTCTTTCAGACTGGCCAGCGCAATCGGCAACGGGTTGAGCCCTGCCGCCTGCAAACGCTGGCAGAAAATATCGATGAAACCGGTGTTCGCCGCCTGCAAGTGCGAGCGGTAAAACAGCACCGCCGCCACCGGCTGATCGGCCTGCCAATCGGCTTGCCAATCCTGAAGGTGCGCGGGGCTTTTTTGCGGGTGGTAGATCGCGGTGCGTGGCAGGGTTTGCGGCTCGGACCATGGATAATCACGACCCAGCCAACGACTGGCAAGGCAGCGAAACAGGTCGAGCGCATTGGCCATGCCGCCCTGACGCAGGAAGTGCCAGAGCCGGTCGCGGTCTTCGGGGGCCACGGTGCTCAGATCGCTGAGTTCCGGGTCCGGGCGATCGTCACCCGGCACCAGAATCAACTGCACACCGCGCTGGGACAATTCCACCAGACGCTCGATGCCGTAACGCCAATAGGCGATGCCGCCGTGCAGCGAGATCAGAATCACCTTGGCGTGGCGCAGCACTTCGTCGACATAAAGATCGACCGAGGCGTGATTCTGCACCTGCATCGGGTTGGCCAGGCGCAGGCTCGGGTAATCGTCGGGCAGCTGCTGCGCCGCCTCGGCGAGCAACGCCAGACTGGAATCGCCGCTGCACAGGATCACCAGCTCGGCGGGGGTTTGTCCAAGGTCGGCAATGTTGTCATCCGACACGAAACCGCCGGGCTGGGTCCTGAGCAGGTGCATGGGTTAAACGCTGAGCGCAGCGCGCAATTGCGCTTCGAGTTGAACGGCGTCCAGCGCCTGACCGATCAACACCAGACGGGTGGTGCGCGCTTCCTCGGCGCCCCACTGACGGTCGAAGTGCTTGTCGAAACGCGTGCCCACGCCCTGAATCAGCAGGCGCATCGGCTTGTTCGGCACCGCCGCGAAACCCTTGACCCGCAGAATACCGTGCTGCACCACCAGTTGCGTCAGCGCGTCCATCAGCAGGCTTTCGTCGGCTTGTGGCAGCTCGATCGAGATGGAGTCGAACGCGTCATGGTCGTGATCGTGGTCGTCTTCACCTTCATGGTGATGATCGTGATGGCTGTGGCGGCTGTCGATGTGTTCTTCGGAACCGGCGCCGAGGCCGATCAGCACGTCCAGCGGCAAGCGACCGCTGCTGGCTTCGATGACTTTCACCGCCGGTGGCAGCTCTTCGGCGACTTCCAGGCGCACGCGGGCAAGGTCTGCGGCGCTGATCAGGTCGGCCTTGTTGAGAATCACCAGGTCGGCGCTGGCCAGTTGGTCGGCGAACAGTTCGTGCAGCGGCGATTCGTGGTCCAGGTTCGGGTCGAGTTTGCGCTGGGCGTCCACTTGATCCGGGAATGCAGCGAAAGTGCCGGCAGCGACGGCCGGGCTGTCGACCACGGTGATCACCGCGTCAACGGTGCAGGCGCTGCGGATTTCCGGCCACTGGAAGGCTTGAACCAAAGGCTTTGGCAGGGCCAGGCCCGAGGTTTCGATGAGGATGTGGTCGAGGTCGCCGCGGCGAGCAACCAACTCGCGCATCACCGGGAAGAATTCCTCCTGAACGGTGCAGCACAGGCAGCCGTTGGCCAACTCGTAGACGCGGCCGCTGGCCTCTTCTTCGGTGCAGCCGATTGAGCACTGCTTGAGGATCTCGCCGTCGATGCCCAGCTCGCCGAACTCGTTGACGATCACCGCGATGCGACGGCCCTGGGCGTTGTCGAGCATGTGCCGCAGCAAGGTGGTTTTGCCCGAACCGAGGAAGCCGGTAACGATGGTGACGGGGAGTTTGGCCAGTGTTTTCATCGGATGCCCTTTGGCAAGGTGGCGGGCATACGGGACGACAACCGGCAACGCGGGCACGCGTGCCTGAAGAGTTCGCCACCGGATCACCCCGCCCGGTTGAAAGTGAGAATCTGTGTCGAGGCAGGTCTCCTGGCTGACGGTGCGCCGGGCGTTGGCCCGGCATTCGCTGCGCCTTCCCGCGAACCCGTTGCACAGGGTTTGCAGTGGCGTGGCAGCGAACATCACCGTTCACAGTTGCGGGGGCAGCCGCGGCATCGACCGCGTTCCCTTCTTAGCTTCGACAGACGCCGAAGAACCTCGAAAGCGCAAGGCTACGCATCGTGTGGGGGCGGGTCAATGTCTTGTCGGCGAATACGATCACCTGTGGCGAGGGGGCTTGCCTGTGGCGAGGGAGCTTGCTCCCGTTCGGCTGCGAAGCAGCCGTGAAACCATGCACTGCAAATCTTACAGACAGACCGCATGAATCCGATGCGACCGCTACGCGCTCGAGCGGGAGCAAGCTCCCTCGCCACAGGTATTGGGTGTTAGTGAGACCCCCTGCCAATTGACTCCCCGCCCTCGCCCATGCTCTCCTACACGCCTTGTTACGGGTGCCCTTCACAGGGTGAAACGGGAAACCGGTGAATCATGTGCTTTACTCTAAAGCCATGTCAGTCCGGTGCTGCCCCCGCAACGGTAAGCGAGTGAAGCGTCAGATCCACTGTGCCGGTCATATGGCATGGGAAGGTGATGCTTGCAGGTCCAGGCGCAAGCCCAGCCCCTCGCGAGCCCGGAGACCGGCCCGCAACACAAAGTGACTTTTACGTTCACTGAATAACAAACCCGCGGTGGGCGGGCGCTGTTCGAAATCTCTGCGAGCCCTTGGCGTGCGGAGATTTTCATGCGCTCTATTCACCCGCTGACAGACCAGAGGGAAGCGCCATGACGATCATCAGCAGCACCGCCAGCAATACCGACAAGAGCATCGCCAGCACCACCACGACCCTGACTCAACGCCTGACCGCCGCCGTGTGTGCGTCGATCCTTGGCGCCAGCCTTGTGTATTTCGCCGGTTTCTCGCACATCGAAGCGGTGCACAACGCCGCGCACGATACCCGTCACAGCTCCGCCTTTCCGTGCCATTGAGACCTGCTGAGATGATCAAGCGTATTGCGCAAACCGCAGGTTTCACCGGGCTGCTGGCCGCCCTGCTATTGACCCTGCTGCAAAGCTTCTGGGTCTCCCCGCTGATTTTGCAGGCCGAGACCTACGAAAAATCCGAGCCGGCTGCTGTTGAAATCCACGAGCACGCCGCGGGCGCAGTCGCTCATACCCACGATGCCGAAGCCTGGGAACCGGAAGACGGCTGGCAGCGCGTGCTGTCCACTACCGGCGGCAACCTGGTGGTAGCCGTCGGTTTCGCCCTGATGCTCGCCGGTCTTTACACCCTGCGCGCACCGACCAAAACCTCTCAGGGCCTGCTCTGGGGCCTGGCCGGTTATGCGACGTTCGTACTGGCTCCGACTCTCGGCCTGCCGCCTGAGCTGCCGGGCACTGCCGCGGCTGATCTGGCGCAACGGCAAATCTGGTGGATCGGCACTGCCGCGTCCACGGCCGTCGGCATCGCGTTGATCGTGTTCAGCCGTCACTGGCTGATGAAAGTTCTCGGCGTGGCGATCCTGGCCGTGCCGCATGTGATTGGCGCACCACAACCGGAAGTCCATTCGATGCTGGCGCCGGAAGCCCTGGAAGCACAATTCAAAATCGCTTCGCAGTTGACCAACGTGGCGTTCTGGCTGGCCCTGGGCCTGATCAGCGCCTGGTTGTTCCGCCGCAAAAGCGATGGCCATTACAGCGCATGACTGAAAACGGCACAGTGCCGACCCTGGTGGTCGGCCTGGGCTGCCAGCGCGGCTGCCCCGTCAGCACGCTGCGGGCGCTGCTCGATCAGGCGTTACAGGCCCATCAAATCGAGCTTCGTGAGATCAAGGCCCTGGCCAGCATCGACCTCAAGCGCGATGAACCTGGCCTGATCGAACTGGCCGAACAACTGGCATTGCCGCTGATGTACTTCAGCAGCGAACAATTGGCGACCTATCAAGCACAACTGAGCCACCACTCGGACATCGCGTTTGAACGCACCGGTTGCTACGGCGTGGCGGAAAGCGCTGCGTTGGCCCTGGCCGAACAATTGGCCCAGGCACCGGCAAAGTTGCTGATTCCACGACAAAAATACGCCCAGGCCACCCTGGCATTGGCCAGCGCCGCGTAAAATCCCCGATAATCCTCGCCTTCGATCATGAGCATTCTTCATCTGAAGCATGCCCAGGCCCTATTTCTGACAGGAAACGACGATGACCGTCTACTTCATTGGCGCCGGCCCCGGCGACCCGGAACTGATCACCGTCAAAGGCCAGCGGCTGATTCGTAGCTGCCCGGTCATCATATATGCCGGCTCCCTGGTCCCCGCCGCCGTGCTGGAAGGCCACCGGGCCGAACAGGTGGTCAACAGCGCCGAACTGCATCTGGAACAGATCGTCGAGCTGATCAAGACCGCCCACGCCAACGGCCAGGACGTGGCCCGGGTGCATTCCGGCGACCCGAGTCTGTACGGCGCGATCGGCGAGCAGATTCGCTACTTGCGTGAACTCGACATCCCTTTCGAAATCATTCCCGGCGTCACCGCCACCGCCGCCTGCGCGGCCCTTTTGGGGGCCGAACTGACCCTGCCGGACGTGTCACAGAGCGTGATTCTGACCCGTTACGCCGACAAGACCGCCATGCCCGCTGGCGAAGAACTGGGCAGCCTGGCGCAACACGGGGCGACCATGGCGATCCATCTGGGGGTCAATCATCTAGAGAAGATCCTTGCCCAATTGCTGCCGCACTACGGCGCCGACTGCCCGATCGCGGTGATTCACCGGGCGACCTGGCCGGATCAGGATTGGGTGGTGGGAACGCTTGCGGACATTGCGCAGAAGGTACAAGCCAAGGGTTTTCGCCGAACGGCGCTGATTCTGGTGGGTCGAGTGCTGGGCAGCGATCACTTCAGTGAATCGTCGCTGTATCGCGCGGGGCATGCTCACCTCTACAGACCCTGAAGCACTTGTGGCGAGGGAGCTTGCTCCCGCTGGACCGCGCAGCGGTCCCAAAATCAGCCAACGCATTCATCACGGGAAAATGCATCGGCTGGATTGCGACTGCTTCGCAGTCGAGCGGGAGCAAGCTCCCTCGCCACAGGTTATCGATCATCCATAAAAAAACGGTGCTCACGGGCACCGTTTTTTTATGTCGCAGCGAACACCTTAGTAGTAGGCGTTTTCTTTCTGCGTGTGGTCAGTCACGTCACGTACACCCTTGAGCTCGGGAATACGCTCGAGCAAGGTGCGCTCGATGCCTTCCTTCAGGGTGACGTCTGCCTGGCCGCAGCCCTGGCAACCGCCGCCGAACTTCAGCACGGCGATGCCGTCTTCGACCACATCGATCAGGCTGACCTGACCGCCGTGGCTGGCCAGCCCCGGGTTGATCTCGGTTTGCAGGTAGTAGTTGATGCGCTCGTTGACCGGGCTGTCGGCGTTGACCATCGGTACTTTGGCGTTTGGCGCCTTGATGGTCAGTTGGCCGCCCATGCGGTCGGTGGCGTAGTCGACTACCGCATCGTCCAGAAACGCTTCGCTGAACGAGTCGATATAGGCGGTGAAGCTTTTGAGCCCCAGCGCGGTATCTTCAGGTTTTTCTTCGCCCGGCTTGCAGTAGGCAATGCAGGTTTCGGCGTACTGGGTGCCAGGCTGGGTGATAAAGACGCGGATGCCGATACCCGGGGTGTTCTGCTTGGAGAGCAGATCGGCCAGGTAATCATGGGCGGCGTCGGTAATGGTAATAGCGGTCATGGAAACTCCTCGCAGGCTTGGACGCAGTTTACGCCAATCGACGCGCCGCACAAAGTCCTAGTATTTTTGTCGGGAAAGCGGTCATCACAGATTCTCGTAGCGATTCATGTCCAGCACGCCCTCTTCCACCGGGTCGGTGTCGTGGATGTACCGGCTCAGATCATGGAAATACTGCCAGAATTGCGGATGACTGCGACGAATGCCCCAGCGTTCGACGATTTTTTCGAAACTCGCGGCGTCTTTGGCATTTTCCATCTCGTCGACAAACGCCGGCACCTGCCCGGCCGGAATGTTGAACATGAAGTTCGGGTAGCTGCTCAGAACACCCGGATAGATCGTCAACGTGTCGAGCCCCGGCTGATAACGCAGCGACTCCCCGAGCAGGAACGCCACGTTGCTGTGGGCGCGGTTACGCAGCAGGCTGTAGACCTCACGCTTGCCGCTTGAGGTCTCGATGCGCAACATCGTGGCCTCCGGCAACTGATCGATGACTTTCAAACCGGCGGCCGGGCGCGACGTCAGGCGGCTCAAGGCTTGCTCGGCGTTCTGCAACGCCGGATCAATGTTCGGCCGCGAGCAGTAAGCGCCGTCGCAGCGGTTGATCGGATCGGGCCTGGCATTAAGTTCGCCGTAACGGGACAGCAGCTGCAAGGCGAAATCGCGTTTCGGGTCGTTTTCGTCCAGCGTCAGCGCCGTCGGCTTGTCGTTGTCGATGTCCTCGTAATCCAGCCACATCTTGAACTTGCCGCTGTTCTGGTACCAATCGTCGAGATAGCCGTCCCGTGAGCTGGCCGGCATCAGGCGCAGGAAGTTCTGCTCGGCGCCGTTGCGGATCAGGTCGAAGTACAGCCGGGTCTGGGCCTGATGGGACACGTTACCGAACACATCGAAGTTGACCGCCAACTGGTAATACGTGCGTTCCAGCAACGGGTAATCGAACAGCCACATCGTCTGCGGCACATCGCCGATCAGGCCCTTGGTCACCGAGGCGCTGTCGAAATGCCGGAAGATACTCAGCAACGCATTGTCATTACCGGCCCACAGGGTCGACCAGCTCGGCGCTGGCAAGTCGGCATAGCTGTCCCGGCGCAGGGCCTCATATTCGTTGCGTTTGTTGCGGTAGTCGTGCCACAGGCTCAGGACACTGCCGACGTCATCGTTCTGCCCCGGCATCGCCAGCAACGGCGTAGCCTTGCCGCGATATTTCGGGTCGGTGATGTAAAGGTCATGTTCCGGGGCCTGGAACAGTGCCCAGAAGTTGTCGCGAATCACGTCGGTGGCGATCTGGCCCCGGCAGACCGGGCCGCGAATAAAGGTACGCACGAAGTATTCGGCGTTATCGAGCATGAACTGGTAACGCGCCTGGGCCGGGATCGCTTCGAACGTGGCAAACGGATTGGCCCGCCGCTCCGGCCCGTAGCCCGGTAACGCGTTGACCTGCCAGTTACCGTTGTAAAACAGGCTCTTGATCCGCGCCATCTTCGCCGCGCTCAGCGGGTAGGTGATGTGGGTCTTGTGCACGATCACGCCTTGCACCGGCCACAGACGGTAATAGACCTGAGTGCCCGGATCATCATTCGGACGGCGGGTGTTGATCAGGTCGATGGGCTGCCCCGTCGGCGTGCGCGAACGTACCCACTGAAAGAAATGCCCCGGTTCGCCGTCCTTGAAATAGATATGGGCCAAGAACCAGTGCTCGAACAGCCAGCGCCCGACCAGGCTCTCCCGGGCGCCCGGCGCATTGAGCAGGTTTTCCCACTGCACCACTTCCAAGGCTTCCCTGGCGCTGGGCACCAGGCCCTGCTGATCGATCGGCGCGCCGGAGGCCAGCCAGCGCTGCAGCGTCTGGTATTGCTGATCGGTCAGACCGGTGACCGCTAGCGGCATGCCCTCTTTCGGATGAGAGTTGGCGTAATCGCTGAACTCTGCCGGCATGGCGCACTGGTTTTCCCGGTTCAGGCCCAGGACGATGTCTTCCGGCAGTTTGGCGTTGGGTTGCAACGGGGTTTTGTGCCCCAGCTCAAGCATCCGCGCCATCAGCGCCGCCTGACTGCCTTGGGCGTCGAGCACCGAATAGAAGCCCTTTTGCTGCCAGGCACGCTTGCCGAAGGCGTCATAAAACAACCGGGTCGGCGCGGCGGCCTTGCTACGTTCGCCGTCATAGACCGGCGCCTTCGTCGCACCTCGGGACGCCCCTTCGCCACTGCCCAGGTTGAGCTGACAGGCGGAGTCGTAGCAGGCATGGCAGGCCACGCACTTTTCGGTGAAGATCGGTTGAATGTCGCGAACGTAGGAAATGTCCGGACCTTGCGCAGCGGCGCCCCCGCTTAAAAACAGCATCAATAGGCTGGTGACGACGCGATACGACATATCCCTGGTCCTGATCATGAGAAAACGCCGCGATTCTACCGGTCCGACCCGCGCACCAACATGAACGATATTCATGCAAAACCGGCATATGCTCCAAAAGCACACAGGTTTGTTATTATCCCGGCCCTTCGTCATGGCCTTACCGAGTAGTCCAAATGTCCGATCGCAGCGTTCGCCTTCAAGCTCTCAAGCACGCCCTCAAAGAGCGCATCCTGATTCTCGACGGCGGCATGGGGACAATGATCCAGAGCTACAAGCTCGAGGAACAGGATTACCGTGGCAAACGCTTCGCCGACTGGCCGAGCGATGTCAAAGGTAACAACGACCTGTTGGTGCTGACCCGCCCGGATGTGATTGGCTCTATTGAAAAAGCCTACCTGGATGCCGGCGCCGACATTCTGGAAACCAACACCTTCAACGCCACTCAGGTGTCCCAAGCCGACTACGGCATGCAAGGCCTGGCGTACGAACTCAACGTAGAAGGCGCACGCCTGGCGCGCAAGGTGGCGGACGCCAAGACCCTGGAAACCCCGGACAAGCCGCGTTTCGTCGCCGGCGTGCTCGGTCCTACAAGTCGTACCTGCTCGCTGTCGCCCGACGTGAACAACCCCGGCTACCGCAACGTGACCTTCGATGAACTGGTGGAGAACTACACCGAGGCCACCAAAGGCCTGATCGAAGGCGGCGCCGACCTGATCCTGATCGAAACCATTTTCGACACCCTCAACGCCAAAGCGGCGATCTTCGCCGTGCAAGGGGTTTACGAAGAGCTGGGCGTCGAGCTGCCGATCATGATTTCCGGCACCATCACCGATGCCTCTGGCCGCACCCTCTCCGGCCAGACCACCGAAGCGTTCTGGAACTCCGTGGCCCACGCCAAGCCGATTTCCGTCGGCCTGAACTGCGCCCTCGGCGCCCGTGAATTGCGTCCGTACCTTGAAGAGCTGTCGAACAAGGCCAGCACCCACGTGTCGGCGCACCCGAACGCCGGCCTGCCGAACGAGTTCGGCGAGTACGACGAACTGCCGGCCCAAACCGCCAAGGTCATCGAAGAGTTCGCCCAAAGTGGCTTCCTCAACATCGTCGGCGGCTGCTGCGGCACCACACCGGGCCACATCGAAGCCATCGCCAAAGCGGTCGCCGGTTACGCCCCGCGTGAAATTCCGGACATCCCCAAGGCCTGCCGCTTGTCGGGCCTGGAACCGTTCACCATCGATCGCAGCTCGTTGTTCGTCAACGTCGGCGAACGGACCAACATCACCGGTTCCGCCAAGTTCGCCCGCCTGATCCGTGAAGACAACTACACCGAGGCCCTGGAAGTCGCCCTGCAGCAGGTCGAAGCCGGCGCCCAAGTGATCGACATCAACATGGATGAAGGGATGCTCGATTCGAAGAAGGCCATGGTGACCTTCCTCAATCTGATTGCCGGCGAACCGGACATCTCCCGCGTCCCGATCATGATCGACTCCTCCAAGTGGGAAGTGATCGAAGCCGGCCTCAAGTGCATTCAGGGCAAGGGCATCGTCAACTCCATCAGCATGAAGGAAGGTGTCGAGCAGTTCATTCATCACGCCAAACTGTGCAAACGCTACGGCGCCGCGGTGGTGGTGATGGCCTTCGATGAAGCCGGCCAGGCCGACACCGAAGCGCGCAAGAAAGAAATCTGCAAACGCTCCTACGACATTCTGGTCAACGAAGTCGGCTTCCCGCCGGAAGACATCATCTTCGACCCGAACATCTTCGCCGTGGCCACCGGTATCGAAGAACACAACAACTACGCTGTGGACTTCATCAACGCCTGTGCCTACATCCGTGACGAACTGCCCTACGCCCTGAGCTCCGGCGGCGTGTCCAACGTGTCGTTCTCGTTCCGTGGCAACAATCCGGTGCGCGAGGCGATTCACTCGGTGTTCCTGCTGTATGCAATCCGCAACGGCCTGACCATGGGCATCGTCAACGCCGGCCAACTGGAGATCTACGACCAGATCCCGGTGGAGTTGCGCGACGCCGTTGAAGACGTGATCCTCAACCGTACTCCGGAAGGCACCGACGCCCTCCTCGCCATCGCCGACAAGTACAAGGGCGACGGCAGCGTCAAGGAAGCCGAGACCGAAGAGTGGCGCAACTGGGACGTCAACAAGCGTCTGGAGCATGCGCTGGTCAAGGGCATCACCACGCACATTGTTGAAGATACTGAAGAATCGCGGTTGTCGTTCGCGCGCCCGATCGAAGTCATCGAAGGCCCGTTGATGGCCGGCATGAACATCGTCGGCGACCTGTTCGGCGCCGGCAAAATGTTCCTGCCGCAAGTGGTGAAGTCCGCCCGCGTGATGAAGCAGGCCGTGGCCCACCTGATCCCGTTCATCGAACTGGAAAAAGGCGACAAGCCGGAAGCCAAGGGCAAGATCCTCATGGCCACGGTCAAGGGCGACGTGCACGACATCGGCAAGAACATTGTCGGCGTGGTGCTGGGCTGTAATGGCTACGACATCGTTGACCTCGGCGTGATGGTGCCGGCGGAGAAGATCCTGCAGGTCGCCAAAGACGAGAAATGCGACATCATCGGTCTGTCCGGCCTGATCACGCCTTCGCTGGACGAAATGGTTCACGTGGCCCGCGAAATGCAGCGTCAGGACTTCTATCTGCCGCTGATGATCGGTGGCGCGACCACTTCCAAAGCGCACACGGCGGTGAAGATCGAGCCCAAGTACAGCAACGACGCGGTGATCTACGTCACCGACGCCTCCCGCGCCGTGGGCGTGGCGACGCAGTTGCTGTCCAAGGAATTGAAGGCCGGCTTCGTCGAGAAGACCCGCCTGGAATACATCGACGTTCGCGAGCGCACCGCCAACCGCAGCGCCCGCACCGAGCGCCTGAGCTACCCGGCGGCCATTGCCAAGAAACCGCAGTTCGACTGGGCCAACTATGAGCCGGTCAAACCGACGTTCACCGGCGCCAAGGTGCTGGACAACATCGACCTGAAGGTTTTGGCCGAATACATCGACTGGACACCGTTCTTCATCTCCTGGGACCTGGCCGGCAAGTTCCCGCGCATCCTGCAGGATGAAGTGGTCGGTGAAGCCGCTACCGCGCTGTACGCCGATGCCCAGGAAATGCTTGCCAAGTTGATCGACGAGAAACTGATCAGCGCCCGTGCCGTGTTCGGTTTCTGGCCGGCCAACCAGGTGCGCGACGATGACATCGAAGTCTATGGCGACGACGGCAAGCCATTGGCCAAGCTGCATCACTTGCGCCAGCAGATCATCAAGACCGACGGAAAGCCGAACTTCTCCCTGGCCGACTTCGTCGCGCCGAAGGACAGCGGCGTGACCGACTACGTGGGTGGTTTCATCACCACCGCCGGGATTGGCGCCGAAGAAGTGGCCAAGGCCTATCAGGAAGCGGGCGACGACTACAACTCGATCATGGTCAAGGCGTTGGCCGACCGTCTGGCCGAGGCGTGCGCCGAGTGGCTGCACCAGCAAGTGCGTAAAGACTACTGGGGCTACGCCAAGGACGAGACGCTGGACAACGAGGCGCTGATCAAAGAGCAATACACCGGCATCCGCCCTGCTCCGGGCTACCCGGCGTGCCCGGATCACACCGAGAAAGCCACGCTGTTCAAGCTGCTGGACCCGGAAGCGGAAGAGCTCAAGGCCGGCCGCAGCGGCGTATTCCTCACCGAGCACTACGCGATGTTCCCGGCGGCGGCGGTCAGCGGCTGGTACTTCGCTCACCCACAGGCGCAGTATTTCGCCGTGGGCAAGATCGACAAGGATCAGGTGCAGAGCTACACCTCGCGCAAAGGCCAGGAGTTGAGCGTGACCGAGCGCTGGCTGGCGCCTAACCTGGGTTACGACAACTAACCCCTTCCCCTGTGGGAGCGAGCCTTTGTGGCGAGGGAGCTTGCTCCCGTTGGACTGCGTAGCAGTCCCATTTTTTGGGGCCGCTTCGCGACCCAACGGGAGCAAGCTCCCTCGCCACAACGGCTCCCACAGAGTTCGAGTCTGTTGTCTATGCTTGCCTCATACACATTCGTGACGGGGGATTTATGGACGATCCAGTCGACAACAATAACCACAACAAACCGCCGACCTTCTGGCAGATGCTGCACAGCGTCATGGCAGCGGCGTTCGGGGTGCAAAGCGGGAAAAACCGGGCCCGGGACTTCACCCATGGCAAGCCCAGTCATTTTGTGATTCTGGGGATTCTGTTCACGGTGGTGTTCGCCCTGACGCTGTTCGGCATCGTCAAACTGGTGTTGCACCTGGCCGGGATCTGAGCCGGCTCAATGCATCAAGGTTTGCAGGTTGAACGGGTAGCGGTACGACGTCGGCCGCCCCTTGGCCGAGAGCTTTTGAAAATCCACGTCGTAATCCTGAGTGGTACTCAAGCCCAGCAGTCGCCGGGCTTGCGCGTGGTCGATCAACTGCAATAAGGGGATCTGTCGGTCGCGCCCGCCGTACTGGCTGACATCCACCCCCTGATCGTAGTCATGCAACTGCACAAGAGCCCAGCCGCCCAGAGTGAAGTGCCCGCCCAACAACACGCTTAGCCGCCCTTCCAACAGCGCCTGCAACGCGGCCGGTGAATTGTTGATGGCACTGAACAGCACACCCTTGCCCGGCTGGCCTCCCGTTTCGGCGTATGCCTGCATGGCACCGAACGCCATTTCATCGTTGGCCGACCAGACCAGCGATGTTTGCGGGTAACGCTTGAACAATAACCTGGCCTGTTCATAGGCGCGCTCGCGGGTCCAGCCGCCGTACACCAACTGGCGCAACCGCACTTCGGGGTGTTCGGCCAATGCCCGCATCATGCCCTGCTCACGCTCTTGCGCGGCCGGCGTGATTTTCAGGCCGGAAAAGGCCACCAGTTCAATGACCTCACCGGGTGCTACCGGGCCATGCAGGCGAATCAGTTCCTTGAGCATCAGGTAGCCGCCCTCCTCATTGTTGGGCACCAGGCTACCCAACCAGTCGGGATACTTGTCCGGCTGGGCGCCGAGCAGACGCATCTGGTCGGCGGTCAGGCCGTTGTTGACCAAAAACAGCTTCACACCGCTGCCTTGAGCCAGGCGCAGGATTTCGGGGGCGACATACAGTTCGTTGGAGAACACCAGATAGTCCGGCCGACTCGGCCCTTGCAGCGCTTCGCGGGCCTGTTTGAGTGTGGTCTCGGCGTTTCGCTCGGCATACTGGATTTGCAAATCCATGCCCAGGTTCTTGGCCGCGGTCTGCATGAACTGCGAGTAACTGACCCAGAACGTCTCTTGGCTGGTCCCGGGATTGAGAAACAATACGGACGCCGCCTGGGCACACGGCCCCAGGACCGCGCCAAGCGCCAGCACTACACCATAGAAGAACTTCAACATTGATCGTCCGAGCCCCCGAAAATCCGCCGCGCATTATAGCCAGCGAAGTCCCTGGAAACGGCGCATATTCCGGCTTTTTGTCCGACAATCGTCGGCGCCGGGCCCGGACGGGGTTGTTTATTGATGGCTGACCCAGAATACCGCCGTACCCACGACCAGGATGATCAGGAACAGAATCGCCCAGGCATCGACCGTGCTATCGCTTTTCCTTGCTTTGGTTGGGTTGCTCATTGCATCGCCTCTTGTCGGTTTTATCGGTGATTGCATAAAGACTCGAGCACAGTTAAGACGATGATTGCCCGCACGACAAATGAGGGTTTTATCACAACGACTTTCATTAGTCGTTTTGGTTCTTTGCATATACTCAAACATCACTTTTGCGCATAACTGCAAACTGGTATCTTGCGTCGGCTCCGTTGGGAGTGCGCGGCCGTGCGCGCAGAATTGCCGAGGCAGAATCGGATGAAAGCTTGCGAAAACGCAGCTGTATCCGACCGGCCCAAGCCTGAGAACAGGACTTATATGTACGTATACGACGAGTACGATCAGCGGATCATCGAGGACCGCGTCAAGCAGTTCCGTGATCAGACCCGACGCTATCTGGCAGGCGAGCTGAGCGAAGAAGAATTCCGCCCCCTGCGCCTGCAAAATGGCCTTTATATCCAGCGCTTTGCCCCGATGCTGCGGGTGGCGGTGCCTTACGGCCAACTCACTTCGCGCCAGACGCGAATGATGGCCAAGATTGCCCGCGACTATGACAAGGGCTACGCCCACATCAGTACCCGGCAGAACGTGCAGTTCAACTGGCCGGCCGTGGAAGACATCCCGGACATCCTGGCTGAGCTGGCGACCGTGCAGATGCACGCGATCCAGACCAGCGGCAACTGCCTGCGCAACGTCACCACCGACCAGTTCGCCGGTGTCGCCGCCGACGAGTTGATCGACCCGCGGCCATGGTGCGAAATCGTCCGTCAGTGGACCACGTTCCACCCGGAATTCGCTTACCTGCCGCGTAAATTCAAAATTGCCATCAACGGTTCGACGTCCGACCGTGCGGCCATCGAAGTCCATGACATCGGCCTCGAGCCGGTGCACAACGCCGCGGGCGAACTGGGCTTCCGTGTGCTGGTCGGTGGCGGCCTGGGCCGTACTCCGGTGGTGGGCGCGTTCATCAACGAATTCCTGCCGTGGCAGGACCTGTTGAGCTACCTCGACGCCATTCTGCGGGTCTACAACCGCTACGGCCGTCGCGACAACAAGTACAAGGCGCGGATCAAGATTCTGGTCAAGGCCCTGACGCCTGAAGTGTTCGCGCAGAAAGTCGATGCGGAAATGGAACACCTTCGCGGTGGCCAGACCACGCTGACCGAGGCCGAAGTGCATCGCGTGGCCAAGCACTTTGTCGATCCGGACTACAAGGCTCTGGAAAACCAGACGGCCGAACTGGCCGACCTCGACAAGCAACACCCGGGTTTCGCCCGCTGGCGTGCCCGCAACACCCTGGCCCACAAAAAGCCGGGTTACGTCGCCGTGACGCTGTCCCTGAAACCGACCGGCGTTGCACCGGGCGACATCACCGACAAGCAGCTCGATGCCGTTGCCGACCTCGCCGACCGTTACAGCTTCGGTCAGCTGCGCACCTCCCACGAGCAGAACATCATTCTGGCCGATGTCGAGCAGAGCCAGTTGTTCGCCATGTGGGGCGAGTTGCGCGAGCAAGGTTTCGCCACGCCGAACATCGGCTTGCTGACCGACATCATCTGCTGCCCTGGCGGCGACTTCTGTTCCCTGGCCAACGCCAAGTCGATCCCGATCGCCGAATCGATCCAGCGCCGTTTCGACGACCTGGACTACCTGTTCGACATTGGCGAGCTGGACCTGAACATCTCCGGCTGCATGAACGCCTGTGGTCACCACCACGTCGGCCACATCGGTATTCTCGGAGTGGACAAGAAAGGCGAAGAGTTCTATCAGGTGTCCCTGGGTGGCAGCGCCAGCCGCGATGCGAGCCTGGGCAAGATCCTCGGCCCGTCCTTCGCCCAGGAAGCCATGCCTGATGTGATCGAGAAGCTGATCAACGTGTACATCGAACAACGTACCGAAGACGAGCGCTTCATCGACACTTATCAGCGTATCGGCATCGACCTCTTCAAGGAGCGCGTCTATGCAGCGAATAATTAAGAACAACGAAGTCGTCGACGAAACCTGGCACTTGCTGCCGAAAGATTTCAACATCGATGAAATCAGCAACTGCGACGACCTGATCGTCCCGTTGCACATGTGGCGCGAACACAGCCGCATGCTCATGGCCCGCGATGGCGGCCTGGGTGTATGGCTGGATGCCGATGAAGAAGCTGAGGAAATCGGTGATGACGTGGCGAACTTCCAGGTCATCGCCCTGAACTTCCCGGCCTTCACCGATGGTCGCAATTACTCCAACGCCCGTCTGCTGCGTGACCGCTATGGTTTCAAAGGCGAATTGCGGGCAATTGGCGATGTGTTGCGCGACCAGCTGTTCTACATGCACCGCTGCGGTTTCGATGCGTTTGCCATTCGCGCCGATAAAGACCCCTACGAAGCCCTTGAAGGCCTCAAGGACTTCTCGGTGACCTATCAGGCCGCCACCGACGAACCGCTGCCGCTGTTCCGTCGCCGTTGATCGTCACACCTTGAACCCCTTGCGGGGTTCAAGGTTTTTCCCTTACTGCGTGCCTATCGGAAACGGTCGCCCCATGGCCTCCCAGTTCCGATAAAACCGGGCACGGTCCTCAAGTGCCGTGAACAGCGCAAACGGGTTTTCAGGATCGACCTCGGCCGATTCAATATCCTGGACCAGTCTTTCCCAAAGCGCTTGCGAAGCATCGGCTTCACCGAGCAGTCGCCACACCCTCGCCTGAAGCGGCAGATAATCGACCCGGAAGTCCGCCGTCAGGCTCAGTCCATCCATTACCCTCAAGAACCGGGCGCCAAGGGGCCTGGCTGCCAGCCTCTGCCAGATCAATCGTCGCGTCGCTTGCAACTCCCCATCGCCCTCGCGCAACCACTCGATGACATTCCCGTAATTAACCCCGGGATCACTTAACCACAGGTTGATACCCGTTCGCCGCCGATGATCGACAATGCGCAACAAGGTGTCCTCATCCGTCAATGGATTGCCCTGCAGCAGCACACGGTCCCTCGAGATAGCCTGGTTCAGTACTGCTGGCGGCACTCGGGTTATCTGGTTATTACGCAGGTCCAATGACGTCAGATAGGGCTGCTCCATGATTCCGACTGGGCAACCAGTGATCCCGGTGTTGCTCAGGTTCAGCCAGCGCAAGTCGTTCATTCCGAGCACCAAAGGCGGGACGCCCAGCGGGTTGTTGCTCAGGTCCAGCGTCTGCAAGTGTGTCAACCCGGTCAATTGAGAGGCGGCGCGCTCATTGAACGTCAGATTCGTCGACCTCAGATTCAGCGAAGAGAGACGCGCCATCTGGTTGATCGAAGGAGGCAGTGCACACTCCGCAAGGCCGCCATGGTTGAAGTGACTCAGGTCGACATTTTCCAGGTTCAGCACTTCAAGATTTGGAAAACACTCGAGAAATCCGTTCAGACTTTCTTCTTCAGTCAGGTGAAAGCCGCGCATCGATAACTCGAGAATATTATTGAACCGGACATTCAACGTGGGTAACCGGTGATAATTCTCGAAGTCGAGATCCAGCCTGACGCCGCGTATCTGATCAGCAGGCAATAACGGATCCTGCAGCGCCCTGCGTCGTTGCCAGATGGAGACCAGCTCCTCGGCCAACTCATTTCGAATCGCTCGCTCCTGTTGCATTTCGGTCTGCACCAACTGAACGTTATAGGCCTCGATTTGTGCAGCGCTCAATCCCGCTGCTTCGGGATCATTCGGGGCCAGGAAATCGATAGCCATGTCATGAATGTCATCCGCCACCTGATCTACCCAGGCGGTCAGGTCGATGTCGAGTTGCTGCAGCTGTTGCTTCAACCACTCAATGTGCGCCTGCGCGTTTACACCTTCGCGTTGAAGAACCGCATCTGCCTGGGCATCGGTGAAGTCTGGATAGACCTCTTTGAGTTGCAGCCTCATCATCTGGTGCGTCAGCGCCTCGGCCTGGGGCGTTCCCGGAAAACCGCCGCCGCTGAGCCCGTGGGCATCGAACGGCAACCCACTGTCCATTCTTCGCAGCCCGAGTATCACCTGTGATCGGGGCAACGCCTGGTCGCTGATGGCGAGTCGTAGTTCGTCGACTGAACCAGGCGACGTCAGGAGCAGCGCTGAACGGTCGTCGTCCGTCAACACACCGAGAAGCGCCGTATAAAAGTCTGTTGGCGAGGCCTGATGCAGATAGTGCTGTCCGACTCTGACCAAGCGCCGGACCTCCGTGGCATCCTGCGCGCCGATGCGGTCCAGCACTCGCCCCGCGACGGATTGATCAAGGACATCGATCCGCAGGTTCCGCGGCCAGCCCGGCAGGTTTTGCAGCGAGTGCAAGGCCAGGATGTCCGAGTCCGGGCTCGCCACCGAATGCAGATAAAGACCTTCATAAGCGCGATTGAGCCGCACATGCTGCTGGTACTGCCGCGCCTTGCTGTCCAGACGCGTGAACACTTGCCTGACCTCGGTCACATCGGGGGCTTGCTGGATATCCACGCCATAGCGGTCGAGCATTTGTTCGATGGCACCTTTGGGCAGCGCCGGGTATTGCTGCTGAAACAGCCGCACCCATTCATGTTCCGACTGTTGAAGTGCGGCGTAACGCCTGTTGAATTGCTCAGGCGTGCCGGCCGCCCCCAGATCCTGATCGATCTTGAAGCGACTGATCGTATCCGTCAGTAAAGGCGTAGGTGGACGCCCCGTTTGCATCAGTCGCAGCATGTCATCGTCAATCACACTGACCTTGCCGATCTGTGCCAGGACTTCATCGCTGAAAGACGCCACAGTCGGGCCGATTCCGCGGATCAGCTCCACGCGGGAGGACAGCACGGAAACCGGTGGCTCGGGCGTCGGGGCAACGGTGATTTGCGAAGACGGACGTACTGACTCGACGGCCGCTTCATCCTTCAGCACCGCCTGTGCGCCGATCGGCAGCGCATTAAGCAAACCGAACACGGTGCGCGACACGCCCTCCGACCGTTCACGTGGTGTTTCACCGTTTACTGCCTGATCAAGACCGTAACCGGCGTCAATAAGCCCGGCCAGCGCCAATATGCCTTCGCCTCCCGGGACGAACAACGCCAATGGCCCGAACCGGTTGATCCATTGCACCACCGGTTCGACCACCGCACTTAAATTGTCACGATTGACCTGTGCATCGGTACGAATGCTTTCGATACTGGCGTGGGCGGCCTGCTTCATCGTCAGCACCAGTTGCGCAAACGGATCGGTCGCCGATGGCGGATTGTCGTAGCCAATGTAATCGGCGGGGTCCCAATAGCCGTCGTTATTGAAAAAACCGGCATTGTTGGTCAGCCGATGCATCGCGGGGTACTGCGCCATGCCGTCCAATGCCGTCAGCACCCCCGCATGAAACGTACCGTCCTCTCGATCATCTTCGGCAAAATGGGCGGCCAATGCCTGTTTTGTCTCGCTGAGCTTGCCCTGCGCGACGACCCATTGGTGCAGTTGAGTGGCATCGGTGAATTCGTGCAGCGGAGAAGAGTTGCCAGGGATGTACAGCAGCACTCGGGTACTGGCAGTGTCACGGAACGCCCAGATATCTGTTGCGGTGTAACGGTATAGCTTCAAACGGCCGGCCCTGACGGACAAAGGGGGGCGCGTCGCCGCTTGCAGTTGTTCGATGGTCAGCGTTTCCCATGCCTGACCGGGCGGCAAGCCAGCCGCCTCCATCGCGAGCTCAAGTCCTTTTTGCGACAGGCAGCGCTCCTTGAACTGCAACCAGGCCGTCATCACAAACGCTGCCTTGACCGATGTCCTCAAGGCGTACGGGCCGGACGCAGCGAGCACCTCGTCAGCGGGCCAGACCTTTTCAAGATAGGTCTCGTACACGTGCTTGAAGTCCAGCTCCCAGACCCATTTCTTGAAATCGGCCGGCCTCAGCTTCAGTTGTGAGGCGGGACCGTAAGTCTGCGGCGTCGTTTGCCGATAGATGCCTTCATAGGTGTCGTGATTGCCGCTGCCGTAATCAGCGAACTCATCGACATGCTCGACAATCCGCACCCTCGGGCCGACGTCCGGCGGTGTGTACAGACCAAAGGCGGTTTCAGCAAAACGGCCGTCCCCAACCGTCTGGTAATTTGAAAGCAGCGCTTGCAACAGCGACCGCGAGTTCGCCACCTGGCCCTGCTGGAAACCGTTCTCTTCAGGGTGGCCCTTGTAGTGGTAATCGAGGGTGACCATCAAGGTCGTCTGCGGGTCGATGTCCTGCCCCCATTTTTCCTTGATCAGGTGTGCGCCCAACTGGCCGGGGGTTTGGGGGAGAGCGATGTCCAGTGCAGCTTTCAGTTCGTCGCGCATTCGCAACGATGGGGGTGGATGAGGTGCGGCAACGTGGTGAAGGAGCTCATTCATGGTGCAATCCATTGCAGTCAATTCAGGCCAGTCACCCTACCCCACCTGACTCCACACGAAAGCGCGACCGATCGACAAAGGCATTAGGAAAATTCGTTATTTCTTGAGGGTGAGTGGACACTTTCTGAAGGTCAAAAAAAAACCGTGGGCAATCCACGGTTTTTTTACTGACGGTGATGCCTGGTACGGTTACCAGAAGCGTTGCTGGGTCAACCGGCTCCACCAGCTCAGCAATACGCGATCGATCGAACCGCTGGCCGCCATGCCGATGCGCTCCTGCAGGGTTTTACGTTCGGCGTAATGCAAATGATAGAGCTCGGACTGTTTAGCGCGCTCAGCGAGGTATTCGTCGCTGGTCTTGAGCTCGTCCACCAGTTGCTTGTCGAGTGCCGAAACACCGAGCCAGATTTCACCGGTGGCCACTTCGTCGATAGCCAGTTGCGGGCGATAGCGGGAAACGAAGTTCTTGAACAGCTGATGGGTGATGTCCAGCTCTTCCTGGAATTTCTCCCGGCCCTTCTCGGTGTTTTCGCCAAACACTGTCAGGGTGCGCTTGTACTCACCAGCCGTGAGCACTTCGAAGTCGATGTCATGCTTTTTCAGCAGGCGATTGACGTTGGGCAACTGCGCCACCACGCCGATCGAGCCTAGAATCGCGAACGGTGCGCTGATAATTTTCTCGCCGATGCACGCCATCATGTAGCCGCCGCTGGCCGCGACCTTGTCGATGCACACGGTCAACGGCACGCCGGCTTCGCGAATGCGCGCCAGTTGCGAAGATGCCAGGCCATAGCTGTGAACCATGCCGCCGCCGCTTTCCAGGCGCAGCACCACTTCATCCTTTGGCGTGGCGAGGGTCAGCAGCGCGGTGATTTCGTGGCGCAGGCTTTCAGTGGCCGACGCCTTGATGTCACCGTCGAAATCCAGCACGAACACCCGCGGCTTGGCCTCGGGCTTCTTCTTTTGCTTTTTCTCGGTTTTAGCCTGGGATTTGCGCAAAGCCTTGAGCTGGTCCTTGTCGAGCAAGGTCTGCTCCAGCCGCTCGCGCAGTCCTTTGTAGAAATCATTGAGTTTGCTGACTTGCAGTTGGCCGGTCGACTTGCGCCGACCTTTGCTGCGCAACGCCGCAAAACTGGCCAGGACCACCAGAATGGCGATCACCAGTGTCACGGTTTTAGCCAGGAAACTGGCGTACTCGGACAAAAACTCCACAGAGACTCCTTCAACACGATGCGCGGCATGAACACGCGCGGGATACCTTCAGCATACCCATGAGCCGGCCCGGCGACCAGTCGTGAAACCTCGAGTGTCCTGTCTCACAAATACTGTTCCCTTTTTACGGCGTCCGTTGCCGTCATGCTGCGTTGCCGCTCCTCGCCTGACGACAACAGCCACTCGTCAAAAGAGAAACGTATTTGTGAGACAGGACACTAGCAACAGGCCTGTAACGGGCATTTCAAACAAGCGTATGTTTTTTCATTGACAGCTCACCGTCATCCTCATAACCTCGCCAAACCTTCAACGTACCGGGATGACGCGGACGTGGGCAGCATCTATTTGATTCGACATGGCCAGGCCTCCTTTGGTGCAGACGACTATGACGTTCTGTCGCCGACCGGTATTCGCCAGGCAGAAGTCCTTGGCCGGCACCTGGCCGAACTCGGTGTCAGCTTCGATCGCTGTCTGTCGGGTGACCTGCGCCGTCAGCAACATACGGCCACCAGCGCTCTGGAACAGTACGCTGCCGTGGGCTTGCCGGTGCCGCCCCTGGAAATCGATTCGGCCTTCAACGAGTTCGACGCCGACGCGGTGATCCGCGCCCTGCTGCCCGCCATGCTGGAAGACGAACCCGAGGCGCTGGAGATCCTGCGCAACGCCGCGCAAAACCGTGCCGAGTTCCAGCGTATCTTCGCCCTGATCATCGAGCGCTGGCTCGCCGGTACCTATGACACACCGGGCCTGGAAAGCTGGCTGGGCTTCGTCGATCGTGTGCAGGCTGGCCTGCAGCGGCTGCTCGAAAATGCCGACAACACCCAGAAAATCGCCGTGTTCACCTCCGGCGGCACCATCACTGCCCTGCTCCACCTTATTACGCAAATGCCTGCCCGGCAGGCCTTTGAGCTGAACTGGCAAATCGTCAACACCTCGCTCAACCTGCTCAAGTTTCGTGGTCGCGAGGTGGCCCTGGCTTCCTTCAACAGTCATACGCACCTGCAACTGCTGAAGGCCCCGGAACTCATCACGTTTCGCTGATTCCGGACTATTGTGACCCTGGCTGTATCCACCCAGCTCTTATTACCCAAGAAAGGATCGAACCATGACCTCCGTAGCTGATGCCGTACAAGCAATGAAAGCCAAGTTCAACCCAGCCGCTGCTGCCGGTCTGGACCTGGTATTCGGTTTCCGCATCGACGACACCAAGAACTTCTCGTTGATCGTCAAAGACGGCACCTGCGAGCTGCAAGAAGGCGAAAACCCGGACGCCCAGGTGACTCTGGTGATGGACGGCGAAACCCTGGAAGGCATCGTCGACGGTTCGACCGACGGCATGCAAGCGTTCATGGGCGGCAAGCTGCGCGCTGAAGGCGACATGATGCTGGCCATGAAACTGTCCGAGCTGTTCCCAGGCTAAGACGACGGCTCCCGCTCTCGGGAGCCTCTCTGGCTGCATGCGAATCCCGCCCCTCGTGGCGGGATTCGTCGTTTTTCACCCTCGGAAAACGGCTATCTGTGGATATGCCGTCTATATTCCTTCTGGCCGCATGCGTCAGACATCGGCTGTTTGCCCTCGCTTCTTTTATGAAGAACTGTGTGGAGAGCACTGCCATGAGCCCACCTGACGAGCACAATGACTTCAGTCGCCGCCGTGTACTGCAAGGTCTTTCGGCAGGCGCCATCGGTGCCTGGATCAGTCCGCTAACCGCAGGGAGTAAAACCATGCCCGACACCCCCGCCGACCTGATTCTGTACAACGGACGCCTGCACACCGTCGACCGCAAGAAACCCCAGGCCAGCGCCGTCGCGATCAAGGACGGGCACTTTGTGGTGGTCGGCAGCGATGCCCAGGCCATGGCCCTGCAAGGCCCCGGCACGCAAATCGTTGACCTGCATGGGCGCACGGTGATTCCCGGCCTCAACGACTCCCACTTGCACCTGATTCGTGGCGGCCTCAATTACAACCTCGAACTGCGCTGGGAAGGCGTGCCGTCCCTGGCTGATGCGTTGCGCATGCTCAAGGATCAGGCCGACCGCACCCCTACCCCGCAATGGGTGCGGGTGGTCGGTGGCTGGAATGAATTCCAGTTTGCCGAAAAACGCATGCCGACCCTTGAAGATCTGAACAAAGCCGCGCCGGACACTCCGGTATTCGTCCTGCACCTCTACGACCGCGCCCTGCTCAACCGTGCCGCACTGAAAGTGGTCGGCTACACCCGTGACACGCCGAACCCGCCGGGCGGCGAGATCCAGCGCGATGCCAATGGCGACCCCACCGGCATGCTGATCGCCCGCCCGAATGCGATGATCCTCTACTCAACCCTGGCCAAAGGGCCGAAGCTGCCGCTGGAGTATCAGGTCAACTCGACCCGCCAGTTCATGCGCGAACTCAATCGACTGGGCATCACCAGCGCCATCGATGCCGGCGGCGGTTATCAGAATTACCCGGACGACTATCAAGTCATCCAGCAACTGGCCAAAGATCAACAGCTCACGGTGCGCATTGCCTACAACCTGTTCACCCAGAAACCCAAGGAAGAACTGACCGATTTCAAGAACTGGACCAGCACTTCCCATTACGGCCAGGGCGATGACTTCCTGCGGCACAACGGCGCCGGCGAGATGCTGGTGTTCTCGGCAGCGGATTTCGAAGACTTCCTCGAACCACGCCCGGACCTGCCGCAAACTATGGAGCAGGAACTGGAACCGGTGGTGCGCCATCTGGTGGAGCAGCGCTGGCCCTTCCGTTTGCACGCCACCTACAACGAATCCATCAGCCGCATGCTCGACGTGTTCGAGAAGGTCAACCGGGATATTCCATTCAACGGTTTGCCGTGGTTCTTCGATCACGCCGAAACCATCACCCCCCGTAACATCGAACGGGTCAAGGCCCTGGGCGGTGGTATCGCCATCCAGGACCGCATGGCGTTCCAGGGTGAATACTTCGTCGACCGTTACGGCGCCAAGGCGGCCGAAGCCACGCCACCGATCGCACGCATGCTCGCCGAGGGCGTTCCAGTGGGCGCCGGCACCGATGCCACGCGCGTCTCCAGCTACAACCCCTGGACCTCGCTGTACTGGCTGGTCAGCGGCCGCACCGTCGGCGGATTAGCCCTGTACCCACAAGGCTTGAGCCGCGATACGGCGCTGGAACTGTTCACCCACGGCAGCGCCTGGTTCTCCTCCGAACAGGGCAAGAAAGGTCAGATCAAAGTCGGGCAACTGGCGGACCTGATTGCGCTGTCGGCAGATTACTTTCACATCGAAGACGAAGCCATAAAGTGGATCGAGTCGGTGCTGACCATTGTCGACGGCAAGATCGTCCACGGTAGCGTCGAGTTCGAAAAACTGGGGCCACCGCCAATCCCGGTGGTGCCTGAGTGGTCGCCCGTGGTGAATGTGCCGGGGCACTGGAAACCCCTGGCGCCAATGACCGCGCAAGTGCACCAGTGTGTGGGCGCTTGCGCGGTGCATGCCCATAGCCATGAACGAGCGCGATTGTCGTCGGCGCCGGTCAGTGACTTCCAAGGGTTCTGGGGGGCGTTTGGCTGTTCGTGTTTTGCGTTTTAAAAAGCGAAAAAATCGTCCGAAGGCTCGGGCCGCGTTCGGACGATCTTTTAATTTTAAGCCTCTGCAACACCCCCTCACACAAGCTTGATCTCGATCAGTTGTTCTCTCCCCCACACTCTCTACTATCGCTCTTCCATCGAAGGCCAAGGACGGCTCATCGGGAGCCTGCGGCCGATCACTCTCAAGGAAGAGTCAATCATGCGGTCATTGAAAATCATTCTGCTGGCATCGGCGTTCAACGGCCTGACCCAGCGGGCCTGGCTGGACTTGCGTCAGGCCGGCCACTCGCCCAGCGTGGTGCTGTTCACCGATGAAGAGGCAGTGTGCGAGCAGATCGAGCATTCCGGCGCCGATCTGGTGATCTGCCCGTTCCTCAAGGATCGGGTGCCACAACAACTGTGGAGCAATCTCCAGCGTCCTGTGGTGATCATTCATCCGGGTATCGTCGGCGACCGTGGCGCCAGTGCGCTGGACTGGGCGATCACCCGTGAACTCAGCCGTTGGGGCGTGACCGCGTTGCAAGCGGTGGAGGAAATGGACGCCGGGCCGGTCTGGGCCACTTGTGAATTCAACCTGCCCCAGGGTCTGCGCAAATCCGAGTTGTACAACGGGCGCGTCAGCGACGCGGCAATCACCTGTATCCGCGAAGTCGTGGAAAAGTTTATCGACGGTTTCGAGCCAGTGCCTTTGGACTACAGCCAACGCCATGTGATTGGCCGCTTGCAGCCGAACATGAAGCAAGCTGACCGGATCTTCAGCTGGCACGACAGCGCACACTTCATCAAACGCAGCATCGACGCCGCCGACGGTCAGCCCGGCGTATTGGCCAGCCTGGCCGGCGGTCAGTATTACCTGTATGACGCTCATCTGGACTCGCGCAGCGGCACGCCGGGAGAGATTCTCGCGGTGCACGACGATGCGGTGCTGGTCGCGACCGGTGATCACAGCCTGTGGATCGGTTCGCTGCGACGCAAACCCCGGCCCGGCGAAGAAACCTTCAAGCGTCCGGCCCGGCATGTACTCGCCGAACAGCTTGCGCACGTCCCGACCCTTGATTGGTCGATCGCCTCTCAGCCGTTTAACAACGAAAGCTATCAACCGATCCGCTATCGCGAGTCGGGGCATGTCGGCGAGTTGACCTTCGAGTTTTACAACGGCGCCATGAGCACCGAACAGTGCCAACGACTGGTGGAGGCCCTGCGCTGGGCCAAGTCCCGGGACACCCAAGTGCTGCTGATCAAGGGTGGACGCGGCAGTTTCTCCAACGGCGTGCACCTCAACGCGATCCAGGCCGCAGCGGTTCCGGGGCTGGAAGCCTGGGCCAATATTCAGGCGATCGACGACGTCTGCCAGGAACTGCTCAGCGCCCGGCAACTGGTGGTCAGCGGCCTGACCGGCAATGCCGGGGCCGGTGGCGTGATGCTGGCGCTGGCTGCCGATATTGTTTTCGCCCGCTCCGACATCGTGCTCAACCCCCATTACAAAACCATGGGCCTGTACGGCTCCGAATACTGGACCTACAGCCTGCCCCGCGCCGTCGGCCCGGCGATGGCGGAAAAACTCACCGAAGACTGTCTGCCGATCAGCGCCGTCCAGGCCTTGCAGCTAGGCATGGTCCAGGAAATCGGTCCGCGCTGCCCGGATGAGTTTGGCCTGTGGCTGTTGCAGCGCGCCAATGGAGCGTTGAGTGATCCGGCATATCTGGCGGTGCGTGAGCGTAAAAACCGGTTCGATACTCAATTGATGCAGCACTGCCGCAATGCCGAGCTGGAAGAAATGCACCAGGACATGGTGCAAAACCGTAAACAGTTCGCCGAGAAGTGCCGTAATTTTGTGCTTAAGCGCAAGGCGTGTGGCACGCCGCAGCGGTTGGTGGCCGATTGGGCGGTGGTGAGGGCGGTTGAGTTGGCGGACTGATTGTTTGGCACGGGTGATCAGGCCGGACAGTGAACTCTGTGGCGAGGGAGCTTGGGGCCGCTTCGCGCCCCAGCGGGAGCAAGCTCCCTCGCCACAGACGGTATCGGAAGACCATGGCTGCTCTTACAATGCCCGCACCTCCCTCATCGGCCTGCCCATGGACATCGACCTCGCACGCACCTTTCTGGAAATTGTCCGCCACGGCAGCCTGGCCGCGGCGGCTGAAAAGCTGCACGTCACCCAGACCGCGATCACTGCCCGGGTGCAGAAGCTCGAAAGTCAGCTGGGCAGCACGCTGTTCGTGCGCAATCGCGCCGGTGCGCGCCTGACGCCGAACGGCGAGGCCTTTGTGGTTTACGCCAATCAACTGGTGCAGACCTGGGAAGCCGCACGCCGGGACTTGCCGCTGCCCGAGGGCTACCGCGACGTGCTGCACATCGGTGGCGAGGTCAGCCTGTGCAACCCGTTGATGCTCAGTTGGGCCGGGGAACTGCGCGAGAAGATTCCCAGCCACGCCCTGCGCATGGAAATCCGCGATGGCGAAAACCTGCTGCGCCAACTGGAGTTGGGGGTGTTGGATGCGGCGCTGGTCTATCAGCCCGAATACTGGCCACGCCTGCAAGTCGAGCAGGTGCTGGAAGAAAAACTGATCCTGGTACGCCTGGCCGGAAAGCCCGATCCTTACGTGTATATCGACTGGGGTCCGGATTTCCGTCGCCAGCACGATGCGGCGCTGCCGGAAAAAGCCAAGGCAGCCCTGAGCTTCAACCTCGGCCCGCTGGCCTTGCAATACATCCTGGAAAACGGCGGCAGCGGCTATTTCCGCACCCGCGTGGTCCAGAGTTACCTGGAAAACGGCTTGCTGGAACAAGTGCCCAAAGCTCCGGAGTTCAGCTACCCGACCTATCTGGTTTACTCCCGGGACCGCGACTCGGCGACCCTGCAACGGGCGTTCGACTTGCTGCGTGAAGTGATCAAGACGGACGACGACTGGTCCCAGCGCTGGAACCCGCTGACCTGACACCATACGGGCGTCTTGCACCGGAGCATGGCGCTTGTGTCCTCAAGGTTCGGCCTGCCTGTGCGGAGGGATCGGCTAATCTGCTGGTTATAACAATAACCACAGGTGAACCCAGTGAGGCAGACCACCGAAGCGTTCCGCGCGCGCTACCGTGCCGATATTCATCCGCTCTACAACCCTTGGTTGCACGGCGCTTTTGTGTTGCTGTTCGGGTTGCTGGTCATCGGTGGGTTCTGGAGCACGGTGCATCAGGTGCAACCGCTGGAATGGCTGGCGGTGCCGCTGACCCTGTTGTTTTTCAACTTCGGCGTGTACGTCGTGCATCGGCATCTGGGGCACCACAAAAAGAGCCTGGCGCGGATGTTCTACGCCCGTCACGCCGGTGACCATCACAGCTTTTTCACCCCCGGCCACATGACCTACGACAGCGCCCGGGACTGGCGGGTGATTCTGTTTCCAGCCTGGCTGATCGTGTTGCACACCCTCGTCATCACGGCGCCTGGCTGGTGGCTGCTGGCTCAGTTCAATAGCAACGTCGCGGGGCTGTTTGGCGGCTGCATGGTGCTCGGTTACCTGACCTACGAGGTGTTCCATGCCTGCGAACATCTACCGCCCGGCAACCCAGTGACGCGTTTGCCGTGGATCCGCCAGATGCGCCGTCTGCATGAGCTGCATCACCGTCGTGAGCTGATGCAGGAACGCAATTTCAATATCGTGTTGCCCCTGATGGACTACCTGTTCGGCACCCTCTACTGGGAACCGGAGCAAGCGCCCCCGCACCTGACGAGCACGTCCATGACCCGTATGCAGCATGTGATCGACATCGCTGGAAACCCAGTGGCTGTGCTCGCCTACGCCAGCACAGCGACCCATTGGCCGCAGTGGCATCCGTCCTCCCTCAAGGTCGACGGCCAGAGCGGCCCGCTGTATGCCGGGGAGCGATTCGAGGAAGACATTCGGGCCGGCGGGCGTGAGGGGCATTTGAGCTGGGAAGTCGACGAATACCTGCCCGGACGCCGCTGGAGGGCTCGGGCCCGGGGCGATCATGGTCTGTCGTTGGTGGTGACTTACGAGTGTGAGGTTGAGGGCGATGACACGCGGTTTGTCCGCACTCTGGAATACAGCTTCAGCGGCCTGGCAATGCGCATTGCCAATCGTCTGGTGCTCAAGCGGCGCATCGAGCGCGAATCGGCGGAGTCGATGCTGGCGTTACGCGAGATGGCGCAAAAACATCTGGCCCTGGCAGGAGTCAGCGCATGAAAAGACCCCTCAAGTTTCGGCATTGGTTGCTGCTGCTGATCATCGTGATCAGTGCCTTGCTGTTTCTATTGCCGACCAAGGTTCAACCGGTAGCCTGGACACCGCCAACGGCGCCCTCCCTCGTCGAGGGCATCTACGCCGACAACCAGCGACTCAAAGGCGTGAAGCGGGTCGGTGCTGCTGACATCGACGGCCCTGAGGCGTTGCTGCTGGAGAAAGACGCCCTTATCACCGGCCTGCATGACGGCCGATTGATTCGCACCAGCCTCGACGGCAAAACCACCCAGGTGCTGGCTGATACCGGTGGCCGGCCGCTGGGCCTGGCGCGGCACCCCAATGGTTTGTTGGTGATCGCCGACGGGGTCAAAGGCTTGCTGTCGCTCGACGCTCAGGGCCGGTTGATTCCATTGACCACCACGGCCAACAACCTGCCCTTCGGTTTTACCAATGACGTGGCCATCGACAAGCCCGGGCATTACGCTTATTTCAGCGACTCCTCCAGCCGTTGGGGCTACGGCAAGGACGGCGAGGCGATCATCGAGCACGGTGGCGACGGCCGTTTGCTGCGCTATAACTTCCAGACCGGCAATACGGCGGTCCTGCTGGACAAACTGGAGTTCGCCAACGGCGTGACACTGGGGCCTGACGACGCGTTTGTGCTGGTCAATGAAACTGGCGCCTATCGCATCAGCCGCTATTGGCTGACCGGGCCGAAAGCCGGCACTCACGACCTGTTCATCGACAATTTGCCGGGGCTGCCGGACAACCTGGCATTCAATGGTCGCGACCGTTTCTGGGTGGCGCTGTATGCACCGCGCAATGCACTGCTCGACACCACGGCGCCCTACCCTCTGGTACGCAAAATGATCGTGCGAGCGATGACTATTCTGCCCAAGCCCCTGGAGAAACGTGCCTTCGTCCTGGGACTGGACCTCGACGGCAAAGTGATTGCCAATCTGCAGGACGCCAGCAGCGGCAACTACTCACCCATCACCACCGTGCGCGAATATGGGGACTGGTTGTATCTGGGGTCGCTGAAAGCCCGGCACATGGCGCGGTTGCCGTTGAGTGCAGCATTGAAATAGAGGGTGTAGCCAAAAGATCGCCCGAAGGTTCGGACCGCGTTCGGACGATCTTTTGATTTTGAATCAACGCAGATCTCGTATTGATCCCCGTTCCAATTGTTCAGTCACCGGTCGTCGGTGATTCTGCACAGCGTCCTCAGGACGGCGTCTTAAGTCGCTCAGCGATCTTGTCCTTGACCTGCACACGCTTCTCCTTGAGCTTCTTCAGTACCTCATCGCTAGGCGCATCCGATTGTGCGGACTCGGCCTTCACCACCTCTGCGTCCGCCTGGGTGTACTTGTTGAGCAGTGAATCCAGTAACTTATCCTTGGTGCGTTTTTGCTGGAGCTCTTCCTTCGTACAGCGCAAGTCCTGATAAAGGTCATGGGTCACCGGCATGGAACACCTCCGTTTGTTAATCGGTGGCAAACGTGATCGATGGCGTTCGCCAATTATCAGAATGGCCTTGCTTACCCGGTTCTGTCGACCGTCTATCAGACCAGCGGCGTCCGTTCGTCGTCCTGTCGCAAACGTGATACCCCCTTGCCCGAGCGCCTGGAAAGCCCCCCTTGAATCAACCACCGAGTACCGTACGAACCATTCGTGTCAGCGCCTCGGGACCATAAGGTTTGCTCAGCAGATAAGTGTCAGAGCTGAGTTGGTGATCGCGCGAAATGATGTCGCGGGTGTGTCCGGAGGTAAACAACACCGCCACCGGAGGGTTTTGCACCTTGGCCCAGGCGGCCAGGTCCGAGCTTTTGATCAAGCCGGGCATGACCACGTCGGTAAAGATCAGGTCCACTGTCGCGCCGTCGAGCAACATCTGCATCGCCAGGTCACCGTTGGCCGCGGTCAGGACCTGATAGCCCTCTTCGCACAACAAGTCCACGGCCGAACTGCGCACCGCTTCGTTGTCCTCGACCACCAGAATGGTTTCATGCCCGCCCCGGTGCTGCGGAGCATGGCGCATTGTTTCGTCAGGCAACGGGCGCAAGCTGCGAGGGAAATACAGCTGCACCCGAGTGCCCCGCCCGACGACGCTGGAAATCTCGATATGCCCGCCGCTCTGTTTGACGAACCCGAACACCATACTCAAACCCAGGCCGGTGCCTTGACCATCAGCCTTGGTGGTGAAAAACGGCTCGAAGGCCTGTGCAAGCACTTGCGGCGGCATGCCGACGCCCGAGTCAGCCACCGTCAGGCAGACATAATCGCCAGCGACGATGCCCTTGCCGGCGCAAAACTTGCGGTCGAGGACGATGTTCTCTGCGCTAAGGGCAATGGTCCCCTCGCCGTTCATGGCATCTCGGGCGTTGATCGCAAGGTTGAGAATGGCGTTTTCCAGTTGATTGCAGTCCACGTAGAAGTGCCATGGATCGTCAGGTGCGGACACCTTGATCTGGATCGTCTCTCCCAGCGCGCGCTGCAATAATTCCCCGAGGTCTTCGAAGATCTGCCGTGGGTCGCATACGGCCGGTGACAACGGCTGACGTCGGGCAAAGGCGAGTAATTGCGAAGACAATTTGGCCCCGCGCTCGACTGCGGCAATTGAGGCGCCGACCCGGCGCTGCACGTTGGCGTTATCCGGCTCATGACGCGCCAGCAAGTGCAGGTTGCCGGCGATCACCTGCAACAGGTTGTTGAAGTCATGGGCCACCCCGCCGGTGAGACCACCAATGGCTTCGAGCTTCTGTGATTGACGCAGTTGCTCTTCGGCCGCCAGCCGCGCCTCGACTTCTTCAGCGACTCGTTGCTCCAGGTTGCGGGTGAACTTGAGCAAGGACTCTTCGGCAATCTTGCGTTCGTGGATGTCGATCAACACCCCTGGAAAGCGCAACGCTTCACCTTGCTCATTGAACTCGCAACACCCGCTGGCGAGCACCCACAGGTAACTGCCATCGGGACGCAGGACCCGATATTCGGCGTTATAGGGCACGCCGGTTTCCACCGACTGATTCATCCGCTCCCGGGCCCAGCTGCGATCATCGGGATGGATCTGCATTTGGGCGATGGCCGGTGGCAGGTTGGCCAGGTCCTGGCCTGGCGGATAGGAAAACGTGCGGGCGAATCGCTCGTCGCCCGATAGCACATCAGCCTTGATGTCCCAGACAAACGAGCCGAGCAAAGCCCCGGCATTGAGGGCCAGGCGAACCCTTTCATTATCGGCACGATAGGCGTTTTCGGCTTCTTGGCGTCGGCGTTCGGAAATCACATGGTCAGTGGTTTCGACCACCATTGCCATGACCCCGGCGGGACACCCTTCATCATTGGAGACAGGGCTGTAGTAAAGGTCCATCCAGACGTCTTCGGGAACGCCGTCGCGCAGCAATACCAGGGCTTTGTTGTGATAGGACAAGGTGCCGCCCGCAAGGCAGGTGTCCACCACTTGCCGATTGAATTCGGCGACCTCCGGCCAGCCCAACTCCACCGGGGAGCCCAGCAGGTAAGGATGGCGGCCACCGGCAAATCTTGAGTAGGCGTCGTTATAGATCATGTAACCGGGGCGGCCCCACAGCATCACCATCGGCAGCGGTGAAGCGAGCAGTAACTGCACCGCGCTGCACAGACTTCCGGGCCAGGTGTCGATGCGTCCGAGTTCGGTCAGGCTCCAGTCGAACGCGCGAATGCGTTCGGCCATTTCGCCGCTCCAGCCGGTACAACCGTGGCTATTGTCTAGAAACTGCATCGACTGGCCTATGTCTTGTGAATGACATGTTTTCAGGCAGTGCAACAGCATGAGGAGACGGTGCCTGCCCGTTTGTTTCGAGCACTGCCGACGCCAATGGTTTCATTGAGGTATAGCTGATTCTCGACCGGCCCCTGCGACAAGCTGCTCCTGCACAGGTGACATATCCACCACCAAGGCTCAGTGGAAATCCCGACTGCGCACATGGATACCGTCGAGCAATGAACTCAGGTCGCTCAAGCGTCCGGCAATCAGGTGCCGCACCTCGCCCACCTGTTCCCAGCGCCCGTCGACCTTGAGCAATTGCGAGCCGACCAATACCTGCCGTTGCCGTTCGGCCAGGTCGCGCCAGACCACCACGTTGACGTTGCCGAATTCGTCTTCAAGCGTCACGAAGGTCACACCGCTGGCGGTTCCCGGACGCTGCCGACCGGTGACCAGCCCGGCGACGCTGACCGGACGCCCATGCTCGACCATCAGCAGTTCCCTGGAGCTGCGACAGCGTCGGGCCTTGAGCTCCCCCCGCAGCAACGCCAGCGGATGCGGGCCGAGGGTGGTGCCGACACTGGCGTAATCGGCTTGCAGGTCCTCGCCCACGGTGGGTTTAGGCAGCTCCACCGCCGGCTCTTCCTGACTCGGCAGACCGGCAAACAAACCGAGCTGCTTCTGCACCCCCGCCACCTCCCAGCGCGCCCGATGCCGGTCACCGGCCAGCCCGCGCAGCGCACCGGCATCGGCCAGTTGCTCCTGGGCGCGAGCATCGAGTCGTGCCCGCTCGCCGAGGTCGGCGATGTCGGCAAACGCCCCTTTCGACCTTGCTATCTCGATGCGCCGGGCATCGTCTTCGCGAAAGCCCTTGATCATCCGCAGCCCCATGCGTATCGCCGGCTGCGCACCGGTGATCGGTTCCAGGCTGCAATCCCAGTCACTGGCCCGCACGTCCACCGGGCGAATCTGCAAATGATGGCGGCGGGCGTCCTGGAGAATCTGGTCCGGGCTGTAGAACCCCATCGGCCAGCTGTTGATCAGCGCACAGGCGAAAGCCGCCGGCTCGTGGCATTTCAACCAGCAACTGGCGTAGGTCAGCAAGGCGAAACTGGCGGCGTGGGATTCGGGAAAACCGTAATCGCCGAAGCCTTTGATCTGCTCGAAGATCTGCGCGGCGAACTCCGCCGTGTAGCCGTTTTTCTTCATTCCGTCCGCCAGGCGTTCCTTGTGCGGTTCCAGTCCGCCGTGGCGTTTCCAGGCCGCCATGGAGCGGCGTAACTGATCAGCCTCGCCGGGGCTGTAGTCGGCGGCGACAATCGCGATCTGCATCACCTGCTCCTGAAACAGCGGCACGCCCAGCGTACGTTTCAGCACCGCTTCAAGTTCTTTCGACGGGTATTTCACCTCTTCTTCGCCCTTACGCCGCCGCAGGTAGGGATGCACCATCCCGCCCTGAATCGGCCCCGGACGAACGATCGCCACCTCGATCACCAGATCGTAGAAGTTCTTGGGCTTGAGCCTGGGCAGCATCGACATCTGCGCCCGGGACTCGATCTGGAACACCCCGATGGTGTCCGCATGGCCAATCATCTCGTAGGTTTGCGGGTCTTCGGCCGGCACCGTCGCCAGGCTCAGGTCGCGGCCCCGGTGCCGACGCAGCAGATCGAAACAACGGCGAATCGCGCTGAGCATGCCCAGCGCCAGAATATCGACCTTGAGCAGCCCGACCGCATCCAGATCGTCCTTATCCCACTGGATGATGGTGCGCTCGGCCATGGCGGCGTTTTCCACCGGCACCAGGCTGTCCAGAGGCTGCTCGGAAATCACGAAACCGCCGGGGTGCTGGGACAGGTGCCGGGGAAAACCGATCAGTTGCTGGGTCAGGCTCAGCACTCGACGCAACACCGGGCTATCGGGGTCGAAACCACCTTCACGCAGGCGCTCGACGGGCGGCGCCTGATTACTCCAGTGGCCGCAACAGTCGGCCAGGGCGTTGACCTGATCCGGCGGCAAACCCAACGCCTTGGCCACGTCGCGGATTGCGCCGGCACCGTGGTAAGTGCTGACCACCGCCGTCAGCGCCGCACGGGCCCGGCCATAACGCTGAAACACATACTGCAGGACTTCTTCGCGCCGCTCGTGCTCGAAATCCACGTCGATGTCCGGCGGTTCGTTGCGTTCCCTGGAGAGAAAACGCTCGAACAGCAGCGTGCTGCGTTCCGGGTCGATCTCCGTGATCCCCAGCACGAAGCACACCGCCGAGTTGGCGGCAGAACCGCGGCCCTGGCAAAGGATGTGTTGCTGGCGGGCGAAATTCACAATGTCGTGAACCGTGAGGAAATAACTCTCGTACCCCAGCTCGGCAATCAGCTCCAGTTCCTTGTCGATCTGCGCCAACACCTCGGCCTTGGGGCTTTTTTCCCAGCGCCAGCGAATCCCCTTTTCTGCCAGCACCCGCAGCCAGGACGTGGCCGTGTGCCCCTCGGGCACCAGTTCCCGGGGATATTGATAACGCAACTGACCGAGGTCGAAAGTACAGCGCCGGGCGATGTTCAGCGTCTCGTCGAGCAGCGCTTGCGGGTAGAGATCGCGCAAGTCGTCGAGGCTGCGCAAATGCCGTTCGCCATTGGGGTGCAGACGCAACCCGGCCTCGGCCACGGGAACGTGATGGCGGATTGCGGTCATGGTGTCCTGCAAGGCGCGCCGGCCGCGGGCGTGCATATGCACATCGCCGCTGGCCACCGCCGGGATCCGCAGTTCCCGCGCCAGGGTCAGCAGTGCTGCCAGTCGCCGGGTGTCGTCCTGCCCGCGATGTAACTGAACGCTCAGCCACAGGCGCTCGGCGAAGCTCTGCTTCAGCCAATGGCCCTGCGCAAAATCATCGACGGCGTCCGGCGCCCACAACGCCAACAGCCCCGGCAACGGCTCGCTGAAATCCTCCCGCAGCACCTGATACTGGCCTTTCTGCGTGCGGCGTCTGGCGCGGGTAATCAGTCGGCACAGGGCTTGATAACCTTCGAGGCTTTCCACCAGCAGCACCAGTTTCGGGCCATTTTCGATACGTATTTCGCTGCCGATGATCAGCGGCAGCTCCACGGTCTTGGCCGCCTGCCAGGCACGGACGATACCCGCCAGCGTGCATTCGTCGGTGATTGCCAGCGCTTGATAGCCCTGCTTTTTCGCCCGTTGAAAAAGCTCAAGCGCACTGGAGGCACCGCGCTGGAAACTGAAGTTCGACAGGCAGTGCAGCTCGGCATAGTCGACGCTCATGCGAACCAGCCTTGCAGCCACAACGGACCGTCTTCGCCCACCGCCCGATAGGCCCAGCCCTGCTGACCGGAACGGGTTTCGATCAGGTAGTAATCGCGGCGCACGTCGTCGCCGTCCCACCAGCCGGACTCGATGCGCTCCGGCCCCATGAGGATGCGCGTCGAGCTTTCGTGTACCGCCTGCGGTTCAGTCAGCAACCAGCCTGGACGTTGCACGGCAGGCAGCCCCTCGCAGGCCTGGCTGTCGACAGTGGTCTGCCACGCGCATTCCGGCCGGTGATCGGCCTGGAAGCGCAAGCCCTGCACCGCGTCATCCCCCAGCCGTGCGCGCAAGCGTTCACGCAGTTGCTCCCAGGGCAAGGACTGCTGCGGACGGTCGTCGAACAGCTCCTGACGCTGGGGCACGAAGGCCGGCAGATCTTCGGCGCGCAGACGAAAACCGCGCACCGGGGCTTCGACCTGAACCTGTTCCAGCCGCCCTCGGGCCAGTTCGAACAGCATCGCCGGATCGCGCTCGGCGCTGAGCAGGCCGACCTTGATCACGGTGTCCGGCAAGCCGGCGTGTTCCAGGTGCAAGTCGAAACGTTGCACGCCGCTGTCCCGGCCGCAGAGGAACGCCGACAGATCGCCGGTCAATCGTCTTAAAGGAAACAACAATGCCTGATGGGATTGCACATCGAAATTGAGTTCGATGCGCACATCGAAACGGTCCGGCGGCAGGTAAAACGCCAGTGCCAGCCGCCGCTCACCGAACAGGCTGTCCAGATGCTTGAGCACCTGGGCCTCGAAACGCCGGGCCAGACTATGCCGGGGCAGCGCCTGCACCTGACTCAAGGTGCGCAGCCCCATGCGCGATAACGCCGTAGCAACGCTGGGCTCCAGGGCAATGCGATCGACGGGCAGTTGCCCGAGGTGATGCTGCAAGGCTTGATTGTCCGGCACCACCAGACCGTCATAAACGTTGGCCAGCACCCGCGCCGCCACCGGATTTGGCGCGGCGACAATCCGATGGCGAAACCCCAGCTCAGCGAGCTCGGCGCGCAGCCGCGCCTCGAACTGCGGCCAGGGCCCGAACAAGCCCAGGCTGGATTCGATTTCAAACACCACGGCACGCGGGTAATGCACGCTGACCTGGGAGCTGAACCGATAGGCCCAGGCGGCCAGGAACTGCTGCCAATGTTCGATTTCGGCGGCATCGTATTCGGCGGTGACGAACCCTTTGCTCAGGGCCTGTGCGGCCGTCATCGACTGACCGGGTCGCAAACCCAGCGCCCGTGCCGCACCGTTGACTGCCTGCAGCACCCGCCGCTGGGCCGGGCCGGTCAGCAGCGCCAACGGCTCATCGGGGTCGGGGCGCTGACGCAGTACCGCGTCCAGCGCCAATTGCGGGAAGACAATGCACACCCAGCGCATGGCAACCTCAATGCCCCACGGCAAAGGCAATCGGCGCCGAACGGGCCAGCCCGCCCCGGCACTTGAGCACCCGCAACTGAGCAGGCTTGGCGTCGATGGCGATGCGCAGGGCCGCTGGCGACGGGTTGATGGCTTCACTGAGCGAGCGATAGGCGAACGCCAGGGTCTGCCCGGTTTCGGCCGCCACCTGCAAACGTCGCAACGCCCGGTCATCGGCCTTGTGCGGCCAGCACAACACCGCCCCGCAACTGCCCGAACGCAGGCATTGTTCCGCCGCCCACAGCGCATCGCGCTCGCTGGCCTGGATGATCGACAACTGGCGCAGATCGACCCCGGCGTTCTGCCAGGCCTGGGGATACGGCACGTAGGGCGGCGCCACCAGCACGATGCGCTCGCCCGCCGCCGACAGCCGTGCCAGCGTCGGCCACACCAGTTGCAACTCACCCACGCCCTGCCCGGCCAGGAGGATTTCGCTCAGCGCCGCTTCCGGCCAGCCACCGCTCGGCAACGCCGCATCCAGCGCCGCATGCCCCGTGGGTTGCGGGCTGACGGCCGGTGGCGCAGGTCGGCCCTTCCAGACCTGGCCGCCATTGAACAGCGTATCCAGCGCAACGACGGCGCCCATCACCCTTGCCTCACCAGACCACAGAACACGCCTTCGATGGCCAGCTCCTGATCGGCTCGAACAATGATCGGCTGGTAAGCCGGATTGCGCGGCAACAGGCGAACGGTATCGCCGACCCGCTCGAAACGCTTGATGGTGACTTCGCCGTCGAGCCGCGCCACCACGATCTGGCCGTTGACCGCCTCGGGATTGCGCCGCACGCCCACCAGATCGCCATCGAGAATGCCGTCCTCGATCATCGAATCACCCTGGACCCGCAGCAGGTAATCCGGCACCCGCGAGAAGATCGACGGATCGAGCAGCAAGCGGCTGTGGACCTCGGCATCGGCACCGATCGGTGCGCCGGCCGCCACTCGACCGAGTACCGGAACGTCCAGCAGCTCGGGCCGCAGCGGCTGGTTCAACAGGCGGATGCCGCGCGCCTGATGCGGATTGACCTCGATGAAACCGGCTTCGGTCAGCGCCAGCACGTGCTTGCGCGCCACGCTACGGGAGGCGAAGCCAAAGGCCTCGCTGATCTCAGCGAGGCTCGGGGGCTGACCGTGTTCGGCGATGCGATCGCGGATGAAGGTCAGGATGGCGGTACGGCGGGGAGTTAAAGTCGTCATGGAGTACATTTGTACTCTTTCGGCTTTTTCCTGGCAAGGACCGCCAGTCAGCTCAGCCCGCGAGAGGCCAGAAACCCGGCGATGTAATCGATAAAAGCCACGACTTTGGCGGTCGCTCGCCGATGGCTCGGGTACACCGCCAGAATGTGCGGGCCAAAGCTGTCGGGATCGATGTCGTAGTCCGCCATCACCCGCACCAGTCGACCGTCGGCCAGATACGGCGCAGCGCTCCATAGCGGCGTGTGCAACAACCCGCGTCCGGCCAGCGCATTGGCCAGCAGCAAGTCGTAATTGTCGCTGCGCAGCCGTGGCGCCTGGGGTTGCGACAGGCTCAAGCGCTGCCCATCGCGCTCGGCCCACCAGAATTCGCGGCTGAGCAAGGGATGGCGATACAGCAACCATTCGTGCTCATCGAGGGTTTGCGCGGTGACCGGCAACGCCTTGCGCGCCAGATAGGCCGGGCTGCCACACAACGCCAGACGATTGCTGCCAACGACGCGGGCGATCAGCCCCGGCAGGTCGTCATGGCCTTCGCGCAGGGCCAGGTCGTAGCCGCTTTCCAGCAGATTGACGAACTCATCGCACAGGTCCACTTGCAGATTGATCTGCGGATACTGCTCCAGAAAACCGCCACACACCTGATCGAGAAAGGCATGCCCATAGGCCAGTGGCGCGGTGATTTTCAGATTGCCGCGCAGGCCATGCTGCAACTGCTCGATTTCCTCACCGGCCTCGTCCAGCCGCTGCAACACCTGACGCGCGGTTTCCAGGTAGAGCCGCCCCACTTCCGTCAGCAGAATCCGCCGGGTGCTGCGCTCGAATAGCCGGGCACCGAGCTCGGCCTCCAGGTGATTGACCGCTTTGGTCAGGGCCGACGGGGTCTTGCCCAGTTGCTCGGCGGCGCGGCTGAAACTGCCCAGTTGCGCCGTGACCACGAACATTTTCAACGCACCCAACTTGTCCATTCTTTTTCCATTCCGGCAAAAACGTTTTTCGTGAGTGAGGCGTTCTGTTGAGCATAAGCAGCCACTAATCTGGCCATCAGACGCAATAACAAGGAAACATTCAATGAAAAGATTCCTCCCGAATCTATTGATGGCCGCTGTGGCTTTTGCCTCGATGGAAGCCATGGCAGCGACCGATCTGGTGCTGCTCAACGGCAAGATATTCACCGCCGACCGCAACCAGCCCAAGGTGCAGGCCCTGGCGGTGCAGGACGGCAAAGTGCTGCAAGTTGGCAGCGATGCACAGATAAAAGCCTTGATTGAATCGCAAACGAAAGTGATCGACCTCGGCGGCAAGACGTTGATGCCCGGCCTGATCGACAGCCATTCCCACGCGATTTTCGGCGGCCTGGAAATGGCCTCGGCCAATATGGAAGATGAGGTGGTCGACCTCAATGAGCTGGAAAAACGCCTGCGCGGATGGCGTGATGACGGCAAGGCGAAACACGGCGATGTGCTAAGCGTGGCCGGCATGAGTTCGGCGTATTGGGCCCAGGCCGAGGCCCTCGGCAAAAAATTCAACAGCGGCGAATGGGCCAAGGTGCCTGTGGTGTTCACCGGCAGCGACCACCACACCGCCTGGGCCAACAACGTCATGCTCGAACGCGCGGGCATCGACGCCGCCCTGCTGCAAAACCTGCCGGCCGCCGAACTCGACACCATTGGCAAGCTTGTCGACGGTAGCCCCAACGGTTTTCTGGTGGACGCCGGTTGGGATCGGGTTGCGTTAAAAATGCCCGCGCCCAGTGCCGCCGACATGCTGCGCGCCGCGCAAACCGCCGTGCGCTACAACAACAGCCTGGGCATTACGGCCTGGATGGACCCCGCTGCCAACGCCGCCCCCGGCGAGCCGGTGTTTGCCCTTAAACCCACAGAGAAAACCGTCGGCGTACTGCCGGTGTACAAAGCGCTGTCGCAAAGTGGTGGCATGACCGCCCACGTCGCGGCCCTGCTGGTGGCCAATCCGAAAAGCGTACCGGCCGATCTCGACACGCTGGACAAGGTCCGCCAGCAATTCCAGGGCATCCCCAACCTGACCCTGCCCGGTATCAAGATTTTTGCCGACGGCGTGATCGAATACCCGGCCCAGAGCGCGGCGATGATCGATCCTTACACCAACTCGCAAAAACAGGGCGAGTTGCTGATCGATCCGAAGCACTTCGGCGAACTGGTCAGTGCCATCGATCAACGCGGCTGGCGGGTGCACATCCACGCCATCGGCGACCGCGCGGTACGAGAATCCCTGAACGGCATCGCCCAGGCGCGCAAGGATCGCCAGAGCGGCGTGACTCACTCGATCACCCACTTGCAAATGGTCAACCCGAAAGAGTTTGCGCGGTTCAAACCGCTCAACGTCATCGCCTCCATGCAGTTGCTCTGGGCCTCCGCCGACGATTACACCCTGGACATGATCAAGCCTTACGTCAGCGCCCTCGCCTTCCGCTATCAGTACCCGGCGCACTCGCTGCTCAAACAGGGCGCGACGATCGCCGGAGCCAGCGACTGGCCGGTGTCTTCACCCAATCCATGGAACGCCATCGCCCAGGCGATCACCCGAAACGGCCCGTTGGGTGTGTTGAACGCCGACGAACGCATCGACCGGGAAACGATGTTCTACACCTACACCCTCAACGCCGCCCGCACTATCGGTCTAGAGAAGCAAATCGGCTCGTTGAGCCCCGGCAAGCAAGCCGATTTCATCGTGCTGGACCGCGACGTGTTCAGCGTCGATGAGAAAGCCCTGCACGACACCCAAGTGCTGCAAACCTGGTTCGCCGGTCGCGAAGTCTACGCCCCGACACTCTGAGAAAAATCGCCTGTACACGCAGCCCAACTCCGCGTTCATCGCTGGGGTCTGGAGCAGCGTTGTCTCAAATCTGCCCATAACAATCACAACAAAGGCACTGCACCATGAAAGCGTTCACCCTGTTCGCCCTCGCATCCTTCAGCCTGTTGCCCCTGGGCAGCCAGGCCCTGCCCTTGAATGACGACTTCACCGTGCTGGTCGACCTGACCCTGGCCAGCGACTATCGCACTCGCGGCATCTCGCAAACCCAGAACGACCCCGCCGTGCAAGCCGGTGTGACCCTGGCCCACAGCAGCGGCCTGTACCTGGGCGCCTGGAGTTCGAACGTCGATTTCGGCGGTGGCCTGAAAACCCGCCAGGAAGTCGACTACTACGGTGGTTGGCTGTGGCAGGCGACCGACGCCATCAGCCTGGATGTCGGCTATCTCAAATACGCGTATCCAAAAGAGAGCCAGTTCAATCAGAGCGAGGTCTACGGGATTCTCGACGTCTATGGCGTGAAACTCGCGGCCTATTACTCTGCCGATGCACCGGGCATCGACAGCAAACAGAGCACGTTGTACCGCTACGTTGGCTACGAAACCGAGTTGCCCTATGGGCTGGGGCTGAAACTGCGCTACGGCGAAATGGACTTCAAAGACCCGCGCCTGTATTCGGCCTCGGGGCATGGCGAGGAGGCTTACCACGAGTGGGAGGCGAAGCTGACCCGCGAAGTGGCCGGGGTGCTGCTAGGGTTGAGTTACATCGATACCGATTTGTCGAAAAGCCAATGCATCAGTAACTGGGGGTTCGACGATGTGTGCAGCGCGACCCTGGTGGCGAGTGTCAGCAAATCCTTTTGATGGTTTTTTGTAGGAGCGAGGCTTGCCCGCGAAAGCGTTTTACCTGACACACCGCCTTCGCGGGCAAGCCTCGCTCCTACAGGTGTACGCGATCCGCTATTTAGCCGACACGCAATGCGCGCAGGTCGAGGCGACCGTCCTTGAGCGGCGGGCACCAGTAGTAGCCGCCAGTGATCGGTCGGCTGATGCGGTACAAACCGTCGGTGATGCCGTCCTCCAGACCGCTCATGCGTCGCAGTTGGGCTTCGAATGCATCGAGGGAAAAACCGAATGCCAGGAACATCAGGCCGGCGCGATCGCCTTCGATCCACGGCATCGAGCGACGGACCACGAAGGCTTCCGGTGCGAAGCTTTCCTGGGCGGTGCGTTTGACGTGGGCAGAGATCGGCGCGTCGTCGAGTTCTTCGTTGTCGCTCAGGCGCCGGCCCATGATGTTGTCCTTCTCGTGGGACGGCATCGCGTGGAAGCCTTTCAAGTCATGCTGCCATTGCTGGATCGCGGCGAAGCTGCCACCGACCAGCCCCTCAGCGCCCTTGCCCAGCAGCGCGGCGGCGACAGCGGCTTCGTCGTGAGGGTTTTCGGTGCCGTCTTCGTAACCGGTCAGGTCATGGCCAGTCATGTGGCGGAAGGTTTCGTTCATCTGCACCAGACGCAGGGCCGGTGCCAGCGCGGCTTCGATCGCGTGGCTGCGATTGAGCAGTTCGCCACGGTCAACACCGTGCAACCAGCACCAGAGCGCGTGTTGGGTCGACGGGTTGTCGACGCCGACACCGACCAGCGCAGGAAAGGCGCGCAAGCCGTCGATCTGCGCGTGCAGCGCCTTGACCAGGGACTCGCCGAAACCGACCACCGCCGATTTTCCGTCCACCAGGCGCGTCAGGTTATCCAGCGCTGCCGGCAGTGCCTCGGCGGATTCGAGGGCGAAGAACATATGACGAGCTTGAGGCGGAACTGGGGTGGCGAGGATGCCCGGCTGGTAGTAACTCATATGAACTCCTTTGAGAAAGAGCGCGAAGTTTAACCGGGGGATCGTTACTTGTGTGTTCTCAAGGGGAAAAGATCGGCTTTCATGAGCGGATGAGCCGACAGATTCGCGATCCACAACGCCGAGCCCAAAAAACCCTAAGATGAATCATGACAAGCCAGGCCGAGGTCTGCTAAAACGATTCATCAGTGCATCACCCAATCCAGACGGGGTAGCGACATGACCACAGCATCGATCCTTGGCAACCTGTTTCCCACCGCCGACGGCATCCCGGAAAAGTATCGCCTCAACGGCCAGACCGAACAGCGCGAATACCTGGTCGACGGTGAACTGAAAACCTGGTCCGGCCCCCTCGCCCAGGTGCGCAGCCCGGTGTACCTGAGCGGCGCGAATGGCGACGAACAAGTGATCCTCGGCAGCACGCCGCTCCTCGATGCCGACACCGCCCTGACCGCGCTCGACGCGGCTGTCCGTGCCTATGACCGGGGCCAGGGTTTGTGGCCGACCATGCGCGTGGCCGAGCGTATCCAGCATGTCGAGACCTTCCTCGGTCGCATGCGCGAACAGCGCGAGGCGGTGGTCAAGTTGCTGATGTGGGAGATCGGCAAGAACCTCAAGGATTCGGAGAAAGAGTTCGACCGCACCTGCGACTACATCGTCGACACCATCAACGCCCTCAAGGAACTCGACCGCCGCTCCAGCCGCTTCGAACTGGAACAGGACACCCTCGGCCAGATCCGACGCGTTCCGCTGGGCGTGGCGTTGTGCATGGGGCCTTACAACTATCCGCTGAACGAGACCTTCACCACGCTGATTCCGGCGCTGATCATGGGCAACACCGTGGTGTTCAAGCCGGCCAAGCTTGGGGTGCTGTTGATTCGTCCGCTGCTGGAAGCCTTTCGCGACAGCTTCCCGGCCGGGGTGATCAACGTCATTTACGGCAGTGGCCGCGAGACCGTCAGCGCACTGATGGCCAGCGGCAAGATCGATATCTTTGCGTTTATCGGCACCAACAAGGCCGCCAGCGACCTGAAAAAACTCCACCCAAGGCCTCACCGCTTGCGTGCGGCACTGGGCCTGGATGCGAAGAACCCCGGCATCGTGTTGCCTGAGGTGGATCTGGACAACGCGGTCAGCGAAGCCGTTACCGGCTCCCTGTCATTCAACGGTCAGCGCTGCACCGCGCTGAAAATCCTCTTCGTCCATGAAGACGTGGTCGAGGCGTTCATTGAGAAATTCAACGCCAGGCTCGCCTCACTGAAACCCGGTATGCCGTGGGACAGCGGCGTGGCCCTGACACCGCTGCCGGAGGCGAGCAAAGTCGATTATCTGCATTCGCTGGTGGCGGACTCGGTCAGCAAAGGCGCCGCCGTGGTCAACCCCAATGGTGGTGAGTCCCGGGCATCGTTCTTCTACCCGGCCGTGTTGTACCCGGTGACACCGCAGATGCGCGTCTATCAGGAAGAACAGTTTGGCCCGGTCGTGCCGATCGTGCCTTACCGTCATCTGGACACCGTGATCGATTACGTCCTGGAATCCGACTTCGGCCAGCAACTGAGCATCTTCGGCACCAACCCGGTGGCGGTCGGCAGGCTGGTGGACACCTTCGCCAACCAGGTCGGCCGGATCAACCTCAACGCCCAGTGCCAACGCGGCCCGGACACCTACCCGTTCAACGGCCGCAAGAACTCCGCCGAGGGCACGTTGTCGGTGCATGATGCGCTGCGGGTATTTTCGATCCGGACCCTGGTGGCGACCAAGTTCCAGGAAAGCAGCAAAGAGCTTCTCAGCGAGATCATCAGCGGCCGGAACTCGAGCTTCCTGACCACCGACTATATTTTCTGAGGACACCAAAATTTTCTGAGGACACCAGACCTGAGCATCATCAAAGGCCTTCGACTGCCACCGCTGTTGCGCCGAATACTGCGTCCATTGCTGGACCCGTACCGGCGCTACCGCCACGCCAAACTGATCCATGCGGTGCGGGTTTCGTTGGGGTTGCTGGCGACGATTCTGCTGACCACCGGCATCCATCTGCCCCATGGCGAATGGGCGTCGGTGACCATGCTGGTGGTGATCGGCGGTTTGCAGCACCACGGTAACATCGGCAAAAAAGCCGCCGAGCGAGCCATCGGCACCTTGATCGGGGCCGGTGTCGGCTTGTTGCTGGTGGCGCAACAGGCCTGGCTCGGGATGCCGTGGCTGACCTATTTCGCAATGTCGGTGGTGTGCGGGTTTTTCTCGTACCACGCCATCGGCAAGGGTGGTTATACGGCGCTGCTGTCGGCGATCACCGTGTTTATCGTTGCCGGGCACGGTGACAACCCGGTCACCGATGGCCTGTGGCGCGGGGTGGATATTCTGATCGGCATCGCCCTGGCACTGGCTTTCTCCTTTGCCCTGCCGCTGTACGCGGTGTACTCCTGGCGCTACAACTTGGCCGATGCGTTGCGCGACTGCGCGGCAATCTATGGCCGTATCATCAACGGCGAGTCCGTCGCCGCTGACGAGCACTTGAAGCTCATGAATCGCTTGAACGCAGTCATGGTGCAACTGCGCTCACTGATGCCCTCTGTGTCCAAGGAGGTGCGGGTTTCCATGACCGAACTCGATGCGATTCAGCGCAACCTGCGGATGTGCGTCAGCATCCTGGAAATCCTCGGCAATAGCCGGCCGAATGCCGATGACTCTGAGGCAATGGCCCACCTGCAATCGTCATTGAAAACCGAGCACCGACAGATCCGGGTGCAACTGATCGGTATGGCCCGGGCATTGAAATCGGGCGCTTCACAACGGCTCAGCCGGCCAGCCGAACCGCCATTGGACTCTACGCTTGATATGCCGGTCTACAGTCCACTGGATGGCTACCGATTGCTGACCCGACAATTGGCCGCGAACATCGGCGAGATGCGCCAGCGTCTGGCGAAAACCGCACCGCGCTGGAACATCTGAGAGGCCGTTTATTGTGTAGCCACCCGCCGAAGCTTCAGGCCCCAACCCTGTTGCATCCCGGCGGCGGCCAGCAGAATCGCGGCGACACCGATCCATTGCAGCGGCTCCAGGCGATGACCGAAGGCAAACCAGTCCACGAAAATCGCCGCAATCGGATAGATGAACGACAACGCGCCGGTCAGGGCGGTCGGTAGCTTTTGAATTGCTCCGTAGAGCAGCACATACATCAAGCCGGTATGCACGATACCCAGGGTCACCAGGCTGGCCCAGGCACTGGGCGCTTGCGGCATCGCCGAGAAGTGCGCAAAGGGCGCGAGCAACAGCACGCCGGTGCAGACCTGGATCAACGCGATCAGATGCGGTGGCGTGCCGGTCAGGCGTTTGATGATCAATGCGGCAATCGCGTACAGGAAGGCAGCACCCAGCGCCAGAGCGATCCCCATCAGGTAATCGTTGCCACCCTCGCCTTGCTCGCCATGTGCGCTGACAATCGCCAGCATCCCGAGAAACGAAATGCCCAGCCAGAACAGTTTTTGCAGGGTGATTTTCTCCCCGAGAAACAGCGCGGCCAGCCCCACCAACATGAACGGCTGGACGTTATAAACCGCCGTGCCGATGGCAATCGAGGCGCGAGAATAGGACGCGAACAACAGCACCCAGTTACCGACAATCGCCACGCCACTCAGTACGGCCAACACGAAAGTGGTGGACGTCAAAATGCCCGGGCGCAGAAAGCCGAACGCCGCGCAAATCAGCAACAAGGTGGCGGCACCGAACACACAGCGCCAGAACACCACGTCCAGCACCGGTTGCCCGGACACCAGCACGAACCAGCCAATGGTTCCGGAAATCAGCATGGCGGCGGTCATCTCGAATGAGCCGCGACGTAGTGTTCTGTCCATCATCAACCTCCTGTGTTTGAGGCCAAAGTATGCCAATCCGCCGAGGGGCTTCTCCAGCGCAAAAAGCAGGCTAAACTCGGTATCTGCCTTTTTTATCAAGGCTTATCCAGCCGATTGCCTAACAGGGGATTCGCCATGACCGACGACATCGACCAAGTGCTGATCAGCGCATTGATGGAAGACTCCCGCCGCTCACTCAAGGCCCTGGCACAGATCAGCGGCCTGTCCTCGCCCAGCGTTGCCGAGCGCCTGCGCCGCCTCGAAGAACGCGGCGTACTCAAGGGCTATACCGTCGAAATCGACCCTAAATGCTTCGGCTATCAACTCCAGGCCATCGTCCGCATCCGCCCGTTACCGGGCCAGTTGCAGGAAGTGGAACGGCAGATTCAGGCGATCCCCGAATTCACCGAGTGCGACAAAGTCACCGGCGACGACTGCTTCATCGCCCGCCTGCATGTGCGCTCGATGGAACAACTGGACACCCTCCTCGACCGCCTCAACACCCACGCCGAAACCAACACCGCCATCGTCAAGAAAACCCCGATCAAACGCCGGCTGCCACCGATGGCGTGAGTGCTGTTTGGTTCGCAAAGACGTGGATACCCCGATTCCCAGACGATAAAAAACCCGCCGAAGCGGGTTTTTTACTCAAGGCTGGCGATCAATCATCGCGGCCCATGATGCCGAACAGCTGCAGCAAGCTGATGAACAGGTTGTAGATCGATACATACAGGCTGATGGTCGCCATGATGTAGTTGCGCTCGCCGCCGTGAATGATGGCGCTGGTCTGGAACAGAATGCAGACCGAGGAGAACAGCACGAAACCTGCGCTGATCGCCAGTTGCAGACCACTGATCTTGAAGAAGAAGCTCGCCAGCGTCGCACCCAGCAACACGAAGAAACCGGCCGTGATGAAACCACCCAGGAAGCTCATGTCCTTACGGGTGATCAGCACATAAGCCGACAGGCCGCCGAACACCAGCGCGGTCATCGCGAAGGCCGAGCTGACCACTTCCGCGCCGCCCTGCATGCCCAGGTAACGGTTGAGGATCGGGCCGAGCAGGAAACCCATGAAACCGGTCAGCGCGAACGCAGAAACCAGGCCCCACGCCGAGTCACGGAGTTTGTTGGTGAGGAAGAAAAGGCCGTAGAAGCCGATCAGCACCACGAAGACGTTCGGGTAACCGACACGCATCTGCTGTGCGACAAACGCCATCACGCCGCTGAATGCGAGGGTGAGGGCGAGTAGGCCGTAAGTGTTGCGCAGGACGCGGCTAACCTCTAGCTGCTCAGCCTGCACGCTGTTATTAACTGCGTAATCCTGTTCGCGCATGGCGACACTCCTGTTGGTTTGAAACGTTCAGTCGCAAAGATCATAACAGACGCTCTGTAACAAGCCATGCAGAGAGTTTGACAGTGTGTTTCATTCAGGTATTATGGCGCCCGCAACGCAAACGGAGGTGTGGCCGAGTGGTTTAAGGCAACGGTCTTGAAAACCGTCGACTGTAACAGGTCCATGAGTTCGAATCCCATCGCCTCCGCCATCTTTATACGACAAAGCCCTGATTTTTCAGGGCTTTGTCGTTTCTGGGGTTTGGTGAAAATCTCGGCTCTCGGCATGTGTTCCATAACTATTATGGACGTGTTCCAGAACTCAGCGGCTGAACCCCCTCCTCCGGCGTCCTGCTGATCGTTAAAAATCCTTCACGTAAGGTGGTGCTACGCTGTCCTCAAAACCGAGGATTTGCGATGCCACATTCGGACCGTCCCCCTCCCTGCTGTACAAGATCAACGAAAACCAACTCGCGCTCGAAGCCGCCATCATGGAGCTTTCCAACTGGGTCGAAGCCCGCGGCTCAGCCGACGTCGCCGACAACGTGCGCGGCGCCTTGGACACCATCGACAAGAACGAAGAGTTCATCAAGATGACGCTCGCGGTACTGATGACGCTGGAGTGAATTAGCACTGCATCTTATCGCTACCCCGCTACCACCTCGCCTCAAATACTGAGGCGAAACCGTGGATCCGTACGAAATCGAAGACACCCGCAACTGGCTGGAATGTCCTTAATCCTCCCTATCAAAACCAACGTACGTTCGATCTTTTTTAAAGATTTTACGATTGCTGAAACGTATCATCACCGAAATTAGCCGGTTTTAACCGAAATACACTCTGCATTGCACTGCGCCATCTCCGCTGACCTAGGAATTTCTCTATTTCGAGCCAGCTAGCGGAAGAGCAATACATCCAAAGAAACATCCTCACTTAGATGAATATCGATACGCCCCCCTCCAGACGACCCTCCGCTTTCGAGGCGCACGCCCCCGTTGAAAAGAGTATGTTCAACGCAATACGCGCACAAAGTTCAAATGCATGGATGCTAGTCGAGCCTCTGCGATTACTTACTAACAATGAAAAAACTATCAATCTAACCAAGATGGAGTACGCAGTACTCGACTTGTTAATAAGCAGCACAGAACGGATAGTAAGTAATGATGCCATTGCCAAAAAACTAAACAAAAACCTTGACCACTATAAGGGACTGGTGATGTGCCTCAGCAGGCTACAAGCGAAGTTCAAGAGGTCCGCTAGAGGAGATAACCTTTTCCGCTCGGTGAGAAATCGCGGCTACTGCATCGTCCAAACAATACACATTGAGAAGGACTTATCTAACAGGCATACCGCATGCGATGAAAAAACCTGGAAGCGCTGCTCGCCCCCCCCCCCGCCACAGCATCTACTTGCTAGCCGATGCATCTGCCTATTGGGTTGACGTATGTAGCGGCTCTGGCACGGAGGAGGTGCCGAGCTTCCATGAAGTGCGGGCGCTGTCGCTGCACCTGTGGAAGAACGCCGGAAACGATGGACAGAAGATCGCAGGGCACGCGAGCGAGGGCATGACCAAAAACTACCAGCGGGACCACGAGAAAATCGTCCGGCCTGAGGCGATACCGGATCTGAATATCAGCGAAATCACTGGGTAGTTTTGCGTAGACCTGAAACGAGAAAGGGGACCAAGCCACTAAGCGCTTGATCTCCTCACGAAATATGGTCGGGACGGAGTGACTCGAACACTCGACCCCTAGCACCTCATGCCGGGGACTGTAACGACCTAAGCTATTGTTTTAGAACGAATATGACCCCCTTTAAGAGTGGCAAAACATTCGATTTTTTGTGCTTATGCAAACGGAAACACGCGGCCTCCAGAGGAGGTTTTGCGCAAGCCACCGCAGGAGAATGACGAGGTGACATTGCGAAACTTTCTGCATCCGCTAGAACTTCGAGATGGCGCAGAATTGTCTGCCCGTCACCTCGAGGAAGGGACATGGCTGTAATCACGAAGAGTGACTTGGTGTACAAGTACACTTGGTCGGCAGATCAAGGCGACAACCCGCATTACACTGGGTTGCTGGATCGCGACAAGGTAGACCGGGACGAGGGACACCAGGTTGTACATTTTCCGACAGTAGTGCCCTCCCTTCCAGGCGTTCTGCCGACCTGAACCCCAAGCCCCTAGTTTGCCCCTGCCCTTACGCACCAGCCAAAAAACCGAGTAATCAGCGTGTTTTTTCCTCCTAAAGACCAAGCGCCGGATATGTATTAACCCTGATACATGAAAGGTTATTATTTGACGCTTTTCTAACAGAGGCACATTGCTATGATCCCGGCAAACTCCACTGCTAGAGGCTCTGAAGTGAAATTAACACCTGCCGAAAAGACCAAGTCTCGGGGTTGGGAATGGGCCTATAAAAAAATCCGGAGTTTTGGTTGCTCTCGAAGAACGGCCATCTACAGGGCAAGCCTCTATGCTCTTCGAGGTGACTCGGGAGGTTTCTCAAGCGAGCGGAGCTTGCAAAGATTCCGACTACGGCGTTAACCAAGCTGGTCATCACCGGTACGCCATGGCTCGACCCGATCCCCCTTCGGGCTGCAGGGCTGCGGCCACAAAGACAACCCTGACTACAAGACCGGCGCCTGCAAGATCTCCATCAACTGCTAAGACAAGCGTTGGAACTCCTTCTCGGGGCGGCATGGGGCCGCGTACGGTGGCCGAGTAGGTCCCTTGATCTCCCCCGACGGCCTCACGCTGGCGTCACACATTCCGCCGCCGACGATGACACCCCGCCCGAACCAATGACATGCATGACCGACTCGACCTGCCAAAGTCTGTTCGCGCTGGCGCGATGGTTGTGCACATCGATCCGCCCCTCGGCGACCATTCCAGGCGTCAGCGGCCGAGTGATGGACATGGTCGACTTGCCGCGTTGCAGCTTCTTCAGTTGCGCCGTTGCAGCTTCCTGGGCGCTCTTCTGATCCGTATGTGTCTTGCGGATGATGTAGCGCGGACCCGCCTGACTGTCGGCGTCCTCGTTGGCCTCACCGGCATTGTCCGGGGCATTGCCGTACACCGACACCGCCCCGGCGACTATGCCCGTGACTACCGGCACCTTGCGCTGCTCGGCTTCGTTGAACCAATACGCGACCACCAACTGATAGTCGTTGCGCTCTTGGATCGTGACCCGGCCGCTACTGTTTTCCGGATCACAAATCACGACGGTCGGCAGCGCCGCGCCGGTGACGGTCTGAGCCCCCCCCTAGGCACCACTACCAGGCGACCGTCGACCGGCTTCGCCACGGCGCCCAGTTCACGTGCCAAACGCGTCAGTAGGTTCATATCGGATTCGGCGCGCTGGTCGATATGGCTGAAAACATGCTTTGCCAGCTCCGGCGCTACGGCCGCAATGTAGCATGCTCCTTGGCCATCTTGGCGACCAGAGCGCCCAGCGTTTTGGATCGGACCTCCCTCCGGAAAATCAAGGAACCAACTGATAGGTTGACTGCACTAGACCGGAAGGAAAACACCGGCTATTTACTAGCTTCAATTCAATGTCCTGCGTAAGGGCCCCGAACAATGGTCTTCCCGACCCAATCAGCACGGGAACAGTGGTGATCACCATATCGGCGACTAACCCGTCACGCAGGAATGACTGCACCAATTGCCCGCCATCGACATAGACTCGATGCACACCTTGCCTCGCCAGTTCCGCCAGTAGGTCTGAAGGAGTGAGGTTGGAAAAACGCACTTTCCCCTCTAGCGCATTAGGCACCTGTGAATCGGCCAACTGTTGAGACAACACGATTACTGGCAGGTCGTAGAACCAAGTGTCGAAGGTCAGCACTTTCTCATAGCTCCCCCTCCCCATCACGATAGCATCCTTATCGGCGATGAAGCCCAGGTAGCCGTGATCCTCACTCTGATCATCGCGCTGCAATAGCCAGTCAATGTCACCGTCGGACCTGGCGATATAGCCATCTAGACTGATGGCGATGAAAACATGTGCAGTAGTCATAGAAGTTTCCTTATTCAGACGACGCATGACTGACCGCAAAGAGGATAGCAAAACTAATATATAGCTAAATTTCTTAGCTGGTTTTCTACAAATCCCGCTCAAATCAAATGGGTCAAAAAAACCGTGTAGCGTATTTTGATCGCGCGAATAGGCCGTTCACGCTTTGAATTAATCTTCCTTCAACACCGGTTCAACTTCATCGACCGGCAACGAAGCCAACATTTCAGCGCGACAAACCTCAAGGATCTCATCCGCGAGTGCAGAATCATCCGGACAGGCACGCGACAAAATAATCGCGCCGACAGCGCGAGACAGCAGGTCGATCATTTTCTTTCTCCCCTCTCCCGCCTCGGCATCCGGTCCCGTCGGATATTTCTCTCCCAGCGTTTGCAGGGTGTGTTCAATGCCTTCGGCAAATGTCGTTTTCACATCATCCGATTGACGCGCCGCGTCGCTGCACAACGCGGCCATGGTGCAACCGCTGCCACGTCCGTCCCGATGTTCTCGGGTCACATAGACGTTGATGAAGCCCGGAACATCGAGCGCTTGGGCGCCTGTCAGCGATTTGGCAAGACTGCAGGCCGAGGCTTCGGCCATCAGGTCGGCCTTCGACCCGAAGTGCTTGTAGAAGCCTCCATGGGTGAAACCGGCAGCCGCCATGAGATCCGCCACACCGACGCCATCAAAGCCGCGCTCACGGAACAGCTCTGAGGCCGTTTCAACGATGTGCTCTCGATTGGCCTGCGCCTGGGCCTTGGTCACTCTCACGTGCAATACCTCGTGTTTACCGGAAAATCATGCGTCCAATCATACATAGATGCTGGTCATAATCAAAACCGTTGACAGTTTAGATTTCGATCATCATCCTAATTGCACGCAACACCGATCTCCATCAACGGGCACGGAAGAAATACCAGATGACCAATCAGAATCTGTTCACCCCTTACACCCTTGGCAGCCTAACGCTGTCGAACCGGGTAGTCCTTGCGCCGCTGACACGTAACCGCGCAGGCCAGGGCTTCGTCCCCAGCGAGTTCGCGGCCACCTATTACAGCCAACGCGCCAGCGCCGGCCTGCTGATCAGCGAAGCCACGCAGATTTCCCGACAGGGCCAGGGCTATCAGGACACCCCCGGGATCTACACGCAGAAGCAGATAGACGGCTGGCGCACCGTGACCGATGCCGTCCATGCCAAGGGCGGAAAAATCTTTCTGCAACTGTGGCATGTCGGCCGCGTGTCGCATGTTGATCTGCAAGAAAACGGCGCCGCTCCTGTGGCCCCTTCTGCACTGCGCGCCGCCACCAAAGTGTTCGTCAACAACTGTTTTGAAGACGTCTCCGAGCCGCGCGCACTGGACATCAGCGAACTGCCGGGGATCGTCTCCGATTTCCGCCAGGCCGCGGCAAACGCGGTCGCCGCCGGGTTCGATGGTGTGGAGATTCACGGTGCAAACGGCTATTTGCTGGATCAATTCCTCAAGGACAGCGCCAATCTGCGTACCGACGCTTACGGCGGTTCGATTGAGAATCGTGCGCGCCTGTTGCTCGAAGTGACGGCGGCGGTCGTTAATGAAATCGGCGCGGATCGCACCGGTGTGCGCCTGTCTCCGGTTTCGCCGGCCAATGGCGTATCCAGCAGCGATCCGCAGGCGCAATTCGATTACGTCGTTGAACAACTCGACGCCCTCGACGTGGTTTATCTGCACGTGGTCGAAGGCGCGACCGGTGGCCCGCGCGACGTGGCGCCCTTCGATTTCGGCGCCCTGCGCCAGCGCTTCAAAAACACCTACATCGCCAACAACGGCTATGACCTGGACCTGGCGACTTCGAAACTCGCTGAAGACCAGGCTGACCTGATCGCCTTCGGTCGCCCGTTCATTGGCAATCCGGATCTGGTGGAGCGCCTCAAACGTGGCGCGCCGTTGTCCGCGTTCAATCCCGCCACCCTCTATGGCGGCGGTGCGGCTGGCTACATCGACTACCCGACGCTGGCTGAATCGAGCGCTATCGCAAGCTGAGCCATCAGTGATCGCGCTTTCTGTTTCTCACATCCTGAAAGAGAGATAACCCATGAGCACTCGCCCTACTGTTCTCATCACTGGCGCCTCCACCGGCATTGGCGCGGTCTACGCCGAGCGCTTCGCGCAACGCGGCCACGATCTGGTACTGGTCGCCCGCGATCAGGCGCGCCTGGATGCACTTGCAGCGCGCTTGCGCAGCGAACACGACGTCGCCGTCGATGTCATTGCGGCGGACCTGACCCAACTCAGCGATCTGACAACCGTTGAAAGCCGCCTGCGCGACGACGCCCGCATCGGCATCCTCGTCAATAACGCCGGCGCCGCGCTGTCCGGTAACTTCATCGACCAGAGCACCGACAGCGTTGCGCAACTGGTCGCCCTCAACACCACGGCGCTGGTGCGGCTCGCCAGCGCCATCGCCCCACGCCTGGCCAAGGCAGGCGACGGCGCGATCATCAACATCGGTTCGGTGGTAGGTCTCGCGCCGGAGTTCGGCATGACAGTCTACGGTGCGACCAAGGCATTTGTGCTGTTCCTTTCCCAGGGCCTGAGCCTGGAACTTTCGCCTCAGGGCGTCTACGTGCAGGCCGTGCTGCCCGCCGCCACCCGCACGGAGATCTGGGATCGCTCCGGCGTCGACATCAACACCTTGAGCGAAATCATGGAAGTGGGCGATCTGGTGGATGCCGCCCTAGTCGGTTTTGATCGTCGTGAACCGGTGACCATCCCGCCGCTGCACGAAGCGGAACGCTGGGATGAGCTGCAGAGAGCACGTCAGGGCCTGCTGGGGCAAATCCGCCAGTCTGCAGTCGCCCAGCGCTACCAGACCCAACCGTGATCTTTTGGTAGCGAGTATCCGCGCCGGATTCGATGCAGGCGCAAGGCACTGCATCGAACCCGGCCACTGTCCGGAGTAGCAATGAATTCAACGCAGACAAGTACGCCCTCGGGTTCACAGACGTCGTTCATCAACGCGACGAACCAGTCGATCACGGTCAACGGCATTCCCTTTGCCTATCGCGATACCGGCCAAGCAACCGGTGTGCCCCTCGTACTGTTCAACCATTGGGGCGCGGTGCTGGACAACTTCGACCCCGCGATCATCGATGGCCTTGCACAAACCAGACGCGTCATTACCACCGACTATCGCGGCATCGGCGGCTCTGGCGGAAGCGCACCACTGACCGTCGGCGAAATGGCTGACGATGCCATCCAGCTGATTCATGCGCTGGGGTTGGAAACCGTTGATGTGCTCGGTTTCTCCCTCGGCGGCTTCGTCGCTCAGGACATCGCCCTGAAGGCGCCTGATTTGGTGCGGCGTTTGATTCTGACCGGCACCGGACCAGCCGGCGGCAGCGGTATCGACAAGGTCGGCTCGGTGACATGGCCATTGATGCTCAAAGGCTTGCTGACCTGGCGCGATCCGAAGTTCTACCTGTTCTTTACTTCGACGCCCAATGGTCGTCGATCCGCCTCGCAGTATTTACAACGCCTGAAAGCACGCAAAAAAAATCGCGACAAAGGCCCGACGCCCAGCGCTTTCCTGCGGCAGTTGAAAGCCATCACTGCGTGGGGCAAACAGGCGCCACAAGACCTCAGACGCTTGCGGACGCCGACGCTGATCGTCAACGGCGACAACGACATCATGGTGCCCAGCGTTAACTCGAGTGCACTGGCAAAGCGTATCCCCAACGCACAACTGGTGATTTATGAGGATGCCGGGCACGGCGGTATTTTCCAACACCACGTTGACTTTGTGGCCAAGGCGCAGGCGTTCCTCGATGCCTGACAACACGGCGCAGCAACGCCGCAACACACCGGCTACCCTCCTTACAACCGAAAAGAGCTGCACCACGATGAAAGCATTTCTAATTGATCGCTATGGCAAGAACCCCGGGCGGATTGGCGAAGCGCCCGCCCCCGCAGTGGGTGCCCACGACGCCTTGATCGAGGTACACGCCAGCAGTGTCAACGTGCTGGATTCGAAGATCAGCAAAGGCGAATTCAAGCTGATCCTGCCCTACTCATTTCCGTTGATCCTGGGTAACGATCTGGCAGGCGTCGTGATTGAGGTGGGCTCGAAGGTGACACGCTTCAAACCGGGAGACGAAGTGTACGCTCGCCCACCGGAAGCGCGGATCGGCACGTTCGCCGAATTGATCGCCGTGAACGAGAACGCGATCGCCCTGAAACCTGCCAATACCAGCATGGCACAAGCCGCGTCCCTCCCCTTGGTTGCACTGACCGCCTGGCAAGTGCTGGTCGAAACCGCCCAACTGAAAAAGGGTCAGAAAGTGCTGATTCACGCCGGCTCCGGCGGCGTCGGCACCCTCGCCATCCAGCTCGCCAAACACCTCGGTGCGTTTGTCGCTACAACCACCAGCACTGCGAATGTCGAATGGGTGAAGGCATTGGGGGCCGATTTGGTGATCGACTACAAACAGCAGAACTTCGAAAGTGTCTTGCACGACTACGACGTAGTGTTGAACAGTCTCGGCGCCGATGTCCTGGAGAAGTCACTCAAGGTGCTCAAGCCAGGTGGCCAGCTCATTTCCATCTCTGGGCCACCCACTGCGCAGTTCGCACAGGAGCAAGATTTGTCCTGGCCATTGAAGCAAATCATGCGCCTGCTGAGCCTCGGTATTCGGCGCAAGGCCCGCAAGCAAGACGTCAGCTACAGGTTTGTATTCATGCGGGCCAACGGCGCCCAACTGCAACAAATAACCGCGCTCATCGAGGCCCGCATCATCAAACCGGTGATTGACCGCGCCTTCCCCTTTGAATCAACGGCAGAGGCGTTGAAGTATGTCGAGCAGGGACGAGCCAAAGGCAAGGTCGTTGTTTCGATCAAATGACTAAGCCGCCTATCGATGAGTCGACCGAAGAGCCCGACAAACTTTTAGCACGCCAGCATTCTTCATCCGGGCTGAGCGAGTTGACGACACTAGAGTTGCCGAAACCGGAAGCGCAGCAAACGGACGTCGTGCCTGTAGCACCAACTGTGATCCTATGGCGCAGTTTGATGCTTAAGCAGTAGATCTCGGCCTCGCCACAGCCACCGTACAAAGCACATTCATAATCAGTTTGGCGACTCTCTCCGTAGCACAATTGACGAACCCGAGGATGAATATACGTTCATCAAAAACATTGTTCTATGCGTCTAGCCTGTGGGTTCCGACATAGTGAATACAGGAGTAACCCACCATGTTCTCGCACGAAAGCATCCCGCTGATCATCATTTTCATCATCCTGCTGCTTGGCGTGCTTACCGCCGTCCTCCATCCGGTACATGCGTTCTATAGCTGGCTTCAGAGGCGCAGGGAAAAATCATCCGTCGAGATCGCGAAAGAGGTGGATTCGCGCTGAATTTTTTTTAACGAGCCCGGCTAAGTCCGGGCATTTTTTTGAAGCTTTCGGGCCGATTCTGTTGAAAAAGTCGGCCTTGGTTTGCGCATCAGAAAAGTACGCGTCCGAGATTGAAATCCGAGTCCTGAACCTTCTGCCCAAAACACAGATTTAAATCTCAGGCACGTACTTTTCTGCCGTGGAAACCGAAGCCGACTTTTTCAACAGAATCGGCCAAGAGCGGACACTCGAGCACATCACCTGGTTGGCTGTTTTTTCAGGACGAAGCGGTCACCCGTGTTCTGCTGCCAACATTGACCTGAACTGAGAAATGATCTCTGAAGATAACCCGGCAGCTTCGAACACTGCGCAGGTAAAGCTAACGGGAGCAGGACCTGGCGCAGTTATGATGCGGTCAGCAACCACAGCTACTGGACTGCGTCGATAAAGCGAGGACCCTTCATAACCTGCGGCATTCTGTTGTAAAAAGTCAGCGCTGTTCGAGGTATGAGAAACCGTGTCGAGAAGCCCGGCTCTCGCAAGTGCCAGCGTTCCCCCACAGATACCGGCAATTGTCGCGCCACTTGAACGACTAGTATGAAGAAAGTCCCGAATATCCGGTGCATCTGCACGTTCCCAGATCATTCCACCGATGACGACAACAACGTCCGGTTTCCAGTCCAGGCATTGTTGCAAGCTGCAATTCACAGTTACTGCCAATCCACCCTGCGAGCGGAACTGTCCCGTAGTAGAGGCGAAAAACCTAACGTCGATCCCGTAGAACGGGGATGCAGTTCCTGCAATGAAAGCATATTCCCAGTCCGCAAAACCGGGTGTCAGTATCAATCCCACGCGTGCCATCAGTCAGAATCCTCCATGAAAACGAATAACATAAAGCGACAACACATAGGTCTCAACGGCTGCCTTGGGTCGAAAGTTTCCCCTCACCACTGACAGCTTTCGGCCAGAGGCTGATTGTTGAAATCGACTGAAATCGCCACTCAATGGTCAAGCCTATAAACTTGCGGATGACTCAAGGTGCGTATCACTTCCTGCCAGTCGCCGTAATTCGCTCACATCGGCGAACCACTCATGGGACTGAAGACTGTGGAATGCATCATATGCTCCATACCCCCAGGCGACCGCACCAAAGGCGATACCGGCAGTCGCAGCTGCTTCACCATCCGTAGGTTGGTCGCCGATGTAGATAACTTCCTCTTGCGCCACGTCGAATTTGCGCATGACCCGGCGCAAGCGAGACGCCTTGCCGAAAATGGAGGCGCCGCACTCGAAGGCCCGGATATGTTGACAGCTGGAGCCCAAAATTTGCTTGATATTTTCTTGGGAGTTAGAAGATACCACCGCCAGAATCAGTCCTCTCTCGTCAAGATGGGCGAGGGTATTTGCAATGTTATTGAACAGTGGGATCGAGCTTCGATGTTTCTTCATCAAGCTCATGAAGGTTCGCGCCACCAGAGGCAACTTCCAGCGAGGCATTCCGATATGAGCCATGATCTCCCGAGCCCCCTGCTTGCGCAAACCGTCCAACTCTTGCGGGTGAATTCGACTGAATGCGTGCCTGTCAGCGACCTGGTTGAACACTGAAACAAAGAACGGAAAGGAATCAGCGAGCGTGCCGTCAAAGTCGAAAATGGCAAGCCGGTATGACATGTAAAAGCTCCTTCCTGTAGTGGTGGCAGCCGAGTCCAGGCGGCTGCTTGTGCTGGGCGATTGATTCACCCGATTGGTGGGAAAGGCGCATTATCCCTGCTCCGGAATCTGCCCGGAAGGAGTAAGTGGCTTAACGCTGTTGCCGTATCTGACTACCTTCAAGGCCTTGACTTGATTTATCGAGCTCGCCGAGCATATTCCGATGATTGCCAAGGCCAAAGTCGTTTTTCTCGCCACCCGCAATCACCTCAACCATCCGCTTCAGCACTCCTTCACGGCGATGCATGGGAGTAAACGTCCCATCGATATGGGGCGGCATTCTATCGAACGACAAATCAGCGACAGGGATCGTCATCAATGCAATGCTGACCGAGCCGTTGTTCGCCGCGCTGCTGGCGTTTGTGGTGCTCAATGAAGTACCGCGCGAAAGCCTGTACGCAGGAGCGGTACTGATCATCGTCGGCCTGTGTTTTTCCAATGAGCTGATCCGCTTGGGCAGCAAAGCATCCGTCCCTTCGACCGAGTGAGCTACTTTCGGATCCTGATTGCTTTAGCAATCAGTGGTTTTGAAGTGTTTTCAGGGCTTTGTCGTTTCTGGGGATGCGAGCGAGCAGCCCCTCTAAGCCCCAGCAATCTCCACTGAACCTACCGCGCCCCAACCACGTCCAGTCGAAGAAGGCTAGAGAACACGCGAGGCCACGCTGTGCATCAGTTCCGCGCACGGATGCACAGCGTATTTCTCACGCAGAAGAGACCGAGTCGTCTTCGTTTGTTTTCAGCTACCCGTTACCACACAGCAATATGGGAATCGGCCCGCGGCTCGGTGCCGCCGCACAACACACCGGTGTCCGGGTCGCGGATGATGATCTGCCCTCGGCCATAGTTGATCAGGTCGCAATCGACCTGAACCTTATGTCCGCGCCGGGCCAGCGAAGCGGCCAAGTCCCTCGACGCCCCCTGCTCGATGCCGACTTTCATGCCTCCCAGCCATTGCCATCGCGGTGCATCCAGCGCAGCTTGAGGATTGAGACCAAAATCCACCAGGTTCATGACCATCTGCACATGGCCTTGGGGCTGCATGTAGCCACCCATGACGCCGAACGGTCCCACCGGCGCGTCACCTTTACTGATGAAGCCAGGAATGATGGTGTGGAAGGTCTTTTTGCCCGGTGCCAGGCAGTTGGCGTGGTCAGGGTCGAGACTGAATTCCTGCCCACGGTTCTGCAAGGCGATGCCGCTGTCTGGCAGCACCACGCCAGAACCGAAGCCGTGGTAGTTACTCTGGATGAAGGACACCATATTGCCCTGCGCATCTGCCGTGGCCAGGTACACCGTACCGCTGGCGTGAGGATCGCCGGGATCAGGTTGCTGAGCCTGATCAACGATCTGTTCACGGCGTTGGCTGCTATAGGTGTCGCTGAGAAGATCAGCCACCGCCACACGCATGTGCAGCGGATCGGTGATGTAATGCAGGCCATCGCTGTAGGCCAGCTTCATGGCTTCCAATTGACGATGCCAGGTCTGCTGGCTGTCTCGGTGATCGAAGTCGAAACCCTGAAGGATTTTCAGGGTCATCAGGGCCACCAATCCTTGCCCGCTTGGAGGGATTTCCCACACATCGTAGCCGCGGTAATTGATGCTGATCGGGTCCACCCATTGGGCGCGATAGTCCTGCAGGTCGCTGGCTCGCAGGTAGCCGCCGGTGGCGCGGGAATGGGCATCCAGCCGCTGAGCCAGAGCGCCGCGATAGAGGCTTTCGCAAGCGCTGTCCGCCAGTTCTTCCAGCGTTCGGGCTTGCGCCGGGTTGCGGAATAATTCACCGGCCTTTGGCGCACGGCCATCAATCAGGAACGTGTCGAACCAGGCGTCTAGCACCGGGTCTCGATGGGGGCTGAATTCATCCACAGCAGTCTGCCATTGTCGGGCGACCACCGGCGACACTGGGAAGCCCTCCCGGGCCAGACTGATCGCGGGCTGCAGCAACTCGGCAAAGGGCAGCTTGCCGAACCGTCTGGACAACTCCGCCCAGGCCGAAGGACAACCGGGCACCGTGACCGGCGTCCAGCCATAAAGCGGCATCCGCTCGTGACCACACGCCTTGACTGCATCGATCGTCAGTGCCGCCGGCGCTTGGCCGTTGCCGTTCAGTCCGTGCAATTGGCCTTTGCTCCAGACCAGAGCAAAGGCGTCGCCGCCCAAGCCGCAGCCGGTGGGTTCAACTACCGTTAGCGCCGCCGCTGTAGCGATCGCGGCATCAATGGCATTGCCGCCGTTGCGCATGATTTCGATGCCGGCCTCGGCGGCCAGTGGCTGTGAAGCCGCGACCATGCCACGGCGGGCAAACACACTCTGACGTTGCGACGGATAGGGATATTCGTGGGCAGAAAATTTCAACATGGCAAAAGCTCTTCCAAACAAAGATTCAATGGCCGCAGGTATCCGGTTCCATTGCCGGGTAAAAAACCCTGACTGAGAAGGTCACAGCACGCGACTGAGAAAGGCCCGAGTTCGCGGGTGTGTCGGTCGACTGAAGATCTGCTCCGGCGGACCCTGCTCAATCAGTTCGCCCTGATCGAGAACCACCACGCGATCAGCGACTTCCCGGGCAAAACCCATTTCATGGGTGACCACTACCATGGTCATGCCGTCATCGGCCAACTGCTTCATCACCTGCAGGACCTCGCCGACGGTTTCCGGATCCAGGGCGCTGGTGGGCTCGTCGAACAGCATGGCTTGAGGTTTCATCGCCAACGCCCGGGCGATTGCCACGCGCTGCTGCTGTCCACCGGACAACATCGACGGGTAATGCATGGCCTTGTCCGCCAGGCCGACCCGGGCGAGCAAGGCCCGGGCCTGTTCCAACGCTTCGGCGCGTGGCACGCCGAGCACCTGGATCGGTGCCTCAATGATGTTTTCCAGCGCGGTCATGTGGGGGAACAGATTGAAACGTTGAAAGACCATGCCGATGTCCCGACGCTGGCGAGCGATGTTGCGCTCGGAGTCGCGCACCAGGCTGCCGTCGGCGCGCTCGCGATACCCCATGGAGCGACCGTTGACGCGTATGCGCCCGCCTTGAATGTCCTCCAGCAGATTAATGCAGCGAATGAAGGTGGTCTTGCCTGAACCCGATGCACCGATCAACACCACCACTTCACCGCGCCGCACCTGCAAGGAAATCCCCTTGAGAATCTCCAGGTCGCCAAAAGACTTATGAATGTCCAGGGCCTCGATAATCAGTTCTTCACTTTTGTGCGCCATGCTTAACGCCCTCTCAGCAATTTGAGCGTGCCGCGGCCAAACATGCGACTGCCGGCCGCTGGCGGTGCGGGTCGATCGGACTGTCCGAAACGCGCTTCCAGCCAACGCTGGAAGAAACCCCAGAGGGTGGTCAGCAGCAGGAAATAAATCGCCACCACCAGGTACAGTTCAAATACCCGGAATGTCGCCGACGTGACCATTTGCGTACTCAGCAGCAACTCCTGCACGCCAATCACGCTGACCAGCGTCGTATTCTTGAGCATCACGTTGAATTCGTTGCCCAACGGCGGAACGATGACCCGGAACGCCTGAGGCAAAACGATACGCCGCATCAGTTTGGCGAAGGTCATGCCCAGCGAACGCCCAGCCTCATACTGTCCCTTGTCGACAGCGCCGATCCCGGCACGAATGATCTCGGCCATGTAGGCACCTTCGTTCAGGCCCAGGGCGATGATCGCTGCCTGAATATTGCCCGGCACCACCAAACCAAACAGTTCCACGTCCTCGAAACGGAAGATGCCGCCGGCCGCCAATGCGGTATAGAGAAAAACGATTTGCACCAACAGCGGAGTGCCGCGCATCAGCCACACATAGAACCGTACCGGCAGGTTGAGCAACGGGTTGCGCGACAGACGCATCAGCGCCGCTGCCAGCCCAAGCACGCAGCCCAACACCATTGCCAGCACACTGATCAGGCAGGTCAACCAGAGCCCAGTGAGGTACACCCCGCTGGGCTGCAAAAGGTATTGCCAGAACACATCCCAATTGAAATTCATCGAGCGCTCGCCTCAGTCGAGTGTGTCGCTGGAAACATGCCATTTGCTCAACAACTGCACATAACTGCCGTCACTGCGCATGTCACTGATGATCTGCTGTACTGCGGTGGTGAGCTGGGAATCATCCTTGCGGGTCCCTAAACCCGTGAGAATCCGGCTGAAGGCTGGCACCCCCTCCTCGAATAAATCAGGCGCCATTGCGGCGTAGTAACCTGCTGTTTCTACGGTGGTGCCGTAAGCGTCCACCTGACTGATACGCAGCGCCTGGAAGGCGTCAGTGTCACTGTTGTAAACCACCAGTTTCATCGGTGTCTTGCCGGCCTTGGTGAGCTTTTCGTTCTCGGCGTCCAACAAGGTTTTGATCGTGGAGCCATTGAGCACTGCCACCTTGTGCCCAGACAGTCCATCCAGGGTTTTGATGCCCTTGGGATTGCCTTTGGGAACGACCACTGACTGGCTGGAATACATGTAGTTGACGATGTCGATCACTTCCCGGCGTTCGGGCTTGTCGAACAGCTGATCAACGATCATGTCGCACTGCTGGGCGAGCAATGCCGGCAGCAACCCGGAGAATGGAATGACCCGCCATTGCACCGGTTTGTCTCCGAGCCGTTTGGCGATTTCCAGCCCCAGATCGACAGTCAGGCCCCTGGGTTTTTGCGCCTCATCGAAAGACACCAAGGGTGGCGAGTCCATGCCAGAGCAATACGTGAGTTTTTCGGCCTTTTGCAGTCGTTCCGGCACTTGGGGTGTGGCGAACGCCCACTGTGCGCAGAGTCCCAGGGATACAGCAGCAAGCAACACACGGCGTTTATGCATGACCAGACACTCCAGTTGTTTAGTAACGGGGCAGTACTCAAAGTCAACACACGGTCGGGCTCGAGCCCGATTCTATTTTTCCGATTGCAGGAACTGAATCAGCGCCGGCACTGTGCCCTCGATGTGCTGACGCACCACCGACTCGGCCTGGTCGGCATCGCCTGAGCGAATGGCATCAAGGATCACCGCGTGTTCCTGGCGGGCACTCAAGGGCTTTTCACCGTGTTGCAGCCACAGGCGCATGGGCGCCTCGATCAACGAGTACAGGGCCGAGATTTGCTTCATCAAACGCGGACGGCCGCTGAGGCTGCACAGGTATTCATGGAAAGCCCGATGACGGCTGACCCATTCCGCGCTTTCGTCGCGGTAGTCATCCATCTCGTCCAGCATGCGTTCCAGAGCCGCCAGCTGACGCTCACCGATCTTGGCCACGGCGACGCGGATGGCCAGGCCCTCGAGGGCACTGCGCATCTCGAAGACTTCGTGCAGTTCGTCGATGTTCAGGCCGCTGACTATCGCCCCGCGGTTAGGCCGCAAGGTCACCAGGCCTTGAGCATCGAGGCGTCGGAAGGCTTCGCGCACCGGCATGCGGCTCATGCCGATCTCAGTGGCGATGTCCTCGGCGATCAACCGGTCGCCTTTGCGGTAACGACCGCCACAGATCGCTTCCAGCAGAAAGTTGTAAGCCTCCTCCTCGGCGGTCAGGGGCTGACGCTCAATGTAAGCGGGAGCGAATTGCATAAAGTCACCTTTTGCAGTTTTGTATCCAATTATCCACGGATTCAAAAATGCAGAAACCGTGCCAGGCTGCGTAGCACTGCTTCAAGCGCTTAATTGGAAAGGATTTTCGACTCAAGAGACGCTGATCTATAGATCAGCGTGGTACTCACCGTGCGCTACGAAATGGCCCAGTGCGCCCCAAATGGGTGAAAAATGGTACCCAGGTAACAAATCATTTCGCCGAATGCCCCCAAAGCCCTTGGCGCGTTCTCTGAGTAATTGCACAGACTTGCCCACCCATTTACATTCGGCCTGACCAGTCATTTGCAACGGATTTGACCAGCACGTTTCGCGGACATGACCGGCAGAGAATGGCCCAAAGCTGACCCCTCAGGATTTCGTACTCTCAGACCCCGCCCGCGAATTTGCACACCACTGACGACATATTGGTACGTCTGGAGAGGGGCATGACCACCACGCAAAAACTGACTCAAACAATGCTATGTGCATTGTAAGATCAACCAAAGGTTATGGTTTGTCATGAAATGAAAAAGCGCTGTCGCCAAATGAAAGGCTGGCGCGCGCCCCGTCTATAAACTCCTCCTCAAGCCTGCGCAGCAAGCCCAGGGCTCTCACGGGTGCGAAACACCTATGGAGAAATCCACGCATTTCCCACGAATGGAGAAGAGACAATGAGTGACCGGTCGATCAAGCCACGGCTGATCGATACATCCTACGATTACCTGCTTCAACGTTGAATCTGGATAATTAAGAGTTTTAAAAAACCAATTCTATTAGTAAGCGCTTAATGCCCAGCCTACAAATATATTACTGAAAGCCCACGACCTACCGTGCACTCACCTTAATAGAACTCACACTTAAAAATACGCCCCCTAGAACTACATTGCGGAAGACAAAAATAAGTAATGTTTTTGCGATTTGTTTTTTGTTGCATTCATGAATTTTATAATCAGAAACCATGACAAAACTTGCAGAGACATCACTTCAACACCCTCAATGCTGGAAGCTCGATATAAATAATCGAATCTTATTCGACGACGCCATTCAAATACACTTAACAAATATTGAGGGCATCATTGTAAAAAACATGCTCCTCAAGGAGGAACGCGTAATCAGTAGAGCAGAGCTAATTAGCAGTATTGGGAGAGATCCTGAGCTCTATCGCGGCCTGGAGATGAGTTTGAGTAGACTGCAAATAAAATTCAAGAAAAACGCAGGAGGACGGCATCTCTTTCGCGCAGTCAGAAATCGCGGCTACTGCCTCACTCAAGCCATACATATTAATGGGGAGCCGTCTCGGGAATTTACGTGAGGTAAGCGGCAATACACCCCTCGCATGGTCATATGGCTGATGATGACTAACGAACGTATGAATTTAGGGGTGGCCGTGGGCGCAGCGTTCAAGATGAGTGAGTTCACTTTTTACGATTGACCTTGCGCTTTGATACTGGTGTAGCGGCGTTAAAAAACTGTCGCATAACTTCTAAGTTATGCGACGACTCACTCGGGCTTGACAGTAAAGGCTTTGTGACATCACGTGAGTCTGTCGCAGGTTCTCAATTATCTGCGACATGAAATGTGATAGATGTGACATTGAGAATGTTGGAATGTTAATCCGATATGCTCGTCCCCCACTCCAGGCAAAAATCTGGAGCCGCAGCAAGGCCTGCTGGCGTATCTGTCACGGTTGACCGGAAATGGCCGTTTTCAGCCGGCCGCGACCGACTGAAAACGCCCTATAGCAACCACTCGCAGTGGTGCGACAAATGTCCTGCGAGCTGTAATACCTTACTGCTCCGCCTGCCCTTGCAGATGTCGGTACCCAGCCGCCTGAATGAAATCGGCCAAATGCCAAATCGCTCCGTTGGCTGCCCAGAAGCCATCTCTGACTTCATCAAGGATGATCGAAGTCATGATGATCCGCAGGTCGTCCGCTGCTTGCGACCGGGTTACTGCTTGATGCAAACGCTGCACATAGTCGCTTCGCATGGCCTCATTCAGCACACCGCCGGGAACCTTAACCTGCACAATGCAGGGGATGGCTTGAGCGCTGATATCCACTGCGCCGCATGTCCAGGAGCCAGAAGCCACTTCGTCAATGAGAGTCCAGCACAGGCCCCGTTGACGTGGATCGTCGCCGATTTGCTCGACCGCGATGGCCACTTTCGTAATCTCTTCGCACAGCAGTGCCCGTTGTTCGCAAGTAAAAGAACCTTGAGGCACCTTGATCAGGATATTTGGCATACAGGTTAACGCTCGATGAAATGGAAGCGTTATTAAGTCAGCCCTCGACCACTGCAACCAGCGACCGATTCGACATCTTTCGTGCATAATCAGCCAATGAATGACTTCACGATTCTGGTAGTTCCTGGCGCCTTTGCCTCCAGTGTCGCACTGACTCTGGATATCCTTTCAACGGCGGCCGTACTCGCCCAGCGACTGGGCTCCGCTGTACCTCGCTGGCAAGTCTGTGGGGTGAACACGGATTGCGTGACGCTCGGCCACGGTATGCAGATTGCGGTTCAGCCCTTGGCTATCAACCCTGATGACCGCTCTTGCTGGATCATCCCCGGCATCGGAGTGGCTGACGCCCCCATGATCGAGCACCGATTACAACAGGCGGATATCGCTCTGCTGGTTCCGGCATTACGCGCGCATGTGCAGGCCGGGGGTAACGTAGCCGCATCATGTTCTGCGGTATTCGTGCTACAGGCTGCAAACCTGCTCGCTGGGCGCTGTGTAACCACTTCTTGGTGGATGGCACCCTTACTCCAGCAGTGGGCGCCGGAGTGCCAGGTAGATGCCGAGCGCATGGTAATCCTCGATCCGCCGTTGATTACTGCGGGTGCAGCGCTAGGTCATAGCGATCTGATGTTGCATCTTCTGCGAAGCCATTTCTCCCCAGCTTTGGCAGATGGCGTTGCTCGGGCGCTACTGATCGATGGTCGGCAACTGCAATCGCCTTTTATGGTTCCGGCAATGATGGCTCAGGGGAACGAATTGATCGCACAATTGACAGCTCATATTGAAGCCTCGCTACCGGCGATTATCAGCGTCAGCACACTCGCATCCGACTTTGGTCTGTCAGAGCGGACCTTGTCTCGACACATCCACAAGGCCACCGGATATAGCCCGTTGCGGCTGATCCAGCGTGTCCAGGCCAATAAAGCCCGGGAACTGCTGGCAAACAGTAAATACTCAATCGACACCATTGCCGAACAAGTTGGATACAGAGATCCCACATCCCTGCGGCGACTGATGAAAAAAATGCTGAACGCAACACCACGGCAACTGCGTTAACTGCAGCGACGATTTTTTCAATTCAATTATCCGATTTGGCGTGCGACTCAGGCAGTTCAATATTGGCCGATTTCTGCCTTTGCCAAGGACTACAATCGACCCTTAGGCGTCATCCAGTTGCGGACTGACGAACATTAGCCAGATGTCTTGGGATGACTAGTGCTTCGACGCCTGAATGGCTTCTTCGAGCAAAGGCCCCGTAATTCGTCGACCGTTGTAATCATCGACAAAGTAATTGATTCGGTTAGCCAGGTGCTGAATGGACAGCCAGCCCAAGCCCTGGTAGTCACGCAATTCCTCGTCGTTGAGCTTGATCAGGCATTCGTAACTCACAAAAGACGCTTCACACTCGACGAGAATATAAATTGAGCCATCCTCTGCGTTGAGAAGGTGCCAGTAGCTGTCCGTTGTGTGGTATGCCGCAGGTACGAGCCGAACCAAATCCATGTTTGATTTCCATGCGTTACTTTTCGGTTTCTGACCATAACATGGCTGCGAGCGCACGATTCTCGAATGTCTGCTTCTGGCTGTCGATTCAACCGGTCAGGCGCGGCAGCTAACAGCCAATTTCTGCCTCTTGCGAAGGTCTGCAATCCCCCGATTCTGTTGAAAAAGTCGGATTTTCAGCTGGCCTGAACTCAGGCACGACCAGCACTGGAGAACCTACTCACCACATTGAGTGGTTTTTCGGCCCTTCGTTGAGCTTTGCCGCTCGGTTATTGGGTTGGTTTTAGGGTTTTTGTTTCGTGCAGACGCACCTATCCCGTGACCGGTGGCCCTTGAGAGGTAAATTTGGCCAGACGTCGCAGGTTCTGCACCGCAGCGGCCAGCGTGAATTCATCAGTCGCGCCACTCATGCCACGTAGGCGCAGGCGATCCAATTTCAGGATGCGCTTGAGGTGGGCAAACAACATTTCGACCTTTTTACGTTCGTGGCGAGAGCGCACATACGCAGGTGTCGTTGCGATTTGCCGAGCCACATCACGCGCGGCTTCATGGACGCTGCGAGCGATCTTACGGAACGCAGTGTTCGGGCAGCATTGGGCTTTCATCGGACATTCAACGCAGTCGGCCTGCCGGGATCGGAAGATGATGGTGTTGGCCTTGGTGACGTGTGAACGCTCATTCTTGAAGGCTCGCCATTCGCTGCGCAATGCGTTGCCGGCCGGACAGCGGTATTCCTCAGTCTCTTCATTCCAGTGGAAATCGCTGTTCGAGAAACTGTCGTTCTTGCGCTCGGTTTTGTCCCACACCGGCACATGCGGCTCGATGTCTTTTTCCTCCACCATCCAGGCCAACATCGGCGCAGTGCCGTACGCGGTATCGCCGATGAGGCGTTCCGGCTTGATGTCGAATTGCGCTTCGACTCGTTCGATCATCGTCTTGGTGCTCTCAACCTCCGCCGTTCGATGAGCCGGTGTGGGTTCCACATCCATGATCACGCCGTGCTCGGTATCGATCAGATAATTCGTGGAGTAAGCGTAGAACGCTGGCCCACCTGGAGCTGCGGTCCAGCGGGCTTGAGGATCCGTCAGCGACAGGCGCTTCGGTAGCGTTTCGGCCAGAGCCTCTTCATCGAGAGCTTCAAGGTACTCACGCACGGCGCGGGTACTCAGGGCCGGATCGCTCCAGTTGACCGGTTCATCACCTGGTACACCGCGCTGCCGACTCGCATCCGCTTTGATGATGCTGGCATCCACGGCAAATCCTTCACCCTTGACCAGACCTGCGTCCATGCAGCGACGCAGCACTTCATTGAACAACCAGCGAAACAGATCACTGTCCCGAAAGCGGCCATGTCGATTTTTGGAAAAGGTCGAGTGATTAGGGACTTCATCTTCAAGGCTCAACCGGCAGAACCAACGATACGCCAGGTTCAAGTGAGCCTCTTCGCACAGCCGTCTCTCGGAGCGAATACCGTAGCAATAACCCACGATCAGCATGCGAATCATCAGTTCGGGATCAATCGACGGACGCCCAATCGGGCTGTAGAAATCGGCGAGGTAATGGCGCAGGTCGCTTAGATCGAGACACTGATCAATGCTGCGCAAAAGGTGATTGGCTGGGATGTGATCTTCAAGGTTGAACGAGTAAAACAGTCGCTCCTGCCCACTCGATAACTGTCCCATCATGCTGCGTGCTTCCCTGCTGGCCAATGCAGCAATTTTGCCGCAGGCCAAATAGGGGAGCTACTTTTTCAACAGAATCCCCCCATAGCGGACAATCGCCTGTGTAAGCTCAGACGCCAAGTCTTTATGGCTCCCCGGCATAGTTCATCACAGATTCCGTCCCGCTCCCCCTAGCAGGTCGCGTCTATTGGTCGTCCCCTTGGTTTTGATGGGACGTGGCCGGAACGAGCAACATTATGAAGAAGCAGAGCTGAATCCTATGAGGTACCAGGCCCAGATCGGCAGAGCTCAACAATAGCAAAGGGCCTCGACACTTGGCTTGGCGATAATGGCTTTCTGATTTCAGTCCGGCTACGCTCATGCGTATCAGGGAGGAGGCGCGATGAGCCAGTACCTTTTGAGTTTTGCCAGGCAGAATCTTGAAGGACGCAGTGACGCTTACCTCGTGCTGCTCTGGTGCATGTACCAGGCGAACCAAGGCAAGGGCCGCTATTCCGACCACATCAAAACGCACATCACAGCGGCAGCTGACCAGTTGCTGGGTCGCAACTATCAGCGCATCGCCGCACGCTTCAAAAAGGTGCTCGACAGCAAGCCAGAACTGGATCGAATACCGCCGTTCGGACTCGGCACGTTGGACTACCTTCGCGTAAAAAACTTCCGAGGCTTTGGAGAATTTGGCCCTGACGACACAGGCACCTTCATTCGCTTCAGCAAGCTGAAGAACATCTTCTACGCACCCAATGGCGGCGGCAAATCATCGTTGTGCGAGGCGTTGGAAATCGGCACCACTGGCGATATCAAAGAAGCGGCCAGGCGCAAGACTAAGATCAATCAGTACATCGCCCGGGGAGAGGTGAAGCCCAAGCTCATGCTGATGGGAACAGACAAGTTACCAGTCAAGCGAAGCATCAGCTGGTCGGGCTGTTTCATTGATCGGAACCGTCTTCAAGAATTTTCGTTGCTGGGCTCCAAGGATACTGGCAGTGCCGAGAGCGATGTCCTGGCCACCTTGTTTGGTTTGGAAGAACTCCAGGAGGTCATTTCTCGGTTCGTCCGGCCTGAAAGCTTCTCGCTCAAAGCCTTCATGCGTGCTGATCAAGCCGAGGCACTGGACACCCTGGAACGTGCCCGGGTAAGCCTGGGCCAGCTGCGGCGTAATCACAGGGCAGACCTTCATGCATCGATTTCCGAGAGTTGTAGGCTGCTGGGGTTGAGGGCCGACCAAGACTTCGATGTGCGCCGAAAGGTCTTGCGGCTGCGCGACACGGTCGAAATGCATATTCGTGGCGCTGAGCGCCTGCGAGCCGCCAAGGCCCCGTTCGCTATACCGCTAAAGCAGGTCAGGCGTATCTGTGCCATCGCTCAGCGCTTGCTCCACCGCAGAGCCGATATCGAGAAGGTGTTTCTGCAGAGGGCCAGCGAGGTCAATTATCGCGCCGTATATGAGGCATTGGTGACCATCGAACAGTTGCAGGTCGGGGAAACTTGTCCCGCATGCCTGACGCCCCTCGACCAGGTGGTGATGAACCCGTTCGAGAGGGCGCGAGAGCAGATCAAGGCGTTGGGTGCACTGGAGTCCCTCAAGCAATCCAGGCAGAGAAATGACGCCCGGATCGCGCTCTGGGCTTCACGAGTCGCGACCGGAATCGGCGCGGTGAAAGGCAATGAGCACGCCGATGTTCCCTGCCCACTGAACATGGACGAATTGGAGGTGGAGCTTGCAAAGTTCCATGCCGCTACCGATCGCTCGGAAGTGGCGCCGTCCGTTCTCGACTCGTTTCTGAAGCTCTGCGCGCGGAGTGCAGATCAGATCGAGGACTACTTGCGCGCCTGTGAGCGCAAGCTTGGGGAGGTTGGCCAGGCAGACGCGCAGGCAGCCCGCCTCGAAGAACGGGTGACGCAGCTGAAAGAAATTGACGAATTGCTGAAGCTGCAGTTCGACAGAAAAAAACTGGCGATAAGCGAGTTCAAGGTCGCCAACGACCAGATGGCAGACCTGATAAAGCAAAAAGCGGCATTGCTCAACGATGCAGTCGACAATAGCCACTTCAACCAGTTGCTCAAGGATCTGGAAGCTGAGTACCGAACACTGTACCGCGACCTGCTGGATTACAAGCTTGAGCTGGAGAAAGCGCGAATCACCGGGATCGAAGCCAAGGCTGCTGAGTACTACCGCGCGATCAACAACCACGACGATGACCATGAGCAGATCGCGTCGTTGACCTTCGACCGCCAGGCGGATAGCTATCGGATCAAGATCACCAGCGTGGACGGATCATTCCTTGATGCGTTTGCGGTGCTCAGCGAAGGGCATCTGCGAGCGCTGGGTTTGTCCATCCTCTTGGCGATGGCTGAGAAGAACAACTTCCCGCTCATCGTATTCGATGACGTCGTCAATGCGATCGACACCGATCACCGATCGAACATCATCGACCTGTTCTTCAGCGATGCTTACCTGCGCCGGATCCAAATGGTCGTCACCACCCATGACCGTCTTTTCTGGGAGCGTTTCTGTATTATTGCCCAGCGTCATGCTCAGCAGGTTCAGTACACCAGTAATGTTCTCAGCTATACGAACAAAGGCATTCTAGTCATTGATCACGTGGGCAGCTTCCAGGAGAAAATTCTTGCCGCGCTTTCGGTATTCGATGTGCGTCAAGCGCTGCTCTATTGTCGTATCTGGTTCGAATCCATGGTGCTTGAGTTCTGCATAGAAAATGAAGTCAAAGTAACCGCGCACTTTAATAAATCACAGCTCAAGAAGAGCATGTACCTGCAGGTCAGCCTGGAACACACCTTTTCGCTGGTGGAACCGTTCATTGACTATGACCTGTCATATTTCAATTTCATCAAGAATGACCTGGTCAACTGGGGTGGGCAGAACCAGGAGCACCATGCCTTCAACGAGGGCAGCCTGAACTTCGTGCACTCAAAAACTAGCAGTGAGGTCTTTAAAATCTACGACGCCATCCGCTATTTGGAGTGCCAGCTATTTACAGCTAAGAAGAGAGAATCAGGCGTCAAATGTCTTGCCGACCTGAACGGTGATATCGCGTGGAGGCAGCGCAAGCTTGCCAGACTCGCCAAGGCGCCAGAAGAGGTGCAGCAGGAGCACCAGGCGGCGTTGAAAGCTCTGGAAAAGCGCGCGGTCGAGCTCGACCAGGAGCTTCAGTTCATCGAACAGTGTCTCGCCAGCGTCGCTCAGCGCGAGCAAGCTAAAGAACTGCCATGACCTCTGTTCCGCTTGGAGCAGATCTGGCTGCTTTAGGCTCATATTCTGCGAGGACTCAACGGCCGCTTTGGGTCGGATAGCGACGGTCTGGCCTAGACCGTCGCAGTGGATGGTCAGACTTCTGTCTGCTCTGCCATTTCCAGAGCATCGTCGACCTCGATGCCCAGGTACCTGACAGTGCTTTCGAGCTTCGTATGACCAAGCAAGAGTTGGACTGCTCTCAAGTTCTTTGTCCTGCGATAGATCAACGATGCCTTGGTTCGCCGTAGCGTGTGAGTACCGTACATGGTCGGGTCAAGGCCAATGGCTGTTACCCATGCTTTGACTATTCGAGCGTATTGCCTGGTGGAGAGATGATCTGAGCCATGCAACCTGGTCGGGAACAGGAAGTCCTCACTGCAAAGATGGGCCTGATGCATCCAAGCCTCCAGAACCGTTCGTGTTTGCTCAGTAATTTCAAACTGCACTGGATGCTGAGTTTTCTGCTGCATCACGATGGCCCGTGATGACACATGCTCCCCATGCGCTATGTCTCGTACTCGCAGCTTGGTTAAGTCACAGGCACGCAGCTTGCTGTCGATGGCCAAGTTGAAGAGAGCCAGATCCCGTGTCTTCTCCGCGAGCTGGAGTCTGACCCGGATGGCCCAGATATCTCTGACTCGGAGCGGGGCTTTCTGCCCTACAAGCTTTCCCTTGTTCCAAGGCTGATGGCGATATTTAGCAATAGTGTTCATGGCATGTCCTCCAGGTTGAGGGAGGACAAGGGTGGATCAGTCACAGTGCGTGGTGGTCGCTAACCGACCCATAGCGGACGCTGACCAACGAGTAAGCTAAGGGGCGGCGGCGCGCCGTCCCAGCGAATGAAATGAGCGATTTCAGCGCCTTGTTAGGCGTAACTGATATACGGCTCACCGAATACATCCTTGAATCTGAAAATATCTTTACCCACTATAAATATCCGAAATCTTGGGTCATTTTGTGCTTGATATGCAGGTATGTCATTGCGCACAAATCGGATTCCAAGGTTAGAAAGCTTAGATTCCATGGCTTCTGCCAAGTTGTTGTCTTTGTAAAAGCCTACGATGTGCCAATGCTCCATTTTCATAATGTGGTCATAGAAGAATTTACAGGCTGCTTCTTCGGATATCGAACTGAATATTGGAGGGTGATCTATCCCGCGCTCCGTATAAAAAACTGACCAAAAACCATTTGTATTGCATAGGCAATACATGTCACTTCCAATGCTGTTGATTGCGAAGTTTTGAGTGCTGCAGCCTTCGGCAATTAACTTTTCATGCGTTTCGAAGGTATTCATGGCTATGCCTGACTATAAGTAGACGACACAAGTGGCATAATATTTTCCGCTGTTTGTGTCTGATAACGTTCCTTGTCCATGTGTAACCCTTGTTCGGCTTGAGTGTCGCGCCAGAAACGCAACATGAGGTGAGGATGTAAAGCGACATGACTTGGGCACACATTACTGGCGTATTAGCAGCGTGTCCATGGTCTGCTTTTGGCCGAGTGCAGCCAATTTCAACTGTAGCTTTCGGCCAATCACGCGCGCTCAATTTCGATTTTCAGACTCTCCTGATGCCACTGCCAGGATCGCCCCAAATGCGCCTTCCTCAGGGACATAGGAAACAAATCTGTCACTGGCATCCTTTTGCACCCAAAGGCGTCCACAGTTCTGGCATTCGTAGACAGTCGACATTCGATGGATGTAGATGCTGGATATCCGGCCTTGCAGTTCGTCAGTAGCGCTGATCCAGGGTGCGAACTCGCCAAATGCCTCAGCTATCGCAGCCTTGTCTCCGGACTCCGCAGCCTCTATCAGAGGTTTGAGCTCACGGTGCACTTCATTCCAGAATTCATTTTCTACCTCGTCGCGAAGCAGGCTAGCCTTAAAGGGCGAGCTGTCGGTCTGATCGGTAATCACATGGCCACACTTGCAACCCAGTTTGCTCATTTGCGGTTCATCACCCTGGCGTTCGATCATTTCGTTAAATGGCGGACAACTCTTTGGCAAAACTTTCGACTTGGGCAGGAGTAATTCACTCAGCCCCTCAGGCTTTCATCAGCCTGTAAAAGTCCTCCAGCGCCTCGCGAAAGTCCGCCAGGGAAAAACTGATCGGGCGATTCTCGACGTCCCATCGAGTGGTAATACCGACTTCCAGGCCGCTGGACACGCTCAACCCAAAACGGCGCCAGTGCAGAGTATCTCCGTCAATCACCTGTTCGGTCATCAGCACAAAGCAATCGAAGTCCATGTCATCGCCGCAGACCAGCAGCGGAACCGGCGTCGATGTGCCGTCTTCTGCAGGCGCGAAACGCCGTTGGGCGAGCGCGTCTTCTTCCTCGTCCAACAACCACATCAATGAAAGACCATTCAGGTCTAGATCGGGGTATTCGAGGTGACTGTATAGCCACTCCTCGATAGGTACATCGTCGATAAACAGCCAGGCACAGCGGCTACGGCTAAACTTCGCTTGATGGTAAGCGGCATGGATGCGGTGATGCATAGGAAGTCCATTCAACGATAGAGGGCTAGGGGATCACTCGGTGGGAAAACGCCCGAGTCCGCGTGAGTCGCCGAACAGGTTATCGCCAGGTTCAACGCTTGCTGAAGGGCAACCGCGCGATAAACGGCTCGTGCCAATAGCGGACGTCAAACCTTGGTATTTATCGTTTACGTGTCGTAGCTAGCCGATGCGGGAAGTGTTCCAATTACGGAATTTCCGAAAATGATTGAAAGGTAATCAGCAATGCCAGATGCGACCGATGAAGCATTCTATGATCGTGCAGACGCGCATATAAACCTGTCGAACAAGCAGCTTAGAGAGTTCAGAGACCTTGGCAAGGTAAGCGCGTCGATGATGTTTGGCACCACTCGATTCAATGCTTGGGTGAGCGCTCGCAACTTCAAATCAGGCGAGGAAATGGCGCAGGCTCGCGAAGCGATGTTGAAGTATTTTTGTGAGCAGTACCGGATGATGCTCGAGGATAATCTCGACGACCATATCAACAACTTCAGCAAGTACATGACTGCGAAAGACGCCTGATTGATCTTGGTTGCTCTCGGTGATTGACTGTTTTTGGTCGTTGGCAGTCGATCTTGATGCGCCGCTATCGACCAGAAGCACGCCGACCGCAAGTTATCTTAATCGAAGGAGTGTTTTTAGTGAGCGGCCATAACCACGACTTGAGAAACGACTTCATAGAGGCGCTCAAGGAAATCACCGCGCTGATGTCCATTGCATACGAACAAACCGGCCCAGTACCGGATGACCATGCGTTAGCTCAGGCAGGTTTAGAGAATGGTGGTGAAATCGTTCTGGATTATGTCGATCACAACGAGGCTGGAATAGCGTTCGAACACCTGCTTTACATGATTAATGAGCCACCACTCATTGTTTCTGAAAAATGCACAAAGATATTGGCCCGAATCGCAAAGACTCTGGAGATGCCGTTTACAGGGGACGAACGCAGCCGCCTATGAAGGGCAGCTTCTGGCCGTTACTTGCCTGTCACGACCGCAGCCGACTGCTGCTTGATGCGAAGAGCCACCCGAGCTTGTATTAATCGGAGATTGTTCATTAGCGATGTGCCCGCGCGAGGTCGACTGACTCACCGGCATCGCCCCACAAGCCCTCAAATCTGAAATGGCATTTAATTTTCTGTGCCTGCCTCTCATCTCTAAAATCATCGATTCTTTGAAATCACACCACCCATGTATTCATTTAAATCGCGCAGATCTTTAATCCTCCAAGCGTACGGCGATAGCTTTACACCATTCTCTCGCAACGTTCTTGGAATCAAGTCTCCATTTGGACGAAGTATTATCGATGATACAATTACGCCCGGATAATCATTTAATCGCTTTTTGAAAGCGGATGTTGTTAGATCAGGCGTAGGAGGATTGCTTTTATTAGCCAATGGTCCTGTTGCTTTAAGATCTACTCCGTGGCACATGCTGCATCGCTGTAAATAGAGATTTTTTCCATTAACATTATCCGCGAAGGATAGTGATGCTTGAATTAGCGATGCAATTCCTAGCGAAGCGATGAATAACACTTTCATTGTTTCTATCTTCCTTGATGGGATCAGCGCCGACTGGAGGCAATTTGGTGCGCAGGAAAGATATCAGCCATCGTGTCCGCACGCACCGTCATTTCTGATGCCCATTGAATCAACTCGTTTTCCAGGCGCATCCCGCCGACCGCTTCTGGCCGTTCTCTGCCGTACATGGTTGCAAAGTATGCTGCTCGAATCCGATGCAATCGGTAGTCAGAACGAATGCAAATGACTGGTCAGGTCGATGCAAACGGGTGTTCCAGTGGAGTGCAATTTCGCATTCTCCACTGGGCGCCTTTATGCAAGGCATCCAAGCCTATAAAGTAGCCCCCTCCAAACAAGGAGGATGGAACAGTGCTCACCAAAATTGAGCTGCTGGACGAACTGCTTCAGCGCTATGCCGGAAACCTCGGCAATGACTTCACCGGATACCGAAATCATGTGTACCGAGTCATCAACTTTTGTTGCTCGCTCAGTACGCTGGACGCTGTGAATCTAGAAAAGATAGTTTTGGCCGGGGTATTTCATGATCTTGGTATATGGACGGCCAAGACGTTTGATTATTTGCCCCCCTCAGAGCAATTGGCAGAAGACTTCCTTCAGGAAATCGACAAGCTGGATTGGGCGCAAGAAATTATCTTGATCATTCGCAACCACCATAAAATAACTCGGTCCCATCGCGATCCACAGAACCTTGCAGAGGTCTTTCGCAAAGCCGATTGGGTCGACGTCTCCCGTGGTGCGGTTACTTTTGGACTCTCACGACAGAAGCGACGTGAGATATTCTCGGCCTTTCCTGATGCAGGATTTCACATTCGCTTAGTTCAGCTTTCGCTCAAACGATTGCTAACGAACCCACTGAGCCCACTGCCAATGATGCGGCTCTGAATTTAGTGAGCCCACCCAGGCTGTGGTGATCACAACGCTACCGGACTTGTGGTCGTTGCACGGCGCGCATTGCTTCCAGACATTGAGCGCTTTGGGGGGGACCGCCCATACGGGAACACCCATACCACATGATTATAGGAATACCGATTTGCAAGAGTATGGGAGCGCCCGTAATACTTCGCGGATGGAATTTAAAGAAAGACTCAAAATCGCCCGTCGCCATGCCGGTCTAAACCAGACCGAGCTTGCCGAGCGCGCCGGCCTCACGCAGACATCAATTTCCGACCTTGAGCGCGGCAAATCGAAGGCGACAGCCTTTGCTGCTCAGATTGCTTCGGTCTGTGGTGTCTCCCCTATGTGGCTCGCTGAAGGCAGTGGCGACATGCTCAAAGGTGTTGCAGTAACTGCTGAGCGCACTCAACCAAACGTGGCAATGTCAGACATTGAGACATGGGATGACGAAACCCCGCTCGATGACGACGAGGTTTACGTGCCATTTCTCCAGGAAGTGGAGTTAGCAGCGGGCTCCGGCCGATTCGCGATTGCCGAAAGCGCCAGCGCCAGGCTGCGCTTCTTCAAGAAAGACCTTCGCCACAACAACGTTCAGTTCAGCAACGCGAAGTGCGTCGCGGTGAGCGGCAACAGCATGCTGCCGGTGCTGCGCGACGGCGCCACGGTTGGCGTGAACGTTGGCAAGAACACATTGAGCGATATCGTCGACGGCGAGATGTACGCGATCAACCACCACGGCCAGCTAAGGGTCAAACAGGTGTACCGCACGCCCACCGGAATTCGCCTGCGAAGCTTCAACCGAGACGAACATCCGGACGAGGACTACACGTTCCAGCAAATCCAGGAGCAGCAGATTTCAATTCTGGGGCATGTGTTCTGGTGGGCGATGTATTCGCGTTGAAGGGCTGAGTTGGCTCCAACGGTTGCAGCCTTGGCAGAACACACGCTCTGCTGGACGCCACTCCTCAATGCCTGGACGAGCTTGAGGCGTTCGTCGTACTGCGCGTGGCTGCACTCCCAAGAAGAATTTCAGCGCATCCAATCTCACCAAATACAGACCCCCTCTCCATAGGAATGTGGGAGCGGCTGAATTATGGGAATGCCCATTGACATAAATTACGGGAATACCTATATTTCAATTCAAGCCAACGCATCACTGGCCCAGCAGCACCAAACGTAAGGCTCAACTGAGCAAAGGGTGACATCAAATGAAATAGGGAAATGACCATGACCGTAGACATCAGCAACTACACAATCGCGCTTGAATTGATCGGTTGGCGGGCACTGCTTGAATGCCCGGAAGTTGTTTCGATGCTTCCAGATGGCTCGCTGCAAATGACGGCGCCGACGCTCGGTGCTTCGAGCAAGAGCACCCTGCGGACGCGCTGCGAGTGGAAAGAGCCGGGCTATTGGTTGTTCGCCAGCGCTGCTGACCACTGGAACCGACAAGAAATGCGAGTCACGAAGGTCAACTCGCTGCAGAAGGTTGTGATCAGCCAGATTCATGTTCAGGGTTCGGAAAGGCCACCTGTAAAAGTGTTTTGGAACAAAGGCCGAATCACGATGGGATTTCGGTCGAGCTATCTCCAGGAAGACCCGGTGAACACGACGATTCTGGAAGACGTGCCACTCGGTGCACTTTTCAAAATCAACATTCACGCCAATTCGAGCGGCGCTGTATCCGTCTCGGCGAGCTGTAATGGCGTCAAATCCACCTCTGCAATCATGCGCCTCGACAACACCTGGGACACGAAAACTCTCGCCTTCCACGGCGGTGTGTACAACCAGATCGATTACTCCGACACCACTGACCCGCAAGACGGTTCGGTCTGCATCATCAGCGACCTTTCCATCACCCACCTCTGAAATCGCGCATTTCGTGCGAGCAAGACAACCAGCGTCACGTCAGCCTGACGATAACTGCCCGCCCCTCTCAATGAGAGCGCATCGGAGTGTGATCTGTAGCAAAGCAGGCACCTGACCGGTAATCAGGCCAGCCACTGAGTACGCCGGGCAGAGACCGGCGCAGGCAGAGCCAGAGGTGACGACCTCGCGCAGATCACCCCCGATGCGCACGGCACGGATGAGCGCAGCCGAGTGGCTTGGGATCAATTCACGACCTGAATGCACCACAAAAAGCGATTATCGGTTGAGGCAGATATCCGAGCGCAATGCTCAACACGTCTCGAACTAAACAGACCACAAGAAGACTTCCCGGATGGGTCAATCATCCCGACCTTGAAACCGCAAACGGTATTGCCCCGGGCTCTCCCCCGTCCATTTTTTGAAGGCGCGGTGAAACGCACTCGGCTCCTGAAACCCCAACTGTTCGGCAATATCACTGATGTTCGCCTTACTCTGGCGCAACCGTTCAAACGCCACCCCGCGCCGCACTTCATCCTTGATTTCCTGATACGAACAGCCCTCACGTCCCAGTTTCCGGCGAAAGGTACTGGGGCTCAGGTGCTGTTCCAGGGCGAAGTCCTGCAAGGTCGGCCATTCGCTGTAATGGCTATGGCGCAGGCGCTGATGAACCTGCGATGCCAGCCCATGCTGGTTGCGGAAGCGGATCACCAGCCATTGCGGTGCGGTGCGCAAAAACACTTTCAGCGAGGCAAGGTCCTGAACCACCGGCAGCCGCAAGTAGTGACTGGCGAACTCGATTTCGGTGTGTTCGGTGCCAAAGGTCAGGTTGGGCCCCCAGAGCAAGGCATCATCACGCAGCGACAAACGCTGATGACGAAAGTCCGCACGATCGATGGGAATTCGCCGCCCGCCCAGCCAACACAGCAGACTGATCATCAACACCAGAAACGTTTCTTCGCCCAGCCGGCTGACCTCGCTGTTCTGCGAGCGGGTCTGCAAGCTGATGACCGCACGCTTGCCACGCACACTCAACGTGCCGCGAAAATCACGCAGGAACAAGGCGAAATTGGCCAGGCACTGACGCATGGCTTTTTCCAGCGTCGGCTCCTGAATCAATGCCCGACAGATCAAGGCAAAACTGCCCGGCGGCATACCATGGGAGTCCAACTGGAAAAACTCATCGTTCAACTCACGAATCTGTGCCAGCCACAACGCGGCGAAAGCCGTGGCCGGCACCCGTGCTGTCGGCTGATCCATCAGTGCCGGATCAATTCCCACCTGTTCAAGGAGTGACCGCAGACGCTGCGGCTTCTCACGCAACGCATGGATCATGGGATACATGAAGTAAACCGCCACCGAATCCGTTTCCCGCATTTGAATGCCTCTCTCGTTACATCTGAACATGGCAAAAAACGCCATCACCCTTGAACAGTTTTGGCATAGGCCAGCGGCGCTGCTGATTCTAGACTCGTGCTCAACAAAAAAGACCTGTTCAAGAGAGCCAACATGAACCATTCCGATATTTTTGTAGTGAGCGCCGTCCGCTCTGCCATCGGCAGCTTTGGCGGTTCACTCAAGGATGTACCGCCTATTCAGTTGGCAACCGATGTTTGCCGCGCCGCTATCGAACGATCTGGCCTGGCGCCCGAGCATATCGGCCACGCGGTGATGGGACATGTGATCCCGACCGAGGCACGCGATGCCTACATCTCCCGGGTCGTAGCGATGAATGCCGGCCTGACGAAAGAGACTCCCGCCTTCAACGTCAACCGTCTTTGCGGTTCGGGTTTGCAGGCGATTGTCAGTGCCGCGCAAAGTTTGATGCTGGGGGATGCGGGCGCTGCGCTGGCAGGTGGCGTCGAGTCCATGAGCCGAGGCGCGTACCTGTTGCCGCAGGCGCGCTGGGGCGCACGAATGGGCGACATGCAGGCCGTCGACTACATGCTTGGCGCACTGCAAGACCCGTTTGCCGGTTTCCATATGGGGATCACCGCTGAAAATATCGCCGAGCACTATGGCATCACGCGTCAGGCCCAGGATGAGTTGGCGCTTCTCAGCCAACAGCGTGCTGCCCGGGCGATTGCCGAGGGGCGTTTTTCCGGGCAGATCGTGCCGATCGAAGTCGCGACCCGCAAAGGGACGGTTTCGTTTGCGACGGATGAGCATGTACGGGCTGAGGTCAACGTCGAGCAATTGAGCCGCATGAAACCGGCGTTCAAAAAGGACGGCACCGTCACCGCCGGCAACGCGTCTGGTCTCAATGATGGTGCCGGCGCACTGATCATGGCCACCGGTCAAACTGTTCAGGAACAGGGTCTCAAGCCCATGGCTCGACTGGTGGGTTATGCCCACGCAGGCGTTGAGCCCTCAATGATGGGGCTGGGACCGATTCCCGCCACCCGTTTGGTGCTCAAGCGCGCCGGCCTGACCGTTGCCGATCTTGACGTGATCGAGTCCAACGAAGCCTTCGCCGCCCAGGCCTGTGCCGTAGCGCAAGAGCTGGGCTTCGATCCGCAGAAGGTCAACCTCAACGGTTCGGGCATCTCGCTGGGCCATCCGGTGGGCGCCACTGGCGCGATCATCGCCACCAAAGCCATTCATGAACTGCATCGCTGTCAGGGCCGTTATGCCCTGGCGACCATGTGCATCGGTGGCGGCCAAGGCATCGCCGTGTTGTTCGAACGGGTTTGATCACAAGGACATACGCATGAACCTACAGAACATTGGCGTTATCGGCGCCGGCACCATGGGCAATGGCATCGCGCAAGTCTGCGCCCTGGCCGGCTTCAACGTGACCTTGATCGACATTTCCGAGAGTGCTCTGCAAAAGGCAATCGCGACCGTCGATAAAAATCTCGATCGCCAGATCGCCAAAGACACGCTCACGCTTGAGCAAAAGCTCGCTGCCCTCGACAAGATTCGCACCAGCACTGATTACGGCAGCCTGCTGAACGCGCAACTGGTGATCGAAGCCGCCACCGAAAACCTCGATCTGAAACTGCGCGTGTTGCAACAGATCGCCGCGCAGGTCAGCGCCGAGTGCGTGATCGCTTCCAACACGTCGTCGCTGTCCATTACCCAACTGGCAGCCAGCGTGAGCCAGCCTGAGCGTTTCATCGGCCTGCACTTTTTCAACCCGGTGCCGGTGATGGGCCTGATCGAAGTGATTCGTGGCCTGCAAACCAGCGATGCCACCCACGCCCTGGCGCTGGACATGGCAAAAACCCTCGGCAAGACCGCGATCACCGCGGGCAACCGTCCGGGCTTCGTGGTCAACCGGATTCTGGTGCCGATGATCAACGAAGCGATCCTGGTGTTTCAGGAAGGCCTGGCCAGCGCCGAAGACATCGACGCCGGCATGCGCCTGGGTTGCAACCAGCCGATCGGGCCACTGGCTCTGGCGGATCTGATCGGTCTGGACACGGTGCTGGCCATTCTCGAAGCGTTTTACGACGGCTTCAATGACAGCAAATATCGCCCTGCACCGCTGCTCAAGGAAATGGTCGCCGCCGGTTACCTGGGGCGTAAAACGGGACGTGGCTTCCATGCCTATGCCTGAGCGTTGCTCACGGTTTGCCGAGTACCGGGGCAAGGTGCTGGAGCTGTTTGCCAGCAAGGGTTTCGGTCAGGTCGGCATGCGTGAGCTGGCGACAAGCCTGGGGCTCACTCCAGGCTCGTTGTATCACCATTACCCCAGCAAACAGCACTTGCTGCTCGACTTGATCGAGGAGTTCTACGAAGAGCTGTTGGCAACCTTGGGGCGCCTTGAACAACAGGCGCCGGCAAAACGCGACAGGCTCAACAGCCTGATCCGCGCCCACCTGAATCTGCACCAGGAAATGCCCTGGCATTTTCGACTGGCGGAGCGCGATAGTGGCTGCCTGAACGAGGAGCAGCAGGAACAGGTTCGCCACTTGCGTGAGCAATACGAACGCAAATTGCTGCTGATGCTCGGAGCCAAACCCCGCGTGAGCGAACCGGCGCAACGGGCCGCGGGTCGAGCCATTGCAGCCTTGCTCAATAGCGCGCCCAGTTGGCTGATGCAACATTCGCTGGAGGAACAAGAGCGCGATAATTTGATGGAAAACATGGTGAGTGGCGCCATCGAGCGATTATTGGCGCCAAAGACGCGTAATTGGGTGACGACTGCCAACGCGGGCGACAGTACGGAGCCGCCAACTACGAAATAAGCGGCTCTTCCTTGAACTGTACCGCCAGCCGATTCCGTACGACAAAGCCCCGATTATTCGGGGCTTTGTCATTTCTGGGGATACCTGCTGGTTGAGCCGGCAGACGTCGGAACAGTCGAAGGCTGCGGTCTTTTGACCTTCCAGCGCCCTTTGTTTACTGGGTGACCACAATCTTCCCGATCATCTGCGGGTGCAGCGCACAAAAATACTCGAACTCTCCCGGTGTATTGAACACCCAGGAAAAACTGTCATTCGTATCCAGCGCCCCCGAGCGAAACACCTTGTGGGTTTCTGCCACCGTGTGCGGAATCTGGTCGTCATTCACCCACGTCACTTTGGTGCCCACGGCCACGGTCAAATCCTTGGGTGCAAACATGAACTCCTTGATATCGATCTTCACCTCCTGAGCCCACGCCGGCATCGACAGCATCAGGCACACCACCGCCAACAGTCGCGTTTTCATCTGACCGCCCTCCCCTAGACCAGTGTCGAATCAATCAGCGCCAGCGGATGATCGCCCTGTGTCGCTCGCACATCGGTGATCCCCAGGTAATTGCGCAATTGATCGGCGGCCACCGTCATCGGCCCCGGTGCCGGCGCCGCACCCGGTGCAGGTTGTGGGTAAGCCGTGCCACGGGCGGTGTGGAAGGTGATGTTGCCTTCGACCTTCTGGATGACTTGATGGATGTGGCCGTTCAATACCGTCACTGAACCGTACTTGCGCAGCATCGCAATCGCTTGATCACCATCCTCGGTGCCCCAGCCCCACGGCTGATAAATCGTCCACAGCGGAATGTGGGTAAACACGACGATGGGTGTACTGGTCGTCACCGCCCGCAAATCATCGGCCAGCCAGGCCAGTTGATCGGCGCCAAGGGTGGCTTCGTGACCGGCCTGGAAGTTGAAGACGTTTACCAGTGCGATGAAATGCACGCCGTGGTCATCGAAGCTGTACCAGCCATTGCCTTTGGTGCCCTTGCCGTATCGCTCCAGGTAAAGCTTGCCGCCGCCCTCATCGAGGGTGTCGTGTTCACCCGGCACGTAATGCACGGTGGACGGCAGCCCCTTGAGCAACTGTGCCGCAGTGTCGAACTCCTCAGGCTTGGACAGGTGCGTGATGTCGCCGGTATGCAGAATCAGCGACGGTGGTTTTGGCAGCTTGATGACCTTGTCGATCGCCACCTGCAATGTCTTTGCCGGCTCCGGGTTGGCTTCCTTGTTGAAGCCGATGTGCGAGTCGCTGATCTGCACGAAGTGAAACGTGCTGGCCAGTGCCTTGGGGTCGGCGACGTTGCCTGCCTCATCCAGCGCAAAGGCCCGGGGAATGCCGCCGCTCAGGGCCCAGATAACCCCTGCCCCGGCCCACGCCGAGCACTTGAGCAGCGTTCGGCGGTCAGGGTTCAGCAAGTCGTCGGTGCGCAATGGGTGTTTTGATTGAATGTCCATCGGTATGTCCTCGCTGGCGGACTACAGTGATGTAGCTGACACGAGGTAAACCTTGCGGGATGAGTGTTTATTCCGTGCTGGAAAACAAATTCTTTTCAGGGAATAAAAGACCACGCACCACGGTTATAGGGGTGTGACAGTGCGGAAGCCACTATGAAGCGATTTGAGGACCTGATTGCGCCCCATCTGGACGCCGCTTACAACCTCGCGCGCTGGCTCACTGGCAACGACGCCGCCGCACGCGATGTCGTGCAGGAAAGTGCCCTGCGCGCCTTCAGGTTTTTGCAGCGTTTCGCCGATGGCAACGCCAAGGCCTGGTTTCTGACCATCGTGCGCAATGAAAGCTACACCTGGCTCAAAGCCTCGGCCGGGCGCCATTGGGTTGCTTTCGATGACGACATTGGCGATGACGAAGGCGCACTGAGCCACAGCCAGACCCCGGAATTGCTGGCTATTCACACGGAAAACGCAGCGCTGATCCAGCAAGCGCTGTGCGCCCTGCCGCCAGTGTTTCGTGAGGTGATTGTGCTGAAAGAACTCGAAGACATGCCTTACAAGGACATCGCTTTGGTGGTCGATATCCCCATCGGCACCGTCATGTCGAGACTGGCCCGGGGGCGCGCGATGCTCAAGCTCGAACTACTGAAGTTGCACGATCATGAATGAACTCGACTGCACGGTTTGCCAGACACGGCTGCATGGTTATCTGGATCACGAACTCGATCCTGCGACGGCTGCGGATGTAGCTGCGCATCTGGCCGCATGCCCCGAGTGCGCGCGGCTGCATGATGAAGTGAAACTGCTGAAGGTCAGTGTGAAGCGCCAGGCGCCGTATTACCCGGCGCCGGCATCGTTAGCGGCCAGCGTGTTTGCCGCGGGTGCTCCCGCGACTCGCGCCGTCGAACGCTGGCAGAAATGGTTCGCACCGACGTTTTCCGCGGCGGCGCTGGCCTTGGCGGCAGTGCTTTATGTGATGACGCCGGGCAGCGAGCAACCTCTGATGGACGAGGCTGTTTCCAGCCATGTCCGCTCGTTGATGGGCGAGCATCTGAACGATGTGGTGTCCTCCGACCGCCACACCGTGAAGCCCTGGTTCACCGGCAAACTCGACTTCTCGCCGCCGGTGTTCGATTACTCGGCGCAGGGATTTCCATTACTGGGCGGACGGCTGGATTATCTGCAACACCAGACCACGGCAGCGCTGAGTTATGGGAGGGCCAAACACATCATCAATGTGTTTATCCTGCCCGTGCCGGAGGCAGACAAGCCGCGGCAGACCCAGACGATTCGTGGCTTTAACGTGGTGTCCTGGCAAGCCAACCACATGCGCTTCGTGCTGGTTTCCGATGTGGAAAAAAGTGAACTGGAGGCGTTCAGCCAGTTGCTCAGGGACGGTGCCTGAAGGGAGCACGGTTTCGCGTGCGCCGTCATTCTCTCTGTCGAGAACAATCAAAAATGGGTGCTCGCCCAACCAAGGCCTAGCACTCCGTGCCTGGTAAAGAGCCGAAGCTGGGTGAGCGGTGAGAACTCTATCCAGAGTTGCGCCCAGTGTCCCGAACACAATTCTGAATAAACCTGAACAGCCCGCCGGTGAACGGCGGGCCAGGAATCTTCATGTTCGAAGAACTCTGAACTGCCTAACAGGTCGGCATTTCTGTTACGAATGCACGCGCCCCTACGCGCAATGGTTCGTCGTTCAGCGTCCGGCGTAATCAGGTTTTACTCACTGCCAGTGCGCGACCACTCATCATCCATGGCACCCGCTGTGCTGGCAACTATCCACTCCACTGCACAAGCCACTAACGAGAACACGGCAAAAGCCCCCATCACCTGCAAGTAAGGCAGCACGTGATTCCACGCTCGAGCCACCCCCAGGAATGCGGCAAATAACCAGCCACTCATAGAGAGAGCGCCCAACAGGGCAAGGCGAGTCCGGGCGCAGCTGTTTAACAAAACAAAGGGAGCTTTCTGCAGCAGCGGAAAACCGATTCGATGCAACAAAGCGCCGTTGAGGCTAAGCAGCGCGACAACACTCACCTTGGCCCAGAGCTTTTGATTGAGCAGATACGTGGTCCCCTCATAGAGGTAACCCTGGAGCACCAGCAGCAAGCCACTTCCCCAAAGAGCCAATAGCGCGAGCATGACGATTTTTTGAGTCTCGTCGAGATACTCACGTTGCACTTGGCTCAACACCTCCTTGCGTCAGCTCCATAGCTTTTGATCTGCCTGCAGCACCCTCCCCTGAGCAATACAGGTGGCAATCAGATGACCGTACACGAGTAGCATTTTGAGCATTACCTGAACCTTATTTTTATGTGGGCAATGCACTCCCTCGCACCCTTGATTTGAAACTAAATGATACGGATTATTATTTGTATCGAGCAAGTTACAAACTCAACCATCCATCCGAAGCCGCCCTCCCGCACGTTTGCGGTGTTGCGCTGTTCCTTGAGCAACGCCCGAATACGAAAACGCCGCTAAGTGAGCGGCGCTGGAGAATCCCGGTTCACCACGATGACGAGCGGAGACAAAACATTCTGAACCCTGTACATCCCCTCCAAGTCGAAAAATATACAGTCAGTAATCACTGAAGCATCCCTTTAAAAGGAGTCTTTTTCATGAAGATCTCGGAAGTTATGACGAAAGATGTTTTAACAGCCAAACCAAGCCAGACGATCCAGGAGGCTGCAAGCATGATGGCCAGGATCGATAGCGGCGCCATTATGGTTGAAGAGCAAGAGCGCCTGATTGGCATGATCACGGACCGGGACATCGCCATCAGAGCAGTCGCCGAAGGACTCACCGGAACAACCCCTATCAGTAAAATAATGAGTGGCGGCATCCGCTATTGCTATGAGGATGAAGACATCGAGCATGTCGCTAGAAACATGGCGGACGTCCACCTCCGTCGCCTGCCCGTGCTTAACCGAGACAAGCGTCTGGTTGGCGTCGTATCGCTGGGAAACATTGCCAGCACACGATCTCAGTCCGCCGCCGCGACTGTTTTGTGCGGCGTGGCACAGGCTCATTAACCGATTGGATAATGAGCCGTTCAAGTGTTTATCAGGATTAAAGCCCCATGGATCCGACACGCTCGCCTGACCTGGAATCCGTTGGAAATTCGGCTTCAAGGCCAGGCGAGTCCTTCTGTAAATAGTCGCTGCCCCTTCCCCCACGCAACGCACCCTTCGCTGAACTGCATTCGCTTTGCGCGACACATTAGCCCGGCTCGATGAGTAGGTCTTTGTCTTCCGGGCCTAGCGCCGGCTCTTGATCCTCCAATTTGCCGGTTTCACGCTTCTTCTTCAGGCGGGTTCGAGCGCGCTCGGTGTCATAAGACTTTCCTTCAGCCAAGGCATGCAGGGTCGATGAAATTCGATAGAAACCACCACACGGTTCGCAATGAATGCGCAATCCGCCCCCGAACGAAAGATCTTCCAGCGCATTGGTATTGCCACACAGCGGACAGTTCATAGCCACCTCCTGAACATTCAGCTATAGCCGCTTTCAGCCCGCCATAAACGCTGGCAACCTGGACAGGTGTGATGACGAATAGCGCGGATATGTTTATATCGACACGGGCGATCCAAGGAGGTTGCTTGTTTTTACATGACAGTCGAACGTTAGGCGTCGCTCGGCAGCTGCTGCATCTCTTGGATCGTTCAGAAGCCGCTGAAGATCAAAAGATCGCAGCCTTGGGCAGCGCCTACCGAGGGTGGCGTTACAGCCGGGGCGGAATCTAATCCGAAGTCAGCGGCTGCCTGGAGCGACTCGGCGCGATGGCCGACTTCTCCCCGGTGTCGCGATGCAACAAGGCAACGTTGTAGTCATAGCGGGATATCAACGGCACCGGCTCGTCATTGCGGGACATCTTGAGCCATTGTCTTGTGCGCTCGATGTCAAAGGATTCGTTCCTGCCCTTCATGCTTTTAATCAGGTTGGCCGAGACCCTGAAGCGTCCACATCCAGCCGAGCATGCAACTTCTGACCAGTCTTCAGCCACATGAACAGTGTTAGAGACAGCGTGACAAATTAAGCACTTCATGTTCGATCTCCGTATCCATGAATTACCAACTGTAGACGATCCACGAACAAAGAACTCAGCGCCCAAAAAAACCGGGGCAGTCCATCGCGCCACCCAGTGACAGCCTGGCCAGGTGACCTGTCAAAGGGGCGATAAGTGAAGAGCCCGGCCGCAATGGCCGGGCTCCGTTTTATCTTCTGTTTTCAAGCATCTTGTCGGCGAGCGCTTTGGCTCTTTGGATCAGCATGTTTTGCCTGTCTTCGTGGGTGGTTTCTCCTACCACCGGTGCCGTCAGATGGCTTTCGGCAATCAGCGCAGCACAGAAATATTGGTCCCAAACAGTGCTTTGCTCCGACGCCTGTCTAATCGTTTGGTCGGCGATCATATGCGGCTCCTTTTGATGAGGTAGCCTTTTCAGTTTACGCCCGAATCACCAACAACCTACGTTGTGCAGGACAGTCGGCACTGCCAATCGCTGGCGACAAATCGTTTCCTCGACTAGGATCTTTATCGCACAGGACTTCGCCCACTGTGTTGTCGGGCGACTCACAAGGGAGAGATAGATGACGCCTACTCGTATTACCGAGCAAACCTATCGTGGCTGGTCCAGCCCCATCTTGCTTGAACTCAAGGAGAGAGAACATCAACTGGATCCTTCGGCACGCCAGGCCCTGCGAAATGTCCTGGTCGAGAGAAGGCTTATAAACACTGGCAATCCTTCTGGCAGTGATCGGCGCAAGGCTGATCCGGCCGGGTAACAACAGGTTTTAGCAATAGCGCTTACCCACCTCATCACCGACGCTGCTGGCGCTTTGCCGGCAGCGTGCTTGTACGTCACCCCCAAATTCCAGGCAAAAAAAAGCCCAGGCAGCTGATGGACGCCTGGGCTTTAAAAATGCATAAACCGTGGTGGTGAACGCGGGGCAATATTACCCAATCAATTGATCTGTAACAAGATATTTTTACTCACCATCCAGTTACTAAATCTCGCAACCCATTAAATATCCACACTATTTTTGAGTCATCTACTGAAGAAACCGTTACAAACAATCCCGGACAGCCTTGCGCAGCGTTCCTGACTTGGCCCATGGCGGCCCTTGGTAAAGCGATACCCGGCTGCCATCCTTGGACTTCACGATATCCAGAATTTCGTCAGCTGTGATGACGCTCGGTGCAGTAATCCGATAGCCATTGGAAATCGCAGTTTGCGTCGTTCCAGCAATCTCCTGGCGCCACAATGGCAATACACACCCGGCATATTCCTTGGGCGCCTTATCGCTGTATTTGCTGACATTAGGCTCACCGGGCACCAGGGATGCGGGCAATGAACAGCCCGCCAACGCAGCCAACGCTACTCCCGCTATCAACATCCGCATGATGCTTCTCTATCCTGAAAAACGGGAAATGTAGCCTGTACTTGCGCAGACATCCAGCAAACGCTGGGGCTACGCCGCTATAAAGCAGCTTTTTATACAAAGGCTTCTATACAGAGGCTTCGCCCTGCCCCGGATCGACCCCCGAGCCGGAATCGGTATACGAACTCGCATTCAGATACTTCATCCACCGCTCGTACGCTTCATGCTGCCATTTCGTGACCCGTTCCCATTCCGGCCCAGTGAGCTGATGAGCTGAAATCAACTTCATCATTTCCGTTGTGGCCGCATCCAGGTCCGCGATCAGATCATGCGCATGGTGTCTGAAATCATCAGTCGCCGTCATTTGAGATACCTCGCCCCAGCGAATAGATCACTACCTCCATACGACAGCAGAGCTGTCCACTCCCGTTGATTTTCCCGACCAGCGGAATACCTCCCATCCCTACCCCTTCACGCACACCACCTGTCGCAACGTATGCAGCACTTCCACCAGATCACGCTGGGCGTGCATGACTTTGTCGATGTCCTTGTAGGCCATCGGGATCTCATCGATGACCGCCGCATCCTTGCGGCATTCCACATGGGCGGTCGCGCGGATCTGGTCGGCGACGGTGAAGGTGTTCTTGGCTTTGGTGCGGCTCATGGTGCGACCGGCGCCGTGGCTGCAGGAACAGAACGATTGCTCGTTGCCGAGGCCGCGAACGATGAAGCTTTTGGCCCCCATGGAACCGGGAATGATCCCCAGCTCGTCCTTCTTCGCCGACACCGCGCCTTTGCGGGTGACCAGGATGTCCTCGCCAAAATGCCGCTCTTTCTGCACGTAATTGTGATGGCAGTTCACGGCCTCCAGCGCAACCTCGAAGGGCTTGCGGATCACCTGCCGCGCCGCATGAATCACCGCTTGCATCATCAAGGCACGGTTCTGCCGGGCGAAGTCCTGAGCCCAGCCCACCGCTTCGACGTAGTCATCGAAGTGCCGGCTGCCCTCCTTGAAGTAGGCCAGGTCACGGTCCGGCAGGTTGGCGATGTGCTGGCGCATGTCCGCCTGGGCCAATTGAATGAACAGAGTACCGATGGCATTGCCCACGCCGCGAGAGCCGCTGTGCAGCATGAACCACACGCGATTGGCCTCGTCCAGACAGACCTCGATGAAGTGATTACCGGTGCCGAGGGTCCCCAGGTGCTGGCGGTTGTTGGTGCTGGCGAGTTTCGGGTACTTGTCGGTGATCGCCTTGAACCGAGGGTTCAGCGCCGCCCAGGCCTGATCGGCCTGCTGTGGAACGCGTTCCCAGGCGCCTTCGTCACGGCGGCCATGGCTCAAGGTGCGGCCATGGGGCACGGCCTTTTCAATGGCAGTGCGCAGACCATGCAAGTTATCCGGCAAGTCGGCAGCGGTCAGCGAGGTGCGCGCGGCGATCATGCCGCAGCCGATGTCCACGCCCACGGCCGCCGGAATGATCGCGCCCACGGTGGGGATCACGCTGCCGATAGTGGAACCTTTGCCCAGGTGCACGTCCGGCATCACCGCCAGGTGCTTGAAGATGAACGGCATCTTCGCGGTATTGATCAGTTGCTGCCGGGCTTCGCTTTCAACCGGCACGCCTTCGGTCCAGAGTTTGATCGGCTTGCCGTTGGCGACTTCCAGCAGTTGGTAGGCAGGTTGTTGCATGATTTCGACTCTCTTTGGATCAGACGAACATAACGCTCCATCGAGGTAAATGGGATTACTATTTCGTAGCGGGGAACTGCAGGAGGTCATCATGTGGCTTAACGAATATGAACAGCAACTACGGCGCGACCTGCAAGGTGTGGCGTCGGATCTGAGGTGGTCGGCGGTAGAGCTTTTGCGCATCGCAGAGCAGTTGCGCCTGGCCGGCAATGATGTGGACGCAGAGGCGACGCTCAGGCTGTGCTCCTTGTTCCAGGGCGATGAAGAGCGGCTGGCGGGCTATGCTGAAGAAGTGAAAGCAAAAACCATCACGCGAACGAAAGTTCACTAGAGAGCATTGCCATGAACAAGCCTCTATGCGCGCTAATCGCCGTGCTGGCGGCGACAGGTGGCTGTAACACGGAATCGCATATCTACCGGGACCAACCGCTGGTCGCCAAGGTCGAAGCCGGCATGACCAAGGATCAGGTCGAGCAGATTGGCGGCAAGCCGCTATCGATCACCGATCGCACGGTGGAGCCAGGCGCTTGCTTTGATTACAAGTTGACCCAGGCCGGCAATCAGCAGCCGTACAGTGTCAGTTTTGATGGCAGGGGCCAGGTCGACCATAAAGCCTTCATGACCTGCGCCGAGTGGAGTCGCGTCCAACAAAAAGCCAGAGCGTATTCCCCGTCCACGGGCGGGATGGGTGGTGGTTACTGAGCCCACGACTTTAATAACGAGAAGCCCCGGCGTACCGGGGCTTCAGGCACACTATTTGTCTGATTTGTGGCTACGCGATGATCTGCCCGACCGGGCTCTGTAGGCGGGAAGCGCAGCCGCATAGGCCAGTGCTTCTTCTCGGCTGCCAAAGGATCCAAGCCGGTCACCTTTGGTGCACACCCGCCACGGGCCACTGTTCACGCTGAGTACGTCATAGCCGTTCATGTGCATTTTGGTCAGCATCGGAACGCTCATTAGTCACCTCCATTTCGGCAGTGATAGTCCAGGGTCCACTTAGCTACCTTACACCCGACCTTCACTGAAGTGCCGACCAGACGTCGCGTCAGGATTCCGGCATTCCATTGCACTTTCAACCGCCCTGTCGACTCTAACCCTTGAAGCAGACACGTCTGCGGATTGCGGTCTGAATATTGCATTTTTATGACTGTTTTATGACAACCGGCAGTCAGGTAATCCATGAAAGTACGCGCAACCGTCATTTGCGAGCAGGACCGGCACATTCTCCTGGTGCGCAAACCCAGGGGGCGCTGGACCCTGCCGGGTGGAAAAATCGAGCCTGGCGAAACCATCGCGGGCGCGGCCACAAGAGAGCTTTATGAAGAAACCGGGCTTGGGGTCGACAGCCTGCTGTACTTGATGGAGTTGGACACGACCAGCACCAGGCATCATGTCTACGAGGCATCGGTCATAAACGTGGCCGAGGCGCGGCCCCAGAATGAAATCGTCGACTGCATCTGGTACCCGCTGGACGCCGTCCAGAACCTGAACACAAGCGACGCCACACTCAGAATCGTCAGAGCATTTCAGCGTCGCTTGTAGCTCAACACAGCCGACGCCCTCCTGAAGGTCAGCCCAGATCGCCGCCACCGACCGGCATGACCATGCCGGTGATGTAGGAGGCTTCGTCGCTGGCCAGAAACAGGATAGCGCTGGCCTGTTCATCCAGTGTGCCATAGCGCTTCATCAAACTGCTGTCGAGGGTCTGGTCGACGATCTGCTGATACCACAGCTTTTCCTGAGCGCTTTGTTCCGCGGTGTTGCGCGGGATCAGCCGCGGCGGCGCTTCGGTGCCACCGGGAGCGGTCGCGTTGACCCGTACCCCACGGCCGGCGGTTTCGAACGCCAGGCACGCGGTCAACGCGTTGACCCCACCCTTCGCCGCACCGTAAGGCACGCGATTGACGCTGCGGGTGGCGATGGATGAAACGTTGACGATGGCGCCGTTGCCTTGCTCAAGCATGAACGGCAGCGCGGCATGGCAACACCACAGCGTCGGGAACAATGAACGTCGGACTTCGGCCTCGATCTGCGACTCTTCATAGTGCTCGAAAGGCTTGGCCCAGATCGTGCCGCCGACATTGTTGACCAACACATCGAGGCGCCCGAAGCGCTCGACGGCGGTGCGCATCACCCGGCTGCATTCGCTGTATTGCTCAAGGTCGGCGGTCAGGGCGAGCACCTGGCTGTCCCGCCCCAGTTCTTTCTGCAACTCGAACACCAGATCGGAGCGGTCGACCAGAATCAACCGCGCACCTTCAGCGGCCATGCGTTCCGCCACACGCCGGCCGATGCCTTGGGCGGCACCGGTAATCAGCGCGATTTTTTCGTGGAATCTATTCATGTATCTCTCCCACAACAGCGCGGCTCAGGCCGCGCTGGCGGCAAATTTCTCGTAGTAGAAGTTCGCAGGCGCGATGCCTTGCTCGCGAATGAACTGGCTGACCGCTTCGACCATCGGCGGCGGGCCGCACAGATAGACATCGACGTCGCCATCGTTCAGATGCCGTGGCTCGATGTGCTGGGTCACGTAGCCCTTGAGCGGGTGCCGACTGTCGGGGTTGGCCACGCAGGCGCTGAAGCTGAAGTTCGGGATTCGTGCGGTAAAGGCTTCCAGTCGATCGATTTCCACCAGGTCGAAATCGTTGGTCACGCCGTAGATCAAATGCAGCGGATGCTCGCTGCCCTGCTCGGCGATTTTTTCCAGCATCGCGGTAAACGGCGCCAGACCGGTGCCACCGGCCAGCAGCAACAACGGCCGGCGGATATCGCGCAGATAGAAACTGCCCAACGGTCCGGCCAGGCTCATGCTGTCGCCGGCCTTGGCCATGCCGGTCAGGAAACTGCTCATCAAGCCGCCGGGCACGTTGCGAATCAGGAAACTGACTTCGCCGTCACGCTGCAACGAGCTGAACGAATACGCGCGGGTCTGCTCGCTGCCCGGAACCCCGAGGTTCACATACTGCCCCGGCAAAAACGCCAGTTTGCTCAGGGCTTCGCCCTTGATCGACAGTGCGATGGTGCTGTCGGACAGCTGACGCACGGCGCTGATGGTCGCGTCGTAACTGGCCTGACGAGTACGGCAGACATCCGATGAAACCGGCACCCGCACCACGCAATCGCTCTGCGCACGCATCTGGCAAGTCAGGACAAAACCCTGCTGCGCTTCGTCAGCGCTGAGGGCGTCTTCGATGTAGTCCTCGCCCAGGTCGTAGCGCCCGGCTTCGGCGAAACACTTGCAGGTGCCGCAAGCGCCGTCGCGGCAGTCCAGCGGAATATTGATGCCCTGGCGGTACGCAGCATCGGCCACGGTTTCGCCGGCGTTGGCGTCGATGAACCGGGTGACGCCGTCTTCGAAATTGAACGCAATGGAATGAGTCATGACGGCCGCCTCAGAGGTGGTAAACATCAATGACCTGGCGAACGTAGTCGTTCTTCAGGATCACTTTCTTGGCCAAGATCAGCGGGTTCTCACCGCGCACATCCAGGGTGTAGAAACTGCTGCCGAAATAGCTGTCGACGGTCTTGTAGCGAAAGCTCAGGGTGTGCCAGTTGAAACGCACCTTGCACAGGCCGTCGGCCTGTTCGATCAGCTCGATGTTGCTGAGGTTGTGCGAGGTGCGGGTGTCCGGCACGCTGGCACTGGAACGCTCGGTCTTGATACGGAAGATGCGGTCTTCCAGGCCCGTGCGGTTGCCGTACCAGATCAGCGAGATTTCCCGCTGCGGATCGATGGTCAGCTCGTCGTTGTCATCCCAGGACGGCATCCAGAACGTTGCGTCCGGCGCGTACAACTCCAGCCAGTCATCCCATTGCTTGTCGTCGAGGTAGCGCGCTTCGCGGTAGAGAAAATCGCGCACCGCGTCATAGGTCATGGTCATTGCACGGCCTCCACTGCAATCAGTTCGGACTGTTCGGCGGCCAGGGCCTTGAGCATGGTCTGCTGCCAATATTTGTGTTGCAGCACGAACAGGCCTTCGTCTTCGGTACGCACCCCGCTGAGCAATGGGTGCAGGTCAATTTCCTTGGCCGCGTCATCGGCGCCTTCAATCCAGTGTTCGGCACCACGGGACATGTCATTCCAGGTGGTGACGCTGCCCTGGTAACCGGTCTGGCAGGAGCGAAACTCTTCCAGATCGTCTGGAGTGGCCATGCCACTGACGTTGAAAAAGTCCTCGTACTGCCGAATGCGGCTCGAACGGGCGTGGTCGCTTTCACCTTTGGGGGCGATGCAGTAAATGGTGATTTCGGTGCGGTTGACCGAGATCGGCCGGGCGATGCGAATCTGCGAGCTGAACTGGTCCATCAGGTACACGTTCGGGTACAGGCACAGGTTGCGCGAGTTCTCGATCATCCAGTCGGCGCGAGCCTGGCCGAAGTCCCGGGCCAACTCGTCGCGACGCTCGTACAGCGGACGGTCCTCGGGGTTGGACCAACGGGTCCAGAGCAGCATGTGGCCCTTGTCGAAGGAATAGAAACCACCGCCCTGCTTGGCCCAGGTGCCGGCGCTCATGGTGCGGATGTCTTCGCCCGCTTCGCGCTGTTTGCGCTGATTCTGGGTGGCGGCGTAGTTCCAGTGCACGGAGCTGACGTGATAGCCGTCGGCACCGTTTTCGGCGGTGAGTTTCCAGTTGCCTTCGTAGATGTAACTGGAGGAACCGCGCAGCACTTCCAGGCCATCGGCGGACTGGTCGACGATCATGTCGATGATCTTCGCCGACTCGCCCAGGTGCTCCACCAACGGCACCACGTCGGCCTTGAGACTGCCGAACAGGAAGCCGCGATAGGACTCGAAACGCGCGACTTTGGTCAGGTCGTGGGAGCCTTCGCAATTGAAGCTCGCCGGGTAGCCGGCCGCCGCCGGGTCCTTGACCTTGAGCAGCTTGCCGGAGTTGTTGAAGGTCCAGCCGTGGAACGGGCAGGTGTAGGAGCTCTTGTTGCCGGTCTTGTGCCGGCAGAGCATCGCCCCGCGGTGGCTGCATGCGTTGATAAAGGCATTCAGCACGCCATCCTTGTTGCGCGCGATGAAGATCGACTGGCGCCCCATGGTGGTGGTGTAGAAATCGTTGTTGTTGGGGATCTGGCTTTCGTGCGCCAGGTACAGCCAGTTGCCTTCGAAGATGTGTTCCATCTCAAGGTCGAACAGCCGCGGGTCAGTGAACATCTCGCGCTTACAGCGATAGATACCCTGTTCAGGGTTTTCTTCAAGCAGGGAGTGAAGGTATTCGGGTCGCAGGGACATGGCCGCCGCCTCCATTGTTTTTATTCAGGCAGGGCCATGCTAGGGCGTGGGGATGGGGCGGACTATCCGCCGGGTGCAGACCTGTATCCGTTTTGTGCAAAGGGCGGTCGGTGGTTGATGATTGCCACAGGTTGCTCATTGATCTCAGTGACGGCGCTTGAGGGTGTCGGAAGGCAATTCGCCGAACTGTTTGCGGTAGCTGTCGGAGAACCGGCCCAGGTGCAGGAAGCCGTAATCCATGGCCACCTCCGTGACGTTGCGCACGTTGCAGGTCGGGTCGCTCAGGTTGGCGTGAATGCGCTCGAGCTTCTTCTGCCGGATGTAGTTTTTCGGCGTGTCCCCCGCATTGCGTTCGAACAGCCCATACAGCGAACGCAGGCTCATCCGCGCCTGGCGCGCCAGTTCTTCGCTGTCGATGTCTTGCTTGAGGTTGCAGGCGATGTAATCGACCAGCGCCTCGAACGTGGCCGAGGCTGAGCCGGGATCGGTGCGCATGACGTTGGTTTTCATCAGGCCGAGCATCTTGCTGACCACGATTTGCGCATAGTGCTCCTGCACGCGAGGAATCGGCTCGGATGCCTCGGCTTCCTGGCAAATCATCGCCAGCAGGCCGACGAAACCTTCCAGTTGATTGAGCTGATAACGGTTTTCCAGAAACCGCACGCCCTGCCCCGGATACCGCCAGCGCTGCTCCTCGCACACCGACTCCAACAGCCGGGTGGGGACTTTCAGGATGAATTTTTCGCAATCACTGGAATAGGTCAGATCCACCGGATCGTCCGGGTTGATCAGCAGCAACTCCCCGGGCGCGAAGTAATGTTCCTGACCGTGGCCACGCCACAGACAATTGCCGCGCAACAACACTTGCAAGTGATAGATGCTGTCGAGCGCGCCAGAGGTAACCCGCACGCTGGCGCCATAACTGATGCGGCACAGGTCGAGGCTGGCGAACGTGCGATGATCGAGGCTGGCCAGCGGTCGGCCGGCCCTGGGCATCTGCAGGCAATGGTTGCCGACATGCTGATTGACGTAGCCCGACACTGCATACGGGTCGGCATGGTCGAAGATTCTGCTGCGATGACTCAACAATTGCGCTTGCATCATCGGTTCACTCTCATTGTTGTTATCAGTGGCGCCGCCATTCTAGTGTCCTGCCCGAAACACAGAAGGCCACGAGATAAACGGTCGGTTATCTCGTGGCCCGGTTCGGCTGCTCGAGAGGTATCAGTCCTCGAGTGCGCGGACCCGTTCGTGGCGTTGCTGCTCCTCAGGCTGGGCGGACGACTGCAGGGTGAAGTCGAAATCGATTTCGGCAAAACGACCACTCACGCCATGAGCCGCCGCACGCTGCGGATCGTCGCTGAAGGTGATTTTGGCGATCAGTTCGTCACGGGTGGCGTAGGCGAAATCGTCATGCAGGTACTGATCGCCATCGAGGTTGATCTGGGTGGTCAGGTGACGATGATCCGGTGCCGAAATGAAGAAGTGAATGTGCGCCGGCCGCTGGCCATGACGTCCCAGTTGATTGAGCAGTTGCTGGGTCGGACCATCCGGCGGGCAGCCGTAGCCCGACGGCACGATGCTACGGAAGCGATAACGGCCCTCGGCATCGGTGACGATCCGGCGACGCAGGTTGAACTCGGACTGGGTGGTGTCGAAGTACGAATAGGTGCCGCCGGTGTTGGCGTGCCAGACATCCACCACCGCCCCGGCCAGCGGTTCGCCGGCGGTGTTGAACACCCGGCCCTGCATGAACAGAGTCACACCCGGATCGACGCCGTCATCGAGACGCGCTTCGCCTTGCGACAGCGGCGCACCCGCCACATACAGCGGCCCCTCGATGGTTCGCGGGGTGCCGCCGGATTTGCCGGCCTGCTCGTCTTCGGCATCCATCAACAGGTCGAGGTAATGCTCAAGACCGAGCCCGGCAACCAACAGACCGGCCTCCTGCCGCGCGCCCAGCACGTTGAGGTAATTGACGGCTTTCCAGAATTCTTCCGGGGTCACGGCCAGGTCTTCGATGATGTTCACCGAATCACGCAGGATGCGGTAAACCAGCGCTTTGACCCGCGGATCGCCGGCTTCATTGAGCAGGCCGCTGGCTTCTTCGAGAAACTTCTGGACACTGGCGGTGTGGGAAATCTTGACGTTCATGGTGGATCCTCATCTTGTAATTATTAGCGTAGCGAACTGAACAGGCTGGATTCAGCGGTCATCCTCGCGAATGGAAGAAGGATGCCGGCACAGCGCGTTGACCTCGATCGCCATGTACGGGTACAGCGGCAATTGCATCAGTAGGTCGTGCAGTTCCTGAACGCTGTCGACATCGAACACGCTGTAATTGGCATAGAGCCCGGCAATGCGCCACAGATGACGCCACTTGCCTTGCTCTTGCAGGCGCTGGGCCAGGGCTTTCTCGTCGGCCTTGAGCTGAGCGGCGCGCTCCGGGTTCATGTCGACCGGTAAATTCACGGTCATTTTTACGTGAAACAGCATGATGCCCTCCTCAGGCTTGATGAACGACAGTGGAACTTTTGTCCCGACGGAAAAACGCCAGGCGTTCTTCATCCAGAACCAGGCCCAGCCCCGGTGTTGACGGGACGTGCAGTTGAAAATCGCGGTAGACCAATGGCTCGCTGAGGATGTCTTCGGTCAGCAGCAGCGGGCCGAACAATTCGGTATCCCAGCTCAAGGTATTCAGTGTGACAAAGGCATGGGCCGAGGCCAGCGTGCCGATTCCGCCTTCGAGCATGGTGCCGCCGTACAGGCCGATACCGGCCGCCTCGGCAATCGCGGCGGTTCGCAGCACGGCGCGCGGGCCACCGTTCTTGGCGATTTTCAGAGCGAACACCGAAGCGGCGCCTTCCCGTGCCAGGTTAAAGGCATCTTCCACGCATTCGATGGATTCATCGGCCATGATCGGCGCCGGGCTCATGGCATTCAGGCGCACCATCCCGGCGCGGTTATTGCGCGAGATCGGTTGTTCGATCAGGTCGATGCCGTTGGTGCCGAGGATCCGGCAGGCCCGCAGAGCGACTGCTTCGTCCCAGGCCTGATTGACATCGACCCGCACGCTGGCGCGATCGCCCAGGGCCTTTTTGATCGCAATGACGTGAGCCAGGTCGCGGTTGACCTCGCCGGCGCCGATTTTCAGTTTGAAGATCCGGTGGCGGCGCAGGTCGAGCATTTTTTCCGCTTCGGCAATGTCCTTGGCGGTGTCGCCGCTGGCCAGGGTCCAGGCCACCGGCAATGCATCGCGAACCCGTCCACCCAACAGTTCGCTGACCGGCAGGCCAAGGCGCTTGCCCTGGGCGTCGAGCAAGGCGCTTTCGATACCCGATTTGGCGAAGGTGTTGCCACGAATGCTGCGCTCCAGGCGCAACATCGCGGCATTCACATTGCCGCAGTCCTGGCCGATCAGCAGTGGCGCGAAGTGTTTGTCGATGTTGGTCTTGATACTGTCCGGGCTTTCGTTGCCGTAGGCCAGGCCGCCAATGGTGGTCGACTCACCGATACCTTCAATGCCATCGGCACAGCGCACCCGAATGATCACCAGAGTCTGGTTCTGCATGGTGTGCATCGCCAGCTTGTGTGGGCGAATGGTCGGCAGATCGACGATGATCGTCTCGATCGATTCAATGGCTGTTGCAAGCATGTCGCGATACCCGTCAGGTTCTTAAAGTTCTGGAACCGATTCTGGTACGGCTTTTTTCGGGAAGCCAATATAGAATTGGTCTGACTCGATACCTTAAAGGTATTTAACAGATCGACGTCCGGAGGCCCCATGGAACTGCGTCACCTGCGATATTTTCAGGTGCTGGCTCAAACCCTCAACTTCACCCGCGCCGCCGAACTGCTGCACATCGCCCAACCGCCGCTGAGCCGGCAGATCCAGCAGCTGGAAGACGAACTCGGGGTACTGCTGCTGGAGCGCGGCCGACCGTTGAAGTTGACCGACGCCGGGCGTTTTTTCCATGAACACTCCACCGCCCTGCTCGAACAACTGGGCAAGGTCTGCGACAACACGCGGCGGATCGGCCTGGGCGAAAAGACCTGGCTGGGCATCGGCTTTGCGCCCTCGACCCTCTATGGCGTGCTGCCGGAACTGATTCGCCGGTTGCGCAGCGGCGAGCCTCTGGCGCTGGAATTGGGGCTCTCGGAAATGACCACGTTGCAACAGGTGCAGGCGCTCAAGGCCGGGCGTATCGATATCGGCTTCGGGCGCATCCGCATCGACGACCCGGCCATTCTGCAGACCGTGCTCACCGAAGACCGACTGGTGGCCGCCCTCCCCGCCGGCCACCCGCTCCTCGCCAGGCCCATCAGCCTTCGGGAACTGGCCAAGGAACCCTTTGTGCTCTATCCCGGCAACCCGCGCCCGAGTTACGCCGACCACGTGATCGCATTGTTCGAAGCCAGTGGCGTGCACATCAAGGTGGCGCAATGGACCAACGAGCTGCAAACGGCGATTGGTCTGGTGGGGGCGGGAATCGGGGTGACGCTGGTACCGGCCTCGGTGCAGTTGCTGCACCGCGACGACATTGGCTTCACTCCAGTGCTGGAAGACAACGCGATCTCGCCGATTATTCTCAGCAGGCGCGTGGGCGATGTGTCGCCGGGGTTGAATCATTGCTTACAGATGATTGATGAACTGCTGCCGCGCGACAGTTGAGCCGTAAATGCAATCCGTAGCAGCTGTCGAGCCCCAGCGAGGCTGCGTAGCGGTCGTGAATCCGGCTAATGCGGTCTGCCTGATGTATCGCGATCTCCGATTTTACGACTGCTACGCAGCCGAACGCAGCCTTCGGCAGCTGCTACAAGAAGTCGCGGTTAGGCCACGACACCGGCGAACGCTCGGCGACCGGCACGCATTTCTGTACGAAGTTCGCCAATCAGGTTGGAAATATCGCGAACACTGATCAGTTTGTCGGGGGATACGCCGGTGATCAACAACTCAATCCGCCCGGTGCTCTGATCGAAAACCTTGATCCGCAAGGTTTCATCATGGTTCACGGTGCATTCGCAGGAGAGCGGCTTGAAACCGGACTCGACAATCTGGCAAAGCTGCTCAATTGAAACCATGACAGACGCCCCTCCATGGACGGTTTTCCGATTGGATCCACTGAGATTAGTCCAGCTTGCGCAATGCGCCAGCGGGTTCAGTGAGCATCCCCATCCCATATCCAATTCCAGATCCCCGGCAAACGAACAGGCTCGGAACTCTGCTTGACGGTGCGCGCCATGGCCGCCCGCTGTAGCGCTGCCGTGTCGTCGTAAAACGGCTTCTGCGCCGTGGCCAGACCGGTGGCGTTGGCACTGTCGAGGAGGATTTGCAGGTATTCGCGGGCATGCCGGGCGGTGTAGCGGTTGAGGTCGTGAAAGGTCACCACCACCGGAATCACCCCATCCACCGTCGGCAACTCGCCAAGGGCTATGCGCTCGCGGACTTCGGACAGCTGCCGCAGCATATTGGCCCGCCGCCGAGGGCTGGCGTTGAAGCCCCAGATCTTGCCGTCATTGGCGCTCAGGTCGGTCAGCAGTACATGCATGCCGTGCTGCTGATAGGCCGCGAAAGTGCGCTTGTCATAATTCCAGAACGGCGGACGCACCAGGATCGGCGAGGCGCCAGTGATCGCGGCGATGTCTGCGCTGCCGTTGGTCAGCGATTGCTCCAGTTGCTCCGGCTCCAGGGAGCGATGGTTGGTGTGGTGGGGAGTGGCCGTGTGGAAGCCCAGTAGATGCCCTTCGGCCTGTTCGCGCCGCATGAGTTGGCGCCCCACGTCACTGCCGCCGGCGCCCGAGGCTCGGGTCTGCACGAAGAACACGGCTTTGATGTCCGGTTGCAGCGGATTGTGCGCCAGGCTGTCGAGTACAGTGGCGGTCGGGTTGTAAAAACCGGACGCGCTGGGCCCGTCGTCGAAGGTCAGCAGAAAGCGGATCGGCGCCTGCGCTTGCAGACGCTGTTGCGTCTGCGGCGTCATTTCAATGGGCGCGGCGATGCAGCCAAACAGGCCGACAGCGATGGCGAATACGGATAGAACCTTGATCAACTGCTTCATGTTTTGCCTTGGGCCAGACCTTGCGACCGTCACGTTTAATGGCAAAAACCCCTCGCCCATTCATCCTTCGACCGGCCCGCCAATCGCTGCGAGCCGAGGTTGGATAAGGGTACACAGTGTTTGGTTCCAGCGCCTGCTCCCCAGGTGATTGCATTACAAACTACAAAAACTAAAAAGCCCCGCCATCTATTGGCGGGGCTTTGGGGATGTGCAAACCGATCAGGGCTTCAGCGGGTGTTCCTGGTCGCGGTCCGACAGCTCTTTGCCGTCGTCGGGGTGCTTCCAGTCCGGCGTCGAACGCTTCTGCCGCTCGATTTCTTCCTCTGTCGGTTCATCGGTCTCATCATCCAGGTCCGGACGCTTTGGTTCAGTGGCCATGCCCACCTCCCGTCCTCAAGGGATCATCCGTTAAGCGTAGAACAGTTTCGCCTCGGACGACTCAGAGCCACCAGCGCAGCAAAAAGAAAAAGCCCATGCTCAACAACATGCTGAGCAGAGTATTGCGGGTGTAAAGCACCAGGCCCACGGCCACCAGCGAACTGATCAGGTAGGGGTTGTCCCACTGCAGGTTCAACTGTTTGTCGGGCATGAACACAATCGGCCCGCAGATCGCGGTGAGCATGCCCGGCACCGCGAAACCGAGGAACTGCCGGGCATTGCTGCTCAAGCGCACCGGCAGCCGAGGTTCGAGAAAGACGTAGCGGTTCAGGAACACCAGCAGGCCCATCCCGATAATCACAGCCCAGACCATCATGTGCGCCCCACGTAGAGTTTGTTGCAGATAAAGCCCGCCGTCATGCCCGCCAACCCCGACAGCACCAGCGCCGAGCCCCATTGCCAATAGCTGAACAGCACCGAACAGAACAGCGAGACTGCCACGCAAACCACTGTCGGAACGTTGCGCACCACCGGCGTGATCAAGGCGATAAAGGTCGCGGCGATGGAGAAGTCCAGTCCCAAGTGTTCAAGGCCCGGAATGCTGCTGCCCAGCACAATGCCCGCCAGGGTGAAGAGGTTCCATGCGATGTAAAACGTCAGGCCCACACCGAGGGCGTACCAGCGATTGAACTGCTGTTTGTCATGCTGGCTGGTCAGGGCGAACAACTCGTCGGTGAGCAAAAAGCCCAGCCCGATACGCCAGCGGCCCGGCAACGGGGAAATCACCGAACGCATGCTCATCCCGTACAGCAAATGCTGGGAGGTCAGCAGCAGCGTGGTCAACAGAATCGAAAAGACCCCGGCGCCGCCCTTGAGCATGCCGATGGCGACCAATTGCGCCGCGCCGGCAAACACGATGCTCGACAGCCCCTGGCCTTGCAGGGGCGTGAGGTTGGCCTCGATGGCCATGGAACCGGCCAGCAATCCCCAGGGCGCGGTCGCCAGGGACAACGGCATGATGGCCGCGGCGCCACGAAGGAATGCAGTGCGCGGCATGAATGAGTTGGACATAACGCTCTACAACCAGGAAAAGTCTTCAGACTGTGCCAGCAGTCATGGCCGATGGCTTGAACAATCTTGCGCACTTGCAACGACTTCACGATTGACAAATACCCCGTCGGCTTTTAAAACTGGGCGCCTCATTCAGGGTGTAAGCAACCATGTCCGCAACCTTCAACCTCAACACTGTCGTCATTGGCTTGATTGCCAAGGCGCAAGGTTGCGTTGCGCACGCCCCTAAATCGAAGAAACAGTCGCTCATGTGACCGGGGCGCGCTGTCCCGTCAGATGAGCTGACAGGACATTGAGCGCGACGGACACCCCTCCTCTTGCTGACTTCCTTCTACGCTTCTGACGGTGACGAAATCGGTCAACCTTCAGGAGAAAGTGCATGTCATCGTTTCAAGGTATCTGGGTTCCCATCGTTACGCCGTTTCACGATGGCGCGATCGACTTCGCCGGATTGCGACGGCTGGTCAGTCATCTGCTGGAAAAAGGCGTCGATGGCATAGTGGTCTGCGGCACCACCGGGGAAGCCGCGGCGCTGGGTAAACACGAGCAACTGGCGGTGCTCGATGCGGTGCTGGAACAGGTTCCGCCAGAACGCGTGGTCATGGGCCTGGCCGGCAACAACCTCACCGAGTTGCTGCAATTTCAAAGCGAAATCCTGAAGCGTCCCCTGGCGGGCTTGCTGGTGCCGCCGCCGTACTACATCCGCCCTTCCCAGGCCGGCCTCGAAGCCTTTTTCAAGACCGTCGCCGATGCGTCCAGCGCCCCGATTATTCTCTACGACATCCCCTATCGCACCGGCATAGCCTTCGAGCAGGCGACCCTGCTCCGGATCGTCGCCCATGAGCGGATCGTCGCGATCAAGGACTGCGGCGGCAACCCAGCCAACACCTTGGCACTGCTCTCCAGCGGTAACGTCGACGTGCTGTGCGGCGAAGATAATCAGATCTTCGGCGCGCTATGCCTGGGGGCCAAAGGCGCAATTGCCGCCTCGGCCCATGTTCATCCCGAGCTGTTCGTGACGCTGTATCAACAGCTTCGCGACAACCGCTTAGCGGCCGGCCGAACGACCTTCTTCCAGTTGCTGCCACTGATCCACAGCCTGTTCATCGAGCCCAATCCCGCCCCGGTGAAAACTGCCCTGGCCCTTGAAGGATTGATCCGCGACGAGCTGCGAGCGCCAATGCAACGCAGCAGTGAAAGCACGACGGTGCGTTTGAAAGAAGTACTGACAGCGCTTGAAGGCGGCAATCGATAGAGCACAAGCGTCCAGCCCGAGTACCATGGAGCGATTCACCCAACACGTCAGGGAATCGACATGCTTTACCGAATCGCCGCCGACGGGCTGGTGCTGTCTCACTTGTTGTTCATTCTGTTCGTGCTGTTCGGCGGGCTGCTGGTGCTCAAATGGCGCCACCTGATCTGGTGGCACCTGCCCGCCGCTGCATGGGGTGTGATCGTGGAAATCTTCCACCTGGCGTGCCCACTCACCGAATGGGAAAACCGCATGCGCCACGCGGCCGGGCAAACCGGTTACGGTGGCGGTTTTATCGAGCATTACGTGTGGCCGATTATTTACCCGGCCGGGCTGACGCCCACGATTCAACTGGCACTGGGCAGCGTGGTGTTGGCGCTCAACGTGCTGATCTATGCGCGGCTGTTCCGGCAATGGAAGCATCCGACCCGTTCAGGCAGTAACCACCGGTCCGGTTGAACTCAGTTGGCGATAACACTCATGTTCCGGCCACTGGCCTTGGCCACATATAGCGCCTTGTCCGCGGCGCCGACAATGTCGTCGGGCTGGGCTTGCGAGGCCGGGTCGTAGGCGCAGACACCCACGCTGACCGTGACCACGCCCTCCACACCCTCAACGTGTTTGATGCCGGCCTGCTGAACCGCACGGCGGATGTTTTCTGCTACCAGAAACGCCCCCACGTAGTCGGTTCCGGGCAGCACCACCGTAAACTCCTCACCACCGAAGCGAGCCGCGAGATCGCCGGGGCGCTTGATGTTTTCGGTGATGATCGTGCTGATTTTGCGCAAACACTCATCGCCCGCCAAATGACCGTAGTGATCATTGAAGTTCTTGAAGTGGTCGACATCGATCATCAACAGCGCAAGATGGGTCTGGCTACGCCTGGCGCGGCCCATTTCCGCGAGAATGAACAGGTCGAATTGACGCCGGTTGGAAAGCCCGGTCAGTGCATCCTCCAGCGCCAGCAACTCCAGGCTGCGGTTGACCTCAATGAGTTTGTCCTGAGTCTCCAACAGATTGTTCTGAATATGATTCTGCTGCTTCATGAGGCGGATCAGGCGATAACCGAGAGCCCCCAGAAACCCCAGCAGCAACAGGACGATGCCCGCACTGAATATTGATTCCTGCCGCCAACTGGCCAGGACTTCATCCTTGTCGAGCCCGGCAAAGACGACAAGCGGATACCCCTCGACCCGTCGAAACCCCACGACCCGCACCACCCCGTCGACAAAGGACCTGACCGTTGCCGTACCGGAATCGCCCTTGGGCAACAGCTGGGTAAACAGCGGCCCTTTGGCAACACTGGTGCCGATATCGGCTTCGTTGAACGGGCGCCGAACGACGATGGTGGCGTCATCGGAGATCAGGTTGATCACGCCGTTATTGCCCATGTCGATGCTGTTGTACAAATCCAGGAAATGCTTGAGGTAGATCGAAGCCACCACCACGCCGGCAAACCGGCCATCAGGGTGATTGATCCGGCGTGACACGGTCATGATCCACTCACCGGTCGAGCGACTTTTTATCGACGGACCGATATGAGGGCCGCGGTCGGGATGATCACGGTGGTAGATGAAATATTCACGGTCGGAATTATTGGCATTGGGCGGTATGACGTTAATGGCGTTGGCGAGCCAGCGTCCTTCTTCATCGAACACGAACAGCCCATGGATCTGTACCAACTCACTGCGCTGAGCCTGGAGCAAACGTTGCAGTCGGGGAAATTTTTCCGGTTGCATGCCATCGATTTCGAGGCGGTCCACCAGGGAGAACAGTAGCGTGTCGGCCTGTTTGATCGATGCCTGCGCCTGCGAGGCCAGGGTTTGCGCCAGGTTGGACATCGCCACTTCGCTCTCACGCAGATGGTACTGACGCGAGTTCCAGCTTTCACCGATCACAATGGCCATCAAGGACAGGCACACCGAAATCAGCAGAGAAACCGCGTATCGAACCTTGAGCGTTGTCTCAACCGGCTCGGGCACCCAAGGCGTGGCGAACCGGGTGTGTTCAATACGATCTTTGACGGACGGATGCCCCATGACGCTCCCTGAATCCCTTATGACATGGCGAATTTTCCCGTTCGCCCTTTTAGCGCCAGCCAGCCGTGACCGGCGCTCAAACCATTACAACCCGATACCGATACGATAGGTGATTTGCACAAAAACGCTCATTGCCAGCGATCGTAATCGCTACATCGGCGTCTGTTTGATCGCCTCAAACCAGGCCGGATTCAATCGCCTCTGTTCGGTCTCGATGCCCAACGCGTCCATCCGTGCCTTGTGCTGGTCCATCTCTCGGGTCAGCTGACTTTGATCGCTGGAGTTGCCGTCCAACTGGTGCATCTGGCTCAGCCCCAAGTGATAAAAGCGCAGCAGCTTCATGGCGGCAGGGTCGCCCTGCTCCACCGCCGCCGTCACCTGGTGCATGACGTTGGTGACGCTCATCAGGCTGCGCTTGAGCTGCCAACCATAGACCGCTGGCGCCATCCACTCCTGCCTCCAGAACTTGCCGCGCATCAGCGCCACCGTCAGCAACAACGCGGCAAACACACCGCCCACGTTGAACCGCAGATTATCGCCGCCGGGTTCACCGAACAACGTCACCGCCGCCGTCGACAGCACCATCGCCAGCGCCAGGAACATCAGGGCGATGATCACCGTGCTGCGCCGCGTCTGGCGTCGATAGGTTTCGGCATTCATTGGCTGGATTTCGAACATCGCGACGGGGTTCCTTGCATCGATGGTAAAAGGCGCTGTGACAAAAAGACTGCGAGGCATTATCGCCTCCCCGAAGGATTTAGCTATGCTGGAGCTCCTTTTCATCTTTTCATCGTCAAACGGGAGCATGGCGATACAGCGCAGTTCGTGCCATCTTCATCATGGATACACACTATTCGGATGCCATGCGCCGTTGCTGGCGGGTGACATCGTTTTAAGGATCATTGAATGACCCAACGACATGTAATCAACGCCTCGGTCAGCCCTAAAGGCAGCCTGGAAACGCTCTCCCAGCGTGAAGTGCAGCAACTGAGCGAAGCATCATCCGGCATCACCTACACCCTCTTCCGCCAGTGCGCCCTGGCCATCCTCAATACCGGCGCCCACGTCGATAACGCCAAGACCATCCTGGAAGCCTACAAAGACTTCGAAATCCGCATTCACCAGCAAGACCGTGGCGTACGCCTGGAACTACTGAACGCCCCCGCCGACGCTTTCGTCGATGGCGAAATGATTGCCAGCACCCGTGAAATGCTCTTTAGCGCCCTGCGCGACATCGTCTACACCGAAAACGAACTCGACGCCTTGAGCATCGACCTGAGCACCTCCCAGGGCATCAGCGACTACGTCTTCCACCTGCTGCGCAACGCCCGCACCCTGCGCCCCGGCGTCGAGCCGAAAATCGTGGTGTGCTGGGGCGGCCACTCGATCAACACCGAAGAATACAAATACACCAAGAAAGTCGGCCACGAACTCGGCCTGCGCAGCCTGGACATCTGCACCGGTTGCGGCCCTGGCGTGATGAAAGGCCCGATGAAAGGCGCGACCATCGCCCATGCCAAGCAACGCATCCACGGCGGTCGCTACCTCGGTTTGACTGAACCTGGGATCATCGCCGCCGAGGCGCCGAACCCGATCGTCAACGAACTGGTGATCCTGCCGGACATCGAGAAACGCCTGGAAGCGTTCGTGCGGGTTGGCCACGGCATCATCATTTTCCCCGGTGGCGCGGGCACGGCCGAGGAATTCCTGTACCTGCTCGGCATCCTGATGCACCCGGACAACCAGGACCTGCCGTTCCCGGTGGTCCTTACCGGGCCGAAAAGCGCCGCACCGTATCTGGAGCAACTGCACGCCTTCGTCGGCGCAACCCTCGGTGAAGAAGCGCAGCAGCACTACGAGATCATCATCGACGACCCGGCCGAAGTGGCGCGGCAGATGACTCAGGGCCTCAAAGCGGTCAAACAGTTCCGCCGCGAGCGCAACGACGCGTTCCATTTCAACTGGCTGCTGAAGATCGACGAAGGCTTCCAGCGCCCGTTCGACCCGACCCACGCCAACATGGCCAACCTGCAATTGAGCCGCAACCTGCCGCCCCACGAACTGGCCGCCAACCTGCGCCGCGCGTTCTCCGGCATCGTCGCCGGCAACGTCAAGGACAAGGGCATCCGCCTGATCGAAGAACACGGGCCGTACCAGATTCGCGGTGATGCCGAGGTCTTGCAGCCGCTGGACCATTTGCTCAAAGCCTTCGTTGCCCAGCACCGGATGAAACTGCCGGGTGGCGCGGCGTATGTGCCGTGTTACCAAGTAGTGGCTTGAGACGCAAAACCTGTAGGTTTGGTTCGAAGTATCAGCGCTACTGAGTTGCCGGTTTGAACTGCCTGAAATGAGAAACCCCGCTTGATGCGGGGTTTCTTGTTTTTGGGGACTGAGTCAGTGGAGCCCACTGTGGCGAGGGAGCTTGCTCCCGCTGGGTTGCGAAGCGACCCCAAATCCAGCAACCGCATTTTTTTGGCACACCGCATATGCCGGTTTTGCGACTGCTGCGCCCGGACGCGGATCGGCCGGCGGGAGCAAGCTCCCTCGCCACAATGGGTCACTCAGTTCTGAGGATCGAGGTTATCCAGCACCCGGTTCACCGCCAACTCCCCAAGCATGACCACCGATTGAATCCCCAACATCACATTGCGATGTGGCATGTCCATCAGTCCGGCGAACTCACTGAGCATCATGCTCGCTGACGCCAGGGATTCGCAGGCGTTGACCAGCAGGGTTTCGTTATCGACCTTCGTACCCACATGGTAAATGGTGCTGGGTTTGCGCTTGGTGGCTTTGGGGATGGGTGGTTTGAGGTAGTGGTCGAGGGCGCGGTCGGCGGCTTCGTGGAGTTTTTTTGAATCGAGGGATTCGTAGGGGGGAAACGTCGTCGGTTTCCGGAGGATTTGGTGTTGGTTTGAACATAAATGAAGCTCCTTGATCAGTGGAGCCGACATCTATCGCTGCTAAACGAAGAAGGTGGCGGCTGTACGCGGGTTAGCAGACCAGGGATCAAGGAACCCGGCGCACCGAAGTGCCCCACGCATAGCCGCCATAACGCGAATGGCGACACTGACGTGCCTTGATATTCATCGAGCTGCTAAACCCGATCGCTGATTCGTCAGCGACCCGGAAACGATAGAGCCCGGCCTCAAGGCGCACAAGTCGGCGGATTCTGGCGTAGTCGTAGGCAACGGCGCAAGGCTGTGTAGCCTGAGTGAGTATCTGGAGATGTCGATTAAACATCGCCTGTTTATTGGTCTTACTGTGGATTTTGCGGTGGATGGGCTGGCCTCTTCGCGAGCAAGAGACTTGGCCTGCCCGTAGCAGCAGCCTCGCGGGCTCGGCAGCTGCTACAACAGATCGCTGACTAATCGCGCCGCAAGAGACTTGGCCTGGCTCGCCACATCAGTTACCGCCGTGCTCTCCCACCACATGCCGCGCAACGGCGGCCCCATGGCGAACAAACGGCTGGCGACCTGCCCATCGGCGCTTAAAACTGCGCCGTCAACCGCGGCGGCAATGCCCAATCCCAACGGCCCCGGCCGTACCAGCCCGCGAGCGAGCAATTGCTGGGGCAACGGCCGCGCCACCCGGCGCCAGTCGTATTCGATGCCGCTGGAGTTGATCAGCGCCGCGCCATGCACCACGCAGGTTTGCGCCTCACCACGACGACGAATGCGGATGCTGACCTCACCGTCCGACGCAGGCTCGAGCCCCTTGAACGATGCGGCATGAATCCGCAACCGCCCTTCCCCGTGTAGCCGCGCCACCAACTCGGCACTCAGCGGCGGCGAGCGATGGTGATGGCTTTCCCACCATGGCCGTACATGCCGCACAAATTGCCGGCGTTGCACATCGGTCGCCTGACTCCACAACCGCCCGATATGCGCCCGAACGGTATCCAACGGCGCTTGCCAGTCGATGCCCTGAGCGATGGCATCGCGGCAATGCCGGCGCAGTTCGCGCACCAGCTGACGCGGTGTGCGAATACTGTGGTCCTCGGCGAGAAAATCCACCCACGCCGGCGGTTGTCGGCGCACATGCGGCAGCAAACCATGACGGGAGAACACTTCGATCGGCCCACGATGCCCGGCCTGCTCCAGCGACACCACGGCATCGACCATGGTCAGGCCCGAGCCGATGATCAGCACCGTCGACTGCGGATCGAGTTGACGCATGGCGGCCACATCCCACGGGTCGAGTGCAGCTGCATTCAAACCGCTGGACTCGGTCTGCGGCGTGCGGGCGGCGGGAAACATTCCGGTCGCCAACACTGCGTAAGCGCCCTGCAATTGCTGCCCATCACTCAGGCTCAACCGCACCGAATCGCTCAACGTTTCCAGGTCCACCACCTCGGCCCGCACATGTTCGACACGCGCCCCCTTCAATGCGCCCACCGCCTGCGCTTCAGCAAGACGCTGCTGCACATAAACGCCAAACAGCCCGCGCGGCGGAAACAGTTCGCTGACCGGCACATGTTGCTCATCCGACTCCGGCCAGCCACCGGCGGCGATGTGTTCGGTCAGCCATTGGGTCAGGTCATCGGCGTTGTCCGGGTCGACGCTCATCCGCGCCGCGTTGCCATTGAGCGTATGCCCCAGTTCCACCGCGCTATAGGCTTCGCCACGGCCCAGTTCTGCCCGCGGCTCGATCACCAGAACCCGGCGCTGACCGGGCAAACGCAACAACTGCGCCGCCAGCATCGCGCCACTCAGGCCGCCACCGATGATCAGGATGTCAGCGTGGCGGATGGCGTCGCTCGCCTGTCCGCGTGGGGTGTCAGTCATGGCGTTCTCACTGGTCAATGTTTACCTGAATAGAAGTCATACAGATCGCCCCGTGTCAGTCACTCACCGGACGCTAGCCTGTGAAGCGAACTTGAGTGCCACGTTAATATTTTGCTCGGCCATCAGGAAGCTCACCTGCTCGTCTCGATGCCATCCCCACTGTTTCTCAGGAGCCGAACTTGAATATAATTTTCTTTTATTTCAATAGGTTGAATAATTATTCAAGAAACACTTGCAGCTTTAAAACAGCAAAGTGTTTATCCAGTGTTAGCCGGTAAACAGTCAAATCACCACATTACGCACAAACCGCGCCGCCACGTCCCCATCATTGCGATAAGAATGCGGTTGATGACTGGCAAACATAAAGAACTCGCCAGCCGCAATTTTCTGCGGCTGACCGCCAAGCATCAGGGTCAGGCAACCTTCGAACACATAAAGCTGTTCGCTGTAGCCTTCGGCATCCGGCTCCGAGGGGTAATGCTCGCCCGGTTCCAGGCGCCATTCCCAGAGTTCTACTTCGCGGGTGGCGGTGGCTTTGGCCAGCAGCACCGCTTTACTGCCCGGGATCGTACCGGCCCAGGCCAGTTCGTTGATGCGGCTCGGGTCGCGAGCGTCGGGGGCCTGGATCAGGTCGCTGAAGGCCACGTCCAGCGCTTCGGCCACGCGGTCGAGGGTGGTCAGGCTGACGTTCTTCTCGCCGGCCTCGATGGCCACCAGCATCCGGCGGCTGACCCCGGACTTTTCGGCCAGGGCGCTCTGGCTCATGTCGGCGGCGTGGCGCAGACGTCGCACGTTCAGGCTGACGTGCTGGAGGACCGAAGCCCGTTGGGTGGAATCTTTGTGCACTATATTGCTCACTGGGTGGCGTTGCGCAGTATACTGCCCAACTTCGGGCGCATTGTGCGTCTCCCTCAGATGGCGCGCAAGGTCATGACGTCAATGAACGCTTCTCATACTTCCCCCCGTTTCTCCCGGTTCAGCAAGGCCGAGTGCGTGCTGGTGCTGATTACCATGGTCTGGGGCGGGACCTTTTTGCTGGTGCAGCATGCGATGACCGTCAGCGGGCCAATGCTCTTCGTCGGCCTGCGTTTTGCCGCGGCGGCGAGCCTTGTTGCGCTGTTCTCCTGGCGCCATCTGCGCGAACTGACCCTGTTCGAACTCAAGGCCGGGGCGTTTATCGGCGTGGCGATCATGCTCGGTTATGGCTTGCAGACCGTGGGTTTGCAGAGCATTCCCAGCAGTCAGTCGGCGTTTATTACCGCGCTGTACGTGCCGTTCGTGCCGTTGCTGCAATGGCTGGTGCTGGGGCGTCGTCCGGGGTTGATGCCGAGCATCGGGATCATGCTGGCCTTTACCGGGTTGATGTTGCTGTCGGGGCCTTCCGGCGCTTCGTTCAATTTCAGCCCCGGTGAAATCGCCACATTGATCAGCGCCGTGGCGATTGCCGCGGAAATCATTCTGATCAGCACCTATGCCGGCCAGGTCGACGTGCGGCGGGTGACGGTGGTGCAATTGGCGGTGACGTCGGTGCTGTCGTTCCTGATGGTGGTGCCGACCCAGGAAGTGATTCCGGATTTCTCATGGTTGCTGTTGTGCAGCGCTTTAGGCCTGGGCGCGGCGAGTGCGGCGATCCAGGTGGCGATGAACTGGGCGCAGAAGAGTGTGTCGCCGACTCGGGCGACGTTGATCTATGCCGGGGAGCCGGTGTGGGCCGGGATTGCCGGGCGGCTCGCCGGGGAACGCTTGCCGGCGATTGCGCTGGTTGGCGCGGGGTTGATTGTGGCGGCGGTGATTGTCAGTGAGTTGAAGACCAAGGGGAAAGTTGTTCCCGAGATCGAAGAAGATTCGGTACAGGAAACCGAACACTGATCGTTCCCACGCGTGGGAACGATCGCGATCTCCTTTGAAACAATGATAAACAGGGTTTCTGCGTCTATCTTGTAGGATTCTGCGACAGCTTGGCGTTTGGTGATCGGGGAGCTGGCACGTATGATGCTTCACAAACTTCCGCAGATTAGAAGCCTATGTCCCTGATAGTTCTACTGCTTCTGCCTTTTATCGGCAGCTGTCTGGCAGCCTTGCTGCCGCACAACGCGCGTAATACCGAATCGCTGTTGGCTGGTCTGGTTGCCTTGATCGGCACCGTCCAGGTCGCCCTCTTGTACCCGCAAATCGCCCATGGCGGCGTGATCCGTGAAGAGTTCTTCTGGCTCCCCAGCCTGGGCCTGAACTTCGTGCTGCGCATGGACGGTTTCGCCTGGCTGTTCTCGATGCTGGTGCTGGGCATCGGCACGCTGGTTTCGTTGTACGCCCGTTATTACATGTCACCAGACGATCCGGTGCCGCGCTTCTTTGCGTTTTTCCTGGCGTTCATGGGCGCCATGCTGGGGTTGGTGATTTCCGGCAACCTGATCCAGATCGTGTTTTTCTGGGAGCTGACTAGCCTCTTCTCGTTCCTGTTGATCGGCTACTGGCACCACCGCGCCGATGCGCGACGGGGTGCTTATATGGCACTGATGGTCACCGGCGCGGGCGGTTTGTGTTTGCTGGCGGGGGTCATGTTGCTCGGCCATGTGGTCGGCAGCTATGACCTGGACAAGGTCCTGGCCGCCGGCGATCTGATTCGCGCGCATGCCCTCTACCCTATTCTGCTGCCCCTGATCCTGATCGGCGCCCTGAGCAAAAGTGCGCAATTTCCCTTCCACTTCTGGTTGCCCCACGCGATGGCGGCACCGACACCGGTCTCGGCGTATCTGCACTCGGCGACCATGGTCAAGGCCGGGGTGTTCCTGCTCGCGCGCCTGTGGCCGTCGCTGTCCGGCAGTGAAGAATGGTTCTACATCGTCAGCGGGGCCGGCGCCTGCACCCTGTTGCTCGGCGCTTACTGCGCGATGTTCCAGAACGACCTCAAGGGCCTGCTGGCCTACTCGACCATCAGCCACCTGGGCCTGATCACCCTGCTGCTGGGCCTGAACAGTCCGTTGGCCGCCGTGGCCGCGGTGTTCCACATTCTCAACCACGCCACGTTCAAGGCCTCGCTGTTCATGGCCGCCGGGATCATCGACCACGAAAGCGGCACCCGGGACATTCGCAAGCTCAGCGGCCTGGTCAAACTGATCCCGTTCACCGCCACCCTGGCCATGGTTGCCAGCGCCTCCATGGCCGGCGTGCCGCTGCTCAACGGCTTCCTGTCGAAAGAGATGTTCTTCGCCGAAACCGTGTTCATCAACGCCACGGCCTGGGTCGAGATGACCCTGCCGATCGTCGCGACCATCGCCGGGACGTTCAGCGTCGCCTACTCCCTGCGCTTCACCGTCGACGTGTTCTTCGGCCCGACCGCCACCGATCTGCCGCACACCCCGCACGAGCCGCCGCGCTGGATGCGCGCGCCGGTGGAGTTGCTGGTGCTCACCTGTCTGGTGGTGGGGATTTTCCCCGCTCAAGTGGTCGGCTCGCTGCTCGCCGCCGCCGCATTGCCGGTGGTGGGCGGCACGCTGCCCGAGTACAGCCTGGCGATCTGGCACGGCTGGAACGCACCGATGTTCATGAGCCTGATTGCCATGTCCGGCGGCATCGTGCTTTACCTGTTGCTGCGTAATCAACTCAAGCAAGGACGCTTCACGCACCCGCCGGTGATCAGCCGTTTCAATGGCAAGCGGCTGTTCGAGCGCAGCCTGGTGGTCATGATGCGTCTGGCCCGACGGCTGGAGCGGCGGATCAGCACCCGGCGCCTGCAAACCCAACTGTTTCTGGTGGTGCTCGCCGCCGTACTGGCCGGGGTGATCCCGATGCTGCACAGCAGCCTGAGCTGGGGTGACCGGGCGAAAATTCCGGGCTCGATCGTGTTCGTGATCCTCTGGCTGCTGGCGATTGCCTGTGCCCTCGGCGCGGCGTGGCAAGCCAAGTATCACCGGCTAGCGGCCCTGACCATGGTCAGTGTCTGCGGCCTGATGACCTGCGTGACCTTCGTCTGGTTCTCGGCGCCGGACCTGGCCCTGACGCAACTGGTGGTCGAAGTGGTGACCATGGTGCTGATCCTGCTCGGCCTGCGCTGGTTGCCGCGACGGATCGAAGAGGTGTCACCGTTGCCGAGCAGCCTGCGCAAGGCGCGGGTACGGCGGGTTCGCGACTTGCTGCTATCGACAGCGGTCGGTGGCGGCATGGCGCTGTTGTCCTACGCGATGCTGACCCGCCAGACGCCCAACGACATTTCTTCGTTCTACCTCAGCCGCGCCCTACCCGAAGGCGGTGGCAGCAACGTGGTCAACGTGATGCTGGTGGATTTCCGTGGCTTCGACACCCTCGGCGAAATCACCGTGCTGGTGGCCGTGGCCCTGGCGGTGTTCGCCCTGCTGCGACGCTTCCGCCCTCCGAAAGAAAGCCTGCAACTGCCGGCCCAACAGCGTCTGCTGGCGCCCGATGTGGTCACCGATCTGGTCAACCCGCGCCACGCCAGCGACACCGCGCTCGGTTTCATGATGGTGCCGGCGGTGCTGGTGCGCTTGCTGTTGCCGATCGCCCTGGTGATCTCCTTCTATCTGTTCCTGCGCGGGCACAACCAGCCGGGCGGCGGTTTCGTCGCTGGCCTGGTGATGTCGGTGGCGTTCATCCTGCAATACATGGTCGCCGGTACCCAGTGGGTCGAGGCGCAAATGAGCTTGCGGCCGCTGCGCTGGATGGGCACCGGGCTGTTGTTCGCCACCGTTACCGGGCTCGGGGCGATGGCGGTCGGGTATCCGTTCCTGACCACCCACACCTGGCATTTCGAGCTGCAGCTGCTGGGTGACATTCATATCGCCAGCGCGCTGTTCTTCGATATTGGCGTGTACGCCGTGGTGGTCGGTTCGACGCTGTTGATCCTCACCGCCCTCGCCCACCAATCGGTACGCGGTCATAAAACCAGCGCGCAAATCAGGCCCGCGGCCAAATCCGTTGTCACCCAAGGAGCCATCTGATGGAAGAAGTCATCGCAATCGCCATCGGTGTGCTGGCCGCGTCCGGCGTATGGCTGATCCTGCGGCCACGGACGTTCCAGGTGGTCATGGGCCTGTGCCTGCTGTCCTATGGCGTCAACCTGTTCATCTTCAGCATGGGCAGCCTGTTCATCGGCAAGGAGCCGAACATCAAGGACGGCGTGCCTCAGGATTTGCTGCACTACACCGACCCGCTGCCGCAGGCGCTGGTGTTGACCGCAATCGTCATCAGTTTCGCCATGACCGCGCTGTTCCTGGTGGTGCTGCTCGCCTCCCGGGGCCTGACTGGCACCGACCATGTGGATGGCCGGGAGCCTAAAGAATGATGGCGATGACTCACCTGATCGTTGCACCGATTCTGCTGCCGCTGCTGACCGCCGCCATGATGCTGATGCTGGGCGAGAAACACCGCCCGCTAAAGGCCAAGATCAACCTGTTCTCCAGCCTGCTGGGACTGGGCATTGCCGTAATGCTGCTGCAATGGACGCAGACCACCGGTGTGCCCGGCTCCATCGGCGTGTACCTGCCGGGCAACTGGCAGGCGCCGTTCGGTATCGTGCTGGTCGTCGATCGCCTGTCGGCGTTGATGCTGGTGCTGACCGGGATCATCGGCGTCAGCGCCCTGCTGTTCGCCATGGCCCGCTGGGACGGCGCCGGTTCGAGTTTCCACGCACTGTTCCAGATTCAGTTGATGGGCCTGTACGGCGCCTTCCTCACGGCGGACCTGTTCAACCTGTTCGTGTTTTTCGAAGTGCTGCTCGCCGCCTCTTACGGGCTGATGTTGCACGGTTCGGGCCGGCCGCGGGTGTCGTCGGGGTTGCATTACATCTCGATCAACCTGCTGGCCTCGTCGCTGTTCCTGATTGGCGCGGCGCTGATTTACGGCGTCACCGGCACGCTGAACATGGCCGACCTGGCGCTGAAAATCCCGCTGGTGCCGGAAGCCGATCGCGGCCTGCTGCATGCCGGCGCGGCGATTCTGGCAGTGGCGTTCCTGGCCAAGGCTGGTATGTGGCCGCTGAACTTCTGGCTGGTGCCGGCGTACTCCGCGGCCAGCGCGCCGGTAGCGGCGATGTTCGCGATCATGACCAAGGTCGGCGTCTACACCCTGCTACGCCTGTGGACGCTGCTGTTCTCCGGCCAGGCCGGGGCCTCCGCGTACTTCGGCGGCGACTGGCTGATCTACGGCGGCATGGCGACCATCGTCTGCGCCGCCGTGGCGATCCTCGCCGCGCAACGCCTGGAGCGCATGGCCAGCCTGAGCATCCTGGTGTCGGCAGGCATTTTGTTGTCGGCCATCGGTTTCGCCCAGCCGAACCTGATCGGCGCGGCGCTGTTTTACCTGGTCAGCTCGACCCTGGCCTTGAGCGCGCTGTTCCTGCTGGCGGAGTTGATCGAGCGTTCGCGTTCGGCCAACGAAATGCCACTGGACGATGACGGCGAGCTGCTGCCACGGCCCCTGGAATCCTTGCAGCCGCCCAAAGGCTTCAACCTCGATGACGACCAGAAAGCCGTGGTCGGTCAGGTGATTCCCTGGACCATGGCCTTCCTCGGCCTGAGCTTCATCGCCTGCGCTTTATTAATTATCGGCATGCCGCCGCTCTCCGGTTTTATCGGCAAACTCAGCCTGCTCAGCGCCCTGCTCAACCCGCTGGGCCTGGGTCATGGCAGCGACGAGCCGGTATCGAACGGCGCGTGGGGGTTGCTGGCGTTGTTGATCCTGTCCGGATTGGCCTCGTTGATCGCTTTCTCGCGTGTGGGTATCCAGCGTTTCTGGACCCCACAAGAGCGGCCATCGCCCTTGCTGCGTCGTCTGGAATGCGTGCCGATCATGGTTCTGCTGGGGCTGAGCATTGCGCTGACGTTCAAGGCTGAACCGCTGTTGCGCTACACCCAGGCCGCCGCTCAAGCATTGAATAACCCTCAGCAATACGTGATGGCGGTGCTCGGCACCCGTGCGGTGCCGAGCCCTGAAGCCAGGGCAGCACTGGTGGAGGTGCAACCATGAAGCGTCTGTTTCCTGCGCCGTGGTTGTCACTGTCCTTGTGGCTGCTGTGGCTGCTGTTGAACCTGTCGATGAGCCCCGGCAATGTGCTGTTGGGCGCGGTATTGGGCCTCTGTGCCCCACTGATGATGCGCAAGCTGCGGCCGTTGCCGATCCGCATTCGTCGCCCCGGGGTGATTTTGCGTTTGTTCTTGCTGGTCGGGCGCGATGTGCTGGTGTCCAACCTCGCCGTGGCCTGGGGCGTGCTCAATGCCGGGCGGCGTGCGCCTCGCTCGCGGTTCATCAAGGTGCCGCTGGACTTGCGCGATGCCAACGGTCTGGCGGCGCTGTCGATCATCTGCACGGTGATTCCCGGCACGGTCTGGTCGGAACTGGCGCTGGATCGCAGCATTCTGTTGCTGCACGTTTTCGATCTGGATGACGAAAACCAATTCATCCAGCACTTCAAGGCGACCTACGAGCGCCCCTTGATGGAGATCTTCGAATGAGCGAATTGCTGTCGAACGCGATCCTGCTGAGTCTGTTCATCTTTTCGCTGGCGATGATTCTGACCCTGATCCGCCTGTTCAAGGGCCCGTCAGCCCAGGACCGGGTTCTGGCCCTGGATTACCTGTACATCATCGCCATGCTGATGATGCTCGCGCTGGGCATTCGTTATGCCAGTGACACTTACTTCGAGGCGGCGCTGCTGATCGCCCTGTTCGGCTTCGTCGGCTCGTTTGCCCTGGCCAAATTCCTGTTGCGTGGCGAGGTGATCGAATGAACGCTGAACTGTCTTTGTGGGTGGAAATTCCGGTGGCGATTCTGCTGGTGCTCAGCAGTCTGTTTGCACTGATCGGCGCGGTCGGGCTGCTGCGGATGAAGGATTACTTCCAGCGCATGCACCCACCGGCGCTGGCCTCGACTTTGGGCGCGTGGTGTGTGGCTCTGGCTTCGATCATTTACTTTTCGGCGCTCAAGTCGGGGCCGGTGTTGCATGCCTGGCTGATTCCGATTCTGTTATCGATCACGATGCCGGTGACCACGCTGCTGCTGGCCCGGGCGGCGCTGTTCCGCAAGCGCATGGCGGGGGATGATGTGCCGGCGGAAGTGAGTAGTCGGCGCACGGAACCCGGGAGTTAGTTCAGGGATTTGTGTTGATTGGCGGGGTCTCTTCGCGGGCTTGCTCGCGAAAGCGATTGACCGCCCCCCCTCAGATCCAGGCCACTGCCAGCAACCCGGCCCCCAACACCAAGCACAACGGCGAATACGCCCAAGTGTCGAGCCGGGCAAACTTCGAATCCTTGACCTGCTTGAAGAACCCCACCAGATTCGAATCGCCGATCGCCCGAGCGAACATCAGCAGCGCAATCGCGCTAATCACCCATTGCAACGACCAGTGATGCACCGTGGGCAGATACAGTCCGACCCGCAAGCACACCAGCATCGCAATCAGCAGCAAACCCACCGCCACCAGCAGCGTGCCAAAGCCCGATGGCTTGAACGCCGGCCTTGATGCCTCACCGCCCTCCCCGGGTACGCTCGGTACCACCGCCTCGCTACCCCACTTGCCACCCGCCGCCCAATACAGGTGGATCAGGCTGATGACCAGAAAGATTGCAGCAATCCATTGCGCGACCAAAAGGCTCATATTCAGACGTCCCGTGTGAAATGTTGCAGCAGAATGAACTTCCTTGCGCGATTTTAAAAGCGCCCGGCACAAGCTGGCGAAGCCTGCAATCTTTTGACTTTGCTTCCAACGGCAAAATCAAAAGATCGCAGGCTTCTACGGGTTTTATGTACACCCGAGCAGTTTATTTCAGCTGGGCAGCGACTTTATCCGCCACATCCTTGGGCACCCAGGCCTGCCACACCTGCGGGTTCGCCTTCATGAACGCCTCGGCCGCTTGACGTGGCGGAGTGTGTTTTTCACTCATCTCCGCCAGGGCCTTGTTCAACGCTTCGATCGGTAAATCGACCTTGCTGAAGAACTCGGTGAGCTGTGGGTACTGTTTCTGGAACGGCGCGGACACACCGATGGACAGCTTCGAGGGCAGTGAGCGAGTCGGCTTCGGATTAGGGTTGTCGGCCTCGGTCAGGGTTTTCCAGGCTTCGGCGTCGAATGGCGGCTCTTGCAGTTGAATCAGCTTGAAACGGCCGAGCAATGGCGTCGGTGACCAGTAATAGAACAGGACTGGTTTGCCGCGACGAATCGACGAACTGATCTCTGCGTCCAGCGCCGCCCCCGAACCACTGCGAAAGTTCACGTAGCTGTCGTTCAGCCCATAGGCCTTGAGCTTCTGCTTGTTGACCACCTCCGACGTCCAGCCGATCGGGCTGTTCAGGAAGCGTCCCTTGCTCGGGGTTTCCGGGTCTTTGAACACATCCTTGTAGCGCGGCAGATCACTGACACTGCGCAGCCCCGGCGCCAGCGGCTTGATGCCCTTGGCCGGGTCGCCCTTGATCACGTATTCCGGCACCCACCAGCCCTCGGTGGCGCCCTTGACCGTATCGCCCAGGCTCGCGACTTTGCCCTCGGCCTCAGCCTTGACCCAGACCGGACTGCGGCCCGCCCACTCTTCGCCAATGACCTGAATGTCATTGTTGGCCAAGGCGGTTTCCAGGGTAATGGTCGTTCCGGGCAAGGTATCGGTCGGCAAGCCGTAGCCCTGCTCGACGATGATCCGCAGAATCTCGGTGATCAGGCTGCCACTTTCCCAATTCAGGTCGGCAAAGTGAATCGGTGCCTGGGCAGCGAATACCGGAACGGGTGAAACCAACAAGCCGAACGTGGCCAGGGTAGCGGCCAGTAACCGTCGTAATCCCTTCATGCTCTTGCACCTCGTGCTGTTCACAGCAATAGCAGGATGGCCTGACAAAGAAGACCACAAGCCTCTGAATACTCAGTCAACTGACTGTAGTAGAGGTTTCTGCTTTCGAGGGGCGAGGATTATTTTTCGGAAGGTTCCTGCAAGCGCGCAAGCTCTCTTCTGACCATGCTGGCGTACGCCGCCGGGCGCAACATATAAATCTGTGACGCTACCCAACTCAGCCAGGCTCCCTGCAGAACGGCCTTTTCAGCCAACAGGCGCTGGGCCTCGGCGTGTGCACTGGCCTGGTTCTGTTCATGGAAATCGGCGCGGGTCTGGGTCATTACTCGCTGGCCTTGAAGGTCACCAGTTCGCCTTTGCGCCACTTGGCGGCCTTGGCAGTCACGGCTTTCAGTGTCTTGGTCAGGCCTTCCTGCAATTGTTGGTGGGCCGCAAACACCATCACCACGCTATGACCTTCCTTGAACACAATGCCGTGGCCGTCTGCGGTGGTCACGAACGCGTAATCCCCCAGTCCGTACACCGTCAATTTGATTTCGCGGAACTTGATATCCAGTTTTCCGCCTTCGCGGCTGGGCAATACGGAAGCGCTGAAATGATCGCCGACCTTGAGTTTCAGCCCGGGCTTGTCGTCTACCACCAGCGCGGCTTCGGTGTCGATCTCGGCAATGTAAATGCCTTCAGCGTTCTGTTCGGTGATGTAGACGAAACGTGACTGAAACTGTTTAACCAGCTTTGCGCGCAAATCACCCAGTACGAACAAAGCATGCATATCGAGATTACTTACTGCCAAGGAAACATCCCCACATCTGAAAATGATGCCGCACGCAGGAAACGCGCACAGCAGAAAAAAGCGGCAATGCCGAGGTTTAGCCAAATGACCCGGGTCGTAATCCTGGAACGAGCAGAGGGCTCATTCATCGCGAGGTTTGGGAAGATTACTGGAACATCCCCCGCATCGTCTTGCCTGGCGGTCGTCAGAGGTTGAAGGAAAACGCCCTTCTGACGGCCAGAAAAACCGGATCACCAACTTTAGGGAAAAATCTCTTTAAAAAAAGCACTTTTCTGACATATCGCCAGTAAAAAATTGCTTTAGATGGGCAGCAATCGCCAACCAGTGAGAGCGATTCTAGAGCAGCCATGCTCACCGAGACTACCCAAAACAACGTACGCACGTCGGTAAAACCACGAAAAGGACTTCATATGTGCACACTGACTCACTTCGCCCAGCCTCACACACACCACACAAACGGCTCGTCACTTCTGCAATCGATAGTACTCCGCCAGCAGGATTTCCTCCCTGAAGCGCATCTGCTCCCGCGTTTTCAGGTGGTATTGGCCGGCAACGCCTTTTTCCACATCAGGGAAATATCCACCGGACGTGTCAGAGGTTTCCGCGCCGACCATAACGAAGCCTGCGCCCTTGCCCGCTCGCTCGAGTCTCGCAACTGACTCATCTTGCGGCATTCACATTTATAGACGTTTCGTCACGCCGGCGACTTAACTCAGCCGCCGGCAGGCAACTACTGCCATACTGCCCGCCCCATGAAACCCGTCTCCAGGGTGGACGGCGCTCAATACAACATAATATTTCAAAGGGAAGACTGCTACGTGACGGAATTTGATATCGGTGAATTTTTTATCCGGGGCGAAGCCAGAGAGGTCGACGGTGAATTCCAGGCAGTCATTATCATGCGCGCCAAACCACCGTTGACCACGGTGTCGTATCACCAGGTCGAAAAGGATCGCTGGTTCAAGACCGCGGAAGTCGCGACGATTGCCGCCCAAGAGTCCGCCAAAGCCCTGAAGCTTGCCGTCGATGACGGTGCGTTGAAGGGCTGACCATCGGGTTTGCAGTCTATGCTCATCCCTGCTTTGAACATCGTTATCGAACTCCCTGGTGCGCGGCCCCCTCAGATGCAATGAAGCCGCACCTCAGACCTCACGCCCGAGGCGATTGATTATCTGCAAGGAGATGAAGATGGATTCACCCACACATGACTTGAAAGGCTTGTTCGACCAGCTCGGCCTGGACTCCAGCGAAAAGGCCATCGACGATTTCATTGCCCTGCATTCACCGTTGCCCGATGACAAGAAACTCATCGATGCCGAGTTCTGGACTCCGCAACAAGCCGGCTTCCTCAAGGAACAACTGCGTGAAGACGCCGATTGGGCGCACGTGGTCGACGACCTGAACCTGCGCATGCACCAGATTCACTAGCTGAGGCTCAATGCAGGCTGTCGGGCATTTCGGCGTTCAATTGTGCCAACCAGGCAGCCCTGCACTCCTCGGCTTCATTACGACTGGAGAACACCGTCCCCCGGCGCTCACCGTTGAGCAGCACCACCCAACAGACGCTCTGCCCCATCGCTCGCAAACTGGCGGGCACGCCGCTGCCGATCATGACCGCGACATCGACTTTGCTTTGCATGCTGACCTCTCGAATTTCATTAGCGACCTAACTATGCAGGCATGTTAATGAGTTCATCCTCGAGGAAACAGCAACGGCGTTGCATAGCTTCGTTGCATATGCGGTAACAATTGCCAGGCTATCAGCGAGGCTTTTCCGGTTTGTAGCCCAACCGCAATCCACCCCAGTGGCGCCCCTTGAGCATGATCGGCACCGAGAGGTCGTGCATCAGTTCACCGGTGTCGCGGGTGTAGGTCTGCAACAGTACGGCCTGCTGGTGGCTGCCACAGCGAATCCCGGTGCGGTCGGCGAACTTGCGCTTGGTGCGGTTTTGCAGGGTATCGACCTGCACGTCGCCGGTCAGTGGCTGGCTGAACACCGTGTTGTGGGTCGGGACATACCCCTGCTGCGTGCAGGCAATGGCGAATACCAGGCCTTCGTGACGCGGCAGCAACGGTTCCTGAATCGCCGGCAAGACCTGATCGGTGTAACGGTCGAAGCGGGTCTGGTATTTGGTCGGGCTGGTGTTGGGGATCGTCTGATAATTGCGATCAAACAGGTCGTCGAGGCTGATCCGCCCCTGGTCGATATCCGCCTCGAAACGCGCGGCAATCTGACTCGCCCCTTCGCGGGCCAGGTCGTAAATCCGCTGGTGATAGTCATCCAGCCCGACTTCGGCAAGGCGTTCGCTGATGGTTTCGGCCTGCCCTTCCATTTGCACCGCCGCCTGGGCCAGGCGCTGGGTTTGCTGGTCACTGATCGCCAGGTCGCTGCGCATTTGTTCGATGGCGTGGAACAGGCTGTCGAGTTGTTCGCGATTAGTGTCCGCGCCCAGAGCGATTTCCCCGACCTGCCTTTCAACACCGGCGGCCAGGCGCGCGATGTTTTCCAGGTGCTGCCCCGTGTGCTCGACCTGCGCAACGCCAGTATTGAGGTCGCTGGCCAGTTGACGAATCTGCTCTACAACTTGCGCCGTGCGTTGTTGAATGTCAGCGACCATCTCCCCGACTTCGCCGGTCGCCGTCGCCGTGCGCGCGGCCAGGCCACGAACCTCATCGGCCACCACCGCAAACCCGCGACCGTGTTCCCCGGCCCGCGCCGCTTCGATGGCTGCGTTCAACGCCAACAGATTGGTCTGGCTGGCGATGGACTGGATCACCAGCGTGACCCGCTGGATATCGTCACTGCGCAGGCTCAGGGCTTCGATCAACTCGCGGCTGTTGCTGGCACGCTGACTGAGTTGATGCATGCGCGCGATGGACTCGATCAGTTCCGTACGCCCTGCCGCACTGCTCTGATGGGCTTCGCTCGCCGCGCTCAAGGCTTCCCGGCTGAGTGTCGAGGTAGCCTGTTCGGTGGCGATCATCACTTCAGCGCTGCTGACAATCTGTGCTGCGGCGCCGAGTTGCGATTGCAGCTTGTCGGCCAGTTGCTTGACCGAAAAGGCCACGCCGGCGGCCGACAAGGCGTTATGACTGGTGGTGTAGGAAAGATCGCGAGTCAAACCGGCGATGGCGCTGGCGTTGTCAGCCGGGGTTGCCTGCGGCAGCGTGCGCGAGCGCAGGCGCGGCAGCCAGATAATCAGCACAGCCAATGGCAGGCCAAGGTAAAGCGACCAGCCAGCCAATGCCATGCCACACAGCAAGAGCATCAGGGCGATGCTTTGCAGAGTCGGCGTGAGCCACTGGTTTTTCGGCAAAAGTACGGCTGCGGGCACTGCCCCAGCCAGAGACCCGTCTCGCATCATCGTTTGTCACCCCAGGCATCTTCTAATTGTTGTATCCGCATTAAACGCCACCACAAGGCCATTATCTATGGTCCGTTAGTAGTGGGGGGTTGCAGCAGATCAATAGAAGTGCACGGGTGTTTTCGCAGACGTCGAAAAGCAAAGATCGCAGCCTTCGGCAGCTCCTGCACGGGTTCACATAAACCTGTAGGAGCTGCCAAAGGCTGCGATCTTTTCAAGGCAGCCAGTTATTAGCTGGCTGCCTCACAGAATCAGGCCTGACGCTGGTGCTTGTCGATCTGCTCGTGACGTTCTTGAGCTTCGATGCAGTACTTGGTGGTCGGGCTGATCAGCAGGCGCTTGAGGCCAATTGGCTCGCCGCTGTCATCGCACCAGCCGAAGCTGTCTTCCTTGATGCGTTCCAGGGCCTGTTCCAACTGAGGCAGCATGCGCTGGTCGCGATCGATCGCGTTCACCAGCCAGGTGCGCTCTTCTTCGACAGAAGCTGCGTCAGCCGGATCGGCCGGGGTGTCCAGGCTCTCGATGGCGATGCGATTCTGTTCGATGCGCTCATGGGTTTCGACTTTCATGTTCTGCAACAGCTCAGAGAAAAAAGCATGTTGCTCGGCATTCATGTAGTCATCCGCCGGCATGGCCAGCAACTTGTCCTTTGTCATTGATATCTCTATAAAAAAACGTGCATTAAGGCGAATTAGGGAGCGTTCCGTTGAGCCTTGTGCGGTCATTGGAACGGCGCCGTTTATTCCAAGCGCCACCCGGCACTCAATTTACGAGGGGCGGCAGTCTAAGGCCGACTTGAGGCCTCAGCAACTGAAAAGACAGCAAATCTGTCCGACAAAGCCCTGAAAGTGCTCTATGGCGAGCTTTGAGGCGCTTATCGGAGTGCGTTTATAGCAAGAAATTCAGTCCAGCGGCTGTATATAGAAGACAAACGGCTGCGCCACGCGGGTCAGGCGTGGCGCAGTTTCGTCTTTCGTGTGGGTTTAGCGCTTGAGTTTGCGCTTGTTGCGGTACTGGTCGATGACCACCGCCACCACAATAATCAGCCCCTTGATAATGTCTTGAATATAAGCGTCAACACCGACAAAGGTAAAGCCGCTGGCCATGACCCCGAGAATCAATGCCCCGATTACGGTGCCAGTGATGCGCCCAACGCCACCGGCCAGGCTGGTGCCGCCGATGACCGCCGCGGCAATCGCGTCCAGTTCATAAGACATGCCCATCCCGGCCTGCCCCGTCGCGGCCCGTGCCGACGCCACCACCCCGGCCAGGCCGGCAAGCAACCCGGCGATGCTGTAGACAATCACCAGATGCCGCTTGACGTTGATCCCGGAGGTGCGCGCCGCCTGCATATTGCCGCCGATGGCGTAGGTGTATTTACCGTACTTGGTGTAGCGCAGGGCAATGTGAAAGATCACCGCCACCACCAGAAAGATGATCACCGGCATCGCGCCATGCCCAATGGCCGTGTAGGAATCCGAGAGCATGCTCACCGGCTGACCTTCGGTGTAGTAGCGCGCCAGACCGCGCGCCGAGACCATCATGCCGAGGGTGGCAATGAACGGTGGAATCCCGGTGATTGCAATGATGCTGCCGTTGATCGCCCCCGCCAGCAATCCCACCCCCAGCCCGGTGATCACTGGAATCCACACCGGCAAGTCAGTCAGGGACGGAAACACCGCCCGGGCAAAGTCCGAGGTCTGGGCCAGGCTGGCGGCAATCATCGCCGACAGCGCCAGCACCGAACCCGAGGAAAGGTCGATACCGGTGGTGATGATGACCTGGGTTACCCCGATTGCCAGCAGGCCGATGATCGACACTTGCAGGATCATCAGCACCAGGCGCTGAGAGTTCATCAGGAAGCTCTGGTCCCGCACGATCCAGCCGAACAGCTCGAAGACCAGGCCGATGCCGATCAGTACCAGGAAGATACTCAGCTCGGTCGGGAAGCGTCGACGACTCTTGACCGGTGCCATTGCAGGCTTGTTTTCCAGTATCGCGTTCATAACCACTCACCCTTCTATTGCGTCATCGACGGCGGCCATGGCCACCGCCGGCATCCATTAGTGAACCGCGGACATGCCCGAGGCCAGTTGCATCACTCGTTCCTGGGTCGCTTCGCTGCGGTCGAGGGTGCCCATCAGGTCGCCCTCGTGCATGACCATGACCCGGTCGCTCATGCCCAACACTTCCGGCAGTTCCGAGGAAATCATGATCACCGCCATGCCTTCGCTGGCCAGGTACGAGATCAGCCGGTAGATCTCGGCCTTGGCGCCGACATCGATGCCCCGGGTCGGCTCGTCGAGAATCAGGATTCGCGGGTTGGTCATCAGCCAGCGCGCCAGCAACGCCTTCTGCTGATTACCGCCGGACAAGGTATCGATGCACTGCTCCAGCGACGGCGTTTTCACCCGCAGCTTCTTGCACATGTCTTCACACAACGCGCGCAGGGCTTTCTGCTGGATGAAGCCGTTGCCGACGTAATGGGGCAATACCGCCATTTCCATGTTTTCCAGCACCGACAGGCACGGGAACAGGCCGCTGAGCTTGCGATCTTCGGTCAACAACGCGAAGCCCTTCTCGATGGCCATGTGCGGATCAGTGATGCGCACCACCTCGCCGTCGAGCCGGATCTCGCCACCGTCACTCGGAGTGATGCCGAAAATCGCCTCGGCGACATTGGTCCGCCCCGAGCCCATCAACCCGGCAATGCCCAGGATCTCCCCGGCATGCAGGTCGAAGGAGACATCCTTGAAAATGCCGTCCAGCTTGAGATCGCGTACCGACAGCAACAGATCGCCGATCGGCTTCTCGCGCACCGGGAACAACTGGCTCAGTTCGCGACCGACCATCATCGAAATCAGGCTGTCGCCGTCCATGCTGTCGGCCCGTTGCAGGCCGATGTAGGCGCCGTCGCGGAACACCGCCACTTCATCGGCGATGCTGAACACTTCGTTCATTTTGTGAGTGATGTAGATGATGCCTTTGCCCTGGCTCTTGAGGTCGGCAATGATCGAGAACAGGTGGGCTACTTCCTTATCGGTGATAGCCGAAGTCGGTTCGTCCATGATCAGGATGTCGGAGTCGTAGGACACCGCCTTGGCGATCTCGACCATCTGCCGTTCGGCGATGCTCAGGTTGCCCACCTGCTCTTCCGGGTCGAGATTGATCCGCAGCCGCTCCAGCAGTTTGGCGGTGCAGCGGTGCATTTCGCGGTGATCGATCATGTGCAGGCCGTTGAGCTGCTCGCGGCCGATCCAGATGTTCTCGGCGATGCTCATGTGTGGCATCAGGTTGAGTTCCTGGTGGATCATCGCAATCCCGGCCTGGAGCGCGGCCAGTGGCGTTTCGAAGACCACCGGCTTGCCCCGCAGGCGCAACTCGCCAGCGTCCGGCTGGTAGATGCCGGCAATGATTTTCATCAGGGTGGATTTGCCGGCACCGTTTTCGCCCATCAGCGCCAGCACGGAACCGGGACGCACCCGCAGCTGTACGTCGGACAAGGCCACCACACCGGGAAAACCCTTGCTGACGTTGATGATCTCCAGCAGGTACGGCTCATCGACAGGTGTTGCGGTTGGCTGGATACCCACCAACGGGGTGCTCGAAGCAGTCGCTGAAGCGAACATGATCAGGTACTCCATCAGCAAGGTCGCGTCGCAACCTTGCGTGCTTATTGTTGTTATCGAACGGACGGACTATTTGAACTGGTCAACGTTTTGCAAAGTGATCAAGCGATACGGCACCCACACGGCCTGCTCCACCGGTTCGTTCCTGGCCATTTTCACCGCCGTGTCGACCGAACCATCAGCCTGCCCCTTGGCGTCCTGGAACACCGAAACCAGCAGAGAGCCCTTCTTCACCGCGTTCAAACCGTCGGGCGTACCATCAACACCGGCGATCAGCACACTGCCTTTGGCGACACCCGCCTGTTGCAGGGCCATTGCCGCGCCAATCGCCATCTCGTCGTTGTTGGAGACGACCGCGTCGAACTTGCGGCCCTGGGTCAGCCAGTCGTTGACCAGGGTCATGCCCTTGTCCCGCGACCAGATGCCGCTCTGCTCTTGCTCGATCTTGATGTTCGGGTACTTGGCCAGCACCTCTTTTACGCCCTTGGTACGGTTGGTGGTGGAGTTGTTGGCCAAATCACCGAGCAGAATCACGATGTCGCCCTTGCCGCCCATTTTTTCCGCCAGGTACTGCATCTGCATCTGACCGGCCTCCAGATCGTTGGAGGCGACAGTGACCACGCCTTTGGGCAGGTTCAGGTCGTCGGGACGACGATTGACGTACACCAGCGGAATGCCGGCCTTGACCGCCGCTTCGGTAATTTTCTTGGTGGCGGCGGTATCCACCGGGTTGACCACAATGGCGTCGACCTTCTGGCTGATGAAGCTTTCTACCTGGCTCAACTGCCTGACCACGTCGCTGCGCGCATCTTCGAACTGCAGCTTGACGCCATCGGGATAGGACTTGGCTTTGGTGTCCATGGATTCGCGCAGGTAGGTCAGCCAGGTGTCATCGAACTGGGCCATGCTGACGCCGATCTTCATGTCCGCGAGTGCGGCACCGCTGGCGAGCATCAGGGACAAGGCGAGCGAGGCGAAACGGATCTTGGTCTTCATGAAAGGTCTTTCTCCACATTCTTGTTGGTTTTATGGATAAGGCGTGACGATTTCAGTAAGCGGGCAAGCGGACTATCGGCGCTCCCGGAATGCAGCAGACCAGGGCGCCCTTGCGTTCGACGCAAAGCAAGCGAGAGACGGAATGAAACGAGACGCGAGGCAGGTCGCGAGAGAGGTGCAGCGCGGAACGTAAAGCATGCAGAGCAGAGTTGAAGGTTTTCATCGACGGTACCTGGCTTTGTTTCTTGTTTTTGGTGCGTCCTTCACTCGTTCAAAGCCTGCTTGAGCGTGATCGGACGTTGATAGTCGGCAACCTGGAAACGACTTTATTGGAAAATAATTTCTATATCAACTCATTTTAGAATTTTATTCTGATTTTGTTCCATGGCTTTCAAATGCGCTCAACGCCACCACTTGATGGCGCTCGAAACTGAGCCGCGCAGCGTCTAGCACGCGGGTGGTCGCCAGTGCATCACGGGCCTCGACCGGCAGTGGGCCACCGCTCTGTAACGCGGTTTGTAGCTGCAAATAGAACTGGTTCCAGCAGCCTCGCTCGGACGGCACCCGCTCGCGCACCTCGCCCTGCTCGAACCAGCCCCAGCGACGATGCTCTTCGACGCCCCAGCGCTCGCCCTCGGATTTGGGCGTGAGCCCGGCCAGGGCCGACGCCTCTTGCCCGTCCAGACCGTCGACGCTGTAGCAGCCCTGGGTGCCGGTCACGCGAAAACGCGGGCCCGGGGTGTTTTGCAGGCAACTGCCACTCAGGTGCGAGATCACGCCACTGGCATGGGTCAGGGACATAAAGAAGCCGTTGTCGAAGGTCTGGCCTTTTTCGAGGTAATCCAGTTCGGCGTAAACCCGGGTGACGGGGCCGAACAACAGCAACGCCTGATCCACCAGATGGCTGCCCAGATCACGCAGGAAACCACCGCCGCTGCCGTTGTTCACCGACTGTGGCGAGTAGCGTTCGATCCGCGACTCGAAACGGGTGACCTGGCCCAGGGCACCAGACCCGATGAGTTTGCGTACGGTGAGGAAATCCGAATCCCAGCGCCGGTTCTGGTAGACGCTCAAATGCACGCCCTGACGCTCGGCCATGGTGATCAGGGTTTGCGCCTGTTGCGTATCGGCGGCGAACGGCTTGTCGCTGACCACCGCCACCCCGTGTTCGATGGCGTCGAGCACCAACGCCGGACGACCTTTGAGCGGCGTGGATACCACCAGCACATCAATCCCGGCTTCGACCAGTTGGCCAATGCTGTCGAAGGCCGGCACACCGGGATGTTCCGTGGCCAGCAGTTGTCGGCGCTCGGCGGAACGGGTGACCACGCCCACAAACGTCGCCGCCGGCAAACTGCTGATCAGCGGCGCATGGAAAAACCGGCCGCCATGGCCGTAACCGACAAGTCCGATACGCATGAAAGTATTCTCCTTATAGAACGCGGCCCCTGTGGGAGCGGGCTTGTGTATGCCGCGGTTATTGGCAGAGTTCGCGGGTCACGCGTTCGAGCATCATTCGGTTGGACTCGTCCGGCCGGTCTTCCCAGGCGAATACCGAGACGGTGGCGATGCCATCGAACTTGATCTCGCGCAAGGTGCCGAAAAACGCTTCCCAGTCGACCTCGCCCTGGCCGATGTCCAGGTGCTGGTGCACTGTGGCGGTGACGCCCGGCGGGTTGACGATATAGCGCAAGCCCGAAGAAGCCTTGTGGTTGTAGGTGTCGGCGATGATCAAGTGACTCAGCTTCGAGCCGGCGTACTTGAGCATCGAGGCGATGTCACCCACGCCATCGTCATAGAAAAACGTGTGCGGCGCGGCGTAGAGGTAGTTGATCCAGTCGCGGTCCAGACCGCGAATGATGTCCACCGACTCGTTGTTGCGCTCGCAGAAATCATAAGGATGGGCCTGGATATCGAGCTTGATGCCTTCGCGTTCGAACTCGGGGATCAGTTCGTCCATGGAACGCATGAACTGGTTCTCGCAGACCAACGGGTTGTCCGACTGGCCGGTGAACTCGGTGTTGACCAGTTCGCAGTCCATCTCCACGGCAATCTGGATCGCCCGCTTCCAGTTGCGCACGGCGGCCACGCGCAAACCTTCATCGGCGGCGGCCCAGTGGTACATGGGTAATAAAGAAGAGAGTTTGACCCCGGTGTCGCTCAGGGCTTTGCGAAATTCCTTGATCCGCGCCTTGTCGACTCGCGGGGCTTTATAGAACGGCAGGAAATCTTCTCGGGGCGACAGCTCGATGTGTTCGTAACCGAGCTCGGCGACCTTGTCGACCATCTTGCCCAGGGACAGGTTGCGGTACATGTAGGGGTCTAGTGCGATGCGCATGTTTTTTTGTTCTCCTTAACCAGAAATCGACACCATCCCCTGTAAGAGCGAGGCTTGCCCGCGAAGACGGACCTTCAGCCGACATCAATGTTGAATGTGTCGACGTCTTCGCGGGCAAGCCTCGCTCCTACAGGGGTCAGTGGTTAACCGTAGAAGCGTGGGCGATCAGGGAGTGCGACTTTGACGATCTGGCCGCTGTTCTGCGCCTCGATGCAAGCATCCGCAGCGACGGCGGCGGCGAAACCGTCCCACGCCGATGGCCCACCGACCTGCCCGGCGCGCACGCCATCGATGAACGCCTGCAACTCGACGTCGTACGCGGCGATGAACCGATCCTTCCAGTCCATCAGAATCGCATTGGACAGTTTCGCTCCGCTGCGCAGTTGAACCTGCGACGGCTCCGGCAGTTTGGCGATGCCCGTTTCCCCTACCACTTCGCACTGGATGTCGTAGCCGTACTGACAGTTGACGAACACTTCCACGTCGATGCGCGTGCCCTTGGCGGTTTCCAGCAACACGATCTGCGGGTCTTTCAAATGGGCGTGGGCCTTACTGGTCTTGCGCGGGAACACCACTTGCACCGACACATAATCGTCGTCGAGCAACCAGCGCAACACGTCCAGCTCATGGATCAGCGTGTCGGTGATCGCCATGTCGGTCTTGTAGTTTTCACCTACGGTCGGATTGCGGTGTGCGCAGTGCAGCATCAGCGGCTCGCCGATCTGGCCACTGTCGATCACCGATTTCAATGCCCGATAACCTTCATCGTACGGGCGCATGAAACCAACCTGCACCAGTCGCTTGCCGTGGGCCACTTCGGCCTCGACGATCTTGCGGCAGCCTTCGGCGGTGACCGCCAGCGGTTTCTCGCAGAACACCGGTTTGCCCGCCGCAATGGCCGCCAGCACGAACTCTTCGTGGCTCGGGCCCCAGGAGGTGACGAGGATTGCGTCGACGTCCGGTGCCTTGATCAACGCGTGGCCATCGGGATAGACCTCGGCGGTCAGCTTCAGATCGGAGACGACCTTGGCCGCTTGCTGCAAATTGATGTCGGTGACCGCGACAACCTGACTGTTGAGCAAGGTCTGGCTGCAACGACGGATATGGTCCTGGCCGATGGCCCCGGTGCCGATGACGCCGATACGCAACGAATTGGAAAGCGAAGACATATAAACACTCCTGTTGTTCGTTTCAGGGCAATCAGTATTGACGGGCCTTGGCCAATCGTTCGTTGAGGGTCTTGGCCACTGCGTCAGTGCGCGCGCTGGTGGAGACTTGCGCCACGCCGACCCGCCACCACGACAGGTATTTGTGAATCATGGTTTTGGGCAGGACCTTGATGTCGATCAGCGTCGACACCGTCTGCAACCGCGCATCCGCCAACGCGGCTCGCAGATCTTCAACCGTGTTCACCTTGTAGGTCTTGCAGCCGTAAGCCGCCGCGCTCATGGCGAAATCCACCGGCACGAAACCGCCATCGAGCTTGCCGGTTTCAGGATTGCGGAAACGGAACTCGGTGCCGAAGCTGTCCATGCCGTGTTCCATTTGCAGGTTGTTGATGCAGCCGAAGGTCATGTTGTCCAGCAACACCACGTTGATCTTGCGGCGCTCCTGGATCGAGGTTGCCAGCTCCGAGTGCAGCATCATGTAGGAGCCGTCGCCCACCAGCGCATAGACCTCGCGCTCAGGCTCGGCGAGCTTCACCCCCAGTGCCGCGTTCACCTCGTAACCCATGCACGAATAACCGTACTCGACGTGGTAGGTGTTCACACCCTTGCTGCGCCAACTGCGCTGCAAGTCGCCGGGCAGGCTGCCGGCGGCGGCGACGATCACCGCGTCATCGGCCAGGGTTTCATTGAGCACACCGAGCACCCGGCTCTGGGTCAGGCAGGAACCGGTCAGCTCGATGAATTCGCGCAGCACCGCCGGGTCCAGGTGGTCGTTGATTTCCGGCACGAAGTTTTGCGTCTGGTACTCGACCTGATAGATGCGGTCGACTTCCTCGTCCAGCTGCGCCCGGGCCTGTCGGGGTTGATCGCCCCAGCCGGAGCGATAGTCGCCCAACACAGCGGCCAAGGCGTTCAAGCCGGTTCTGGCGTCCGCCAGCAGTTGCACGCCATCGAGTTTCAGGGCGTCGCAAGGGCTGATGTTGAGGTTGAGAAATTGCACGTCCGGGTGTTTGAACAAGGATTTCGACGCGGTGGTGAAATCGCTGTAGCGGGTGCCGATGCCGATGATCAAATCTGCGTCCCTGGCCAACAGGTTCGCCGCCAGGCAACCGGTTTCGCCGATCCCGCCGACGTTCAGCGGATGGCTCGACACCACCGCGCTCTTGCCGGCCTGGGTTTCGGCGAAAGGAATATCGAAGCGCTCGGCAAAGGCCTGCAACGCTGCATTGGCACCGGAATACTTGACCCCACCGCCGCAGATGATCAGCGGTTTGCGCTTGCCGTTGAACAACGCCACGGCATCGCCAAGCATCGCTTCGGTGGCCGGACGGCGCTCGATGCGATGCACGCGTTTTTGCAGGAAGTAATCGGGATAGTCGTACGCCTCGGCCTGCACATCTTGCGGCAAGGCCAGGGTCACGGCGCCGGTTTCGGCGGGGTCGGTGAGCACGCGCATGGCGTGGATCGCCGCAGTCATCAGTTGCTCGGGACGGTTGATCCGGTCCCAGTATTTGCTCACGGCCTTGAACGCATCGTTGGTGCTGATGCTCAGGTCGTGGAACTGCTCGATCTGTTGCAACACCGGGTCTGGTTGGCGGCAGGCGTAGACGTCGCCGGGCAACAGCAGCAAGGGAATACGGTTGGCGGTGGCCGTCGCGGCAGCAGTCAGCATGTTCGCCGCGCCCGGGCCCACCGATGAAGAGCAGGCGTAGATCTTGCGCCGCAGGTGTTGCTTGGCAAAACCAATGGCCGCGTGGGCCATGCCTTGCTCGTTGCGGCCCTGATGGACGATCAGGTCGCCGCTGTCCTGTTCCAGGGCTTGCCCCAGACCCAGCACATTGCCGTGGCCAAAAATGGTAAAGATCCCGGCGACGAATTTGCTCTGGACCCCATCGACCTCGATGTACTGGTTATCGAGGAATTTCACCAGGGCCTGGGCCATGGTCAGTCTTGTTGTGGTCATGCTTGCACCTTTTCCGTATGCAAATCCGATGTCAGCTCAGGGATTTCTGCAGGTGATCCATACTCGCGCCGATCGCCGTCTGGATATCCGCCAGGTCATGGACGCTGTCGGCAAACGGTTCGAACGACAGGTAGCCGCTATAGCCGCTACTGAGCAAGGTGTCGATCTGCGCCGCATTGCCGAGGATGTCGCCCTCGCCCACCAGCACCCGATGGCCGTCACGAATGGTCGCCAGTGGCGCCTCGGCATCTTCGACGCCGGAGATGTGCACCAACCCGGTCAGTTCAGGGAAGAATTCATGCTCGCTGGCCAGGTGATGGTGGAAGGTGTCATGCACCAGACGAAACACATCCAGCCCTCCGATGGCCTTGATCGCATCGACTGCCGTGCGTTTGCGCCGCAGCGAGCATTCTTCGAAACCCAGCGGTTCGATGAAGCCGAGAATGCCGTGATCGCGCAGGATCGGTGCCAGTTCACTCAACGCCGTGCGCAGGCCGGACGCACGCTGCGCTTCGGTTCGTGGATCGGCGCGGTCGTTCAATGGGCACATCACCAAGCCCCGTGCGCCACAGTCACGGGCATAAGCGGCAAGCTTCAGGGCGTGTGCGCGGCGCTCGTCATTCCAGACATCGAACGGATACAGCGCGTTGATCGACAGCACAGTGATGCCTTTGGCCGCGCACAGCTCACGGACGTGTTCGGGTGCGGTGCCATCCTCGATCTCGACGCCTTTGAGGTCGTTGCGAATCTCGATGGCGTCGGCCTTGAGGGTCACCGCCAACTCGATGAACGCCGGCAGGGACAAACGTGGGGCGACCATACGGTTCAAGGCGAAACGCAGGGGTTTGCTCATTTTTTGTTGTTCTCCGCACACGTGAATTATTTGGCTGTCGGCATGCTGAATTCAGGGCCCTTGGCGATGCTGTCGGGCCAACGCTGCATCACGCTTTTGTAGCGGCTGTAGAAGCGAATGCCTTCTTCGCCATAAGCGTGGTGATCACCGAACAGCGAGCGCTTCCAGCCGCCGAACGAGTGCCAGGCCATGGGCACCGGAATCGGTACGTTGATGCCGACCATGCCGACCTTGATGCTGCGGGCAAACGAGCGGGCAATGCCGCCGTCGCTGGTGAAACAGGACACGCCGTTGCCGAATTCATGGGCGTTGATCAGCGCCACGGCGCTGGCGAAGTCCGGCACGCGCACAATGCCCAGCACCGGTCCAAAGATCTCTTGCTGGTAGATGCTCATCTCGGTCGTGACCTTGTCGAACAGCGTGGCGCCGACGAAGAAGCCTTTCTCGGCGCCCGGCACCTTGAAGTTGCGCCCATCGACAATCAGCTGCGCGCCCTGGGCCACGCCTTCGCCGATAAAACCCTCGACCTTGGCCTTGTGTTCGGCGGTCACTAGCGGCCCCATGTCGCTGTCGCCCTGCATACCGTTGCCGACCTTCAGTTGATCGATGCGCGGCAGCAGTTTGGCAATCAACTGGTCACCGACATCACCCACGGCCACGGCAATCGAAATCGCCATGCAACGCTCACCGGCCGAGCCGTACGCCGCGCCGATCAGCGCGTCCGCCGCCTGGTCCAGATCGGCATCGGGCATGACGATCATGTGGTTCTTCGCCCCGCCCAGCGCTTGTACACGCTTGCCGCGCGAGGTGGCTTGCTGGTGGATGTACTCGGCAATCGGCGTCGAGCCGACAAAGGAAATCGCCTCGATGTCCGGGTGTTGCAGCAAGGCATCGACCGCCGCCTTGTCGCCCTGGACCACGTTGAACACACCGTCCGGCAACCCGGCTTCGGTGAGCAAGCGAGCCATCAACAAACTGGCGGATGGATCACGTTCAGACGGTTTAAGGATGAAGCAGTTGCCGGTGACCAGCGCCAACGGGATCATCCAAAGCGGCACCATCACCGGGAAGTTGAACGGCGTAACGCCGGCGCAGACGCCCAATGGCTGGCGCAGGTTCCAGTTGTCGATGCCACCGCCGATGTTGTCGCTGAAATCGGTTTTCAGCAGGTTCGGCGCACCGCAGGCGTATTCGACGATTTCGATGCCACGGGTCACTTCGCCCTTGGCGTCGGAGAACACCTTGCCGTGTTCGCGGCTGATGATTTCGGCCAGTTCGTTGTGATGGCGGTCGAGCAATTCCTTGAACTTGAACATCACCCGCGAACGGCGCAGGGACGATTGCTCGGACCAGGCCGGGAACGCCTTCATGGCCGAAGCGACGGCCTCGTCCACGGTCTTCTGGCTGGCCAGCCCGACCCGCGCCTGAACGCTGCCGGTGGCCGGATTGAAGACATTGCTGAACCGCTCGCTACCGCTGTCCTGCACCTGACCGTCGATGTAATGACCTATGACCGGGGCGTCGCTCATTGTTCTTGTTCTCCCTTTGAATGTTGGAATTTAGAGATCCAGTAGCCAGCTGTGCTGCGGATCGTTATGGAACTGCCAGACGCGTTTCGGGCCGGCCATCACGTTCAGGTAATACGACTCATAGCCGTAGGGCACGCTGACCGGGTGATAACCCTTGGGCACCACCACCAGGTCGCTGTTTTCCACCGCCATGGCCTGATCGATACTGCGATCGTCGGTGTAGACCCGCTGGAACACGAAGCCCTGGGGCGGGTTGATCTGGTGGTAATAGGTTTCTTCGAGAAAGCTCTGGTGCGGCAGATCGTCGGTGTCGTGCTTATGCGGCGGGTAGCTCGACGAGTGACCGGACGGCGTACGCACTTCCACCACCAGCAGCGAATGGGCGGGCTCGGTGTCCGGCAAAATGTCGCAGACATAACGGGTGTTGGCGCCCTTGCCGCGCACGCTGCGTTTCATGCTGTCGGGCTTGATCAGTCGTGGGCCGAGGTTTTCGGCGGTGGAACCGGGCGCCGCGCACACGGCGATTTGCACGTCGCTCAACGCCACCACTTGGGCCTGGCTGCCGGGTGGCAAATACACGGCGAACGGTGATTTGTCTTCGAACACCGACTGACGATCGCCGATGTTGTCCCAGTCGAACGCGCCCTGCCCCGGTGCTTCACCCTTGATGCCGACCCGACCGCTGAGCAGCACCAGGCACAATTCCTTGTCGCCCGCGCTGACCGGTAGGGTTTCGCCAAGACTCAGGCGGTAAGCGGCAAAACCGACGTATTCCAGCTCTCCCTGCCCCAACTCGACCATGGTCCGGCCACGGGCATTGCTTTTGACCAGCAGGCTCATCGCGCGGTCCTCTCGTCGAGCAAGGCACGCAAGGTGTCGTAGCCTTTTTTCGCGTAGACGTAACTTGGTGCCACCGCCGGATCCTGCTCGGCTTCCACCACCAGCCAGCCGTGGTAGTCGGCGCCCAGCAGCACGTCGAGCAAGGCGCCGAAGTCGATGTCGCCATCGCCGGGCACGGTGAAGGTGCCGTTGATGATGCAGTCCGGGAAGCTCCACAGGTTGTTGCGCGCCAGTTGCACCACCGGTTTGCGCACGTCCTTGAAATGCACGTGGCAAACCCGTTCGATGTGTTTGCGTAGCACCTGCAACGGCTCGCCGCCGCCCATGTAGCAGTGGCCCGAATCGAACAGCAGTCCGACTTCGCTGCCGGTCAACGCCATCAGTTTGTCGATGTCGGCCGGGGATTCGACGTAGGCCCCCATGTGATGGTGATAGGCCAGACGCACGCCCTGGGACAGGGTGAAGCGCGCCAGTTCGGTGAGTTTGTCGGCATATTCTTGCCAGGCCTGCTCGGTGTGGAAACGTGGGCGCTCGACCAGTGGAATGCGCTGGCCTTGAATGGAGTCGGCGACTTCGCCATAGACCAGCACCTTGGCGCCGTTCTTCGCCAGCAGCTCGACATGGCTGCCGATGGCGTCGATTTCCTCGGCCACGGAACGGCGGGCCAGACGGCTGGAATACCAACCGGACACCAGCGCCAGGTCGTAAGGCCGCAGCACATCGCCGACGCCCTTGGCGTCCTTGGGGAACTTGCCGTTGAGTTCGAAGCCTTCGTAGCCGATGTCCTTGCCTTCACTGAGGGCGGTGCTCAACGGCGTCTCGCCACCGAGGGACGGCAGGTCGTCGTTGCTCCAGGAGATCGGGTTGATGCCAATTCGGATAGCGGGCATGGCTGCACCTTTTATTGTTTTCTAAATTACCGTTGAGTCTGAGGCCGCCTTCGCGGTGTGACGTCAAGCGCGGGCCGTGCGCCAGGCATCGATCAGTTCGACGAAGGTGCCCTGCACCTGGCGAATCAGTGCCTCGTCGTCGATTTCACCGGCCAGCCACGCGCGGCTCGGTTCCTGGAAGATCGTCCGACCCACGGCGAAACCACGGCAGGTCTGGCTCTGGCTGGCCTGTTGGAACCCTTCGGCCAAGGTCGCCGCCGGGGCATTCAGGCCCAGCAGCACCACGCCACGGCAATACGGGTCGCGTTCCTGGATCAGCTCGTCGAGTTGTTTCCACTCCTCGGCGCTTTGCGCTTCGATCTTCCACCACGCCGGGTAGATGCCCAGGTTGTAGAGGCGTTTGAGAGCGCGATAGAGCACGTCTGGATGCGGTGATGGGTGATCCTTGGGCGGAATGATCTCCAGCAGCAATTCATGCCCGCTGACCTGCGAGGCCTGGTACAGGCCCTTGATCTGCGCCTCCTGCTCCAGACGCAGCAGAGGCTCGTCGTCGGGATGGAATTGCACCAGGCATTTGATGATCTGTTCTTGCGGCCAGGCGATCAGGTTGCTGCCGATCGAGCGCCCGTGTTCGAACGCCAATGGCCGCGAACCCTGCACTTCCACTGGCCGCGCCACCCACCAGCCACGACCGGTGGCGGCGTTCAGCGAGTCCTGACCGAAACGTTGATCGGCCAGCAAGCCGACATCGGCGTCGACGCCCTGCTCACGCAAATCCGCCTCGACCCGTTCCACGGCTTTGATAAAGAGTTGTTTGAGTTCGCAGATGGCGCTCAGGTCGCGCCCGCCCTTGTGGGCCAGCTCCACCAGTTGCCCGCGATGATCGAAGGCAAAGATGAACAGTTGCTTCCACTGTTTGCGCGGCACGCTGACCTGATGCAGACGCTGCAATGTCACGTCCTGATCCGGCCGGGTGATCGGCACCGGGCTGTTGAACAGGTAATCGAGTTCGGCGCGGGTCGGCATCGCCGGGGCGCAGGCATGGCGCGACACCACCAGACCGCCGCAGGCATTGGCCAACTGGCAGCAGCGCTCGTCGCTGGCGTCCTCCAGCCAGCCACTGAGGAAACCCGACATGAAGGCATCGCCGGCCCCCAGCACATTCAGCACTTCGACGCGCACACCGGGATAGATCGCGCCGTCTTCGAGACGCGCCGGGATCGCCCCGTGAATCACCGTGCAACCTTGCGGGCCGAGCTTGACCACCAGGGTTGCCGCGCTCAGGCGCCGGACATTGCGCAGCGCGGTGAGCAGATCCTCGGAGCCGCCGGCGATCAGGAATTCTTCTTCAGTACCGACGATCAGGTCGAAACGCGGGAGGATTTTCTGCACGTGCTGGCTGACGTTCTGGTCGGCGACGAAACGGGTTTCGCCGTCCGCCTTGCCGGCCAGGCCCCAGAGCACCGGGCGGTAGTCGATGTCCAGGACCCGCCTGACGTTGTGCTTTTCGGCGTAGTCCAGCGCCTGAATGCTCGCCTTGTAGACACCGTCGGTGGAGAAATGGGTGCCGGTGATCAGCAGGGCTTTGCTGGAAGCGATAAAGGCTTCGCTGATGTCTTCGGCGCGCAACGCCATGTCGGCGCAGTTTTCGCGGTAGAACACCAGGGGAAAGGTTTCGCGATCCTTGAGGCCCAGCAGGACCATGGCGGTCAGGCGTTCCGGATCGACCTTGATGCCGCTGACGTCGCAGCCTTCACGGACCAGGGATTCAACGAGGAAACGGCCCATGTGGTCGTCCCCTACCCGGCTCAACATCGCCGACTTCAGCCCCAGTCGCGCGGTGCCGAAGGCAATGTTGGCGGACGAACCGCCCAGGTACTTGGCGAAGCTGCTCACATCCTCCAGCCGCGCCCCGACTTGTTGCGCATAAAGATCGACGCCAAGGCGTCCGAGGCAAATCAGATCCAATTGACGCCCACTGGCAAAACGAGTCTGGCCCATGCTGGCTCCTGTTATTTTTATCAGCCTGCGTCCGGGGCGATGAAGGCGCCGAACACTCTTGGTGGATGCAGACTAAAACGACCGGGGCCGAACAATCAATATTTATTCTATATATTTTTTACGTGGAATATTTTTTCCAATAAACTTTGATACAAGCGTTCCAGACACCGTGCATCGTTTCAGCAGGCCCCAGGCCGATTGCAAGCTCAAGATTTTATTCCGGCCTACCCTGTAGACTGCGCATAGCCAACCTATTGTCAGGGGATGACGAGAACCGTCATCCCTATAAGAACAAGCCAGAAGGATTTCTTATGTCCCGCACCGATCAGCCGGCTACGACCGAGAGCTCGCCCGACAGCGATCTCGCCAGCCCTCCGATCAATGCCGAGCGTCTGTTGCAGCTGATCACCGAGGAGTACGAAAGTCTACCGCGCCAGCTCAAACGCATCGCCAGTTACATGAGCCAGCAGAGCGACCGGATCATGGTCGACCGCATCAGCGACATCGCCCGCGAATGCGAAGTGCACCCGTCGGCCATCGTGCGCTTTTCCCAGCGCTTCGGCTTCAGCGGGTTCAGTGAAATGCAGGCGCTGTTTCGCGAGGCCTACACCCACAAGACCACGCCGGTGCAGAACTACCAGCAACGCATCCGCAGCATGATCGCCAACAAGTCACAGAAGGCCAACGGCGGCGACCTGGCGCGCGAATGCATCAACGCCACCCTGTCAGGCATCGAGCGATTGGGGCTGGAACTCGATGACCAGGCTTTCGACAAGGCCGTGGACCTGGTGGTGAATGCCGACAACATCTACGTGGTCGGGGTGCGCCGCTCGTTCGCGGTGGCCGATTACCTGGTCTACAACTTGCAACACACCAACAAGCGCATCCACCTGGTGTCGGGCCTTGGCGGCAGTTACCGCGAGCAGATGCGCAGCGTGCGCGCCAACGACCTGGTGATCGCCATCAGCTTCACGCCCTATGGCAAGGAAACCCAGCACTGCCTGCGCATCGCCCAGCACCATCAGGCGAAAACCCTGATCATCACCGACAGCAACCTCTCGCCATTGGCCAAGCGCGCCAACACCGTGCTGCTGGTCAACGAGGGCAGCTCGTTTGCCTTCCGTTCATTGAGTGCCACCTTGTGCCTGTGCCAGGCGCTGTTCATCGCCGTGGCTTATCGACTGGAATTGAAGGTCGATGAGATTCATGAGCAGGCAGGCTTTGAGGATTAGCCTTCGAGGATGAACAATAGGCCTGAGGATCAGCGCGAAATCGTTTGCACGTCGCTGAACCTCGGCTAAGGTTGTCCATCCCCAAGGACCGTCTGTAAGGAGAAACTCAATGAAACTGATCGGCATGCTGGATTCGCCCTACGTGCGGCGCGTCGCCATTTCCGCCAAATGCTTGGGCATCCCGCTGGAACACGCGTCGGTTTCGGTGTTCAGGCACTTCGAGCAGTTCCAGCAGATCAACCCGGTGGTGAAGGCGCCGACGCTGGTGCTGGATGACGGTGAGGTGTTGATGGATTCAACGCTGATCATCGATTACCTCGAAGCCCTGGCCGCTCCGGGTAAAAGCCTGATATCCGACAATCCGGCTCAACGCTTGCGCTCGCTGCGGCTGATCGGCCTGGCATTGGCGGCGTGCGAGAAGTCGGTACAGCTTTACTACGAACGCAACCTGCGGCCAGCGGAGATTCAGTACGCGCCTTGGGTGAAACGGGTCGAAGGACAATTGGCGGCAGCGTATTCGGCGCTGGAGCGGGAGCTGGAAAAGCAGCCGCTGAAGACCGATGGCTCGATTGCTCAGGATGGGATTAGCCTGGCGGTGGCCTGGAGTTTTACCAACCTGGTGGTGCCGGATCAGGTGGATGCTGCGCAGTTTCCACTGATCAACGCGTTCACGGCGTATGCCGAAGGGCTTGAGGTGTTTATCGATACACCGATCGAGTAGGCAATACGCAGTAAGCCCAAACACTGAAAATCCCTGTGGGAGCGGGTTCCGCATTGGGCAATGCTCACCACAGGGGCCTGACGATCTGGCTGATTACCGCTTGGCCAATTCCATAATCATCCGCGACAGCAAATAAATCCGCGGCGCCACGCTTTCGACCTCGGCGTACTCCTCAGGCGTATGGATATTGCCGCCGACAATCCCGAACCCGTCCAGCGTCGGCGTACCAACACCCGCGGACAAACTCGCATCTGCCGCCCCGCCGCTGCCTTCTTCCGTCAACTTGCGGCCAATTTCGCCGTAAATCCCTTGGGCCATGGCCATCAAGCGATCCGATTCCGCCGTTTGCGGCATCGGTGGCAAGCCGCGCTTGAGGCTGGTGGTGACTTGCGTATCAGCAATCAGTTTGTCCTTCGACACCCGCGCCAGGTCCTTTTCGATCCGGTCGAATTCCTCCGGCACCGCCGCCCGCACATCAGCCTTGGCCGTAGCCTGATCCGGAATCACGTTGGTGCGGTCGCCGGCCTTGAGCACGGTGAAGTTGATGGTGGTTTTCTTCTCTTCATCGCCCAGTTTGCCGAGTTGCAAAATCTGGTGCGCGGCTTCCATGGCAGCGTTACGCCCCAATTCCGGGGCAACGCCCGCATGCGCAGCCTTGCCTTTGACCTCGACCACGGCAGTGGCGCTGCCTTTGCGCCAGACCACCAGGCCATCGGCCGGGCGGCCCGGTTCGAGGTTGAGGGTCACATCGTGGGCCTTGGCGGTTTTCTTGATCAGGTCGGTGGCGACGTCCGAGCCGGTTTCTTCACTGGCATCGAGCAGGAAGGTGATCTGCGCGTAGTCCTTGAAGTCGAGGTTCTTGAGGATTTTCAGCGCGTAGATCCCGGCGACGATGCCGCCCTTGTCGTCCATCACGCCCGGCCCATAGGCGCGGCCGTCCTTGATGTGGAACGGACGCTCGGCGGCGGAGCCTTCCTTGAACACAGTGTCCATGTGCGCCATCAGCAGGATCTTCGCCTTGCCGGTGCCTTTGAGGGTAGCCAGCACATGGTTGCTCTCGTCCGGGGTGTTGGGCACCAGTTCGATGGTGGCACCCAGTTTTTTCAACTCTTCGATGGCGATGTCGCTCACCTGGGTCAGGCCCGGTTCATAGCCGGAGCCGGAGTCGATGTTCACCAGCCGTTCCAGCAGTTTCAGGGCTTCAGCCTTGTACTGTTCAGCATCGGCGAGGACTTGTTTGTGGGGTTCGGCGAAGGCTGCGGGGGTGAAGGTGCCGAGGGCGAGGGTCAGGCCAAGACTGGTGGCCAGGAAGGAACGCGGGAGCTTGAACGTCATGAATCGATCCTTGTTTCGTGTCGGGGGTCTTTAGACCCTACCTGACTACGACGCAAGGCTCTACACCGGATGCGACACATACAAACCTGCATGACCACACATTCCCTGTGGGAGCGGGCTTGTGTGGTTATTGGGTTACACAGAATCCAGCAACTCTTTACGCGGCTTGCCGTCGCCATGGCAAATGACGCGGTTACGGCCGGTGCTCTTGGCTTCGTAGAGCGCCTGGTCGGCGTCGTTGAGCCACAGGGTCGCTTCGTCGTGGGCCGGGTTGAAGGCCGCCAGGCCGATGCTCAAGCTGACCTTCAGCGCCGGGTTCTGCTCGTAACCCAACGTGGCGAAACGAGCACGCAGCGCATCCATCGCCACGGCGGCACGCTCCAGCGGCAGGTCCGGCAGCAGCACGCAGAATTCGTCGCCACCATAGCGCCCGGCGACATCGGCTGCCCGCAGGTTCTGCTTGAGAATTTTGCTCAGCTGACGCAAGACGATGTCCCCGGCGACATGGCCGTAGGTGTCGTTGATGGTCTTGAAATGGTCGATGTCGATCAACGCAATCGCCCCACCCTTCTGCTGGCGCCGGCAACGCTGAAACTCGATTTCCAGCTGGTCTTTCCAGGCGCCGTGATTCAGCAAGCCAGTCAGGCTGTCGGTGCGGCTCAGGGCCAGCAACTCGCGCTTGTGTCGGCCCAGAGTGTGGGCCTGACGGAAACAGACCCAGCCCAGGGACATCGGATAAATCGACAGTAAAGGTAAACAGGCGTATAGCTGAAATGGACTGGTTTGCGGGACAAAAGCCGGCATGAACACCAGCAGCCCGAGGCCGATCCCGAGGATCTGCGCGACGGCGCCCGCCAACAGAAAACGCACGCCACCGATGGCCACGTTGTGCATCGCCATCATCGACAGCGTAGCTGCGCTGGGCAGCGGATTGAACTGCATGGCGGCCACCCAGAAACCGCCGAGAAACGCGTCCACCAGAATGTTGCGGTGTTCGGCGTGATAAGGAATTTTCGCCCGACGCGCCCATTGATAGGCCACATGCGGCCAGATGACGCCGTTGAACAGCATCACCACCCAGACCCAGGGCGCGGGGTCGAGTGGATACATCCCTGCACCGACACACAATAGTCCAAGGGCCAGACCCAGGATGCGCGACCCATAAAGCCTCCTGGCCAATGAAAGTCCCTTTCCTCCCTTTTTTTCCATAGAGGCCTCTGTACTACTGAACCGAGCCTGACATCACATGGGTGAAAGTGATTGAAGTCTATCAGGGGAACGGCGAATAGCCATCACCGGATGACGGTCTGACAGCTGGTAGCTCCAATAGTGTGGCATCGCGATGAGGCGAGTGCCCAATGTTTGTCTATACATGAAGTAAGGGATCGATAAACCACGATAAACAGGAGGCCGCTGCAGAGGCTCCGCCAACCACCTTCCGTCCTGATCACTGCAAAAGGAATAGCCTGATGCTTTTGTTGGTTGTCGTTATCGCCGTTTTCGCGGCCTGGAGCTGGTTGAGCTACCCGGCCATCGGTTACTGGCTCTATGACTTGAACATGGCGCTGGAGGCCCGGCTGTATCGGTTGCACAAGCTTATCGTGCCGATCACCGAAATGACCGTCTCGACCTGGCAAGGCGGCCCCTACGAAGCCTCCAGCAACATACTGATGCTGCACGGCTACAGCGCCGACAAGAATATCTGGCTGCGCTTCGCCCGGCATTTTGTCAACGACTACCGGGTGATCATCCCCGACCTCGCCGGCCATGGCGAAACTGGTTTCAAGGCCGGCGGTGGCTACGACATTCCGGTCCAGGCCAAGCGGTTGATCCAGTTGCTCGATGTCTGCGGGGTCGAGAAGGTGCATGTGATCGGCAACTCCATGGGCGGCTACATCGCGGCATGGCTGGCGGCCAATTACCCCGAACGTATCGTCTCCCTGGCGCTGCTCGACCCGGCTGGCGTCACTGCCCCGGAACCCAGCGACATGGAGCGCCACCTGGCTCGCGGCCATAACCCGTTCCTGATTCATTCCCGCGAAGAGTTTCAGCATTTCTACGCCATGACCATGGCTTCTCCGCCATGGGTACCGGGGATCGTGCTGGACGCCGTCGCCCAGCGCTATGAACAGCAGCGCGACGAACTGGAAGAAATCTTCAGGGACTTCCGGGCCAGCCCGCCGATGGAGCCAAAACTGCCCGATATCAAATGCCCGGCGCTGCTGCTGTGGGGGCGCAAGGACCGCTTGATCGACGTCAGCAGCGTGCCCGTCTGGAGCAAGGGCATCGCCGATCTGCGGGTGGAAATCTGGGACGGTGTCGGCCACATGCCGATGGTTGAGCAGCCGACCAAAACAGCACGCTTGTACCGGGAGTTTTTGCGGGCGCATCACATGACCCCCACCGCCTCATAGCAGCTGCTACGAGTTGGCAGATAATTCGGGGGGGATGCTCGGCGATTCATACGAGGCGCGATTGATGAACATTCTTTACGACGAACGCATCGACGGCGCCCTGCCCAATATCGACAAGGCCGTGTTGCTCAAGGCCTTGCAACAGGAGGTGCCGGACCTGGACATCCTCTGGCGCGAGGAAGAACTCAAGCCCTACGAATGCGACGGTCTCTCGGCCTATCGCACCACGCCGATGCTGGTGGCCCTGCCCCGGCATCTTGAACAGGTGCAGGCACTGCTCAAGCTCTGTCATGCCCGGAACGTGCCGGTGGTGGCGCGCGGAGCCGGCACCGGGTTGTCCGGCGGTGCGCTGCCGCTGGACAAAGGCGTGTTGCTGGTGATGGTGCGATTCAACAACATCTTGCACATCGACCCCGCCGCCCGCACCGCACGGGTCCAGCCAGGGGTGCGCAACCTGGCGATTTCCCAGGCAGCGGCGCCCTTCGGTTTGTATTACGCGCCGGACCCTTCCTCGCAAATCGCCTGTTCCATCGGCGGCAACGTCGCGGAAAACGCCGGTGGCGTGCATTGCCTCAAGTACGGCCTGACCGTGCACAACCTGCTGAAACTCGAAATCCTGACCCTTGAAGGCGAACACCTGACCCTCGGCGCCGACTCGCTGGACGCGCCGGGGTTTGACCTGCTGGCGCTGTTTACCGGCTCCGAAGGCTTGCTGGGGATCATCACCGAAGTCACGGTCAAACTGCTGCCCAAACCCCAGGTCGCCAAAGTCCTGCTGGCCAGTTTCGATTCCGTGGAAAAGGCCGGTCTCGCGGTGGCCGAGATCATCGCCGCCGGGATCATTCCCGGTGGCCTGGAGATGATGGACAACCTGGCGATCCGCGCCGCTGAAGACTTCATCCACGCCGGTTACCCAGTGGATGCCGAAGCGATCCTGCTGTGCGAACTGGACGGCGTCGAAGCCGATGTCCATGACGATTGCGAGCGAGTCCGCGAGGTGTTGCAACAGGCCGGCGCCAGCGAGGTGCGCCAGGCCCGGGACGAGGCCGAGCGCGTGCGGTTCTGGGCCGGGCGCAAAAACGCCTTCCCGGCCATCGGCCGCCTCTCGCCGGATTACTACTGCATGGACGGCACCATACCCCGCCGCGAACTGCCCGGCGTACTCAAGGGCATCGCCAACCTGGCGCAAGAATATGGCTTGCGGGTGGCCAACGTGTTCCACGCCGGCGACGGCAACATGCACCCGCTGATCCTGTTCGACGCCAACCAGCCCGGCGAACTGGAACGGGCCGAAGCCCTCGGCGGCAAGATCCTCGAACTGTGCGTGAAAGTCGGCGGCAGCATCACCGGTGAACACGGCGTGGGCCGGGAGAAAATCAATCAGATGTGCGCGCAGTTCAACAGTGACGAGCTAACGCTGTTTCACGCCGTGAAAGCCGCGTTCGATCCGCAGGGTTTGCTCAACCCCGGCAAGAACATCCCGACCCTGCACCGCTGCGCGGAGTTCGGTGCGATGCACATCCACGCCGGGCAATTGCCGTTCCCTGATCTGGAGCGTTTCTGATGGCAGATTTCGATGCCAGTGCAACCCTGCTCGAGCAGGTCAGGCAGGCGCGGGAAAATTCCACGCCGCTGCGCATTCAGGGAGGGAACACCAAGGCGTTTCTCGGCCGTGAAGTGGCCGGCGAAGTGCTCGACACCCGCGCCCACTGCGGCATCGTCAGCTATGACCCGACGGAACTGGTGATCAGCGTTCGCGCCGGCACACCGCTGAGCGAACTGTTTGCCGCGCTGGATGCCGCGGGGCAAATGTTGCCCTGCGAGCCGCCGTCGTTCGGCGAAGGCGCCACGGTCGGCGGGATGATCGCGGCGGGGCTGTCCGGGCCACGGCGCCCGTGGGCCGGCTCGGTGCGGGACTTTGTCCTCGGTACGCGGGTGATCAGCGGTCTGGGCACTCACCTGCGCTTTGGCGGCGAAGTGATGAAAAACGTCGCCGGTTATGACCTGTCGCGCCTGATGGTCGGCAGTTACGGCTGCCTCGGGGTGCTGACTGAAGTCTCGCTCAAAGTGCTGCCCAAACCCCGGCAATGCCTGAGCATCAGCCTGGACATCGACTGCGCCCGCGCCTTGGCCAATCTGGCGCAATGGGGCCAGCAACCGCTGCCCATCAGCGCCGCCAGCCACGACGGCCAGCGTTTGTACCTGCGCCTGGAAGGCGGCGAAGGCTCGGTCGCGGCGGCCCATCAACGGCTCGGTGGCGAACCGTTGGACTCGGCCTATTGGTCCGACCTGAACGAACAACGACTAGACTTTTTCAATGAAGGCCTGCCGTTGTGGCGCTTGTCATTGCCCAATAACCTCGGGCCACTGGACTTGCCCGGCGAGCAACTGATCGACTGGGGTGGCGCGCAACGCTGGTTGAAATCAGCAGCCGATAACATTCAATCACTGGCTCAGCAGCACGGCGGCCATGCCACCTGTTTCAGCCATGGCGTCACAGAAATGCCTTTCCAGGCCCTGGCCCCGGCGCTGCTGCGCTATCACCGGCAACTCAAGGCGCAACTGGACCCGCAAGGGTTGTTCAACCCCGGCCGGATGTACGCGGAGCTGTAAGATGCAAACCAATCTCAGCGAAGAGGCCCGACAACTGCCCCGCGCCGAAGAAGCGGACAAGATCCTGCGCACCTGTGTGCACTGCGGTTTTTGCAACGCTACATGCCCGACCTATCAACTGCTCGGCGACGAACTGGACGGGCCGCGTGGGCGCATCTACCTGATCAAGCAAGTGCTCGAAGGCGCCCCCGCCACGGCCCAGGCCCAATTGCACCTGGATCGCTGCCTGACCTGCCGCAACTGCGAAACCACCTGCCCGTCCGGGGTGGATTATCACAACCTGCTGGACATTGGCCGCGCCGTGATCGATCAAGCGGTGCCACGCCCGGCCAGTCAACGACTGTTGCGTCAGGGCCTGCGGGCATTGGCGCCAAACCCGAACCTGTTCAAGACCCTGCTGCAGATCGGCGCCACTTTCCGGCCGTTGCTACCACGGGGGGTTGAGGCGAAGTTACCCCACGACCTCCCTGCTCCGGGCGAACGCCCCGTCCCTCGGCATGCGCGCCAGGTGTTGATGCTCGAAGGCTGCGTACAACCCGGTCTGTCACCGAACACCAACGCCGCGACGGCGCGGGTGCTGGATCGGCTGGGAATTAGTGTGATTACGGTGCTGGAAGCCGGCTGCTGCGGCGCGCTGGACTATCACCTCGACGCCCAAGCTGTGGGCCTGGACCGCGCCCGACGCAACATCGACGCTTGGTGGCCGTACCTGGAAAGCGGCGCCGAAGCCATCGTGCAAACCGCCAGCGGCTGCGGCGCATTCATCAAGGACTACGGGCATCTGCTGGAGCGCGACCCGGTTTATGCGGCCAAGGCCCGGCGAGTCAGCGAAATGGCCCTGGACCTGGTGCAAGTGCTGGCCGATGAGCCGTTGGAGCGAGTTTGCGCCGCCACCGACCGGCGGATCGCCTTTCACTGCCCCTGCACCTTGCAGCACGCACAGAAACTCGGCGGCGCGGTCGAGGCCGTGTTGACGCGGTTGGGCTTCAATCTCACAGCTGTACCCGACAGTCATTTGTGTTGCGGCTCGGCGGGCACCTATTCGATCACCCAACCGGAGCTGGCCCGGCAACTGCGCGACAACAAACTCAACGCCCTGGAAAGCGGCCACCCAGAAGTCATCGCCACCGCCAATATCGGCTGCCAGAGCCACCTCAACAGCGCCGGGCGCACCCCAGTCAGGCACTGGATCGAATTGGTGGACCAAGTGCTGCGTTGACCGAGCAGCCTGAGTGGCAAGAACAGTCCTTGGCAGAATGAAGTTCGTCAGAAACTTCGTTTGTCGGCGCCGCCGAAGGCTGCGATCTTTTCCGGCATCCGTTACGTCACTGCGCCAGGAATTTTTTTCATGAGCCACCCGAATTTCGTCAGCCCCGACCTGATCCGCCAACGCTTCTCCAAAGCGATGTCCGACATGTACCGCGAAGAAGTGCCGCTGTACGGCGCGCTGATGGAACTGGTGGAACAGACCAACCGCCACGTGCTGGACAGCGACCCGCAAATCGCCCGCCAGCTGCACAGCACCGGCGAAATCCAGCGACTGGACCTGGAACGCCACGGTGCAATCCGCGTCGGCACCGCCACTGAACTGGCAACCCTCGCCCGCCTGTTCGCGGTGATGGGCATGCAACCGGTGGGCTATTACGACCTGACCCCGGCCGGCGTGCCGGTGCATTCCACCGCGTTCCGTGCCGTGCATGAGGCGGCGTTGCAAGTCAGCCCGTTCCGGGTGTTCACCTCGCTACTGCGCCTGGAACTTATCGAAGACACCGAACTGCGGGCCTTTGCCCAATCAGTGCTGGACCAGCGTTCAATCTTCACCCCGGCTGCGCTGACGCTCATCGAGCGCGCCGAAACCCAGGGAGGGCTGACCGAATACGAGGCGCAGGACTTCGTCGCACAAGCCTTGGAAACCTTCCGCTGGCACCACAGCGCCACCGTCACCGCCGAGCAGTACCAACAACTCAGCGCCCAGCATCGACTGATCGCCGACGTGGTGGCGTTCAAAGGCCCGCACATTAACCACCTGACGCCGCGCACCCTGGACATCGACATCGTCCAGGCACAAATGCCCGCCCATGGCATTACCCCCAAAGCGGTGATCGAAGGCCCACCCCGCCGCCAATGCCCGATTCTGCTGCGTCAAACCAGCTTCAAGGCGCTGGACGAGCCGATCGCTTTTACCGATCAAGCCGAGATGCGTGGCAGCCACAGCGCCCGCTTCGGTGAAATCGAACAACGCGGCGCAGCGCTCACGCCTAAGGGCCGGGCGCTTTACGACCGTTTGCTCAACGCTGCCCGGGATGAGCTCAAAGAGTTCCCCAACGAAGCCAATGCCGCACGCTACAACGCGCTAATGACGCAGCACTTTGGCGAATTCCCTGACACCGTTGAGGATATGCGCCAACAGGAACTGGCGTACTTTCGCTACTTCGTGACCGAAAAAGGCCTGGCGGCGGATGGGCTGAAAGACGCGTCGCTGGAGGATTTGCTCCGCGACGGGTATGTACGGGTTGAACCGCTGGTGTACGAAGATTTCCTGCCGGTCAGTGCGGCGGGGATTTTTCAGTCGAACCTGGGGGACGCGGCGCAAACCCACTATGGCGTGCATTCGAACCAACAGGCGTTCGAAAAGGCGCTGGGACGGCCGACGATTGATGAGTTGGGCTTGTATGCCGAGACGCAGCGGCGATCGATCGAAGAGTGTTTTGCAGCATTGGGCTTGAAGGTTACCGATTAGGCGTTATGGCCGCGAAAAGATCGCAGCCCTGCGGCAGCTCCTGCAGGAATACGTATTTCATGCAGGAGGGGCCGCCTCGTCGTTCGTCGCGTCGTTGCAGGCACGGCACGTTTTCAACCTTTTAAGCCGCACCGCCCTTGGCCTGTTGCTCCAGGTGCAGTTGCAGCTCTGGATCGATCTTCAGCGCAGCGGCCAGTTCATCCAGATAATTGCGCTCGGCGTCCTGCTGATCGTCCACCAGCATCACGCTGGCCAGGTACATCTCGGCGGCCATGCCCGGGTCCTGAGCGGACTGCGCCACATCGGCGGCATCCAGCGGCCGGGCGACTTCGTCATCGAGCCATTGTTGCAGTTGCGGGTCGTCGGTATGGCGGCCGATTTCAGTGCTGATCATTTGTTTCTCGGCGTCGTCGATACGGCCGTCGGCCTTGGCGGCGGCGATCAAGGCGCGAAGGATGGCGTGGCTGTGGTCTTCGATTTCCGGACCGGACAACAGATCAACGGTACGCGGCGCCTGTTGGGGTGCCGAGGCCTGGCTGCGTTGCCATGCCTGATAGGCCTGGAAGGCCATCATCCCCAAAGAGGCCAACGCCGCATAGTTGGTGCCGCCCGAGCGCGATTGGCTTGAACCGCCCGAAGGGGAACCGCCGCCCAACAGACCACCGAGCAAACCTCCCAGACCTCCGCCGCCAGCACCTCCACTCGCGCTGCCACCCAACAGGCCACCGAGCAAGCCACCCAAGCCGCCTTGAGTCGACGCCGCACCACCACCTTGTTGCGACAACGAGCCCTGGCCGGCCCGCAGTAATTGCTCAAGCAAATCGCTGGTGTTCATGACGACGTCCTCATTGATGGGCAGAAACCAAGTCAGGCAACGATAGTCCTCGCCGGACATTCCGCCAACTCCGTCTGGCTGACGTCAAATGGTGCCCCTTCACACTCCTGACAGAAACTGACAGCGCCTCCTTTTATGCTGCGCCCACCTTCTAATGGAGCAACCCCATGATCACTCCCCGTTTCATTTTGCTTTTCGTGGACAACCCCGCCGTCAGTGCACGGTTTTATGAGTTTCTGCTGGAGCGCAAGCCCGTGGAAGAGTCGCCGACCTTCGCCCTGTTTGTCCTGGACGACGGCTATAAACTGGGGCTCTGGTCGCGGCATACCGCCGAACCTGCAACGACTGTAACGGGCGGCGGGACCGAGCTGGCGTTCCCGGTGGAGTCTGCCGAACAGGTCGATGCACTGTTTGCCAAGTGGAGCGCTCTCGGGCTGACCATGCTGCAAACACCGACCGAACTCGACTTCGGTCGCACCTTCGTCGCCCTTGACCCGGATAGCCATCGGCTGCGTGTGTTCTTTCCTCATTAAGCTGACAACACTGGCATACAACGCTCATGACGTACCCCGGATATTTCCGGGGTATTTTTTTGCGCGGCGTCTAAGATTCAAAGGTGGTGAACCTTATCCCCGAAAATCCGGTCGATACCTGCAACCCGATCCGGTTTGCCGACGCCCTCAATAGCAGGGTGATAACTGGCTGCTTCATTTTCTGGAGAACGCCCCCGTGATATCCACCGTACACATCGCCAGGCTCAAAGCATGGGGCGCCCATGGTTTTACCGCCACCGGCGTGGTCACTGCTTTCCTCGCGACCCTCGCCCTGCTGGAGAACCAGCCCACCCATTGCCTGCTGTGGCTGGGCGTGGCGCTGATCGTCGACGGGCTGGACGGCGCGCTGGCACGCAAGGTCAATGTGCAATCGGTGCTGCCGAGTTTCGACGGCTCGATCCTCGACCTGGTGATCGACTACCTGACGTATGTGTTTATTCCGGCGCTGTTCATCTACCGTTACATCCCGTTGCCGGACTACACCCTGCTGCTGACCGTGTCGCTGATTCTGGTGTCGTCGCTGTTCTGCTTCTGCAACGTCAACATGAAGAGCAAGGACAACTACTTCCAGGGCTTCCCCGCTGCGTGGAACGTGGTTGCGCTGTGCCTGTACATCATCGGTCCGTCGCCGTGGATCACGTTGCTCACCGTGATCGGCCTGGCGCTGTTGACCGTGACTCGAATGAAATTCCTGCACCCGTTCCGCGTGCGCCGCTTCATGCCGATCAACATTGCCGTGACGGCCATCTGGTTGCTGTGCAGCTTGTCGCTGGTGCTCAACCATCCGGTCATCAATCCACTGGTGATGGGCCTGTGGCTGCTGATGTCGGCGTACTTCCTGGGGATCTGCATCTGGCGCACGGCGCTGGAGTGGTTCGACGGCTCGCGGCTCAAATAGGCACTACGATCATGCCCATCCATATCGTGCGACTCGGCTCACCCCGCACCGCAAATGAAGGCCTGCGCCTGGGCACGGTACGCCGCCCGCCCCGTGGCGTACCGAAGGCCGAATTCGCCAGCCGTGATTTCTATGATGTGTGGCAACCGCTGCTGTCCCCCAGCTCCGAACTGGTGGCCGAAGCCAAAGCGGCAGAAGATGCCAAAGCCTGGGAGAACTTCAAGCGCAAGTTCAAGGCCGAGATGAACCATCCCGCGCCCAGTCAGCTGCTGGACCTGCTGGCCGCCCTCTCCCATCAAACCTCACTGGCCATGGGGTGTTATTGCGAAGACGAAGCGCACTGCCATCGCTCCGTATTACGGGAGTTGCTGGAGGCACGGGGCGCAAAAATTGTTTAGCCAAGATGCAGATTTGATCGCTCGCCCGAATGTTCACGGGCAAGCTGAATACACTTCATAGCCAGAATGGTCGTCGGGTCGATCAATGCCACTTGATGACCTTTGATCATGAAGGCCTCGCTATGCTGCAGCACCAGCGGCAACTCCGTGCATCCCAGGATAAGCACATCGGCGCCCAGTTCACACAAGTGCTCGGCGGCGATCAGGAGTTGGTCCCTGCAAAGGCCCTCGGTGAACCCGGCCTTGATCCCGAGCGACCCATAAATCGCATCCATGACCAACGCCTGGTAATCCACACCGGGGGCGATTATGTGCAGCCCGGCCCGCCGGGCGGCCTCGTGGTAGACCTGACTCTTGATCGTGCCCGACGTCGCCAGCAGCCCCACTGTTTTCCCGGCGCCATACCGCTGAACGATGGCCTCTACCGTCTCGGCAAGCATGTTCACAATGGGTACGCGCAAGTGTGCCTGGATGCCCTCGACGAATGCGTGGGCGGTGTTGCACGGGATCGCAATCGCATTGGCTCCTGCGCTTTCAAGCCGCTTGCAGGTGGCATACATCGCCATCGTCGGATCAGTTTCGTCATTCAACAAATTGGCGGTGCGATCAGGAATCTGGGGGTTTTGTTCGACCACCATCTTGATGTGCTCCTGGTCACGGCCGGCCGGTGTATGCGCAACCACCTTGCCCATGAAATCGACCGTTGCCGCAGGCCCCACCCCGCCGACGATCCCAAGCTTGAAGGGTGGGCGATTCGACTGACCTTTCTGCTGGGTCGCGAAGACGGCATAAATCTCATTGATATCCAGCACCGTGATGCCCCGCCGCTGCAGGTCGCCGCTGACCAACGAGAGCTCGGTCATGCCCGGCAAGACCATCGTGGCCCCCTGCTCCTGAAGCGACAGGCAGGCCTGATACACACATTCCAGCGGTACACCGTCAAGGTAGCCATCCTTGATGCCGTTGACGCCATACATCGCTTCCATCAACCCCGATTGTTCGTCAGCACCTGGATAAACGAGTTTGAAGTCGGAGCCGAAGTAGCGTTCGAACAAACCGGCGTGACGAACATAGTCTGAGGCGAGAATGCCCAATACCGTGCCGGGTTCAACAACATGGTCGATGTGCATGCGCAATGCGGCCATCATGTCCAGAACCGGTATGCCTATCTCCTCCTGGATCTCTTCGCGGAAAGTGTGACTGGCAAAACACGGCAGTACGATCGCGCTGACCCCGCTGGCCTCGAAAGTCTGACAGACCTGGAAAACATAGAACTTTCTGGAGGTCATGCTCGCGCCCCGATCCAACGGCATCAGCACATCTTTGAACGGGTGTTGCTCGAACAGGAAGTGATAGCGGCCTTGATCCTCCAGCACCGCCCTGGACTTCACCAACTTATAGAAAAGATCGCCGCCGGCCAGTGAGCCAAGCCCGCCGACGATGCCCAGTTTGTGTACCAATGAAGACTCACGGGATGGCTTTGATTTCGTTTTCATGGTGATAGCGCTCAGACAGTGGCTACAGAGCGAACAGGCAGCGGGGACGCCTTGGTTTGCGGCACGTCGTCCGGCTCTTCGAGAGGCTCGGATTTAGCGATCACGGCCGTTGCGATGCTGTTGCCCACCACGTTGGTGGCCGTCCTGGCCATATCGAGGAACTGATCAATACCGATGATCAGCAAAATGCCAGCCTCCGGCAGATTGAACATGGGCAACGTCGCCGCCACGACCACCACCGAAGCCCGGGCAACACCCGCCATGCCCTTGCTGGTAATCATCAGCGTCAGCAAGATCAGCAGCTGCTGCGTAAAGCTCAAATCAATGTTGTAGGCCTGAGCGATAAACATAATGGCGAAGGCTTGATACATCATCGAACCGTCGAGGTTGAATGAGTACCCCAGTGGCAGTACGAAACTGGATACCCGCTTGGGTGCGCCGAACTTCTCCAGGGCTTCCATGGTTTTTGGATAGGCGGACTCACTACTGGCTGTCGAGAATGCCAGCAGAATGGGTTCGCGGATCAACTTGCCCAGGGTAAAGACTGAACGCCCCAGAAACAGGTAGCCGGCAGCGAACAACACGCCCCATAGAATCACAATGCCCAGGTAGAACTCGGCAATCAGTTTTCCATAATCGACCAGCAAGCCGAGACCTTGGGTGGTGATGGCCGAAGCGATGGCGGCAAAGACACCGACTGGCGCAAAGGCCATGACATAGTCAGTGATCTTGAACATCACCTTGCCCAGTTCTTCAATGCTGTCGGTGATCTTCGTATAGCCAGCGCGCTTGATGCCTGCCAGCGCAAAGCCGAAAAACAAAGAGAACACTACAATTTGCAGAATCTCATTGTTGGCCATGGCTTCTGCGATGCTTCGAGGGAACACGTGACTGATGAATACCTTGAGGCTGAAGTCACCCGTGCTGACAACGGCCGGCGCCGCTGCGCCTTGAGTCACCTGCAGATCCAGACCCGCGCCTGGCTGGAACACATTCACCAGCAACATGCCAATGAACAGCGAAATGATTGAGGCCGACACGAACCAGATCATCGCCCTCGCGCCGATCCGCCCTACGGAACGGGAATTACCCATGCTGGCAATACCACCGACCAGTGTGGCGAACACCAAAGGCGCGATGATCATCTTGATCAACCGCAGGAAAATGTCCGTCACCATCGAGAAGTAGGAGGCGATCTCCCTGGCGGCTTTCTCATCCGCTGCGAAATGATGGCAGGCCCAACCTGCAAGGACGCCCAAGGCGATAGCCATCGCAATCTGGCGGGGTAGTCTGTTTCTTTTCACGGTGCATTTCCTCAAGTGGTTTTGTAGGTCTTTTTACTTGGCAGGAGACAAGATTGAAGTGCCCCGATGTTCTGCGGCAGCGGGGTTGTGGCACCGATTCTAAGGACGCCCTTCACGCCGGATGATGAGTAATCACCATAGGCTGATGCGTTTTTGGAATAGTTTGCGAAATTCCCTCAATGGCGCCATTGCACCGCAGTAAACTCTTCGCCAGAGACGCAGTGAGGTGCCAGCATGCAAACCAAATGGTTGGACGATCTTCTGGCGATTGCCGAATGGAAGAACTTTTCCCGAGCGGCGGAAGTGCGTTGCGTCACGCAGTCCGCGTTGTCCCGGCGGATTCGTTCACTTGAAGAATGGGTGGGCGCCGAACTGGTGGATCGCGGCACTTATCCTGTCCAGCTGACTCAAGCGGGCCGCAGCTTCTGTGAAGAGGGGCGCGAGGCGCTGTCGGCATTGCTGCAATTGCGCCTGGCCCTTCGCGAAGGCGAACGAATGCCGGGACGCTCGATTCAGGTCACTGCCGGGCACAGTCTTTCAATGACCTTTCTGCCTAAATGGCTCACCCAGTTTCAACAGCAGAATGAGCCCTTCAATGCTCGCGTGGTGGCCGCGAACATCCACGATGCGGTGATTGCGCTGGAGGAAGGTAGCTGCGATTTGATGATCGTCTACCACCATCCCCTCGCCCCGATCCAGCTCGACCCCGAGAAGTTCGGCAGCTTGACCCTGGGGCATGATTCGTTCGTTCCACTGTGCGCGCCGGACAATAACGGCAAACCGTTGCATCGGCTGCCGGGGACGGCCGCCAAGCCAGTGCCGCACCTGGCCTATACCGCGACCACTTTTTTGGGGCGCGTGGCCGATATCGTCATCAAGAATGCACCGACTGCTTGCGTGCTTGATCGTTGCTTTGAGGCGGACATGGCCATGTTGCTGATGAGAATGGCGATCGAGGGCTACGGCGTTGCCTGGCTGCCCCTGAGCGCCGTGACCGATGAACTGGAGCGAGGGCAATTGGTGCTGGCCGGCGGCGATGAGTGGAAGACCCGGCTGGAGATACGTTCGTATTGTTCGATCGCCAATCAGAACCCGACGATGCGCGAGCTTTGGAAGACGCTTGAGACCGCATCGCGAGCAAACCCGCTCCCACATTAGAACCGGACGAGGGGTTGATCATGGTCAATAATGAAAGGATTGAGATGTATTGAACGACCACCGTCTGCTCGCTTACCCACGGGAGGTTTGTCATGTCTGGTGAATCACGCTTCATGCTGGTCGCTTCACCGCTGATGGAACACAGCCCCGCCTTCGACCGGGCCGCGATGCTGGCCAAGGCCGAGGGGGCAGCCCTGCACATCGTGGCCTTCGACTATCTGGAAGGTCTGGCGACCGCCAGCCTGGTCAACGAAAAAGCCCTGGAACAGATGCGCCTGGGCTACGTCGAGCGTCACCGCCAGTGGCTTGAGGAACAGGCCCATCCCTTGCGCAAGATCGGTGTACACGTCACCACCGAGGTGGCCTGGGTCGAGCATCCGCTGGAGGAAATCCTGATTCACCTCAAAGAGCAGCCGATGGACGTGCTGATCAAGGCGCTGGAGCATCAATCGCGGCTGTCGCGACTGGTGTTTACGCCCCTCGACGTGCATTTGCTGCGCGAATGCCCGGTGCCGCTGCATTTCGTCAGCCATGCCACTCGCGCGTTGCCGCGCAAGATCGTCGCCGCGGTCGACCCGCTTCATCGCGACGATCACTACAAAAGCTTCAACGACAGAATCCTTCACGAAGCATCGAAACTGGCGAGCGCCTGCAATGCCGAGCTCGATGTGGTCTACGCCTGTGACCTTTCAGCCATCAGCGCGGATGAGTTCAACTTCTATAACGGTTCGGCGCTTTTCTCTTCAGGCCAGATCAAGACCCTGTTCGACCTCCAGGAGGATGCGTTCAACGAACTGGCCGCGCGCAACGGCATCGCGCCGGAGCAGCGGCACATGATCATGGGCAACCCGACCAAGGTACTGACCCACTACACCGAGACCCATGATGTGGATGTGATCGTCATGGGCCGGATCGGCCATCGCGGCATGGGCCGGTTGATCGGCAGCACGGTGGAGCATGTGCTGTACAAAATGCCATGCAGCGTGTGGGTGGTGTACACCGAGTCACTGGATGAGTGACTGCAACGGCTGAATACCAAATTGTGCACATACCTTTGTGGACGCGACCCCTGTGGCGAGGGGGCTTGCCCCCGTTCGGCTGCGAAGCAGTCGCAAAGCTTTTGGGCCGCTTCGCGACCCAACGGGGGCAAGCCCCCTCGCCACAGGGGTCGCGCCCACGGGGATTTTGTGTTCTCGACTCAGCGCCGGGTGATCACCACCTCCAGGTATTCGCCGGGCACCACCAGCGACCGCTCCCCTGCTCGGTTCAGGCGCTTGAGCAGTTCCGTCAGGTCGTGTTCCAGGGCGGCGGACCCTTCGGGTGGCAGGGTCGCAAAAGCCTTGTGAACCGGGCCATACCAGGTGCGGAAGGTGTCGATGAAATGGGCGGCCGAACGATAGCGGAAGTTGAATAAGCGTCGTGTCACCTGAAGCACGAAGTCGCGCTGATCGAAGTGCGAGTGCAACCACGCTTCGGAGCCCCAGTTTGAAGGTGGTTGAGCCCCTACGGGTGGCGGCATGTGGCGCCCCAGGACCTTGAACATCTGGCCAACGAAGCCTTCAGGCGTCCAGTTGGCAAGGCCGATCCGGCCTCCCGGGCGGCACACCCGCGCCAATTCCGCGGCAGCCTTTGGCTGATCCGGGGTAAACATCACCCCAAAGGTCGAGAGCACGGCATCGAAACTGGCATCCTCGAAAGGTAGCGCCTCGGCATCGGCCACCTGAAAGGTCACGTTCAGGTGTTCCGCCCGTGCCCGGTCTTCGCCGCGCTCAAGCAGCTTGGCCACATAGTCGGTGGACGTGACCTTACAGCCCCGGCGCGCAGCGGCAAGCGTGGCATTACCGTTGCCCGCAGCGACGTCCAGCACCCGCTCATCGCAGAGCAGGTCGCAGGCTTCAGCCAGTTGTTCGCCGACGATCTGTAAAGTGGTGCCGATCACGGCGTAGTCGCCGCTGGCCCACGCAGTCATCTGACGGTTTTTCAGGGCGGTGAGATCAATGGGTGTGCTCATGAAGTCTGCTCCGCTGCGGGTTGGAACGGGTCTCGGCTTACTCCGCCGTGGTGGGGTCGATGATGCTCATGACTCGGGAAACGCTGTTGATCGGAAAGCCACCTTGTTTGGCATGCTCCCTGATGAGTTCCTCGCTCGGCGCGATGTACACGCAATAAATCTTGTCGCCCGTGACGTAACTCTGCTGCCATTGCACTTGCGGCCCCAACCCGCGCAACACATCGCAGGATTTTTGCGAGATCGCTTTGAGTTCCTGCGGCGGCAGTGCGCCAGCTCCTGGAAGCTCGCGTTCAATAATGAACTTAGGCATAACCCTCTCCCTTTCATGATGGTGATGGCAGGGTCGCAAGTGACCCCGTCCACAAACTAAAGCTGCCGGACAGGTATCCGTCCTGCCCGGTCGTCCGGCAGACTCACGAAGTACGCCGGTCTCCGATGCATGGTCATGCGTTTGTAACGCAGGATTAACACCCGGCCCCGGGATTGCCGATGCGCCATGAATCAGCTCTTATGGGCCACCGCCTTTTGAAAGGATTCCCCCATGCCTCGCCTGGACTGGCTCACTCACCACATGCACCACAGCGACATCTTTGCTTCATGGATTCACCAACAATTCCACTATGAATACGCCGACCAGCCCTTGCCTCAGTGGCAACGGGAATTCGCTGACGGCCAATTCAACGGCACATGGCAATGTTTGATCGCCCTGGATGAAGACCGCCTGCTGGGTGGTGCGGCACTGGCCGCCGCCGACCTGGCTCACCGGCCTGACCTGGGTCCTTGGCTGGCTTGTGTGTTCGTCACACCCCAAGCAAGGGGAAAAGGATTAGCGGAGCGCTTGATTGAGGGGATATGCGCGCAGGCCAGGGAACGTGGCGTGGCGAAGATCTATTTGCACACCCGGGACCAGAGCGATTACTACGCCAGACGCGGGTGGACAGTGCTGGAGCGTTTTCAGGCCTGGGAAAACGACCAATGGCTCATGGTGCGCAACCTGTGAGCCATTGATTGGAAAGGTTACGCGGCAGGCGCCTTGGCCTCTTCCAACAGCTGCCGGATCATCTGCTCCTGAGACTCGTAGCGACCCTCGCCAAAGTGGCTGTAACGCACCTGCCCCTTGGCATCGATCAGGTAGTGAGCCGGCCAGTATTGGTTGTCGAAGGCGCGCCAGATCGCGTAGTTGTTGTCGATCGCCACCGGGTAGGTGATACCGAGTTTTTTCACCTGATCGCGAACGTTGTCGAGGATGCGTTCGTAGCCGTATTCCGGGGTGTGCACGCCGATCACCACCAGGCCGTCCTTTTCATATTTTTTCGCCCAGCCCTTCACGTAGGGCAAGGTGTGCTGGCAGTTGATGCAGTCATAGGTCCAGAAATCCACCAGCACCACCTTGCCGCGCAGGGAGTCGTTGCTCAGCGCTGGCGAGTTGAGCCATTCGACCGCGCCGGAGAGTGACGGCATCGCACCTTTGGCCGCGTCCATCGGGTCGGCCTTGACCTTGCTGACCAGGTAATCGACCACTTTCGGTACGGTTTCCAGCACCTGCTGTTCAACGGTCGTGACGCCTTCGGACGAAGTGCCGGCGAGCAGCCTGTTATCGGTTCCGGTGGCGATGACCGCCGCCGCGACCAACACCCCGGCACCGGCGCCGCGACGCAGCCAACCGGTGACCGGAATCGACGGTTTCAAGCGATTGACCAAGCCGCGACCGGCGAAGATCAAGGTGCCCAGTGACAACGCGCTGCCCAGGCCATACGCCACCAGCAGCAGGCTGGTCTGGGCGTTGGCGCCTTGCAGCATGGCGCCGGTGAGGATCACCCCGAGGATCGGCCCGGCACACGGAGCCCAGAGCAGACCGGTGGCGACGCCAATCATCACCGAGCCCAGCGGGCCGGACATTTTGCGAGTGTTGGGGTCGAGGCGATTGCCCAGCAACACGAACGGCCGCGCCAGCCAGCCGCCGATGCGCGCGGAGATCAGCGACAGCGCAAACAGCACCATCACGATCAGCGCCACATGGCGGCCGGTGTTGTTGGCTTGTATCACCCAATCGCTGCTGACCACGGCCAGGCTGGAGATCAGGGCGAAGGTCAGGGCCATGCCACCGAGAGTGAGCAGGATCGAGGTGCGTGTGCGTTTAACACCGGCAAACAGAAACGGCACGACCGGGAGGATGCAGGGGCTGAGGACGGTCAAAATGCCGCCCAGGAATGCGATGAGAAACATGGGGATCACCTTGAATATACGAGTCCGATGTGGGAGCGAGCCTGCTCCCACACTGGGAATATCGAGTTCATCGGAACAGTGCCTGGCTTCAAGCCATCTGGTTTTCCAACTGCTGGCCCTGTGGCGTCCGGCTGGAGCCGTTCTCTGCAACCAATTGCCCCTGCGGTGTGCGGCTGGAACCAGCCTCGGCCACCAGCGGCGTCAGTTGGAAGCAGGTGCTGCTGACACAGCTGCTCTGTTCAACAGCCGCGTTGGCATGAGCGGCGACGCCGGCTACGGAAAAGACGATGGCGGTCAAAAAGCGGGTGACGTTGTTCATGGAGTTCTTCCTGTTTCAAAAAAGGGATTGATAACGGGTGAGCAAAAGACTCAGTTGTCTTCGTTGCAGTTGTCAGCGAATTTGCGGTAATCAAGGGCCTGGGTTTTGCCTTGGGAATCCAGGTAGGTCATCCGCGCATTCACAATCCCGCAGGAAGGCGTGGCGTCCTCTTTCATCGACAGCACTTTCTGGATGTCCAGGTGCGTGCCATAGGTGTAGGTTTGCGGGGTGACATTGGCTTCGGCCCGGGCCGACAAGGTGCAGATGTTCAGGGCGGCAAACAGGCAGGCGGCGTAGACGGCTTTGGTATTCATGGTGGTTTCCTCGGGGCTTCAATGAGTCAATCGTTGCCAAATCGTTGATGGGGCCGAGGCGGTTTGGGTTCGCCTCGATGGAAGCCATTAGAAGCCCGCGAGGTATCCCGTCTGTGTCTGGAACAGGCGCGAGTAAATTGCTATGTATCAGCACCGGCCGGCGATACACAGCGATACAAAACCCCTGAAATCGGCTGTTTTTGCGTCCCCGTGTATCCGCCGACAGGCCAGATACACTGCAATACAAACCGCTGCGGGCGAGCGAGCCTTGACTCGGTAGACTGCGCGAAAACTCCTACTCAAGAGGCATGGCGACCATGGAACACGTCGATCACATTCTCATCGTGGACGATGACCGCGAGATCCGGGAACTGGTGGGCAATTACCTGAAGAAGAACGGCCTGCGCACCACCGTGGTGGCGGATGGACGGCAGATGCGCGCGTTTCTGGAGACCACGCCGGTGGACCTGATCGTGCTCGACATCATGATGCCGGGCGACGATGGCCTGCTGCTCTGCCGCGAGCTGCGCGCCGGTAAACACAAGGCCACGCCGGTGCTGATGCTCACCGCGCGCAACGATGAAACCGACCGCATCATCGGCCTGGAAATGGGTGCCGACGACTACCTGGTCAAACCGTTCGCCGCCCGTGAACTGCTCGCCCGGATCAACGCCGTGCTGCGGCGTACGCGGATGCTGCCGCCGAATCTGGTGATCACCGAAAGCGGTCGCCTGCTGGCGTTCGGTCGCTGGCGCCTGGACACCTCGGCCCGGCATCTGCTGGACCAGGACGGCACCATGGTCGCCCTCAGCGGCGCGGAATACCGTTTGCTGCGGGTGTTCCTCGATCATCCTCAGCGGGTGCTCAATCGCGACCAGTTGCTCAACCTGACTCAAGGTCGCGACGCCGATCTGTTTGACCGCTCCATCGATTTGCTGGTCAGCCGCTTGCGTCAGCGCCTGCTCGACGATGCCCGGGAACCGGCCTACATCAAGACCGTACGCAGCGAAGGCTATGTGTTTTCCCTGCCGGTGGAAGTGCTCGGTGCGCCGTCATGAACCTTGCGCTGCACTGGCCCCGCACGCTGGCCTCGCGGCTGTCGCTGATTTTCCTGATCGGCCTGATCCTCGCCCAGGCGCTGTCCTTTGGCGCGCAGTACTACGAGCGTTATGAAAGTGCGAAAAATACGATGTTGGGCAATCTGGAAACCGACGTTTCAACCTCCCTCGCCATCCTCGACCGCTTGCCCGCCAACGAACGAGCGAGCTGGCTGCAGCGCCTGGAACGCACCAACTATGGTTATCTGCTGAATGAAGGTTCGCCCGGCACACCGATGGCGCCCAGCGATGTGCCGATTGCCGTCCCCTCGATTCAGGACGCCATCGGCCATGAATATCCGCTGACTTTTACCGACATCCCCGGCCCGAAGAAACACTTCCAGGCCCATCTGAAACTGAAGGACGGCAGCCCCGTCACCATCGACGTGCGCCCCGCGATGGTGCCTTTGTCCCCGTGGTTGCCGGCGGTATTGCTGGGACAACTGGCGCTGCTGATCGCCTGCACCTGGCTGGCCGTGAGAATCGCCATCCGCCCGCTCACCCGCCTCGCCCAAGCCGTGGAAACCCTCGACCCCAACACCCACGCCGTGCACCTCGACGAAAAAGGCCCGACCGAAGTCGCCTACGCCGCCAGGGCGTTCAATGCGATGCAAGCACGTATCGCGGCGTATCTCAAGGAGCGCATGCAACTGTTGGCGGCGATTTCCCACGACCTGCAAACCCCGATCACGCGCATGAAACTGCGTGCCGAATTCATGGACGACTCCAGCGAAAAAGACAAACTGTGGAATGACCTCGGCGAGATGGAACACCTGGTGCGCGAAGGCGTGGCCTACGCCCGCAGCATCCATGGCGCCACCGAGGAAAGTCGCCGCACCGATCTGGATTCGTTCCTCGACAGCCTGGTGTTCGACTATCAGGACATGGGCAAAGACGTGCAGCTGGGCGGCAAAAGCGCCGCAGTCATCGACACCCGGCCCCATGCCTTGCGGCGAGTGCTGGTGAATCTGGTGGACAACGCGCTGAAATTCGCTGGCGCGGCTGAGTTGTGGGTGGAAACGAAGGCCGACGGCAGCTTGTCGGTGAAGGTCATGGACCGAGGGCCGGGGATTGCCGAAGAGCAATTGGCCCAGGTGATGCAGCCGTTCTACCGCGTGGAGAATTCGCGTAATCGCAGCACCGGCGGGACCGGGTTGGGGTTGGCGATTGCCCAGCAATTGGCGCTGGCGATTGGCGGGGCGCTGACCTTGAGCAATCGCGTGGACGGTGGGTTGTGTGCGGAGCTCAAGTTACCGAAGCCCCAATAAACACCGCAAATCCAATGTGGGTGTGGTGTTTGGGGGATTGTGTGCAGTCAGGCCCTTGTGGCGAGGGGGCTTGCCCCCGTTCGACTGCGAAGCAGTCGCAAAGCCCCCCCTAGCGAGCCTGACAAAACCGGATTGCTGATTTTGGGGCCGCTGCGCTGCCCAACGGGGGCAAGCCCCCTCGCCACAAAAGCCGCGCTAGACGTTATTCCGCAGGCCGAGCCCGCAACCGCCGTCCAATGACATCCAGCACATCGCACCCATCCCGTAACGGAATAGCGCAGAGCAAGGCAAAGTCACTGAGAATGAAGGATTCGCACTCGACCGAACCGCTCATCGACATGTTCTCAAGCACCTGAGTGACTGCGCGAATTCGATAGCTGGCAGCGTCATACAAAACATCGATCGGCGCGTGGGTATCGACGAACAGGGTGGGCATGTCGGTGCAGTTGCCGGTGAGGGCCATGAAGCGGTTTTCGGGGTGGGGGATTGGTTTTTCGTAGGGTGGATCGGGTGTAAGCGTCTTCATTGATTTAAGTCCTAACGTATGGATTGAAGCCGCCAGAAATCACTTCCACGCGAATAGGTGGCGGCTGTACGCAGGTGTGGAAGACCGGGACGTTAGGCACCCGGCGCACTCGAAAGCGCCCCGCGCACAGCCACCATGAAACACAGACGATAAAAAACGCCGAACTGGTGGCGCTTGATGCGCCTAACGATAGAAGGGCTTCCACGCCCTGTCACTGAATTTGCAGTGACCTCCCAAAGACTATCGATGAGGCGCGCTGCGCACCAGTTCATGGAAACCGCTACAACTTGAAGGAAACTTCCGACGACTTTGCCCAGAAATTTCGCACCTCCGTAAAAAATGATCTATTTAGACACCGGTGGGAAATAAGGTAATTTTCTTAAATTCCAGATCTAGAAAGTCATCGTCGCTGCTGCCGACAACGGTGCTGGCATTGCCGAACCTGATGATTCGTTCCATGTCCATCAGCGAAGGCAAATCAGTAGCACGGCTGGCCGTGTCCGCCGCCTGGTTGAACCAACGCTTGAGTTGTTTGCGATAGAGCCTCAGGGTCTCCGTAAAACCGTCGAGCTCCTGCTCAATGCGGGCGATATGCTCCATCAACGCACCGAACGGTATGGAGTGGAATGAAAAATCGGGTCAAACATGTGCAATCCCTCGCGCAGGAAATTCGGCGCGCGAGACTTTGCGGGGGATCGATCAGGAATGAAGTCGGGAAAGGTGGAAATGGATGTAGGGCGATTCGCTGATTAGCAGCGACTAAAGGCCGCTATGCCGATTACCCCCTCCCCATGCATCTGCCGCAACAACGCCAATCCACTATCGATAAAGGCCTGCGACCCCGCCGTCCCCGCCTCCACCGCCAGCCCTTCCAGTTGCGACCGACCATCGAGCTGAGGAAATTCCCCGATCCGCTGCAACAACCGCCACGCCAACGGGCTCAGTTCAGAGAAGCGCACACTCCAGTCTTCAGCCCGACGCACCAACAGCAACGTCGGCTGAGTCGGAGGCACTTGCGGCCGATAATCCGGCCCCACTTTTTGCACCGGCCAGCCATAGGCCAACGGCCAGGCCAGTGGCGAAACCTGCAACGGTTGATCCAGCAGCAGCCCTGCATCACCGGCGGGTAGCGGCTCGGCGTCGGATTGTTGCAGGGCCATTTCGACCCATTCGTAATGCGCCAGCTCGACCATGAACGGTGGCCACGGCCCATCGTTCAGCGCCAGCGGCATCGATGCGAGGAACTCGACAAACTCCCGGGCGATCTCGCCGAATTTTGGCGTGTGAGCGCGGTAGTCCCGCAGGAAGATTCGCACCAGAGAACGCCAGTCACTGTCCCCCAGGATTCTCACCAACACCGGAAAGGTGCCGCTGAGCAACGACGACAGATTGGAGAACACCAGGTCGCGATAAACCTGCGCCCGTGCCACATCCATCCCGGCAGGCGGTGCGCAGTGGTCGGGATCGCGCAGGTAACGAGTCAAGGTGTCTTGCTGCTGATATAGCGTCGGCTTATCCATGGTTAGCCTCCTGCTGCAGTCGGCGGATGGTCTGCAACTCGCTGACCAATTCAGAGAACGCCGGGTAGTTGAAGTCCCGCTCAAGCAGCGTCGGCTGTACGCCGAACCGCGCATACGCCTCGGCCAGCAAAGCCCAGACCACCGGTTTGACCGAGGCGCCGTGGGTGTCGATTTTCAGGGTGTCGGATTCGTCAAAATGCCCCGCCACATGCATCGCGACCACTCGCCCCGTGTCGATGCCCGCCAGAAACGCTTGCGGATCAGAACCGTGATTGATCGAGTTGACGTAGACATTGTTGACGTCCAGCAGCAGGTCGCAATCGGCTTCGCGCAGCACTGCGTTGGTGAACGTCAATTCGTCCATGTCCTGCTGCGGCGCGGCGTAGTAGGAGACGTTTTCCACTGCCAGGCGCCGACCGAGAATGTCCTGTGCCTGACGAATTCGGGCGGCAACGTGATGCACCGCTTCCTCGGTAAACGGCAACGGCAGCAGATCGTAAAGATGCCCGTCATCGCTGCAGTAGCTCAGGTGTTCGCTGTACAGCGGCACCTTGTAGTGATCGAGGAAAACCCGCACTTCCCGCAGAAACCCGACGTCCAGCGGCGCCGATCCGCCCAGCGACAAGGACAAGCCGTGACAGGACAACGGATAACACTCGGCCAGGGCACGAAACGCCGCGCCATGCGCGCCGCCGAAGCCGATCCAGTTTTCCGGCGCGACTTCCAGAAAGTCGAAAGCGCCCGCCGAGGCTGCTTGAAGGTCCTTCATCAAACCGCGGCGCAAGCCTAGCCCGACGGTCGCCTGCGCAGATGTGAGGGGAATTTGCATGGTGTCGATCTCATCCTGGGATCCGGTCTCCAGCGCCTGAACACTCAGTGCCGGCCGGCAGGCCCAGTCAAACGCCTCGGTGTGTCGGGTCTGTGTGCGCAAACACCCCTCTTCTCAGCGCACTGTATCGGACAGGCAGCCAGATACAGAGGGATACACGAACTAGACTTGTTGATTACCCCCGCAGGGGGGAGCCAGGACGCGGTTATCGTCCTGTTCATTCCCACGATCACCGCCCACAGGCGCATGCCTCGACAAACAATGCCTGCGGGCTGTGATCCTGCTGAAGGAGCACACAAGATGGACGAGGCCAGACTCAATGATTTCATGGGCAAACTGGTGAGCGACATGGGTGGCGCGGCGATGCTCGCCAACGTCATCCTCGGCGAAGAACTCGGCCTGTACCGGGCCATGGCCGACAGTCAGCCCGTCACCCCCGAAACACTCGCCGCGAAGACCGGCTGCAACACCCGCCTGCTGCGTGAATGGCTCAGCGCCCACGCCGCCTCCGGTTACATGGAACACCGCGACGGCCAGTTCCGCCTGCCCGAAGAGCAAGCCCTGGCGCTGGCGATCGAAGACTCACCGGTTTATGTAGCCGGCGGTATGGCGGTGGTTGCGTCGTTTTTCCATGACAAGGACAAATTGGTCAACGCTATGCGCGGCAACGGCGCCCTGCCCTGGGGCGATCACCATCCTTGCATGTTCAGCGGCACCGAGCGGTTCTTCCGCCCAGGCTACAAGGCGCATCTGGTCAGCGAGTGGCTGCCAGCCCTCGACGGGGTGGTCGCCAAACTGGAAGCCGGCGCGAAAGTGGCAGACATCGGCTGCGGCCACGGCGCCTCGACCGTGATCATGGCCCAGGCTTTCCCCGAGTCGCGGTTCGTCGGTTTTGATTACCACGCGCCCTCGATCACCGTCGCCACCCAGCGCGCAGAAGAAGGTGGCGTGTCCGGTCGGGCGCGGTTCTTCCAAGGCACCGCCAAGAGCTATCCGGGCGACGACTATGACCTGATCTGCTATTTCGACTGCCTGCACGACATGGGTGACCCGGTCGGCGCCGCAAAGCATGCCTATGAATCGCTCAAACCCGACGGCACGGTGCTGCTGGTGGAGCCCTTCGCCAACGACACGCTCGACGAGAACGCCAACCCGGTGGGACGGCTGTTCTACGCCGCCTCGACCTTTATCTGCACACCCAACTCGCTGTCCCAGGAGGTCGGCCTCGGGCTCGGTGCCCAGGCGGGCGAGGCACGGTTGCGCAAGGTCTTCACCGAGGCGGGGTTCACCCAGTTCCGGCGAGCCACGGAAACGCCGTTCAACCTGATTCTGGAGGCGCGTAAATAAGGGCAGGATCATCACCCAGACTGGCGAAACCCCAATCTCTGTGGGAGCGAGCTCGTGTGGCGAGGGGGCTTGCCCCCGTTCGACTGCGAAGCAGTCGTAAAACCAGTCACCGCGTTCTAAATCCAAGATCGCGGTGATTGGTTTTAGGGGTGCTTCGCGCCCCAACGGGGGCAAGCCCCCTCGCCACACAAGCCCGCCCCCACAGGTGACCGTGATCAGCTCAGACGCTCGCCAAGGTTTTCGGCCTTGAGAATATCGAACAACGCCTGCGCCGCTGCCGACAGTTCTTGCCCCGTCGTCAGCACCCCGATCGCCCGTTCCACCACCGGGTCGCGCAGGGTGATGCAACGCGCGCCCAGCTCGCGCATCTGCCCGGCGCACAACGCTGGCACCGCGCTCACGCCCAGTCCGCTGGCCACCATCCGCCCGACCGTTGCCAACTGATGACTTTCAAACTCCACCGGCAATTTCATGCCCCGCGCTTGCAAATGCTCTTCGAGCATCACCCGCACCGTGGACGGTCGCTGCAAGGTAATGAACGGTTCCTTGAGCAAGGTCTGCCAATCGATATAGCCCAAGTCCGCCAGCGGTGAATCAAGCGGCACCACCGCCACAAACCGGTCGATGTACAACGGGGTAAATTGCAGCGACGAACTCTGGGTCGGCTCAAACGCCACGCCCAGCTCCACCTGGCGGTCGCGGACCATTTCCAACACCTGCTCGTTGATCACGTCGTTCACCGTGACGTTGACCTTGGGATAACGCGCGCGAAAGGTCTTGAGGATCGGCGGCAGCAGGTTGCCGGCAAACGATGGCATCGCCGCCAGCGTCACGCGGCCGCGCTGAAGGGTGAAACGTTGGCGCAGTTCATCCTCGGCATTGTCCCAATCCGCAATCAACCGACGAGCCAATGGCAGCAGCGATTCACCCTCGGCGGTCAGAGCGACGTTGCGGGTATTGCGGGTGAACAGGCGCCCACCCAGGCCCTCCTCCAGCGCCTTGATGGTCAGGCTCAACGCCGACTGGGACAGGTGCAGCCGTTCGCAAGCCACGGCAAAGCTCAAACTCTGGGCCACGGCCAGGAAGGCGCGGATCTGTTTAACGGTCATGGCCACTGTCTCCAACATAGCGCGCACTCATTGGTGAGTTTTATCTATCAATCAACCTTAAAAATCAACTTAACAAATAAATCCTGTGGCGAGACACTCCCTCCCCATCCGGCTAGCCAGCCGCCCACAAAGAATAAAAGAGGTGCATATGGCAGGGTTCGACAAGCGCGTGTATTCCTATGAGGAAGCGATGGCCGGTCTTGAAGACGGCATGACCGTGATCTCCGGCGGCTTCGGCCTGTGCGGGATTCCGGAAAACCTCATCGCCGAGATCCGGCACCGGGGCACCCGTGACCTCACCGTGGTCTCCAACAACTGTGGCGTCGATGGGTTCGGTCTCGGCGTGCTGCTGGTGGACCGGCAGATCCGCAAAGTGGTGGCCTCCTACGTCGGCGAGAACAAACTGTTCGAAGACCAACTGCTTAAAGGCGAAATCGAAGTCGTCCTGACCCCCCAAGGCACCCTCGCCGAGAAAATGCGCGCAGGCGGTGCCGGCATCCCGGCGTTCTTCACCGCCACCGGCGTCGGCACTCCAGTCGCTGAAGGCAAGGAAGTGCGCGAATTCAAGGGCCGCCAGTACCTGATGGAAGAATCCATCACCGGTGACTTCGCCATCGTCAAAGGCTGGAAAGCCGACCATTTCGGTAACGTGGTCTATCGCCACACCGCCCAGAACTTCAACCCGCTGGCCGCCACTGCCGGCAAGATCACCGTGGTCGAAGTCGAAGAAATCGTCGAACCCGGCGAGCTGGACCCGTCGCAGATCCACACCCCTGGCATCTACGTCGACCGGGTCATTTGCGGCACGTTCGAAAAGCGCATCGAACAGCGCACCGTGCGTAAATGATCCCCTGCCCCCGGACCGAATGAAGGAATAACAACAATGGCACTTTCCCGCGAACAAATGGCTCAGCGCGTCGCCCGCGAAATGCAGGACGGCTACTACGTGAACCTCGGCATCGGCATTCCGACCCTGGTCGCCAACTACATCCCCGAAGGCATGGAAGTCATGCTGCAATCGGAAAACGGCCTGCTCGGCATGGGCGCCTTTCCGACCGACGCCGAAGTCGACGCCGACATGATCAACGCCGGCAAGCAAACCGTGACTGCGCGTATCGGCGCATCGATTTTCTCCTCCGCCGAATCGTTCGCGATGATCCGTGGTGGCCACATCGACCTGACCGTACTCGGCGCGTTCGAAGTGGACGTCGAAGGCAACATCGCCTCCTGGATGATCCCCGGCAAACTGGTCAAGGGCATGGGCGGCGCGATGGACCTGGTGGCCGGTGCGGACAACATCATCGTCACCATGACCCACGCCTCCAAGGACGGTGAGTCGAAACTGCTGCCCCGCTGCAGCCTGCCGCTGACCGGCGCCGGTTGCATCAAACGCGTACTGACTGACCTGGCCTACTTGGAAATCCACAACGGTGCGTTCATCCTCAAGGAACGCGCACCAGGCGTGAGCGTTGAGGAAATCGTCGCCAAGACCGCCGGCAAACTGATCGTGCCTGACCACGTCCCGGAAATGCAGTTCGCTGCCCTGTGAGGAATCCGTCCATGCAAGACGTTGTGATTGTTGCTGCCACTCGCACTGCCATCGGCAGTTTCCAGGGCGCGTTGGCCAATGTGTCCGCGGTGGACCTCGGTGCTGCGGTGATCCGCCAGTTGCTGGCGCAAACCGATCTGGACCCGGCGCAGGTCGATGAAGTGATCATGGGCCAGGTATTGACCGCCGGCGCCGGGCAAAACCCTGCGCGCCAGGCTGCGATCAAGGCCGGCCTGCCCCACACCGTACCGGCCATGACCCTGAACAAGGTCTGCGGCTCGGGCCTCAAAGCGCTGCACCTGGCGGCGCAGGCGATTCGCTGCGGCGATGCCGAGGTGATCATCGCCGGTGGCCAGGAAAACATGAGCCTGGCCAATTACGTGCTGCCGGGTGCCCGCACCGGTCTGCGCATGGGCCACAGCCAGATCGTCGACACGATGATCAGCGACGGTTTGTGGGATGCGTTCAACGATTACCACATGGGCATCACCGCCGAGAACCTGGTGGACAAGTACGGCATCAGCCGTGAAGCCCAGGACGCCTTCGCTGCCGCCTCGCAACAAAAAGCCGTGGCCGCCATCGAAGCCGGGCGTTTCGTCGATGAAATCACCCCGATCCTGATCCCCCAGCGCAAGGGCGATCCACTGGCCTTCGCCACCGATGAACAGCCGCGGGCCGGCACCACCGCCGAGTCCCTGGGCAAACTGAAACCGGCCTTCAAGAAAGACGGCTCGGTGACCGCCGGCAACGCCTCTTCGCTGAACGACGGCGCCGCGGCGGTGATCCTGATGAGCGCCGCAAAAGCCAAGGCCCTCGGCCTGCCGGTGCTGGCGAAAATCGCCGCGTACGCCAACGCGGGCGTCGACCCGGCGATCATGGGCATCGGTCCGGTCAGCGCCACCCGTCGTTGCCTGGACAAGGCCGGCTGGTCCATCGATCAACTGGAGCTGATCGAGGCCAACGAAGCCTTCGCCGCGCAATCCCTGGCGGTGGCCAAGGACCTGGAATGGGACCTGAGCAAGGTCAACGTCAACGGTGGCGCGATTGCCCTGGGTCATCCGATTGGAGCGTCGGGTTGCCGGGTGCTGGTGACCTTGCTGCACGAGATGATCAAGCGTGACGCCAAGAAAGGCCTGGCCACCCTGTGCATTGGTGGTGGTCAGGGCGTGGCATTGGCGATCGAGCGCTAGCCCGAGACCGCGTTGTCGTTCATCGCGAGCAGGCTCGCTCCCACAGGTGACCGCATTCTCCCGAGAGCACTCGGTTACCTGTGGGAGCGTGGCTTGCCCGCGACGACGGCGGCACAGTCAACATTGATGTCGCCTGACACACCGCTTTCGCGGGCAAGTCCCCTCACCACAACGGCTGGAAACCTCTGGCCCTCAGGCAAATTTCACCAGGTTCAAGACCGGCAACGGACCGCCCGGGAACTGCACCAGCCGCGCCCCGACACTCAGTTCGCCCAGATCGATTCCAAAGAAGCCCAATCGCTCGATCAGCGCTGCCACTTGAGCCTTGGCCTCGGCATCGTCACCAGAAAGAAACAACACTCGCCGCCCACCCTCCGCCGCCGGATCACTCTCAAGCAGATGCGCTTGAAGGTGATTGAAGGCCTTGACCACCCGCGCGCCAGGTACCCATTCGGCAAACACTTCACTGGACGGACGGCCCTGCAAATCCACCGCTTTGAACGATGGCGCCTCGATCGAATTGTTCGCGTCGATGACAATCCGCCCGCCGAAATCCGGCAATCCGGCCAGTGCCGTTGGCAATTTCGACCAGTTCACCGCGACCAGAACGATCGGCTGCGCGGCCGCTTCTTCACGGGTGCCGGCCCGCGCCGTCGGCCCGAGTTCTTCCACCAGTGAGGCCAGGGTTTCCGGGCCGCGGCTGTTGGCGATGACGACTTCAATGCCCTGACGGGACAATGCTTTGGCGAAGGCTGTGCCGATGGCGCCGGCGCCGATGATTCCGATAGTGCTCATGGTGTTCACTCCGTAGTGGGTTGGTGGAGTGAATACTGCGCTTGCCATTACTACTTTATTAGACGGTAATGAGTTGAATGATCTTCAAGTATTAATATCAGGTGTCTGAGATGGAAACACTCGCCAACCTCGAATCTTTCGTGCGCAGCGCTGAAACCGGCAGCTTCTCCGCCGCCGCACGGTTGCTCGCACTGACGCCCGCCGCCGTCAGCCGCAACGTGGCGATGCTTGAACGCAATATCGGTGTGCGGCTGTTCCAGCGCTCGACCCGCAAGCTGTCACTGACCGAAGCCGGCGAACGCTTTCTGGCCAGCATCGGCGGCAATCTGCAGGCGCTGCAGACGGCGATCAGTGCGGTGTCCAGTGATCGCGGGGAGCCGGCGGGGGTGCTCAAGGTCAGCTTGGCGCCGACGTTCGGCATTGACCACGTGTTGCCGCTGTTACCGGAATTTCTGGCGCGCTACCCGCTGATTCGCTTGGAATGGCACTTTGAAAACCGCCAGGTCGATCTGATCGCCGAAGGGTATGACGCCGCCATCGGCGGCGGTTTCGAGCTGACACCCGGGGTCGTCTCGCGGACGTTGGCAGCGGCGGATGTGGTGGCGGTGGCCTCACCGGCGTACATGGCCGGACGCACCCTGCCCAGCAGCCCGGCGGACCTGGCTCAGTACAACGGCATTGTGATGCGCGGCATTCGCACCGGGCGGGTGCGCCAATGGGTGATGCGGGATAGCGTGGGCAATGAAGCCAGCGCCGAGCTGAGTGAAAACATCGTGCTCAATGACCCTGCCGCCATGCGTGAAGCGGCCCTGCTCGGCCTTGGTGTGACGCTGCTGGTGTCGCCCGATGTCATCGCCCATATCCAGCACGGCGAACTGCTGCGCTTGTTGCCGGACTGGCATGCCGACGCGGGATCGATCTCGCTGTATTACCCGAGCCGCACGTTGATGCCGGCCAAGACCCGGGTGTTTATCGATTATCTGGTTGAGGCGTTTGAGCGGGGGTGAAGATCAAAAGAATGACTCAGCCCACAAACTGCAAAATCAACCAGCTGTTGGCCGCACTGATTACCGTAAACAATCCCCACGCCAACACCCGAGTTGGCAGCCGATTCACAAACGGCCCCATGAGCGTCTGATCGTTGGTCATGCGAATCAACGGGTACAACGCGAATGGCAGTTGCAGGCTGAGTACCACCTGACTCAACACCAGCAGTTTGCCGATTGCCCCGTCGCCCATCAGCCACACGCCGATAAACGCCGGGATCAGCGCCAGCCCGCGAGTGATCAAGCGCCGTTGCCAGCAGGGCAAGCGCAGGTTCAGGTAGCCCTCCATGATCACCTGGCCCGCGATGGTGCCGGTGAAGGTCGAGCTCTGCCCCGACGCCAGCAACGCCACACCAAACAACACGCTGGCCAACGCCCCGCCCACCAATGGATCGAGCAAGTGATAGGCATCCTGGATGTCCACCACGTCGGTGTGCCCGGTCTTGTGGAAGGCCGCGGAAGCAAGAATCAGGATCGCCGCGTTGACCAGCAGTGCCAGGGCCAGGGAGCCGATGGTGTCGATGCGCGCCAGTTTGACCGCGTCCTGCTTGCTGGCCAGGTCTTTGCCGATCATCCGCGTCTGCACGATCGAGGTATGCAGGAACAAGTTATGCGGCATCACCGTGGCCCCGAGAATGCCGATGGCCAGGTACAACGGCGCCGCATCGCCAATCGCCGAAAGTGACGGTGTGAAACCGCGAGCGACATCCGGCCAATAGGGTTTGATCAGCCACAGTTCGACAAAGAAACACGCGCCGATCGTGCCCACCAGCACCAGCATGATCGCCTCCAACCGGCGGAAACCCCGGTTTTGCAGGGCCAATACCAGCAACGTGTCGAACGCGGTGAGCGCAATGCCAAACGTCAGCGAACAGCCCAACAGCAAGTGGAACGCCAGGGCGCAGCCGAGCACTTCGGCGAGGTCGGTGGCGATGATCGAAATTTCCGCCAGCAGCCACTGGGTCCGTGCGGTCCGCGTGCTGTAGCGCTCCCGGCATAACTGCGCCAGGTCGCGCCCGGTGGCGATACCCAGACGCGAGCACAAACACTGCACCACCATCCCCGCCATGCTCGCCAGCAACACCACGAACAACAGGCTATAGCCAAACCGCGAACCGGCCTCGATGGCCGTGGCCCAGTTGCCCGGGTCCATGTAGCCGATGGACACCAGCAAACCGGGGCCGGCAAAACGCAGAACGCGCTTGTAGAACGAAGCACCAGGGTCAACGGCAACCGTGCCGGCCACTTCCGGTGGGCAAAACGGCGCGGTGCCGACTTTGGGCAAACTGAATTTCACGCAAGCATCCGTCAACAGGTGGGAGCGCGCAGCTTAGACGTTTCGCGCACCCGGGTGTAGGCGCTCAACGCTTGCGCAGAGACCGCCTTAAGCAATCCATCGCCCGCAATGCTAACGTGACCGGCTCACACAAATGGAGATGCGTGCGTGCTGATGCTCAAGCTGCTGGTGATCCCGGGGTTTCTGCTGCTGATTTCCCTGGCCGGTAAACGCTGGGGACCAAGCGTGGCCGGTTGGCTGTCGGGGTTGCCGGTGGTGGTCGGGCCGATTCTGTTGTTCCTCGCCATCGAGCAAGGCCATGTGTTCGCCGCTCAAGCGGCAACGGCGGCGCTGTCAGCCATGTTCGCGATGATTGCCTTCTGCGTGACGTATGCCCAGGTCGCACAACGCTTGAGCTGGCCGTGGGCGCTAACGATGGCGCTGCTGGTCTGGGCGTCGGTGGCTGTTGTGCTGTCGCTGATCCCGCCATCGCTGGCGCTCTCGGTGATCGCCGCCGCCACCGCGTTGCTGGCCGCGCCGTACCTGTTTCCCTCGGTGCAACCCGTCGTTTCAGGCCCGGCGCCCAAATCCGACAAACTGCTGCTGCGCATGATGGCTGGCGCCCTGCTCACGTTGGCCGTGACGCTGCTGGCCAGCACCGTCGGCGAGCGCTGGAGCGGATTGCTCGCAGTGTTCCCGGTGCTGGGCAGTGTGATGGCGGTATTTTCCCAGCAGACTCGCGGGCCAGCGTTTACGGCGGCGTTGCTGCGGGCTACAGCTACCGGGATGTATTCGTTCGCGGCGTTTTGTCTGGTGCTGGCGTTGGCGTTGCCGAGGTTCGGCTGGACGGGATTTGCATTGGGGATAGGCGCCTCGCTCGGGATGCTGTTGGTGACTAAACAACGGGCATTGCGCCCGGCGCCTTATCGTTTCAACGAACGGCAACGATGATCACCACACGCCTTGTGTAGCAGCTGTCGAGCTTGCGAGGCTGCTGCTACAAATCGTGATCCGTGGGATGATCGCCGTCATAGCGCGACCATCCCACGGAGAGTTTGAATGTCATTATTGAGTAAAAAAGCCGTTGTTCTGCTGCTGACAGCGGCTGCCAGCCTGGGGGCCTTGAATGCGCAGGCGGCCAAGGCCACTTCCAGCGACAAAGCGCCGACCCAGAAGGTCTCGATGCTCGGCGGCAAGTTCACCTTCACCCTGCCCAAGGGCTTCATCGCCAATCCGCTGCCCGCCGGCGACGCGGCCACCGGTACCGCCGGGGCGACGGGCACGATGTACACCAACCAGACCACTAAAACCGTGGTGATCGCCGCCGAAAACACCATTCCCGGCGGCGCCAACGTCAAGGACAACGACGGTGAGTTCCTCGACGCCACCGTGTCCGCCTTCGCCACCGAGCAACGCAACGCCTTGCCGGACTTCAACAAGCTGAGCGAAAAAAGCCTGACCCAAAAAGGCACGGGGCTGGGCCTGCGACAGATCGACAGCACCGCCACCCAGGGCGGCGGCATGACCCTCGACACCTCGCTGATGGCCGCCTCTGGCACTCGCATGGCCATCATTCAGGTCATCTCCCGCCCCAACGACAAAACCGGCCACGAAACGCTGGTGAACCAGATCATCTCCGGCAAATAAACCCGACCGGCTCAGGGATTGAGGCGCTGCAACCAGGCGCTCAAATCCTGCATCTCGGTGGCGCTGATACTGTGGCCGATACCTTCGTAGGCATGGAACTCGGGCTTGAGTGACAGGCTTTGCAACAGGCTGTCGGCCTCAGTGCCGTCGGTGTAGGGCAGGCGTTTGTCGGCGGTGCCATGACCGATGAAAATCGCCAGCGGCTGGCGTTTTTCATCCGGTTTGAGTTCGGACTTGAGCACCGGCAGGATGCGCCCGCTCAACGCCGCAATGCCGCCTACCGCCTCGGGATGACGCAACGCGACTTCATAGGACATGATCGCGCCCTGGCTGAAACCCACCAGGAATACCTTGTCCGTTTCAGTGTGATATTTCTTTGCCGCTTGTGCGACGAAATCCAGCAGCACCTGGCGGCTGGTTTTCAGGTCGTCAGTCTCGCCGTTATAGGCGCCCTCGCCCTTTTTGCGAAACCACTGGTAACTGCCCTCTTCCAACGTCATCGGCGCCCGCACCGACAGGTAGGTGTACTGCCGCGGCAATTCATCCTTGATGCCGAACAGGTCCTGCTCGTTGCTGCCGTAACCGTGCAGGAAAATCACCAAGGGCTGGTTACGGGATTCAACGTTGGCCTGTTCCAGGTACTTGAGCGGCAGATCGGTGTGTAGCGGGATTTCAGCGTGGACGGCGGTGGACGCCAGGAGCGTGAGCAGAGCGAGAAACTTCAACATAAACCTTCCTTCACAGCGCGCAGGATTCGGGGCAGAGCCTAACACTGTGAGGCGGGATGTCGAACTTTGTCCGGATCTCTGCGGCCCCGCCCCCCCCCCTGAAAAATGTCCTGCCAGAACCTCAGTCGTTGACCAGTTTCCCGACCCGGATCGGCTCACGTCCGGCGACTTTCGCCTGCCAGGTGCCCGGTTGCGTGTAGCGCCCGCGATCGATGGCAAACAGCACGCCGCTGGTTCCGGCGCACACGGTGGTGGCCCGGTCGCTCAATGGATCGACTACTTCAAACAACGCGTCGCCCCGCTCCACCCATTCACCTGAATTGCGCAGGAAACTGACCACCCCGTGATGCGGTGCAAACAGGTACTCGGTGCCTTCGAACGGCAGGCCCTCACAGCATTCGCTTGGCGCTTCCGGCCAGGTGCCGGTGATGAAACCCTGTTCAGCGAGGAACCCCAGGATCGCCTCACAATTGGCCTGGGCCTGATCGACCCGTGTATCGCCCATGCTGCCCAGCTCCAGCGTGGTCGCCAGGTTGGCCGGCGGGATCGCAGCCTCGGGAAAGGCCCGCGCCAGGCGCAACCACGGCGTAGAGCACGACTCATCGAAAGAGCTGCCGCCGGAATCCTCACACAACAACGCCACCCCGGCCTTCAGGCGAGCCGCCAGGGAGCGCCATTGCGGCCAATGCTGCGGCAAGGCATACAGGTGAATCGCCGCGTCGAAATCGCAATGCAAGTCGAGGGTGATGTCGGCCTCGCAGGCGTGGCGCAGCAGCAAGCGGTGCATGGCTTCCAATTGCGAAAGCGGTGCCGGCAGACCATCGAGCACCTGCCCCATGGTCTGGCGAATCAGTACGATGTTGGCCTGGGCGTCCCCCCCCAATTGATCGCCGATCAACTCAGCCACCGGTGCGCTGAGTTCAACGAACGAGCGGTTGAAGTTCTTGCCGCTGCCCAATTCGAAGCGACCCATGTGGCTGCCTTGCAGGTGCTGATCGAGGCCGATGGGATTGGCCACCGGCACCAGTTCGATGATGCCCTGAAGTTGCCCCTGGGTTTCGAGCTCGGCCAGACGCTTCTTCAGCTCCCAGGCGGTGCGCATGCCCGGCAGTTCGTCCGCGTGCAGACTGGCCTGGATGTAAACCTTGCGAGTACCCGCGCCATAACGAAACACGCTGAGCGTGCGTTCAGTCCCCAGATGGCTCCAGGGCAGTGAATGATCGATGCGTTGCATGGGGACTCCTGAATATCTGTGCGATGAGGCCATTCTTGTGGGAGCAAGCCTGCCCGCACCCACAAAGTCCAGCATGAAAAAATGGCCACCGCATCCACGGTGGCCACTTCTCTACGGCGTATTAATGGCCGTAAACATCGAAGTTGAAGTACTTGTCCTGCACTTGCTTGTACTTGCCGTTGGCGCGAATTTCAGTGATGGCGGTGTTGAATTTGTCTGCCAGCTCTTTATCGCCCTTGCGCACGGCAATACCGGCACCACCGCCGAAGTACTTGGCGTCTTCGTAGGTCGGGCCGACAAACGCGAAGCCTTTACCGGCATCGGTTTTCAGGAAACCGTCGTCCAGGTTGACCGAGTCGGCCAGCATCGCGTCAAGGCGACCGGCAACCATGTCCAGGTTGGCTTCCTGCTGGGAACCATAACGCACCAGGTCGATGCCGGCCGGCACCAGCACTTCGGTGGCGAAGCGGTCGTGGGTACTGGCGCGCAGTACACCCACTTTCTTGCCCTTGAGCTCGGTCAGTGGATCCTTGACGTTGGTGCCTTCCTTCATCACGAAGCGCGCCGGGGTGTGGTAGTACTTGATGGTGAAATCGACGTTCTTCTTGCGGTCGTCGGTGATGGTCATGGACGACAGGATCGCGTCGATTTTCTTGACCTTCAGGGCCGGGATCAGGCCATCGAACTCTTGCTCGACCCAAGTGCACTTCACTTTCATCTGTTCACACAGCGCGTCACCGATGTCCACGTCGAAACCGGTGAGTTTGCCGTCGGGGGTTTTCATCGAGAATGGCGGGTAACCGGCTTCGATCCCGAGGCGAATCGGTTTGGCGTCTTCGGCCACGGCGGTCAGGGACAACATCGACAGTGCCAGGGCACCGAACATCACTCGCTTCTTCATTTATAACTCCTGTGTGCGGAGGCTTTTATTGGCAGCTTTCGATTGGCAACTTTCGGCTAGTGAAGACCGAAGTGGCCGGCAGTCTAGAGCGGCTACAGGAGGGCAAATTGTGTTTAGGCGACAAATACTTATAAAAAAGAAGCCGAGGGATTCGACGCACTTGAAGTGTGCTCCGAGGTGGTGCAAGGACTGTAGGACAATCCTTTGCTTCAGACAAAACCTACACATTTTCGGGTACTGATCCGATCGAAGAGTCGCACTGGCGATGAACCTTTTTTTGCCTCACATTGACCCGCCAACCGCCCCCACAAGAGAAACGTGATGCCCGCGCTGAATCTGATCCAGCACCATCCTGCCGAAGGCCCCGGCGCCATTGCCGAATGGGCCCGGTCCCGAGGCATTACCCTGAACGTGTTTCGCGCCGACCTCGGTCAGTTGCCGTCGGTGAGCGCGACACCGCTGATTCTATTGGGTGGGCCTTATGAATCAGGTGCCGGGCCGGTATGGCTGGAAACAGAGCGTCAGTGGCTGGCGGGCAGCCTGGATCAGGGCGCGGCGGTGTTCGCGATTTGCCTGGGGGCGCAGTTGCTGGCGCTGAGCCTGGGCGGCAATGTGCGGCGGATGGCTCACACCGAAACCGGCTGGACTACCGTGACCTTTGCCGATGGCCAGACGCTGAAGGTGCTGGAATGGCACGAAGACGCGATCGATCTGCCGCCCTCTGCGCAGTTGCTGGCCAGCAGCCAGGTTTGTGAGCAGCAGATGTATCGCGTTGGCCCGACGCGGGTGGGGTTGCAGTTCCACCCGGAATGGAATGCTGAATCGGTGGCGATCCTCAATGAGCACTTTGGCGAGGAATCACCGCTGCCCCGGGAGCCACAGGACAGCGTCGCCTATGCAACGGTGTTTGACTGGTTGCGGGTGACGCTGGATGGATGGTGGACAGTATCCTGTGGCGAGGGGGCTTGCCCCCGTTCGGCTGCGAAGCAGTCGTAAATCCTTGGGGATCGCAGTGACTGGTTTGGGGCCGCTTCGCGACCCAACGGGGCAAGCCCCCTCGCCACATTTGATCACCTGTATCTGAACGTCAGCATTCACAACCAATGACTGTCTTGGCGGTGTGAGCAACCGCAACACTCAACTCAAACCCTTCATCCAGCCACCCGGTCACCCCGCCGATCATCTCCTTGACCGGGTAACCCAGCGCCGCCAGTTTCACCGCGGCCTTGTTGGCGCCGTTGCAGTGAGGTCCGGCGCAATAGACCACAAACAGCGTGGACTTCGGATAGGCCGCCAAGCCATCAGCTGTGATCAATCGACTCGGGATGTTGATCGCGCCTGGCACATGTCCGCGTTCGAACGCCAACGGTCCGCGCACGTCCACCAGAACAAAATCCACCTCGCCGGCCTCTTGGCTGCTGTAGACGTCGGAACAATCGGTTTCGAAGGTCAGACGATTGCTGAAGTGCATCAGGGCTATGGCGGACGGGGCTGCGGGAATCTCGCGAACCAGGCTAGGCATGGGCTGTACTCCAAAGTCTCAGTGGGTGTGAGAAAACTTTATCTGCTCCGGCCTTGCCGCTACAGTGGCGCACAAGACACTCACCGGGAATTTTCCGCCAAATGCAGCCCTCCCCAGGTTTAGTCGCGATTCTGGCCTACGACGGCCTCTGTACCTTCGAATTCGGCATTGCCGTGGAGATCTTCGGCCTGGCGCGGCCAGAGTTCGATTTCCCTTGGTACGAGCACCGCATCGTCGCCGTCGACCAAGGGCCGATGCGCGCCATGGGCGGCATTCAGGTGCTGGCCGACGGCGGGATGGAACTGCTTGAGCGCGCCCGAACCATCATCATCCCCGGCTGGCGCGACCGCAGCGCACCGGTGCCGGAGCCCTTGCTCGCCGCGCTGCGCCAGGCCCATGCCCGAGGCGCGCGGTTGCTGTCGATCTGTTCCGGGGTATTCGTACTGGCGGCCACCGGTTTGCTGGACGGTCACGGCGCCACCACCCATTGGCGCTACACCGCTGAACTGGCCGAGCGCTTCCCGAACATTCTGGTGGATCCGGACGTGCTGTATGTCGATTCGGGTCAGTTGATCACTTCGGCAGGCAGCGCCGCCGGCATCGATGCCTGCCTGCATCTGGTCGCGCGGGATTTCAGCACGCAGGTGGCCAACTCGGTGGCCCGGCGGTTGGTGATGTCGCCGCAACGCACCGGCGGCCAGGCACAGTTCATTCCGTCACCGGTCAGCCCGACGCCGCGCAGCGATCTGTCGCGGGTCATGCACTGGGCGCGGGAACGTCTGCATGAACCACTGGAGGTTCGCGACCTCGCCAGCGAGGCGGCCATGAGTGAGCGCACGTTTCTGCGGCGGTTCACCGAAGCCAGCGGTATGCCGCCCAAAGCGTGGCTGCAGCATGAACGCCTGGCCCGGGCCCGCGAGCTGCTGGAGAGCACGAATCAAAACACTGACCAGATTGCCCAGCACTGCGGTTATCGCTCGGTGGAGAGTTTCCGGGTGGCATTTCGCAGCGTGGTCGGCGTGCCGCCTTCGGTATATCGGGAACGGTTCGGGCGCAAGGTCAGTGCTGTTTGAATCATCTCAGTCCAGAGGCGTTACAGACCGCCCCATCATTCTTCATCAATGGCGATAAAAACAATAAGGACTCATGAGGAATCGCACTAACTTATCGCCAATCTTAATATCAAATATCTCGACTGCTCACCCGCCGCGATAAATAAAACGATATTAAAAATTACTCTTGCACAGCCCATTGCATATTTATCGGCGCCTGCTTAACTGCAAAAACTGCTGATGACAGCAGTGCCCGCAAATACCACGGAAGGAGTCGTTATGAGCAGTTCAACTCGCCATAGCATGCCCCCCTATGGGGTGGCCATCCAAGGCGCGATCAAGGCAGGCGACCTGCCGCAAATGAAGACGCTGTTGAAACAACGCGATGCATCCACACCAGAAAATAAAGAGCTAAACACTGCTTACGAGCAGTTGGTTAAGGAAATCGCACGCCTGGAAAAGCACTGATAGCTATTTCCGCGCCCCTTATTGCAATGGAGGCAATAATTATGTCTGGTTCTAATCAGCAACCTGTCGGCTTGTTCCCACTCTGCTACCGAATTGGCACTTCGGCCGCCGGCGCACAAAACCTGGCACTCAATCTTCTGGTTTTTACCCCAGATCAAACGGTAAGCGGCACTGCCGAAATTACTCAGGCCACTAACCCACCACTGGATGTGCACTCCGATGTCTGGGGCGAATACACCTACCTGACGGTCATGAGCCCTGGCGTCAGCAAGATCCTGATCACTGCTCAAGGTAATAACGGCGGCCCAGGCTCGAACTCAATCGTGAATTTCAAGTTGCATCTGGTGGTCGATAGCGACTGGAGAGAAGGTGTCGCCAATTACGAGTACTTCAATGGTGAACGGTGGGTCCAGGTCACTGCTCCCGCTCATCTTGTCGAGGCGGTACCCTCCAACGCTTATAAATCAGTGCCTTTGGAGCCCGGCCCGGTCATTCCAGCCTATCCACCGATCATGCCGCTGTACGCCGCACCGATTCAAAGTGCCATTGCCAGCGGTGACCTGGCCCAGATGAAAAACCTGGCCCGCCTGGCCCAACAACAACTGGATCAGCAACCCCAACTGCAGAGCGCGCTTGAAACGGCCAAGGGCGAAATCAGCCGGCAGGAACGCCGCTGACCCGCTCACGAAACATGCCCGAGTTGTCCAGAATACAAATAAGGGAGTAGCACCATGTCAATCGGACTTTTTCATACCCGCCTGAATGTCAGTAGTCACCTATTGGGCGCACCGGTTTTAACCCTGGATCTGCTGGTAGATACCGTAAAGAAAAAAGTCAGCGGGGTTGCCAGCATTTTCCAAAGCACCTATCCGCCTCTCAACTTCCGTGCCCGTGTATGGGGTGAATACTCCGAGGCCAAACTGGTGCCGACGGCCGAAAACCACATCATCCTCACCTTGGCGGGCAGCCCGAGCGGCCCTCTCAGCCAGATCGCCCAGACTTTCGGCTTGAAAGGCATTTTAGGCGCCGACTGGGCGAGCGGTTATGTCGACTACAAGTACCAGGACCAGGGTATCTGGCATTACGTGAAACACGCAGCTGTCAGCCAGGCTCCAGTGATTGAGCGCCCAGAGCATCCGCACCATGCGGTGCCGCTCTATGCCGTCGCGGTACAGCAGGCGCAAACCAGCGGTGACCTGGCGCAACTGAAGTCCGTGGTGAGCCAGGGTGAACAGCAATTGGCCAACAGCGGTGCCCTGCGCAGCGCTCTGGAGCAGTTGAACGCTGAAATCGCCCGCCTGGAGGCCCGCTAACCCCGGGCAGTTAAGCGCCCCCCCCTGTGGGAGCAGGCAAGCCCGCTCCCACAGACTCCGCGCTATAGACCAACAACAAAAGGTAAATCCGGTCGCGCCATTGACTCAAGGAAGGCGCGAACACTTCGATGGATTCGTGCCGCGCACGCGTTGGTGCGCAAGGATTTCCCATGTCAGACAGTCGCCCTGCCCGCTACCTCAGTGAAACCGACCTCAAACGCTACGTGCCGGTGCATGTGGTCTGGGAAATCACTCTGGCTTGCGATCTCAAATGCTTGCATTGCGGCTCACGCGCCGGCCATCGACGCCCCGATGAACTGAACACCCGGGAGTGCCTTGACGTCATCGATTCCCTGGCGGCACTCGGCACCCGCGAGATCACCCTGATCGGCGGTGAAGCCTATTTGCGCAAGGACTGGACCCAACTGATCCAGGCTATCCACGATCACGGCATGTATTGCGCGATACAAACCGGTGGGCGCAACCTGACGCCCGCGAAAATGCAGGCAGCGGTGGACGCCGGACTCAATGGCGTCGGTGTGTCACTGGATGGACTGGCCCCACTGCATGACGCAGTGCGCAATGTTCCGGGCTCGTTCGACAAGGCGGTGGACACCCTGCGACGCGCCAAACAGTCCGGGCTTGCGGTGAGCGTCAACACACAAATCGGCGCGGCCACGTTGCCCGACTTGCCCGAGCTGATGGACCTGATCATCGACCTCGGCGCCACTCACTGGCAGATCCAGCTGACGGTCGCCATGGGCAATGCCGTCGATCACCCGGAGCTGCTGTTGCAACCCTACCAACTGCTGGAAGTGATGCCGTTGCTGGCGCGCCTCTACCGCGAAGGGGTTGATCGCGGCCTGCTGATGAACGTGGGCAACAACATCGGTTACTACGGCCCTTACGAGCACATGTGGCGTGGCTTCGGCGACGAGCGCGTGCACTGGAGCGGCTGCGCCGCCGGCCAGACCGTGCTGGCGCTGGAAGCCGACGGCACGGTAAAGGGTTGCCCGTCATTGGCCACGGTTGGATTTTCGGGCGGCAACGTACGCAACATGAGCCTGCACGATATCTGGCATTACAGCGAAGGCATGCACTTTGGCCGCCTGCGGTCGGTCGACGACCTGTGGGGCTACTGCCGAGGCTGTTACTACAACGACGTCTGCCGTGGCGGCTGCACCTGGACCTCGCACTCCCTGCTTGGCAAACCCGGCAATAATCCCTACTGCCATTACCGCGCGCTGGACCTGCAAAAACGCGGGCTACGCGAGCGCATCGTCAAGCTCGAGGATGCGGCAAAAACCTCCTTCGCCGTCGGACGTTTTGATCTGATTACCGAGCGTATCGATACCGGCGAGAAGGTGAACAGCGTCAGCGACAGCGGCCAGGTGATCAAACTGGCCTGGGCGAACCAGGGCCAGAAATCGCCTGACGAAGGACGTATTCCACCGCAACTGGCGCTGTGTCGTGGCTGCTTGCAGTACATCCATGCACACGAAGTGACGTGCCCCCACTGCGATGCTGATGTCGCCGCCGCGGAAGCCGTGCACCAGACAGACCGTGCCCGGCAACAAGCGATCATCAACACTCTGACCAGCCTGCTGGGATTGCCGCAAAATAATTTGATGTAACGTTTATGCCGACGCATCATCAGGGAAGCGACCTCGCAGATCGCTTCCCTGGCACATCACCCGGCATGCGGGTCTGCGCGTTGCGAAAAGGACGGTTACTGAGCCGTTGGGTGTTCGACGATCAGCGATTCGATGTTCATTTTTTTCGCCCGGGTCAGCGCCGCCGTTATTTCAGCTTGCCTCGCCTGCGCCTCGGCTTGCGAGCCGAACGGCCCGACCAGAATACGAACCTTTCCATTTTCCTTCACGATGTTGGGAACGAAGCTGTGCTCAATCAACCAACCGCTCAGGTCACTGACCGCCTGGGGGGTCTCGCCACGCACTTCGACGTCCCACTGCGGGCCCGTTACCGCCGCGGGGACGGAGGCGACTGCCGGTTGCGGCTTTTGAGCGTCAACCCCTTTATCCTCACCGCATCCGGCCAGCGTCAGTACCGCGATTACCAAGACCATTTTGCGCACAACGCTTTCCTCCGAATGCTTAAAGCGGCGATTTTAACATCCATGGATCCATCCCGAGTGCCGCAAAATGGGCTCAAAACAACGAGAATGATGGTGGCGGCCTCTGTATAGTTACACCTTGGGAATTAATGCAGCATCTGCGCGTCAGAAAGAGGCACCCAAACCGTGAAACTTCGCACTAATCTATATCTAATACCGACCTCTGCACTGTCCGAATCAGGTGCCCTACAAAGCAATCAAGGAGAAAACCATGCTGATACTCACCCGCAAAGTCGGTGAAAGCATAAACATCGGTGATGACATTACGATCACCATCCTGGGCGTTAGCGGCCAGCAAGTCAGGATTGGCATCAACGCCCCGAAAGACGTTGCGGTGCATCGCGAAGAAATTTATCAACGCATCCAGGCTGGCCTGACCGCCCCGGACAAGCCGCAAACGCCCTGAATCCTGCTGCAGTCAGTAGCCAGCCCATTCTGCCTCGAGTAACGGCTGGCTAAGATTCAAGTGCCGCATCGTTCTGCGCTCCGTCTCTCTTTGCGATGCCATCGCAACACGGAGCCGATACTACTGCCCTGGCTCCTGCCATGACTGTCAGACGTTTCGGATTTGCAGCGAGAAAGAGCGCTCCCCTGCCCGGTTAGCCAAACGTCACACCACGCGCCATGCCCGTAGCCGCCACGACCATCAGCACCAGCAACAGCGCCTCGATATGACTGATACGGGCAAACAGCGTTGCGCGCCCGGTATCGATAGCCGCGCCGCGCCCCAGCGCAATCCGCCATTTGATCAGCGTCACCATCGGTGCAATCTCAAGCAACAGGATGACCACCAAGAGCGTCATCTTGAGATGAAACAGGGGTTGGTGAAGATAGTAATCAGTGCCTTTTTCGTACCCGCCAATGGCTCGTAGCCCACCCGTGATCAGCAGAGTGACTGCAGAGATCCCCCACAGATTATCTGCAATCAAAACACGGCGAGCGTCCCCTGCCCCGGCACTCAGACGACGTAACGCCGTACCGCGGGTCAGTACAGCCCAAAAACCCAGACCAAAGGCCAAGAGGTGAACCGCCGCCAGAAACCAGTGAGCCAGCATCGACATACTCCCATCAGGACAAAGTTGAATCAGCCTTACAGTAGTAGTCCATCGTGTCGGATTTGCTCACGCATGTAGCTGGGCTGATCTCCCGCACCTCGCCATCGGGCAAATTGCAGGCGAAAAAAAACCGGGTTCCTGATGGATACCCGGTTTTTGAGAGTCCTGGACTTAATCCAGTCGTTTCGAGATCGAAGTACGAGCGCTGCTCAACCCTTTCGTGTTGTGATCGCCAGGCGTAGTGGCCGAAATGGCAGAGGCCTTGGCAACTCCTCGCGTGTCCCTGGAATGCGCAATGCCCGAAGTGACTGCGCCATGGCCACGGTCACTGTTACGTTCGCTACCAAAGTGGTTGCCATTGACGCCACGGTCCCGGACGGCTTTGCCGGCGTGATCACTGCTCAAGCCTGCGCCACGGCCGACATGGGTGCCACTCAAGCCTGCGCCACGGCCGACGTGGTCGCTGCTCAAGCCTGCACCACGACCGACATGGGTGCCACTCAAGCCAGCACCAAGGCCGACATGGTCGCTACTCAAGCCTGCGCCACGGCCATTGCTACTGACGCCGCCGGAATGGCCGGAACCGCCGTTGCCGCCAATGCCACCATGACCACCACCGTTACCGCCGCCATTGCCACCACCGTTACCACCGCCACCGCCGCCGCCATTACCGCCACCCTTCGCGTAGGCAGAGCTCATGGTGGACAGTTCAGCGGGCAATAACGGGGCGGCTGCAAGCATCATCACGCAGGACATGACAGCAACAAAACTCTTGTTTTTAAATAGCATGGTGGGGTTCCGTGGAGGTTGATATTGCACGGAATAATTGACCGATTCGGCCCCACACAGTTCAAAGGCCGGCGACCAGTGGGCAGGCAATGTGCAGCTATCGAACCTGCACAGCGCTTCCCGTGATTTTTCTGATCGTTATGCTGCAAGGGCGCGATTGAAATTTATCGCCCTCACATCAATCGAACGCACCATTGAGCACCTCGTAGATGATCCCGGTAGCGATGGCCACCAAAATCAAGTCAGTGCCAGCCTGCTGCCACTCATAGCCATCGTAGTGGGGAAGCTGGCCGAGCAGACGGCCATCGAGTTTTTTAGCGATCCCCGGTGGTAGCGGCTTCCCGCGCGCGAGGTTTTTCTGAATACCCGGCGGCAAGGCGGGCCCCGGGCTCCAGTAGTCGCGATATCCACCGACGATGCCAAGGACGCTACCGTGGTTGATGCTCGGGCCGTGACTCCAATCGTCCCCTCCTGAACCTTTCCCTTTGTTGCCATGACCGGAGTTGCCATGGTCCTGGTTGTATTGCGGATTTCCCTTGCCGCCTCCCTGGCCCTTCCCGTTTCCGGGGTCAGCCAATGCAGTCACGGAACCAGACACCAAGGCAAGACACGTCATAGCGGCGATCAACGAGCGAGATCTAAACATATCCGTTCTCTCAGAAAGGGGATGCCCCCTGAAGAATGTAGACGGCTATGGCGGTATTAGTTCAGCAACAGTGTTTACTGGAAGTAAGGCGCCGAGTTGGCGTTTTTGAGGATTTTGCAAAAGCCAGGTAAATCGTAGACAACAAAAAAGGGCCCACCTTTCGGTGAGCCCTTCCAGACCGCCCAGCAGAGCGGATTTTGTTTGGTAGGCGCGATTGGACTCGAACCAACGACCCCCACCATGTCAAGGTGGTGCTCTAACCAACTGAGCTACGTGCCTGCTGTGAGGCGGCATTCTACGGAATTCCGGAGGGGTGTCAACACCTTTTTTTCACCTAACCCTATGAATATGCAAAATATTTAATTTCTCTGTGGCAAAGAAGATTTTCCGGTGGCTGGCGGTCGATTTTTAACTCGGGTAGGATCAATGCACTCGTAAAATATATTAAACAGAGGCTGCAGGATGGCGAACACTCCCTACCCAGAGTCCTATTACGCCGCGTCGGCCAATGCGGCGCCAGCGCGCCCGGCCTTGCAGGATGATGTAGAGACTGATGTCTGTGTAATCGGCGCCGGTTACACCGGCCTGTCCTCTGCCCTGTTCCTGCTGGAAAACGGTTTCAAGGTTACGGTGCTGGAAGCCGCCAAGGTCGGTTTCGGTGCGTCGGGACGCAACGGTGGCCAGATCGTTAACAGCTACAGCCGTGATATCGATGTGATTGAGCGCAGCGTCGGCCCCAAGCAAGCTCAGTTGCTGGGGCAGATGGCGTTCGAAGGTGGGCGGATCATTCGTGAACGAGTGGCCAAATATAATATCCAGTGCGACTTGAAGGATGGCGGTGTGTTCGCCGCCATTACCGACAAGCAGATGGGCCATCTGGAGTCTCAGAAGCGCCTGTGGGAGCGTTTCGGTCACACGCAGCTTGAGCTGTTGGATCAGCGTCGCATCCGCGAGGTAGTGGCTTGCGATCAATATGTCGGCGGCATGCTCGATATGAGTGGCGGGCATATTCATCCACTCAATCTTGCCTTGGGCGAAGCAGCAGCCGTGGAGTCGTTGGGCGGCACTATTTACGAGCAATCGCCGGCAGTGCGCATCGAGCGCAGTGCCAACCCGGTGGTGCATACGCCTCAGGGCAAGGTCAGGGCCAAGTTCATCATCGTCGCCGGCAACGCGTACATCGGCAATCTGGTGCCGGAGCTGGCGGCCAAGTCGATGCCCTGCGGGACTCAAGTGATCACCACCGAACCCTTGGGCGATGAATTGGCCAAGCGCCTGCTGCCTCAGGACTACTGCGTCGAAGACTGTAACTACCTGCTCGACTACTACCGCCTGAGCGCCGACAAACGCCTGATATTTGGTGGCGGCGTGGTGTATGGCGCGCGGGACCCGGCGAACATCGAGGCGATCATTCGACCGAAGATGCTCAAGGCCTTCCCGCAACTCAAAGACGTGAAGATCGATTACGCCTGGACCGGCAATTTCCTGCTGACCCTGTCGCGTCTTCCTCAGGTCGGGCGACTGGGCGATAACATCTACTACTCCCAGGGCTGCAGTGGCCACGGCGTGACGTATACGCACCTGGCGGGCAAGGTATTGGCCGAAGCATTGCGTGGTCAGGCTGAACGCTTCGACGCCTTCGCCGACCTCCCCCACTACCCGTTCCCCGGCGGGCAATTGCTGCGCACACCGTTCGCTGCGTTGGGCGCCTGGTATTACGGATTGCGGGACAAGCTCGGGGTCTGATCGACCGACTCAGGAGCGGCGACTTCTTGTAGCGAAGTCGCCGTCGAAGCCCAACAGATGTCAGTGGCGCGCAAAGTGACTCGGCCGTTGTAGCGCCGAGGCTGGATGCAGAAGGATCAGAGCGCAAAGGCGCGAAAGAAGAAAAAGCCAAATCGCAGACACAAAAAACCCCGGTCTTTCGACCAGGGTCTTTGCTATCGACTCGAAAATTGCCAACGGCCTTCTTCGTAGCTCCAAGGCGTTCAGTGGGCCTTGATGCAGATATGGCGCAGCGGACGGGACTCGAACCCGCGACCCCCGGCGTGACAGGCCGGTATTCTAACCGACTGAACTACCGCTGCGTATCGCTTTGAGCTGACGCTCAAGTAACTCGTCTGATTGAAACTTCGAGACTTTTCAATCTCGCTTTTCAATCTCGAACCAGGGTAAACCTGACTCGGAAAATATGGCGCAGCGGACGGGACTCGAACCCGCGACCCCCGGCGTGACAGGCCGGTATTCTAACCGACTGAACTACCGCTGCGCGTCGGTGGAGGCTTTTCAGCTTCCCTCTTGCTTACACAAGAGTCTCAAGAGTTGGTGGGTGATGACGGGATCGAACCGCCGACATTCTGCTTGTAAGGCAGACGCTCTCCCAGCTGAGCTAATCACCCTTTGCATCTCTGAGGCCGCGAAATTTACGCAGGTACCGAAGCTAAGTCAATACCCCGCTTGAAGTTTTTCTAAAAAAGACAAAATCGTGTCATTCCGGACGAGGCCGACAACCGTCAGACCGCTTTCGCGAGCAGGCTCGCCCCCACAGTGGACCGCGCTTCTTCAGACAACAGGCTTTCTAATGTGGGAACGGCCTGACTAAGGGCGGCGAGCCGACGATGATGGCGACACATTCAACATCAATGCCGGGGACAGTGCCCCTGCCCTGTTACTCGCTGTAAATCATCTTCTTGGTCATGCCACCATCGACCACAAACTCCTGGCCCGTGACAAAACCAGCGTTCTTCGACAACAACCAGGCCACCATTGCCGCCACGTCCTCGACAGTCCCTACCCTGCCCGCCGGATGCTGCGCATGATCAGCGTCAGTCAGCGGTTCGGCGCGCCGTGCCGCTGGATCCCGCGCATCGATCCAGCCGGGACTGACCGCATTGACGCGAATCTCTGGCCCCAAACTGATGGCCAGGGCGTGAGTCAGGGCCAACAGGCCGCCCTTGCTCGCCGCATAAGCCTCTGTGTCGGGTTCCGACTGCGCGGCGCGGGTCGAGGCCAGGTTGACGATCGCGCCGCTGTGAGCGCGCAGGTACGGCGCACAGTGCTTGGCCAACAGCATCGGCCCACTGAGGTTCACTGCCAACACCCGGTTCCAGTAGGCCAGGTCGAGGCTTTCCAGGGTGATGTTGTGCGGATCGGCCACCGCCGCATTGCACACCAGCGCATCCAGACGCCCGAACTGCCCCAGCACCTCGGCCACACCCAGCGCCACCTGCGCTTCATTCGCGACGTCCATGGCGATGAACCAGGCGTTTTCGCCGAGCACCTTCGCCACTTTCGAACCACGCTCGCGATCCAGATCGGTCAACACCACCTGCCAGCCTTCGCTGATCAGCCAGGCCGCAATGCCCAGGCCAATGCCGCGCGCGGCACCGGTGACCAGCGCGACGCGGCCATGGGTACCCGTGGTCGGCGACGACAACTCGATCACAAGGCAGCCAACCCGCGCGCCAGATCGGCTTGCAGGTCTGCCACGTCTTCCAGACCGACCGCAATGCGAATCAGGCTGTCACGAATCCCCGCGGCTTCACGCTCTTGCGGCGCCAGACGGCCGTGAGAGGTGGTGCTCGGGTGCGTGATGGTGGTTTTGCTGTCGCCCAGGTTGGCGGTGATGGAGATCAGGCGAGTCGCATCGATAAAGCGCCAGGCGCCCTCTTTGCCGCCTTTGACCTCGAAGCTCACGACCGCACCGAAACCCTTCTGCTGACGCTGGGCCAGTTCGTGCTGCGGATGGCTCTTGAGGCCGGCGTAATGGACTTTCTCGATGCCGTCCTGCTGCTCCAGCCACTCGGCCAGTTGCTGGGCATTGGCGCAATGCGCCTTCATGCGCAGGCTCAGCGTTTCCAGGCCCTTGAGGAAAATCCAGGCATTGAACGGACTCAGGGTCGGCCCGGCAGTGCGCAGGAAACCGACGACTTCCTTCATCTGCTCGCTGCGACCCGCCACGACACCGCCCATGCAACGACCCTGGCCGTCGATGAACTTGGTCGCCGAGTGCACGACAATGTCCGCGCCCAGCTTCAGTGGCTGCTGCAGCGCAGGCGTGCAGAAGCAGTTGTCGACCACCAGCATCGCGCCCTTGGCGTGAGCGATTTCCGACAGGGCGGTGATATCCACCAGCTCGGCCAGTGGGTTGGAAGGCGATTCCACGAAAAGCAATTTGGTGTTGGCCTTGATCGCCGCATCCCAGCCGGACAAGTCCGCCAGAGCTACGTAATCGACTTCGATGCCAAAGCGCTTGAAGTACTTCTCGAACAGACTGATGGTCGAGCCGAACACGCTGCGCGACACCAGCACGTGATCGCCGGCACTGCACAGGCTCATTACCACCGCCATGATCGCGGCCATGCCAGTCGCCGTAGCCACGGCTTGCTCGGCGCTTTCCAGCGCGGCAATGCGCTCTTCGAACGCGCGCACGGTCGGGTTGGTGTAGCGCGAGTAAACGTTACCCGGCACTTCACCGGCAAAACGCGCAGCCGCGTCGGCGGCGGTACGGAATACGTAGCTGGAAGTGAAGAACATCGGATCACCGTGTTCGCCTTCCGGCGTGCGGTGCTGACCGGCGCGTACGGCCAGGGTATCGAACGCTACGCCTTCGAGGTCGCTGTCCAGCCGACCGGCATCCCAATCCTGACTCATGCTGTCACTCCTTGCCTTGCTCTTTATTTAGTAGATACAAAACCGGCCCCTCAGGGCCGGTAGTTACTCAGTTGTTGTACAGATCAATGATCGCACTGACTGCCTGGGTCTTGACCTTGGAGGCATCGTTACGTGCCTGCTCGATCTTGTTCAGGTAAGCCTCGTCGACGTCGCCGGTGACGTAATGGCCGTCGAACACCGCGCAATCGAACTTGTCGATCTTGATCTTGCCGCCACCGACCGCTTCGATCAAGTCAGGCAGATCCTGATAGATCAACCAGTCAGCGCCGATCAGGTCGGCAACGTCCTGGGTCGAACGGTTATGGGCGATCAGCTCGTGAGCGCTCGGCATGTCGATGCCGTAGACGTTCGGGTAACGCACGGCCGGGGCCGCGGAGCAGAAATAGACGTTCTTGGCGCCGGCTTCGCGAGCCATCTGGATGATCTGCTTGCAGGTGGTGCCACGAACGATGGAGTCGTCCACCAGCATCACGTTCTTGCCGCGGAATTCCAGTTCGATGGCGTTGAGCTTCTGGCGTACGGATTTTTTCCGCGCAGCCTGACCCGGCATGATGAAGGTCCGACCGATGTAGCGGTTCTTCACGAAGCCTTCGCGGAACTTGACGCCCAAGTGGTTCGCCAGCTCCAGGGCCGCGGTGCGGCTGGTGTCCGGAATCGGGATGACCACGTCGATGTCGTGGTCCGGACGCTCGCGCAGGATCTTCTCGGCGAGCTTCTCGCCCATGCGCAGACGGGCCTTGTAAACCGAAACGCCATCGATGATCGAGTCCGGACGTGCCAGGTAGACGTGTTCGAAAATGCACGGGGTCAGCGACGGGTTGGTCGCGCACTGACGGGTGTGCAGCTTGCCGTCTTCAGTAATGTAGACCGCTTCGCCGGGTGCCAGGTCGCGAATCAGGGTGAAACCGAGCACGTCCAGCGAAACGCTTTCGGAGGCGATCATGTACTCGACGCCTTCATCGGTGTGACGCTGACCGAAAACGATTGGGCGGATGCCGTGCGGATCGCGGAAACCGACGATGCCATAACCGGTCACCATCGCCACGACTGCGTAACCACCGACGCAACGGTTATGCACGTCGGTGACGGCCGCGAACACGTCTTCTTCAGTCGGCTGCAACTTGCCACGCTGGGCCAGCTCGTGTGCGAACACGTTGAGCAGCACTTCCGAATCGGAGTTGGTGTTGACATGGCGCAGATCAGATTCGTAAATCTCCTTGGCCAATTGTTCAACGTTGGTCAGGTTACCGTTATGCGCCAGGGTAATGCCGTACGGCGAGTTGACGTAAAACGGTTGAGCTTCGGCCGAGGTCGAGCTGCCCGCGGTCGGATAACGCACATGGCCAATGCCCATGTGGCCGACCAGGCGCTGCATGTGACGCTGATGGAACACGTCACGCACCAGGCCATTGTCCTTGCGCAGGAATAACCGGCCATCGTGGCTGGTCACGATACCGGCAGCGTCCTGGCCGCGGTGCTGGAGGACGGTTAGCGCGTCATACAGCGCCTGATTGACGTTCGACTTACCGACGATACCGACGATGCCACACATGCGACGCAACCCCTACTTAATGGATCTGAACTGAACACAACTCACTGAGGCGTTTTGGCCGTCGGCAAGAGGTGCTCCTTGAACGGAATATCAGCGGGTACGCTGATTCCGCTGGCAAGCCACTGACTGCTCCACCCGAGGATCAGGTTTTTGGACCAGTCTGCGACCAATAGAAATTTTGGCACGAGCTGCGACTCTTTCCACCACTCGTCCTGCTGTACCGGCCCCAGGCTCAACAGCCCGACCGCCACGACCACCAGCAACACGCCACGCGCCCCGCCGAAAGCCATGCCGAGGAATCGATCGGTCCCGGATAGCCCGGTGACGCGAACCAACTCGCCGATAAGATAATTGATCATTGCGCCTACGATTAAAGTGGCGACAAACATGATGGCACAGCCCGTGATCACACGAGCCGACGGCGTAGCAATGTATCCGCCCAGGTACTCGGACAATGAACCACCGAACATCCAGGCAACGACTCCTGCGATGATCCAGGTCAGCAGCGAGAGTGCTTCCTTGACGAAGCCGCGGCTCAGACTGATCAAAGCGGAGATGGCGATGATTGCAACGATCGCCCAGTCAACCCAGGTAAATGGCACAGTGCAGCCTACAGACAGATGAGGCGGCGCATTTTAGCAGAGCCCATGGCTGTCGGTAAGCTGAGATTGTCAGTGCTTTTCAAATCGGGGTGATAGATTTAGCCGCGCTCAGGCTGGAAACGCACCACAAAACCCTTGAGGTTCTGCTGGCGACTCAACAAATCACGCAGACGATCGGCTTCCGCACGCTCGATCAGCGGCCCGACGAACACTCGATTCTTGCCATCGGCGGAGCGAATGTAGGCGTTATAGCCTTGGCTGCGCAGGGTTTTCTGCAAACTTTCAGCGCTCTCACGGCTCGCCAGGCTGGCCAGTTGCACCGACCAGCTGACCGACAGGCCATTGGCATCGACGCGACTTGGAGTAGCGACCGGCTTGGTCGGTGCAACCGCGATTGGCTGGGCAGGTGCCGGTACAGGCTTGGCAACTGGCGCTGCTGGAGGCGCGACTGGTTTGGCAGCCGGCGGCGCTGGCGCTACGGGAGCCGTTGGTGCAATCGGTGCCGACGGCGCTTGCTGCTCGGCAATTTCATCGTCGCTTGGCACAGGCTCTTGCGGCAATGCCTGTGGTTCAGGCACCGCGACCGGCTCGATCTGCACTTGCGGTAACGAGGAGGCATGCGGTGCGGCAGGCGCGTCGACCCTTACCTGGCGCTGTTCGTCCTGACGGGAAAACAGCATCGGCAAGAAAATCACCGCCAGCGCCACCAGCACCAAGGCACCGACCATGCGCTGCTTGTACGCCTTATCCAGCAAAGCCATTTGCCGCTTCCTCCGTGGAGTGCCGGGCCAGCCACTCAAGGGCCTCGGCGACACAATAAAATGATCCGAATAACAGAATCTCGTCGTCGCTCGTCGCCTGCGCGCACTGCCCTTCCAGGGCAGCAGCCACGCTGTCATAGGACGTAACCGAGGCGCCAAGGTTCTGCAACGCTGCGTGCAACTGAGCTACCGGCCGTGCCCGCGGCGAATCCAGCGGCGCGACGGCCCAATGCTGGACACTAGCATTCAATTCACCGACAACACCATCCAGGTCCTTGTCCGCCAACAACCCGAACACCGCCAGACGCTTGCCGGCCGGCGGTCGACTGGCCAGACGCCGAGCCAGATATTCTGCCGCGTGAGGGTTGTGCCCCACGTCCAGCAGCAGATTCAGACGCTTGCCCTGCCAGTCGAACTGCCGACGATCAAGACGACCGACGATCCGCGTCGCTTTCAACGCTTCAATAATCTGCGCATCCACCCAAGGCAAACCGAGCAGAAGGTAAGCCTGCAACGCCAGTGCAGCGTTTTCCATCGGCAGATCGAGCAATGGCAGATCGTGCAATTCGACCGCACACCCTTGAGCATCAACGCCGCGCCATTGCCAGTTGTAATCGGTGATACCGAGGTCGAAATCGCGCCCACGCAGGAAAAACGGGCAATTGAGCTCGCGCGCCTTATCCAGCAGAGGTTGAGGAGGATTCAGATCGCCGCACAGTGCAGGAGCGCCCCGGCGGAAGATTCCGGCCTTTTCGAAGGCCACGGATTCGCGGGTATCACCCAGGTAATCCGCATGGTCGACACCAATGCTGGTGACGAGCGCGATATCGGCATCCACCACGTTGACCGTGTCCAGGCGCCCGCCCAGGCCGACTTCCAGCACCACTGCATCGAGACCGGCCTGTTGAAACAGCCAGAACGCCGCCAGGGTGCCCATTTCGAAGTAAGTCAGGGATGTTTCGCCGCGACCCGCCTCGACCGCGGCAAAGGCTTCGCACAGCTGCGCGTCAGTGGCTTCGACACCATTGACCTGCACCCGCTCGTTGTAACGCAGCAGGTGCGGAGAATTGTAGACACCCACGTTCAGGCCCTGCGACCGCAGCAATGAAGCCACGAATGCGCAGGTAGACCCTTTGCCGTTGGTGCCGGTGACCGTGATCACCCGAGGCGCCGGCTTGCCCAGCCCCATGCGGGACGCTACCTGTTGCGAACGCTCCAACCCCATGTCGATGGCTGAAGGATGCAACTGTTCAAGGTAGGCGAGCCACTCGCCAAGGGTGCGCTCGATCATAGGTTCGCAGGTACCGGTGGGACCACGATCGGCTCGACTGGCGCGGCGACGAATTTAGGCGTCGGCTTGCCGGTCAGTTGTGCCAGCAGGTTGCCCAGACGGGGACGCAGCTCCTGACGAGGGATGATCATGTCGATCGCGCCGTGCTCCAGCAGGAACTCGCTGCGCTGGAAGCCTTCCGGCAGTTTTTCGCGAACGGTTTGTTCGATCACGCGCGGACCGGCGAAACCGATCAGGGCTTTCGGCTCACCGACGATCACGTCGCCGAGCATCGCCAGACTGGCGGAAACACCGCCGTAGACCGGGTCGGTCAGCACCGAGATGAACGGAATGCCTTCTTCGCGCAGACGTGCCAGCACCGCGGAGGTCTTGGCCATTTGCATCAGGGAGATCAGCGCTTCCTGCATCCGTGCACCACCGGAAGCGGAGAAGCAGATCATCGGGCAACGGTTTTCCAGGGCGTAGTTGGCGGCGCGCACAAAGCGCTCACCGACGATGGCACCCATCGAACCACCCATGAAGGAGAATTCGAAAGCCGACACCACGACCGGCATGCCCAGCAAGGTGCCGCTCATGGAGATCAGTGCGTCTTTTTCGCCGGTCTGCTTTTGCGCAGCGGTCAGGCGATCCTTGTACTTCTTGCCGTCACGGAATTTCAGACGGTCAACCGGCTCCAGGTCCGCGCCCAGTTCGGCACGACCTTCAGCGTCGAGGAAGATGTCGATGCGCGCGCGTGCGCCGATACGCATGTGGTGGTTGCACTTGGGGCAAACGTCCAGGGTCTTTTCCAGCTCCGGACGATACAGCACCGCCTCGCAAGACGGGCATTTGTGCCACAGACCTTCAGGCACCGAGCTCTTCTTGACCTCGGAACGCATGATCGAAGGGATCAGTTTGTCTACTAACCAGTTGCTCATGCTTTCTTTCTCCAGTACCGGCGGCCCGAACGCTCTGGTTCGCAGCCCCGCGTATGCCCTTGAGCTAAATTCATATGTGTAGCGATGATCGATGGATTGCCGGGTCAGCGAGACGCTGACCTGCGTACGACCCAAAAATTCTCAGCCATGCCTGCTTTGTGCAGGTGCACCTCTTTTGTACAGAGCAGTGGACGGCGGCAGTCTGCCAGCCGTCACATCAACGACGTGCTACCGCGTACCGCTTTGATGAATGCCTGAATCTTTGCGTGATCCTTGATGCCCTTGCTCGCCTCTACCCCTCCGCTGACGTCCACCGCGTAAGGCCGAACCCGGGCAATCGCCTCGGCGACGTTATCTGGCGTCAAGCCACCCGCCAGGATGATCGGCTTGCTCAAGCCTTGCGGTATCAGTGACCAATCGAAGGCTTCACCGGTTCCACCAGGAACACCTTCGACATAGGCGTCGAGCAAAATACCGCTGGCACTTGGGTATGCGTCACAAGCCGCCGCAATGTCATCACCGGCCTTGACCCGCAATGCCTTGATGTACGGTCGGTGCCAGCCTTCGCAATCAGCGGCGGTTTCGTCGCCATGGAACTGCAACAGGTCCAGTGGCACGGCGTCGAGGATTTCCCCCAACTCGCAACGGCTGGCGTTGACGAACAAACCCACGGTGGTCACGAACGGCGGCAAGGCCTTGATGATCGCCCTCGCCTGCTGGAACGTCACGGCCCGCGGGCTTTTGGCGTAGAACACAAATCCGATGGCATCGGCCCCGGCCTCAACCGCCGCCAACGCATCCTCTATGCGGGTAATCCCACAAATTTTGCTGCGAACGGCCGACATGTCGATAGAACCTCAGGGCAATTCCGGGAAAGTCCCGGATGGTATCAAAAGCGTTCGAAGGCGTCAGCCGTCAAGTTCCGAGAAGCCGGTGAGGAAGTGTGGGCCGATGTAACGCTCGGGCAATTCGAACTCGTCGCGATACTCGACCTGCACCAGATACAGACCAAACGGATGAGCCGTCACCCCACCGGAACGGCGAATGCGACTCTCCAGCACCTCTTTCATCCACTCCACGGGACGCTCGCCAGCACCGATAGTCATCAAGACGCCTGCGATGTTGCGCACCATGTGGTGCAGGAACGCACTGGCACGGATATCCAGCACGATCATTTTGCCATGGCGGGTAACGCGCAGGTGATGCAGCTCCTTGATCGGCGACTTGGCCTGGCACTGGCCGGCGCGAAAAGCACTGAAGTCGTGGGTGCCGACCAGATACTGGGCGGCCTCGGACATGCGCTCAACGTCCAGCGGGCGGTGGTTCCAGGTGATTTCTTCGTTCAGGTGCGCCGGGCGGATCTGATCGTTGTAGATCACGTAGCGATAGCGCCGGGCGATGGCTTTGAACCGCGCATGGAAATGCGCCGGCATGACCTTGGCCCAGCTGACGCTGATGTCGTGCGGCAAGTTGATGTTGGCACCCATGACCCAGGCCTTCATCGAGCGCTCTACCTGGGTGTCGAAATGCACCACTTGGCCGCAAGCATGCACACCGGCGTCAGTGCGCCCGGCGCAATGCAGCGACACGGGTGAGTCGGCGACTTTGGACAAGGCCTTTTCAAGAAGCTCCTGCACCGTGTCCACACCGGAGGCCTGACGTTGCCAGCCGCGATAACGCGAACCTTTGTATTCAACGCCCAACGCGATCCGGAAAAAGCCGTCGGCCGCCATTTCGGCGGCCGGATTATCTATATTTGCCAAGGGGTGACAGCCTGCTGATCTACGCAAAGGCAGGCATTATAAGGCCGCTGGACCGGGATACCAGTGTAACTGTGACACGGCGTTGAATGTACCAACCCCATCGCATCCCCCAAACAAAAACGGCAGCCTGGATGGGCTGCCGTTTTGTTTAAGCCTTACCGACGATTCACGCCAGACGCGAGAGCATTTCCTTGGCTTCGCTCTTCTGCCCCGCATCGCCCTCGGTCACCACCTCATTGAGGATGTCCCGAGCACCGTCATTGTCGCCCATGTCGATGTAGGCCTGGGCCAGGTCGAGTTTGGTGGCGACTTCGTCAGCGCCAGAGAGGAAATCGAGCTCGTCATCTGACGCGGCCAACGCATCTTCCTCGGTGAAGCTTGGCTCGCCGAGGCTCTGGGACAAACGATCCAGCTCGGCATTGACGTCGTTGAGTTCGCTTTCAAAGGCGTCAGGCTTATCCGGGGCGGCGTCCATTTCATCGGCCAGCGACAGATCGAAATCAGCCGGCAACTCCAGATCGTCGAGCGGCGCCTCGGTCACCTTTGGCGCCTCAGTGACGGTCGGCACTTCAGCGACAGGCAAGTCCTTGAGGTCGCCATCCAGGCTCAGCAGGAAGTCGTCTTCAGCCAGAGTCTCCGGGGAAGCATCGCCGCCCAGATCCATGTCCAGGTCGAAGTCCGACAGGTCGTCGAGGCTTTCCTTGATTTCAGTCTGTTGTTGCAACACCGACTCAAAGCTCAGGTCGTCGTCCAGCGGAAACTCATCCAGCTCAGCCAGAGACTCTGGTTCTGGCTCAGGCTGTGGCTGCGGTGCTGGCTCGACTGCAACCGCAGGCGTGATCGGAGTAGCCGCTTCCAGATCGTCGAGACTCAGATCGAAAGCACTGTCAAAGTCAGCCAATGCCGGTTCCGGGGCTTGCGGCTCGTCCAGCAGCAGGTCCTTGACGTACTGTGCGTCCAGCTCGGCGGCGATAGCTGCGGCGGCCAGACCACCCACCGCCGCGACCACCATGGCCGGGAAGCGGCTTTTCAGCTGTTCGACCCGGGCGAAGTTGTCGCCGTTGGCCACCAGTTGACGCTCCTGAGCGACGAACGCATCGCGATCGCCCTGCTGACCGTAGACTTCCATCAGCTTCAGGCGCAGGTCGCTGCGTTGCGGCTCTTGCTTGATAGCGTCTTCCAGCAGCGCGGCAGCCTGATTCAGGCGACCAGCCGCGATGTGCGACTGAGCCTGGACCAAGACGTCGTCAGAGCGTTCGGCGGCAGGCGCAACCAACGGTGCAGCGATCGGTGGCGTCATCACAACCGGGGCAATCACCGGGGCCGGTGCAGGTGCAGGCGTTGGTGCGGTCGCGAGTTTCACGCTTGGCGGCGGGACTTCCAGACCTTCGAAGCTGCTTTCCGGCAGGTCGAGGTCGGCGGAGAACTCTTGCTCCTCAGCCAAGGCACGGGCCATGCGCAGATGTTTTTCTGCTTCTTGCTGAGCTTTGCGGCGACGGGCCAGCAACAGCAGCAAGAGCAGCAGAACCACTGCACCGCCACCCACCAGACCCAGCAGGATCGGGTTGGTCAGCAGTTCGTTGAATTTCTGCTCGTCGGACGCCACAGGCGTCGGCTCGACGGCTGGCGCCGGAACGACTTCCGGCGCAGGAGCCGCCGGAGTCACTTCAACAGGCGTTGCCGCCGGGCTGGCTGCCAGCTCGGCCGACATCGCCGGAGCGGTCGTAGCCGCCGGTGCGCCCGCGCCGCCTTCGGCTTGCAGCTTGGCCAACTGATTATTCTTCAGTTCGATCAGGCGCTGCAGCTTGTCCAGCTGGCTTTGCAGGTCGTTCATGCGGCTTTTCAGTTCAGCGTTGTCACGGCGAGCCGTGTCGAGGCTTTCCTGGGTCACGGCCAGCTTGTTGCTCAAGGCTTTCGCATCACCGGCGGCACCTTTGCCACGGCCCTTGCCGGTGTCGGCAGAGACCAGGCTCAGCTTGTCCGTGGCGACTTGCGACGAAGCGCCATCACCGCGAGCACGCTTGGTGGCATCGAGTTGCTGCTGCCCGCTTCCAGGCTTCGCCACATAGCGACGACCGTGGCGCCATGCAGAGTTCTGCGCCGCGACTTCAGCGATGGCCTTGGGTTGCGGCAGGCTGGCGCTTTGCACCTGATCCGGCAGACGCAGCACCTGACCGGCTTTCAGCCGGTTGATGTTGCCGTCGATAAAGGCATCCGGGTTCAGCGCCTGGATGGCCAGCATGGTTTGCTGGATCGATCCACCGTTACGCGCCTTCGCGGCGATTTCCCATAAGGTATCGCGCGACGTGGTGGTGTATTGCGTCGATTTGGTCGCGCCGGTGACTGGCGCGGTCACCGCCTGGGCTGGCGCCGGTTGCGCGGCGGCATCGGCGGTTTGCGGCGAGAATTTTGACGGATCGAGCAGCACGCTGTAATCACGCAGCAGACGACCGCTTGGCCACATCACCTGAACCAGGAATTTCACCATCGGTTCGGACAGCGGTTTGCTGGAGGTGATGCGCAGGATGCTTTTGCCGCTGGCGTTAAGCACCGGTGTGAAAGTCAGGTCGTTGAGGAACGCCTGACGATCGACACCGGCCTTGGCGAAATCTTCGGGCGAGGCCAGGCTCGGCACCACTTCGGCAGCCGTGAGATCCTTGACGTCGAGCAACTCGATTTCTGCTACCAGAGGCTGGTTCAGCGTCGATTTCAGGGTCAATTCCCCAAGCCCGAGGGCATGCGCCATACCGGAGGACAGCGCCGAGGCGGCCGCTATTGCTAACACCAGTTTGCGAACTTGAACCATAGCCTCATCCTTTGTTTGAACATTCCTCGGCCAGCGAGAAGGTATTGATTGCCGCTGCCGTAAGGCGTTGCGCGCGACGGCGAAGGGTCGTCGCGCGCGATCGTTTCATTCATGCGACGAAAGCCCTGCGGGATGGCTCGCCTCAAGCATTCCAGCCAAACATGGTGTTCGGCTGGAACCACTAGAAAAAATTGTTGCCAAGTATCTTTTACAGCAGGTCTTTTATCAACAATTCAGCCACCTGCACAGCATTGAGCGCGGCGCCTTTGCGTACGTTATCTGACGTCAGCCACATGTTAAGTTCCGCCGGGTCGTCGATCCCGCTGCGAACCCGACCAACGTAAACCACGTCCTGCCCTACCGCATCGCCTACCGGAGTCGGGTAATCGCCCGCCTCGACCAGCTCGATACCGGGCGCCGCTTCCAGTGCCGCGTTGACTTTCGCCAGGTCGACAGCGCTCGATGACTGCAAGGTCACGCTATAGCTATCGCCAAAAAACACCGGGGCTTGAATGCAAGTGACGGAAATCTTTAATAAAGGCAGCGACAAGACCTGACGCAGCTCGCGCACCAGACGCTTTTCCAGCAACGTGTGGCCCTGAGCATCGGGCGCACCGACTTGCGCCAACAGGTTAAAAGCCATCTGTCGATCGAAGAAAGCCGGCTCCAGCGGACGCACGTTGAGCAGTTCGGCGGTTTGCCGGGCCAGCTCGCTGACCGCTTCGCGGCCCTGGGCAGAGACCGCCAGGCACGCCGTCAGGCTGATGCGTTGCAAGTCGAGCAAATCGAGCAGCGGCGCCAGCACCACCGCCAGCGCTGTCGCCGAAGGGCTTGGGCTGCTGACCTGGAAGGGCTTTTTCAGGCCGGTAAGAATTGCAGCATTGGCCTCGGGCACCACTTGCGGCGCCTGATCGGCCGGCAACGCGCCGGACAGGTCGATCAGCGAGCAACCGGCGGCCGTAGCGCGCGGGGCGAAACTGAGGGTCACCGCCGGACCGGCGGCGAAGAACACCAACTGGACTTTGCTGAAGTCGAACTCATCGACTTCGCGCACCCGCACGTTCTTGCCGCGAAACGGCACCGAGTGTCCGGCCGATTCACTGCTCGCCAGCAGGTGCAGATTGCCGACCGGGAAGTCGCGTTCTTCGAGAATCTGGACGAGTGTTTCGCCGACAGTACCGGTGGCGCCGATCACGGCAATATCGAAGGACTGGCTCATGGTTCTACCTCTGGCGAAACGGGGGGAGCGGCACTTTACCGGGTGGTTGGCGGTGAGGCAATTCACGCCATCGGTGGACAAAAAAAACCCGCACCTCTTTCAAGGCACGGGTTCTTTCATTGCATCAATAGATCAACGCTCAAGCAGGATCCGCAGCATGCGACGCAGCGGCTCGGCCGCGCCCCACAGCAGTTGGTCGCCAACGGTGAAGGCACCGACGAATTGCGAACCCATGTTCAGCTTGCGCAGACGACCGACCGGCACGTTCAGGGTGCCGGTGACTTTCGTCGGGCTCAGCTCCTGCATGCTGATTTCACGGTTGTTCGGCACCAGCTTGACCCAAGGGTTGTGCTGGCTGATCAGCCCTTCGATATCAGCGATCGGCACGTCTTTGTTCAGCTTGATGGTCAGCGCCTGGCTGTGGCAACGCATGGCGCCGATGCGCACGCAGATACCGTCCACCGGGATCGGGCTCTTGAAGCGACCGAGGATTTTGTTGGTTTCGGCCTGGGCCTTCCACTCTTCACGGCTCTGGCCGTTCGGCAGTTCCTTGTCGATCCACGGGATCAGGCTGCCGGCCAGCGGTACGCCGAAGTTTTCGGTCGGGTACGCGTCGCTGCGCATGGCTTCGGCAACACGGCGGTCGATGTCGAGGATGGCGCTGGCCGGATCGGCCAGTTGATCGGCGACAGCGCCGTGGGTCACACCCATTTGCTTGATCAGCTCACGCATGTGCTGCGCGCCGCCACCGGAGGCCGCCTGATAGGTCATGGCGCTCATCCACTCCACCAGACCGGCTTCAAACAGACCGCCCAGGCCCATCAGCATCAGGCTGACGGTGCAGTTGCCGCCGATGTAGTTCTTGGTGCCCGCGTCGAGCTGCTGGTCGATAACCTTGCGGTTCACCGGGTCCAGCACGATCACCGCGTCATCCTGCATGCGCAGGCTGGAAGCGGCGTCGATCCAGTAACCCTGCCAGCCGGCTTCGCGCAGCTTCGGGAACACTTCGCTGGTGTAGTCGCCACCTTGGCAGGTCAGAATCACGTCGAGGGTTTTCAGCTCTTCAATGCTGTAAGCGTCCTTGAGCGGAGCAATGTCCTTGCCCACGGACGGGCCTTGGCCACCGACATTGGAAGTGGTGAAAAACACCGGCTCGATAAGATCGAAATCCTGCTCTTCCAGCATCCGCTGCATGAGCACGGAACCGACCATGCCGCGCCAACCGATCAGACCTACACGTTTCATCGCAACTACACCTTCTTGAAAAGTGGGCCGCTGCTTTCAAGGTTGAAAATTGCAGCGGGCCAGAGAGATTACAGATTCCGCAGCGCGGCGACTACTGCGTCGCCCATTTCCTGCGTACCGACCTTGGTGCAACCAGCCGACCAGATGTCTCCCGTACGCAGACCCTGATCCAAAACCAGGCTCACGGCCTTCTCGATGGCGTCGGCCGCATCCTGCAGATTGAAGCTGTAACGCAGCATCATCGACACCGACAAAATGGTCGCCAACGGGTTGGCAATGCCCTTGCCAGCGATGTCTGGCGCCGAACCGTGGCACGGCTCGTACATGCCTTTGTTGTTGGCATCCAGCGACGCCGACGGCAGCATGCCGATGGAACCGGTGAGCATCGACGCTTCGTCGGAAAGAATGTCGCCGAACAGGTTGTCGGTGACGATCACGTCGAACTGCTTCGGCGCACGCACCAGTTGCATGGCGGCGTTGTCGACGTACATGTGGCTCAGTTCGACGTCCGGGTAGTCCTTGGCCACTTGCTCGACGATTTCACGCCACAGCTGGCTGGAGGCCAGCACGTTGGCCTTGTCCACCGAGCACAGCTTCTTGCCGCGTACGCGCGCCATGTCGAAACCGACACGGGCGATACGGCGGATTTCAGTTTCGCTGTATGGCAGCGTGTCGTAGGCCTGACGCTCGCCGTTTTCCAGCTCGCGCACGCCACGTGGCGCGCCGAAGTAGATACCGCCGGTCAGTTCACGGACGATCAGGATGTCCAGGCCGGCAACGATTTCTGCCTTCAGGCTGGAAGCCTCGGCCAGTTGCGGGTACAGGATCGCCGGACGCAGGTTGCCGAACAGGCCCAGTTGCGCACGGATTTTCAGCAGACCGCGCTCAGGGCGGATGTCACGCTCGATGGTGTCCCATTTCGGGCCGCCCACGGCGCCCAGCAGCACAGCATCGGCTGCGCGCGCACGGGCCAGGGTCTCATCGGCCAGCGGCACGCCGTGCTTGTCGATGGCGGCGCCACCGATCACGTCATGGCTCAGTTCGAAGCCCAGGCTGTACTTGTCGTTCGCCAGCTCCAGCACCTTGACCGCTTCGGCCATGATTTCCGGGCCAATACCGTCGCCTGGGAGAATCAGAATCTGCTTGCTCATGCTTTCCTCATGTCATCAGTCGGCGCGCCCTGGGGCGCGCCCGGAAAAATTCTATCGTTCAGCCATCAGCACCAGCACATCGGTGCTGAACGAACCATCGGCCTCAATCTCAAAATATTCGCGCACCTCGTTGCCCATCGATTGCTGCAACTCTAGGATCGCCGCGCGCATCACCTGCGGCGTACGCATGCGCTCGACCCAGGAGGTGTACTCCAGGCGCAACCGTTGACGCGTGGTACTGCGGGTATGCAACCCCGCTTCGCTGACCTGACGCAACCACTCGCCCGCAGAATAATCGCGCACGTGACTGGTGTCGCGCAGCACTTCGACGCTTTGCAGGTAAGTGTCGAACAACGGGCTGCCCGGCGACAACACATCGATGAACGCCGCCACCCCGCCCGGCTTCAGCACCCGGCGAACTTCGCGCAGGGCCACACCGAGGTCGCTCCAATGGTGCGCCGAATAGCGGCTGAAGACGAAGTCGAACTCGCCATCGGCGAATGGCAGACGCTCGGCGGCGCCGTTGACCGTGGTCACATTGCTCAAACCCCGGTCGACAGCGGCGGAGGCGACTACATCGAGCATCTGCTGGGACAGGTCGTAAGCGACTACTTCCCTGACCAGCGAGGCCACATGAAAACTCACATGACCGGCGCCGCAACCCAGGTCCAGTACCCGGGCATCGCCCTGCCCCGCCAGTTCAGCCTGTAGCAGCGCGAACTCGGTGCCTTGAGCGTGTACGGCGCTGCTCAGATAGGCCGAGGCCTGTTCACCGAATTGTTTTTGGACTACCTGGCTGTGCTGCGCGGTGCTGGTCATCGGGACTTCCTTTTTAGGTTTAACCTTGCGCTGTCTGGGCCTGCCCGCGAAGAGGCCGGCCCTGATTACATCGATTCCAGATCAATCTCAGGCGTCGCGAAACAACCATGGCTGGCTCGCGCGGTGCTTGGCTTCAAACGTGGCAATCGCCTCGTGATCCTGCAAAGTCAGGCCGATATCGTCCAGGCCATTGAGCAGGCAGTGCTTACGGAAGGCATCGATCTCGAAGCTCAGCACTTTGCCGTCCGGACGGGTCACGGTCTGGGCCTGCAGATCGATCTGCAACTGGTAGCCCGGGTTCGCTTCAACCTGCTTGAACAGCTCATCGACTTCAGCGTCGCTCAAGATGATCGGCAGCAAGCCGTTCTTGAAGCTGTTGTTGAAGAAGATGTCGGCGTAGCTCGGCGCGATGATGCTGCGGAAACCGTACTCTTCCAGTGCCCACGGCGCGTGCTCGCGGCTGGAGCCGCAACCGAAGTTCTCGCGGGCCAGCAACACGCTGGCGCCTTGATAACGCTCGGCGTTGAGGACGAAGTCCTTGTTCAGCGGGCGCTTGGAGTTGTCCTGATACGGCTGGCCAACGTCCAGATAACGCCATTCATCGAACAGGTTCGGACCGAAACCGGTGCGCTTGATCGACTTCAAGAACTGCTTCGGGATGATCTGGTCGGTGTCGACGTTGGCACGATCCAAAGGCGCGACAAGACCAGTGTGCTGGGTAAAAGCTTTCATGCTGCGCTCCTTTAGATCAATTCACGGACGTCGACGAAACGACCGTTCACAGCGGCGGCGGCGGCCATGGCCGGGCTGACGAGGTGGGTACGACCACCGGCGCCCTGACGGCCTTCGAAGTTACGGTTGGAGGTCGACGCGCAATGCTCGCCCGATTCCAAACGGTCCGGGTTCATCGCCAGGCACATCGAGCAGCCAGGCTCACGCCATTCAAAACCGGCCTCGATAAAAATCTTGTCCAGGCCTTCGGATTCAGCCTGAGCCTTCACCAGCCCCGAACCCGGCACCACGATGGCTTGCTTGATGGTCGAAGCCACTTTGCGGCCCTTGGCGATCACCGCGGCGGCGCGCAGGTCTTCGATCCGCGAGTTGGTGCAGGAACCAATGAATACGCGGTCCAGCTGAATGTCGGTGATCGCCTGATTGGCGGTCAAACCCATGTATTTCAAGGCGCGTTCGATGGAGTCACGCTTGACCAGGTCCATTTCCTTGGCCGGATCCGGCACGTTCTGGTCCACGGCCAACACCATCTCAGGCGAGGTGCCCCAGCTGACTTGCGGCTTGATCTGAGAGGCATCGAGCTCGACGACGGTGTCGAACTTGGCATCCGCATCGGAGACCAGGTCTTTCCAGGCTTCGACGGCCAAATCCCATTCCGCGCCCTTCGGAGCAAATGGACGGCCCTTGACGTAAGCCACGGTTTTTTCGTCGGCGGCCACCAGGCCAACACGGGCGCCGGCTTCGATGGACATGTTGCAGATGGTCATGCGGCCTTCAACGGACAGGTCGCGAATCGCGCTACCGGCGAATTCGATGGCGTGGCCATTACCGCCGGCGGTGCCGATCTTGCCGATTACGGCGAGGACGATGTCCTTGGCGGTCACGCCGAACGGCAATTTGCCCTCGACCAACACCAGCATGTTCTTCATTTTCTTGGCGACCAGGCACTGAGTGGCGAGCACGTGCTCGACCTCGGAGGTGCCGATACCGTGAGCCAGGGCACCGAATGCGCCGTGGGTCGAGGTGTGGGAGTCACCGCAGACCACGGTCATGCCCGGCAAGGTGGCACCCTGCTCCGGGCCGATGACGTGGACGATGCCTTGGCGGACGTCATTCATCTTGAATTCGACGATGCCGTATTCGTCACAGTTATCGTCGAGGGTCTGAACCTGCAAACGCGAGACCTGGTCGACGATCGCTTCGATGCCGCCCTTGCGCTCCGGGGTGGTCGGTACGTTGTGGTCCGGGGTCGCGATGTTGGCATCGATGCGCCAAGGCTTGCGCCCGGCCAGACGCAGGCCTTCGAAGGCTTGCGGCGAGGTCACTTCGTGGATGATGTGACGATCGATGTAGATCAGCGCAGAGCCATCGTCGCGCTGCTTGACCAAATGCGAATCCCAGAGCTTGTCGTAGAGCGTTTTGCCGGCCATCAGACGGTTTCCTCATCAGCTTGTTTCTATGCCCCGGATCTTGAGTAATTCAATAACCCCTTGGCTTGTGAGGTCGATCCTAGGGGGTTACATTAAATAACTCAAATTCATATTTTTTATGCTTTGCATAACCAACTGGAATGCCACTGAGACCTCATTATGGACCTCGCCAACCTCAACGCCTTTATCGCGATTGCCGAGACCGGAAGCTTCTCCGGCGCCGGCGAACGGCTGCACCTGACGCAACCGGCCATCAGCAAGCGCATCGCCGGGCTGGAGCAGCAATTGAAGGTGCGACTGTTCGATCGACTGGGCCGGGAAGTCGGCCTGACCGAAGCCGGCCGCGCCTTGCTGCCACGGGCCTATCAGATCCTCAATGTACTGGATGACACCCGCCGCGCCCTGACCAACCTGACTGGCGAAGTGACCGGTCGTCTGACATTGGCCACCAGCCATCACATCGGCCTGCATCGCTTGCCGCCCTTATTAAGGGAGTTCACCCGACGTTACCCGCAGGTAGCGCTGGATATTCAGTTCCTCGATTCGGAAGTGGCCTACGAAGAAATCCTCCATGGCCGCGCTGAACTGGCAGTCATCACCCTTGCACCGGAACCTCACACATTGGTCAAGGCCACGCCCGTGTGGGACGACCCGCTGGATTTCGTGGCCGCCCCGGAGCATCCGCTGATCAGCAACGGTGCGGTCAGCCTGGCGGACATTGCCCTGCACCCCGCGGTTTTCCCCGGCGGCAACACCTTTACCCACCACATCGTGCAACGCCTGTTCGAGGCCCAGGGCCTGACGCCGAACATCGCCATGAGCACCAATTATCTGGAGACCATCAAGATGATGGTCTCGATCGGCCTGGCCTGGAGCGTTTTGCCGCGCACCATGCTGGATGAGCAAGTGGCGCGCATACCTTTGCCGGGCATACAACTCACTCGCCAGCTAGGCTATATCCTGCACACCGAACGGACGCTGTCGAACGCGGCAAAGGCCTTCATGGCTTTGCTGGATGCACAAATCGATCAGCCAGGGACTCGCGGCTAAGCTGTGCTTCTTCTTTTGTGCTACGCCTATAGAGCCCCAAAACCCTGTGCCTAACGCCCAATTCAGCCCAAGGCCTGTCATCCATGCCCAAATCTGTTGAACGTATGCCGCCAATGCCGCGAATTCAGGCAATTGACCCAAAACGGTCCGAGCAGAGCTGGGAAAGCGCCCCACAGTTGCTCGCGGCCCTCAATGGTGCCCGACTGGGCGCCTGGTATTGGGACATCGAGCGCGGGCAGATCAGCTGGTCACGGGGTACTCAGGCGTTGTTCGGCTTCGATCCCCGGCAACCGTTGCCCGAGGATCTGGAATACCTCGACCTGCTGCCCCAGGAGGATCGGGCGAAAGCCATCCGCGCCTTCAATGCAGTGATCGCCGGCGCTCCGCTGGAGCAGGCCATGCACCACCGCATCCGCTGGCCCGACGGCAGCCTGCACTGGCTGGAAATCAACGGCAGCCTGCTACCGGACAAAAACGGCCGGCCACGAATGATCGGGGTCATCCGTGAAATCACCCACCAGCGCCAGCGTGAACAAGCGCTGAGCAGCTCGGAAAAACGCTTCGCCACGCTGTTCCACCTGTGCCCGAACATGGTGCTGCTGACCCGTCAGGAAGACGGCCTGATCAGCGAAGCCAACCAGTATTTCGAAAGCCTGTTCGGCTGGCCGGTGCAAGACGCAATCGGCAGAACCACACTGGAGCTGGGTCTTTGGGTCAACCCGGAGCAACGGGCGGAACTGGTCAAGGCCACCAAGGCCAAAGGTGAGCTGATCAACATGGAGGTGCAATTTCGCGCCAGCAACGGGCAGGTTCACGACGGCATTCTCAGCGCGCAAAAGGTCGAGCTCGAAGGCCAGCCCTATCTGCTGAGCACATTCCTTGACACCACCGAACGAAAAATCGCCGAGCACGCCCTCAAAGACAGCCAGGAACGCCTCGACCTGGCCCTGGATTCAGCACAACTCGGCACTTGGGACTGGCACATCCCCAGCGGCATGCTTTATGGCTCGGCGCGGGCCGCCCAGCTGCATGGTCTGGAGCCCAAACCCTTCCATGAATCCTTCGATGCGTTTTTCGAAGGTGTACCCGGTGAAGAACGCGACACCATGCGCGACGCTTACCGCAGCTTACGCGAAGGCCCCGCCGGCAATTATCAACTGACGTACCGCGTGCAGCTGCCGGACGGTAGTTCGCGCTACCTGGAAAGCCGCGCCAGACTCTACCGCGATGATGACGGCAACCCGCTGCGCATGGCCGGCACATTGCTGGACATCACCGAGCAAGTAGAGCGCGAACAGCAACTGATAGCGTCGGAAGAGAAATTCGCCACGTTGTTCCAGGTCAGCCCCGACCCGATCTGCGTCACGCGTCAGGACACCGGCCACTTCATCGAGATCAACTCCAGCTTCACCCAGACGTTCGGCTGGAGCACCACCGACGTCATCGGTCGCAGCGCCGACGAAATCGGCCTGTGGGACGCCTCGGCGAAAAGCCTGCAAAGGATTGAGCGAGTCATCCGCGAACAGGGCCTGAACAATGTGGCGATCATCGTTCAACACAAGGACGGGCAATCCCTGACCTGCGTGATCTCCAGCCGCCAGATCAGCGTCGGCGACCAGCCGTGCATCGTCACCACCCTGCGCGACATCACCCAACAGCAACGCTCGGAAGCGGCGCTCAAGGCCAGCGAAGAGAAGTTCGCCAAGGCCTTCCACTCAAGCCCCGACGCCATCACCATTACCGAGCGCGACACTGGACGCTATCTGGAGGTTAACGACGGCTTCTGCCGCCTGACCGGCTACCGTGCCGATGAAGTGGTGGGCCGCACGGTGTATCAGGTCGGCATCTGGGCCGAGGAGAAACAACGCTCGGCGTTGCTGGCCGAACTACAGATCAAGGGCCGGGTTCACCACCTGGAAATGCTCGGGCGCAACAAACGCGGCGAGTTGCTGACCGTCGAAGTCTCGGTGGAACCGATCACCCTCAACGAAACCGCCTGCCTGCTGCTGACCGCCCGGGACGTCAGCCTGCTGAAAAATGCCGAAGCGCAGATCCGTCACCTGGCCTACCACGACCCGCTGACCAACCTGCCGAACCGCGCGCTGCTGATGGACCGCCTGAGCCAGCAGATCGCCCTGCTCAAGCGCCACAACTTGCGTGGCGCCCTGATGTTCCTCGACCTCGACCACTTCAAGCACATCAACGACTCCCTCGGCCACCCGGTGGGCGATACAGTGCTGAAAATCATCACCGCGCGCCTTGAAGCCAGCGTACGCATGGAAGACACCGTCGCACGCCTGGGCGGCGATGAGTTCGTGGTGCTGCTCAGTGGCCTGGAAGGCTCACGCAGCGACGTCAGCGCTCAAGTCCGGGAACTGGCGGATACCTTGCGCGAATTGCTGTCCGAACCGATGTTCCTCGATGGACAGCGCCTGCAAGTGACGCCGAGCATCGGCATCGCGCTGATCCCCGACCACGGCTCGACCCCGACCGATCTGTTAAAACGCGCCGATATCGCCCTCTATCGCGCCAAGGACTCGGGCCGCAACACGACGCAGATGTATCACAACACCATGCAGAAGGCCGCCAGCGAACGCCTGCGCATGGAAACCGACCTGCGCCTGGCCCTTTCCCGGGGTGAATTCAGCGTGCAATACCAGCCTCAGGTGGACGCCCGCAACAACCGCATTACCGGCGCCGAAGCCCTGGTGCGTTGGCACCATCCGCAACTGGGCGCGCAATCGCCGACCGAGTTCATCAAGGTGCTGGAAGACAGCGGGCTGATTCTGGAAGTCGGCACATGGATCCTCGACGAAGCCTGTGCGGCCTTCAAAAGCCTGATCGCCAAAGGCCTGATCGACCCGCTCAATTTCAGCCTGTGCGTGAATATCAGCCCGCGACAATTCCGTCAGAACGACTTCGTCGAACGCATCGAGCACAGCCTCGGCAGCCACGACCTGCCCTGCTCGTTGCTGAAACTGGAAATCACCGAAGGCATCGTCATCCAGAACCTGGACGACACCATCAGCAAAATGCGTCGCCTGAAAAAACTCGGCGTGAGCTTTGCCATGGACGATTTCGGTACCGGCTATTCCTCGCTGACCTACCTCAAGCGCCTGCCGGTCGACACCCTGAAAATCGACCAGTCGTTCATCCGCGACGCCACCACCGACCCCAACGATGCCGAAATCATTCGCGCCATCGTCGCCATGGCCCGCAGCCTGGAGCTGGAAGTGATTGCCGAAGGGGTTGAAACCGAGGAGCAACTGGAGTTCTTGCAAGGGCTGGGCTGCCATTTGTATCAGGGGTATTTGCACAGCAGGCCGTTGCTGGTGGAGGAGTTTCAGAAACTGCTCAAATAGTCCGCATGGGAGACGTTCCGTAACAGGTGCTCCAATTGCCAGTTTTTCTTGCAACCTGTAGGGTCGCGCTTTTTTGTACTGCCTCAAAGAGATCAACCATGCAGGATGCAACCCTCTCCCGTCCGGCCTTGCTGGGCATCGACCTTGGGACCACCAATAGCCTGATCGCCGTTTGGCAGGAAGGTCAGGCGCAGTTGATTCCGAACGCCCTTGGCGATGTCCTCACCCCTTCAGTGGTCAGCCTCGATGAGGACGACAGCATTCTGGTGGGCAAGGCCGCCCGCGCCCGCCTGACCACCCATCCAGAACGTACGGTGGCGGCGTTCAAGCGTTTTATGGGCAGCGACAAACAGTTCGAACTGGGCGGACGGCAATTCAGCCCCGAAGAATTGTCAGCGCTGGTGATCGGCTCGCTCAAGCAGGATGCTGAAGCCTGGCTAGGCCGACCGGTGTATGAGGCGGTGATTTCGGTGCCAGCCTATTTCAGTGACGAGCAACGCAAACGCACGCTGTTTGCCGCCGAACTGGCAGGCCTGACGGTGTCGCGGCTGATCAACGAACCGACCGCCGCTGCCATGGCGTACGGGCTGCACGAGCAGAAGTTCGAGCGCACGCTGATTTTCGACCTGGGCGGCGGCACCTTCGATGTCACGGTACTGGAATACGCATTGCCGCTGATCGAAGTGCATGCCTCCACCGGCGACAACTTCCTCGGCGGTGAAGACTTCACCGCCGCGTTGTTGCAGGCCTGCCTGAAAGACTGGCAACTCCCCCCACAACAGATCGATAGCCAAGGGTTGGCCAGCCTGGGCGATGCTCTGGAGCAACTCAAATGCAAACTCGGCGAAGGCACCCAGCACCTGAGCTGGAACGGTGCCGGCGCCTTGCGTGAGTGGTCGCTGGATGAAGCCGCCGCGCTGAAAATCTGGGAACCGCTGCTGGCCCGGTTGCGCGCCCCCATCGAACAAGCCCTGCGCGATGCACGGCTCAAGCCTCGGGACCTCGACAGCCTGGTGCTGGTCGGTGGCGCAACGCGGATGCCTGTCGTGCAGCAGATGGTCGCCACGCTGTTCGGGCGCCTGCCCTATCGCCACCTCGACCCGGACACGATTGTCGCACTGGGCGCCGCTACCCAGGCAGCGTGCAAGGCCCGAGACAGCGCAATCGAGGAGCTGATTCTCACTGACGTCTGCCCTTACACGCTGGGCATTTCGAGCCGTCGCGGTGAGGACGTCAGCGGCGCCTTCTCGCCGATCATCGAACGCAACACCGTGATCCCGACTTCTCGGGTGCAGCGCTTCTACACCACCCATCCGCAACAAGACCACATCCGTATCGAGGTCTATCAGGGTGAGCGGCCGTGGGTGCGGGATAATATTTTCATCGATGCCTTCGACGTCGCGGTAGCACCCAGCGACCAGACGCAAGCCCTGGATGTGCGCTTCAGCTACGACATCAACGGTTTGCTTGAAGTCGACGTGACCCTGCTGGCCAGCGGCGAACGCCACAGCCACAGCATCGATCGCAGCCCCACCGGGCTCGACCCACAATCACGGAAAAGCAGCCATGAGCGGCTCAAAGCCCTGAAAATCCATCCACGGGACGCGCTGCCCAATCGCACTCTGCTGGCGCGACTGGAGCGTGCATGGACGCAAAGCCTGGGCGACGAACGCGAACAAATTGCCGATTGGCTGGATACTTTTACCGCCGTGCTCGGTGGCCAGCAATCGGTGGAGATTGCCAGCCATCGGTCACAACTCAATAAAGCACTGGATCAGCTGCGCCTTTAGCCATTAAGCCGCCGCAGAGTCGCCTGCAAGCCACCGGGCAGCGTGTCCTCACCGGCGCTGCCCGGCGGCACACCATAGCGGTTAGGCAGCTTGTCGCCGGGAAAGCCGAACAACACCAGAGGCAGGAACGGCAATACCGGCGTCAGACAGGCAAAGATCAGCAGCGTGGGAATCCCCCGCCCCATGTCATGCAGCCGACGCAGAATCGCACTGAGCAACAGCGCGATGCCCAGCAGCATGACAACTCCCAAGACAACGGTGCCATTGAGCAGCACCATGATCGGGGTGATCAGCACACCTCCCAGCACCTGCCCGATAAACGCCTTGCGCCCCAATCGAGAGCCCAAGCGCCAGACCGCAGTGGACGGCACCGGGCGCGTGTCGCTTTTGGCCAGGAGCAGACGCTCACTCCAGGACAGCAAGGCAGTCAATGCCAGACGCAGGCCCACACTGTTCGCGGCGTCATCCTTGCCACGCTGCAACTGTTGCAGCACCTTGGTCCTGGGCACTCCTGAGGCGCCATAACGAATCAGACTTTTCAGCGTATCGAGGACTTCATAGACCAGCAGCTTGTCGACGTCGAAATCCGTCAGCACTTTGCGCGGTGGCCAAACAGGCTCTCCTTTGATCAAACCATCACGAAACGCTTCAAACCAACCATCTTCACAACTGATAGCGGCGATGGATTGCAACAGTGCGCGATGCTGCTCGGCGTCAAGGCTCGGGTCGTGATACAGCACACCCCAGAGCAGCATCAGCCCCAGCAAATCCTCGCCGCACGCATCAGGATCACTTTCAATGCAGGTATAGAGCTGCGCATTAGCGGGCAGTGCTGCGCTGTCGAGGGCCTGTTGCACATTGAACAGCTGCTGCACGAGCAGGCCATGAACCGGGTCAGTACCTTGCAGCCACCCCAGCAAACCCGCGCAGTTACCTTGCTCGCGCTGCAGGCGCCGCAATAACGGCTGAAGCCGACTCAGGGGGTGAGCCGGGTTGAGCTCCAGTCGCTCCAGACATTGGGTATCGATCAACGTCAGCCAACGTTCCGGCTCTACGAACAACGCCAACAGGAATACTGTTTGAGCGTGCCATTGCCACGCAGCCTCGCCTTGCGCAATGACCGGCAGGACTGCGCCTCGCTGCCCCAACTGGACCAGCAGACTCAAGCTGCGCAAGTTCACGTCCGCTTCTGCGTCCAGCAAATCAAATACCTGATCGATCCGCACCAGGGCAGACTGATCGTAGCCCCGCAGCCTGCTCAGCCACAGGCGGCAAATCTTGTGCGGCTCGCCTTTTGTCAGCTCCTCGGCCAGTTTCGGTTCAACTGAACGACTGCTGAGAAAGGCCTTCATCGCCAACGGAATCGGCGCCTGGTTCAACCAACAGAGTTGCTGCTCTGCCTGATACTTGAATCCGGTCAACACCAACCCCTCAAGGGCATCGAACGGATGCGGCTCGTCCAGTATTTGTTGCAACAACCCCACATCCCCACGATGCAAGGCCCATGCATGCTGGTATAGACGCTGCAAGCGGGAATCCGCATGCTCTCCTAGCAGCAATGCCAGCAGAGGCAGTTCATCCCCCGTCATTCGCCAATCGACAAATGCGCCTGCCAAACCTTGCAGATCGAGTTGCCCGACCCCAAGCCAGCGAGCCAACGTTTCGGGACGCTGTGAAGGGCTGCCATATTCTTGAGTAACATCGTCAAGGTCATGGGACCAGTCACGGAAATTTTCCAAACGGTCGAATGCCTGGATCAGCAGTGCGAGAAAGTCCGGCTGACGTTTGGCACAAAGCTCCAGCAAGCAGCTTTCGGCCTTCGGATGACGGTACTCCAGCCAGAGCCGGATCCAGCAAGGCAGCGCTTGATCTTCAAGGCCCAACAAACTGCTTTGGCAAGCCAACAGATAAAGCCAATCGCTATCGTCTGGTGCTTGTCCCTGTCGTTCGACGCACAGTTGCAGCAGGCCTGCACCACCGATACCGGCTTGAGTGAACTGCACCAGTAAGCGCTTGATGAATACTTCGTCCGACGGCAGCGGCAGACAGGTGTGATGGCTGGCGAAGTCTTCGAATTCATGGAGCGGCCGATGCTCAAAGAGGTAGTCGAGGCTACGGGCATACCACAGGGTTTCCATCTGCACAGGCTCGGACCAGCCACTCATCAGTGTCGTGTCGAACGGGTCTGGCTTCTTGATGCGTTGCAGGAACTCTTCGACTTTATTCGCCTGCTCGAACTGCAGATCCAGCAGTTGATGCTCCCACCCCATTCGTTGCGCCAGCAGATTCGCGCAACGGTAAGACAACGGCCCGGCATTGGCCAATGGGTGAAACAACCCCCAACTGAGGTCATCAAGTGTGTCTAGAGGCAACTGATCCAACGCTTTGACAAATGCTCGCCAAGCCTGCGGATGGAAGCGACGAGCCGGATCTTCGAGCAACGCGTAAAAATCCACCAAGGTTTGCGGAATCTCGGGAACACCAGCGCCCTCCTCGTCGACGTCGACCTCTTCATGACGGGCAAAACGGGTGGCACTTTCATAGGCCTCACGCAACGCCTGAAAGCCTTCGGGATCACTCTCCGGGTGATGTTCCGGCAAACGCGCGCGGTAGGCATCTCGAATCAGTGCCTGGTCTTTGGTGGGTTCTATACCCAAGCGTATCCAGCAACTCATGACCAGTCGAACTCCCCCAGGGACGCCGGGCGCGGCGGCGGATCGAGGTCTATGTGCCAGGGCAAGTCGGTCAGGAAAGAAGGGATGTCGCGCGCAAGACCTCGTGCAATGAAAGCGCTACCCGAAGACTCCCCTTGCCGATCAAGCTCGTGAGCCATCTGTTCGTCGCTGTTACCCAGACAGCTCCAGAACGCGTGACCAGCCAAGAAACCGTTGAAATAAGAAAACCAACTACCGTAATGGTATTGCGCCCTTACAGCCAGTCGGGCATGCAACCAAAGACTCTCGGATAAATCGATCCACTCATTGCGCAAGCCACAGCGCAAGAGAAACCCCATACGCCCGAGATCCCAGGCCCTGATACCACCCGGTCCACACCCACCAAAGGTACGCCCGGCGAATTCGTGCAAATCGCGCTCACGGGGGGACAGTGTTTCAAGCAGTGCCTGCCATTCGCCAGGCAAGCAACGCTGCCACGCCCGATACGCTCCATCGAGGTATGAGGCATGACCGTCGTCCGCCATCCCTTCGAGCATGCTCAACAACTGCGGCCGGTCATTGATGCCCCAGCTGCATTGCAGGTCAATAAATTGCGGATCGGAGTAGAAAGCAGGCTCGTCGTAATCGGCACGAGGATTGAGGGCCACCATCGGCGCAGAAAGACCGCACAGCCAACGCTGTTGTATCTCTTCCATGAAAAAAAGCTCCGGGCCGACCAGGCAGAATGTGGGGGTCGGCAAAACTGGCGCGGATTGTAGAGAAGCCGCCATAAGGCGGTAAAGCTTGCATGACCGTTTTGGTGGAAAAACAAAAAGGCCCCGACAAGTCGGGGCCTTCATTCAGCGGGTTACAGCCTGTTCAGACGAATGTATTTCTTCCAATGACTCAGTGCTGCAGAGCCGGTTTTTCCGCCCCATTGATCGGGATGCGTTTGGCTTTCGCTTCTTCCGGAATCACCCGCAACAGCTCGATATTCAACAAACCGTTGCGCAGTTCGGCGGCCTTGATTTCGATGTGGTCCGCCAGACGGAACGACAGTTTGAAGGCGCGCTGTGCGATGCCTTGGTACAGGTAAGTGACGTTTTCGTCCGCGTCACGTTTGCCGCCACTGATGGTCAGTACACCTTTTTCTACTTGCAGGTCCAGGTCGTCTTCCTGGAAACCGGCGGCCGCCACAACGATGCGGTATTGATCATCACCGTATTTTTCAACGTTGTAGGGTGGATAGGTGCTGCCTGGCTCATTGCGCAGGGCGGTTTCGAACAGGTCGTTGAAACGGTCGAAACCTACCGAGGAACGGAACAGTGGGGCCAAGGAAAATGCAGTACTCATGATTCAAATCTCCTGAACATAATCAGCAAGTTTTTTTGTCTCCGCGACCCGAATTCGGCATCGCGTAATCCTTAGATAAGGACCGCTGATTACTTTTCAAGAGATTATTTTCAGATTTTTTTCAAGCAGATTCAGGCGGCCTCAGACACCTGCAACCCCAGTAAACGCGAGACCTGATCCAGCTCGGTTTCACGACGCAGGACGCCGAACAACTCTACCGCTTCGGGATAATTACGGGTCAGCATTGCCAGCCACTGCTTCAGGCGACCCGGCGATTGGCGTGGTGTCATCTGGGCCTTGGCTTGCAGCCAGAAATCCTGAATCAGCGGCAGCAGCTCGGTCCAGGTCATCTCGACGACCTCCTCACCGGCCCGCGCCGCAGCGATCTGCCTTGCCAGATCCGGACGCGACACCAGGCCACGACCGAGCATGATGTCTTCGACGCCGCTGATCTCGCGGCAACGTCGCCAGTCCTCCACGCTCCAGATGTCACCGTTGGCGAACACTGGCACCTTGACCACGTCCTGGACCCGCGGGATCCATTCCCAGTGAGCTGGCGGCTTGTAGCCATCCGTTTTGGTCCGCGCGTGAACCACGATGTGCGCCGCGCCGCCTTCGGCCAGGGCTGTGGCGCAAACCAGCGAGCCATCGGGACTGTCGAAGCCCAGGCGCATTTTGGCGGTCACTGGAATGTGTGCTGGCACCGCACGGCGGACATGTTCGACGATTTCGTTGAGCAGCTCAGGCTCTTTGAGCAGAACGGCGCCACCGCGCGACTTATTGACGGTCTTGGCCGGGCAGCCGAAGTTCAGGTCGATGACTTCGGAACCCAATTCGCAGGCCAGTGCAGCGTTTTCCGCCAGGCACACCGGATCGGAGCCAAGCAGTTGCACCCGCAGCGGCACGCCGGAGGCGGTACGGGCGCCGGTCAGCAGTTCCGGGCCGAACTTGTGGTAGTAGGCAGGCGTGAGCAGCTGATCGTTGATCCGAATGAACTCGGTTACACACCAATCGATACCGCCCACACGGGTCAGCACGTCCCGCAGGATGTTGTCGACCAACCCCTCCATGGGCGCCAAAGCAATTTGCATGAAAAACACACTCGACGAAAAACATGCGGCAGTTTACTGGTTTCGGCGTGCAGAAGGTATTTCGTCAGACCGGGCAGTGGCAAATGTGCGGACTGTGTCAGCTTGGAACTTGCAACGCCGAGCCATAGCCCTCGATGAATTCCGCCGGCATGCGCTTGGGCTTGCCGGTCGACAGTTCGATGCACACGAACGTGGTCTGCGCCCGCAGCAACGTCGAGTTGTCACTGGGGCGGATCAGCTGGAAGTGTCGGGTCATTCTCAGGCGCTGGTCCCAATCGACTATCCAGGTCGCCAGCTGCAGCTCATCGCCTTCGTAGGCCGCCGCCAGGTAATCGATCTCGTGCCGCACCACCGCCATAGCCCGGTCCAGCCGCCGATACTCGACCAGGTCCAGACCCAGCCGCTGCGAGTGACGCCAGGCACAGCGCTCGAGCCAGGTCACGTACACCGCGTTGTTCGCGTGGCCCAACCCGTCGATGTCTTCGGCGCCCACTTCCAGATCAATGATAAACGGCGTTGCCCGATCCCAGCCCATGCCCCACTCCCGGTCAGATTATTTCGACCGGGGCAGTGTAACGGAAGCTCAGGCCGATTGGCGCGATTGCAGGCTGCGACCGGCCAGCAGCGAGAGCACGCCATCGATCACCCGCGGATCGGCCAGGACCCGCTGATGACCGCCCTCTTCCAGGCGCAACAAGCGACTGTCGAACCAGGCTTCGTGAATCAATTGGGACTCCTTGACCGAGACAAAGCTGTCGTCCTCGGCATGGACAATCAGGCCTGGCATGTCGAGCTGATAGTGCGCGACATCCAGCGCAGCAGCACGCATGCCAACGTCTTTTTCGACCTGACGAATGAACGCCGAACGGGCTTTGGGCGGCAGGCGTACATAGCGCGCAAAACCGCGCAGCACCCCAAGGATTCGCGCCGGGGCGGCGATCGAGACCAGGGTTTCGGTGCGCAAGCCCAACTGCACCGCGAGCATGGCGCTGGCGCCGCCCATCGAGTGACCGATTACCGCTTGCAGCGGCGGTAGTTCAGCAGCTGCTTCAAGCATCGCCCGGGCGAACAGCACCACATTGGCTTCGCGTCCAGGCGAGCGACCATGAGCCGGGCCGTCCAGGGCGACCACGGTGTAACCGGCATCGACCAGCGCCGTGATCAGCGCGGCAAACTGCGTTGGCCGGCCTTCCCAGCCGTGCATCAACAACACCGCCGGGCCCTGCCCCCAACGCAGCGCCGAGAGGCCGAAGCGCAAGGTGATCCGCTCGGATTTCGCCAGCAGCGGCAATTCCCAATCACGCGGCGGCAACTCCCGCGGGGTCATGAATGCCAGACGCATCTTGCTCGCCACCAGCTTCGGTGCGAACCAGCCCAAGGTGCCATTAACGCCACGAACCCAGCTCAACGTGTTCATCGCCCATCTCCTCAGGCTGGATGCCTTTAGGTCACAGCACCGCCGATTTGGCGGCGCGCAGCAATCGATCGGACAACTCTCCTGGCCCCAGCGCCCGCGCCAGCGCCAAACCACCCACCATCAAGGCGATGTCGGCCAAGACCTTGTCGATGTCTTCCGGGCTGGCTGCCAACTGCGCGACCATCAATTCAATATGTTCATTCAACGCCACACGAAATTCGTCCGGCAGACGGCCCAGTTCACTGATCGACGCTGGAACCGGGCATGCCTGCTCGGTGGAATCACGGTGTTTGCGCGACAGGTAGAACGCTGCGACCAACGCGCGACGCTCTTCGCCGGTCAACTCGGCATCCATGTCGGCGATCAAGTCACGACGATGGCTGAGCAGCTGCTTGAACGCTTCCAGCATCAACGCGTCCTTGCTCTCGAAGTGCGCGTAGAAACCGCCGACCGTCAGGCCGGCCGCGCCCATCACTTCGCCCACGCTCGGCTCGGCCGGGCCGCGCTGGATCAGCGCTGCGCTGGCAGCCTTGAGGATGCGTTCGCGGGTTTGAGCTTTTTTATCGTTCATCGTTGCCTCCGAATATTACGACTAGAATATTATTCTCATAATAATTTTCCGCAAGTCGTGGATGTGACCGCTGGTCTGAAGAACAGTGTTGGGGAAAAAGGTGATTTGGCCAAACGCCAGACAAACAAAAGGGCCATTCAATAATTGAATGACCCTTAAAAATCCCGCAAAGCGGGTAATCGTGGCGTCCCCTAGGGGACTCGAACCCCTGTTACCGCCGTGAAAGGGCGGTGTCCTAGGCCACTAGACGAAGGGGACGCAAACCCTTCTATACAACTGATCAGTGCTGAGAGCTGATCGATTCAAGGCCGGTGTGGCCAGACCTTGAACTGTAAAATTGGTGGAGCTAGACGGGATCGAACCGTCGACCTCTTGCATGCCATGCAAGCGCTCTCCCAGCTGAGCTATAGCCCCGGATTTTTCGCCTCGCGGCGGAGCGACATCTTGCAACATCGCTTCTGTAAAACTGGCGTCCCCTAGGGGACTCGAACCCCTGTTACCGCCGTGAAAGGGCGGTGTCCTAGGCCACTAGACGAAGGGGACGCAAACCCTTCTATACAACTGATCAACGCTGAGTGTTGATCGCTTCAAGGCCGGTGTGGCCAGACCTTGAAGTGTAAATTGGTGGAGCTAGACGGGATCGAACCGTCGACCTCTTGCATGCCATGCAAGCGCTCTCCCAGCTGAGCTATAGCCCCTCATCGCTGAGGACGGGGCGAATCTTAATGGCGCATCGGAAAGCTGTCAAACTTATTTTTCAAAAAATTTAAAATTTTTTGCCGACATAACAATCACTTACCGCCCTCCCCCCGTAAATTCGGGGGAAGCGCCGAAGATCAGGATCAAAAGATCGCGGCCTTCGGCAGCTCCTACTGAGTCAAACGCCGTCAGGCAATCGCGCCCAGAAGCTTTTCCCACTCTTTGTTTTCTTTCTTCGACACGCCGCCCAGCAGGTCAATGGCCTGGCGCAGACGGAAACGGGTCAGGTCCGGACCGAGGATTTCCATCGCGTCGAGTACCGATACCGAACTGGCCTGCCCGGTGATCGCGGCAAACATCAGCGGCATGGCGTCACGCAGCTTCAGCTCCAGGGATTCGACCACCGCCTGAATCGTTGCGGTGATGCTGTCCTTCTCCCACTGACGCAGGCTTTCCAGCTTCCACAGGATCAATTGCATCAACTGACGAACCTGATCGCCCGAGAGCTTCTTGGATTCGAACAGTTTAGCGTCCGGATTCACGCCACCAGCGAAGAAGAAGCCAGCCAGCGGTGCGACCTGGCTGAAGGTTTCAACCCGGCCCTGCACGTGCGGCGCGATCTTCATCATGTATTCAGGGTTCAGCGCCCACTTCTGCACGCGAGCGGCGAACTCTTCCACCGGCAGGTCACGCAGCCACTGGCCGTTGAGCCACGACAGTTTCTCGATGTCGAAAATCGGCCCACCAAGCGAGACGCGGCTCAGGTCGAAGTTGTCGACCATTTCCTGCAGGGAGAACTTCTCGCGCTCGTCCGGCATCGACCAGCCCATGCGGCCCAGGTAGTTGAGCATCGCTTCCGGCATGAAGCCCATGCGCTCGTAGAACGTCACCGAGGTCGGGTTCTTGCGCTTGGACAGCTTGCTCTTGTCCGGGTTACGCAGCAGCGGCATGTAGCACAGCTGCGGCTGTTCCCAGCCGAAGTACTCGTACAGCAGGATCAGTTTCGGTGCCGAAGGCAGCCATTCTTCACCGCGCAGCACGTGGGTGATGCCCATCAGGTGGTCGTCGACCACGTTGGCCAGGAAATACGTCGGCAGGCCGTCGGTCTTCATCAGCACTTGCATGTCCATGCGATCCCACGGGATCTCGACATCGCCACGCAGCATGTCCGGCACCACGCACACGCCTTCGGTCGGCACTTTCATGCGGATCACGTGGGGTTCGCCGGCAGCCAGGCGGCGCGCGACTTCTTCCTTGGACAGCAACAGCGCACGGCCGTCGTAACGCGGGGTCTCACCGCGGGCCATTTGCTCGGCGCGCATCTGGTCCAGCTCTTCAGCGGTGCAGAAGCACGGGAAGGCATGGCCCATGTCGACCAGTTGCTGGCAGTACTTCTGGTAGATATCGCCGCGCTCACTCTGACGGTAAGGACCGTGCGGGCCGCCGACATCCGGGCCTTCGCTCCAGTCGATACCCAACCAGCGCAGGGCGTCGAAAATCTGCTGTTCGGACTCGCGGGTCGAACGCAGTTGGTCGGTGTCTTCGATCCGCAGGATGAACTCACCGCCATGCTGCTTGGCAAAGCAGTAGTTGAACAAAGCGATGTAAGCGGTACCTACGTGGGGGTCCCCGGTAGGCGATGGCGCGATGCGAGTGCGGACGGTGGTCATGGCATGTCTCAAAAAGAATGAAAAGCGAAGATCAAACAAGGGGCGAATGGTAACAGGCGATAGCCGCCCGGCTCCAGTGAGTGCGGGATTTAAGCGCCGCAGGAGCTGCCAAGGCTGCGATCTTTTGACTTTGCCTGTAAAAACAAGATCAAAAGATCGCAGCCTTCGGCAACTGCTACAGAGGGAGCGTCAAACCGCGATCAACCGCTCCCGCAGCTTGCCGATTTCGTCGCGCAGCTGCGCCGCGGCTTCGAATTCCAGGTCGCGGGCGAGCTGGTACATCTTCTCTTCCAGCTGACGAATGCGCTTGGTGATCTCGCTCGGCGAACGCAATTCGGCTTCGTATTTGGCGCTTTCCTCGGCAGCCTTGGCCATGCCTTTGCGCTTCTTGCTGCGCGAACCCGGCACAGTCGCGCCTTCCATAATGTCGGCGACGTCCTTGAACACCCCTTTGGGCGTAATGCCGTTGGCCAGGTTGAAGGCGATCTGCTTGTCGCGACGACGCTCGGTTTCGCCGATTGCCCGCTCCATGGAACCAGTAATCCGATCCGCATACAGAATCGCCCGGCCATTAAGGTTGCGTGCCGCCCGGCCAATGGTCTGGATCAGCGAGCGTTCGGAGCGCAGGAAACCCTCCTTGTCCGCATCAAGAATCGCCACCAGCGAGACTTCCGGCATGTCCAGGCCTTCACGCAGCAGGTTGATCCCCACCAGCACATCGAAGGTGCCGAGGCGCAAGTCACGGATGATCTCGACCCGCTCCACGGTGTCGATGTCCGAGTGCAGATAACGCACGCGCACGCCGTGATCGGCCAGGTAATCGGTCAAATCCTCGGACATGCGCTTGGTCAGCGTGGTGACCAGCACCCGCTCTTCCAGGGCTACGCGCTTGGTGATTTCCGAGAGCAAGTCGTCGACCTGAGTCAGCGCCGGACGGATTTCGATCTGCGGGTCCACCAGGCCAGTCGGGCGCACCACTTGCTCGACCACGCGCCCTGCGTGCTCCGCCTCGTAATTGCCCGGTGTGGCCGAGACAAATATTGTCTGCGGGCTGATGCCTTCGAACTCGTCGAAACGCATTGGCCGGTTATCCAGCGCCGATGGCAGGCGGAAGCCGTATTCCACCAGCGTTTCCTTACGGGACCGGTCGCCCTTATACATGGCACCGACCTGCGGCACGCTGACGTGGGATTCGTCGATCACCAGCAAGGCGTCGGCTGGCAGGTAGTCAAACAACGTGGGCGGCGCCTCGCCGGATGCACGGCCCGACAGGTAGCGCGAGTAGTTTTCAATGCCGTTGCAGTAACCCAGCTCCAGAATCATCTCCAGGTCGAAACGGGTGCGTTGCTCCAGCCGCTGGGCTTCCACTAGCTTGTTGTTGGAGCGCAGGTATTCCAGGCGCTCCTGCAACTCGACCTTGATCCCCTCGACGGCGTCGAGCAGGGTTTCCCGAGGCGTCACGTAATGGCTCTTCGGATAGAAGGTGAAGCGCGGCAGCTTGCGGATGACTTCGCCCGTCAGCGGATCGAAGGCGGACAGGCTTTCCACCTCGTCATCGAACAGCTCGATGCGGATCGCCTCAAAATCGGATTCCGCCGGGTGGATATCAATCACATCGCCGCGCACCCGGAAAGTCGCCCGGGCGAAGTCCACGTCGTTGCGGGTGTATTGCAAATCGGCCAGGCGACGCAACAGCGCACGCTGGTCGAGCTTGTCGCCGCGATCCACGTGCAACACCATCTTCAAATAGGTTTCCGGGCTGCCCAGACCGTAGATGCACGACACCGTGGTGACGATGATTGCGTCTTTGCGTTCCAGCAGCGCTTTGGTCGCGGACAGGCGCATCTGCTCGATGTGGTCGTTGATCGAGGCGTCCTTCTCGATGAAGGTGTCGGACGACGGCACATAAGCTTCGGGCTGGTAGTAGTCATAATAGGAGACGAAGTATTCAACGGCGTTGTTCGGGAAGAACGCCTTGAACTCGCCGTACAACTGCGCAGCCAGGGTCTTGTTCGGCGCCAGCACCAGCGTCGGGCGCTGCACTTGGGCGATCACGTTGGCGATGCTGAAGGTCTTGCCCGAGCCGGTCACACCGAGCAGCGTCTGGTGCGCCAGCCCGGCCTCGATGCCCTCGACCATCAGACGGATGGCTTCCGGCTGATCGCCGGCGGGCTCGAAGCGGGTGACTAGCTGGAATTCAGACATACATACCTCTGGTTCACTCTTGCCCGGTTAAGCCGGACAGGAACGAGAAAGACCGCAAACGACCGATGTCGCCCGAGGAAAAAACTGGATTGTGCTCAATGTGGAGCCGATTGCCATCCCTTTCAAGGCAAACGTCCTACATCGGGTAAAACCTTTGACGACGTCGCTCGACCAACGATCGAAAAATAATTGGAAAAACTTACCGTAAAAGCCGAATCGCCTGTCGCCATCAATCGCTGATGGCCTCTATACTAGCTCCCCGTTTGTGCACCGCTCTAGTGCATTCGGCTGGAGCGCGACACGTCCCTCCACACTCCATTCAGAGCCGCCGCAATAATGAGCCTGTTCTCCGCTGTCGAAATGGCACCACGCGATCCAATCCTGGGCCTCAACGAAGCATTCAATGCCGATACCCGTACCACCAAGGTCAACCTGGGGGTCGGTGTTTACTGCGACGAGCAAGGGCGAATCCCTCTCCTGCGCGCCGTTGTCGAAGCCGAGACGATTCGCGCCGCTCAACACGTTTCCCGTGGCTACTTGCCGATCGACGGCATCGCCGCCTACGACCAGGCCGTGCAGAAACTGCTGTTCGGCAATGACTCGCCACTGATCGCTGCTGGCCGGGTCATCACCACCCAGGCCGTCGGCGGTACTGGCGCGCTGAAAATCGGTGCCGATTTCCTCAAGCAACTGCTGCCGAACGCCGTCGTGGCGATCAGCGACCCGAGCTGGGAAAACCACCGCGCACTGTTCGAAACCGCCGGTTTCCCAGTACAGAACTATCGCTACTATGACGCCGCCACCCACGACGTTAACCGCGCCGGCCTGCTGGAAGACCTGAACGCCCTGCCGTCCGGCTCCATCGTTGTGCTGCATGCTTGCTGCCACAACCCGACTGGCGTCGACTTGAGCCCGGCGGACTGGAAAAACGTGCTGGACGTGGTGAAAGCCAAAGGTCACGTTCCATTCCTCGACATGGCCTACCAGGGCTTTGGCGACGGTATCGATGAAGACGCTGCCGCTGTGCGCCTGTTCGCCGAATCGAACCTGACCTTCTTCGTTTCCAGCTCGTTCTCCAAATCCTTCTCGCTGTACGGCGAGCGCGTTGGCGCCCTGTCGATCGTCAGCGAATCGAAAGAAGAAAGCGCGCGCGTGCTGTCGCAAGTCAAACGCGTGATCCGCACCAACTACTCCAACCCGCCGACCCACGGTGCAAGCATCGTCGCCGCTGTGCTGAACAGCCCGGTATTGCGTGCCCAGTGGGAAGAAGAACTGGCAGAAATGCGTCTGCGGATTCGCGGCATGCGCACCCAGATGGTCGACCTGCTGGCGAAAAACGCTCCACAGCGCGATTTCAGCTTCGTCGGTCGCCAGCGCGGCATGTTCTCCTACTCCGGCCTGACGGTTGAGCAAGTGACCCGTCTGCGCAACGAGTTCGGCATCTACGCCCTGGACACCGGCCGCATCTGCGTTGCCGCGCTGAACCAGAGCAACATCGACGCCGTGACCAAGGCCATCGTTCAGGTGATCTGAGTCGTCGCGTGACATGAAAACGGGAAGCCAAAATGGCTTCCCGTTTTTTATTGGCCTCAGATAAATCTCAAAGCAGCCGCTGCGCCCTTTAAACTCCCACAGGCTTTATGTACACCCGAGAATTCTTGCGAGAACCCACATGAAAAACGACGACCTACGCGCCGACCGCGATGAACTGGACCACTTCGTGCCCCGCTCCTCGGCCAAACGCGGTAATAACCTGGTGCTGCAAGTGGCCGCGGGCGTGTTCCTTGGCGGCCTGGCCTTGTGGCTGGTGCAACTGGCCGCCACGATGCTGTATGCCAAGCTGATGCTCGGCACCATCACTTTTGGCGGTTAGGCCAATTCGCTCGCACGCTGGCTGGCCGCGTCGTCATAGGCGACATAAAGCGACTCGGCCACCTGGCTTTTGATCGCCTTGGTGCTTTCCAGGCCCAGGACAAAACCTTCGGCCTTGCCGCCTGCGCGGTTCAGTTCTTCAGCGGTGCTGGCCTGAGTGATTGCGTCGAACAGTTTCTCGGCGTGCGGGCCGACACCTTTGGGCAAGCTGATCTGAGCGATGCTCATGGGAACACCCCACTGTTTCGGGGTGTGACGGCTGGGTGATTCATGGCGCATACCTTTTCGGCTGAGGGCCGGCAGCGCGTGTCACCACTTCCGGGCAGCCATGGTAGACCTCTCCCGCGCTTCTGGTAACCGCCGATGGCCGATAAACCTCCCTCTGATCCGATGAAAACATCAAATTGCCAACTGAGGCTTGACTTCTCTTTTTGAATCAGTAACATACACGCCATTCCGCGATAGCTCAGTTGGTAGAGCAAGTGACTGTTAATCACTGGGTCCCTGGTTCGAGTCCAGGTCGTGGAGCCAGACAAGGTTCCAGAGAAGGCTTTAAAAATCTCTGAAACCCCCGAAAAACCCGCCTTATGGCGGGTTTTTTCGTTTTGGCGTTCTGTCGGATTCCGGTGGATACCAACCATTTTAAGGGTAGATTTTGGGATAAAGGTCAGTTCGATAAAAGGGAGTACCCTTATGTCGCGCACTACTGCTCCACTCTCCGACGCCGCTTGCCGTTCGGCCAAGCCGACAGACCGCGCCTACAAGCTTTTCGACGGCGACGGCCTTTACCTTCTAGTCCAACCCAATGGCCGCAAAGGCTGGCGTCTCCGTTACGTCAAACCTGATGGCCGAGAAGGACTGACCTCATTCGGCAACTACCCCATCGTTGGCCTCGCGAATGCGCGCCGCAAGCGCTTGGAGGTCAAGCGAATGCTGGCGGATGGCATTGATCCCATAGAGACCAAGCACCAAGCCAAGACGGACGCTCTGATCAAAGGCCGCACCTTTGAAAGCGTTGCCCTCGGCTGGCACACGGAAATGTCAGCCAAGTGGGCACCGGACTATTCCAAGACAGTGATGAGCCGCCTCAAAACTCACCTCTTCCCGCTGATCGGCACCCGCGCCATTGTCGACCTTGATACCCACGACCTTATGCGACCCCTGGACGCGATTAAGAAGCGCGGAACGATAGACATTGCTTTAAGGGTACAAAACTACCTACAGAGCATCATGCGCGAGGCAAAGCGCCTCCGGCTTATCACCGTAAACCCTGCTTACGACCTCGTAGGCTCGATCAAAGCCTCGCGGGTCGTCCACCGCCCCGCCTTATCCTTATCGCGCTTACCTGAATTGCAGGAACGGATCGACACCTATAAAGGCCGCGCACTTACCCGGCTGACGGTCTTGCTGTCGCTGCACGTGTTTGTACGCTCCAGCGAGCTGCGCTTCGCCCGCTGGAGCGAGTTCGACCTCAAACGTGGCGTCTGGGAAATACCCGACACGCGACCAGCGTTGGAAGGCGTACCCTTTTCCACAAGGGGTACGAAGATGGCAGGCGATATCCATCTTGTACCCTTATCGCCGCAAGCGATCGCCCTGCTCGAGCAGATCCACGCAATCACAGGCAAATTTGACTTGGTGTTCGCAGGCGATACCAAGTCTTGGAAACCAATGTCCGAAAACACTGTGAACAGCGCGCTTCGGAAGATGGGGTACGACACCAAATCCGAGATCTGTGGGCATGGGTTTCGTTCGATGGCCTGTAGCGCACTGATCGAGTCCGGTTTGTGGACGGACACAGCCATCGAGCGGCAGATGAGCCACAAGGACCGCAACAACGTCCGCGCCGCTTACATCCACAAGGCCGAGTTCATCGAGGAGCGCAGGCTGATCATGAACTGGTGGAGTCGCTACCTTGAGACTAATAAGCAGAAGCATGTCAGCCCACGCGAATTCGCCAATCAGACGGGTGCGAATCTCACTCGCCTAAAAGCAAAACGTGGCGCAACTGAGTAAGCGCTCGGCCCTCATATCTCAGTGATCCGCTTGTCCACGCGGGTCCATCCAAACAGGGCTGCAAAGCCGCCTGTTTGGATGGACCTCACTTAAAAAATCTAAAGCCCACGCAATTGTCTGTGGAAAACCACTGATTTCCATTAGTGGATAATTTCATCCACAGCCGCAGAACTCCCGAAAATTCGAGCCTTGACCCGAATTCTCCACAGGCGTAGAAAAGGTCGGGCAAAGCGCCGTCGTTGACAGAGCCAGAACCTTTAAGGCTACGCCACGCCGTGGTGGCTCTCCCAAAGTGCGATTAGCGTCCGGTGGCTCGCACGATCACTCACCGAGTGATGGATGCCCACTTCAGATCATTGCCATTGCGGCAAATACATCCCCCTACCCAACTGCCCTGCAGCAACCTATCCGCGTGGCCATTTCATTGCGCCAACCTGCGCCCGTCTCTTTCTCCCGGAAAGAGACGGGCGCTCCTACCACTGCTGCAGCCCACCTCGTACAAGGCTTTGCGGCATTTCCCCTCGTGACAATCGGCGTGACAAACACCGAAATCACCAGCAACAGCGATGTAGATGATGGTGCCGCAGCCCACGGAATGGACTGCACCTGACTGACAGTCAGGTATGCCCCGGTCATCGCATCCCTGCCTTCACCTGACTCAAGATCTCGCGGCATTGGTCTCGTCAGCCAGCGCAGCCTCCACCCGCCCACTTCTTCGGAAGTGTTCAGGAGGCCAGATCATGAGATGCCCAAGCTCCCGGTCGTAAAGAGCCGCCAGTCCCGCGTTAGTGGACACCCCTCACAGGTCGCAGGGGCCTTGATCCCTGATAACACTCAACATCCTTGGCGGGATGACGTGGGGAAAGTTTCAAAGGTTTGGCTTCGAGAGGAGTTCGATCATGGCACCAGTGGGCAGGCGAGATAGACGCAATTTTGGCTATGGCCGGCAACTGAGTTATGCCGGGCCGCAGGCATTGCGCGATCTATTTGGCGGCGGGCATTACGGCACGGTGCAGGCGCACAGTGATCGCTGGCAGGCGTTTGTTCGGTGGTGTCGCTCGGAGGATGGACCAGGGTTTAACGATGCGCGACAAATTGATCGGCAGACCTTGTTGGACTACGCCGGACATCTGCGTCAGCAAGTTGAATAAGTGCGATATCGGCATCGCCACCGCGCAAAACCGGTTGTCCAGTGTGAATCGAACCATGACGACGCTTCGCGGCGATCAGTATGTGAGCGTCTCGACGATGCCTGACAGCAAGCGGTGCTGACAATCAACAGTCCAGTAATCGTCATCCCCATGAAGCGATTTTCTATTGTTCGAGACCAAATTATCAATACCTTCGATTGCGTTGATAGCGAAAATCAGCACGAACACATTGTATGCCTACCAACTGGATGGTAGTTTATTAGCAAGTTTTTAGATAACTGTAATTAACACCATCCCTGTGAGAATCCCATGCAAGATTGGAAGCAAACCCGCAAAGACATCAATACTCGCTTGGTAGAACTAAACGGCCTGTCTCCGGAAACGATGAAAGGCATGGCGGCGCTCGGCGCTGCCGGCGGCAAGACCAATCACCTGGACGCGAAGACCCGCGAACTGATCTCGCTCGCCGTGGCCGTGACCACCCGCTGCGACGGTTGCATCGCCTTCCACGCCGCCGAAGCCAAGAAACTTGGCGTCACCAGTGAAGAAGTCGCCGAAGCACTGGGCGTGGCAATCAACATGAACGCCGGTGCCGCGTTGGTGTACAGCACACATGTGCTGGACGCATTCGATAAGTCGTAAATCAAACACTGACTTTCAACCTGTTAACGACTTCGAGACTAATCATGAATAAGCTGCTCACCCCTTACGATCTGTCCGGTACTGCGCTAAAAAACCGGGTCGTTATGGCCCCCATGACCCGCACCCGGACCCTAGACAACATCCCTAACGAGTTCACCGCGCTGTATTACGCGCAGCGTGCTTCTGCTGGTCTGCTGATCACCGAAGGCCTGCCGATTTCCGACGAAGCCCGTGGCTACCTGTACACCCCAGGTATTTATGCCGACGAACACTTGCCAGGCTGGCGTCAGGTCACCGACGCGGTGCATGCCAAGGGCGGGAAGATCTTCGCGCAGTTATGGCACGTTGGCCGTATGTCCCATATTTCGGTGCATGGCATGGTTCCGGTTTCTTCGGGTACTCAGCCGGCGGTCGATACCACGGTGTATGCCTGGATCGAGCCTGGTGAATCCGGCGCTGTGCAGCCCAGCGTGCCCCGTGCGCTGGAAACGGAAGAAGTGAAACGTGTCATCGCTGACTTTGTGAAGTCTGCGCGTATGGCGATGGAGGCCGGTTTTGACGGTATCGAAATCATGGCTGCCAACGGGTTCCTGTTCGATCAGTTCCTCAGCAGCGCCTTGAACACCCGTACCGACCAGTACGGTGGCTCGATCGCCAATCGCCAGCGCTTTCTGCTGGAAACCATTGACGCGATTTCTGCCGAAATCGGCGGCTCGAAGATTGGCGTACGGTTCTCGCCGTTTGGCCGCCTGTATGACTTTGGTGTGTACGAAGGTGAAGCAGAAACCTGGATGAGCATGGCGGCAGCGCTTAATGAACGCGAGCTGGCCTACGTCCACCTGAACTACCAACCGACCATCGTCGCCGCTGAAACGCCGCCGGGGTTCGGCGCCGCGTTCCGTGAGGCCTACAAGGGTACCTTGATGGCCGCCGGTGGGTTTAACCAAGCCCTCGCTGAGTCGGAACTGGTTAAAGGTGAACTCGACTTGATCGCCTTCGGTACGGCCTACATCGCCAACCCCGATTTGGTGGAGCGCATGCAGAACGGCTGGCCACTGGCAGAGGGTGATCGCGCGACTTACTACGGTGTCAGCGATCGCATTGCCAAGGGTTACACCGACTACCCGGAATACGTTGCAGCCAAAGCCTGATTATTCGCTGTTTCATCACTGTCCACTTCAGACGTTAAGGAGCACACCATGCCTCTCGTTACCATCAAAGGCATTGAAGGCGTTTTTACCGACAAGCAGAAAGCCGAAGTCATCCAGAAAGTGACGGACGCCATGGTGTCTGTGGAAGGTGAAAACATGCGCGCCCTCACCTGGGTCATCTTCGAAGAGGTCAAAAGCGGAGATTGGGGAATCGCTGGCGAACCCGTGACTGCGCAGGACATATTGAAACTGCAAGTAGGTAAATAAAGGGTTCCATCCCCAAAAAGCGACTCTCTGGTCGGTGGGCATCTTCATGCCCAACGACCAGAGAGTTTTTTCGTTTTGAATGAACTCGCGATTTGTCGTGGAATGCTCCCAATGATTCTGATCATTACGCTCACCCTTACCCCGACAAATCCAAGGTTAACGAGGTGATGCTCAGGCAAGCCTCCAATAACCCGGATGTGGTCATACGCTCCCTTTATGACCTGTACCCGGACTTCAACGTCGATGTCCAAGCCGAGCAGCAATCCCTAGAACAGGCAGAGCTTCTGGTCCTGCAACATCCGCTGTACTGGTACAGCTGCCCGCCGCTGCTGAAATTGTGGATCGATAAAGCCTTCACCCAAGGGTGGGCCTATGGCAAAGGCGCCACCGCACTCAAAGGTAAGAGCTTGTTGTGGGCCGTGACCACCGGCGGCGAGCACGACCAGTTCGACATGGGTGACCACCCCCGGGTTTTCGGTGCTTGCCCAACCCCTGCATGCGACCGCGGCCTACTGCCAGATGCGCAGGCTGACGCCTGTGGCTGTCCACGGTGCTTTCAACGCTGTCCCTCGACCCTGCTTTCGCATTGTCCTTGGGCCGCAGGGCATTGGAGCAACTGGGCATTGGTCGTTACAAAGCCCGCGAACGAGCGGATCGATTCCGTCGCCTGAACCTGGAGATGCTGGAAAAAATGGCCGCGCAGCCGGTGGATGATACCGAGTTCAAGTATGACGCCTACAAACAGGCCAACGCGCTGTTAACGGAAATCTTCAACGAAGACCGCGCTCATCCCATCGATAACTGGTCCGGGGCAAATCCACACCCGAGGGATGAAAAAGAACGCCAGGCTGATCAGCCTGACCGCTGATGGAGGAGGTTCGGTTAAATCGCCTCTTCCAACTCCGAAAGAATGGCTTTTTTCATTGTTCCAACTGAACGGGATCCGGGCATGACCCGCAGCAGCCGCCCCTCATGGAACACCGCCAAGGATGGCACCGCCCGGATACCGTACATTTGCGCGATCGTCGGAGACACCGCCACATCAATCTTTGCAAAAGCCGCCAGGGAGTGAAGCTTTTCTTCCAAAGCATGAAAGACCGGCTTCATCTCGTGACAAGGCTTGCACCAGGACGCAGAAAACAGCACGACGCTGCTGCCTTTGGCCACAAAGCGGGCGAACTGCTGAGCACTCAACTTAACGATACGGCTCATTTGGATCTCGCTCTCAACATGGATGAAGGGCGGCACAACCCAGTGCCGCACCGCTTCTGCTGATCAAATTTTGCAGCCATCTATGCCGCAGACTTGACTGCTGAATGCGTCATCTTCGACTTTCGACTTCTCCTGCATCTTGTTCAGCGCTTCAAGAAAAGCAGCCTCAGGCTGAGCACCGGACAATGAGAAGGCATTATCGAATACAAACAAAGGCACGCCCGAACCTAGTTGCGCGGCGATATGTTCGTCTTCCTCCATCTCTTCGCGCAATTCAACGGATGACCACGCCCATTGGATTAACGCGTCCGAAACACCTGCGGCCTTGGCTATGGCCTCCAGGCTGCCGCGATCAAACAGCGACTGACCATAGGAGGTGCTTTGCTCATACAGCGCCTCGACCAAGCGTTTTTTAACGACTTCGTCCGCAACCGCCTTGACCAGTACATGGGCATCTGCGGTATCGCCAAACAGCATGCTGTCAAAGCGATAATCAAGCCCATCGGCCCGGCCATATTTACTGACGGTGTTCATCATCGCGACAGCGGAATCCGGATTGCCGAGCTTGCGTTTAAGGGCAGCGATCATAGGCTCTGGCGCTTGATTCGCCGCCAGACGATAGGCCTTGACGTTGACTTGTACATTGTCTTTTTCAGCAAATTTATCGAGCGCCTGCTCGAATCGACGCTTGGCTATCCAGCACCAAGGGCAAACAAAATCAGACCAGATATCCACTGCATATTTTTTCGAAGAAGTTTGCATGACTCGTCCTGTACTCAAAGAAATCAAGACCGCGCTACCAGCGTTTCAAGCAAATGATCGAAGCCTGCCAACGGGTCGGTTGATCGGCCCAATGTCCAATCGATAAGACTCGCGCCCTCCAGGCTGCTCAGCAGCATGAACGCGTAGGTCTCAACGGGTTTGTCCAGCGACCAGTTGCGCTGCCGGACCCCTGCATTGAGGGTGGCCTGAAGCCAATCGAGCTGGGTTTCAAAGAACGCCCGAGTGAGCCCTTGCAGCGACAGCGGCAGTGCCGCCATTTCTGCCGCCAGGGCACCACACAAGGGCAGCAGCCCCTCGTTGGCGCTAATGATGAAAAGCCGGGCAAAACCACGAAGCCGCAGCAACGGATCGACATGCATTTCTTCGATCGAACTGAGGGTCGCATCGAAGCGTTTGATGTAGTCCTTGATCAGCTCCGCGCCCAGGCTTTCCTTGGTCGGGAAGTGATGGTGAATACTGGCTTTTTTAATCCCGATCTGCGCCGCAAGATCGGCATAACTGAACGCGGAATAGCCCTTGGAGCGCATTTGGGTTTCCGCGGCTCTCAATAGCGCTGCTTTTGTCGTGATCGACATTGAAGACTCCTGCAGCCAGCATTCAGCCTTCTTTCACTTGTACTGAGTGAAGGCGTGAAAGCTCCCGCGATGGGAGCTTTCATCAGGCCGCGCTCGCCACTGTGGTCAGGCCCTAACAGCCATAATTCCAGCATCCACGTCCCAGATTGCGCCGGTCACCCAGGACGTCTTGTCCGACAGCAGGAACAGGATGGTGTTGGCGACGTCTTCGGGAACGCCGACTCGTCCCAGGGGGTGGAAATCGTTCAGCGATTTCATCGCTTCCGGGATCGCCTCTTTGTCCATGAACCCTTCATAGATCGAGGTGTGAACGATCCCTGGTGAGACGGCGTTGACCCGGATACCCGAGTGAGCCAATTCAATTGCCAGGTTGCGTGTCAGCGCATGCAGACCTGCCTTTGCCATGGAGTAGGCAGAGGCCGGTGAACCTGCCAATGCGGCCTGCGCACCGATGGAGCCAACATTGACAATTGCCCCTTCGCGCTTGGCAGCCAGCATGTTCTTGACCACTGCCTGGGTGATGAAGAAGGTCGCACGGTTCAGAGACAAGTACATGTCGTACTCGGCCTCATCGTGCTCGGTGAACGGCTTGGGAATAAAGATCCCGGCGGAGTTCACCATCAGGCTGATATCGCTATGGTTGGCATTGATTTCCTTGCGAACAAAATTCATGCCTTCTTCAGTCATCAGGTTGGCGACGATCACCGACACAGAGCCCAGCGGGCTCAGCTCGTTACGCACCGCATCGGCCTTGTCTTGCTTGCTGCCGGTGAGCACCACGCTGCCGCCTGCCTTGAGCACCATGCGGGCCGTTTCCAAGCCCATGCCACTGGTGCCACCGACAACTAGCAGTTTTTTACCTTTGAAAAAATCGTTCATTGCAGACTCCGGTTATCCAGAACTAATTAGGGTCGGCACCAAGGCGGCTGGCTGCCTGCTAGTGCACGCAAGGTTTGAATCTCTTTGAAACGAGCGAATCAGCCCTCACGCACTTCGAGGGTTGGCACCATGCGGATGGCTTTCGAGAAGTTGGCGTAGTTGACCGAGGTTTTGAGCACCACTTTGTGCAGCTCTTCAACGCGCTCACGGGAGGCGTCGGTGTGCAGTCGAATCACCACACTCACTTCGTCGTAACCTGGGTTGACGCTCTCGTCGAGGCCCAGGAAGCCTCGCAGGTCGAGGGTGCCGTCCGTTTCGATTTCCAGGCTGTGAATCTTGATACCCATCATTGCGGCGTTGGCGGCATAACCGACCGACATGCAGGCGTTGAGAGCGGCCATAAGCAGCTCTTGAGGGTTAGGCGCAGTGTTTTGGCCCAGCAATTCATTAGGCTCATCGGCGACGATTTCGAAATCCCGCGGATAGGTTTCACCGGCCAGACTGTAGCGATTGACTTTGGCCACAGAGCGAGTCTGGCCTTTCCACTGAGTCTTGACGTTGAAGCTCGCGTGGCGCTTGGTCGCGTCCTCAGCAACGCCTCGGGCAAACTGCTGGAGTGCGGCGACATCGATACCATTCAGGTTGTTGCTCATGTGTTCGTTCCTCTTCGGATGGACCGGGCGTTTGGCCCGGAAGAGAAACAAGCCTACCAACTAGTAGGTTGTTGATCAATAGATTATTCTTCTTATAACCAATCGTCAAAAAAACCAGCTTCGACAGAGTTTTCCTGAATAGGGATAACTCCGATAACAATGCAGTAATTTCTACTTAATCTTGTACTTCTAGTCACACACCGAAAGTGTAGACATGGGTAGGTATCCGCAACCCAAATGCGAGACTAGACGTACGCTCGTCAGATTGAGTGCGCGCAAAAAGAATTCAGAGAGTGTGAGCTAAGCGGCTGAAACCACTTACGAGGCGGGAAAACGGACCGAGCCAGCCGGGGCAGAATCGGTCGTTTTATGACGCAGAAAAAAGCTGATCGAACCTCAGTGATGCGTTTCGGTAACCCGAAGCCCATCTAAAATGAAATCAAATCCAGAAGACTGTTCGTAATTGTCGCTCAGCGCCCAAGATACAAAGCTGCCCCCTTCCAACGTATTCAAGATGAACCTGGCAACCTTCACGCCGTCCAGCTCAGCTTTGAGTTCCCCTGCCGCCTGGCCCAGTGCGATATTGGCCTGAAGCCAATTGAGATGGATTTCGAAAAAGTCCCGCGTCAATTCCTTTAGGCTTTCAGGCAAAGCCAGCAATTCCGCTGCCAGGGCGCCGCAGAGTGGAAGCATCGCGTTTTTACTGCTTTGCGCGAACATCAGGGCGAAGGCATTGAGCCGATCGATAATGCCGGTATTTTCATCATTGATGCATTCCAGCTGATTCTTGAACCGGAACAGATAACTCTCAACGATGGCGATCGCCAGACTTTCTTTGGTGGGAAAGTGGTGGTGAATACTCGCCTTCTTGATACCGATGTCTTCCGCCAGATCGGCATAGCTGAAGGCTGCGTAGCCCTTGGTACGCAACAGAATCTCAGCGCTGGTCAGGAGGTCGGAACGTGTACTCATGATGCCGTTTCCAAATTTATCAATGCGGCATCATAAATTAGTACTTCTTCATAAGACAGCGCTCAGGTTGCGCACCTATGAACCACCCACTGGAATCGGCCACAAGCAGTCAGCCGTTTCACAGCGCTGCATTCTCCTCAGTGAAATAGGCCCAACGTTAGATTATTAATTTTCTACTGTTGCCGCTGCCCCGCTCATGAGGTACTGAAAGAACTCGCATAAAATACTGGCTTGATTAGGATAATCGTAGGGATAGAGACTTTAGAAATCAGCATAAATTTATTGTAAAACAGGTACTTAAATTTTCATTCGAGTCCAGGTCGTGCCAGACAAGGTTTCAGAGAAAGCTTCGAAATTCTCTGAAACCCCGAAAAACCCGCCTTCCGGCGGGTTTTTTCATTTTGGTGTTCCGTTGAATTCCGATGAGTCCCAACCGTTTTAAGAGTGGAGTTTGGGATAAAGGTTAGTTCGATTAAAGGGAGCCCCCCCCTTATGTCGCGCACCACTGCTTCACTCTCCGATTCCGCTTGTCGTTCAGCCAAGCCCGCAGACCGCGCCTACAAGCTTTCCGATGGCGACAGCCTTTACCTTCCAGTCCAACTCAATGGCCGAAACGGCTGGCGTCTTAGATACGTCAAACCTGATGGCCGGTCGTATCGACGTAGTTTCGGCTTACACAGAATTTAGTTGCGTTGCATCGACCGGCTGAACCCACAGTCAATAACAGTCATTCAAACGCCACGGTTCAACGGGGCGCGTTCAAGCCACCCGTTGTAATCTCTCGTTTGCCTAACCTAGCGGGTTGGGATGAATGACGAGGCATCTAATGATGCCTCGTCATGAAGCTTAGGCTGGCTTGAAGCAATACGCGGCCAGCTTGTTACCATCGAGGTCCCTTGCGTAAGCCGCATAGGCGTCTGGAGCCCAGCTGCGTGGTCCAGGTTGTCCTTCACAAGTGCCGCCGTTGGCCAGCGCGGTTTCATGGAAAGCCTGAACAGCAGCCCGACTAGGAGCCTCGAAGCTGACGGTTACGCCGTTGCCGACGGTGGCAGGCGCACCGTTGGCAGGTTTCAGTACGAAGAACGAAGGAGCGCTCTCACCCCAAATCGAGCCATTGTCGTCCAGATCGGCGATGCGTTTTTGGCCCAGTGTACCCAGGACGTTGTCATAGAAGCTGCGCGCTTTTTGCAGGTTGTTAGTACCGACGGTCACATGAGTGAAAATGGTCATCTTGGTGCTCTCTTTGGTAGAAATGCGGTGGGTTGATATTGCAGTTTTCCCCAGGTGAGGCTCGCCCTGGCGGCCTTCGTCAAACCTGATGAGTTAGCGCTCAAAATGGACGACGGTGCGGATGCTTTCACCTTTATGCATTAGGTCGAAGGCTTTGTTGATGTCCTCCAACCCCATGGTGTGGGTGATGAACATATCCAGCGGTATTTCACCTTTTTGCGCGCTCTCGACATAGCTGGGCAGTTCGCTACGTCCTTTCACACCACCAAATGCCGAGCCACGCCAGACGCGCCCGGTCACCAGCTGAAAAGGACGAGTACTGATTTCCTGACCGGCTCCTGCGACGCCAATAATTACCGACTCGCCCCACCCCTTGTGACAGCACTCCAGGGCCGCGCGCATGAGATTGACGTTGCCAATGCATTCGAAGGAGTAATCCACACCACCCTCCGTCAGCTCGACTATCACGTCCTGGATCGGCTGGTTGTAATCCTTCGGGTTGATGAAGTCGGTGGCACCCAATTGCCTGGCGATCTCGAACTTGGCCGGGTTGATATCGATCGCGATAATTCGGCCGGCCTTGGCGATGGTGGCGCCGATGATGGCTGCCAGGCCGATGCCGCCAAGACCGAAGATGGCCACGCTGGCGCCCTCTTCCACCTTGGCCGTGTTGAGCACTGCGCCAATTCCGGTCGTCACACCGCAACCGAGCAAGCAGACCTTCTCTAGCGGAGCCTCCCCCGGGACTCTGGCCAGGGAAATTTCCGGCAGCACCGTGTACTCGGAGAACGTCGAGGTACCCATGTAGTGGAAGATGGGTTGGCCTTTATATGAAAAGCGGCTGGTGCCATCGGGCATCAGGCCCTTGCCTTGAGTCGCGCGAATTTTCTGGCAGAGGTTAGTCTTGCCGGACTTGCAAAATTTGCACTCGCCACATTCCGGGGTGTACAGCGGGATCACATGATCGCCCACCGCCACTGAGCTAACGCCCTCGCCGACCGCCTCGACGATGCCGCCGCCTTCGTGACCAAGGATCACCGGAAAGAGGCCTTCAGGATCAGCGCCAGAAAGGGTAAATGCATCGGTATGACAGACGCCGGTGGCAATGATGCGCACTAATACTTCCCCGGCCTGCGGCGGTGCCACGTCGACTTCGACGATTTGCAGGGGTTGATTGGCGGCGAAGGCTACAGCGGCTCGTGATTTGATCATTGTCTTTTTCCTGGGTGCCAAGAAGCACTTCGCTACGGGGCAAAGAAACAACATGAGTGGGGTTGGCCGTTAGAGATCACGCAAGGTGATACAACGTCGGCCAGGGAAAGGGCATCCCTGCCCTATGACGAGCTAGAGCGTCGCGTCGATTTTTTTCGCAGCCGCTTCACTGACCCAGGTGTGCCAGATTTCCGGGTGTTCCTTGAAGAAAATCTTGGCCAGCTTGGGAGAATCAATGTGCTCCTTGGTCATCCGGGCCAAGTTCTGGTTTAACAGGTCGATCGGCAGATTTACCTTCTCCAGCACGCTAACCAGTTCTGGCGCTTGCTCATGGAAAACGCTGGAGAGCCCCACTTTGATGCTGATTTTTTTGTCGACACCCGGCTTCTCTTCCAGCTTGACCAGATCGACCTGCCCCATCAACGGCGTCGGTGACCAGTAGTAGAACAGAATCGGCTCGCCACGCTTGTAGCTCGACAGGACGGCGGCATCCAGGGCCGGGCCGGTCCCTGGGCGGAAGTTGGTGTAGCTTGCTTCGAGGCCGTAACTTTTAAGCATTTCGCTGTTTTCCAGCTCGCAGGTCCAGCCGGCCGGGCAGTTGTAAAAACGGCCCTTGCTCGGCTCTTCCTGATCCTTGAAAAGTCCGGCGTATTGGGTCAAATCGGCGATTGCTTTCAAGCTGGGTGCCTTGGGCTTGAGGTTGCGTTTAGCATCGCCCTCGACCACATAACGCGGCACATACCAGCCTTCGGTTGCGCCAATGATTGGCGCGCCCACACCGACGACCTTCCCGCTGTCCGCAGCCTTGTTCCAGACTTCACTTCGACCGACCCACTCTTCAGCCAGCACTTGAATGTCGTTGCTCCCCAACGCGCTCTCCATGGTGATGGAGTTACCCGGCAACGTATCGATAGCACAGCCGTAGCCGTCCTTGAGCAGAACCTGCAACACGTCGGTGAGCAACATGCCGCTTTCCCAATTGAGCCCGGCGAACTTCACCGGTTTACCCGACTCGCACCAACTGGCGGCCTGGCTCGTTGCACTACCGGCCAACAGGCCGAGGGAAATCAGTGTGGCTGTAAGGGTTTTTTTGATTTTCACAATCGCACGCTCCAACACAGTGAACAGGGTTATGGCAGTGCAAGCATTCGCCACGTCAGTGGCGAACAATTGTCATCAACGTGGAACTCAAGCTCCTTGATGTATCGTCGGGAACCAATCTTCGCGCAGTCTCTGACCGGTCTGCATCGCATGCCCTGGATACGGTGGAGAGGTCCGTCCTGGACGCTCGAAGTAACGGATGTCGTCGCCGAGCCAGCGAAGCGACAACACGCGTCGACGCTGTGCCGATGCGTTGCCTCTGGCGCCATGCACCGTCCGGAAATCGAACAGCACCGCATCGCCAGGTTGCATCTCCCACTCAAGGACTTGCATGCCCTCTTCCGAATCCGGATCGGGAGCGTCGCGATACCCGTCAGCGTCTCTGTAAAAATCGCTTTGATCGGCCCAGTGGACGGGTTTTATCCCTTTCTCCCAGCGATGTGAGCCGGCAAGAAGCCGCAACGTCGACTCGCGTACCGGGTCCACGGGTATCCAGAAACTGACGTTCTGGTTGCCTTCGACAAAGTAGTAGGGAATGTCTTGATGCCACGGTGTGGCTTTCTGCGCACCCGGTTCCTTGACCAGCACATGGTCATGGAAGAACTGCGCAGAACGCGAACGCATGACAGCCGCAGCGACGGAGGCCGCTGGTGACTGCTCCACCATTGCGCGAAACTCTGGAATCCGCTGCCAGTTGCAATAGTCATCGAAAAAGCCGCCCGGCTTGTCATCCTTCTCGACGTATCGGCTGGCGTAAACGCCCGGCTCGGCCAGGTTGCGCTCAATACCGGCGGCAATGGTCTCGATCCAGTCACTGAAGATGCCGCGCAGGCAAACCGCCCCATCGCGCTGAAAGGCCTCGATGTCTTTTTCATTAATGGTGTATGAACTGCGTGTCATGACCTGAAACTCCCTCAAGCAAGAAATAAAGGTGGGCGCAGGACAAATATTTCATGACACTCAACGAAGATAAAATAATATGTATTGATTTATCACCAAAGAAAATCTTATGAATTTCAGCCTGCGACAACTCCGTTACGCACTCGCTGCGGCCAAACACAGCAACCTCACGCTGGCGGCCGAGGAGCTGCACGTTTCCCAACCCTCGATCTCCACGGCCATTACCGAGTTGGAACAGCTTTTCGGCCAGCCACTCTTTGTTCGCCAACGCGGGCTCGGCGTGTCCCTGACGCCGTTTGGCCGCACGGTGATGGCTCAGGCGAAACGGGTCTTGGCCGAAGCTCGGACCTTTTCGGATATCGGGACTGACAGCAGCGACTTTTCCGGGGAACTGGTACTGGGTTGCTACGAGGACCTGGCGCCTTATTGCCTGCCGCAGATCCTGAGACGCCTCCAACAGGACCATCCTCAGGTCACCGTCGATATGCGTGAAGGAGGGTTCGAATACCTAGGCAAGCGCCTCGCCGAAGGCGCCCTTGAGTTGGCACTGACGTACGACCTTGGATTGCCGGCAAACATGGAATGCATCGAGCTGCGCCAGCTCACGGCCCATGCCCTGTTGGCGGCTGATCACCCGTTGGCAAACGAGACCCATGTCAGTCTGCAAGCACTCAGCGAATGCAATCTGGTGGTGACTGACCAAATCCACAGCTGGCAGCACGTGCTGGACCTGTTCAACTTCTATGGGCTCTCGCCCGACAGCGTCCAGCGCACACACAGCTTCGAGTTTCAGCGCAGCCTGGTTGCCAATGGATTCGGCGTGGCGCTGACCTACACCAGACCCTTTGGCGATCATAGCTACGATGGTCAGCCGCTGGTCTGTCGCCCCATACGTGAAGAACTGCCCGCGCAACGCATCGTATTGGCTTATGACCAGCGCTACCCGTTAACGCCACCTGCCGAGGCGTTCAAAAAGCAAGCCGTGACCTGGTTCAAGGAACGGCTGCCGTTTGCCTCAAATTGAATAGTGCACAGGGCCCATCCCCAACCGGACGAGCCATTGGTTCAATGCCTCGTCTTGCGCTCCAGTAAACGCACACCGAGTGACAGCGGGTAACACAGTGCGAAGTAAATGGCACCTACGAGGATGTAGATTTCCAGCGGCATGAAATACACGCTACTTAAATCCTGAGCCCGCAGCATCAGATCCGGTGCCGCAATCAGCGAGGCCACCGAGGTGTCTTTCAACAGCGAGATCGCCACGTTGCCGATTGGCGCCAGCACGATGCGAATGGCCTGGGGCAACACGACCCAGCGCAACACCTTGAGATGAGGCATGCCAATCGCCTTCGCCGCTTCCACCTGCCCCTTGGGCACCGCCTCCAAGCCCGAGCGATAAATCTCCGACAGGTAGGCGGCCGCATTCAGCCCCAAGCCGATCATCGCTGCTTGAAACGAGCTGAACTGAACGCCGACTTCAGTCAGGCTGAAGTAGACAATGAACAGTTGCACCAAGGCCGGCGTACCGCGAAACACTTCGATGTAGATCAGCGCTGCACGGCGCAATGGCCGGTTACTTGAGAGCCTCGCCAACGCCACCAGCAAACCGACGACCAGACCGATGATCAGTGCGCCAAATGCCAACCGGAGCGTCGCCCAGGCCGCAGTCAGCAATTCGACATGGGTTGCTTCCCACAACTCGCCATAGCCCATATCAATGCTCCTTCACGACTTTGAGCCGCCGTTCTGTGCGCGCCGCCCAGTGGGACAGCACCAGGCTCAAGACCAGGTAGATGATCGCCAACAGGAAGTAGATGAGGTTAGTCTGGTAGGTTTCGCTGACCAGCATCCGCGCCTTGAACGTCAGCTCCGGCACCGCCGCTGCCGAGGCAAGGGAGGTGTCCTTGAGCAGGCCGATGGCGAAGTTGGCCATCCCCGGAATCGCCACCTTGAACGCCTGGGGCAGCACAATAATGCGCATCGCCAACGACCGTGTCATACCGATGGAAAACGCTGCCTCGCTTTGCCCCCGATCAATGGTGCGGATGCTCGAACGGAATACTTCCGACAGGATCGCCGCACCGTTCAGGCCAAAACCGATGATCGCCGCACCGATCGCCGGCAGCGTGATACCGATGTAGGTCAGCCCGAAGTACAGGATGAACAACTGGGTCAGGATCGGTATGTTGCGAAACACCTCCAGATACACACTGGCAATCAGGCTCAGCACCCGGCTGCGCGAAAGCCGCATCAACGCCAGGCAAAACCCCAGCAGTGTCGCCACCACAAACGCGGCGGCAGTGAGGCCGACTGTCGTCAGTGCACCGATGCCCAACACGTTCAAAAAGTACGGCAGCATCTCGATGGCTTTGTGCAGAGCAGTGGAATCGAACATCGATCAGTGCTCCTGAACGGCGCGGATGAACGAGCGGGTGCGTTCGATCTGGCTCTCGCGAAAGATCTGCCGGGGCGGGCCTTGCTCGACAATGTTGCCGTCGGCCATGAAGATCACCTGATCGGAGACGCTTTCGGCGAAATGCATTTCGTGGGTCACGATAATCATCGTCATGCCCTCTTCCGCCAGCTTGCGCATGACCGTCAGCACTTCGCCCACCAGTTCCGGGTCCAGCGCCGAAGTGGCCTCGTCGAACAGCATCAACTTGGGTTGCATCGCCAATGCTCGGGCGATGGCGATGCGTTGTTGTTGCCCACCTGAGAGCTGTTCCGGGTACACGTCACGCTTGGCGAACATGCCCACTTTGTTCAGCAGATCCTCGGCCAGTTCCACCGCTTCCACGCGACTGCGTTGTTGCACCTTGAGCGGGCCGAGGATGATGTTGTCCAGCACCGAGAGGTGCGGGAACAGGTTGAAGCGCTGGAACACCATGCCGATCTCGGTGCGCATCCGCGCCAGCTCCTTGTCGCTCATGGGCACTTTGCGGGTGCCCACCAGCCGCTGGCCGATCAGTTCGTTATCGATGTAAATGTCACCTTTGGTCGGCTCTTCCAGGTAATTGACGCAGCGCAGCAGAGTGGTCTTGCCCGAGCCGCTGGGGCCGATAAGCGAGATTTTCTGACCCTGCTGCACATTGAGGTCAATGCCTTTGAGCACGTCCAGGCTACCGAAGGACTTGTAGAGCCCCTCGATCCGCACCAGTGGAGTTGATTCAGCCATGAGCAATGTCCGTAAGTGGATGACGCAAACTGTGATCGCGACGTCGACTCAGGCGAAGGCCTGACTGAAATCTCGCGGTGGGTGCTCGAACGGCCCGATGAGGTTGCCCTTCTCGTCGCGGTCCACACCGATGCGCGGATCTTTGGCGGGAGGCACGAGGTAGTCGGGGTTCTTGATGCCGTACTTGGCGAGAATCGGTTTGATCTGATCGGTGCTTTTGAGCCACCGCAGGCCCTGGTTTATGCCATCGAACAAATCCTGATTCTGCGGATGAACACCCCAGATCGCCTCGAACTTGGCGGTAAGGCTGGGGAATTTCTCATCGTAGGACATGGGGATCTGTTTGAGCTTGAGGCTCGGGTCCTGAAGGATCATGTAGTCGATGGTCGGGGCATCCAACACGGCAAAATCCAGTCGCCCGGCGCGCACGTCTCGTAAACAGGAGTCGGTGTTGTCGTAGAGCTTGACCTCCTTCACGCCTTCGATTTTCTTCATGTCCGGGATTGTGAAATAGCCCGTAATGGCGCCGATGGTACGGCCCTTCACGTCGCTCACGGTGATGGAGGTTTCGAATGGCTCATTGTCGCGCATGATCACGTAGGCGCCGGTGTAGAACACAGGGTCGGTCAATAGCAAGATCTTCGAGCGCATCGGGTTCCAGGCGAAGTTGCCACCGAACCAGTCAGCCCGTCCCGACCTCACCGCTTCAACCACCGCCGGGAAGCCCATGGTCAGTACATCGAGCTTGAGTTCGAGGCGATCGGCAATGATTTTCAGCAATTCCAGATCGGTGCCGACCGGGACGCCTTCGCGTAGCGCGCCCAAGGGCATGTCGCCCAAGCACGCGGCGGTCAGGTAGCCAGGGCGCACGGTCTTGATCGGTTGCCCGGCAGCGAATGACATCGGTATCGGGCCTACGACGCTACTCAACAGCGCTGCCAGTGAACCGTAACCGGTGGCTTTGAGCAGCCCGCGCCGGGAGAAACCTTGGGTGTCGAATTTGAAGTCGGACATAGATCACCTATCGGGCAAATTATAGTTTTGGACCGTTTCAAGCCAAACAACTCAACCGCGCCATCCGTGGCTCTATTCCCCCTAAGTTTCACAACCGCGTCGACAACCCCGTCAGCAGGTCGATGGCATTGACGTGTGGCTTGCCAGCTGACTGCCGACGACGCTTGAGCAGCAGGTAAGCCGCAGAAACCGCGCCCAGACTCACAAGGCTGGCAAGGAACTGCGTACGTAGGGACTCCTGAAAGGCCATGGCGACCAAAACACCCGCAATCACTGCCACCACAGCATAGGACAGCCACGGAAACAGCCACATTTTGAGGGTCAGTCGCGCTGGCGCCGTGGCTTCCACCTGACGACGCACCTGGATCTGCGCCAGCGCCACCGCGAGGTACACAAACAGCATCACCGCCCCCGACGCGTTGACCAGAAACAAGAACACGCCTTCAGGAGAAATAATCGCCGCCATGATGGCGATGTAGCCGATCACACTACTCAGCAGCACCGCTGCCCGTGGGACTTTGCGCCCGGTTAAGGTCGACAGCTTGGCGGGGGCATCACCGCGCTGGCTGAGGCCGAACAGAATCCGCGACGACACGTACAAACCGGAGTTCAGCGCCGAGAGCACGGCCACCAACACCACCGCTTGCATGATCATTGCCGCACCGGGAATGTGCAGGACCTCCAGCGCCGCCACGAACGGCGAGTGCCCGGCGACGATCTGGCCCCACGGCACCACGCAGACAATCAGGAAAATCGAACCGACATAAAAGGTGATGACACGGAAGATCACCGAACGGGTCATGTTCGCCACGTTCTTCGACGGATCGTCGGATTCCGCGGCGGCGATGGTCGCAATCTCGGCACCGCCCACGGCGAAGATCACCGTCGGCACACCCGCCAGAATCGCGCCTACCCCGTAAGGCATGAAGCCGCGATCATTCACCAGATTACCCAACAGGTCGCTGGTGCTCGGCGCAAAACCGAACAGATAGGCTCCGACCACGAAAATGAAGACGATGATCGCGAACACCTTCAATGAAGCGAACCAATACTCGAATTCACCATAGGACTTCACGGACAGGCAGTTGATGGCAGTCATGATTGCCAACAGGCTCAGACCGATCATCCACGCCGGCAACGGTATCCATTGCTGAAGTATGTTGGCGCCAACCACGGCTTCCACCGCCACCACGATCACCCAAAAGTACCAGTACAACCAGCCACTGGTGAACCCGACCCAATTACCCAGGCCGATTCGGGCGTACTCGGTAAAGGAGCCGACGCCAGGCAAGGCCACGGCCATTTCGCCTAGCATGCGCATGACCAGCATCACCACGATGCCGGCAGCGAGATAACTCAGGAACGCTGCCGGGCCAATCGCCTGAATCGTTGCACTACTGCCGACAAACAGGCCTGCGCCGATGATCCCGCCGAGCGAAATCATTGTGATATGGCGTTGGCGCAGGGCCCCGCTGAGGCGTTGTTGGCCTGGTTTTGTATCGGTTGGGTGGGCGTTGCTCATTGGATGACCTCCGCTTTATTGGGTGGGGTCGATCGACCGGATAATTTCATCGAACACTTTGCGCGAGGGGGACAACACACCGGATACTCTGTACCTCCCGTTGGCAGGCTGAACAGTCGTTGGTGCTGGGGCGCCGAGGAAAAACTCGGCTGAAACGTTTCGATAGTCATGTGCGTACCCATTGGGCTGAGCATGGCAGCCATTTTCTTATTGTGTTGCATGACAAGCATTACAACTTACACACTAATCACGGATTTTTAGCTTGTCAATGGGCTTTGTATCGGATAAAAAGCAATACAAATTTGCTTATTGTCTTGCTACAGGCATGACAAGCAGGGATAAAGCACCATGAGTCAATTCGAACAACTGCTGGACGAGCTCAAAACCAGCGCCGCTTTGCAGCGCGACAAGGCCGAAACCCTTTATGCCCAACTGGCCGATTCACTGGCTGAGGCGATCGGTAACGGCAAGCTCAAACCCGGCGAGCGTCTGCCGCCTCATCGCGAGTTCGCCAGCGCGCTGGGGGTTAACATCACCACGGTGACCAAAGCCATGGCCGTGCTGCAGCAAAAAGGATTGGTCGAAAGCCGTCCGGGGCGTGGCACGCAAGTCGCTCAGCCACGGCATCCGGCGGCGCAGTTTCAGTCAGCGCCGAGCAACGACCCGGGTACCGTCGACCTGAGCGTCAACCGTCCGGCCACCGATGGCTTCAATCGGGTGCTGGCGCAGTTATTGCCGCGTCTTTCCAGCGACCCGCGCTTTGGTGACATGAAGGACTATCACCCGTCCGAAGGCCCGCTTTGGGCCCGTGAAGCCGCCGCGCAGTGGTTGCGCTACACCGGCGTCGAGGCCCAAGCCTCGCAGATGCTGATCGTCGAAGGTGCCCAGCATGGCATCGCCAGTACCTTGCGCAGCCTGACCAACAGCGGCGATACCGTGCTGGCCGACAGCCTGACCTATCAAGGCATCAATGCCTTGTGCCGCTCGCTGGGTCTGATCCTGATCGGCGTCGATGCCGACGCACGCGGCATGTCGCCCGAAGCGTTGCGCCTGGCTTGTGCCGAACATCAACCACGGCTGCTGTTTCTGGTGCCGTCGATCCATAACCCCACCGCCATTACCCTGGACGCCGAGCGCCGCGAAGAACTGGCCGCGGTGATCCGGGAAACCAACCTGCTGGTCATTGAAGACGACGTTTATCGGCCGCTACTGGATCAATCGCCGCCGGCCTTCGCGTCCCTGATGCCGGAACGGACGATTTATATTTCAGCCCTGTCCAAATGCATCGCGCCGGGGTTGCGCATGGGTTTTGTCATGGCCCCTCAACCGCTGGTGCAAGACATCGCTGCCATGCAGCGCATCGACTGCTGGAGCACTTCACCGCTAACGGCGCTGATCGCAACCCGGTTGATCGAGGACGGTCATGCCGACCAACTTGTCTCGGAACAACGCGAAGAACTGCGCATCCGCCAGTCGCTGCTCGCCACTCACCTTGAAGGTCTGGAATTCCAGCACAGCGCCACCGGCACCCACGCTTGGCTGATCCTGCCGGAACCCTGGACCGGCTCGCGTTTCGCCCGGCTGTGCCAGGACCGCGGCGTGGTGCTGCTCGCCGGAGGCGCCTTCACCTTGCGTCCGGAGCTCTCACCGCAAGCAGTGCGAATCAATATCTCGGCAGCCCTGTCACGGGAGCAGCTGATCAAAGCCTTGGGGGTTATCAGCCAACTGGCACGCCAGGGTCATCTCTATATGCACAACCGGATCTGAGGACATGACACAGCCAGTTCATTGCGAAATTGCCGTTATCGGCGCAGGTGTTGTCGGGGTGGCGACCGCACTCTGGCTACGCCGCCAGGGTTACCAGGTGTTGTTGCTCGAGCGCGACGCGATTGCCAGCGGTGCGTCCTACGGCAATGCCGGTACGCTGGCACCTTACGGCGTGATGCCGATTGCCCAGCCATCGTTGTTGAAAGCGATTCCATCGTTGCTGTTTTCGCAGGAGTCGCCCTTCGTCATCAACTGGGCGCGCCTGCCCCGGCTGATGCCGTGGCTGTTGCGATTTCTCAATGAATGTCGCGCTTCACGCTGTGAAGCCAACACCCTGGCCCTGACCAAAATACTCCAGCACACCTACAGCGGTTATGCGCCGTTGCTCACCGACTGCCCGCAGGCTGATCAGCATTTGCGTCACAACGGTTGCCTCTATGCCTACGGCACAGAGCAAGGTTTCGCCGGTGCGCAAGCGGCCATCGAGTTGCGCCGATCCCTGGGCATCGCGCAACAGGTATTGAGCTCGGCCGAAGTGGATCAACTGGAGCCAGCCCTCGCGGGCAAATCGGTGGCGGGCATTCTGTTTCCCGAGTCGTCCCACATGGATGACCCGCGAGCCTTCATTGAAGCGCTGGCCGCGCCGTTGATTGCCGAAGGCGCATTGCATCAGGCAACGATCACCGGTGTGCAACGCCAGGCCGATGGCCTACACCTGCGCAGCGCCGAAGGTCAGACCTACCGCGCCGACAGGGTTGTGCTGTGCGGTGGCGCCTGGTCTGCGGGGCTGGCACGCCAGGTCGGGGATCACATCCCGCTGGATACCGAGCGCGGTTATCACATCGAATTCGACTTGCAAGACACCTTACTCAACCGCCCCTGCTGCCCGGTGGAAAGCGCGTTTTACATGACGCCCATGGCCGGACGCCTGAGGGTGGCGGGCACGGTGGAACTCGGTTCAATCGACGACCCAGCCAATCCCAAGCGCTTCGATTATCTGGAGCGTCACGTGCGCTGCGTCATGGGCCTGACCCAACCGGTCGCGCGCAAATGGCTCGGCTTCCGCCCTTCCTTGCCCGACTCGTTGCCGGTCATTGGCCCGTCGCCGAACGAACCGCGATTGATCTACGCCTTCGGCCATCAGCACTTGGGCCTGACCCTTGCCGGCGCAACCGGCCAGTTGGTCGCCGACTGTGTCGCTGGCAAGGCGCCCCGGTGGCTGGATAGTTTTTCAGTGCAACGCTTCTGAGCGGCGCCTTTCCACAGGAGAGCAGTTGATGCAAACAATCGAACGCAAACATACTAACAAACGCATGAGCCAGATCGTCATCCACAACAACACCGTGTACCTGGCCGGACAAGTGGGCGATCCCCGGCACAACATTGCCGATCAGACCCGCGATGCTCTGGCGCGGGTGGATGCCTTGCTTGAGGAAGCCGGCTCCTCCAGGACTCTACTGCTGCAAACAACCATCTGGCTTGCCGACATGGCAGACTTTGAGGCGATGAACGCCGTATGGGATGCTTGGATACCAGTGGATCATGCTCCGGCCCGTGCTTGTGGCGAGGCGAAACTCGCTGATCCGAAGTTGTTGGTTGAGGTGATTGTCTGCGCGGCGCGGGGGTGAGTTTTTACGGCTTTCTTATACGCTAAAATACGGGCTTGATTAGGATGATCGTAGGGATATAAATTTTAAAAAATCAGCATAATTTCATTGCAAAACAGATGCTTATTGTTCTATTCGAGTCTAGGTCGTGCGCCATACAGCAAAATCGAAAAGCCCCTGAATCGAAAGGTTCAGGGGCTTTTTTGTGCATGCCATAAAGTCAAAAGATCGCAGACCGCAATCTTTTGACTATCTATCTTTAGACATGCTCACTGCTTTTCACATGCACCGCTCGCAAATCGGCGTGCCCATGGTCCATCTCCACCACCGGAATCTCATTCCCGTCGCAGTCGCGCAGTTTACCTTCGCTGAAGTAGTCCCCTTCCCGCAGCGCCGCCAGGTCTTGATAACGCAGGACTCGTTCAGTACCGGCGGCAAATACCGATTGCTGGTCCGAGTTGCCGGCCGTGAGGTGGTTGAAGGTCAGGTTCAGCACGATGGCCATGATCGCCGAGGAGCTGATGCCCGAGTGGAAGATCGTCGAGAACCAGCTGGGAAAGTGGTCGTAGAAGTTCGGGGCGGCGATAGGGATCATGCCGAAACCGATGGAAGTGGCGACGATGATCAGGTTGACGTTGTTGCGGTAGTCGACCTTGGACAGCGTCCGAATGCCGCTGGCGGCGACGGTACCGAACAACACGATGCCGGCGCCGCCGAGCACCGAGGTCGGCACGGCGGCAATGACCCGGCCCATGAACGGCAGCAATCCGAGCACCACCAGAAACACACCACCCGTGGCCACCACGAAGCGGCTCTTGATCCCGGTGACCGCCACCAGCCCGACGTTCTGGGCGAAGGCGCTTTGAGTGAAGGAGCCGAAGATTGGCGCGATCATGCTCGACAGCATGTCTGCACGCAAACCGTTGCCCAGGCGTTTTGAGTCGACCTTGGTGCCGATGATTTCACCGACGGCGAGGATATCGGCCGAGGTTTCCACCAGGGTCACCATGATCACGATGCACATCGACAGGATCGCGGCGAAGTGGAAGGTCGGCATGCCGAAATGGAACGGCGCCGGAAAGCCGAACATCGGCCCTTGGGTAACGGACGAGAAATCCGCCATGCCGAGGAACACAGCGATGACCGTGCCGATGACCATCGCCAGGAGGATCGACAAACGGGAAATGGTCGCGCTGCCGATCTTGCTCAATAGCAACACCAGCACCAGCGTCATCGCCGCCAGACCGATGTTCGCCATGCTGCCGAAATCCGGCGCATGGCTATTACCACCCATGGCCCAGCGCGCGGCCACCGGCATCAGCGTCAAGCCGATAGTGGTGATCACAATGCCCGTCACCAGCGGTGGAAAGAACTTGGTAATCCTTGAGAACACCGGCGTGATCAGCAAACCGATCAACGACGCGGCAATCACCGCCCCGAGAATCGACTGAAAGCCACCCTCCCCGCCACTGCTGACTATCGCGACCATGGTCGCAACGCCGGAGAACGACACGCCCTGCACCAGCGGCAACTGACAACCGAAAAACGGCAAACCCAGGGTTTGCAGCAATGTCGCCAGCCCCCCTGCAAACAATGAAGCAGCAATCAACAAACCGATGTCTGCCGGCGAGAGCCCGGCCGCCTGGCCGATGATCAAAGGCACCGCGACGATACCGCCGTACATGGTCAGAACGTGTTGCAGGCCATAAGCCATATTCGCGCCGATCCCAAGGTTTTCGTCCTCGGGCCGTTGGTGTGAAACATGGGGCGTTTTCATGGTTGGGGGGGTCCCTGGTTTTTGTTATGCGCACACTGTATTCAATACTCAGGACAACTGTCTATAGAGTTGTATACAACTGCCCAGTCAGATTATGGACACTTGTCCACGCCACCCTTTGGCCATAGCGCCTCCAACCCCAAACGTCTTGAAATACATCCCTGCGCCCCTATCCCTCCTCACCGCTAATCTTTTGCTTTCCAAGCGACCGCCGGCACGGACGCCTCCTCGCTTATACATATAAAGTATGCATAATAAAGTCATTCGAGATTCAGTATCACAGGGCAAAGAACGCGGCCAACAAACTAAAACATCAAGGCATCAGCCTCGCAGAGACAGAACCGGTGTTTTATGACGAACGAGCCCTGACTTTTCAGGACAACCATCATGATGAGCAGCGGTGGATCATCATGGGGCTGGATGCCAAAGGTCGCTTGCTGGTCGTTGCGTACACCTGGCGCGACCCGAATTTCGTGCGAATCATTTCCGCACGCATCGCCACCAAAGGCGAGCGTCGCCACTATTTGGAGGCTTGAACGATGAAAGACGAATACGACTTCAGCAACGCCAAGCGTGGAGCAATTGCCACAAGCAAAGGCAAGACCCGAATCACCATCATGCTCGACGATGTCGTCATAGAGGCTGCACGCGCTCTGGCAGAAAACGAGGGGTATGGCTACCAGACAGTGATCAACAATACTTTGCGCCAGGTGTTGCTCAGCGATAAAGGTAAAGCGGCGAAGCCCGATGAGAACGCCGCAGGTACAAACGTCGGGCATTTCAAAAAAGGCATAACCGCCTCGGAGCTGAAAAGCCTGGAGAAAAAATTGTCAGAGGCCCTCAGCGAAATCCATCACGTGATGGAGCTAGAAGTTCGTTCCTAGACACAAACCGCTTGAGTCGGCCAAATAAAAAAGGGCGGATTGATCAGATCCGCCCTTCGCGTGGTGCTCAGTTTGCCTGCGGCACCGGCTCGATCAACCGCTCCAGCACCGGCTCCAACGCCTCCTTCGCTGGCACCCGAATGTCGAACTCACGTTCCAGCAACCCGATCAACTCATCCACATCCGTCACCTGCCGCCGCTCGCTCTCACTGCCCAAGCGGTGAATGGCAAAACTGCCATTGTTCAGCGTGCGTCGCCATCCCTCCCCCGTCCGCGCCACCATCAATTGTTTGACGAAGGGCGATTCAGGATGAGCCGAGACGTACCAGTTACCGAGGGTGTAATCGATGTCTTCCTGACGTTGCAGATCGAAGATGTACATCGCCCGCCATTCACCGCCGACGTTGGCACGCAGGGTGTAACCGTCTGCATGCTGTTCGATGCGATAGGGTTCGTGGGGAGTGAGCTGTTCGTCCTCGGTGTCGAGGATCAGCGGTGCGGTGGGCACCATGCCGCCGAAGCCGACGTCGGTGATGTAGCGCACGCCGTCAAGGATCACCAGGCTCAAGCGGTGAGTGCGTGCGGTCCATGCGCCTTCGGGCTGGTTCATGACCACGCGACCGGTGATGCCGCGCGCCTCGAAACCCAGCGTCTGCAGCAAGGCCAGGAACAGGTTGTTGAGTTCGTAGCAGTAACCGCCACGGCCGTCGTGCAGGACTTTCTGCTCGATGGACGGCAGGTCGATGAGTACCGGTTGCCCTAACAGCGTGGTGAGGTTTTCGAACGGAAAAGCACCGGTGTGGCGCAACTGCAATTGACGCAGGGTTTCCAGGGTCGGCGCCGGGGGCGCGTCGAAACCCAGGCGTTGCAGGTACAGCGCAAGATTTGTCAGTCGTGGTTCGCTCATCGCTCAATCCTTATGCATGGAGCCCGCGGATCGCTCCGCCGATGGCCGCCATGTATAAGGGAAAAAGTGCTCGGGCCGATAATTGATTTCGCCAATCGCCGCTCACGCCAAAACTATCGCCGTTTGCGTGAACCCAATCGAATCCACGTCGGCGCGTGATCGCTGGCATGAGACTCGTTGCGAACCCAGGCGTCGACGCCGGCCTCTCGCAGATAAGGACTCGCTGCCTGATTGAGCAGCAGATGATCGATGCGCAGTCCCGAGTTTTTCTGCCAGTGCTGCCGGAAGTAGTCCCAGAAGGTGTAGATCCGCTCCTCTGGATACAGATGGCGCAGGGAATCAGTCCAGCCCTGATCCAGCAGACGCTGATAACACGCACGACTCTCGGGTTGCAGCAGCGCGTCCTTGAGCCAGGAGCGTGGGTTGTAGATGTCCATATCGGTGGGCACCACGTTGTAGTCGCCGGCCAGCACCACCGGATGGTCGCTGCCTTGCAGGTCCTTGGCGTACGAGATCAGCCGCTCGAACCACGCCAGTTTGTAATCGAACTTCGGCCCCGGCTGCGGATTGCCGTTGGGCAAGTACAGACACCCCACCAGAACCCCGTGCACGGCCGCTTCGATGTAGCGGCTATGGGTGTCACTGTCATCGCCCGGCAGACCACGCCGACGCTCCAGCGGTTGCGCATCGCGCGCCAGAATCGCCACCCCGTTCCACGCCGCCTGGCCCTGCCAGATAGCGCCATAACCGGCCGCCTCCAGCTCAGCGGCAGGGAATGCCCCGTCCACCGATTTGAGTTCCTGCAGGCAGGCGATGTCTGGCTGCTCCCGCGCCAGCCACGCCAGTAGATTGGGCAGGCGTGCACGCATGCCGTTGACGTTGAAGGTGGCGATTTTCAGGTTGTTCATGGTCCGACGCTCGCAACGGATGGGCGGTATCCCATTGTGACCGGGGGGCGCCACGGCAGTTGCCGTGGCGTACGTAACAGGCGACTAAAGGTGCGCGCCCTGCTGTGCAAAGTCTTCCTGCGAGACCTTGAGCAACGGCAGAAGTGCATACCTGTCCACCGGACGACTGAGGTAAAAACCCTGCACTTCATGACACTGATCCGAGATCAGGAAGTCCAGTTGCTCCAGCGTCTCGACACCTTCTGCAGTGACGGTCAGGCCCATCGCCTTGCCCAGGTTGATGATCGCCTGCACCACGGCGCGATCATTGCTGCCGCTGCTCATGGACGAAATAAAGCGTTTGTCGATCTTGATCCCGTCGAACGGGTACGTGCGCAAGTAACCCAGCGAGGAATAACCGGTGCCGAAGTCGTCCATGTTCAGGCGCACGCCCAACTCCTTGAGCGCATTCATGGTCGCCAAGGCGCCATCGACGTCGATGAGCATCACGTTTTCAGTGATCTCCAGCTCCAGCCGACTGGCGGGCAAGCGGGTCTGGATCAACGCTTCGCGCACGTCCTCGATCACATCGCTACGGGCGAATTGAACCGGTGACAGGTTGACCGACACCATCATCGCACCGGGCCAGGTCAGAGCGGTCTCGCACGCCTCGCGTAGCACCCAGCGGCCCAATGGCACGATCAGATCGGTTTGCTCGGCCAGCGGGATAAACGCGTCGGGACTCAACAAGCCTTGCACTGGATGCTGCCAGCGCAGCAGCGCTTCGACCGAGACGATGCGCTTGCCATCGACGTGATAACGCGGCTGGTAATGCATCACGAATTCGTTGTTCTTGATCGCCCGACGCAGGTCGGTTTCCAGTTGCCGGCGATGCTGGATCTGATCGTTCATGTGCGCGGCAAAATAGCACCAGGTCTTCTTGCCATCGGATTTGGCCTGATACAACGCGATATCGGCACAGCGAATCAGCTCCTGTGGAATATGCCCCTGGCGCCGACTCAAGGCGATACCGATGCTCGCGCCGATGTGCAGCGAGTGATGGTCGTAGTGAATCGGCTGATGCAGGCTGTCGAGCAAGCGCTCGCAAAACCGGTCGATTTCCGCGTGGCTGTCCATGCCATGGAGCACCAGCACGAACTCGTCGCCCCCCAGTCGGGCGACCAGATCAATTTCTCGTGTGCTCTCGCGCAAACGGGTGGCGACTTCCAGCAATACTGCATCGCCGGCCGGGTGGCCGAGGGAATCGTTGATCGGCTTGAAGTTATCCAGCTCGATCATCAACAACGTCAGCGCCGTCGACTGCTCTTTCAGTGCCAGCGCCTCATCGAGAAAACGCGCCAGTTTGTTGCGGTTCGGCAGGCCGGTCAGGGCGTCGTGCAACGACAGATGCTGGATCTGCGCATGGGCGGCGACTTCGTCGGTGATGTCGCTGGCCGTCCCGCGATAGCCCAGCACCGCGCTCTTGCGCTGAATCGGCCGTGCCGACACCCGACAGACCCGCTGTTGCCCCGATTGATCGCGGTAGGAACAGCGCAAATGGCTGACGGCTTGCTCTTCATCGAGTTTGTTCAGCCACAGTGACAACGACGTTGTATCGCAAAGGAGCAATTGCCCGATGTTCTGCCCCAGCCACTGCTGATCGGAGAACCCGGTGACGGTGCTGAAGCGCCCCGACAGATACGTGATGCAATGCTGGTCGTCGATTTCCCAGATCCAGTCGGACGCGGCCTCGGCCACCGCACGAAAACGCTCTTCACTGGCCTCCAGCGCCTGATTCGACAAATCGAGGCAGGTGTAACTGGCATCCACATGCCCCGACGTGCGCAGGACATAGCGAAAGAAATAAGCGGTCAACAACGCCAGAACCAGCAGCGCCCCGCCCAGTGGTGGCAACAGCGACCAGAGCAATTGATGACCCGGCCGCTGGAGCCGGGAGACCAGACTGTAACCGGTGCCAGCGAGGGCAATAGCGGGCTGACCGGGAGCGATGACGTTGTCGGGCGTCAGGCTCAAGTCGTGCAAACCGTAATCGACGCTCAAGGCGCTGAGCTTTTCAGGGTTCAGCTGGTCAACGTATATAAGCACCGAAGTGCTTTTGGGATCGACCGCCGGGCGTTCGTCATTGGGCACAATCGCGGCGGCCGACAGCAGCGCGGGTTTGCCCTCGAACAAGGTGTAGTGGCTGACGGGTTTGATGAGGTTCTCCTGACCCTGAACCTCGTCAATGAGCGTCGCCATCGAGGTCGACAGATAGGCCGCCGCCTCGTCCTGCACCTGAAGCCCACGCACCACGGCGTATTTTGTTCGCTGGGGATCGACCACGAAAACACCCTCGTAGTGGTCCATGGTGAACAGGGTCTTACCCAGGTTCTGCTCGACGTAGGCCCATTCCACATCGACCTCGCCGTTCAGGTGATCATAGGCCGACGTCCAGTTGGCATAACTGGCAATGTAGTTTTTCGTGGCGGTAATGCGGTTTTCCAGCGCGCGCTGGGTATAAAACGTGGTCTTGGCCAGGTCCTCGGCATCGAGCCGCCCGGCAATACTGAACAGGGCGATCAGCGCGATCAGCACCCCAACCACAAACAACAGACCGACCACCAACATCAGGTTGCGGGTAATCGGGGTATGGCGCGCAGGTGCAGCGGTGGTAACGGCAGACAAATCCATGCACTTGATCCTGTCAATCGATTGCTCGATCGGAATGAGACCGGTGGGCCGGTCGGTCAGGTGTGACAGCCAGGCTCTCTGCACTGACCATAGCAGGCATGCCCGATCATCGCTCCTGGACTGTAGCAGCTGCCGAAGGCTGCGTTCGGCTGCGGAGCAGTCGTAAAATCAGAGAGATCGCGGTACATCTGGCAGATCGCATTAGCCGGATTCACGACTGCTCCGCAGCCGAACGCAGCCTTCGGCAGCTGCTACATAGTGTGCATCGTTTCCCCCCCCAGCCATGGTGGAAAGCGTCATCGATCCGAGCGCATCAGCGCCTCGACGCCCCCTTCCATCGACAACACCGCCGAGCGATTTCGCCCTGAATGCTTGGCCTGGTACAGCGCCGCATCCGCGCGCTTGATCAACACTTCGGTGCTGTCGTGCGCCGTCGGCACAAACGAATAACAGCCAAGACTGACCGTCAGATAGCCCGTGGGCGAACCGCTGTGGGTGATGTTTTTGTCCATGACGCTGCGGCGGATTTGCTCGGCGATCGTCAGTGCTCCATGAATGTCGGTGTCCGGCAGCAACACCGCGAACTCTTCACCGCCGTAGCGCACCGCCAGATCGGCTTTGCGGTGACAGCAACTCTTCAGGGCCCGCGCCACTTCAGCCAGGCAATGGTCCCCGGCCACATGACCGTAAGTGTCGTTGTAGCGCTTGAAGTAATCGATATCGAGCATGATCAGGCCCAGCGAACTCGACCGCCGGGCACCGCGCCCGAACTCTTTCTCCAGCGCCCGTTCGAACAAGCGGCGGTTGGCCAACCCGGTCAGGCTGTCGTGGGTGGCGATCAGTTCCAGGGTTTTCTGCGCCTCGCGCAAATCCGCCTCGATGCGCTCGCCCGCGCGAACCTGATGAATGAACACCCAACCGAACAACCCCACGCCGAGGACAACCAGAGCGACGATCACACCGGATTGAATCGCCGTGTCGTACCAGTCCTTGAGGACTGCGTCTTTGGAGGATGCCGCCGCGACCACCACCGGATAGGCATCGAGCTGACGATAGCCATACAGCCGAGGGATGCCATCCACCACTGAGTCGATCATGGCGTTGCCGGACGTGGCGTTGGGCAAGAGTTTCTGAAAAATCTCGCCCTTAGCCAATGACCTGCCGATCTGCGATTCCACAAACGGCCGCCGCGCCAGCAGTGTTCCATCGGTCAATGCCAAAAACATCGCGCCGTTGTCGTCGAGGCTGAAGCTTTTGAAGAACTGATCGAAGTACGACATCTTGATCCCGGCCAGCAACACACCCTGGAAATGACCGCTCTGATCGTTTATCCGCCTGGAAACCGGAATGATCCACTCGCCATTTTCCCGACTACGAATGGCCGGGCCGATGTGCGCCAGGGTTGAGATGTTTTGCTGGTGAAACCTGAAATACTCGCGATCCGCCACACCAGCCCCGCGGGGTAGATCCTCGAACGACGTCACGGCCCATTGCCCCTGCCTGTCGAACAGAAATATCCCGTGCAACTGATGCAGCGCCTGCACCCGCCGGGCGAAGGTTTTCTGCAGGCGTGGCGTCTGGGCAGCGTCGAAACCTTCAGCCTGAATCCAGTCCACCAGACTGGTCAGTACCAGATCGGCCTTCATGAACGTGTCTTCGGCCTGCTGCGCCATGGCCCGGGTCAGGTTCGACGACGACACCTCGGCCAACGCCAGGTCATGCCGACGCGACTGCTCCAGTTGCAGGTAAAGCAGCCCACAGAGACAAAGGCATACCGCCGCAATGAACAGCACCGCAGCCTTGAGCAAAGGCAGTCGCTTCAAGGCACCGCCGGACGCGTGCTGCGGATCGTGAATGGGGATAGGCAAAAGTGAGTCCTGGAAAAGGGTAAGACATGGGCAACGGCCCAAAGCCCCTATTTTTTTGAGCGTAGTCTACGGGGTTGTGCGGGATAAACAGAGGATTGAGGGATAAATGGTTGTGTTTTAATTCCATGACGCAAGGCAAAACCACATGACCTTGAAGAAGCTACGATTAACTGACATCACGACAGGAAATCGAAATGAGTAAGGTAGACGAGCTCGCCGCGAAGCTTAAACAATCCCGGCAAACCAGTGCCGACGCGACCATCGCCGATCAAGCCATCGACAGCTGGCCCGCCCAGGTCTACGAGCTGTATCACCAGATCGAAGCCTGGCTGCAACCACTGATCGAGGTGGGCCTGAAGCTGCGACGCAATTCCACCCATGTATTCGAGAGTGCGCCGGACGGCGCGACTTACGATTACGCCATCGACCAACTGCTGATCGAAGGCAACCACCACGGCATCACCTTCGATCCCGTCGCGCGCCTCACCGTCGACGGTGCCGGGCGGATCGAAATCCACTCGACAGGCAAGGAGCTCGCCTTGTTACGAACCGTGAACGAACACGGCGAGACGCAGTGGTGGCTCCAGGCGAGCGAACAATCCGGACAACAACCGGATGCGATCGCGCTGACGGAACACAATTTGCTGCTGGCCGTGCAGGAAGGCTTGGGGCTTTAAGGCCTACAACTTGCTCTGCTCCGCTGCCACCGAGGGAGGCGCCGTTCGCCTCCCGTCCAGCGCCGGCCGCTCCGAAGGCAGATTCAACGCCCGCAATACCGGGGAGTCATAGCCATACACATCGGGCTTGAATGTCACGCGCCCATCAAGACTCAGGTCCACCGTCCAGTAGGCCAACAGCACCGGCACTTTCACCGGGAGCCTGATGTTCTCTGTCTTGCCGTTGGCTAACTGTTTTTGAATCCCTTCGCTGTTCCAGTGAACCGGATCGTTGAACAACAGCTCCACCAATTGCAGCGGGTTTTCTACCCGAATACAGCCGGAGCTGGTCGCGCGATTGGATTTCGCGAACAAATCTCGATGCGGCGTGTCGTGCAGATAAATCGAATACTCATTGGGAAAACGAATCACTACCTGCCCCAGCGAGTTATCCGACCCCGCATCCTGCCGCAAGGTGAGACCGCGCGGGTTGTCCCAATCGACAGTGGACGGATCAAGCACATTGCCATCTCGATCGATCACGCGAATCCGGCTTGCCTCAAGGTAACCAGGATTGTCGCGAATCTTCGGAAGCATGTCCTTGAGCAGAATCGTCGGTGGTACGGTCCAGGTGGGGTTGAACGTGACGTAGGTGATCGCGGATTGAAAAATCGGCGTGCTGCGAAACGGTTTACCGACCTGCACCCGTGAGCGCCAGATCGGTTTGCCATCGCGATAGAACGCGACTTTATACCCGGCGATATCGACCACGACGAAGGTGCCCTGAAGCTTGTACAGCAGCCATCGCGCCCGCTCCATGTTCACCCGCACCTGATCGATTCGCGCCTCGACCGGTACATTCAGCTCCGTGAGTGTCGCCGGCCCCGCTACACCGTCCGCCCCAAGGTATTGCTCAGTCTGAAACTTCTTCACCGCCGCGGTGACGGCGTCGTCGTAGTCGGTGCGAGCAGTTCCTTGCGCGGCGAGATAACCGCCCGCCGCCAAACGCGTACGCAGTAGAGCAACCGAGGCGTCGTCCATGCCGGGCCTGAGCGTCTGCCCTTCCGGGATCTTTGGCCAGCCACCCCGATCACGAACCTTGCGCAGTTGCGCCAGGCCATGGCGCAACGTGCCGTAAACCGCTTCTTGGGGCGGCGCCTGGGCAAAGGCGCGCGCAATGTCATGGCTATCGAGGGCGGCAAAAAACTTATTGACGTCCTCCCGAGGATCGACGCCAGCGGGGTCGAAGTTCCAGTGGATGTCCAACCGCGAAGGGTCGACCTTGCCGCGCCGCAACTGCAGCAGCGCCGTGATGAACGTCCGGGTGGCGGAGATATCAAAGGCTGCCCGTTGCCCGGGGGTTGGGGAGGTTGTCTGCATCAGCGTGTGGGCCTCGGCCAACTCGGCGATCCGGAAATCCGCGGGGTTCAGGCCATCGGCCTGGGTATCACCCAGGCTTTTCAACAACTGGGCGACATCGTCATCGTCCGTCCAGGCGGCGCGATAGCCACGATGGCTATAAAAATCCAGCACGACTCGGTTCACATCGACCCGTTGATGACGCGGCGAGGTGAGCAGCGGCGGAAACGCCGAACTCAATGGCGCCAACTCCGCCTGAATCGCTTGGCCGACATAATCACCGGGAGCCGCTTCGGCCACACTGCTAACGGGAGATACCGGCTCAATCGGCGAAGTTTGCGCGATCGCAGTGCCGCTTATCAGAAAGCCCATAAAAAATATGCGGCTTATGACGAATAACCTTGTTAACTGCGCCATGGATAATCCTTAATCTTCCGTTTTCAACCGGCTAGCGTCGTGCGCGCTGCTAGACTCGAAATATTCAGATGAGACTTGCATATGGCCCCACACCGCTTTGGCTGCTTAATGACGGCCCTGCTGCTGACTGCTTTTTTTTCATTACCGGCAGCCTACGCCGATTCGCTTGAAGCTGCCTTGGTCAAAGCGGCCCCCGATGCCAACGCCAAAGTCATTGCCTTGGCCGTTCGCGCCTCCCAATGCAGCCGGGCCCAAGGCACGTCCCCGGTGCAGAGACTCGCAGTGATCGATTATTCCCTGCCCTCGACGGTGCAACGTCTTTGGGTATTCGACCTTAAACAACGCAAATTGTTGTTCCATGAACTGGTCGCCCACGGTCGCAACAGTGGCGAGAACATGGCCAGCCAATTCTCCAATCAGAATGCCAGCTACGCCACCAGCCTGGGCTTGTACCGCACCCAATCCAGCTATGTCGGGCAGAACGGTTATTCCCTGCGCATGGAAGGCCTGGAACCGGGTTTTAACGACAACGCCTTCGAACGGGCGATCGTCATTCACGGCGCGCCTTACGTCAGCCCTGCCCTGGCGCGGGCCAATGGCCGGATTGGCAGAAGTCTCGGCTGCCCGGCGGTGAGGCCTGCGATTGCACATCGGCTGATCGACTCAATGAAGGATGGGCAGTTGTTATTTTCTTACTACCCGGATCAGCGTTGGTTGAAGTCTTCTTCGTATATCAATTGCGGTAACGCCACCGTGGCGGATTCGTCCAGGTCCAATAGCAGTCCTTGAACACCGCGTGAAACTGTCAAAACTGTAATCTTGGCCTCAGCCTGCTGAAAGGCACCGCCCGTTAGCCTCCTCCCCATTGAGTTCTCTTCCTTCCGCTCAGGATGGACCTGAGGGCTTCATCAGGCTGACGGACGGGATAAAACGGCATGCATTCCAACACCTCAAGACGCACCTTTGTGAAGGGCCTGGCCGCTGGCGGGGTGCTCGCTGGCCTCGGGCTGTGGCGCACGCCAGTCTGGGCGGTCACCAGCCCCGGCCAACCGAATGTGCTGGCCGGTACCGACTTCGACCTGTTCATTGGCGAATCCCCGGTCAACATCACCGGCAACCCTCGAACCGCGATGACCATCAACGGCGGCATTCCCGGCCCCCTGCTGCGCTGGCGTGAAGGCGACACCGTCACGCTGCGGGTGAAAAACAAACTCAAGGACAGCACGTCGATTCACTGGCACGGCATTTTGCTGCCGGCCAACATGGACGGCGTGCCGGGCCTGAGTTTTCACGGGATCGAACCGGACGGCATGTACGTCTACCAGTTCAAGGTCCGGCAGAACGGCACTTACTGGTACCACAGCCATTCGGGCTTTCAGGAACAGTCCGGGGTTTACGGGCCGTTGGTGATCGACGCCAAGGAGCCGGAGCCGTTCCAGTACGACCGCGACTACGTGGTGATGCTCACCGACTGGACCGACGAAGACGCCGTCGGCCTGATGAAAAAACTCAAGAAACAATCGGACTACTACAACTACAACAAACGCACTGTGGGCGACTTCATCCACGACGTCAGCGAGAAAGGCTGGGGCTCGACGGTGGCCGATCGCAAGATGTGGGCCGAGATGAAGATGAACCCCACCGACCTGGCGGACGTCAGCGGTGCCACTTACACCTACTTGATGAACGGCCAGGCGCCGAACATGAACTGGACTGGCCTATTCCGTCCCGGCGAAAAGCTGCGCCTGCGTTTTATCAACGGCTCGTCCATGACCTATTTCGACGTGCGTATCCCGGGCTTGAAAATGACCGTGGTCGCGGCGGATGGCCAACACGTCAAACCGGTGAGCGTCGACGAGTTCCGCATCGCGGTGGCGGAGACGTTCGATGTAATTGTCGAGCCGACCCAGGACGCCTACACGCTGTTCGCCCAATCGATGGATCGAACGGGTTATGCGCGAGGCACCCTGGCGGTGAAGGCAGGGTTGTCGGCGCCGATTCCAGCGCTGGATCCGCGACCGCTGCTGACCATGGATGACATGGGCATGGGCGGCATGGATCACGGCAGCATGGGCGGTGACATGGCGGGGATGGACCACGGTGCCATGCAAGGCATGAACGGTGGTGACATGCAGGGCATGGACGGCGGCGACATGCAGGGCATGGACAGCATGGCCGGAATGGATCACAGCAGCATGGCCATGGGTGGCATGGCCGGAATGCAATCCCATCCCGACACGGAAAAAAACAACCCGCTGGTGGACATGCAAGCCATGAGCACCACGCCAAAACTCGACGACCCGGGCATCGGCCTGCGCAACAACGGCCGTCGTGTGCTGACCTACTCCGACCTGCGCAGCACCTTCGAAGACCCGGACGGCCGCGAGCCCGGCCGCACCATCGAACTGCACCTGACCGGCCACATGGAGAAGTTCGCCTGGTCGTTCAACGGCGTGAAGTTCTCTGATGCCGAACCCGTGCGACTCAAGTACGGCGAGCGGGTTCGAGTGGTGCTGGTCAACGACACGATGATGACTCACCCCATTCATTTGCACGGCATGTGGAGCGACCTCGAAGACGAGAACGGCCAGTTCATGGTACGCAAACACACCATCGACATGCCGCCAGGATCAAAGCGCAGCTATCGGGTCACTGCCGATGCGCTCGGCCGCTGGGCCTACCACTGCCATCTCCTGTACCACATGGAAATGGGCATGTTCCGTGAAGTTCGTGTGGAAGAATAAGGCGCTACCCATGACCAGACTCACTCCGATCACTTTGACCCTCGTCACCATGGGCCTGACGCTCTCTTCGGCCATGGCCGCCACCGACAACATGCAGGGCATGGACCATAGCCAGATGCCGGGCATGGACCACAGCCAGATGCAGAGCGAGGATTACGGGCAAATGCAGCCCGCCGCGCCGACCCAAAGCCGCACGCCGATCCCGGCATTGACCGACGCCGACCGTGCCGCCGTTTTCGTCAGCCCCGCCGGCCATGACATGCACGACAGTGCGCTCAACTATTACTTCCTCGCCGACAAACTCGAATGGCAGGACGCCGATAACGGCAGCGCATTGGCGTGGGATCTGTCCGGCTGGATCGGCGGCGACATCGATCGCCTGTGGCTGCGCTCCGAAGGCGAACGCGTCAATGGCAAAACCGAAGACGCCGAGGTCCAGGCCCTCTGGGGTCACGCGATCAGCCCATGGTGGGACGTGGTGACCGGCGTGCGCCAGGACTTCAAACCCGGCGCCCCGCAAACCTGGGCCGCGTTCGGCGTGCAAGGCATGGCCCTGTACAACTTCGAAACCGAGGCCACCGCGTTCATCGGCGAAGGCGGTCAGACCGCTGCACGCCTTGAAGGCGACTACGACATCCTGCTCACCAACCGGCTGATTCTGCAGCCGACCGCCGAGCTCAACGTCTACGGCAAAAACGACCCGCAACGGGGCATCGGCTCCGGGTTGTCCAGCACCGAAGCCGGCCTGCGCCTGCGCTATGAAATCCGCCGGGAATTCGCGCCCTACATCGGCGTGACCTGGAACCGCACCTACGGCAAAACCGCCGATTACGCCAGGGACGAAGGCGAGGACCGCAGCGAAGCCCGACTGGTCGTCGGTGTTCGGCTGTGGTTCTAAACACTTCAACTCAAAAACCTAAAAACCAACCGCTTAAAGCGGTAAGAGGCCTTGCATGCGCACCATCAAAACCACCGCTGTCGCCATCGCACTTTCCACCGGGCTGCTCATGAGCGCACTGGCTCAAGCCCACCCGAAACTGCTCTCCTCCACTCCAACCGAAGGCGCGGACGGCGCAGCGCCCAGCAACATCGAGCTGCACTTCTCCGAAAACCTCATGACCCAATTCTCCGGCGCCAAACTGGTCATGACCGAAATGCCCGGCATGGCCCATTCCCCCATGCCGATGAAAGCCAAGGTCTCCGGCGGCAGCGACCCGAAAACAATGGTCATCACCCCGCTCTCGCCCCTGCCCACCGGCAGCTACAAAGTCGAATGGCGCGCCGTGTCTTCGGACACTCACCCGATCACCGGCAACGTTACGTTCAAAGTGAAGTGATTGATGAGCGACTCGGTCGGCATTGCCCTGCGGTTTGCGTTGTATGTGGATTTGATGCTGTTGTTCGGGGTAGCGCTTTTTGGGCTGTACAGCCTTAAAGGTCAGGAACGGATGTCCGGGGCGGTGCTGCCATTCCGCTCGATGCTGGCGGGGACGGCAGTGCTGGGCGCGGTGTTGTCCGTCGCCAGCATGGTGATGATGGCGAGCGCCATGAGCGGTGAAACGGACTTCGCCGAGCTGCGTCCGCACATCGAAATGATGCTGTTTGAGACGGATGTCGGCTTGGCTTGGGGGGTTCGCATTGTTGCGCTGGTGATCGCTGGCTTAGCGGTGATGCTCCGTGCATCTGGTTTCAGTTTATGGGTCGCGGCTTTTGCCGGTGCTGTCGCCCTCGCCAGCCTGGCCTGGAGCGGACATGGGGCGATGGATGAAGGCAATCGTCGCTTTTGGCATTTCGCGGTGGACATTCTGCACCTGCTGGCGGCGGGGGCTTGGCTTGGCGCGTTGCTGGCGTTTGCGTTGATGGCGAAGATCAACGCCCTGCAAACCGAAGCGCGCCTCAGGTTGCTGGCCCGCGCGGTTAATCGGTTTGAGGCGATTGGCGCGGCCATCGTCGTGGTCATCACGGTGACGGGGGTGGTGAATTATCTGTTCATCGTTGGGCCGAAGCTGGACGAGGTGTTTCTCAGCACTTACGGGATTCTGCTGTTCATCAAAGTGGTGCTGTTTGCCGGCATGCTGGTGCTCGCCGCGTTGAACCGGTTTCACCTCGGGCCGTTTCTGGAGCGGTCGTTGCGGGACGGGCAATACACGGTCGCCGCCAATGCGTTGCGGCGCAGCGTGGTGGTGGAATTGGCAGCGGCGGTGTTGATCGTGGGATTGGTGGCCTGGTTGGGGACGTTGAGTCCGGAGATGAAAATGGGCGAATTGTAGGGGCACAAGTACCTTTAGAAGGCGCGTAACAAAAGAGGTCGCCTTCCCCGACGTCCGGTGCCCTCCTTTATTTGCCTAGGTGAAAATCCCCTACTACCGTCAACAGTCAGAGGCGGCATTTACCGCTGTGGGCACTCGACATCAGGGAGCGAAATCGGGATGGCTTACAATTTAGCGTTGGTGAACCCCTTTAATGCAAAGGAATCAGCGGATTACGACGAAATATCTAGAAGCTGGCTTGATGCCTGGAAAGAAAAGTCCAAAAAAATAATGCCCCCACCCTCGGAAAGCGATTCAAAAAATTCATCTCCTTCTTTCAAAGAAGATGGAATAAAAAGATTAAGAGATGACGATGAGGAAGAAAAGGAACACCCGAGCAAGACACAAAAAACTTCGGCAATCATCTCTAAATACATAAGCAAAGGCTGCCTGGTGTCCGGTGGCCCCGCCGCCGAGCAGCTTGTTAGTTTTATTAGAACACTGATTGGAGACGGAGATCGAATTTACGTCCTGGGCCATTGTGAACCGGGAAGCTCCGTGCTTATGTCCTCGGAAGAAAAAGGCAAAGGTCAAACCGTCAACGCCAAAGAACTGGCAAGATTCTTTGACGTGTTATTTGGACTTAATAAGAGCTATGCGGGAAAAATCAAGATATTCGGATGCCATAGCGCACTGGGTTTGGGTGATACAAAATCCTTCGCCGAACAATTCAAGGATGCAATGAGGAAACGTGAATACCATAACTGCACCATTGAAGGGTATACAGCGTCAGTCAGAGGCTACGATGGCGAGCACAAAGTTGCGTTCATCGGAACCGCCGAAGAGCTAAAACGAGCCCAGATGGCTGAAATTCTGTATGCAGAAGAAACGATCAGCAAAGCTAAGCTCGACTCTTTCTATGAAAACAAAACCGCACGTCCCAGCACCCGGAGAGTGTCCTTCGCCTAGTTTCAGATAGTTTTAAGACAATAGGCTGACGCGTCGCTCAATCATTAAAGGGCGCAAAGGCTTAAGGGTTGACACCCAAGCGCCAAGGTGAAAAAAAGCGGCGCAATTATCGAAAGGAGTTCGAAAATGGCTGACGTGATGAAAGTAGTGGATGTCGACTTAAAAATACTTAAATCAAACCCACCGCAGCTACACATATCGGCAATTGGCCTGGTGAATTCTGGTGGATGGACAAACCCGAGACTGGAGCCACGGGTCTATATCCAGTTCCCACCGGACGGCATTCAGGACTTCGATTTTGTTGCTGATCCGCCCCAAGGGGCTGCTATACAGGTCATCCTTCCCATCGACGCATCAAAACTTTGGAAAGACCCGCCACTCGATAAACTCAAGGGAGTAAGAGTCCACTCTGCTAGCAACTCGATTGAAGCTCACCTTAAGAGTTCGAAGTCCGTGGCTTGTGGATAAACAACTCATATAGAGGGATACGTGTCGGGCCTTGCCTGACACGTATCAGCCATTGGAATGTCACCCTGGCAGCACAACAAACCTCTGTGGACGTCGTTTGATATGGATCAACAACGCCCTGCGACCGTGGCGTAAGTTCAAGATCACTCCCTCTAACGGGAACACAACATACCTTGGTCCGCAGCCATCCGACGCTGCCGATCCGCGTTATCAATGTGGAGATCGCCATGCACATCTACGTCAAGTCCCTCCTGGCCGCACTGGTCATGAGCAGCCCATTGCTGACGCTGGCTGCCGAATACCCCGAAACAACGCCCGCCGCCCCCTCCGAGGACGCAACCCAAGCCACGCCCATGCAAGACAAGGCCATGAGCGAACAGATGAAGAAAATGCAGGCGGCCCACGACAAAATGATCGCCGCCAAAACCCCGGCCGAACGCCGGGCAGCCATGCAGGAAGCCATGACTACGATGAGAACAAGCCTCGGCATGCTGCACGACAATTGCAGAGGTATGGGGATGGGCATGGGCATGTCCGGTGGCAAGGGCAGCTCGGATACGGCGATGATGGACATGATGATGAAAATGATGGATCAGCAATCCATGATGATGAAGATGCCGATGGGCCAATAAGCATCGCGCCATAGCCCCCGTCGTAGGCGGTTGGCATTGGCCGGCATAGCCGGACGACACCCCGGAAGATTTTCGTCAGAACGGAGCGCGTCACATGAACCACTCAAACCCCTCGACACCTCCAGCCACCTCATTCTGGCGCAGCAAACCCGGCATCGCGCTAGGCATGCTGCTGGTGATCGGACTGTTCTACCTGGCCCGCGAGCATTACGGTCATATCTACCCGCTTTTGCCCTATCTGATTCTATTGCTGTGCCCGCTGATGCACCTGTTCGGGCATCACCACGGCAGACACTGACCCATGCATCGCCATCTCGATCACCTCAAATCACCTGCTTTGGCGCAGCAGGCGGCGGAGCCGACGACCGAAAAAGAGTACACCTGCCCCATGCACCCGGAGATCCGCCAGCACAGTCCGGGTACATGCCCCAAGTGCGGCATGACCCTTGAGCCGGTGTTGCCCGAACTGGAGGAATCGGACAACCCTGAGCTCGCGGACTTTTCCCGGCGCTTCTGGTGGACCCTTCCTCTGACTCTGGCGGTGACCGCACTGGCGATGGGCAGCCATGGCTTGAGCCTGTTTCACGGCGCCACACAGAACCTGGTCGAACTGGTGCTCGCCACGCCCGTCGTGCTTTGGGCCGGCTGGCCGTTCTATGTGCGCGGCGCCCGTTCGGTCATCCAGCGCAGCCCCAACATGTGGACGCTGATCGGCCTCGGCACCGCGGCGGCCTTCCTCTATAGCCTTGCCGCCACCCTGACACCCGGCCTGTTTCCAGCCACCTTCATGATGGACGGCCGGGTTGGCGTGTACTACGAAGCAGCGGCGGTCATTATTTCCCTGACGCTGCTCGGACAGATGCTGGAACTCAAGGCGCGCTCGCAAACCTCGGCCGCGATCAAATCACTGCTCGGCCTGGCGCCCAAGACTGCGCGCCGGATCAACACCGACGGCAGCGAAACAGACATTGCACTGAGCCATGTGCACAGCGGCGACACCTTGCGCGTGCGCCCCGGCGAGAAGGTCCCGGTCGATGGTGTGGTGTTGCAGGGAGAAAGCGCGGTGGACGAGTCCATGCTCACAGGCGAGCCGGTCCCCGTGATGAAACGCCCTGGTGACGGGCTGATCGGCGCCACCCTCAATACCCACGGCAGCCTGGTGATGCAGGCGCAGAAGGTGGGCTCAGCCACCGTGCTTGCGCAAATTGTGCAGATGGTGGTCCAGGCACAACGCTCCAAAGCACCGATGCAACGCCTGGCGGACGTGATTGCTGGCTACTTCGTCATGGTGGTGATCGCCATTGCCGTCCTGACTTTTGTCGGCTGGGGGTTGTGGGGGCCGCAACCGAGCTGGGTGTTCGGCCTCATCAATGCAGTGGCGGTGCTGATCATCGCCTGCCCGTGTGCCCTCGGCCTGGCCACACCGATGTCGGTGATGGTCGCCACCGGCAAGGCGGCCAGCAGCGGCGTGCTCTTTCGGGATGCGGCGGCGATCGAAAACCTGCGCAAAATCGACACCCTGATCGTGGACAAGACCGGCACCCTCACCGAAGGCCGCCCGGCGTTTCACAGCGTCGAACCTGCGCCTGGCTACAGTGCTGACGAGGTGCTGCGCCTGGCCGCCAGCCTCGACCAGGGCAGCGAGCACCCGTTGGCCCACGCCATCGTCGAACATGCACGCGCCAATGGCTTGGTGTTGAGCACAGCGCAGACGTTCGAGTCGGCGTCAGGGATCGGCGTGCGCGGCCAGGTCGACGGGCACCGTGTTCAACTGGGCAACACCGCCCTGATGGCAGAAGCCGGCATCGCCCTGGAAGCCTTGCAACCTCAAGCCGAGCAACTGCGCAGCGACGGAACCAGCATCATGTACCTGGCCGTGGATGGCGTGCTCGCGGGGTTGCTCGCCGTCGCCGACCCGATCAAACCCACCACCCGGCTCGCTGTCGAACGCCTGCAGGCCGATGGCGTGCGGGTGATCATGGCGACCGGAGACGGCCTCACCACTGCCCGTGCCGTCGCCCGCCAACTGGGTATCGAAGAAGTCCACGGCGAGGTCAAGCCACAGGACAAGGAACGCCTGGCCGCCGCATTGCAGGAGCGCGGGCACCGAGTGGCAATGGCCGGCGACGGCATCAACGATGCCCCGGCCCTGGCCCGTGCCGATGTCGGTATCGCCATGGGCACTGGCACCGATGTCGCGATGAACAGCGCTCAAGTCACCCTGGTCAAGGGCGACCTGCTCGGCATTCTGCATGCCCGCAACCTGTCGGTGGCAACCGTGCGCAACATGCACCAGAACCTTGCCTTTGCCCTGGCCTACAACGCCATGGGTATCCCCCTCGCCGCCGGGTTGTTCTACCCGTTGACCGGGCATTTGCTGTCCCCGTTGGTGGCGGCACTGGCCATGAGCGTGAGCTCTGCCTCTGTGGTGTTCAATGCCTTGCGCCTGCGCCGGGCCGTGATTGACTGAGCACATTGCTGACAGCCAGGAAGCGGTTTCACTACACTGATCCAGCCTTGCCCCCCACTCCATCACAAAAGCCCGATAACAATGAAAACCATAAAAAGCACATTGCTGCTCAGTGGCCTGCTGGCGCTATCCTGCGGCGCTCAGGCAGAGCAAAGCCCTTCGCACCTGGACACCGTCCTGCAACAAAGCCAACTGCGCGTTTGCACCACAGGCGACTACAAACCCTATACCTTCAAAGGTGAAGACGGCGAATACTCGGGCATCGACATCGCCATGGCCCGCTCGCTGGCCGACAGCCTGGGCGTGAAGGTCGAGTGGGTCCAGACCACCTGGAAAACCCTGATGCCCGACATGCTCGCGGGCAAATGCGACATCGGCGTCGGCGGCATCTCCGTCACCCTGGAACGCCAGAAAAAAGCCTTCTTCAGCACCACCGTGGACGTCGACGGCAAAATCCCGCTGGTGCGCTGCGAAGATCAGGCGAAATACCAGACCCTCGAACAAATCAACCAGCCTTCGGTTCGCCTGGTCGAACCGGCCGGCGGCACCAACGAAGCCTTCGTCCACGCCTTCCTGCCCAAGGCGCAATTGCAGCTGCACGACAACGTGACCATCTTCCAGGAACTGCTGGACAAGAAGGCTGACGTGATGATCACCGATGCGTCGGAAGCGCTGTATCAGCAGAAACTCAAACCGGGGTTGTGCGCGGTCAACCCGACGCAATACATGCAGTATGGGGAGAAGGCATATCTGCTGCCGCGGGATGACATCAGCTGGAAGATGTATGTCGATCAGTGGCTGCATTTGGCCAAGGTGACGGGGAATTACCAGAAAATCCTCGGTCAGTGGATTGCGGTGCCAGAGGCTAAATAGCCCGTTAGTCCATTCCCCGTAGCAGCTGGCGCAGCCTGCGTTCGGCTGCGCAGCAGTCGTAAAATCAGAACACGCGGTTCATCAGGTAAATCACGCAACGGCGAAAACACCCCAGCCGTTGCGTCATTCCTTAGTCGTGCAGCAAGCCCGAGCTGTACTCATTAAAGCTGTTGCCGATCGCGCTCCCACCAAAGTTCACCTTGTTGGGGTTATGGCCATCGAATTGTTGGCAGCCTTCTGAAAAGCAGGAACTGGTGCTCACACCCGAACAGGCGCTCAAGAGCAAAGCACCGGTGATCAGCATGGCTTTGAAGAGGTTCGAGATCATCTTGTTGTTTCCTGTGGGCTGGAGGTGAGGCAGCACGGTCTTAGGTGGTCATCCTATGCCGCGAGCCTGCCCAACTTGATGAAACATTGCTGAGCGACAGCGTTGGTTCAGCATCCTTGTTTTTTCTGAAGCGACACACCTGCTCAATGGCGGCTTTGTGCGGGAGACCTTCGGGTCTGCCGGGTTCCTGGTTTCCCGGTCTTGCAGACCCGCGCACAGCTGCCACCGCATCGATTTGGGCGCTGCTTTCTCATTCCGTTTTCGCGGGCGCAGATCCGGCAGATCAGATAGTGCATATAAACATACACTCGATATTTCAATTTTTTCCAAAGGCGGAAAATTTCCCGGGGTGGGAGCTTTGTGCTCGCCTATACTAAAAAGATTGAACAGTGTCAGCGAGTGCGCTTAACAAGATATTGAAATTATTGAAATTCAGGCGTCTTTTGGAGTGACTGGTTAAAAAACATATTTCTGTGATGATCTGGTGTCGTGACGAGGATTTGACATGAACGTTTTGTTGAAAGAGCTTCTGACCTATCATCACGAAGTGTCTATGAAAATTACTCAGATCAAAGAGTTGCTGAGGAAAATCAGACATGAACCCGATGGAACTGATGACTGCAAGCTGTTGTTCACGATGCTGGAAGCCTTGCATGGTGATGCAGAGCGACACCACCATGAAAATGAAGAACTTATTCGGCTGGCCTTGCTAGCGACTGAGGCGCCGATCCACCAACGGGTCAAGGATATCGAGCGAGATCATCATGCATTTGGGCGCATTGCTGGACAGTTGAAGATACTGAAGGATACAACTCACGAAACGAGAGTAATTGCTGACACTATCGATGACTTCATCAAAAAATATTACGATCACATGGACGCCGAGGAGAATATTTTCTTTCCGGCGGCAGATAAGTGGCTGTCAGACGACCAGTGGCAGGAAATCAAGCATCAATGGCATTAATTGGAGCTCGCCTCATACGTTAAAAAATTAGCTACTACTTAGTACTGACCTCACTAAGTAATTACGCGAACACCACGTATTAACTTACAGGGGTGTCCGTATATCGATGGCTCTTTGTTGCAAGTCACTCAACCCCTTCCGTTCCTGTTTTCACTCGCTCTCAACTACCTCCGCTAGACTCACCTGAGCCCCGCAAGCCCAATCCTGATAAACTCCCCACCTCCCAGCCTCGGTCAGGCTGGTCGTTGGTAACTCAGCATCTCTCTTTTACGCAAACACGCTTATTTGAAATCGCCCATTTATTCTCGAGGTAATGGTGAGTCACTCTTCGGATCAACGTACTGACGAAAAAAGCCTGCCTCGATTATTGCTCGATCTACTTTGGCAAATCGCCGTACTGTTGATCCCGATTTTCCTCGTGGCGGTACTACCGCTGTTATGGGCACTCGGTGTGGTACTGGGTTGTACTGCCTTAATGTGGCTGACCGCGCGGGCCGGTTGGCAACGAACCGGCCGAGGGGCTGCACGGCTGATGACCTCTGCCGCACTAGGCCTGGGTTTTAATCTGGGCAGGGCTTTGCCGGCGTACTGGGATATTGCGGGGGCAGCGGCTGTGATGTTCTTCGGGCTGGCTTGCGTCAGTCACTTGGAAAGACGTTTTGGCCTGGTCGATAAAACACAGGCCAAGTCGTCACCGCTATCGCCTGGTCAGTCTTCAGGTGGCGCCAGTGCCTGGGGTGGGGACGAACCGCAGCAAACTCCCGAGGGCGAGCCCATCAGGGTGTTCAACTACAGCGAAATCGCCATGGGCGGGCCCGTGCTGTGCGATTACCTGTTTCCCGATGGGGTGCTGCTCCAGGGCCTTGGGTCGTCGGCTCGCTTCTCGAATGACGGACGTTATTTCGCCGCGCCTTTACCCTCGCGCCAAGCCTGGGGGTTGGTGATTCTGGATCGACAGTTGCGTCAGCTTTACCAGTGTTCGTGTGATGAATTTTGGGAACTGGATGCCTTTAACGACGGCATCCTGAGTGGGCGTTACAGTCCTCTGGTCGACAACGGCGCACGGGAGATCAGCCTGGAGCAACTGCTGACGACGGCTGAAAAGGTCAGCCTGGTGCCCGTTATTGACCTTTGGGTTGAGCCTGGTGACTGGCAAAAAAACCTTGCGCTCGACGCGTTCCGGCATACGTCTCCCGATGGTCAGCAAAGTTTGGACGCCTGTCTGGCGCTGCCGGCCAGCCTGCGTGAATTGCCACTGCCTTGCGCCCCGCTGATGAGCCCGGAATACCGCGTGAGCATAAACGGTGAGCCCACTTCGTTGCTGATCAGAGCCGATACCTCAATCATCTGGAATCACGATAGTCGCTCGTTCGCTTGCCATGCACGGATGGATGATGAGCAACCGCAAGCCCTCGAATACTGGCTCTGGCACGTAGACCGCGGCTGGCAAGCATTGCCTTGTCCGTGGCTATCCGCCGACAGCGAACCTTCCGTGGGTTGGAGCGACCCCCTGGAGCTGGATGACCACTACCTGCGGCTATCGTCCTACTTCGACTACCCGCAGCCTGATCGCGGTCGCTATGGTTATGGCTTGTACAGCATACACAGCGACTGTGAGTCTCAGGTGGGCCATGATCCGAACGGCCGGGTGCAGGTTGCGCAGCGGCACCTGACTCGCGTGCGGTTGGCCGTGCCTCTGGTGGGTGATGGACAGCGAGGCGCGACGATGGTCGAGTCGGCACCATTGACTGATGATACGCGGGCTCAATTTAGCTGGCGGCAAGACAACAGCCTGGGGCTCGGGGGTTACACCTGCAGGATTGGGGGCTGGGAGTTACCGGGCGTTTGGCTGCTCGATCATCGAGTTTCAGACACTGGACGTTACATCGCATTAATACCGTTCGCCCTGCCGCCCGCCACAGCAGGTCACGTGGTGGTGGTCGACGCACAGGAACGACAATTGATGAACAGCCCTCCTCTGTTGGTCGCACGATTGTTGGACTTTCGTGGGCCGAGACTGAGCCTGGCAGTGATTCGAGGTCGCCTGGATCAGGATCGGCAAAGCAGTCCATTGCAGCGCTTTGATCAATCGCCACCCGAGGCGGACGATGCCGCTGCATTTTGCCAGTATCGACAGGACTCCCGGCTTTACTACGAGTGGTGTGAGCTCAATGTCAGCCAACAAGGCCTGAGCGCCCTCCCCGATTGGCGCCTGGTTCAACAGCCACAGTCTGCAATCGCCGATGGAAACTTTGTCCAGCCAGCACCGATGGATAAAGATGCGGCGTGGCTGTTCGGTTGTGAAACCGAATACGCCGACAGTTGGCTACGCGTCCAAAGCCCACGCCTGGGCGGGCATTTGCTGACGGCGTCCGGTTGCGCCATCAGCCATCTCGCGCCCTCGATGATCTGGTCCGAGGATGCACGTTATCTCGCGCTGACTCGACTCCATACCAACGTCGACGATGACCACGGAGGTCGCTTGGCATGGCAGATCTTGCTGCTGGATGTCCAGGAGCGAACCTTGAGGCATTCACCTCAGTGGCTCCACAATCGACCACAGTTTGAAGGTTTTAATGCCAATGTCTTGAAGGTGCGTCTATTTCTGCGCGACTGGGAAGCCGAGGATGAAAGAGACCGAGGCTCAATCAGCGCAATGAAGTTGAGCGACCTGCTGGCACTCCCCGCCGAGTCCCTGTGCCCGCACGCAGGACTCTGGCTGACGAAGGATCAACTGTGTCACTCCGAAGCGTGGCAAGCATTGGATACATCGGCTTTACGCCATTGGCGCTAGTCACGTTCATCACTGGCGCTGGCATGGCGCGCAAATAGAGACGAAGCCGACTGAGGCACGTTCGGTTGAGTCACGTTATTAGATGTCGGGCCTGAGCTTAATCTTGCCTGACAATATCGGAACAGGCGTATCTGTGCCGTGTAACTGGTGCCGCCGTCGGTGCGCTTGCGTGCTCTGATCGTGGCCATAGTCAACTGGTACAATTGTTAAAGGGGTTGGTACATTGTATCAACGCCCCTCAAAACGCCCATTTACCCCCTAAAACCGGCTTTGAACACGTAGAGCGAAATGGTACAGAAATCAGCTACATACTCAGTAAATTCAAGCTCTACGGTGTCTAGACGCTTTAGCGTTGCGCCGATGATGGACTGGACCGACCGTCACTGCCGTTTCTTCCTGCGCCTGCTCTCCAAGCACGCCCTCCTCTACACCGAAATGGTCACCACCGGCGCGCTCCTCAACGGCGATCACGAGCGCTTCCTGCGTCACAACGAAGCCGAGCACCCGCTCGCCCTGCAACTCGGTGGCAGTGTTCCGCTGGACCTGGCCGCCTGCGCCCGCATGGCCCAGGAGCACGGTTACGACGAGGTAAACCTGAATGTCGGCTGCCCGAGTGATCGGGTGCAGAACAATATGATCGGCGCGTGCCTGATGGGGCATCCGCAGTTGGTGGCCGATTGTGTGAAGGCGATGCGTGATGCGGTGTCGATTCCGGTGACGGTGAAGCATCGGATCGGGATTAATGGGCGGGACAGTTACGAGGAGTTGTGTGATTTCGTCGGCACGGTTCGGGATGCCGGGTGCACGAGTTTTACCGTGCATGCGCGGATTGCGATTCTGGAGGGGTTGTCGCCGAAGGAGAACCGCGACATTCCGCCTCTGCGTTATGACGTGGCGGCGCGGTTGAAGGCGGATTTTCCGGAGCTGGAGATTATTCTCAACGGCGGGATCAAGACGCTCGAGGCCTGTCACGAGCATTTGCAGACGTTCGACGGTGTGATGCTGGGCCGTGAGGCGTATCACAATCCTTATGTGATGGCTGAGGTGGATCAGCAGCTGTTTGGCAGCACGGCGCCGGTGATCACTCGGGCCGAGGCGCTGGCGCAGTTGCGGCCTTATATTGCCGAGCATCTGCTGGCGGGTGGCGCGATGCATCACATCACTCGGCATGTACTGGGGCTGGGTACCGGGTTTCCGGGGGCGCGCAAGTTTCGGCAGTTGTTGTCGGTGGATATTCACAAGGCTAAAGAGCCGTTGGCGTTGCTGGATCAGGCGGCAGAGTTGTTGGAGGGACGTTAATCCCTCGTCACTCGCTTGTAGGTTTCGCGCGCCGGTGTCCGCGCTCTGTCTCGTTAGAAAATGGCCGCTTTGAAATGGCGGCCCTCACTTGTTCGGCCCGAGGTCTAATTCGCAAGCTGGTCAAATCGGTAAGCATTGAGGACATGACCCAGGCCTGCTCAGCACGCTAACCGTCACCTCCATTGAACCTGCCCTCCATTTCAGCATCGTATTTACCGAGACCACGCCCCGCCTTTCAAACATCCGTTTCCAGGATGTTGCCACTGGGGCCTTCGATACGCACATGCACCCTTGAGTGGCTGTCAGCGCTCGGGTAATGTCATTAGACCCATAGGACAGAGCACGCCCATGACTTCCAAGCTGGAACAACTCAAACAAATGACCACCGTGGTTGCCGACACTGGCGACTTCGAAGCAATCGCTCGCGTTAAACCCGTGGACGCCACCACCAACCCTTCCCTGCTGCTCAAAGCAGCGGCCATTCCCGGTTATGCCGAGTTGCTGAACGCTTGCGTCAGCGACTGCAAGGGCGATGTGGGCCTGGCCAGTGACCGTTTTGGTGTGGCGGTAGGACAAGAGATTCTGAAGGTAATTCCTGGCCGTATTTCCACTGAAGTGGATGCGCGCCTGTCGTTCGACACTGACGCCGTATTGAAGCGTGCGCACCGTCTGATCGACTTGTACGAAAAGGCCGGCGTTGGCCGTGACCGTGTGCTGATCAAGATCGCTTCGACCTGGGAAGGCATCCGCGCTGCCGAGAAGCTGGAAAAGGAAGGCATTCAAACCAACCTGACCTTGCTGTTCTCTTTCGCTCAGGCGGCGGCATGTGCTGACGCTGGAGTTTTCCTGATTTCGCCGTTCGTGGGCCGTATCTACGACTGGTACAAGAAGGCCACCGGCAACGACTACACCGGCGCGGATGATCCGGGCGTGCAGTCGGTGACGCGCATCTACAACTACTACAAGGCCAATGACTACAAAACCGTAGTGATGGGTGCCAGCTTCCGTAATCTGAATCAGATCGAACAGTTGGCCGGTTGTGATCGGTTGACCATCAGCCCTGATCTGCTGGAGAAACTGGCGGCGGATACCGGCAAGCTGGAGCGCAAATTGGTGCCGGGGCATACGGGTGAAGCGCGTCTGAGCTTGAATGAAGCGCAGTTCCGTTGGTTGTCCAACGAGGATGCGATGGCGACCGAAAAACTGGCTGAGGGCATTCGTCAGTTTGCTCGGGACCAGGAGAAGCTTGAGGCGTTGTTGCAGGCCAAGCTGTGATTTGAGTTAGCTGGATGCAAAAAGGGCGAACCATGGGTTCGCCCTTTTTTTGCGTTGAATTCGGGTAATGGGCTTAGCACTGGAAGATGTGGTGATTGTTAGGGCGCCTTCGCGGGCAAGCCCGCTCCCACAGGGAATTAATCAGTGACGCTCCAGCGCGTTCACCAGGTCATGAAACGCCTCACGGTTGGAGTCGTTCAGGCCCATGAGGATTTTGTGTGCTTCGAGGACTTTGATTCGCACCACTTCTTCGGACTGGTCCTGGTCTGGCAGGTCGGTCAGGCATTCAGGGCATGGGATCGGGCGGTCAACGATGTTGAACACTTGCTCGAAACCCATGGACTGCAGCAGACGGGTGATGTCTTCGTGGGTGGTGACGACAGTCGGCAACAGGCCGACTTTTTGCCGCGACAGGATCGACAGCTTGGCCAGCAGGCCCAGGGTGGTGCTGTCGATGCTACGGGTTTCGGTCAGGTCGATCACGATGGCGTTGAAGTTCAACGCAGTGAAGATCCGCTCAATAGTCGCATCCAACGCCGAACACAGGGTCAGGCGAACTTCACCGACGAACTTCAGGACGAAGGTGCCGTCCTGCTCGGCGAACTGGATTCTACCGGTACTCATTAAAGATTCCTGCTCAACACCAACAGGGCGATATCATCCGGCATCTCCCCTAGCGTGGCCAATCCAAAAACCTGGCGCAGACCATCCAGGCTGCCGCCCGCCGCTTTCACCCGTTGAGGCAAAGCAGCTTCTTTATCTTTGAGTGTGGGTTCTGGCAAAAGGTCCAGAATGCCATCAGACATCAGCGTCAAGCTGAATACCGGTGGCAGCTCCAGTACGTGATCTTCGTAGGAGGCTTCATTGAAGAGGCCCACCGGCAGACCACGCCCTTCCAGGTAACGAACACTGTCTGGCGTGTACAACACAGGCAACGGCAAATGACCGCCGATGCTATAGGTCAACAAACCTGTCTCCTCGTCGATGACCCCACCGACCATTGTGACGTGTTTACCCAGCTTACAACTGATCAGGCCCCGGTTGATATGACCAAGGACTTCTGAAGGCTTGAATTCCGGCAATGTGCCGTTGCGCTTGGATTCGAACAGCAAGCGCGTGGTCATGAACTTCAGCAGCACGGTAACGAAGGCTGAAGAGGCGCCATGACCGGAAACGTCCGCCAGGTAGAACGCTACCCGACGCTCGTCGACCCGAAAGTAGTCGACGAAATCGCCCGACAGGTACAGCGACGGGATGATCTGGTGCGCAAACTGGAACTCGTTGATGGTCCAGGGGCTCACCGGCAGCATGTTCATCTGCACCTGGCGACCGGCGTTCTGGTCTTCCTGGAGCAGGTTCAGGCTGGCTTCGAGCTCGCGGTTGGCCTTTTCCAGCTTCTCGCGGTAGCGCTGGTTTTCCAGCAGCAGACGCGCACGATCCAGGGCACGGCGCACGGAGTGCTCGAGTACGGCGAGATCTTCGAGAGGCTTGATCAGGTAGTCCGCTGCGCCCAGGCGCAGGGCCTCGACGGCGTCGTTCATCACACCGGCGCCCGAAACCACGATTACCGGGGTTTGCGGCGACAGTTCGGTGACCTGGCGAATGAGTTCGAGTCCGCCCATCTGCGGCATGCGCAGATCGCAGATGACCAAGTCGGGCTTGTCTTGCTCGAATACCTGAAGACCCTGCTGGCCATTGCTGGCCTGCAGGACACTGAAACCACTGTCTTCCAAGTAGGCCGCGAGGCTCGCACGCACTACTTCGTCATCATCGATTATCAGCAGCGTGGCACTGGTTTTTGGCATGTGGGCAAACGGCGCCAGAATTAGGTTGGCGTAGCAGGCTGGGCATTTGGCCCTGCACACACTACTGGATTCGCTTTCTAGCCTCTCTGCTGCACCGTTTTCGAGCGTTTGCCCTACTCACTGTTCCACCAGAGGTGCCCTTCTAAGGCGCAGACGGTACTCCCATCCGCGAGGCGTTTCAAGCTCACGCCGATGGTCGCTTGACGTCTTTACTTGTCAAATCACCGAGAGTTATAAGAACAGGCAAAACCGTAACCCAAAGGAAGGATCGAGCCCATGAGCCAAACCGATCGGGACTACAGCGAAAAGCGCGATTTCATCCGCATGCGGGTTGATGCCGATGTGTCGCTGATTCATGAAGGCGATGAGGTGCAAGCCGTCTGCATCGACCTTTCCAGCAGTGGCATGCAGCTGGAGGCGCCCCGCTCATTCAAGGTCGGTGACCGGCTCAGCGTGCGGATCGATTCCGATCACGCAGCGCTCAAAGGCCTTGAAGCCGACACCGAGGTGGTGTGGGTGAAAGCACAGGACGGTGGCGGCCAGAAACTCGGGCTTACAATCCTGAAGATGAAATAGCCCTGACTTCACCCGCAAGCCAAACGAAAGAAGGCGGCCAATTGGCCGCCCTCTTCGTTTTACCGGTCGAGATTAAAAATCGTCTTCGACCTTACCGTCCTTGACCTTGAATTCGCGGTTTTGCAGGTATGCATTGCGAATAAAGGTGTATTTGTCGCCAGTGACCAGTTTCTCGGCCGACAACAGGCTGGCGCGAGTGTCGACGATGTTCAGGCCGTAAATCGAGTTACGTACCGGTATATCGTTGATGTAAGGGTACGGACCGGTATAGCCATCGACATACTTGGAAGGCGTATCACGCAAGGTGCTTGGACCCAGCAGCGGCAGCATCACGTACGGGCCGCTGCCCACGCCCCAGTAACCGAGGGTCTGGCCGAAGTCTTCGTCGTTGCGGTGCAGGCCCATCTTGGTGCCCACGTCGAAGAAGCCCAGCAGGCCGAAGGTGGTGTTGAAGATCAAACGCGCGGTGTCGACGCCAGCCGCAGCGGGCTTGGCCTGCAACACGTCGTTGGCGAGGTTGGTCACATCGCCGACGTTGCGGAACATGTTGTGGATGCCGTCTTCCAGGAACTGCGGTGTGACGAACTGGTAGCCCTGAGCCAACGGCTTCAGTGCGTAGGTGTCGACAAAGTCGTTGAATTTGTAGATCGGGCGGTTGATGCTTTCCCAAGGGTCTTCTTCCGTGGCGGCCTGAGTCGCAAACGGAACCAGCAATACACTGGCACACATACAAAGCTGAGCGAGTCGATTGCTCCAGCGCATAGAAAAACTCCTTGGATTGTACTGACGCGGGCGCTTGGCCCAGGCGCAAAGACCGCTAGTATATGACGGAAAACCCGGTTTAGGCAGCATCGTGCACGATGGTCTACGAACGACGCCTCCTGACGGCGAGCGATTCACATCCGTGTCACTCGATTGTCATCGTCCACGAATAGCCTTGTCGCTATTTCAGGGACGTTTCCATGCCGCACGCCGAAGTCTTGCCCCTTGCCGCACCGAATCTGACCGCCGTGCTGTTCGGTCTCAGTGGTTGCCTGGTGGATTTCGGCGCGCGCACGCGTCTGCACGGCACCGTTTCTGCCGAGCACGCCGAGGTCACGCCCGGCGCCCTGGAGAGCCTGTCCAGCTTGCAGCGACAACGGATTCCCTGCGCCTGGCTTGATGAACTACCCCCTGCCCTCAGCCATTCTCTGGCCGTCGCACTTCCGGCCTGGATCAAATCTTTGCAACACTCGGAAACAATCAATCCATGGCCGGCCCCGAATGTCTGCTGGCAAGCCTTGATGGCGCTGAATGTCGAGCGCCTGGACGGTTGCGTGCTGGTCAGCGGCGAGCCGCGACTGCTGCAATCGGGCCTGAACGCCGGGCTGTGGACCATCGGCCTGGCGTCGTGCGGCTCGCTATGCGGGCTCGCGCCGAACGAATGGCAAGCCTTGAGCCAGAAGGAACGGGAACACTTGCGCGGCAAGGCGACGGTGCAGTTGTTCGGCCTGGGCGTGCATTCGGTAATCGATCATCTGGGCGAGCTCGACACCTGCCTGGCCGATATCAGCCTGCGTCGGCTCAAAGGCGAAAAGCCCTGACTGAGATCATGCAGGTTGCGCGCGAGTGGATTAATCTAAAGGTCAGCCATAGACCTTTTGGCGCGCCGCTGCGGTCTATGCCAGTGCCTATTGATAAAAGGAAGAACGCCATGCCCGCCCGCGAACTGCAAGATCAGCTCAATAAACTGCGCGAGCAATTGGAACAGAATCCGCCACTGACCGAAGCCGAGCGCGAAGACCTGCACGCGCTGATGCAACAGATCCAACTGGAGCTTGAGCTGGAAACCAAAACCCAGGACACCAACCTCGCCGACAATGTGAATCTGGCCGTCGAGCGCTTCGAACTCGAACATCCCACATTGGCCGGCACCTTGCGCAACATTGTGCAAGCCTTGGGCAATATGGGGATCTGAACCTGCCAGATGCAAAAAAGCCCCGCTATCGATAGCGGGGCTTTTTCATATCCGGGATGTGCAAATGCAATCCCACACTGGCTCTTTATTGTCGGACCAAGCGATGGTTCGGCAGTTGCACCTCTTCGGTGCTGCGATACGGGTTGATGTCCAATCCACCACGACGCACATACCGCGCGTACACCGTCAATTTCTCCGGCTTCAGCAACCGCTGCAGGTCGAGGAAAATCCGCTCTACGCACTGTTCATGGAAGTCCGAGTGCTGGCGGAAGCTCACGATGTATTCCAGCAAACTCGCGTGATCCAGCGCCGCGCCACGATACTCCACCACCACGCTGCCCCAGTCCGGCTGACTGGTGACCGGGCAGTTGGATTTGAGCAAGTGGCTGTGCACGCACTCTTCAACGATGCGCAACTCATCGCAACGCAGCAGTTCCGGACGCGGATGCTCATAGTTGCTGACACTGATGTCCAGGTCATCGATGCACACGCCCGGCAACGCCACGACGCCTTCCGCCTCTACCTCTTTCAGGCTGCGAACCCGCACGCCCACCGGTTTGCCGGCAGCGGCCGAGAGATCTTTCACCAGCGTCGCTTCAAGGCTCGCGGTGTCGGCAAATGGCGTCTGGTTCAGCGAGTTGAGGTACAGCTTGAACGACTTCGACTCGATGATGTTCGGCGAATCCGCCGGGATGCTGAATTCGCCGATCGCCACCACAGGCTTGCCGGACGGCAACAGCCACGACAGCTCGAAGCAGTTCCAGAAGTCCACGCCCTTGTACGGCAGGGTTTGCGCGGTCAGGCCCAACTCGGCCCATTTCGCGGCGCGCGGGATCGGGAACAGCAAGGACGGCGTGTAGGTGGCGATGTATTCGCTGGATTTGCCCAGCGGCGAATGTTCGGCTGCGGGATGCATGGCGGAAACCTGACTGAAGAATCAGCGGATTCTACCAGCCTTTGCTCCCGCCTTTGAGTGCTTACTGACTGACTGTCAGTTTGCCGACCATACCGGCCTGGTAATGGCCGGGGATGTTGCAGGCAAATTCCAGGTTAGTGGCCTTGGTGAAGGTCCAGGTCAGCTCGGCGGTTTTACCCGGCTCCACCAACACACTGTTGGGGTCGTCATGCTTCATGCCGTGATCCATGGCGCCATGATCCATTCCGGCCATGGAACCGTGGTCCATGGCCTTCATGCCTGTAGGCATCAGCATGCCGCTTTGCTGCATCTGGAGCATTTCCTGCTGATGCCTGGCATGCATCTGTGCATCGCCGAGGTTGAATTCATGCAGCAACTGGCCTTTATTCACCAGTACGAGACGCACGGTTTCCCCGGCCTTGATATCGAGGGTCTTGGGGCTGAAGGTCATATCGCCCATTACCACTTCGACGCTGCGGGTGGCCTGGGCGGCCGAGGCCGGTTGACCGAAATCGTAGGTCTGCGCCGGTGAGGCTTCCAGCCCTAAACTCAGAGTCAGCAAACAAGCGGCCAGTGCCAGACGCTTTTGCAAAAACATAGTCGCACTCCAACAAGATGAGGTTCAGCTTGTGGGAAACTCTACCCCGTCGGCTCTGCCAGCTACCTGACAGGCAGATTACAACTTTGTCAGGTTGGCCTGCTTCCTCGCCGCCCACGGTATAACGCACCTGTTCAAACTGCCCGAGTCGCCCATGAAACTGCTGATCGTCGAAGACCAACCGAAAACCGGCCATTACTTACGCCAGGGCCTGACCGAGGCTGGCTTCAACACCGAACTGGTGGCCGATGGCACCACCGGCCAGCAACTGGCCTTGAGCGGCGATTACGCCTTGTTGATTCTCGATGTGATGCTGCCTGGACGCGATGGCTGGCAGATTCTGCAAGCGGTGCGCAGTGCAGGCCTGGACACGCCGGTACTGTTTCTGACCGCACGAGACGCGGTGGAGGACCGAGTCCATGGCCTGGAACTGGGCGCCGACGATTACCTGGTCAAACCTTTCGCCTTCTCCGAACTGCTGGCCCGGGTTCGCAGCCTGCTGCGTCGCGGCAGCGCCACGCCCCAGGAAACCAGCTTGCAACTGGCCGATTTGCGCCTGGACCTGATCCGTCGCCGGGTCGAGCGTAACGGTCAGCGCATCGACCTGACCGCCAAGGAATTCGCCCTGCTGGAAATGCTCCTGCGGCGCCAGGGCGAAGTTCTGCCCAAGTCGCTGATCGCGTCCCAGGTGTGGGACATGAATTTCGACAGCGACACCAACGTCATCGAAGTGGCGATCCGCCGGTTGCGCCTGAAGATCGACGACGATTTCCCGAACAAGTTGATTCACACCGTGCGCGGCATGGGTTACGTCCTTGAAGAGCGCCCCGCCTGATGCGCCGGCTTTCATTAAGCAACCGCCTGGCACTGCTGTTTGCCGCCTGCACTGCGGTGGTGTCGTTGTTCGCCGGGGTGTTGTTCAGCCGCGCCAGCGAGGCGCACTTTGTCGAGTTGGACCAGCAGTTGCTGGATGACAAATTGATTGGTTTACGCCGGGCGCTGGATGACATTCAGGCCGGCGACGCCGAAGCCAGGTTGGCCGATGAATTGAGCCGACAGGCCGATCTTTCGCTGCGCATCATTAGCAGTGACGGCCAACGCATGTACGACAGCTCGCCCAGCGTGCCCAAAGATTTACCGCGCAAACCTGGCCTGTCGACGGTGAGCGACGATGGCACCGATTACCGCGTCCTGAATGCACCGCTGTTCCTCGACAAACCCGACTCACCGCAACTGACCTTGTTGCTGGACATCACCCATCACCAGCACTTTCTGCAGCGCATGCAGCACCTGATCTGGCTGACGGTCGGCCTCTCGGCCCTGGCCACCGCCCTGCTCGGTGCCTGGGCGGCGCGCAGTGGTTTGCGTCCGTTGCTGCGCATGAGTGCGGTCGCCAGCGGCGTGTCGGCGCAATCACTCAACGCCCGTCTGCCGGAAGCAGACATGCCACCGGAGCTTGCGGAAATGGCCCGCAGCTTCAACGCCATGCTCGGACGTCTCGATGACTCTTTTCAGCGGCTCTCGGCCTTCTCCGCCGACATCGCCCATGAACTGCGCACACCGCTGTCGAACCTGCTGACCCACACCCAAGTCACCCTCACCCGCCCTCGCCCCCTTGAGGATTACCGCGAGGCGCTGCACAGCAACCTCGAAGAACTGCAATGGATGGCGCAACTGGTCAACGACATGTTGTACCTGGCCAAGGCTGACCACGGTTTGCTGATGCCCAAGCGTGAACCGCTGGACCTGGCGGAAGAAGCGGATGTGCTGCTGGAGTTTTTTGCGCCGCTGGCCGAGGACGCCCGGGTGAAGTTGAGTCGTGACGGCCACGCGAGCATGCAGGGCGATCGCAGCATGTTGCGCCGGGCACTGTCCAATTTGCTGGACAATGCGTTGCGGTTTACCCCGGCTGGTGGTGAGGTGCGGGTAAAGATCGTCGAGCAACCGGCAGGCTTGAGCCTGACCGTTGAAAACAGTGGTGAAGGGATTTCCGAGGACCTGGTGCCGCGTTTGTTTGACCGCTTCTACCGGGCAGACCCCGCGCGCCGTGAAGGCAGCAGTGAGCATGCGGGATTGGGATTGGCGATCACCCAGTCGATCATCCGCGCCCATGGCGGGCAGATTCGTTGCGAATCGGCCCAGGGGTGGACGCGGTTTGTGATTGAGTTACCGCAAACCTGATCATTCCCACGCTCTGCGTGGGAATGCAGCCAGTGACGCTCTGCGTCACATCAGGAGCCGAACGCAGAGCGTCCGTTGAGGCATTCCCACGCGGAGCGTGGGAACGATCATTGGGGACTCACGAATACCGCAACGCGGTAGCCGGCTCGACTTTCGCCGCCCGCCACGCCGGATAAACCGTCGCCAGAAAGCTCATGATGAAACCGGCGGAGCAGATCAACAGCACATCCGCGCCCTGCAATTCGGACGGCAAGTTGCTGACGAAGTACACATCGGAACTGAAGATGTGCTGCCCGCTGACCCGCTCCATCCAGCCCACCAGTTCACTGACGTTCAACGCCGCGATCACGCCCAGCACGCCACCGATCAAGGTGCCGACAATCCCGATCACCGTGCCCTGTACCATGAAGATCGCCATGATCTGCCGAGGAGTGGCGCCGATGGTTCGCAGGATGGCGATGTCCGCGCCCTTGTCGTTGACCACCATGATCAGCGTGGCGATGATGTTGAACGCCGCCACGGCGACGATCATCAGCAACAACAGGCCGATCATGGTTTTTTCCATCTTCATCGCGCTGAACAGACTGCCCTGGGTGTGAGTCCAGTCGTCAGCCTTGTAGGCGGCGCCCAGGCCGGTCGCGATGTCGCTCGATACTTGCGGCGCGGCGTACAGATCCTTCACCGCCAGGCGCACGCTCTGTACCTGATTCGGTTGCCAGTGCTGCATCTGCGCGGCATCGGCCATGTGGATCAGCGCCATCGAACCGTCCAGTTCGGCACCGACCTTGAACACGCCCACCACGTTCAGCCGCTGCATGCGCGGGGTGATGCCACCCGGTGCATTGCTGACTTCCGGCACGATCAGGGTGATCTTGTCGCCGACGTTCAAGCGAAAGCGCCGCGCGGTGATCTCGCCGATCACCACGCCGAATTCGCCCGGCTTCAAGGCGTCGAGACGCCCCTGAACAATGTGCTTGGCAACGATCGAGACCTTGCTTTCCAGCGCCGGATCGACCCCGCTGACCTGGATCGGCTGCATGGTGCCCTTGTAGGACAGCATGCCTTCCATCTCGGTGAATGGCACGGCGGCGGTGACTTCAGGATTCTTCATCGCCGCGGCGGCCACCGGCTGCCAATCGTCGATAGGGTTCACGCCGACGATGGTCGCGTGGGGCACCATGCCGAGGATGCGCGAACTCATTTCGCGCTGGAAGCCGTTCATCACCGACAGCACCACGATCATCGCCAGCACGCCCAGGGCGAGGCCGATCATCGAGGTCATCGAGATGAAGGAAACAAAGCGATTGCGGCGCTTGGCGCGGGTATAGCGCGTGCCGATAAAGATCGATAACGGTCTGAACATTCGCTGGGGCACCGTATAAAAATAAAAGACCCGACGCACTGTTCAGTGTGCCGGGTTTCAGCCAATCAGATGGGGGTCAGGCAACCTTCCTGCAAATGCAGGACGCGATCCATCTGGCGAGCCAGGTTCATGTCGTGGGTCACCACCAGGAACGCCGTGCGCATCGAGGTGCTGAGTTCCAGCATCAAATCCTGAATGCCCTGGGCGGTGTGGGAGTCGAGATTGCCGGTCGGCTCGTCGAGCATCACCAGGCCTGGCTTGTTCACCAGGGCGCGGGCAATGGCCACACGCTGGCGTTCGCCACCGGACAATTCCGCCGGCTTGTGCTCCAGGCGATGGCCCAGCCCTACCCGCTCCAGCAACGCCGTCGCACGCTGACGCGCTTCCGGGATCGCGGTCTTGCCGATTAGCAACGGCATGCAGACGTTTTCCAGCGCGGTGAACTCAGGCAGCAAGTGGTGGAACTGGTAAACGAAACCCAGCGACCGGTTGCGCAACAGGCCACGGGCCTTTTCGTTCAGGGCCGAGAGCTCTTCACCGGCCAGCCAGACGCTGCCCTTGGTCGGCGTATCGAGGCCGCCCAGCAGGTTGAGCAAGGTACTTTTGCCCGAACCCGACGTACCGACGATCGCCACGCGCTCACCCGGATGCAGTTCCAGTTGCAGACCGGCCAGAACCTCTACCGATTCCGGGCCTTCCACGTAGGATTTGCCCAGGTTGCGGCAGCTCAAGATTGCTTTATCACTCATGCCCGACTCACTCATAACGTAGCGCCTCCGCAGGCTGGGTGCGCGCGGCACGCCAGGCTGGATACAGGGTGGCGAGGAAACTCAGGACCAACGCGGCGGCGCAGACCATCAACACGTCCTGGCTCTGCACTTGCGACGGCAGGTAATCGATGAAATACACGTCGGCGTTCAAGAACTTGTGGCCGATCAGCCCTTCCAGGGCCGCGATCGCGGCGCTGACGTTCAGCGCGGCGAAGATCCCGACCACGGCGCCGATCAGTGTACCGACCACACCAATGACCGTGCCCTGGACCATGAACGTCGCCATGATCGAACCCGGTGTGGCGCCCAGGGTACGCAGGATCGCGATGTCGCCCTTCTTGTCGTTCACCACCATCACCAGCGTGGAAATGATGTTGAACGCAGCAACGGCGACGATCAGCAGCAACAGCAGGCCGATCATGGCTTTTTCCATGCGGATCGCCTGATACAGATTGCCGTGGGTACGAGTCCAGTCGCGGGCGTAGTAACGGTCTTCGCCGAGCTGCTGGGCGATGGTCCACGCGGTGCGCGGTGCCTGGAACAGGTCGTCGAACTTCAGTCGCAGGCCCTGGACCTGATCCGGTTGCCAGCGGTGCAACCTGGCCAGATCCTGCAGATTGGTCAGGCCCAGATAGCCGTCCAGCTCACCGGCGCCGACATGGAAGATGCCGACCACGGTAAAGCGTTTCATGCGCGGGAACATCCCGGCCGGGGTCACGGTGACTTCCGGCGCGACAAACGTCAGCTTGTCGCCAACCGCCGCGCCGAGCTTGGCTGCCGCCTTGTCGCCGATGACGATGCCGAAACTGCCCGGCGCCAGGTCGTCGAGTTTGCCCTGCTGCATGAAGTTATCAATGATCGACACCTGCCGTTCCTGCACAGGGTCGATGGCATTGAGCAGCACTTTGGAAACCTTGCCGTTGTTGGTCAGCAGGCCCTGCATCTGGACGAAGGGCGCAACCGCCGCCACCTGCGGGTTCTGCTTGACCTTGGCGGCCAGGCTTTGCCAGTCGCTGATCGGCTCGCCGGACTCGATGGTTGCGTGGGGCACCATGCCCAGCACACGGGTGCGCATCTCATGATCGAAGCCGTTCATGACCGACAGCACCACGATCATCACGACCACGCCGAGGGCGAGTCCGATCATCGAGGTCAGGGAAATGAATGACACAAAATGATTGCGACGTTTTGCACGGGTATAACGCGTGCCGATAAATACGAAGAGAGGTCTGAACATGTCGGGGCTTGTTCGGAGGGAAAAGGAACGTCCTTGTGGCGGGGGTCGATAACCAGCTTTACACTCAGACCACCGCCGCTACCATGGGTTCGCCATGTCGACATTAGATGAAGAAGATCGCCGCGAATACTACCGTATCGAGGACACGATCGCACTGGAAATTCGGCCCCTGTCTGCTCCCGAAGCAGCAGGCCAGGAAGTGTTGCAGGATGCTTCCCCGCTATTCAACCTGCTCAGCGAACTGCACCTGAGCGAATTCGAGTCGCAACACCTGTTGCGCCAGATCAACGAACGCGACCGAGCCATCGCCGCGTTCCTCAAATCACAGAACAAACGCATCGATCTGCTGAGCCAGGTGGTCGCCCTGACCGTGCTCGGACAGATCGGCGAACCGCAGCCGGTGATCATCTCCGAAGGCGGCATCGACTTTCAGCATCCGACGCCCATTGCCGTCGGCGCGCACCTGTCGGTCAAGCTGGTGCTGATGCCACAAGCCCTCGGCCTATTGCTGCGGGCCCGCGTCACCCATTGCGACCGCAAGGGCGGCGGCTACGACGTCGGCACCGAATTCGAATACCTGTCCGATGCCCAGCGACAACTGCTGGCCCGCTACATCTTGCAGCGACAGGCACAAGAACGACGCCTGGCGCGCGAACAAAACGAAAACGGCCATTAATTAAGGAAGAACCGTGACTCTCATCTACGGCCATCGCGGCGCCAAAGGCGAAGCACCGGAAAACACCCTGACCAGCTTTCAGCAATGCCTCAAGCACGGCGTGCGCCGCTGCGAACTGGACCTGCACCTGTCCAAGGACGGCGAGTTGATGGTGATCCACGACCCGACCCTCAAACGCACCACCGACCGCCGCGGCAAAGTGGCCGAACACACGGCTGCGGAACTGGTGACCTACGACGCGCGCAAGGGCGGCCCAGGCTGGATCAAACCCTGCCCGATCCCGACGCTGGAAGAGTTGTTCGAAAAATGCGATTTCGAGCACTGGCAGCTGGAAGTCAAAAGCGCATCACGCACCCGTGCCGCAACCACCGTGCTGGCGATTCGCGAAATGGCCCAGCGTTTCGGCATACGGGACAAGGTCACGATTACCTCGAGTTCACGCGAAGTGTTGAAAGCCGCGCTGGACCTGGTGCCGGACGTGTCTCGCGGACTGGTGGCCGAGTACGCCTGGCTCGACCCGCTGAAGGTCGCGCAAAACTATGGCTGTGAGATGCTGGCGCTGAACTGGACCCTGTGTACGCCGGAACGCCTGCAGAAGGCGCAGCGTCAGGGGCTGCATGTGTCAGTGTGGACAGTCAACGAGCCCGCGCTGATGCGCAGGCTCGCCGACTTCGGCGTTGACAGCCTGATTACAGACTTTCCCGGTTTGGCCAGCGCCACGCTCGAGAATTGCTGAAATCGGTCTCCCCGGCCGGCTCAGGCCACCGGCCGGAGCCGCTCAAAAAAGCCGGTTGAGGCCATCGTACGCCGCTACCCGATAGGCTTCGGCCATGGTCGGGTAGTTGAACGTCGTGTTGACGAAGTACTTCAGGGTGTTCTGCTCGCCCGGCTGGTTCATGATCGCCTGACCGATGTGCACGATCTCCGATGCCTGATAACCGAAGCAGTGAACGCCCAGCACTTCCAGCGTATCGCGGTGGAACAGGATCTTCAGCATGCCTTGCGGTTCGCCGGCGATCTGCGCACGCGCCATGCCCTTGAAGAACGCCTTGCCCACTTCATACGGCACCTTGGCCTGAGTCAGCTCCTGCTCGTTCTTGCCGATCGAGCTGATCTCCGGAATGGTGTAGATGCCGGTCGGCACGTCATTGACGAAACGCCAGCTGCCGTTGTCGACGATGCTGCCAGCGGCCGAACGGCCCTGGTCGTGGGCGGCACTGGCCAGGCTTGGCCAGCCAATCACATCACCGGCGCCATAAATGTTCGGCACGCAGGTGCGGTAGTTCTCGTCGACTTCGATCTGGCCACGGCTGTTGACCTTCACGCCGATGTTTTCCAGACCCAGCTGATCGGTGTTGCCGGTACGGCCGTTGCACCAGAGCAAGGCGTCGGCCTTGATCTTCTTGCCGGACTTGAGGTGCAGGATCACGCCGTTGTCCACGCCTTCGACGCGGTCGTAGTCTTCGTTGTGGCGAACCGTGATGTTGTTGTTGCTGAAGTGATAGCTCAGGGCCTGGGAAATTTCCGAGTCGAGGAAGCTCAGCAACTGACCACGGTTGTCCACCAGTTCAACCAATACACCCAGACCACTGAAGATCGAGGCGTATTCGCAGCCGATCACGCCGGCGCCGTAAACGATGAGTTTACGCGGGGTGTGGCCGAGGCTGAGGATGGTGTCGCTATCGTAGATACGCGGGTGATGAAAATCGATGTCCGCCGGGCGATAAGGACGCGAACCGGTGGCGATGATGATGTGCTTGGCCACCAGTTTTTCGACCACGCCGTTGGCGCAGACGACTTCGATGGTTTGCTCGTCGGCGAAGCTGCCGGTGCCGAAGAACACGTCGACGCGGTTACGGGCGTAGTAGCCGGTGCGCGAGGCGACTTGTTTGGAGATGACTTTTTCAGCGCTTTTCAACACGTCCGGGAACGAGAACCAGCGCGGCTCACCAATGGCCCGGAACATCGGGTTGGTGTTGAACTGCATGATCTGCCGGACCGAGTGACGCAAGGCCTTGGACGGGATGGTGCCCAGGTGGGTGCAGTTGCCGCCGACCTGGCGACGGCTATCGACCATCGCCACCTTGCGCCCTGCCTTGGCAGCGTTCATTGCCGCGCCTTCTCCCGCCGGGCCGGAACCCAACACCACCACATCGTAGTTGTAGACAGCCATGCGTACTCCTCAGAACAGGCCGCGGCACCCTCGGCGCCTGCGGCTAAATCACGCCGATCGGCGGCGTGAAGGAACAATTTGGGGCCAGTGCAGAACCCGGACACAGTCTATAGAAGCGTCAACGCCGCGCACATTAACCCTTGGTCGCGTCGTAGGCTAGTTTTGCCTGCACTACAAAGCCATCGAAAAATGCTTTTGCAGCCGCAATCACTCGGTTTTCTCACCGGCCAGGCGCTCAAAAGCCTGATTGGTGCGTGTGACAAAACCTGTATCGGCACGAATCACAAAGAATGCAGCAATGTCATGCGTTTGGGCATATTCCCAACCCCGTTCAGGGCCAAGAATCAGCAACAGCGTCGATAAGCCATCGGCCATCAACGCTGAAGGATGAATCACCGTGACTGACGCCAGGGCGTGTAGGACCGGTGTTCCGGTGCGGGCATCGAAGGTGTGGGAATAGCGCCGGCCACCCTGCTCGAAATAGTTACGGTAGTCACCGGAGGTGGACACGCCATAGCCGTCGACGGCGATGACACGCTCGGCCACTTGCTGATCATCACGGGGTTCTTCCAGGGCGATGCGCCACGGTGAGCCGTCGAGTTTTTTACCGACGGCCTTGAGTTCGCCGGTGGCTTCAGCGAGGTAGTCGTGGATGCCCAGCGCTTCGAGTTCGGCGGCAATCGTGTCGACCGCGTAACCGGCAGCGATGCTGTTGAAGTCGACCTCGACCGCGGCATCCTTGCACAACTGGTCACCGTCAATGCGCAAGTGACGGTGGCCGACGCGCTGCTGCACCTCGGCCAGTGCTTCGGCGCTCGGGACTTTTTCCTCACGCGCCTGCGGGCCAAATCCCCAGAGGTTGAGCAGCGGCTCCACCGTCAGGTCGTAGGAGCCGTCACTTTGCAAAGACAAGCGCTCGCCGACGCGGACCAATTCGAGGATCGGCGCAGGCATTGTCTGGCAGTGGTTGGCGGGCAGGTTATTGAAGCGTTCGATGTCGGAGTCACTGCGATAGGTCGACATTTGCCGATCGACATCAGAGAGTATTTTTTCGACCTGGACGCGGACTTCCGCCGGTGCGGGAAGACCGGCATGGCGCACGTATTGGATCGAATAGCGACTGCCCATGGTCGGGCCGTCGAAGCGTTCCAGGCTGTCGCCGTTGCCACAACCGGACAAAATGCTGGCCAGAACCACAAGTCCACTCCACCGTCCAGTTAACAAATCTTCATCTCCCCTCAAAACCGCGCCCGCCATTATGGGCTTCAGAGCGCATGGGAGCGAGCCTGCTCGCGATAGCGGTGACCGGTTTTACGATTGCTGCGCAATCGAACGGGAGCAAGCTCCCTCGCCACATAGGTGCAGCGCTTTCAAACAAGATCGACCAGAGTGAGTACCTACACATGTCTTCCAATACGAGCAAAGGCAAAGCGATTTTTCGCGTTGTCAGCGGTAACTTTCTCGAAATGTTCGACTTCATGGTCTACGGCTTTTACGCCACGGCCATTGCCAAAACCTTCTTTCCCGCCGATAGCGCGTTTGCTTCCCTGATGCTGTCTCTGGCCACTTTCGGGGCCGGTTTCCTGATGCGTCCGCTGGGGGCGATTTTCCTCGGTGCCTACATCGACCGCCACGGCCGCCGCAAAGGCCTGATCATCACACTGGCGTTGATGGCCGCCGGCACGGTGCTGATTGCCGGTGTGCCGGGTTATGCCACGCTGGGCGTCGCGGCGCCGCTGATCGTATTGTTCGGTCGTCTGTTGCAGGGCTTTTCAGCAGGCGTGGAACTGGGCGGTGTGTCGGTGTACCTCGCCGAAATCTCCACACCGGGCCGCAAAGGCTTCTTCGTCAGTTGGCAGTCCGCCAGCCAGCAAGCCGCGGTGGTATTCGCCGGCCTGCTCGGCGTGGGTTTGAACCACTGGCTGAGCCCCGACCAAATGGGTGAGTGGGGCTGGCGCGTGCCGTTCCTGATCGGCTGCATGATCGTGCCGGCGATCTTCGTGATCCGCCGTTCGCTGGAAGAAACCCCGGAATTCCAGGCACGCAAACACCGCCCTACCCTGCGGGACATCGTCCGCTCGATCAGTCAGAACTTCGGCATCGTCCTCGCCGGCATGGCGCTGGTGGTGATGACCACGGTGTCGTTCTACCTGATCACCGCCTACACCCCGACCTTCGGCAAAGCCGAGCTGCATCTGTCGGATCTGGATGCGTTGCTGGTGACGGTGTGCATCGGCCTGTCGAACTTCTTCTGGCTGCCGGTGATGGGCGCGCTTTCCGACAAGATCGGCCGCAAACCTCTGCTGCTGGGCGCGACGATTCTGGCGATCCTCACGGCTTATCCGGCGCTGTCGTGGCTGGTGGCGAACCCCAGCTTCAGCCACTTGCTGATTGTCGAACTGTGGCTGTCGTTCCTGTATGGCTCGTACAACGGCGCCATGGTGGTGGCCCTGACCGAGATCATGCCGGTAGAAGTGCGTACGACCGGTTTCTCCTTGGCCTACAGCCTGGCGACCGCAACATTCGGTGGTTTCACCCCGGCGGCCTGTACGTACCTGATCCACGTGCTGGACAACAAGGCAGCGCCGGGGATCTGGCTCAGTGGCGCGGCGGTGCTGGGGTTGATCGCGACACTGGTGTTGTTCCGTGGCAATCGGCATGCGTTGCGCACGGCGCAAGCGGCTGTCATCAGAGGCGCTCACTAAAAGGAACGCAGTCAGGTGCAGAACCTGTAGGAGCGGGCTTGCTCGCGAAGAGGGAGTGTCAGTAAACACTGATGTTGCCTGACACACCGCCTTCGCGAGCAAGCCCGCTCCCACATTTAATCGGCGTGCCCCATAGGTTTTAGTTCGCTTCGGTCCACATGCAGCCAAGGCGGCCCCTCTGCAAATCTGGCCTCCAGCCATGTCTTGAACGCCATGAGCGTCGACTGCGCGATGTTCAGGCAGTATCGGTATTCGATTTTAGATGAACAATATAGGCTCACTGCAGTTCATTACTGCACACAGCGCAGCAATCCGAAACCCTCGGCAACAGGGCCACAGCAAGGGCCAGGAGAATCAGTGCCACGGCGACGGCAAACGTTATCCGCATGCCGCTGGCGACGGCTGCGGGAGACGCGCTGGTGATGTCTGTCGTCGCCGAAGCAAGCGCAAACACCGCGCCCATCACCGAAGCTCCAGTGATCAGGCCGAGATTGCGTGACAGGCTGAGCATGCCGGAAATCACGCCGCGCTGGTCCGGGCGGATGTCGGTCATGATCGCGGTGTTGTTGGCCGCCTGAAACAACGCGTAGCCGGCCGTGATCACCGCGATGGGCGCGAGGTAACCGAGGAGGCCGAACCCCGCTGGCATCATTGATAAAGCACTCGCGCCGAGCGCCATTGCCGCGAGCCCGAGACGGGTCATGCGCCGAGTGCCAAAACGGTCCACCAGGCGACCGGCCGGCACGCCGGTCAATGCAGCCACCAACGGTCCGACCGACAAGGCGAAACCGACAAGTGCCGTGCCGAGGCCAAGCGCACCCGAGAGATAAAACGGCCCGACCACCAGCGTCGCCATCATCACCGTCGAAACGAGCGCGCTCATGGCCAGGCTGGCGCTCAATCCCTGTTGGCGGAACAGCGCTAATGTGATCAATGGCGATGCGACCGTGGCCTCAACGAAGATGAAAAGCCCAACGCCGAAAACAGCCGCCAGCAGCAGCGCGACATTGAGCGGTCCAAATTCACCGTGCCCGAGCGTCATGGCCAGCGCGTACGCTGCGAGCGTCAGCGCCAGCAGCAATGTGCCGGCCTTGTCGAACCCCACCCGCCCCGCTTTCACTCGCCGAACATCCGCCGGTAAATAGCGATATGCGAGCCAGATGTTCAGCACACCCAACGGTATGTTGATCAGAAAAATCGCCTGCCAGCCAACGCTGGCAATCAACATCCCACCGAGCGACGGCCCCAGCGTGGTGCCGATCGCCGACATCGTTCCGAGCAACCCCATGGCGCTGCCGGTCTGCGCTTTCGGCACCGTCTCACCGACAAACGCCACGGTCAGCGCCAGCATGATCGCCGCCCCAAGCCCCTGCACCGCCCGGGCGCCGACCAGCCACCCAAGCGACGGCGCGACACCGCAGGCCAGCGATGACAGGGTAAAAATGGCGATGCCCACCAGTAGCAAACGCCGACGGCCGAGCATGTCGCCGAGCCGTCCGACGCTGACGATCAGCGTGGTGATCGCCAGCAGATACGCCAGAACAATCCACTGCACGTGTTGGAAGGAAGCATCGAACGCCTCGGCCAACGTCGGCAATCCCGCATTGGCGATGCTGGTGTCGAGTGAAGGCATCAACATCGACAGCGAAAGACTCGCAAGCGCCCAGCGCACCGAACCTGATTGAGTGATGGATTTCATTGTCTGGCCACATCTGAAAGGTAGAGCAGCAGCGTATGCCCGTGCGTGACAAGGCGGAAGGCGCAGCATTTGCACTTGATAGATGCGTTTGACGCCATGTCAGCCCCGCGCCGTGCTAACGTTGCGGCATGACCACTCCCGATCTCAATCTGCTGATTACCCTGGACGTGCTGCTCGCCGAAGGCAGCGTCGCCCGCGCCGCCCAACGACTGCGGCTGAGCCCGTCGGCCATGAGCCGAGCGCTGGCGCGGTTGCGCGAAACGACAGGCGACCCGCTGCTGGTCCGGGCCGGACGCGGCCTGGTGCCGACGCCACGAGCGCTTGAATTGCGCGAACACGTCAGTCGATTGGTGCAAGACGCCGAAGCGGTTTTGCGCCCCGCCGAACAGCTCGACCTCATGCAACTGGTTCGAACATTCACGCTGCGCACCAGTGACGGTTTCGTCGAAAACTTCGGCCCGGCGCTGATCGCCCGCGCCGGTGAGCAAGCCCCCGGCGTGCGTTTGCACTTCGTGCAGAAGCTGAGCAAGGACAGCGCCGCACTTCGCGACGGCTCGGTCGATCTGGAAACCGGTGTGGTTGGCGGCACGACCAGCCCGGAAGTGCGCACCCGGGCATTGTTCGAGGATCGTTTCGTGGGCGTCGTTCGCACGGGGCATCCGCTGAGCCAAGGCGAGGTCAGCGCCTCCCGTTACGCCGCTGGCCGGCACATCCTGGTTTCACGACGCGGGCTCGACAAAGGTCCGATGGATGAGGCTTTGGAAGCGCTGGGACTGCAGCGGGAGATCGTCACCGTCGTCGGCGGTTTCTCGGCCGCCCTGGCGCTGGCTCGCGCCTCGGACCTGATCGCCACCGCACCCGCCCGACACACCCGAAACTTGCGTGCCGGCCTGCACAGTTTCGATCTGCCGTTCGAGCTGCCGCCAATCACCATTTCGATGCTCTGGCATCCACGGATGGATGCCGACTCAGCGCATCGCTGGCTACGTGAATGTGTTCGAGAGGTTTGTGCGCGGCCCTGAGGAACCCTCAACCCTTCCTTTTCTGAAGCCCTTTCAACCGCACACTCGCCCGTTGCGCCGCCGCCATTTTTTCCGGACGCTTCATGCGTTTCCATTTTCTGATGTCATCCTTGGTGCGACCACAACTGACACACAGCTCACCACTGAGCTGGCAAACGGAAATACACGGATTTTCGATATCCTTGGCCACGTTTCAACCCCGCGTCGAGCGCTTGGGCGCCAGGCGTTGCTGCCAGTTGCCGCCATTGGCGCGCTGACATTGTTCTTCAGAATCAAACTGCACATGGGCCGCGACGGGGCTGACGAGAACGTCCGCTTCATTTAATGCTACGGCCGTCAGTTCGACCATGCGCTCGCCCTGCCCGCTCGCCAGCGCCTGATCCTTATGGGCCTGCGTATCGAAGACCCAAATCACCCGCAGGCTGGATGGAAAGGCGTCGTAATCGATTTCGTGGGTCAACCAGCAAAACCCGACTATTTCTGCTTTGGCTGTTTCGCACGCCTCGGTCAGAGTGGCGACCAGGCGACGTTCGATGTGTGCCTGATCGCGTTTGCTTAAAGACATCGGGTGGATCCTTGGGTGGCGGTCAACGAAAAAGGCCCATCATACGTGACCTCACTCGCCTTTTCGGCTCGTTCCTTAAACAAGACACGGAACGAATGCGAAGTTGATTTTCCCCTCAGACCTGCCGCCATCGTCCTACTTGCTTGTCTTTCGCATGTGTATCAGGGCGACACGGCGCCCATCCTGCGACACCCGCTCCTCAACCCCAAACGGCACAAACCCAAGCTGCGGATACAAAAGTAGCCCCGCCGTGTTCTCGTTGAAACACGAAAGCTGCACTTCGCTTGCCCGATGACGTTCAAACGCCAGCCCCACCATCGTTTCCACCAAAAACCTCGCGACACCTTTCCCCCGAGCCTTGGGTGAAACGATCACATTGCCGATCGCGCAAACGCCATCGCGCTCAAACGAATAAAAGTTAGCAAAACCGACAACCGCATTATCCCCTTCAACCACTGTTGAGTCCGAGCGTTGAGCTATTGATGCAAGCAGCTGAGCTTCCGTCAGCGGGTACTGCGCCTTCGGGAACATGAAAAAAAGCTCTTGGGGAGTTTGAGGAAAGTCGCAAATCGTCAACACGTCTTCAGCACTGACGGGGCGGTGGGTTAGCAGCATTGGTTTGGTTCCATCCAAAGGTCGATGCGACAGATTACGTTTTGCCGACGCTGGTTAAAAGAGACGCGCAACAGCGACTCCATCTCGACGGCTCAGATAAAAGACTATCCCTATCACCTCCCAATACTCCCCCTATTAGCTGACTGCTTTATAGGCGTCTAACCTTACTGGAGCGCTGGCGTCAGCCGGCCGGTTGAGACCTGAGAAGAGATACGAATGAGTCAGGAAACGTACTAGGCTTGCCGTGGGCCACCGTGCTGGCAACTCGATTGCCGCTATCCGGATTTCCCGTGTGACCACGACGATCAATTGATCGCACGGCTGCAGCCTATGTCATTGATTCCGCTCGTCGCTATTGCGTGCCCAACCCCGGGCCGGATAGCCGGATGAACACGACCAAAGGTAGCGCACACATGGCAAATGAATCGAAATGCCCGTTCAATCACGCCGCCGCTGGCGGTGGCACGACGAACCGCGATTGGTGGCCGAACCAACTGAATCTGAAGATCCTGCACCAGAACTCGCGGCTGTCCGACCCCACGGACGAGGGTTACAACTACGCCGAAGCGTTCAAAAAACTGGACTTTGCGGCGGTCAAGCAAGACCTGCATGCACTGATGACTGATTCACAAGACTGGTGGCCTGCGGACTTCGGTCACTATGGGCCACTGTTTATTCGCATGGCCTGGCACGCCGCCGGCACGTACCGCGTCGGTGACGGTCGTGGCGGTGCCGGCTCCGGTCAGCAGCGCTTCGCCCCGCTCAACAGCTGGCCGGACAACGTCAGCCTCGACAAGGCGCGCCGGCTGCTTTGGCCGATCAAGCAAAAGTACGGTCGCAACATCTCCTGGGCTGACCTGATCGTCCTCACCGGCAACGTCGCACTGGAGTCGATGGGCTTCAAGACCTTTGGCTTTTCCGGCGGCCGGCCAGACGTCTGGGAACCGGATGAGGCCGTCTACTGGGGCTCCGAAAACAAGTGGCTGGCAGGTGACACCCGCTACGAAAAAGACAAAAAAGAGCCCATGCAAGAACCCGGCGAAGGCCCTCTCGTCGCTGAGCCGGGGAAAAATGAGGACAGCCGCACCGAGGGCGGACGCAACCTGGAGAACCCGCTCGCCGCCGTGCAAATGGGCCTGATCTACGTCAACCCCGAAGGCCCGGAAGGCAACCCGGACCCGGTCGCTGCGGCGATAGATATCCGCGAAACCTTCGGGCGCATGGCAATGAATGACGAAGAAACCGTGGCGCTGATCGCTGGCGGCCACGCTTTCGGCAAAACCCACGGCGCCGGCCCTGCCGACAACGTCGGTGCCGAGCCCGAAGCCGCTGGCCTTGAACAACAGGGCCTGGGCTGGAAGAGCAAATTCGGCAGCGGTAAAGGCGGCGACACCATCACCAGCGGCCTGGAAGTGACCTGGACCACCACGCCCACCAAATGGAGCAACAACTACCTGGAAAACCTGTTCGGCTTCGAGTGGGAACTGACCAAGAGCCCGGCGGGTGCGAACCAGTGGACGGCAAAAGGCGGTGCTGGCGCGGGCATCATTCCAGATGCTCACGACCCGTCCAAGCGGCGTAATCCGACCATGCTGACCACGGACCTGTCACTGCGATTCGACCCGATCTATGAACCGATTTCGCGGCGCTTCCTCGCTAATCCGGACCAGTTGGCCGACGCCTTCGCCCGCGCCTGGTTCAAACTGATCCACCGCGACATGGGCCCCCTCTCCCGCTACCTCGGCCCGGAAATGCCCAACGAAGTACTCCTGTGGCAAGACCCGATCCCACCGGTCGACCATGCCTTAGTCAACGACAGTGACATCGCCGCACTCAAAGGCAAGCTCCTGGCCAGCGGCCTGACCGTCTCGCAACTGGTGTCGACCGCCTGGGCAGCGGCTTCCACCTTCCGCGGCTCCGACAAACGTGGCGGCGCCAACGGCGGACGCCTGCGTCTGGCCCCGCAGAAATCCTGGCAGGTCAACCAGCCTGAGCAACTGGCGAGCGTGTTGGCGAAACTCGAAAGCATCCAGAACGAGTTCAACAGCGCGCAAACCGGCGGCAAGAAAATCTCCCTGGCCGACCTGATCGTGCTGGCCGGTTGTGCCGGCGTCGAACAAGCGGCAAAAAATGCCGGCCATACCATCACGGTGCCTTTCACACCGGGACGCATGGACACCTCGCAAGAGCAAACGGACGTTGAATCCTTCGGCTACCTCGAACCCGCCGCCGATGGCTTCCGCAACTACCTCAAAACCCGCTACAGCGTACCGGCCGAGGCCCTGCTGATCGACAAGGCCCAACTGCTGACCCTCACCGCGCCGGAAATGACCGTGCTCATTGGTGGCCTGCGCGTGCTGAACACCAACGTCGGCCAAACCCAACACGGCGTGTTCACGAAGCAACCGGGAGCGTTGACCAACGACTTCTTCAAAAACCTGCTCGACATGGGCGTGGAATGGAAACCGGTCTCTGAGGCCAATGAAGAGTTCGAGGGGCGCGACCGCAAAACCGGCGATCTCAAATGGACGGGGACGCGTGTTGATCTGGTGTTTGGCTCGAATGCACAGCTGAGGGCGTTGGCTGAGGTTTATGCCAGCAACGACGCGAAGGAGAAGTTTGTGAAAGACTTCGTGGCAGCCTGGGTCAAGGTGATGAATCTGGATCGGTTTGATCTGAGGTGATGCCGGCGCTCAATCCAGCGTGAAAAAAGCCCACTGACCGTTACTGGTTCAGTGGGCTTTTCAAGTCTGGGTACACGACGGCTGTCACGCCATCAACGTCGCCCTGGCTCAAGCCAAAGTGGAACCGAATCACTAGCGATATAGGTATTTCCCAACTAGGGTTCTCTGTAGCGCATCACCGACGTGGCGAACCGAAGGAGCCAGATCAATTGATGAGGTCTTTTTGTGTCGCGGTCGCATTCGTAGCGCCCATCGTGTTGTCCACCACGGTCACGGCTGAAATACTTGCGCATAAGACAGCGCTCGCTTTTGTTGCTCAAACCCATGTGGGTGACAGCCTGCCAACACTGGCACTGCTGGCGGCAAAGAAAACACAAACCTTTGCGATGCTCATTGAAAAGTTAGGAAGTGAAAAAGCACACAGTGCCGTATCGAGCGAAATTGACGCGCTACTTCCGCAGTACCAGCCGAAATGGAATCAAAATCTTGCTGCGGCTTATGAGAAGGCTTTTACTGAAGAAGAGCTGTTATCACTCGCGTCTGAAGGCCAGGCATCCAAATACGCTGGCAAAGTGCTGGAACGGCGAACTGACATCGGTAGAGACATGCAGTCCAGCTCTACCCCGATACTGATTGCCCTTGTATCCGAGGCACTTAAAGCGGCCTATTCCAAGCATATTCGTTGAGGCGGTCTTGGCCCCCCTGCCATCAGCTTGTCCGAAGAAAACCAACGCCTCCCAGTGTGGAGGCGTTGTGCTTTTTGCTGATCGCAGGACGAGACTAAACGGGAGAAATCGTAGCCAGCGCGCCAATCAAAATGGTCAACACCAGAAATCCACCCAGGAAAATTGCCATCTTGCCCATGGGGCCTCCTACGCTATGAGTTTGCGGTGCAGCGGTTACCGCCACTGCTGACCGTGCCGTCATTGTGAGCCGCAGACTGATCCCATTACAGATGCAGATAGTCGAGAAAAATACGGATCAGATCCGCGATTCACGCCCCTGTAGGAGCTGCCGAAGGCTCGGGCCGCGTTCGGACGATCTTTTGATCTTAAACACGTCGCCCTGGCTATGTGGCATCTGCTAATGATTTCACATGAGTCGCAAAATCATCGTGTATCTGTTGAAACCCGCAGCGAAGGTAAAATGCCGACCCCTCAGGTGTATCCGTGGATAGGCGCACGACACGGAATCTCTGAGCCGCATATTCCAGAAGCTGCTGTACCAGAGCTTTACCCACATTCTGGCCCCTTGATGCACGCGCGACGTATACCCGCCGTAGCCTCCCGGTATCCGACCTGGCATATGGATCATATGAAAGACCACCGATGGCAATCAGTTGCCCGTTGCGGAAGGCTCCCAAAAGACATTCACCTGGTTGATCGAATCGATTCGACCCGTTTTTCCAATCTGCAACCAAGCGCGTGAGAAACCTGAAACCCTCTGTAACGGCCTCCGCTTCCAGTATCAGGATTTCCGGAGGAAGTGCTGATATCTGACGTATCGCCAGTTCGCCCGTTGACGTAATCACTCGACACACCTTGTTTGCATTGGCACCCTGCCTGACTCATCTATGTGGACACCACGGCGTCAGGTGTTTTACACACAACCTCGTAGGAACTGCCGAAGGCTGTGATCTTTTGATCTGACCCGAGACCTCAATCCACAATGAACAACTTCGCACCGCTAGTGGTAAACGAGCGATGTCCCTCGGCATCGTTGCCCACCTGATAGCTCATTCCGGCAGTCAGCGTGAACTGGCGGCCATCTTCCAGTTCTGTGTGTAACTCGCCTTCCAGGCACAACAGGATATGACCTCTCCAGCACCAGTGATCGGCCAGATATCCGGGGCTGTATTCAACCATCCGCACACGTATCGAACCAAACTGGCAGGTCCGCCAATAGGCCATGCCCGTCTGGCCGGCATGCTCGACCGGTTCGATCTTCGACCAATCGGTAGTCCCAAAGGGGATGGCGGTAAGGTCCATTATTGCCTCATCAACTTGAAGTGAATACGGACCCTATCAACCGGGCCACGCTGCCGATAGACACAGATAGCCCACATTTACGGAATACAGGCTTGAGAGCAAAAACTAGTTGCCCCGCCCGCCACCAAACGACCACTCATCTGCCGCTGTCGTGGTAATCACCACCATGACGTCCTCTGAGTCGATGCCCGGCGCTCGGCCCAGTTTCTCGACCAGGCTGCGATAAAAACGCTGTTTCGTCTCGATGTCTCGAGGGCGACCGGCAGTAATCGCGATCAGCACAAAGTCATCACTACGAGGACCGCCCAGGTAGTCGGGATCAAAGATCAGCTCGCCCGTTTCATGTTGGTGAATGACCTGGAATCGATCAGCCATCGGCACTTCGAAGCTTTCTACCAAGGCGTCGTGCAGCCCTTGTGAGAGGGCCTGTAAATACTCGGCAGACTTTCCCCGGTGCAGTGAAATACGTGCAAATGGCATTAAGACCTACTCCTGAAAATCCAACTGACAGGGGAAAACTATCAAGTCGCGATCATTCCGAATATCAGATTTAATAGCGGCCTTAGTCCCGAATTAATGGATGATTCGATGCGCCGTCCGACCTTCGATCTTGATGTGCTGCGTACTTTCGTGACCGGCGTGGAGTTCAACAGCTTTGCCAAGGCGGCAGATCGGCTCAATCGCTCGACGTCTGCCGTGAGCGCACAACTCAAGAAGCTTGAGGAACAGGTAGGCACGCCAGTGCTGTCAAAATCCGGTCGAGGGCTGGTGTTGACGCCGGTGGGTGAAACCCTGCTCAGCCATGCACGCCGACTGCTTGAACTGAACGACAGCATTTTCCAGACCCTGCACGAAAGCCAGACCGCCGCCACGGTACGCCTGGGGCTTCAGGAAGACTTTGGCGAACACTTTCTCAGCGACATTCTGCGACGCTACGTCAAGATGTACCCGATGGTGAGCCTCGAAGTCAGGATCGCACGTAATACCGAACTACTTGCATTGATCGACAGCGGTGGCCTGGACCTGGCCCTGTCTTGGGACACAGGGCACAAGTCCCCCTACGCCACGCACCTGGGTGAAACGCAGATGCACTGGATCGGGCCTCGTGACTCGTCCCCCATCAACCGCTCTGTCGATTCCCCCCTGCCATTGATCATGTTCGACGCCCCTTGCGTGTTGCGCAGCGCGGCCACCCAGGCACTGGATGAGGCGCGGATTCCCTGGCGAATCGCGCTGACCAGCCCCAGCGTTGGTGGAATCTGGGCGGCCGTTGCGGCCGGTTTGGGCCTCACGTTGCGAACCCGCATTGGTCTGCCAGGGCATCTCGCCGTGATTGCCGGTCTACCCCCGCTGCCGACCCTCGGCTATGTGCTTTATCGAGGGGCAGAACACTTGGCGCCTGCCCCCCGACAATTGGCTGCGTTGATACAAACGAGTCTGCAAGAGCAGGCGCTCAGTATGACTAGAGGCTCCCCCGCTTGATGCTGCCTAAAGCAGGTCGCTCAAAGTGTCGTACTTGTAGTACTGGCTGTAATTCAGAACATCTCGAGGTGTCACCTTTTCCGGAAAAGGGCTGTACATCGGGTCATCGATCCGATGGAACTTGAGCGTATCGGGAGCCGCTGCGTCAGGTACGTAAGCGGCGGCGGGATGCTTCGCTTGCCATGCCGCCCAGAGCCGGTCGACATTGCAATGATGCAGAAAAAACACCGGGTCGTTTGGCGAAGACGACAACCCCATGTCACCGCCGACCCACACATGGACGTTGTTGTGAATGCGTTCTTTGCCAGTCCATCCCTCGATGTAGTTGCGCGCACCACCGGTGGATTGCGCCGCGTCGTAGGGCACTTTGTCATACACGGTATTTTCCTGGATGACCTTGCGTACATTGGCTCGGCTGGGCAGCGCCCCACCTCCCCCCAGATAACGCACCAGGGGGCGGTTTACCCGGCCCAGTTCCATGGTGCGGCCATCACCCATCAGTCGTACCCGCCACTTCCCGTCCACGAACTGTCCAAGGTACTGATTCGACCAGATGACTGATGTCCTGGGGTCCTGAAGTTCCGCGTCAGTGTTCCAGTCCCAATATGGAATTCGAAAGTGTGGGTCATTTACCGCTTTGCGAAGCAACGATTCCAGCCGCACTAGAAAGTAGCGATGCCACGGTAAAAATGATGGGCCTCCATGCGCAGCATTCCTGGCCATCTGCCCCGCAGGCGTTGAAATCATCATGGCCCGGTGGTGCCAGGCCACCAAGGAGTCATAAATCGAGAGATTGGCCTGCCCAGGCCAGGGATTCAGCGCAGGATCCTTGAGCAGCTTCACCCCTTCGACGTATTTCTGAAGCGCCGCGAGATCTTTGACAGCATTAGACCTGATCATGATGTGCTCCGTGATCATGGTGAACGGGATGGTCGGAGTGCTCTCCCCCGTCGCCATTGCCCTTGGCGAAAGACTCGGGATAGGCATCGATCACCGCTGTCATCAAATCGAGAGCCGATCCGTAAGAAACGAATGGAGTGGCATGCGTATGGACCTGTCCAGCATCGTCCACAAACAGATGCGCCTGGACCGGAGCCCCATCCACCTCCACCTGGTAGGTGGTCACGATCCGGACAACGTGCCCTTTGTGATTAATCTCGCGAACCGTCCTGGCCTCATGGCCTGCATGCGGGTCCACGTACTCGGGAAACTGCTCCTTGATCCACGCAGGGTGCATTTTGTCAGGATCAGTGATGGATATCTCGGCGAGAGCAGCTATGTCGGGCGGGCTCGACAGCACGTTGGCTTCGGTAGCTGAGGGTTCAGGGCTGGAGACATTTTTCCTTGTCATGATTCCTCCTGGAGTGTGCCCCCGGACGATTGCCCGGACTGGCTGGAGAAAGTGTAGTTGGTGATGGGTAGAGATGCTGTTGAAGCCAGAATAATGGGACCGGATGCATCTCTCCTGGGGGGCGGACATTCAGTTTGAACACGGCTGCCAGTCCTCTGATCCCTTGCCAGGAAAGAATGATCAGAAAGACCAGTGGTGAGCCTTGACTTCATGGCTCCCAGTTATATGCCTGAACTGGTTGAGCACAGGCAGTTGGTGACCGTAGATACCGTCTTGAACTTCACCTACTCCTGCGGATCAATCTGACCCAACAGGATATTGACGTCAAAAAACAGAAGTCGCGCGATTACAGCTCAGGGGTTGGGCGTGAAATATAGGCCTATGATTTATATAGACTTTTAAAAAAGTCGGAATTGGTAGCGCAGAGTTATCTAGAGGCTTCTATTATTTCGTTATCGCCGAATTCGGCCCAATCATTGTTATGCGTCAACGACAACGCAAGCCCTTAATCAATAATTATGGGAGGGTAACATGTCGACAAAAAAAATAACTGCCTTACTCGTGCTGGCTTTTAGCTTTTTCGGAGTGACGAGTTGTGCCAACATAAGAAATTATTCAGAAGTCTCAAGCGAAAGAAACAAGAGCATTGTTCCTGATATTGACTATTATGACCTTGCATACAATGTAGATGTTATTGTGCTTCCTGCAGAAATAAAAACCAAAGAAAATACAGATACAGACAACAACTTTCCAGGTGAATTACAAATTTCAAACTGGGGAAATTCCATCAAGAATGCGACCCAGAAAGAAATTCATAACAGTGATCGCTTTATCGAATTTGGACATTACAGCGGCCGCATTGAAATAAGTACAGAAATATCTTCAGTATCTATAAGCAACGCCCGAGGCGGGACTCGATCGAAATGCAATGTTGTTTACACATATAAAGATTTAGCGGCAGGAAAAATACTCTCCAGGCATGACAGTGCCATTGAATTAATAGCGCCCCCCTCTGCCATACCAAAAACCAGCAATAGCTTTTCTTACAGCCTTGATCAACTGACATATGCTATTGCTCGCGAGGCGATTTCTGGCCTCATTCGATTGTCGCCTGTTGCCGACATCCAGCTAACGCAGAAGCAAGTGAAATTTTATAATTCAAATATCAAAAGAAAACCCAACCAAATTATTAGCTACGTGCCGATTGACAGTCTTATCCACAAGAACAAAAAAGAACTGAACTCTGCTTTTTCAATGGCCAAGAAAACGCAAAAAAATAGCAATAAGTCGACGAAAAAAAACAAGCCAACAGTTAAATTAGACACCGTCTCCGCTCCCGCCGCCCACCCTCTGAAATCTAATAAAGCTAGTGATACACTCACCGCAAACACCGTGACATCGAGTGACAACACTGTCAGTCAGAACTCAAGCCAGGCTGCGACTAAAAACAAGAAAGACGATAGTAATTCAAACGAAATAGCTAGTTCATCGGAGCGCTTGAAGGATGGGGCCATTAAAAACAATGAGCCCAATGATGACAGCAGTGGATATATAGCCACCCCGGAAAACCATCAACCTCAAATCGATGTATCGGCAGAGCAAGAAAGAGCATTGGATGAATGTTTGAAGAAGGAAAAAGAAAAGTTACAGGGAGCGACTGACAATGCCGCATCACGTACCGGATATACAACCGTGTCGGGACTCTATCAACCTCAAAACAAGATATTAGCAGTGCAAGAAAGAGCAATGGATGAATGTTTGAAGAAGGCAAAGGCAAAGTTACGGTGAGCGACTGGCAATGCTGCTTCACGTACCGGATATACAGTCGCGTCGGGACGCCAACCAACCTCAGAGCATTCAAACAGACTCCACAGAACCAAAGAACATATGGATTCAAGAACGACGAGGGACACAATGAGCAACTCATTCTTGGCTTCCATAATACAATGGACAAGTGTAACTCTTCTGATACTGATTATTCTTCGATGGTTCATGAAAGAGCAGATAAAGGAACGGACGACTGAGGAATCAGGACTATTGAGACTACCGAGAGGCGTCCTTATTGTTGGCCTTACTTGCCTCCTGGGATTCTCCGCTTTGGCAATTATCTCAAATATCATCAGCAATAAAACGACTACTGTGTGGACAACGGCTGGCTTTCTCAGTTTTGCGCTACTGGGACTCTATCTAGTTGCCGTTTATTTTCTCGAACGACACGAAGTCTCGGAGTACGGCCTTACATTCGGCCGAGTGTTCCGAAAGCACGGATATTTAAGTTGGGTCGAGGTTTGTAGTGTTCGATACTCTAGGGAGATGAATTACTTTCGGCTGGAAACGCATATGGGCAGTGTCGCGCGGATCTCGATCCTCTTCATGGGACTTCCCGAATTTGCAAAGCTGGTCCTCGTTAACGTCCCCCTTGAAATGATAGAACCTGGAACCTTGCCGGTTTTGGAAGCAATCGCAAACCGCAGCCCTGTTCAGTAAGGGAGGCGAAGATTTTTGGATTCAGAAAAGCAGGCGTATTACGCAAGGTTTGAGGCTACGGATAAATGGATAAAAAGCCTGGAATTGATGCATGACGATGAGTGAAACCGCTCTCCTCAGGTCTGCTTCACAGCCCAACGGGGGCAAGCCCCCTCGCCACAAAAAACGCGCCAAACTCAGGTATTGCGCTACCTGCCAGAGCTGAATCCCAGACACAAAAAAGCCCACTGACCGTCACCGGTCCAGTGGGCTTTTGACAGGGCCTCTAGTTACAGAGCCATATCCGTCGCAGCATTCTCTTTCACAGCCTTAGGCTTCTCAGCCGGAACAGCAGGAGCCGCTGCCTGACCAATCTCCGGCGGCGGAGTCAGCTCCAGCACCTTGGCGGTGTAAGCCCACTCTTGAGCCACTTTCTCAGGGCTGTTGTTCAGCTGAGTGCCGTAGCTAGGCACGATCTGGTGCAGTTTTTCCTGCCAGGCTGGGGTGGCAACCTTGTCCTTGAACACTTTCTGCAGCACGGTCAGCAGACCGGCGATGGTGCCGTCAGCGGAAGCAACGATTTCGGTACCCAACTTCAGCACGCCACCCGCGGCTTCATCACGCTTGATGATTTGCACGCGTTGACCGGCTTGCCACAGACTGCCCTTCCCTACGGCAGGATGAAGGAATTCCGATTTTTCCATTGACCTCTGAGAGGTCTCTTCAGCAAACAGGGCCTTCTGCTAGGCTAGGCGTCAGGATTAAAGGGCCACAGGGAGAAGGCAGGGTGCCTCACATTCGACACGTTATGGAAAAACCACCCAGAAATATTTGGAGACGCAGCTCCGTGCAGAACCAACGGCGCCAAAAACTTCAGTGATCAGTGTGCTATCAACCTCGGCGTGGCACTACGCCGGGCCGGCGCCAATCTCAGCAAGCTCAAGGATGTCCGCCACTGTTGGCAGCACCCCAAGAGCGAAGGGCATGTACTGGCAGCAGAAGAAATAGCGCAAGCGTTAAGCCAAGCCAAAATTCCCGGTATGCACGCCGTCAAAAAGATAAAGCCAAAGGACTTTGAGGATGATCTTGAAGGGCAACAAGGCATCATTTTTTTCAAGGACTTCTGGCGTCGAGGGAACGAGACCTTCAGCAATCGCAGCGGCGATCATATTGACCTATGGAACGGGCGTAGACTCACGGACTGGCTGAGCTCGTATTCAGTTGGGTTTTTCCATTGAGGGCAGTTTCTCCGACTACCACGAGTCGAAGGAAATATGGTTTGGGAAGGTCATATGAAAACTGTTAAAGGGGCGTTGTTCGTCATTCTTATTGTTGCCCTGGCCATTGGAGCGTTTAACTTGATATTCGTGGCAATGTCTGGCTACTTTGGGCCGTTCTACGAGAGTGAGGCAGACCAAAGTCGAAACTTTGCGATTTGGCTTTTGGGTAATGCGGGGGTTGGGTTGCTTTCGGTTTTCATGGGTGTCGTTTTGTATCGGCGATATCTTCGCAGACACAAAAAAGCCCACTGACCGTCACCGGTTCAGTGGGCTTTTGACAGGGCCTCTAGTTACAGAGCCATATCCGTCGCAGCATTCTCTTTCACAGCCTTAGGCTTCTCAGCCGGAGCAGCAGGAGTCGCCACCTGACCAATCACCGGCGGCGGAGTCAGTTCCAGCACCTTGGCGGTGTAAGCCCACTCTTGAGCCACTTTCTCAGGGCTGCTGTTCAGCTGAGTGCCATAGCTAGGCACGATCTGGTGCAGTTTTTCCTGCCAGGCTGGGGTGGCAACCTTGTCCTTGAACACTTTCTGCAGCACGGTCAGCATGATCGGTGCGGCAGTCGATGCGCCTGGCGATGCGCCCAGCAGGCCGGCGATGGTGCCGTCAGCGGAAGCAACGATTTCGGTACCCAGCTTCAGCACGCCACCGGCGGCTTCATCACGCTTGATGATTTGCACGCGCTGGCCGGCTTGCCACAGGCGCCAGTCTTCGGCTTTGGCATTCGGGAAGTATTCTTTCAGGGCATTCATGCGGTCTTCGTCAGACAGCATCAGTTGTCCTGCCAGGTACTCGACCAGTGGGTATTCCTTGATGCCGACGCGGGTCATTGGCCACACGTTGTGCGTGGTGGTGGTGCTCAGCAGGTCCAGGTACGAGCCTTCTTTGAGGAACTTGGTGCTGAAGGTCGCGAATGGGCCAAACAGGATGACGCGTTTGCCGTCCAGGACACGGGTGTCCAGGTGCGGAACCGACATTGGCGGTGCGCCAACGGAGGCTTTGCCGTAGGCCTTGGCCAGGTGTTGTTCGGCGATGGCCGGGTTATCGGTGACCAGGAACGAGCCGCCAACCGGGAAGCCTGCGTATTCCTGAGCTTCAGGAATGCCGGACTTCTGCAGCAGGTGCAGTGCACCGCCGCCCGCGCCGATGAACACGAACTTGGCGTCGGTTTCGGTTTTGGTGCCGTCTTTCAGGTTTTTGTAGCTGACGCGCCAGCTGCCGTCCGCGTTCTTGGTGATGTCTTGCACTTCGCTAGACAACTTCAAGTCGAATTTCGGTGTGGTTTGCAGGTGCGCAACGAACTGGCGGGTGATCTCGCCAAAGTTCATGTCGGTGCCGATCGGGCTCCAGGTGGCCGCGACTTTCTGGTTCGGGTCACGCCCTTCCATCATCAGCGGAACCCACTTCTTGATCACAGCCGGGTCTTCGGAGTACTGCATGCCGGCGAACAGCGGGCTTGCTTGCAGGGCTTCGTAGCGCTTCTTCAGGAACTTGATGTTGTCATCGCCCCACACAAAGCTCATGTGCGGAGTGGAGTTGATGAACGAACGCGGGTTCTTCAGCACGCCTTGCTGAACCTGCCAGGCCCAGAATTGACGGGAGATCTGGAAGGCTTCGTTGATTTCAACGGCTTTCGCGATCTGGACGTTGCCCTTGTCGTCTTCCGGGGTGTAGTTCAGCTCGGCCAGGGCGGAGTGACCGGTACCGGCGTTGTTCCAGCCGTTGGAGCTTTCCTGGGCGACGCCGTCGAGGCGCTCGACCATTTCCATCGACAAGTCGGGTTCCAGCTCATTGAGCCATACACCCAGCGTTGCACTCATGATGCCGCCGCCAATGAGCAGCACATCGACTTTCTTTGCCTCCGCGTAAGCGGACGTGATCCCCATCGACAAAGCCAGCCCCAGCAGGGCTGTGTTCAGTTTCTTAAACATTTGTAGCACCTATGATAAACGCCATCCGCCTCCAACCCTCATTCATGAGCAACCCAGGTTCACGGGTACGCAGGCAGCGTGCCGCGGGTTTCTGCATTCAGAAAGATTTGAAGGTGGGCACACAAGGCCGACGTGTCTCCATCGACCTCAGTTATATGTCCCTCGTGCACTGACTTCTTATCATTATTGGCTCAGCTACTTGAGCGACATTGATTCTGTCGCACGTCCGTGGACGTACGAACCGAATAAGTCAAACCAAGTTAATGCGACAGAATATCACGCCTCGGCCAGCCTGCGCGCCCGAAAGGACTCGACAGTCTAGACGGGACGAGGCCCGTGCTCGGCGTTTTTGCTCAAACGATCCAGCACAAACGCCTTGGCGTTGCGCGTCATTTGGTCGAGATGCCGGTCGCGCTGCTTCTCTGCATCGATCATTGCCCGCTTGCCGTGTTTTTGCAGCAGATACGTATGTATCTGCCGCACCTCCAAAGAACTGTAGATCGAGGTGACATCCAACAGGCCCATCAGGCCCTCAGTGGCGTGATCCCGGGTGTTCATCAGCACCTGAGTGCCGCGCACGCCCAGTACCTGGAAGCCCATCGACTCGAACCAGGGCACCTTGGCGACGGTGCATGTCAACTCGGCATGGGGGTAGCGACCGAGCATGTCTTGCAGCATCGCCCGTGCGACACCCTGTCGCCGGTGACTGGCCTGCACCGCCATGTACGCCACGCCGCAGGCCTCGGGATCGTCCTTGACCGGCAGGTACAGCAAAAACCCGATGACCTTCTCGGGATCTTCATCATCCATGGCGACGATCAGCTCGACCGCAATGCCTTTGGCGCCGCCGAGCGCTTCCAGGTAGAGATGAACCTCATAACCCACCGCGTATTGATAGACGTTGTACAACGGGTTGCTCGGCGCGATGCCTACCATGCTGATGTCGGTCAGGTTGTCGACGACCATCTGCAGAATCTGGCTGTTGATGGGCTCCGGGCATGGAGTGGCAAAGTGGGTGAGCTGGGGCATTGCGTTTCTGACTCCGGGATAAGGCTTACTGAGCATCAGCCCCGCCATTGTCACAGATCGAGCCCCTCGCAGGAAAATCAACGCTGCGGCGCGACGATGCGGAAGCGGATGTCGATGTCGTTGGAGACCACCGTATCGGCCCACTCCCCCTCCCCGATCTTGAAGTCGCTGCGTTTGAGAATGATGTTGCCATCGAAAATCCCGATGGCCTGCTCCGGCTTCAACAGCACCTTCACCTGCAACTCGCGCGTCATGCCCCTGAGGTTAAGTTTGCCGGTGATCAGATAGCGTTGATTGCCCAGCGCTTTTACCCGAGTCGATTCAAAGGTCGCCACCGGATAATCTGCCGTGTTGAACCAGGCAGGCTTTTGCAGCTCGGTATTGGCATCGCTGCTGCCGGCGTCGATGCTGGCAAGGTCGATGGTCATCCTGGCGTGGGCCGCGGTGGGGTTTGCCGTGTCGAAATCGAGCGTGGCGTCGAATTTGCCGAAGGTGCCGTACACCCTGGAGCCGAACTGGTTATAGGTGAAGGAGATCTTGCTGGCGGTGGTGTTGACCCGGGTGTATTCAACGGCTTGGGCACAGGGCAAGACGCCGATCGTGAGGATGGCGAGCAATGCGGCTAAACGCGGGAATCGAAGAGACATGGAATTCTCCGGGTGGAATGCCCTTCAGGGATTGAAGTGCAGCACCCGTGTGGCTGCGATAGCTGGACTTAAGCAAATATTCGAGGGTTATTCCAGCCCAGCAGAGCCCCTGCTCCTCAAAAGCCCGGCCCCACGGGTCTTTGGACTCGCCGGAAAGCCCGATGTGCCTAAAGTTGTGCTCTTGGCCGCCGACTCCCTTTTACTAACTCCTCTTACGAAGGACCGTAAAGTAGTGAACCTACAGCGTGAAATTGACGAGGTTTACGAAAGAAAAGCCTTCGAACGGCCACTGTTCTATTCCTACCCGGGAGGTTTGCGATTCAGCCTTTCCGAAAAGGGAACTGCCATTGAACAGTTTCTCCTGGCGCTTCAAAAAGCACGGTGCATTTGCGAGGACATATTCTCCGAGGAAGGATCGCTCGTTGTCTGTCTTCGTGTTCGTTCCAGAGCAAATCCATTTGCACACCGACCTGTTCTAGCGGAGCTTCGGGCGGCCGGTATCAAGATCCCCTCGAATCATTCCCGATGGCTTAACCCCATTCATCCGGACAATTGGTTTAATGAACATGAAGAAGAGCATTGGGCAAATGTCGCCTTTCATGCCCCATTGTCGCTACTTCAGAACTTTCTATGGTGTGCATTGGCGAAGGACATTGGAGACATTCGGCCCCGCCCGTTTTGTGACATCTACTTTTTCAACCTGAACCTGCAGGTTATGGCATTTCCCTACGATGATCGCGGCATGGATGTCGTCGGACCGAACAGGACTGCCCTGGCGCAGCTGTATCAGAAACATCAGCGTTTTTTACTAACCCATGATCGACCAGTGATGGATGAGGTATTCGGAGTCCAGGAACCCCATTGTAGATAACGCTGACAGCGACGCCTGGACTCCAAAAAATTTGGGCTCGATGGGGCGTGAAACAACCCGAACTGCTCTTCGATAAAGGAAAGTGCAATGCCACCGCTGATATGGGACCCGTTTGACCTTTTCAACGTACTTGGGGTTGCTCCTTCTGAAGGAGAGTCCGGGATCTCGCACCAGTACATCGTCGAACAGGGCGCTGTCAGACTGCAATTGACCATTTGGCAATTTGATTGCGATGTTGAAGTCCAGCTGTGGGCGGCTCCGCTACCAAACCCAATAGTGCGGTACTCAATGCTCGATTGCCCGGGTATACGCGTCGTTAACGATAAACGTGGTCGTTTTTTAGAGTTCGCTGCGTCTAATACCTTCTCGGGTCGCTACGACGGCTATTCAGTCATTCCTTACGGTTTAAGACTCTGGATTGATCCGCAAATTTTTCTTGAGCCATTCACCTACTCGTGATAGGTGCTCCCACGTCTTTACCCAGCCTGCCATTACTGGATAATGGCCCCCTGCCACAACCAGGCTCTGACCTTGATTTCTCAAGGTTTTATATTGCTACAGCCTGACAGTCACCTTCAAGGACGGACGATCGGCTACGGAACAAGGAATCAGCACCGTGATATCCCAGCAAGACTCAGCAATACCGCTTACCCGCACTCAGAAATTCACCTCGTTGATCACCCGCGGCATGGCAGGCCTCAGCGTCGTGCTGGGCGCCATGTGGGCGTTAATCACCTATGCCGTGCCGGACCCGAGCGTGTTCGGTTTCAGCTTCATCAGCTGGAAAAACGTGGTCCTGCTGGTGAGTGCATTTATATTTCTGGGAGCCGTTTCAATTGGCTGGCAGATTCGTAATTTCACGCCGATGCTCCGCGGCGCGTTGCAGTTTTTCATGATCGCCGGCTTGTCTTTCGGCTTCTTCATCCTAGGCACCGAATACGCCAAGCCCTCTTTCGAGTTCGCCAAACTGCAAGCCAAAATAGTCGAAAACGAAGGCAACAACCTGCTCGGCAAACGCATGGAAGTGCTGGATAACATTCGCATCGAACTGGAGGGTTGCGAGAACATCGGCCGTCTGCCCACCTGCACTTTTGAACTGACCAATCTGAACGTAGACCGCAGCTTTCGCTTCGACGACGGCACCCGGCTATTCGACGAGTCTGGCGGTCCACTGAAGTTCGAGTCGATCCGGGTGGGCCAGGTCGAGGACAACGCCTGGCTGCGCTTTCAGCTGATTCGCAACGTACCTACACGCGTTACGCTGATCTTCCAGCAGAGCAACAGCAAACTCAGCAAAACACCAGCGATCAAGTTGGTGTTTCGAGATGGGAATGATGAGACGCTTACCGTCAAATTCAGTGAGATTGTAATGCGCTAGTTGTTGGAATAAAGGCTCTCTACCGACCACTACGGCGTAGGCACATACTCTTCGGTAATAACGAGACTATGTATAAGCCCCAACCACCCACTTCACTTTCTCCAGCGCCTCCCTGAGCGCCCCCATCTCCACGGAGCCCAGCGCCAGGCGAAACGCATGTGGAACGTTGGCCGATGTGGCAAACGGTTCGGCGGTTGAAACCGAGACGTTTTCCCGCATCAACGCCATGGCGATCTGGTCGGCCCGTGCGTCTTCCGACAATGGCAGCCAAAGAAAATACGACGAGGGGTGGCGAATACAGCGCAGCCCCGCCAGTACCTCGCCGGCCACGATTTGCCGGGCCTGCGCGTCCCGGCGCTTTTCGGCTTCCAGTTGCATGACGGTGCCGTCGTCAAGCCAGGTGGTGGCAATCGCCGTCATCACACCCGGGGTATTCCAGGTGGTCGCTTTGATTGTGCGCTCCAGCGCGGGCACGTTCTGCAGGGGGGCGGCGACGAAGCCGACGCGCAGTCCGGTGGCCACGCTTTTGGAGAGCCCTGACACATAAATCGTCCTCTCGGGGGCGAGTACCGCCAGCGGCGCGGGTGGATTTTCGGCGAGGAAGGCGTAAGCGGCGTCTTCTATGATCAGCAGCCCATGCTGGCGCGCAATCGTCACCAGGTATTCCCTTTGCTCGGCACTCATCACCCAGCCCAGCGGATTGTGCAGGGTCGGCATCGTGTACACGGCCCGCACGCGTCGATGCCGGCACAGGCTTTCCAGCGCTTGCAGATCAGGCCCGTGATCGAGCACCGGAATGGGCACGATTTCAAGGTGCAGCGTGTCGGCCAGGGCCTTGAACCCCGGGTAGGTCAACGCGTCCGCGGCAATCACGTCACCGGGTTGCAACAGCGCCATCATCGTCACCGCCAGCCCTTGCTGGGCGCCGGTGACGATCAGCACTTGCTCAGCCTCGACCGTCAGCCCTCGAACGCGCAGATGGCGCGCCACAGCGGCGCGCTCATGGGGTCGCCCGGCGTGTGGCTGGTAGCGCAGCAACGCTTCCAGATCACCTGCCGAGGCGAGCTGACGCAGGGCATTGCGCAACAATTCGGCCTGCCCGGGAAGCGCCGGATAGTTGAAGTTCAGGTCGGTCATGCCGGCGGCAACGCTGTGTTGATCGATAGCCTGGTTGGGCGACCATGAGGTTTCCCTGACGAACGTCCCCCGCCCCGTCTCCCCGCTGACCAGGCCCATGGCTTCCAGCTCCGCATAGACCCGGCTAGCCGTCACCAGGGCCAGGCCTTCCGTGGTCGCCAACTGACGGTGAGTCGGCAAGCGTGTGCCCGGCAACAGGCGCCCTGAACGAATATCCGCGGCAAACGTATCCACCAGTGATTTGTAGCGGGAACGAGGCATGAGCAGATGTATCCATGACAATATTTTGATTGTATTGAGTTTCGTCCATACGATGCCTTCCATGCAACCTGAGCATGAAGGGGATCCAGAATGGAACGCACATCGAACCTGCAACAGCACACCACGGAAAGGACCGCGAGCGGATGGCTCAACGGGTTCATTGGCGTGCTCATCTTCAGCGGCTCGCTGCCGGCGACACGGGTGGCCGTTCTACAGTTCGACCCGGTCTTCCTGACGGTTGCCCGGGCCAGTATCGCTGCCATTGTGGCGCTGTGTTTGCTGTTGCTGTTCAAGGAAAAACGCCCGGCCAGGCATCAGTTGCTCTCCCTGGCCATCGTGGCCCTGGGCGTTGTATTAGGGTTTCCGCTGTTGACCGCACTGGCGCTGCAATATGTAACGTCTGCGCACTCCATCGTCTTCGTTGGCCTGTTGCCGCTCGCCACCGCAGCGTTCGGGGTCTGGCGCGGCGGCGAGCGGCCCCGGCCGGTGTTCTGGTTCTTCTCGGTGCTGGGCAGCCTGCTGGTGGTGGGGTTTGCCGTCTCCCAAGGCCTGACGGCCTCTCCTGCAGGAGACATTCTGATGTTGCTGGCGATCCTGGCGTGTGGGTTGGGCTATGCCGAAGGTGCGAAGCTTTCCAAGACTCTGGGAGGCTGGCAGGTGATTTCCTGGGCGCTGGTGCTGTCGCTGCCCGTCATGGCGCCGTTGACCTGGTTGCTGGCCCCGCCTTCGCTCTCGGCAATTACCCCGCCTGCGTGGTTGAGCCTGGCTTACGTCTCGCTGTTCAGCATGTTGATTGGCTTTGTGTTCTGGTACCGCGGGCTGGCTCAGGGCGGGATTGCCGCCGTCGGCCAGCTTCAGTTGCTGCAGCCGTTTTTCGGCTTGGCACTGGCTGCCACGTTGCTGCATGAGCAGGTCAGCCTTGCCATGCTGGGGGTGACCGTGGCGGTGATTCTTTGCGTGGCCGGGGCACGAAAGTTCTCGAAATAGACGGCTCGCGTGGCGAAACGAATCGGCCAGGGGCTTTTTTTAGAGCCCCTTTTCTATAGTGGCCAGAGCACTAAAGAGGCCCCGTCAGCTCCACGCTGTCGCGGTACTCCGGCACCGAGACCGACCAGCCCAGCTCCAGGCTGATGCGCCGGCGCAATACATCCGAGGCATTGGGTTCGCCATGTACCACATAGGTGTGTTTCGGTGGCCGCTTGAAGCCGCGCAGCCACAGCATGATTTCATCGCAGTCGGCGTGTGCGGACAGGGTTTCCATCGGCACCACTTCGGCGCGGATCGGCACGTCCTTGCCGTGAATACGTACCGACGGGGCGCCTGCGATGATCTGCGCGCCGCGGGTGCCGCCCGCCTGAAAGCCCGGCACCAGCAGCGTATTGAGTGGGTTGGGCGCCAGCGCCTTGAGGTGGTGCAGCACCCGCCCGCCAGTGGCCATGCCGCTGGCGGCGATGATCACCGCGGGTGTGCGCTGCTGGTCCAGCTCGATGGAATCTCTGGTTGAGCGCACAAAACGCGTGACACGGCACATGCCTTCGCACTCTTCCAGGGACAACCGGTGTTCACTGCGAAAGCGCTGGTACAAGCGCGTGACGTCGGTGGCCATGGGGCTGTTGAGGTAGATCGGCAGGTCGGGAATCGCGCGTTTTTGTTGCAAGCGATACAGGTGATACATCAGCAACTGCGCGCGACCGACCGCGAACGATGGCACCAGCGTGATACCATGGCGCAGCGCGGCACGGGTGATGACCTCGGCCAGTTGATCCTCCGGGGGCTCGTCGGGATGCCGACGGTCACCATAGGTCGACTCCACCAGCAGATAATCGGCCTGCTCGATCGTCTCCGGGGCAAACATCAATGGATCGTTCGGCCGCCCCAGATCCCCGGAAAACACCAGGGTCATGCCATCGGCGACGACTTCCACGGTCGCTGCGCCCAGAATATGCCCGGCACCGCGCAACAGAATGCTCATCCCCGGGACAATGTCGACCCGGTGGTGCAACTGCACCGGCCGCAGCAATTTCAATGCCCGCTCGGCGTCTTGCTCGGTGTACAGCGGCAAGGCCGGAGAGTGTTTGGAGAAGCCGTGGCGATTGGCGAACTCGGCCTCTTCTTCCTGCAAGCGGCCGCTGTCGCACAGCAGGATTTTCACCAGTTCACAGGTGGCTGGCGTCGCATACACCGGGCCGCGATAACCGTTGCGCACCAACACCGGCAGGTAGCCGCTGTGATCCAGATGAGCGTGGGTCAGCACAATGGCTTCGAGGTCGCGAACCGGCAACTGGAACGGGTCCCAGTTGTGCAAGCGCAGTTGTTTATAGCCCTGGAACAGACCGCAATCGATCAGCACATGCTGGTCGCGATGTTCCAGCAAATACTTGCTACCCGTGACCGTGCCCGCAGCACCGAGAAATGTCATTCGCATGGCCGTTTCCTTGAGCATTCATGGAGCACTATTGATCGCTCCTTTGCGCTTGTGGGCAGTTGATTTTTATCAATCTAGGTCACACTGGTTCATATTCTCTGTCGAGCCGCGGCAATGGCTTGATGATCGTCAGGCTGCAAGGCGACCGGTTCAATACGCTTTCCGCCGTACTGCCGATGAACATATCGATCCCGCGATGGTAGGTCGTTCCCAGCACCACCATGTCGAAGGCATGTTGTTGCGCGAAATGGGCAATGACCTTGGGAGGGATGCCTGGCAGCAGATGGCGCCGTTGTTTCTCGACTCCGTAGCGTTCGGCAAGCGCTTCAAAGGCCTCCAACTGGGCATCGTTGACCACGTCTCCCAAACTGCCATCGAGAGTCGCCGTCGGCACATTCACTTGCGCCTCGCCCAGCTCCGACCAGCCGCTGACATTGAGCAGGTGCAAGGTGGCGCCGCAGGGTTCGGCCAGGCTCGAGGCCAAGTCGAGAATCCGGTCATTGAGCCCTTGGGTCAGTTCTTCCAGATGGGACAAATCGATGGTCGCCAGTATGCTCAACGGCTTGGGATTTGTGGCATCGATGACCAGGTGCAAGGGCGCTGGACAGTCGCGCAGCAACTGCCAGTCCAGCGGACGATGGAAGGCGCGATCGAGGGCTGATACGCGGTGGGTGTCCTTGATCACCAGGTCTGCATGAAAGTCATTCACGTACTCCAGCAGATGCGCCAGGGTTGGTCTGGCCCACACCACTTCAGTGCTCACTTGCACGCCTTCGCGTCGTTGAAACCGGGCTTGCTGCTCCAGCCATTGACGATGTACCTGCAAGTAACCCTCCCGCGCCTGGGCCATGGCGTCGTGGTCAAACAGGCCGGCCGCCGCCAGCGCCTGGACATAATCGAAAGCGACAATGTGCAGCATCGCACCGGTTGCACAGGCCAGGGCCCGCGCCCGATCGAACGCCGGGGTGCGGACCATTTCGGTCGGGGCAATCAATAGCAAACGTTGAATTTTCACCCTCACCCACCTCATCTGGATAGCTTCAGGTTGTGGCTCAAGTATCGGGGGGCTCTCGCCATGCGGCTCTGATTTTTATCAACTAATGGCCGGCCAGCGATCGGCTTACCGCGCGACGCTCGAACCCGGCTGCCTGACTGCCAGAATGCTGCCCGGTACCGAGTACAACGCCCGCTCGGTGTTGCTGCCAATCAACCGGTCGATCCCCACGCGATGGACAGTGCCCATCACCACCACATCCGCCAGGTATTGCTCGACAAACTCGCTGATCACCGGCACCGGCAGGCCCATGACAAAGTGCCGACGCTCGGGAGGAACACCGTAGCGATCCGCCAGGGTGATAAACGCCCGGTGCAGGGATTCGCGCAACTCCTCGACGAAGTCCATGCCCCAGCCACCGGCGATCAGCGGCGCATCACCATTGAACGCCGGCGACAAGTCATAGGCGTACAGCAGGTGCAGCGGTGCATCGCATTGCAGCGCCAGTGCGTTGGCCGTCTGGATGATGGTGTCGTTCAGGCCACTGATTTGCGTCGCCGGATCGAACGGGTCCACGGCGGCCACGACCCGGTGCGGCAACCCGTAACGGACCTGATTGACCAGGTGCACGGGGATCGTGCATTCGCGCAGCAGATGGCAATCGAGCGGAGTGATGAACACCCGTTTGAGCGCCGGTTCCAGGGTGACATCCTTGATCAGCAGGTCGGGCTTGAGGTCTTCGACTGCCTTCAAAATGTCCAGCAACGGATGGGTGGTGAAGACCGCTTCAACCGTCACGTCCACGCCCTGCCCGCTGAGCCGCTCGACCTCGTCGGCCACCCAACGATGACAGTGGCGCAGATAACGCTGATACCCCGCCTCGTCGATTTTTTCTTCCCATAAATGAACAATCGGTGCCGGATCGACAAAGGCCCGCACATCCAGCGCGGCCCCGCTCGCCTTGGCCAGCGCGACGGCCCGGAGCAAGGCAGGAGACTGATGCAGGGTCCGGTCGGCGATCAGTAACAAACGTTGATATTGCCCCATCTCACACCTCCGCTCGAAACCGGTCCCTTACCCGCCGGCATGGGCCAAGACTGCGCCCGTTGCCCCCTCCCCGAGGTTGATTTACATCAAATACCCGCAAATGAATGCCCTCGTGACGGGTGTCTGATCCAGATCAGATTCAAGGGCTGCCAGTGGCGTAGAAAGGAATCAACCGCGTGATGGGTGAATACGCACCGACCTTTCAAACAAGATGGAGGATCATCCATGCTCACTGTCAAAGACCATAATGATCGGGCCGCGGCCGCCTATGCCGCAGTCCCCGGAAAATACTGGATCGAAGCGCTCAAGGACGGCCGCCATGTGCTGATCCGGCCACTGCTGGAAAAGGACCGCGAACTTGAATACGCCTTCATCAAGCGCCTGTCGCCCGAGTCCCGGCACATGCGTTTTCTCGCGCAGATCAACGAGCCCGGCGCCGCCATGCTCGATCAGTTGATGGACACCGATAACAAACAGCGCATGGCTTACATTGCGCTGGTTCACGAAAACGGCAAATTGATCGAAATCGGCATCAGCCGCTACGCCGCCACGTCGGAACATGAGTGTGAGTGCGCGGTGACAGTCGCCGATGAATGGCAGCATCTGGGCCTCGGCACCGCCTTGATGGAGCATCTGATCAAGGCCGCCCGCAGAAACGGCTTTAATCAGATGTATTCGATCGATGCTGCAAGCAATACCCCCATGCGCGACCTGGCCAAAGCCATGGGTTTCGAGCGGCACAATGACCCCAACGACAGTCGTCAGGTCATCCATCGTCTGTACATGTCATAAAAGCCGATTGCCCCACGACGTACCGGCCAACGGTCCGCCGTGGGGCAAGTCTACGTTCAGGGTTACAACGACCTGTCGGGTTTGATCGCCAGCACACTGCAAGGGGCCCGGTGCAAGAGCTGTTCGGCAGTGGTCCCCAATAGCTTGTTCAACCCCGAGTGCTGCACCGTCCCCATCACAATGACATCGGTGTGATGGTCCTCGACGAACTTGCAAATACTCGGCACTGGCGCACCTTCGATGAAGTGCCGACGCTGCGACGGCACGCCGTGACGCTCGGCCAGTGCCGTGAACGCCTGGTGTTGCGCCGTGCCCATGGCTTCATAAAGACCGGAGGCCAACGGGAGTGCGCCAACGCCCATGTCCAGGGCATACACGGCTGTCCAGTCATACGCATGCACCAACTCGATCTGCGCCTCACACTGTTCAGCCAGCTTGGTGGCGGCGTCGATAATCTGGTCATTGAACACCAGGTCCTGCTCTTCGCTGCGCAGCACATCGACGATGGCCAGCACGTTACGTGGCCGCGCGTTCCGGGCGTTGGTCACCAGATGCACCGGCACCGGGCAATCGCGCAACAACTGCCAATCCAGCGGGGTGAAAAACACCCGTTTCAACGCCGACTCTTCCTGGGCATCCTTGATGATCAGACTCAGCGACATCTCGTTGACGAATTGCAGGATCTCCTCGTAAGGGTGCTGTACCCACACCACCTCGCTGGTGACCTCGACGCCGTGTTTGCTTATCAAATGGGCTTGCTCGGCAAGCCATTGCCGATGGGTTTGCAAATAGCCTTCCCGGGCCTGGGCAATTTGCTCGGGGGCGAACAGGCCGGCGACGGCCAAGGCCTGCAAGTAATCGAATGCCACGATGTGCAGCGGCGATTGCATCGCGCGGGCCAACGCGGCGGCCCGGTCGAACGCCGGAGTACGGGTCATGGAATGGGGGGCGATCAACAGTAAACGCTGAGTCTGCGACATGGGACACCTCGGCACGCGGCCATCTCGATGCAATGAGTAGAACCCTAGAGTGATCGCGGCAGATTCGGGCGACTTGATCTTTGTCAGCTACAGCGCTCGGATGCCCGTTAATGCAGCAACATGCCCACCCACATCGCCAACGTCAGCAAGACCTGGCCGGGAATGACATACGCGGCGAACCGTCGCCCACCGCTGACCCAGGCCACCAGGCATTTGCTCAGGGAGTTACTGCTGATGGCAACCAGCGTGGGCCCGGCAATGGCGTCGAACGGCAACAGTCCGGCCTTGGCCAGGGCGCCAATGGACGCCGTCGAAGAATGGGCATCGGCGAAACCGGTGAGCGTCGTCGTGACCATCACGCCCACTTCGCCAAAGTGATTGAGCACCATCGAAGACACAAAGGTAACGCCGGTCATGGTCAGTGCGATGACCAACGCCAGCTTGAGGTTGAACGCACCGCCGACCTTGACCGGCTGATTGTCGCCACTCGCAGGTTTGGGCAACATCAGGCTCAAGCCATACAGCGCCGTGGCGGCGGCACCCAACAACAGCGGCCCCCACATGTAGCGCAATAGACCGATGTCGACCGCCCCCAGGATCAGACCGACCTGAATGATGGTCGCCAGGTTGGACAGCATCGCTGCCGCACTCAAGACTTTGATGTTGCCCGGCTCCTTGGCGACAAGGTGCCCCATCGCGGCGATGGTCGCGATGCTGGAAGCAAACCCGGAGGCGATGGCGCTGACCACATAGCCGTAACGGGCACCCAGGGTACGAACGGCAATATGCCCGACCGCCCCGACGGCCATCAGCAACACCGTCAGGGTGCAAATGGTGCGCAGATTGATGGCGGCATAGGGGCCGATAAAGCGATCCGGCGCCAATGGCAACACCACCAGGGCAGCGACCAACAGCACCAGACCGTCGCGCATCTCCCTTTCAGTCAATTGGCTGCGCGCAAAATGATGCAGTTTCTGGCGATACGTCAGCAGCCCCGCCACCACCACGCCGATGGCGATGGCCAGTTCGGGCGCGCTGTTACACAACGCCCCCAGTGCCAATACCGTGAATAACGCCACTTCACTGGTGACACCAGGGTCAGTGCCCAGGCTTCGCCAGTAAGCCACAGTGACCAGCAAGGCCACCGAAACCGCCATGATGCCCACCAGCAAACCACCACCGATTTGCATCGCCACATAACCCAGCAACGCGGTGATCGCGAACGTACGCAATCCGGCACAGGCGCGACTGTCCCCCCGCCCCTTGTGCCGTTCACGTTCAAGGCCGACGAGCATGCCGATCCCCAGCGCAGCTGCCGCCCCTGTCAGGCCCAAGGTTTCGTTCATATGACTCCTGTCCGGGTATAAGCCACAACCCCAAGACTGCACCGGCATGACGCAGGAGAGATTGATAGTGGTCAATGTTTTATAGATGGACCTGGCGCCCCCCGCCACACGTCGGGCAGCAAGCTGGATCACTCGCCAGATTGATAAAGATCAATCCCGGCCCCCCGGTCAGCGGCAGGATAAAAGCCAGAGGACCACTGCCCAAACGCAGGGGTGCCAGTGAGTACAGGAATATCTACGATTATTGACGGGAGTTTGGTCATGTCTGAGCAATCACGCTTCATGCTGGTCGTCTCGCCCCTGATGGAAAACAGCCCCGCGTTCGACCGCGCCGCTGCATTGGCCAAGGCCTCGGGCGCGGCCCTGCATATCGTCGCCTTCGATTACCTGCAAGGGCTGGCAACGGCGAGCATGGTCAACGAACAAGCGCTGGAGGAGATGCGGCTGGGGTATGTCGAGCGCCATCGGCAATGGCTCGAAGAACAGGCCCGCCCCTTGCGTAAAATCGGGGTGCCCGTCACCACGGAGGTGATCTGGGTTGAACGACCTTTGCAGGAAATCCTCATTCATCTCAAAGAACAGCCGATGGCGGTACTGATCAAGGCACTGGAATACGAGTCGCTGCTGTCACGCATCATGTTCACGCCCCTGGATATCCATTTGCTGCGCGAATGCCCGGTACCGCTGCATTTTGTCAGCCACGTGAAGCACGCGCTGCCGCGCAAAATCGTCGCCGCGGTCGATCCCTTCCATAGCAATACCCAGTACAAGGATTTCAACGACAGGATTTTGCGCGAGGCCTCGAAACTGGCCAGCACCTGTAACGCTCAGCTCGACGTGATCTACGCCCACGATCTTTCATCCCTCAGTGCGGACGAGTTCGATTTCGACAGTAGCTCAGCGCTGTTTTCCCCAGGCAAAGCCAAGACACTGTTTGATGCTCAGGCCGATGCCTTCCGTGAACTGGCCGAGCGCAATGGTATTGCGCCAGAGCAACAGCACATGATCATGGGCAACCCGACCAAGGTTCTTACCCAATACGCCGATGCCTACGACATCGACGTGCTTGTCATGGGCCGGGTCGGCCACCGGGGCGTGGGTCGACTGGTGGGCAGCACGGTGGAGCATCTGCTGTACAAAATGCCGTGCAGTGTCTGGGTGGTTTCACCTGAGGAACTGTAGAGGGCTGTTTCGCACCTGGCCTACCAACCTTTCAGACAAAGGACATCACCATGAACGACTTGAGTCTGCGTCAGAGCATTATGGATGAGCTTGAATTCCAGCCTGAGATCGATGCCGCCAACATCGGTGTGACCGTGGACAATGGCGTCGTCACGCTCACCGGGCACGTTAAGAGCTACGCGCAAAAAGTCAGCGCGGAACGCGCGGTAAAAAGCATAAAAGGGGTACGGGCCGTGGCCGAAGAAATTCAGGTCAGGCCGATGAAAAGCGCGGGCACGGCGGACGACGCCATTGCCTCCCGCGCCTTGAATATCCTCACCTGGAGCTCCGACATTCCTGAGCAGGACATCAAAGTCATCGTGCAGAAAGGGTGGATCACCCTTGAAGGCGAAGTGGACTGGCAGTACCAGAAAGAAACCGCCGAGATGGCTGTGCGCAAGCTGTCGGGGGTGGTAGGCGTGGACAATCGGCTCGTCCTTCGTCCGCAAGTGAACGTGGAGGATATCCAGCGTCGTATCGAAGAAGCCCTCAAGCGCAATGCCGAAGTCGATGCCAAGGCAATTCACGTCAAGGTCGAAGGCGATGTGGTGAAGCTGGAAGGCAAGGTTCATTTGTGGCGTGAGCGTCAGATCGCCGAACGTGCCGCCTGGTCAGTACCGGGGGTGAGGCAAGTGGATGATCATCTGCGCATTGCCTGAGTCAATGAGCCCGGGGAACCTGTAATTCCCCGGGATACCAGGAGCTGCCGGCACGGCAACACAACCTGAACAGGTTTCTAAGCCGTGAAATCGTCCGCGATCACGATCTGCTGATGATGTTGGGCAACATGAACTCGGATGAGCGTCTGGCCGCCTTTCTGCTGAACCTGTCGCTACGCTTGAGCATGCGTGGCTACTCATCCAGCGAATTCATACTCAAGATGCGGCGCGACGAAATAGGCTCCTACCTGGGGTTGCGCCTGGAAACCATCTGCCGGGGTATCGCCCATCTGCGGGAACAGGAGCTGGTGGAAATAGCCGGTCGTGAGGTCAAGATCCTGAACCTGCACGGGCTCAAGCAGTTGGTCGCCGGTTGCCATTCGGTGGCCCTCCACTGACGCTGTATGGCTTTTCAACGCTTATCAAGGTAACGAAACAACTCTTCCTCCTGATCGAAGTGCAGCCGCACGAGGGTATCCAGGCGGATCAACTGATGCTGGATCTCATCGACAGAAGCTGTTGCAGGGTCGGCACTGAAATCCGTGCTCATGCGCGCCAGCAAATGGATCAGGCGAAAGATCTCGCGGTGGACGTGGCTCATCGCCGACATGGGGTCCTCGCCGGGCAGGCTTTGCGTCAACAGCGGATACAGGTTTTTTTCGTCGTCCCGTTCATGGCGGGCCAGTGATTCCTGCAGGTTTTTTACCAGCGCCAGCAAGTCGCTCTGCGCTTGCTCGAGTGGGCGCTGGGCGAAGTCGCTTGCCAGTTGATGCAGATCGCTGAGTACCGAAGCGAGCTGGTCGTGTTCGTCCTGCAGGTGATCGATATGCTCGGCGGCCAGCTTGCGTTGGCGCAAACCCGGTAACGGCCCCAATGCACGCAAGGCATTGAAGATGATCACCACGTCGATACCCTCCTGCACCACGGCACCGACCAGCGGTGGCAAGTAGCCGAAGGCGGCTACCCCCATGGCCAGCACAGACATGCCCATGCCGGCCAATACGCCTTGACGGGCGATGTGGCGAGTCTGACGGGCGATGTCCAGCGCCTCGACCAGACGGTCCAGACGATCCACCAGCAGCACCACGCCCGCCGCTTGCGCGGACGCCGTGGCACCGCTCGCCCCCATGGCCACCCCGACATTGGCCGCCGCCAGGGCGGGGGCATCGTTGATGCCATCACCGACCATCAGTGTGCTGGCATGCTGGCAGGCATCCTGTACCGCACGCACCTTGTCCCCAGGACTCAACCCGGCGCGCAACTCGTCGATCCCGGCCGACAGTGCAATCATCTCGGCGGTTTCCACGCGATCGCCCGTGAGCATGACGATCCGCTCGATGCCTCTGTTGCGCAGTCGGCGCAGGGTCAGCGGGGTTTCCCGACGCAGCTTGTCGGAGAAGATCAGCAGGCCCGCGAGAGCCCCATCCACTTCAACGAAGCTGCCGCTGCACGCCAGGTAATCCATGCGGCGCAACATGGTGGCGGCCCAGTCGCCAACCGGTGATTCATTCTGAACAAAGGACAACGTGCCGAAACGCACCCGCAGACCATCGATCAACCCGCAAAGACCGGAGCCCGGACTTTCCTCGACCGCCTGCGGCACGCTGAGCGGCAATCCACGCTGACAGGCCGCCTCGACAATGGCTTGGGAGATGGGGTGCGTCGAGGCCTGTGCCAGCGAAGCGGCGAGACACAGCAGACGCTGTGGATCGAGCGCTCCGTTGGTCTCGATCGATTGCAGACGGGCGTGGCCGCTGGTCAACGTGCCGGTCTTGTCGAGAAACACTTGCTTGACCTCGGCCAGCGCTTCCAGGGTGACGCCGTCCTTGATCAGGATCCCGCGCCGCGCTGCCCTGGAAATACCTGACATGATCGAAATCGGCACGGCCAGAATCAACGGGCAAGGCGTGGCCACCACCATAACCGCCAGCGCGCGCAACGAGTCGCCACTCAGGTACCAGGCGATGCCGGCAATCAGCAATGTCAGCGGTATGAAGAACAACGCGTAACGGTCGGCCAAACGCACAAAAGGCGCGCGCGATTGCCGTGCGGCTTCAGCCAGGCGCACGACCCCGGCGTAGGTGCTCTGCGCTGCGGTTCGAGTGGCTGTCAGCAGCATTGGCGTACCGACATTGGTCACCCCGCTGGGCAGTAGCTCTCCTTCCAGGCGGGTGACCGGCAATGACTCGCCGGTGAGCGCCGACTCGTCAAGAATCGCCGTGGGGCTGAGTAGACGGCCATCGACCGGTACCACTTCCCCCAGGCGCACAAGCAGCGTCTGATGCGGCTGGATCTGCTCGACCGGAATCTGCCGTAAATTGCCGTTCTCCTGCAGCCAGGCAACGCGTGGCGCCCGGTCGACCAGCGCACGCAGTTCGCGTTCGGCGCGCTGTTGGGTGAAGAACTCCAGGATGCGCCCCGACGCCAGCATCAAGGCAATCACCGCCGCCACCAGCGTCTGCTGAAAAAACAACGCGGCGGCAATCGACAGCAGAGCGATAAGGTCCACACCCGCTTCGCGCCGGGCCAGGCGCCTGACAATCTCGACGAGCAGCACCAGGGCCATCACCAGACTGCCCGCGGCCCAGCAAATCGAGGCCCAGTCAGACTTGTGAGCAAGCTGCGCAATGCCCCCGGCCAGCAGGGTCAGGGTGGTGAGCAGCAATAAAACCGGGTCCAGCCACTTACTGAACATCGATGTGGGTTCCTCAAGAAACGCTGCGCAGCCCTCGTTGTACAAATGCCTGCGGCTCATCGCCGTCATGGGTAGAGCTTAGGTCTGGAATGCCCGGCATGTTCGCTGCGCGCTATCAATTGAAGCCTCGTCTGGCGTTAGCGCAATGGCCGCTGCGGGACAAAATCGCTGTGTGCTTTCTTTCTGATTTAAATCAAACAGCCAGGGGCCGTTCACGTAGACATTTAGAGTCAGCGTTCACACCGCCGTGTCTGCGGTCAGCGCTCATTCTTTCGTTTCGTGGAGGCCTGACATGGCGACTCATCTGCACGGCACGCAACCGATTCTCCCGCCGACTGCCCCCCAACCCCTGGCCGGCAGTTGGCGACAACTGGAGCCTAAGCGCCTGTCCCTGAGCCTGCTGACGGCTCTGGTGATCGGCTCGATGATCGGCAGCGGCATTTTCAGCCTGCCGCAAAACATGGCCGCCAGTGCGGGTGCCGGTGCCATCCTGATTGGCTGGCTGATCACCGGCGTCGGCATGCTGTCGCTGGCACTGGTCTATCAAACCTTGTCCAGCCGTCAGCCGACCCTGGACAACGGCGTGTTTGCCTATGCCCGGGCGTTGGGCGGTGAGTTCCTCGGCTTCAACTCCGCCTGGGGCTATTGGATCAGCGCCTGGGTCGGCAACGTCAGTTACATGGTGATTCTGTTTTCCGCGCTGAGTTTTTTCTTCCCGCTGTTTGGCGAAGGCAACAACAAAGCGGCGATTGTCGGGGCGTCCGTGGTGCTCTGGTCATTGCACTGGATGATCCTGCGGGGCATGCGCACCGCGGCCAAAGCCAACGCCCTGACCACACTGGCCAAAGTCGTGCCCTTGCTGCTGTTTATCGGGCTGGTGATCGCGGCCTTCCAGCGTAAAACCTTCATGGCCGACTTCTGGGGTTCTCCCGCACTGGGCAACACGCTGGATCAGGTCAAAAGCACCATGCTGGTGACCGTCTGGGTGTTCATCGGGATCGAGGGTGCCAACGTGTTTTCCGCCCGTGCGGCCGAACGCGTCAATGTCGGCCGTGCCACCGTTATCGGTTTCGTCATTACCTTGTTGCTGCTGATTGCGGTGTCCCTGTTGTCGCTGGGCATTCTCGGACAACCGGAGCTGGCGACCCTGAAAAACCCTTCGATGGCGGGCGTACTTGAGGCAGTTGTCGGGCCGTGGGGCGCGATGCTGATCAGCATCGGTTTGATCATTTCAGTCGGTGGCGCCCTGCTCGCCTGGACGCTGCTGGCAGCCGAATCGATATTCACCCCCGCCAAGGAAAAGGTCATGCCGGGTACGCTCGCCATGGAGAGCACCCGTGGCGTGCCCGCCAATGCGCTGTGGATCACCAACGGCTGCATACAACTGTTCCTGCTGCTGACGCTGTACTCGAGCGCCACTTACCTGACCCTGATTTCCCTGGCCACTTCGATGATTCTGCTGCCGTACCTGTTCAGCGGTTTGTACGCATTGAAACTGACTTTGCAGGGCCAGACCTACGCTGGCCACCGTGGCCTGCAACTGCGTGACATGGCCATTGCCTCGGTCGCCACGCTGTATTGCCTGTGGTTGCTGTATGCCGCCGGGCCTAAATACATGTTGCTCAGTGCTTTGCTCTACGCCCCCGGCTCGTTGATTTACCTGGGCACCCTGAAGGCTCGTCAGGGACAAGCGCTCAACGGCCCCGAGACGGGACTGTTGATCATTATCTGGGTGGCGGCAGCCATCGCCGGCTGGATGTTGTGGTCCGGAACACTGGCCTTGTGAGGATGTTCTTGTTTTGTCGTGGTGGGCCGCAAAACCAATGTTTCGGTTCACCTTATTCGCCAAGAGGAGAAAAGAAAATGAGCAACTCCGTGAAGAAAGTACCCGTTCATACCGAAGCGAAAACCGCTCAGCGCCCAAAGACAACTGATCTGATGCGCCCCTTCGAAAAGCTTCGGCAACAGGTCGACCATCTGTTCGAAGACTTCAGTCTTGGCTCGGGGTTGTCGCTGTTCAACCGTGGACTGTTCGATGTCGCCCCCTTGTGGGACCGGGAATTGATCGGTCAGAGCATGCCTGCGGTAGACATCGTCGAGAAAGATAAAAGCTTCGAAATCACTGCCGAGCTTCCCGGCATGGATCAGAAAGACATTGAGATCAAACTGTCCAATGGCAGCCTGATCATCAAAGGGGAAAAGCAAGAAACGAAGGAAGAAAAAAAGAAAGGCTACCATCTCAGCGAACGTAGCTATGGCTCCTTCGAACGGATGTTCAACCTGCCCAAAGAGGTGGATGCAGAGAAGATCGAAGCCAGTTACAGCAAAGGCGTACTGAGCATCTCGTTGCCGAAAAAGCCTGAAGCCCTGAAGGCTGACAAGGTCGTGCAGATCAAAGGCAACTGAGTCCCGGGCCTGCCCCTTGTCGGGAAACCGACAAGGGGTTTTTTATGGGTACCAGACAACCTCGCCCTTCATCTCCTGAACGTTGTGGTGCTCTTAACGACCAACCAATGCCTTGAGCTCGGCCAGCGAGCGGGTATTGATCACGTTATGTTTTTCCAGCCAGCCTCGGCGTGCCTGAGCGACGCCATAACGCAAGTTGGCGAAATCAGCGGCGCGGTGTGCATCCGAATTGACGCTGATCAGCACACCTTCATCCTTGGCGTACTGGCACTGCAGGTCGAACAGATCCATGCGTTGCGGTTGCGCGTTGAGTTCCAGGCAGCAACCACGCTGAGCGGCAGCCTTGATGATTGCCGGCAGGTCCAGGTTCAGCGGGTCGCGTTCGTTGATCAGGCGACACAAGGGGTGGGCCAGGATGGTGAAGTAGCGATGGTCCATGGCCCTGAGAAGGCGTTGGGTCTGTTGACGCAGCGTCAGGCCGAAATGACTGTGGACGGCGCCCACCACCAGATCCAGACGTCCCAGGATATCGTCGGGTAGGTCCAGGTGGCCGTCTTCGAGAATGTCCACCTCGATACCCTTGAGCAACGTCATGCCCTGCAAGCGGCTGTTAAGCGCATCGATTTGGTCGATTTGCTTCAACAATTGCTCGACTCCCAGCCCATGGGCCACCCTGAGGGACTGTGAATGGTCGGTGATCGCCAGGTATTCCAGCCCAGCCTCCCGGGCCGCCAGCGCCATCTCTTCCAGGCTGTTGCCTCCATCCGAAGCGCGGGTATGCGCATGAAGGTCGCCTTTGAGGTCGGTCAACTCAATCAGCCCAGGCAAATGGCCGGCCAATGCCGCAGCGACTTCGCCACGGTCTTCGCGCAGTTCCGGCGTGATCCACGGCAAGCCCAATGCCTGATAGACCGAAACCTCGGTGGTGCTGGCCAGGCGATTTTTGGCCCGGAACACGCCATATTCATTGAGCTTGAGCCCCAGCTTCTGAGCCCTCTGACGAATCGCGATGTTATGAGCCTTGCTACCGGTGAAATACACCAGTGCAGCGCCATACACCGCCGGCTCGACGACACGCACATCCACTTGCATGCCTGAGTTCAGCATGACGCTTGCACGCGTGTGCCCCTTGACCAGTACGGTGGAAATGTCCGGATGGCTGATGAACTGCGTGGTGACATCCACCGAAGGCGCTGCCGCCACCAGAATATCGATGTCGCCGACGGTGTCGCGCATGCGTCGCAGGCTTCCGGCAGTGGTTGCTTGCTCGACTCCCGGCATCTGCTGCAGGTATTCGGTCAGTCTGCGCGCCATCGGCTCAACCAAAGCCAACGGCAAACGACGATCCTTTCCGATCCCCTTCTGCGCGGCACTCAGCAGCCGCGCTTCCATCCGCTCACCGAAGCCGGGCAAATGGCGAATGCGACCCTGTTGAGCGGCCAGACAGAGTTGCTGCGCAGTTTCGATACCCAGGTCGTGATAAAGGTTTTTGACGCGCCTGGGTCCCAACCCGGCAATGGAAAGCAGCCCGACCAGCCCGGGTGGCAATGTCGAACGCAAGCGTTGGCGTAGCGAGCAATCACCGGTGGTCACGATTTCATTGATCTTGCCGGCAAGATCAACCCCGATCCCGGTCAGTTTGGGTAGCGGCTCGCCACGAGCGAGGGTTTTCGCCACGTCAAAGGTCAGCGCCCTCAGGGTCCGTGCTGCATTGCGGTAAGCCCGGATCCGGAAGGGATTGGCGTCCTCGATGTCCAGCAGGTCAGCGATTTCATCAAAAACCGCAGCGATATGATCGTTGTCGACCACCTGACCGCCGCTGGTCGGGGGCGGCAAGGCCGACGAAGGTGCCTGGAAAGGCGCGACAGCGTGCTTCATGGCATGACTCCCATCGCACAGGCTTCATGAAATCAGCATTACCGATCCAGCCTTCCCGGCATTGATATAGGTCAGACAGCAACCGAACACTCATCGGCCATTTCGTGCACCGACTATTGATAAAACTCAAATGCTCGACAGCATTCAGGCGTAGGAATGATTGAAGAGGCGGTACAGGCCCGCGACGTCGAATGGATCGAAAACAACCCCGTGCGAGCCCTGCCCTGACAGTCGACGTGATGCCGCGCCGCATCGCACGTCGGGCAATCCACCCTTATGGGGATGACGTTCATGAACACACCTTCCCAGAACATGCTGAACCAGCTGTATGGCACGCATACCCACATTGACGAGGCCTCCATCGTCCCGCTCTTGCGCCAATACGCCGAACCCCTGCCGGAACTGAGTTCATCGACCTTTGGCGAAATGTTCGACCGCTTCGCGGACGCGCGCGTGGTGATGATCGGTGAAGCCAGCCATGGCACCAGTGACTTCTATCGGACCCGGGCGGCGATTACCCAACGGCTGATCGAGCAACACGGATTCAATATCGTGGCCGTTGAAGCAGACTGGCCGGACGCGGGCCATGTAGACCGTTATGTCAGAGGGTTGGCGCGCTCGGCGTGGACGCGGCACATTTTCAGCCGGTTCCCGACCTGGATGTGGCGCAACACCGATGTGAGAGCGTTCACCCATTGGCTGCATCAATACAACCACCAACACGCACCTGAACAGCGCGTCGAGTTTCGCGGTCTGGACGTTTACAGTTTGCGCAATTCCATCCATGAGGTGCTGAGCTATCTGGACCGTGTCGACCCGCAACTGGCACACGAAGCACGGCGTCGCTATGGCTGTTTGACCCCGTGGCAGGATGATCCTGCGCTGTACGGCCACTTCGTCGAACGCGACGGCATAATGCCCTGCGAGCATGCGGTGGTCGAACAGCTCAATGCCATGCTCGCCGAGCAACTGGCCGGGGATATCAAGGACGATGAAGCGTTCTTCGATGCGACCCAGAACGCCCGGGTCATCCTGGCGGCGGAACAATATTACCGAGCGATTTATCGAGGTTCGACGGCCTCCTGGAACCTGCGTGACAGGCACATGTTCGACACGTTACGTGTGTTGCTCGAACACCGCGGTCCGCAAGCCAAGGCCGTGGTGTGGGCGCACAACTCCCATATCGGCAATGCGGCCGCGACGGAGATGGGCTGGAAAGATCAGTTCAATATCGGTCAACTGTGCCGCAATGCCTACGGGCGCGATGTGGTTCTGATCGGCATGAGCACCGACCGTGGCCAGGTGGCCGCGGCCGACGACTGGGATTGCGAGATGCTCATCAAGGACATCCGGCCCTCCCGGCCAGACAGTTGGGAGCGCAAGTTCCTCGACGCCGGCGTCCCGGCTTCATTGACCGACTGGCGGGATCCACAGCGAAAAGAGCTGCGCCGGGCCCTGTCCAAACCGCTGCTGGAACGGGCCATCGGTGTAATTTATCGACCCGCGAGCGAACGCTTCAGCCATTACTTCGAGTCAGTGTTGACCGAACAATTCGACGCCATGGTCTGGATTGAACAGACGCAACCGGTAACAGCGTTGCCCCTGCCGAAAAGCCAGGCGCTGGAACCGGAAGACGAAACCTTTCCATTCGGCATATGACAGGCATCGGACGGTGGTCGTCTGCGTGGGATGACTACCGTCGCAAATACTGCTCGAACCAGTCGCCGGCCAGTCTGGCGACTTCTTCGAGGGCTCCTGCTTCCTCAAAAAGATGTGTCGCGCCCGCCACCACTTCCAGGCGCTGCTCGCACTGCAGGGCGCGACTGCTTTGCACATTGAGGTTGAGCACCACCGGATCCCGCTCGCCGACAATCTGCAAGGTCGGCGCCTTCACGCGGGACAGCGCCTCACCCGCCAGATCGGTCCGCCCTCCCCGGCTCACCACCGCATGCACCACGTCCGCCCGCTCGGCCGCTGCCAACAGTGCCGCCGCAGCACCGGTGCTTGCGCCGAACAATCCGATCGGTAGCGGTTGCAGTTCGGCGTCCTGACCAATCCAGTCGATCACCTTCACCAGTCGGTTGGACAGCAGCGCAATATTGAAACGCAATTCCCGGGTCTGGTTATCCAGGTATTGCTCTGGCTCCGTGAGCAGATCGAACAGCAACGTACCCAACCCCCGCTCAGCCAGCGACAGCGCAACCTGTTGATTACGCGGGCTTGAACGACCACTGCCGCTGCCATGAACGAACACCACCAGGCCGCCAGCGTGCACCGGCAGACGCAAGTCGGCAGACAGCTCCACGTTCCCCAGGTCCAGCTTTCGATAGCGAAGCTCAAACATCGGAGTTCTCCTGACCGGAAGCACTCGTGCCGGATTCTCTGCGCCAGGCCCGATGCAAAAGATCGATGACTTCTTCGTCCGAGGTCTGGGAAAAATTCAAATACCAATTGCCGATCGACATCAGCCACTCGGGGGTGAGCGGGCAGATCACCTCATCGACTTCGCTAAACAGCGCCTCTACCGTCTCCGGTGGCGCCACCGGCACGGCGACGACAATCCGCGACGGTGCTTGCAGGCGCGCCGCCTGGACCGCCGCCATCATCGAGGCCCCGGTCGCCAGGCCATCGTCGACCAGAATCACCACCTGATCCTTGAGCGCCAAGGGGGCTCGCGAGCCCCGGTACAGGCGCTCGCGACGCAACAGCTCCTGGGTTTCCCGTGCCACCACGTTATCGAGCGTGCGCTGATCGATACGGTTCGCCCGCAGCGTATCGTCATTGACGATCTGGATACCGCCACTGGCAATCGCGCCCATGGCGAACTCCTGATGGAATGGCACCCCGAGCTTGCGGACCAGCATCAGGTCCAGGCGAACCTCCAGGGCCGTGGCAATTTCATAGGCCACCGGCACGCCGCCACGGGGCAAGGCGAGAACGATGACATCGGGTCGATGAGCGTATTTGAGCAACGGCTCCACCAGCCTTCGACCGGCATCAACCCGGTCACGCAGGAGGGTTTGCGTTGAGGGACTATAAATCACTTGAAAACCTCCCCAGGCGAGCACACCTGTCGGTTCGTATCACACAGCCTTGACCTCTCCACGTCCTTGCGGGATCAAGCATCAGTTTTTATTAAAAATCCTCCGCTGGAGTCTCCTTGTCGTTGATTTTTATCAAGCTCGCGCGCCAGGCCCGCCGTGGATGCGCAATGGGTTTGGCCGTTCATTTCGCCATAGTTGATCAATATCAATCGGGTTGGGGACCGATGGGTTACGTTGCCGACATTGGACAGCGGCTCTCGACGGGAGATTGCCATGCCGACCTTACTTGCGAGCCCGCGATTGCGCTTGTACGACAGCGATGAACTCGATTCGGTGTTGCAGGCAATGGCGCGCCAGGCCGCGGCACTGTTGCCGCCCACTCAAACGGCACTGATTGGCATCCAGCGCCGCGGCGAACCTCTGGCGCAGCGTTTACAGCAGCATCTGTCACATCAGACCGGCCAGCCAGGACTGCCGCTCTACCCCTTGAAGGTCAAGCGCTATGCCGATGACCTCAAAGTGCTGCATGCCCACACCGAACTGACCGAAAACCCGCAGCTGGGCGAGCTGGACCTTGCCAGCACCACCCTGCTCGTTGTCGACGATGTGCTGTTTGAAGGCCATTCGCTCCTGCGTACCTGCGCGTATCTGGCGCAACTCGGTGCTCGTCGGGTCTACACGGCCGTATTGGTCGACCGGCACGTCTGCCAGCAGCCGATCCATGCCGATATCGTCGGCGTGCATCTGCAAGTGGCCGCCACTGACATCGTCGAATGCAACGTGCCCCCTTACGAAAGGGAGTTTTGTATTGAAGTCTGGCGGCATGGCGCCGCGCGATGACGGCGCAACATGCGTAATCGAACAGTGAGTAGCGCTTACGGTTTGCTTTTTTCGTCCTGGTCGCCTTCCATCATTCGTGGTCTGAACATGTGCATCGGCATCTGCCAACGGTCATTGCCGTAGAGCCGGTGATGCACCACCGTCCAGAACAGGTCGAAAATGGTTTTCTGCTCAGCATCCAATACCCCGTAGAAAGTTTTGGTACGCACCAGCGCAGCATCCATGCGCTCCAGATGCGCCTCCATCCACTTGGTTTGTGTGCGCAAACGCTCTATCTCTCTGGCCATTCTTTCGGGGGTCGTTTCATCCGTCGACGCCCTCTTCGTGCTCGCGCTTTCATCACGTTCGGCCTTGGCCTTTTCCTGATGCTGATTGGCGTCCGCCATGACCCCCGTGGCCCATGTGTCCCAGGCAGCCATTTGCTCCGGCTTGAGATTGAGCTTGCCCTTGAGATCGTCCAGGGTTTGTTGCGTGTATTTGACCCAGTCGAAATCCTGAAAACGATGATACATACCACCTTGCGCAGCAGACGTCGGCGGGTTGGCGAAGACGCTGGTAGAGGGCACCAGCAACACGCTTGCCGCCATCAAAATGCATTGGCCGATCAGGCTTGATCTGTTCATTTCAGTTCATCTCGATACCGTGGGTTGATTCGAGAATAGGAGTCGGCCTGGGGGCGTATCTGATCCACATCAGAAAACAGGCAGACCGTCGGGCAAGTGGATAAACGGTCGAGCTGCCCCGTAAGAGGAGCGGCCAACAATCGTTATCCACGGTGCTGTCACCCAATCCAGCGGATCACGGGTTCATTCCGGGGCACGGGCGCGGGGGCAGATTTCGGGTGACCCACGATGATTGCCACTGGCGTCCACTCGGTGGGAAGGCCAAGTGCATGCTTTCCTTGCGCAGTACCGAGAAACCCCTGGGCAAAACCGATCCAGCAACTACCCAGCCCTTCAGCGTAGGCCGCGAGCATCAGGTTCTCGGCAGCCAGTGCGCAGTCTTCGACGACCCACTGACCCGGCGCGGTTCCCGAAATCAGGATGAGTACCGGCGCGTGGTAGAAGATTTGATAGTTCTCATCATCGAGCAACGTATGGAAGTGCTCGGGCTGGGCCTCGGGGGGTATCGTCGCCAACAGGTGAGCCTTCGCTTCGCGCGAGACCCGATCCAGCAGGCTCTGGTCGCGTATGACGGTAAATGTCCACGGTTGTTGGTTCATCGCGCTGGGCGCCTGCGCAGCGGCACTGATCAAACGACGAATGATGTCTTCATCAACCGCTTCTGTCGTGTACTCCCGTGTCGAGCGACGGCCCAAGATCGCCTTATTGATGTTCATGAGGGGCATACCTCAAAAGAGTGTCATATCCTTTATAAAGTCATCCGCCCACGAGGGCTTGCTGTTGATCTAAATCAAATCAAGGCACAACCGGCCTCCCGTTTTGTCTGACGACTCGCCCCCTCGGAGCGGACCACATTGCGCGAAATTGATCTGCACCAGATAGACGATGAACGCTCAATACACACTGCAAGCGTCTGGCTCGCGCAGGAGCGCTGACATGTGCGGGAAAATCATGGCGTGTATCGGTGGGAGTGTCGCGTTCCGGCTGCTGATCCGCGTCATGCTGACAAGCGTCTGCGCACTGGCCTGGAGCACGGGCGGCGCCGCACAGAGCCCCGCACAGAACGTCGAACCACGCGTCACGATCCTCGTTTACCACCGTTTCTCGGACACGGCGGACGACTCGATGACCGTGCGCATGAGCACCTTCGAAACCCAGTTGCGCGTCCTGCGCGAGCACGGTTATCACATCGTGTCGCTGCGCGAGGTGGTCGACTGGCTGCGCAATCCCGATGCGACGTTAGCGTCGAAGCCGGTGGCGATCACCGTCGACGACGGGCATCGTTCGGTCTTCGACAAACTGCTGCCCGTCATCCAGCGCGAGCGTTTTCCGGTGACCCTGTTTATCTATCCATCGGCCATCTCCAACGCGTCCTATGCGCTGACCTGGGAGCAGTTGCGAACCCTGAAACAGACCGGGCTCTTCGACATCCAGTCGCATACGTACTGGCATCCCAATTTCAACGTCGAGCGCAGGCACCGCACGCCGGCGGATTTCCAGCAATTCGTCCGAACCCAACTGCAAAAATCACGTCAACGCATCGAGTCGCAAACCGGTGCGCAGCAGGTCGACATGCTCGCGTGGCCGTTCGGTATCTATGACGACGAGTTGATCGCACTCGCCCGCGACGAGGGTTACGCAGTGGCCTTCACACTAGACGCGCGCAAGGCTGACCGGCACGCGCGACTGCTCGCCCTGCCGCGTTTTCTGATGAGTGATGCCTACGGCGCACACGCGTTCGCGCAGTTGCTCGGTGAACCGGACACTCAGCCGACAACAGGGAACCCGCGATGACCGTTATCCGCGCATTGAGGCGCTATGCGATCCCGGCGCTATTCGTCGTCACGGCCCTGCTGACCGGGCGAAGCGCACTGGCTGTCACCGGTGTCGTGCTCGACTCGAGCACGCAGAACCCGCTCGCCGACGCAATCATCACGACCTCGGCCGGCGTGATGCGTACCGACGAAAACGGGCGGTTCGAGACGGCCGAGGCGGTCGAGAGTGTCGCCGCACGCGCCCCTGGGTATTTGCGCACCGAGGCCAAAGTGAGCGACGAAACGCCCGTGACGCTCGCACTGACCCCGTTTCGCCCCAAAGCGGTCTATCTGTCGGTGTTCGGCGTGACCAGTTCGACCCTGCGCAACAACGCTGTCAGCCTTGCTGAAAACACCGAGATCAATGCATTGGTGATCGACGTCAAGGGTGACCGTGGCCTGACGCCCTATCGCAGTGCGGCGCGCGAGGCGATCGGCGCAACGGCCCACTTGACCACACGGGCACCTCAGATGCGCGACTTGCCGGCATTGCTTGCCAAGCTGCGCGCGCAACACCCGTACCTGATCGCGCGCATCGTGGTGTTCAAGGACGATCCATTGGCCAGTGCGCATCCAGAGTGGAGCGTGCACACCGCTGACGGCCAGCCGTGGCGGGATCTCGAAAAACTGCAATGGATGGATCCGTTTTCGCACGAGGTCTGGCAGCACAATCTCGATGTCGCCGAGGAGGCCGCGCAGATGGGTTTCGACGAGATCCAGTTCGACTATGTGCGTTTTCCCGACAAGAGCGGGCTACGCTTTGCCCTCCCCAACAACCGCGCCAACCGGACCGCGGCGATCATCGGTTTTCTGCAGGCCGCACGCGCACGACTCGCCCCCTACAATGTATTTGTCTCCGCGGACATCTTCGGCTACGTCTGCTGGAACCTCGACGATACGGCGATCGGCCAGCAAATCGAACTGCTGGGCGCGGAGCTCGACTACATTTCGCCAATGCTGTACCCGTCCGGTTTCACATGGGGGCTGCCGGGCTTTACCAACCCGACAGCCGACCCCGGCCAGATTGTCAGGCGTACCCTGGCGGAGGCGATGAAGCGCACCCACCTGCCGGGCGTGCGCTTTCGTCCCTGGTTGCAGGCCTTTCGTGACTATGCCTTCGATCGTCGCCCGTTTGACGCGGCCGCGATCAGTGCTCAGGTTCACGCCGCCGACGCAGCCGGCACCGATGGATGGATGTTATGGAACCCACGCAATCACTACGAGGCCGCCGATTTGCCACAGCGCTGAAGCGCTGGGCGATGCTGCTTGGCCTGGCGATGGCGGCGCACATCGCATGCGCCGCTGATCTCGATGCGACGACGCGCCTGCAAGCCGCACAAATCGTCGAGGGCCAGATCGCCGCCGGACGCGTTCCGGGGGCGGTTGTCCTGATCGGTGACGCCACAAAGGTGTTCTATCGCCAGGCCTTTGGACAACGCACGACGACGCCCCCCCGCGAGCCGATGACGCTGGACACCGAGTTCGATCTGGCATCGCTGACCAAAGTCATCGCGACGACCACGGCCATCCTGCAACTGGCCGAAACGGGCCGCATCAACCTGGACGCCCCCGTTGCCCGGTATTGGCCGGCCTTTGGGGCGCAGGACAAAGAGGCAGTGAAGGTGCGTGACCTGCTTGCACACACGTCCGGGCTGCGCCCAGATTTGCCTGGGCGGCCACCCGGTGCGGGCCGCAAAGGTGTGTTGAGCGCCATCGCGGCGCAACGGCTGCGCAACGCGCCGGGTGCCCAAGTCATTTACAGTGACCTGAATTTCGTGGTGCTCGGCGAGCTGGTCGAACGCATCACCCACAGCTCGCTCGACGCCTATTGCCAGGCTCACATCTTCGGGCCGTTGGGCATGCGCGACACGGTTTTTCTGCCGGATACCCTGCGAGCGATACGCAGCGCACCGACACTCACCACCAAGGCCGGCACGCTCCGGGGGCACGTACACGATCCGACGGCGCAATGGATGGGCGGCGTCTCCGGCAACGCCGGGCTGTTTTCCACGGCGGACGACCTTGCGCGTTTCGCGCAGATGGTGCTGAACCAGGGGCGCGCCGGCAGCCGGCAGATTCTGCGGCCGGCGAGCATCGCCGCCCTCGCGAGCGCCGCTTCGCCGCTCGACAGCGTGCCGTGGCGCGGCCTCGGCTGGGAACTGGCCGCACCGTTCGTATCGAACCATGATCGTCTACCGCCGATTGGCGTCATCGGCCATACCGGATACACCGGCACGGGGCTGTGGATTGATCTGGTGACCCGCCAATTCATCGTCATCCTGAGCAACCGGGTGTATCCCGATGACAGCGGTGACGCGCGCCCGCTTCGTGCGCAATTGCTCGCATTGATGGCCAGTCGCGGGGCGCCTGCAAGCGGCGCGCAAATCGGCCGGTTGTTGCCCTCAGCGTTGCCGGCGCTGCGTGCCGCCGATCGCCTGCCCACCTCGACGGGCCCGGTGCAGACAGGCATTGACGTGCTTGAGGCACAGCAGTTTGCCCCGCTCGCCGGCCTGCGCGTGGGCCTGATCACCAATCGCAGCGGATTCGACGCCAAAGGCCGACGTACCGTCGACGTCCTCGCCCACGCGCCAGGTGTCAGGCTGGCGGCATTGTTCTCACCGGAGCATGGGCTGAACATCGACGTGGACGAACGAGTCGGCGACACCCGCGACCCGGCGACGGGCCTCACCGTGCACAGTCTCTACGGCGCAACCCAGCGCTTCCCGGCCGGTTCGCTCAAAGGGCTGGATGCGCTGATCTTCGATATTCAGGACGCCGGCGTGCGCTTCTTCACCTATGAGACGACACTCGGCTACGCACTCGAAGCCGCTGCGGCGCAAGGCATTGCGCTGTTCGTGCTGGACCGGCCCGACCCGCTCGGCGCACAACGTTTCGGCGGCCCGGTGATGGACAGTCGCCGTGAATCGTTTACCGGCTATTTCCCTGCACCGCTGCAGCCCGGCATGACCGTCGGCGAGCTGGCGCGTCTATTCAATCGCAACAAGCACATTGGTGCGGATCTGCGCGTTGTGCCGATGCTGGGATACCGGCGCGCGATGACCTTTGCCGACACCGGGTTGGGATGGGTGCCGCTCTCACCGAACCTGCGCACGCTCTCCCAGCTGGACCTGTACCCGGATATCGGTTTACTCGAAGGCGCAAATCTGAGTGTGGGGCGTGGCACGCCGCATCCGTTCGAGTGGGTCGGCGCGCCGTGGATCGACGCGACCCGGCTCGCAAACGCACTGAATGCGTTTGACGTCGGCGCGCATTTCGAGCCGGTCGACTTCGTCCCCACCGAATCAAACTGGCACGGTCGGCTCTGTCACGGTGTGAGCATCACCCGCCTCTCAACGCCTGCGCAACGCCCTGTAGCCAGCCTGGGGCTGACCCTGCTCGCCACCTTGCACACGCTCTATCCCCACATACTCGACCTGGCGGCTACCCGTGATTCAATCGGCTCGCAAAGCGTGTGGCAGGCGATTCGCGATGGCGCGACACCTGACGCGGCGCAAGCGCTCGACGCGGTGCCGCTTGCGCGCTTCTCGCGGCTACGGCAGGAGACTTTGTTGTATTGATGGGCAGCGTCATTGGTTGCCTATCGATGGCTGTCCAGCCTATTGGGTTTTGTCGGGCCGTCCCTAGACCGCCAGGACGCTGCATGGCACCTGATACAGAATATGTTCGGTCGTGCTGCCCACCAGTTTGTTCAATCCATGGGACTGGACTCTGCCCATCACGATCACGTCCACCTGATTTTCCTCGGCAAACTCACTCAGCGCCGAGACCGGGTGCCCCAGAATGAAATGCCGGCGGTCAGAGGCCACACCGTACCGACCGGCCAGCGCCAGGAATGATTTCTCCAGTTCCCTGCGCAACTGCTTGGTCAGCTGCGACAGAGTCAGGCCGCCGCCGCCCATATCGCCCAGATAGTCTGTCGTGTCGCAGGCATACAGCAGGTGCAACTCGGCATTGCACTGCAGCGCAAGGCCATTGGCCTGCTGGATGATCCGGTCATTCAACTCTTTGTCGGCATCGGTACCCGAAGCGTCAACGGCGGCCACGATCTTGGCGGCAAGGTATGGCCACTGCCGCCAATCAGATAGACCGGCACTGGACAGTGGCGCAGCAAGTGCCAATCCAGCGGGGTGAAGAACGCGCGCTTGAGCGCCGATTCATGCTGAACCTCCTTGATCAACAGGTCGGGCTGCATTTCCGCGACGTGATCCAGAATGTCCTGCTGCAGGTCATCGGCCCAGGCCACTTCTGCCGTCACCTCGATCCCCAGGCCACGGATATTTTTTGCCTGATACTTCAACCAGTCGCGGTGGTCCTGCAAGTAGGTCTCCCGCGCCGTTTCCCGCACGCCCTCTTCAAGCAGCGACAGAATATCCAACGACTTTATCAAGGCAGCGATATGCAAACGTGCCCCGCTGGCCTTGGCCAGGGCCGCCGCATGTTGTATCGCAGGAGACTGGCGCAGGGCCGGGTTGATGATCAATAACAACCGTTGATACTGGCTCATGATCTGACTCCAGGCAGGTGGGCTTCAACGCGCCATGGCCTGTTGCGAGGGCGCGGTCGGTGCGCCCTCGCTGGACCAGGCACCAGCGTCACCCCAGACTCCTCCGTTGGAATCGCTTTGGCGTTGATATAAATCAAATACCTTCGCCGGGCAGGTTACCGGCAGCAGCCCTCCATCATGAGTCGCTCTTGTTCATGGTTTTCAACCATTCCTGGTGGGCTTGACGGTATTTGTCATCCGCCAGTTTTTTCGCTGCAGAAAATCGTTGTATCGTCTGGGTCGAAACAGGCTCGCTCAACAACGCATAGGCTTGTTTACTCAGTCGGTCGGCTTCGGAAAAGAGCACTGCGCAACGATTGATTGATTCAGAACAGGCGGCAGATTGTGGCGTTGAATCATTGACGATCATGGCCGTACTCCTCGATCCCGACCTCCTGTCATTTCTTCAAGTTTTGTAGCGTCGAGTACACCTTCCCTCCGGTTCTACTCGTTACGCGTCCAGTCGATGTTCACCCCGAACTCGTCATCGCTGTACTGATAATCGGCGTGCCCCTTGAAGGCCGCTTTCAGTGCATGACCCAGGCGGTTCGCGAGATGGATGCCCGTGGTGGTCACAACCAGCGCCCCCTCCGAATCTGTCAGACTCATGATGCGCTCCAGGGCATGCTCCGCTTTTTCCTTTTTCTCGGTGTTTGCGATCAGGTTGATGATTTCGTTTCGATGCGCGGGCAAGAAGCTGCCCGATAGCGTGAGCGTACCCGCCGGATGATTGTCATTGGTACGCTGACAGGCTGGACAGGTCACTGATTGCGCATCATGAACCACCGTATTTTCAGGAACTTTCCAGGTCCAGTTACCTGCCTGGTAAGCGGCCCCACACTGCGGGCAGACGGCAGAGCCTTCGATTTTCGGCAAGCAATAAGGATCATGGGCCGGTGTTTTGAACAGCTGGTTTTTCTGACTCTGCTGAAACTTGTCTATGGTCTTTCCTCGCAAATGAGTTGGCTAAAAATCCCACGCGAACCGTGTTTTCATATCGCCCCCCTTCCAGTCAGGTCCACTGAAAACACGGTGGATTTGAAGATTTCATTTGGGCCCGGTTTGCTACGGCGCAGGTTGATATTTGTCAATTCGGGCCAACAACCGACGGTCGATCATCCGAACGGTACGTACTGCGACTGCACGCCTGCCTGTGTGACTTTGTTGATAAAAATCAACGCTGCACGTGCCATTTCATAGAAGCTGAAACAATGCAGAACTCTTCAGGAGAACAACCTGATGGCTCACACTAAAATCCTGTTTCGTGCTGGCGCTCGCGAGAAAATCCTCAGCGGAGCCACACAATTGGCGGACGCTGTCCGGGTGACCCTGGGACCGAAATCGAAATCGGTGTTGATTCAGAATAAATGGGGTAATCCGACGGTCTGCAACGATGGCGTGACGATTGCCAAACGGATCGACCTGCTGGACCCCGAGGAGAATCTGGGTGCGCAAATGCTGCGTCAGGCGGCGGAACGCACCGGCGAGGCCGTGGGGGACGGGACCAGCACATCGACGGTCCTGGCCCATGCAATCCTGGCCGACGGCATCCGCAACGTCGTCGCCGGTGCCAGTGCGATCGACCTCAAGCGCGGTATGGACCGGGGGCTTTCTCTGGTCATGCAATCACTGCTGGCGCAATCGCGCCCGGTCAGCACGCCCAAGGAAAAGGCCCAGGTCGCCACGCTTTCGGCCCACAACGACGCGGTCATCGGTCAGCTGGTGGCCGACGCTCTGGAAAAGGTCGGCATTGAAGGTGTTGTCAGTGTCGAAGAGTCCAAGACCACCGAAACAGTGGTCGAGGTCATGGAAGGGATGCGCCTGGATCGTGGATATGTCTCGCCCTACTTCGTGACCGATACCGAGAAGATGCAGGCCGAACTCGACGATGCCTACCTGCTGCTCTGTGACCATAAGATCGGCGTGCTCAAAGACCTGCTGCCATTGCTGGAACTGATTGCCAAAAGTGGCCAGCCACTGGTCCTGATCGCCGACGACATAGAAGGTGAAGCGTTGACCACGTTGGTGGTCAACCAGATTCGGGGAGTATTGCGCGCGGTGGCGATCAAGGCGCCAGGTTTCGGTGATCGACGCAAGGAAATGCTTCAGGACATTGCCGTTCTGACCGGCGCAACCCTGATCTCCAATGAGCTGGGGATCAACCTCGAACAGGTGGAGTTGAGCCAGTTGGGCCGGGCTCATCGCGTCGTGGTGCAAAAAGACAGCACCGCGCTGATTGGCGGCGCAGGTGCACGCGAGGCTATCGAGGCGCGCCTGCAACAGATCCGCGTGCAAATGGACAACACCACCAGCGATTACGACCGGGAAAAACTTCAGGAACGCCTGGCCAGGCTGTCTGGCGGCGTGGCAGTGATCCGCGTCGGCGCGCCTTCCGAAGCGGAAATGAAATCGCGCAAGGATGCACTCGACGATGCGATTTCCGCGACCCGGGCAGCGATCGCCGAAGGCATTGTTCCAGGTGGCGGCCTGGCGCTGCTCAAGGCTGTGCCGATGATCGCAGCCGAGGAAGCCAGCCATGAGGGCGATGTCAAAACCGGCCTGCAGATTCTGCGCCGGGCTCTGGAAGCACCGGCCAGGTTCATCGCTGAAAACTCGGCGGTGGATGCCGGCGTGGTCATTGCCCGGATGCTCGCCGAACCGGGCAACGTGGGCTTCGATGCGGCAACCAATTGTTATGTGGACATGTACGAAGCCGGCATCATCGACCCGACCAAAGTGGTACGCATTGCCCTGGAAAATGCCGTGTCGGTTGCCAGTGTCCTGCTGCTCACCGAGGCGACCATGACGGATATTCCGGAAAAGGAATCGCCTGCCCAGCCACCGTTTCCTGAATGACCGGCACGAGGTGAGGTGATCTGTGCACATCATCCGGCGCCCTGCGCGAGGGAGCAGCTGAAGCAGGCTATCTTTATTAAATGGGTTGGCCGCGGGCTTACCGATATGCGTTCCCACTCTGAGCCAAGGCCATGAAAAAGAACGACCAGTGGAACCTGTCCTACTTGGCGATCGCTTTTATCGTCATGGGCCTCATGCAGGTCTTCTTTGTCGAGCGCCAGGCCGTGCAGCCCCTGCCCTACAGCCAGTTCATGCAATTGTTGAACGAGCAAAAAGTCAGTGACTTGCAGATCGACAAAGACCGGATCAGCGGCAAATTGGTGGAACCCATCGACGGACGCGACCGGTTCTCCACGGTGCGGGTCGATCCGTCGTTGGCGACCGAACTCTCCCAATCGGGCGTCGGTTTTACCGGAGTCAACGAAAACACCTTTATGAACAGCCTGTTGGGCTGGTTGTTGCCGTTCATAATGATCATGGTGTTCTGGCATTTCCTGTTCCGCGGGATGGCAGACAAACAAGGCCTTGGCGGGTTGATGAATGTCGGCAAGTCGCGGGCCAGGATCTTTGTCGAACGCGACACCGGAGTGACCTTCGCCGATGTCGCGGGCATTGACGAAGCCAAGGCCGAACTGGTGGAAATCGTCTCGTTCCTCAAGGACAAGGCCCGATACGCACGCCTGGGCGCGCACATTCCCAAGGGCACCTTGCTGGTCGGCCCGCCAGGCACCGGCAAGACCCTGGTGGCCAAAGCCATCGCCGGTGAAGCCGGTGTGCCGTTTTTCTCGATTTCGGGGTCCGAATTTGTCGAAATGTTCGTCGGGGTCGGTGCGGCCCGCGTCCGCGACCTGTTCGAACAGGCACGCCAGGCGTCGCCCTGCATCATCTTCATCGATGAACTCGACGCACTGGGCAAGATGCGTGGCGTCGGCGTGTTAGGCGGCAATGACGAAAAAGAACAGACCCTCAACCAGTTACTGGCCGAGCTGGACGGCTTCGATCCGCGTGAGGGCGTGGTTTTGCTGGCTGCGACCAACCGGCCGGAGGTCCTTGATCCGGCGCTGTTGCGCGCAGGGCGCTTCGACCGGCAGATTCTGATCGACCGTCCCGATCGCAAAGGGCGGCAGTCGATTCTTAAGGTTCATCTGAAGAAAATCACCGTGGAACCAGGCCTCGATAGCGCACGTATCGCCGAAATCACCACTGGTTTCACCGGCGCCGACCTGGCCAACCTGGTGAACGAAGCGGCCATCGTCGCCACCCGTCGCGGCGCCGAGGCGGTCAGCCTGAACGACTTCACCGCCGCAGTGGAACGCCTTATCGCGGGGCTTGAACGCAAGAGCAGCCTGCTCGATGCCGACGAGCGCCGGGTGGTGGCCTATCACGAGATGGGGCATGCCCTGGCCGCGAGCAGCCTGCCGGCCATGGACCCGGTGCATAAAGTCTCGATCGTGCCCCGGGCCATCGGCTCGCTGGGCTATACCTTGCAGCGACCGACCGAGGATCACTTCCTGATCAGTTGCCAGACACTCAAGGACCGGATTGTCGTGCTGATGGCCGGACGCGCCGCCGAGGACCTTGTCTACGGCCAGATCTCCACCGGGGCCGCCGACGATCTGGGCCGCGCGACCGATATCGCCCGGCAACTGATCACCCGCTTCGGCATGAGCCCCGAGCTCGGGCAGTCGGTGCTGGAAAAGCAAACCCCAACGTACCTGGGAGATCGCATGGCCACGATGGGCGAAAAGGATTATTCGGAACAGACAGCCCGGGAAATCGACCTGGGTATTCGCGCCCTGCTCGATGAAGCCTACCAACGGGCCAAGGCGCTGCTTCAGAGTCGTCGGGCCGACCTGGACGAGGGCGCCCGCCTGTTACTGGAAAAGGAAACCCTCACGCCCGAGGAGTTCCCGGCGCTGATGCCATTCAAGCCCACCCCGGCATTACCAGCCCCATGACGCTGCGAACAATCGCCCGCAGACGGCGCCCTGCCCCCATCGCTGAAGGCCCATCATGTTCGCAGTCACGCTAATCAACACGTTGGTGGTGGTCATCACGGTGGTGATCCACTACGAATGCCTGCTGCGTCTGAACGATTGGCTGCCCAGGCTCAAACTCTGGAGCCGCTTTCGGATCGTCGTCGGGGTATTCGGCGCGATGGTGGCCCATGCGTTAGAGGTCTGGTGTTTCGCGCTGATCTATTACCTGCTGATCCGCTCCGGTGAATGGGGCAGCCTGAGCGGTAATTTCGATGGTTCGTTCATGGACTGCGTGTACTTTTCCTTCACCACGTTCACAACCATCGGTTTCGGCGACATTTCCCCCATGGGTAACCTCAAGTACCTGACCGGGTTGGAGGCACTGACGGGGCTGGTGCTGATTTCCTGGACCGCCTCGTTCCTGTTTCTGGAGATGCAGAAATACTGGAAGAGCAAGTAACGCCCGGCGCCGCCCATCAACCCTGATTGCCCGGCGCAGGCGTCCATTGCCACTCCATCACTTCGGGCATGTCCTGCCCGTGTTCGATGAGGTAAAGCTTGTGTTTCTCCATCGTCGCCCAGTAGCGCGCCCGGGCGGTCTGGAGCTGATCGTGCAGCCGGGGCACGCGCTCGATGACATCCAGGGCCAACTGATACCGATCCAGGTTATTGAGCACCGCCATGTCGAACGGCGTGGTGGTCGCCCCCTCGTCCTTGAAGCCGCGAACATGGAAGTTTTCATGATTGGTGCGCTTGTACAGCAGCCGGTGGATCAGCGCGGGGTAGCCGTGGAAGGCAAAGATCACCGGCCGGTCGACGGTAAACAGTTCATCGAAGACGCTGTCGGGCAAACCGTGGGGATGGTGGTACGACGGCTGCAGGACCATCAGGTCAACGACATTGATCACCCGCACCCGCAAATCCGGCACGTATTCGCGCAGCAAAGTGACCGCCGCCAGGGTTTCCAGGGTCGGAACGTCGCCGGCACAGGCCATCACCACGTCCGGATCGCTGTCATCGCGGCAGGCCCAGTCCCAGCGTCCGATACCGGCCTGGCAATGACGAATGGCGGCGTCGATGTCCAGCCACTGCCACTCCGGTTGCTTGCCGGCCACGATCACGTTGATGTAGTTGCGGCTCCTGAGGCAGTGATCGGCCACTGACAGCAGGCAATTGGTATCGGGCGGCAGGTAGATCCGCACCACGTCCGCCGTTTTGTTCGCCACCAGATCGATGAACCCCGGGTCCTGATGGGAAAAACCGTTGTGGTCCTGGCGCCAGACATGGGAGGTGAGCACATAGTTGAGCGAGGCCACCGGTTTGCGCCATGGCACTTCGGCGGCGGTTTTCAGCCATTTGGCATGCTGGTTGAACATCGAGTCGACGATGTGGATGAACGCCTCGTAACAGGAAAACACCCCATGCCGGCCGGTCAGCAAATAACCTTCAAGCCAGCCTTCGCACACCTGTTCGCTCAGAATCTCCATCACCCGGCCATCGGCCGACAGATTGACGTCATCAGGCCCCAGCGGCTCCATCCACGCCTTGGCACTGACTTCATACACCGCATCCAGCCGGTTCGAGGCGGTTTCGTCCGGGCCGAACAGGCGAAAATTGCTCGACGTCAGATTGCATTTCATCACATCGCGCAAAAACCGGCCCAGCACCCGCGTGGCCTCTGCCCGCAGGCCACCGGGCGTCTCGACGTTCACCGCGTACTGGGTGAACCGTGGCAGATCCAGCGCGCGCAACAGCAGCCCACCGTTGGCGTGGGGGTTGGCGCTCATTCGCCGATGGCCGGTCGGCGCCAACGCCGCGATTTCGGGCAACAGGGTGCCATTGGCGTCAAACAATTCGTCAGGGCGGTAACTGCGGAGCCATTCCTCCAGTTGCCGCAGATGCTGCGGCTGCTGGAAGTCGGCCAAGGGCACTTGATGCGCCCGCCAGGTGCCTTCGACCCGCTGGCCATCGACAAATGTCGGCCCCGTCCAGCCCTTGGGCGTGCGCAAGATCAGCATCGGCCACAGGGGCCGCTCCAGCGTCCGGGACGACGATCGTTGACGCGCGCCCCGCTGAATGTCGCGAATCTCCTGCACGATGGTGTCCAGCGTTCTGGCCAGGGTTTGATGAACCTCTGCCGGGTCATCGCCTTCGACGAAATATGGGTCGTAGCCATAGCCGTACATCAACGCCGACAACTCCTCCTCGCTGATGCTGGAGAGCACCGTCGGGTTGGCGATTTTGTATCCGTTCAAATGCAGAATCGGCAGCACCGCCCCGTCACGCGCCGGGTTGAGGAACTTATTGGAATGCCAACTGGCCGCCAACGCCCCGGTTTCCGCCTCGCCGTCGCCAATCACACACGCCACGATCAGGTCCGGGTTGTCGAACGCGGCGCCATAGGCATGGGCCAGGCTGTAGCCCAGCTCGCCGCCTTCATGGATCGACCCCGGAATCTGCGCCGACACATGGCTGGAAATGCCATAAGGCCAGGAAAACTGCCGAAACAGTCGGGCCAGGCCATTGGTATTGCGCCCCACCGACGGGTTGCACTCGGTGTACGTGCCTTCCAGGTAGGTCTGGGCCACGACGGCCGGCCCGCCGTGCCCGGGACCGGCGATGAAGATCATGTTCAGGTCGTGGGTCGTGATCAGGCGATTGAGGTGCGTATAGATCAGGTTCAACCCCGGCGTCGTGCCCCAGTGCCCCAGTAACCGTGGCTTTACATCCGCCAGCGTCAGCGGCACCGCCATCAGCGGATTGTCCTTGAGGTAGATCTGCCCGACCGCCAGGTAATTGGACGCCCGCCAGTAGGCATCCAGCCCTTCCAGCTGCTCGGCACTCAGAAAATCGCTCATGACGTCCTCCGCCTGGGCTTCGGTTTAAACCGCAAGACATGCGTCGATTCTGGGTGCCTGCACGGCCTAAGACTTGATTTACATCAAATCTTAGGCCGTCTATCCCGGCTCAACAGGAACAAGCTTTTCCCCCGCTCATCGACTCTATCTGTAAACGCCCGATTGAAACGGGGGATCCGAACTATGCTTTAAGCTCCTGTCAGGGGGGGAACTTTTGCAATGCCTGAAACCCGGCCATATCAACATCACTATCTGAAAGCCGCGTGCTCCAATTGCAGTGTTCTGGAGTTGTGTCTGCCGATTGGCCTGACCAGCAACGAAGTCGAACGACTGGATACCCTGATCATTCAGCGTGTAAAGGTTAAAAAAGGTGCAGCCCTGTACCGGGCCGGCGATCCGTTGCGCTCGCTCTACGCGGTGCGGATCGGTTCATTCAAGACCAGCATGCTGTCGGTCGACGGCCGCGAGCAGGTCACCGGGTTTCAGATCCCCGGCGAGATGCTCGGTCTGGACGCTATCAGCGACGATCATCACACTTGCAGTGCCTTTGCCCTGGAGGACAGCGAAGTCTGCCCCTTCAACTTCGCCCAACTGGAGAAACTCGCCCTGGAGCTGCCCTCGTTGCAGCACAACATGAACAAGATCCTGAGCCGGGAAATCGTCCGGGAGCACAACCTGCTGATGATGATGGGCAACATGAACTCCGATGAACGCCTGGCCGCCTTCCTCCTGAACCTGTCGCAACGGTTGAGCATTCGGGGTTACTCGTCCAGAGACTTTGTACTGAAAATGCGTCGCGAAGAGATCGGCTCCTATCTGGGCCTGCGCCTGGAAACCATCTGTCGGGGCATCGCTCATCTACGGGACTCGGAACTGGTCGAGATTTCCGGGCGTAACGTCAAAGTGCTGAATCTGGACGGGCTCAAGCAACTGGTCGCCGGCTGCCACCGGGAATCCCCCCTGTAACGCCTTGCGGTGCATCGGCTTTTGGAGAATCGTCATGCGCGCCATGGTTCTGCATGCCCCCGGCCAGCCGCTGCAACGGGAAGAACGTCCCGTGCCGCAGCCCGGCGCGCAGCAACTGTTGATCAAGGTGTTGGCCTGTGGCGTGTGCCGCACCGACCTGCATTTAGTGGACGGTGAACTGCCGCAAGCAGTGCTGCCGCGGGTGCCGGGCCATGAAATCGTCGGTGAAGTGACAGCGGTGGGTAGCGACGTTTCGCCCGACTGGGTCGGCAAGCGCGTCGGCGTTCCCTGGCTTGGCTGGACGTGCGGTGAGTGCACGTTTTGCTGCTCGGGCCGTGAAAACCTCTGCGACCGGGCACAGTTCACCGGCTGTCATCGGGATGGCGGTTATGCCGACTACACGGTTGCCGATGCCCACTTCTGTTTCCCCCTCCCGGACGCGCTCTCGACCACCGAAGCCGCACCGCTGCTGTGTGCCGGGCTGATCGGTTTTCGCGCCTTGCAAATGGCCAAAGGCGCACGCCACCTGGGCCTCTATGGCTTCGGCGCGGCAGCGCATCTGGCGATTCAGGTGGCGCGGGGCCGAGGACAGCAGGTGTACGCCTTCACTCGACCGGGCGACAGCGAGGGCCAGGCTTATGCCAGGACGCTGGGCGCCGTGTGGGCAGGTTCCTCGGATCAGCCGCCACCGCATCCGCTCGATGCCAGCCTGATCTTCGCCCCCGTCGGTGCGCTGGTGCCGCTGGCGCTGGAGGCCAGCGTCAAGGGCGGTTGTGTGATTTGCGCCGGCATCCACATGAGCGACATCCCCAGCTTCCCCTATCGACTGTTGTGGGGCGAACGCAGCGTCCGCTCGGTGGCGAACCTGACCCGCGAAGACGGCACGGCGTTTTTTGCAGAGCTGCGTCATACGCCCGTGCACAGCGACGTCACCTGTTTTGCCCTGGACGATGCCAATCAGGCGCTGGCAAGCCTGCGGGCCGGTCAGGTCAAAGGGGCGATCGTGCTCGTCCCCTGACGCTCGCCCCTGCCGTTCGGTGTTTTTTCCGGCACCGTCCACCAACAACGCTAGGCTTACGGATGACGTGGCGATGCCTCGTCATTCTGCAGGGAGCGCAAAAAATGGAATTAATTGACCGTTGGCAGCCTCTCTCTCTCAGGACAGCCTGTATCAGGGAGGAATGCCGCCATGCAGATTTCTAATCATTACAAATGGTCTGCCTTGGCAGCCATTGCACTGACCCTCTTCAGCGTACTGATATTTTTGCTGATCAAATCCTACTCGTACGACACATCGACCTACTTCGAATCGCGCGACTTCGTGCGTCAACTCAAGCAATACGATGCCAATTGGAACGTGAAGCTCCTGCGAGCCAAAATCGGCATGAACAACAACCTGTTGCTGGCGGCGCCGCCTGAAGCGGAAGAGCGCTGGCAACAGCTCGATAGCCTCAACGCTGTCGGCCCGCTCCCGACCCTTTGGCAAACCCGACGCCAGGGTTATCTGGAGGCGGTAGAAAACAAAGCCCGGTTGGTTGAGCAATTCAAACAGCACAACACGGCCTTGCGAACAGCATTTGAGGCCCTGCCTACGCTGGAAGATGCCATTCGGGTGTTGCAGGAAGATTCCAACGACAAACTCTCGTCGGTGGATGCTCGGGCGGCGTCAGTGGTGTTCGATCTTACCTTGGACACCCTTGAATACGCCCTCTATGTCAGCAGCGAACGGGCCGAAGAAATCTCCGGGCATCTGGAATATCTGAATGAGTACATCAATCAACTGCCGCCTGAACGGCGCCCGACTTTCACTGCACTTGTAGACGCTGTGAATGCCATTGTGCGAGAGCAGCCCATCGTCAATGACCTGGTTGATCGCATCAGTGTCATTCCGGTCGCACAGCAACTGGACAGCATCAACGAGTTATTGAACGAGACACAACGGCGCACAGCCGCGACAGATCGCCAATACCACCTTTACCTGGGGATCTGCGCCGGCATCATGGCGCTACTGCTGCTGTACTTGGCCGCCCGTCTGATTCGCAGTTATGCGCTGATCAATAAGATGAACAACCAATTGCAGACAGCGAACGAGCGGCTGGAGCAACGCGTCGAGGAACGCACCCATGAACTGTTGGAAGCCGAGCGCGAACTGATCGACGCCGCGCGGATGGCCGGTATGGCAGAGATCGCGACCAACGTGCTGCACAACGTCGGTAATGTGTTGAATAGCGTTAACGTCTCCGCGGAATTGATCACCCGCAAATTGTCGACCAGCAAAACCCTCGGCCTGGGAAAAGCGGTAAAAATGATCAATGAACATGCCGAAGACCTGGGGCAGTTCATGACGCACGATGAAAAAGGCAAACTGCTGCCCCTTTACTTCAATCAACTGGTCGATTCCATCGCGACCGAGCAATCGAGCATCGTTGACGAGCTGGCGCAACTCACCAAGAGCATCGATCACATCAAGGATATTGTTGCCACCCAACAGGCCTATGCCGGCGCCGCCCGGCTGGTCGAGCCGTTGAATGTCGTCGATCTGTTCGAAGATGCGTTACGCATGAATTCCGGCGCCTTGAGCCGGCACCATGTCACCGTCATCAAAGACTACCAGGCCACACCGACCATCATCGGCGACAAACACCGACTGTTGTTGATCCTGATCAACCTGATCAGCAATGCCAAATATGCGATGTCCAGGGTCAGCGATCATCAGCGCCGTATGACGCTGGGCGTCAGGATTATCGATAACGCAACGCTGCGCTTCAGCGTAGAGGATCAGGGCGAAGGGATCGCCGCCGAGAACATGGCCCGCATCTTCAATCACGGCTTTACCACGCGCAAGGAAGGTCATGGTTTTGGCCTGCACAGTTGCGCACTCGCGGCGGTGGAAATGAACGGGCACCTTCGCGTCCATAGCGATGGACCCGGCCAGGGAGCGATTTTTACCCTGGAAATTCCGCTGGAGATGGCGCAAGTAATGCCAGCCGCCGTAAGCCTGTAGCAGCTGCCGAGCAGCGGCTGCGTTCGCTGGTAGCAGCTGTCGAGCCTGCGAGGCTGCGTTCGGCGGCGAAGCCGTCGTCAAACCAGAGCTTGCGGTGCATTAGGCAGACCGCGTCAGTCGGACTCACGACTGCTGCGCAGCCGAACGCAGCCTCGCGCTGCTCGGCAGCTGCTACAAGGTAGCCGTCACCCCACCAGCGCAATCAACTGCTGGCGCTGTGCATCCGTGAGCATCGGGCCGAAACCTGCACCGGCGTTTTCCGCCATGTAGCGTGGATTGCCGGTGCCGGGGATGACGCAGGTCACCGCCGGATGAGCCAGCAGGAACTTGAGCGCCAGTTGCGCCCAGCTGTTGATCCCCACTTGCGCAGCCCACCCCGGTAGCGGTTTGCCTTTCAATCGAGCGATCAGGCCGCCGCCACCGAAGGGCCGATTGCAGATCACCGCCACACCGCGCTCACGACACAGCGGCAGGATTCGCTTTTCGACAGCGCGGTCGTCCAGGGCATAGTTGATCTGCAAAAAATCCATCGGCTCGCCTTTCAACACCGCCTCCACTTCGTCGTAGGCCGACGCCGTGTAATGGCTGATGCCGATGTAGCGGATGCGCCCTTCTGCCTTCCATTGACGCAAGGTCGGCAAATGGGTTTTCCAGTCCAGCAGGTTGTGAATCTGCATCAGGTCGATCCGGTCGGTCTGCAACAGTTTGAACGACTGCTCCATCTGCGCGATGCCTTCTTCGCGGCCACGGGTCCAGACCTTGGTGGCCAGGAAGGCCGGCGAGCGAGGGCGATGGATCGACAGCAGCTCACCGGTGGTCTGCTCGGCGCGACCGTACATGGGCGAACTGTCGATCACCTTTCCACCCTTCTCGAACAACGCGCTGAGCACCGCCTGCAGTTGCTTGTAAGCAGCGTCGGCTGGCGTGACATCAAAACCGCGATAAGTACCCAGGCCGACGATGGGCAACGGCTCGTTGCTGGAAGGAATAGCTCGGGTCAGCATGTTCTTGCCTCCGTGTGGCGAGGGGGCTTGCCCCCGTTCGGCTGCGCAGCAGTCGTAAACCATTGCATGTGGTGTACCGCGATTGCAGGTTTTGGGGCCGCTTCGCGACCCAACGGGGGCGAGCCCCCTCGCCACAGGTGCTCGCACCCACACGGGCATTGGGCGGCGCTTCTGCACAGCTGAAATTGCTGGACTACACTCTGGCGACGCTCCAGCAATAGCTGTCTCAAGGCCCGAAGCAGTCCATGCCGTCCACTAAACTTAGCCGAATGTCGCGAACCCTGGTGTCTCTCTTCGCTTTCATTGCCGTTGCATACCTGCTGCTCTGCGTCGCGCTGTTCGTGTTTCAACGGGCCCTCATCTACTACCCGCAACCTCGCGCCATCGACACACCCGAATCGCTTCTTACCTTGTCAGTCGCCGACGCGCAGGTGCTGGTGACCGTCAGGCCGCACGACGGGCCGAAGGCGTTGATCTACTTTGGTGGCAATGCCGAGGACGTTTCCCGCAGCCTGCCCGGGTTTTCGCAAGCGTTTGCGGATCATGCGATCTACTTGCTGCATTACCGAGGCTACGGTGGCAGTACCGGGTCGCCGTCCGAGGAGGCGATTCAGCGTGACGCCATGGCCTTGTTCGACTATGTCTACAACAGCCATCCCGATATTGCAGTGATCGGACGCAGCCTGGGTTCAGGCGTTGCCGTGCGCCTGGCCAGCCAGCGCCCGGCGTCGCGGCTGATCCTGATCACGCCCTACAACAGCCTTGAAGACCTCGCCGCCCGCCAGTTTCCCTGGTTCCCGGTGAAATGGCTGTTGCAGGACAAGTTCGAATCCTGGAAATACGCCGCTCACATCACCGTCCCGACGCTGTTGGTTGCGGCCGAGCACGACGAAGTCATACCGCGCGCAAGCACAGACCGGCTCTACACCCATTTCGCCAAAGGCGTGGCCTCGCTGCAGGTCATACCGGACACGGGCCACAACTCGATCTCCGAGAGCCCCAACTACCTGAAAATGCTAGGCGCCGCGTTGTGAGCACCCTCATACCAGCACGCCTTTAAGCAGGCGGTCAGAAAAACGAAGTAATTACTTAACGTTTTTTTTACAATCCAACTGGCAGGGTATACGGCTGCCATTTCTGCGGCTCATGATGTGCACTGCACAGAACTTTACCAATACAATGGAGCAAGGCATGGAGCCAATGGTGGCAAAAAGCCCAAAAAATATACTGATCAGCGAGTACTTACAGGGGATTGTGATGCAAAAGCGCCCTTTGCGCAGAATCGGAATCAGTCACGCACAGGCGCAGGCCTCATGACGGTTCTGGTTACTGGCGCCGCCGGTTTTATTGGGTATCACACCGTCAAGCGTTTGTGTCAAGAAGGCCTTGAAGTCGTCGGTATCGACAATCTCAACGACTATTACAGCGTAGAACTCAAACACGCACGGCTCAAAGAGCTTGAATCCTTGCCGGGCTTTCGTTTCCAGGCCTTGGACATCGTCGACAAACCGGCCTTGATGGCCTTGTTCAAAGAACATGCTTTCACCGAGGTTGTGCACCTGGCCGCCCAGGCGGGTGTTCGCTATTCACTGGACAACCCGGATGTCTATGCGCAGTCCAATCTGGTGGGCTTTCTGAATGTGCTGGAAGCTTGCCGGCACCATCGCCCCGCGCATTTGATCTATGCCTCGAGCAGCTCGGTGTATGGCACCAACAGCAAAATGCCGTTCTGTGTCGAAGATGCCGTCGATCACCCCATTTCGCTGTACGCCGCCAGCAAACGCGCCAATGAACTGCTGGCGCACAGCTATTGCCACCTTTATGGCCTGAAGGCCAGCGGCCTGCGCTTTTTCACCGTTTACGGACCTTGGGGGCGCCCCGACATGGCGCTGTTCAAGTTTACCGAGGCGATCCTGAAAGGCTTGCCGATCGACATCTATAACCATGGCCAGATGTCGCGCGATTTCACCTATGTCGACGACATCGTTGAAAGCGTCGCCCGCCTGCGCTCCAAGCCACCGGTGCCGAACGAGCCGGGCGCTGGCGTAAACCGGATTTTCAACATCGGCCGTGGCCAACCCGTGCCACTGCTGGAGTTTGTCGACTGCCTGGAATCGGCGCTGGGCATCAAGGCCCAACGCAATTTCATGCCGCTACAGGCAGGCGATGTGATCAAGACCTGGGCCGACATTTCGGCGCTGGCCGAGTGGGTCGATTTCCGCCCTCAAGTGGCGGTTGAAACTGGCGTAGCGGAATTTGTGAAGTGGTATCGCCACTTCTATCAGATATAAAACGTTAGCCCTTGATAAAAATAGACCAGGGAGCAAGGGAGAGGACTCTATGAGCCAAGACATTTTTGTATCTGTATTGATTCCAGCAAAGAATGAAGCAAACAACCTCAAGCCGTTACTTGAGGAAGTCCACGCCGCATTGAACGGTGAGGCCTACGAAATCATTGTGGTGGACGATGGCAGCACCGACTCCACCCTGCATGAGCTGCGGCAGCTGAAAAACAATGGCCTGGACGCGTTGCGCATCCTGCGCCATGAGCGCTCGCTGGGGCAAAGCACCTCCCTCTACCACGCGGCAATCGCCGCCCGGGGGCAATGGCTGGCCACGCTTGATGGCGACGGTCAAAACGACCCCGCGGACATCCCCGGGATGTTGGCGCTGGTGCGCGGTGAAAAGGGTCTGGTCGACGTTCAGCTGGTAGCCGGGCACCGGGTCAACCGCCGCGATACCGCAAGCAAACGCTGGGCTTCGCGTTTTGCCAACGGGCTGCGTCGCCGCCTGCTCAATGACGATACCCCGGACACCGGCTGCGGGCTGAAGCTGATCGAACGCGCGGCGTTTCTGCGCCTGCCGTACTTCGACCACATGCATCGGTACATTCCCGCGCTGATCCAGCGTCATAACGGCCGAATGATCGTCCACCCGGTCAACCACCGGCCCCGCACCGCGGGCGTGTCCAAATACGGCAACATCGACCGCGCCCTGGTGGGTATTCTTGACCTGTTCGGTGTGTGGTGGCTGATCAAGCGCACGCGGTTGAACACCAACGCGCAGGAGATCGAAGGATGAACCTCTCCCGCGAAACCCTGTGGCTGGTGGTCGGCTTCGCTGGCCAGATCGCCTTTACCGGTCGCTTCATCCTGCAGTGGCTGTATAGCGAGTACAAAAAACGCAGCGTGATCCCGGTGAGTTTCTGGTACCTGAGCATTGTCGGCAGCGCCCTGCTGCTCGCTTATGCCATTTACCGGGCAGACCCGGTGTTCATCGCTGGCCAGGCCTTTGGTTCCATCGTCTATCTGCGCAATTTGCAATTGATTGCCCGCACCAAACACCTGAAGGACTGAGCCATGCGTAAAACCCTGTCGCCCAGCATCGAATGCCTGGGCCTGGTGCTGCTTGCCTTGCTGTTGATCGGCGCTGGCCTGGGGCTGCGTCAACCGCAAAACGTCGACGAGGAACGTTTCCTCGGCGTAGCGCTGGAGATGCTGCACAACGGGTCATGGTTCATCCCTCACCGCGCTGCGGAGATCTACGGCGATAAACCGCCGGTCTTCATGTGGATGGTGGCGTTCTTCGCGTGGCTCACCGGCCTGCCCGCCCTCGCCCTGTATATTCCGGGGATGTTGTCGGCGGCGACGGTCACGGCCGTGGTCTACGACCTGGGCCGCCGGCTGTGGAATCAGCGCATCGGTCGAATAGCCGCGCTGTTGTACCTGGCCACCTATCAGACTTACAGCATCCTGCGTACCGGCCAGATCGACAGCCTGTTGATTCTGTTCACCTCCCTGGGCCTGTACGGACTGGCGCGGCACCTGCTGCTCGGGCCAGCCTGGCGCTGGTTTTACGTGGGCTGCGCCGCCATGGGCATTGGCATAATCACCAAAGGGGTCGGCTTCGTCCCGGCCTTGATGCTGATTCCGTATGCCTACGCGGTGCGCAAAAACTGGTCCGGCGTGGTGGCCATGCCCGGCCAGAAGCGCAAATGGTTCCTGGGCTTTCTGGTGGCGCTCGGGGCTATCGCGATCTGGCTGCTGCCTCTGGCACTGTCCATTGTGCTCAATGGCACCGCGGAAGAAGTCGCCTATGCGCGAGAAATCCTGCTGCGCCAGACAGCGGGACGCTATGCCGCCGCGTGGGACCATCGCGAACCGTTCTGGTACTTCTTCGTCAACGTGATCCCGCAATACTGGCTGCCGCTGGTGCTGGCCCTGCCGTGGCTGGTTCCGGCCTGGCGCAAGCAACTGCGCAAGCACGACGGTCGAGTGCTGGTGCTGTTGAGCTGGGTCGTGCTGGTGGTGCTGTTTTTCTGCCTGAGCACCGGCAAGCGCAAGTTGTACATCTATCCAGCGTTGCCCGGTCTGGTGCTGGTGGCGGCGCCGCTGATTCCCTGGCTGCTCAAGCGCTGGTTCGGAAAGCGTCCGCGCGGTATGCGGGTATTCCAGGCGCTGGTGGTGAGCTGGTTCGTTCTGTGGTTCGCCCGCGGGTTCATCGAGCCGATCAAGGAAGGTCCCAACCCCCACGAAGCGATCATGTCGCAGGCGGCGACCATGACCCACGGTGCCGAGCTGGTGCTGGTCGACTGGCGCGAGGGCCACTGGTTATTCGCCCGGCAGCCGATCGTGCATTTCGGGATGAGCAGTTCCTCGGTCGAACAAGCGGCGCAATGGCTACGCGAACACCGTGATGCCTACGCCCTGGTCCCGGACGAAGAGCTGAGCAAGTGTTTCAATCCCGAGGCCGCTCATGAGCTCGGCGAAACGTCTCGCGCGCAATGGTCGATCGTCGGCGCCGATGCCGATAACGGCCAATGCCAGCCCGGACAACCCAAAAAGGTCTATCGCTTCAGCTGGGACAAGGACAAGTCATGAGCAAGAGAGGGAAGCTGGGGATATTGTTCATTGTTGTATTGCTTGGCGCCTACGTGGTTTCTGCACATTTCATGGTTCACCAGCAGCTGTATGCGTACTGGAAAACTCTTTGGCATGGTAATCAGGCGCCCGATAAAAATATCTGGCTGCCGGACTATAAAGCTGTGATCCAGGCCAAGCCTGTCGCGGACATCACCAATCTGTCCGGCATCGCCTATGACCCGGACCATGATCGACTGCTGGGCATCACCAATGGTGGGCCCATGCAGATTGTGGCCATGAACCGCAACGGCGATCTGCTTGAACGTTACCCGCTGATCGGCTTCCAGGACACCGAAGGCCTTGCTTACCTGGGTAACGGACGCGTAGTGATCGCCGATGAACAGTTGCAGCGACTGTACGTCATCACCTTGCCGGACAGCCCTGGCCCGATCCATGTCGAGAACGCCCCGTTCGTTGCCATCGAGATCAACCTGAGCGAACACAACAAGGGCTTTGAAGGCGTGACCTATGATGCGGCCAATGACCGTATCTTCGCGATCAAGGAACGCGATCCGCGGCAGCTGTTTACGGTCACGGGCATGCTGGCATCCATCGGCAGCCCGTTGCAGGTGCACATCCAGGACTTGACCCACTGGATTGACCGTAGCGTCTTCGGCCTGGATCTTTCCGAGGGTTACTACGACCCGCGGACCGGTCACTTGCTGTTATTGAGCGAGCAATCCAGCAACGTGACCGAACTGGACCAGGACGGCAACTTCGTCAGCTTCCGCTCCCTGCTCGGCCTGAATGACCTGAAAAAAACCATACCGCAAGCCGAAGGCATGACCATGGATACTTCCGGCGAGCTCTACATTGTGAGCGAGCCCAACCTGTTCTATCGGTTCTCCAAGTCCAAAGCTGCTGTGGCGGAGAATCAGCAGAAGCCTTAATGGGTTTTGCACCGGATGGGCCGGCCCTACCCGTAGCAGCTGCCGAGCCTGCGAGGCTGCGTTCGGCTGCTTAGCAGCCGTAAACCCGGCTGATGCGGTCTGCCTGATGCATCGCAAACTCTGGTTTACGACTGCTTCGCAGCCGAACGCAGCCTCGCAAGCTCGGCAGCTGCTACGGATCGCATCACGGCTGAACTGACCACCTATCGGACAACTTCCCGCCCCTTGCGCCATTAAGCCGATTCCGGGTCTTTAATGGTTGCAGGATTCCAAGCCAGCCCCCCCACCCCGACCAGAAATACGACGTCCAAGCGGGGCTGACACCTCGCACCCCACTGCGCACGCATCGGGAGACTCGTCATGAAAATCGTCGTGATTGGCGGTACCGGGCTGATCGGCAGGCAGCTCTGCAAAAACCTGCAAGACCTGGGGCATGAAACCCTGGCCGCGTCACCGAGCACCGGCGTCAACGTCCTCACCGGCGAGGGCTTGCAAAACGCCTTGCAAGGCGCCGATGTGGTGGTCGACGTGGCCAACTCGCCCTCCTTCAAAGATGCCGCCGTGCTCGAGTTTTTCGAAACCTCCGGGCGCAACCTGCTCGCCGCCGAGAAGGCCGCCGGGGTCAAACACCATGTCGCGCTTTCGGTGGTAGGCACCGAGCGCATGCTCGACAGCGGCTATTTCCGGGCAAAAATGGCCCAGGAACAACTCATCAAGAACTCAGGCATTCCTTACACAATCCTGCGGGCCACGCAGTTCTTCGAGTTCATCGGGGCCATTTCCCACTCGGGCGTACAGGAAGGCGACACCGTGCGCTTAACCTCCGCCGCGTTGCAGCCGATTGCCGCAACCGATGTCGCGATGGCGCTGGCGAAAGTCGCGGTGCAAGCGCCGAGCAATAACACCCTGGAAGTGGCCGGGCCTGAGCGCTGGCCGCTGGTGGAGTTCGTGCGCTTGTTTTTGCAACATACCAACGACCCGCGCCAGGCCCAACCGGACGACACGATCCCCTACTTCGGCGCGCCGATCGATGACCACTCGCTGACGCCGGGAGAGCACCCCATCGTCGGGCCGACGCGCTTCGAAACCTGGCTCAAGAGCAATAGTTGAGGGACCGTCGAGGGCCTAGGGGGCGTTCTCCATTAGTTTCCCGGCCCTTCGGGTTGTGCCTTAAAGCGAGCCAGCCTGCGTTGCAGGCCTTGGAAAGGGAACAACCATTCCCAGCAGCCTGCGCCTTGCCTGGCTCGCTTTAAGGCGACAACGCGGCGGGGAAACTAATGGAGAACGCCCCCTAGACCAACCGCTCGATCTTCTGATGCTGCCAGACCATTTTGTAGTACAGCGTCTGCAGCATCAGCATGCCCAGATACGCCACCGGAAACGCCATCCACACCCCTGGCAGCCCGAAGCGCGTATCCAGCAGATACGCCACCGGCAACTGCACCCCGACCACGCAAACGATCGACACCGCTACCGGCACCAATACCGTGCCGCTGGCGCGCATGATGCCGCCGACAATCGCCTGAAAACCAAATACCAACAGGCTCCAGAGCATGATGTGCAACAAGTGCTCGGCCATTGCCCGGGTGGAATCATCCGTAAGAAACAACCCCAGCAACCAGTGCGACAGCAGATAACCCAACAGCACCAGGCCACCGGTCAGGCACACGTTGATCAACAACCCGGTGCGCAAAATCTCCCCCATGCGCTCAAGGCGCCCTGCCCCGATCGCCTGCGCGCCAAGGATCGACGCCGTGATCGCAATCGACAGCGCCGGGAACTGCACGTAGTTGACGATCTGCGTCACCGCCCCGTACGCCGCCGTCGCCTGGGAACCGTGCTGGTTCACCAGCGCCAGAATCACCAGCTCCGACAACGACAGCACCACCATCTGCAACCCGGTCGGCAGCCCGATGCGCAACACCTTGCCGAGGATGACCCTGTCGAGCCGCATCGCCGCAAACATCTCCCGATCCGGCGCCAACGGATGTCCCTTGCGAATCAACCGCCACGCCAGCCACCCCATCGCCGACAGGTTACCCGCCAAACCCGCCCACGCCGCACTCTGAATCCCCATCGGCGGCAACCCCAACCACCCGAGAATCAACGCCGGCGTCAGCGCCAGCCCGACACACGTCGACACCACCAGCGCCAACAACGGCGACAGCGTATCGCTCACCCCGCGCAGTAACTGCGTGAACAACACAAACACCAACAGCGACGGCAAAATCCACATCATCACATGGGCATACGCCACCGCATCGTCCAGCACATCCCCCGGAGTGCCCAACCCCTGCAACGCCGGCCGGGCAAACACACTGCCCAACACCGCCGCCACCAACCCTATCATCGCCCCCAACAGCAACGTCGAACCGGCGATGGCCTTCACCAGATGCGGCTCACGGGCGCCCCAGGCCTGGCCGATCAACACCCCAGCGCCCGCACCGAGGCCGATAACCAGGGCGATGAAAAAGAACACCACGGGGAACATGCCGGACACCGCCGCTAACGCCTGGGTGCCGAGCAATTGGCCAATGTAGATGCTGTTGACGGTGCCGGACATGGCCTGGAGGAAGTTGGAGAGGACCATGGGGGCGAGGAACAGGAGGTAGGTTTGCCAGAGGGGGTGTTGGGGTTTGGCTGGGGTTTGCATGGGTGAGTCTCGGGGGGGGGGGGCAGGTGATCGCAGTTGGTGGAGTCTACGTCATGAGGAAATGTGGTCGCATCGTAAAAAACGGGTTTTCTGTTTCTCGTTTATTTGCAGGCCAACATCACGTTTTGCGACTACTTTTATAGTGGTTCACAGAACCATGTTTTCAGGAAGGTTAGATTTTCAATACAGGTCAAAGGGACGAAAAATGACTGACAGAAGACCAATAAACAAAGACGTAACTGTTCCAAAACCAGGTGGTGGCGAACAACCTCGATCGAGGAATGATGACGGCACAATCCGCAAGAAGCGTGACGATGCTGGAAAGCACAAAGGAAAGTAATCGAGTCCAGCAAGGACAGGCCGCTGTGTGTTTTGAGGTCTGTCCACTCGGTAGAGAACTGCTAGCACAGATCTAACAGCGGCATTTCACGCAAGAGCCTCATGCTAGACCACGCCTTTTCAGGAGCAATCGCTTGAGCAATGGATCTGTCATTCGTAGCCTTGTGATGCTGGCAATATTGCTAGCACCGTTAACAAGCGCACTGGCCGAAAACATGCAGTGGGTGATCACTGACCGAACAAATCGCCACACCTGCCCGTCTACGAAATGTGGCGTAGCCGGGTATCTCATGTTTCGGGAAAGCGCTGAGATTATGGAAACCAGGAATGGCTGGAGTCGAATAACTAAGGCCTATTCAGCATCATGTGAGGGAGGGAAAAGCCAATACGTGAAGGAAGGCAATAGCGCCTGCACCAGCAGGAATGGCATCCAGGATGGAAAGTTTGCTGAATGGGTAAAAAATAAAGATCTGAGCCCGAACCAGCCTGAAGATCCGGGTAAAGGCGCAACTGGCGACTATTCACTAGTCAGCGGCTCCGACGATTATCGCATCTACAAAAACCAGTTCGCCAAGGCCGCTCGCGAACTGATCAATGACGGTACCTGTACAGAAGATGATTTCAAGGAGATGGGTGGTTGGATGGCTTCTACCAATAGAGGTAAAGGTGTGTATTTCACCTACTGTGGTGGGATGACGCTGAGTAACAAAATTTATTTTGACGCAATTTCAGGAAATGTCAGTAGATAGTGCATTAACTAAAAATTTCGGCCGAGCCTCTTGTATCCGCTCCATGCATCTAGAAATACACAAGCTGGATTAAGATCACATGAACCAATTTCCAATTCTATTGCAATCAATTATTAACCTCAGAAAAAAGTGGTGTTCTTACCAGTTAGAAATCGTATTTTCAGGTAGCTTTTCATTTCGTATGTACTGCATTCTCTACAACGTATCTACTCTCCGCCTAAGCAAAGTATCAGAACTCCATGAATGATAAGACGACATTAGATCTCGCGGCGACTAGGGCTCATCACCAATTCGCCCCTCCCATCGATAAGACTTCAGATGGTAACTCCCCCCTCACGACTTCGCTCATGAAGGGAGAGCTACATGTCCATTTGAATGGCCTTATAAATCCTAGCGTCATTCAGGAGGTGTTAATAGACGAAAGGGTCGAGTTACCGGAAGGATTCGATCCAAGTCGTGATCTTGTACATCGTTCGGCCTGCGATACTCTTGCTTCCTATCTCACCCCTTGGCAAGTTTTGCGGCGAATCCCCGCAAATAAAGAAAATCTTCAAAAAATGGTTGACAGCGCCTTTGAGAGACTCGCAGCAAATAATGTTCGTTTCGTCGAGTTACGTAGCAGTATTCTCTACTTAGCAATGTTGCAAAATTGTTCGGTCATCGAAGCATTCGAACGATTAATTGAATGCACTGAAATCTCCGCAAAGAGACACTCCATTAGAAGAGCATTGATAATGACAGTAACTCGTGGCGACTATAGTTCGGTTCAACTCAACACACTGATTAGTGCGTATAAGACTCTCGGAGAACCGCAGGATATAGTGGGAGTTGACTTAGCCGGAGACGAAGAAATCTCATGTCCAGCAGACCTACCAGAGTTGTTCAAGGAGGCTAAACAGCAATACGGATTAGGGGTAACGATTCATGCCGGAGAAACGGGTAGACCCGAAAACATTCGGATTGCCGTAGAGAGGTTCGACGCTGACCGGATCGGGCATGGAACAGCCGCAGGGAAGAATCCTTGGTTGATGGATCTACTGTCGAAGCGAGACATTTGTGTAGAAGTGTGTCCTATAAGTAATCGGCTTACTGGTGCTGTTTCTGCATCCGACGCCCATCCTTTACAGCAGTTCCGAGAGCATGGTGTTCCGTTTGTAATTTGCTCGGACAACCCCGCAATTCACGAGAAGGGGCTTGATGACGACTATGCGGCAGCACTTACCGAAGGTGTATCACTTCAGGAGCTTCGAGCGCAGTACGAGGTTGCCCAGCGTTATTCTTTTATCAAGGACTTTGTATGAAAATTCGCTTCCTTTCAGGTAATAAATACAAGCTCGCAGAGGTCAATCAGATCCTGAGTCCCATTGGGGTTGAAGTGATTTCTGTTGAACAAAAAATTGAGGAGTTACAGACAGAGGATGTGGAACGACTTGTTCGCGACAAACTAATAAAAGCCTTCGAACGCATCGGACGCCCTCTTTTTGTTGAGCATACCGGCCTTTATTTGGATGGACTGAACGGCTTGCCGGCAGGACTCACTCAGATTTTTTGGGATAAACTTGAAGCTGATAATTTTTGTTCCTTAGTTAACGGGCTATCGAGTCCATCTGTGATAGCGAAGACCGTGCTTGGTTACTGCGACGGCAAGCAGATTCGCCTGTTTGAAGGCGCGATTAATGGAACCGTATCGGCAAAACCAATAGGTCCTCGAGGATTTCAATGGGACTGCGTATTTGTGCCAAATGGCGAAACAGAAACATTCGCAGAGATGGGGGATAGGAAAAATGAACTATCTATGCGACGTAAAGCCCTTGATGCTTTTGCGACATTCCTAAAACAGAACAAGTGAACGCCATGAATACAGAATTAAAGGATGCATACCGCGCAGGTAGAGTTGTACTTTTTGCTGGAGCGGGAGTTTCTGCCAACTTAGGACTACCTACTTGGAGCCAGCTAATCGAACACATTTCCAACGAGCTTGGATACGACCCAAAAGTATTTTCCTCTTACGGGGGATCTTTAGCACTGGCGGAGTATTATAAAAGGAAAACGGGGACGCTAGGACCACTACGTAGCTGGATGGACAGGGAATGGCATAAATCCGATATTAATATCGGCGAGTCAGAGATACATCAACTTATTGTTCGAGGCGGATTCTCTCGCATCTACACGACCAACTACGATCGATGGCTTGAACTAGCGCACGACCACTACAAAACCCCTTACATAAAAGTTGCCAGCGTTGCAGATCTAGTGAAAGCTTTTGATGAACAACGACAAATAATAAAATTTCATGGAGACTTTGATGACGACGCCTCGATCGTTCTTGACGAAACTAGTTATTACGAACGACTGAGCTTCGAGTCACCTCTTGACATTAAATTGAGCCACGACGTGCTAGGGAACTCGGTACTATTTATTGGCTATAGCATCTCAGACATTAATATTCGCCTTCTTTTTTATCGGCTGACTAAAATGTGGGGGAAACACGCGCTAGCCTCAGCGCGCCCCAAGTCATATTTGTTCACCAATCGCCCCAATCCTGTGGCTAAGGAAGTATTGGGGCACTGGGGCATTGAAATGATTGTTTCTGACGAAGACGACCCAAAAAATGCGCTCACAAACTTCCTTAAAAAACTTGTAGACTGACATTACCCAATGCCATGTAGTTAATAAAATATCGTGCGACTTACCGAGCACTGCGATAGTCAACGGTGCTCGGCCATACCATAAAGAGAGAAAGAGAGAAAGAGAGAAAATAGATTCAATCCTAAAAACAACCTACTCACTCATTCTAAAGTCGCGTAAGGTTTTTAAAGTCACGAACCCGACAGCAAAGCAATGCTAGTTCTTGTTATAGCCATACTCTCCTTGAGTAAGCAGCGATTTCTTCCAAAAACATTCCCGATCAATGATAATTTTGTCATCTGCTTTCATTGGACGGTGTTCAAGCAAAGTAAAAACCAAATTTTTCCTAGCATACGCAAGCCCATTCTTTTTTATTATGCTCATAAGCTCGTCATTATTTCCATGCCCAGTTTTGATATAGCATGACCAGCGTGACCAAATACCTGTAACGCCGTAAGCGGAACCAACATATTTCTTTCCATTGCTCTTATCTGCAATGAGATAAACACCTTTTATACTAGATAAGGCGGACCGCCAATCACTCCGACTTTGATTGATCACGGCCTCCAGCTTTTTAAAAGGCAAGTAAACATCTTCATACCCTGGAAACTCTTCTCCGGAGTATGGCTCTCTAAGAACCTCGAAAACGGTCATTTCCTGGAAATATCTATCAGGCGACACTGATCTCACTCGACCATTACGCTTAAAGCGTACCTTTAAACGCCCGATTAAGTTAGAATTTTTTCTCTCCAGTAAAACCTCATAACGATCAGTGTGTCGGGCCACCACTCTAAAAATACCGCCAAAAAGCCAAACATTCGGCTCACTGTAAAACTTTATCAGCGAAAAAATATACTTTTTATTGAAATCATTCCGATGACCACGATATTCATTCCATTCATTCCATTGATCCCGATCGTTCACGAACACATCTAAAGGATGATTCTTGCCATCCCAGCTAGCGAGATGCACTTTACAGTCATCAAGTTCATTACAATCAATCAACTCACACAATTCTATTTCACCCATCCCCCCTCCCTGAAAGCTTTTATATTTTATTTGCAATTCCAAATGGAATATGAACCATTGGAATATCGCCTGCCGCGGACTCCAAATGACTCCGTTGATCGTCGAAAAACATATGAGGCTTCAGGATACTCAAAACCCTTGACTTTTCCATACCGCCCAAGAAAAATGACTCATCAGCCGAAACCCCCCATTCTTTAAGCGTAGTGACAACCCGCTCATGAGCAGGTGCATTCCTTGCGGTAACGATAGATATTCTAAGTATCTTTTTATACTCTGGATCATCCTTAAGTCGCTTCTCCTCTAGCTTTTGCATAAAAGAGAGCTTTTTAAACAAATCAGCAAGCGGCCCCGGCTGATGCGGAATATCTTGTTTTTCCTTTTCGTGCGCTTGAAACTCGTCCAAATTGTAGTTCCTCTTAAATACCGATTCTGCCTCATCATCAGCAATTACCCCATCAAAGTCAAAAGCAACTCTCAACTCCGCATCCACTTCATCATCATAGACTTTTGAGGGAAGAACCACACCAGCAGGATAGTTAGCATCAATGGCCTTCTGTACATCACCTTCATTTGCACTTAAAAAAAGAGAAGCATTAAATGCAGGCACGTACTCATGGGGGGAGCGACCTGTCATAAACGCCGCACGGGTAATATCAAGATTGTAATGCTTTATAGATCGAAACACTCTCATCCCCGTCTCCGGAGAGTTCCTAGACAGGAGAACCACCTCTACCGGCGACTGCTTAGGAAACGATTTGTTTATGCTAAGAAATCGACGAATAAAAGGAAACGCGACCCCCTTCTGAAAGGGCACATCAAGATTTTTCTCTTGATGAATACGATACTCCTCGACCCCATTATTTAAATATATCTGATGAGACTCTGACAGATCAAATAGCGCGCTAGAGGCGACACCCACTACTAGTTTTCTTTCAATAGGGTATGGCATAAGTACCCACCATTAATTAAAGTTAATATGCCGCCTCATAAGTAACTAATGACGGCTTGTAGCTTTGTGCGTGAGCCTGACGTTTCTCAAGAGGAGGAGACTAAAGAGAATTATGTCGCTCATAATTATCATTTTAGCATTACTCTCGGAATCCGGCGCGGTATGGGCCAAAAGCAAAAAAACATTGTGCGACATAGATTGGGACTGCAATTATCTCAACAAAATTATCAACCATGCTTGCTCATACGAGTCCCACAGCAATATCAGAAATTGCTCCCTGTCCTCACCGAGGAAGCCGATAGTCCTCCCCGTCACCCACCCAGCGACCAGGTTTGGCGACCTGCAGATCGGATCAGTCCCTTTAAATCTGATTCGGAGTTTCACCTGTGGATAGATACATACCACTCACCGGAATCGACCTGATCCCGGCCTCCCTGCTCATCGACACCCAAGCCCCACTCGACGTCCTGCAAGCCATGGCCGACTACCGCATCCGCACGGTCACGCAGGTGCTGGAAAACATCGCCTTCCGCGCCGAGATCGGTTGCGACACGGTGGTGCTGTCGGATTTTGCCAAACTGCTGGCCATTCCCCTGCGCGACGGCTGTGATTTGATGGATGCGATTGGTAGACGCTTGCGGGCGCAAGCAGCGGAGTAAATGAAAACGGGCGCCTGACTGGCGCCCGTTTTTTTGTGCCCGCAAATCGTGATGCATCAGCCGCCACCAGACACCTGACCTTTAACCAATCTGCTCGAACCGCCGCCGCTTCATGAACAATCCCATCCCTATCGCCACGGCAAAAACCGACAGCAACCCCAGATCAAACCCCAACAAGCGGATCTGACCTGCCACAACGCAGCCAACCGCACCCGCCGCCACCAACACCACTCCTAGCCACTTGCGTAGCAGATACGGTTTGAGGAATTGATCAAGCAGAAAGGACAACACCAAGGCAATGACCAATTGAGTAATTACGGACATGTACGTCTCCAGTCAGGTCTTGATGATCAATGTCGAAAGGGTGCGTTGCGGGCCGATACCGCCGTTGACCTGCGCCTCGATGCTGACCAGTACGTCGCCCGCATGGTAGGTGGGTAGGATTTCATTGGCATACGTGCGCACACCGGCGCCTACAGGTATTGCCACGTAAGAGGGGGCCACGGCCTTGGTGGCGGCAGTGAAAAATGCAACTCGCGCAGGCGTCCACGTTCGCTGTCGGTGAGGGTGATCTGCGAGACGTTGAAGACGATCCCGTGAGTGCCCATGTATTGGAAAGTCCCTTCGAACTTCATCGCCCGCATCCTTTCGAGGCAAAGACGGCGATTCTCTACAAGGAGCGCATTGGATTCAAATCATTTCACCCTGCTGGCAACGTGTGTACTCGGTTTGTCAGTACTTGAATGATGCCAGCGCCTTGTCAGGCACCCGTTTTGTTTTTTTCGAACCCGGCCAACACGCAGAGGTCGAAACCAGTGATGGCATCGCTACTGATCACAGGCCGCTGGCCTGCTTCATTCAAGGGCGACGCCAGTAGCTCACACACTTTAGGGTGCGCCGGATAATTTCAGCAGGCCCGGATTCTGCCGAGGGCAGGTGCTGACTGCTGCTCACATCCAATGCTCCCGTATCGGAGTACTAACATGACTCAGTCAATGCGGTTCTTCCTATCGATCGTCCTTGCGACAGCCTCACTGGCATCGGCAAGTTTCCTGAACACTGCTGGTGCGGCAACCGCCGAGGATCTGAATGTCGACTCTCGGCAAGCGTTGCAAACGCTCTACAAGGCCAGACCAGTTGCCGAAAAAATCTCACACGACGCTAAAGCGATTCTTGTCTTCCCGAAAATCATCAAGGCGGGCCTGGTGTTTGGCGGCAGCTATGGCGAAGGCGAATTGTTGATGGGTAAGAAAGTCGAGGACTATTACAACTCCGTAACCGGGTCCTGGGGGTTGCAGGCAGGCGCCCAGTCATATGGCTATGTGGTGTTCCTGATGACCGATAAAGCCGTGAACTATTTACGTGAAACCAAGGGTTGGGAAATTGGCGTAGGCCCCACTGTTGTTGTGGTTGATGAAGGGGTGGCGAAGAATCTGTCCAGCTCCACGCTGAAGGACGATGCTTACGCGTTCATTTTCGACCAGCAGGGATTAATGGCTGGGGTCAGCATCGAAGGAACCAAGATTTCCCGGATCAAGCGCTGAAACCGGTCGTTTGGCGCTTGCGGGCGCAAGCGGTGAAGTGAAATGAAAGCGGGCAGCCGAGTGGCGCCCGCTTTTTTATGTCCGCGATTCGTGATGCGTCAGGCCCCCTGGAGCGTTACTGCATGCTTTCGATCAAGACTTTCACCAAAACCACGGATCATCTCCAGCAACGACTTCACCCGCTGCGGCAGATTCCCGGCCGGGTACACCGCGTGCATCTGCGGGCTCTCACCACTGCTGGAGGTGAGTTTGTACTCGGGACAGACCCGCAGCAGGCGCCCCGCTTGCACTTCGGGCTCTGCCAGCCAGTCCGCCAGGCGGGCAATACCGAGGCCTGCCAGGGCCGCCTGGAACACCGCCGAACCGGAGTTGAAGCGAAATTTGGGATGAGCCCGAACGCTGATGGCCTGCGCCTCACTGCGAAAATTCCACTCTTTGAGAATCCGCGGCGCCGTGTGCAGGATCAGCGAGTGCGCCTCCAGCGCCTCGATGGAGTCGGGCATCCCGTGCCGCTCCAGATACTCGGGGCTGGCGTACAGATAACGTGAATAACTCCAGAGTGGAAAGCCGATCAGGTCACTGGATTGCGGATACCCGCCGCGAATCGAGAAGTCCAGTTTGCTCTTGGCCGGGTCGATGGTTTCATCGGTGAAAATCCCATCGACGTTCACGTCCGGATAACGCTCGGCGTACTGCGCGATCAGCCGGGGCAATACCCCGTGCCCGAGAAACTCGGGGGCGGAAAAGCGGACCCAGCCGTAGGCCTGGCCACTGATGCCGGCCAGGTCTTCATCCGCCTCACGTTGCAGATCCAGCATTTTGTAAGCGTGAGGCAACAAGCGCTCACCCGCCTCGGTCAAGCTCACGGCATTGGAGGAGCGATTGAACAACTTGACCCCGACACTTTCCTCCAAGGCCTGAACTGCACGGGTCAGCGCGCTGGGAGAGCGCCCCAGAGTTCGTGCTGCCGCGACGAAGCTGCGCTTGCGAGCCACCGTCGCGAAGGCTTCAAGTTCCCCCAACATATCCAATGCCATGCGCCACCTCGTTGCACTTTTCACAACGTGGTATTGCAACACAAAAAAAACGCTTTGGTTAACCTTCCGTTCAACCCCGGACTCTCACCCACCTTTCACCGTCAGAGCCTGATTCCATGATCGATATTGTCATCCTTTGCGTATTCGCCTTCTCTGCCGGCCTGATCGATGCGGCGGTGGGCGGCGGTGGACTGATCCAGATTCCCGCGCTGTTCAACGTGCTGCCCACGGCACAACCGGCGGCGCTGCTGGGGACCAACAAAGTTGCGGCAGCCTGCGGCACTGCATTCGCGGCCCGATCCTTCGTGCGCAAGGTGGTGATCAACTGGAGTCTGGTGATCCCCGCCGCCAGTGCGGCGTTTGTCATGTCCTTCTTCGGAGCGGCCACGGTGTCGTTCGTGCCCCAGTCGGTGATCCGGCCAGCGGTGCTGGTGTTGATCGTGCTGATGGCGATCTACACCTTCTGGAAAAAGGACTTCGGCGCCCTGCACAAGCCCATGCACATCGGCACCAAGGAAAAACTGCTGGCGATCGTCATCGGCGGCGCCATCGGCTTCTACGACGGACTGTTCGGGCCCGGCACTGGCAGCTTCCTGATCTTCCTGTTTATCCGCTGCTTCGCCTTCGACTTCCTGCATGCCTCGGCGTCGGCCAAGCTGGTGAACATCGCCACCAACGTAGCAGCGCTGATGTTCTTCATTCCGACGGGGAACGTGCTCTACCTGATCGCCATCCCCATGGCTGCATTCAACATCCTCGGCGCACTGACCGGCACCTGGCTGGCGGTACATAAAGGCGCGCCCTTTGTCCGGGCGCTGTTCCTGGTGTTGCTGCTGATCCTGATCGGCAAACTGTCTTATGACCTGTTCGTGTAGGCGCGCTTTCTGCCGCTACACTCAAGCGGAGCAAGGCATTTCACATAGGCATTACGCCATTTCCATCGTCTATTGAGAGTGAGTCGTTCATGAACCGTCGATTGCTCACCGTTTTCATCGCGATTTCTCTTTCATGGACCAGTGCACAGGCCGGCTACTGGAAGGATTCAAACGGCAATCCAATCCCGGACTCTGAATCAAGACGAACCATCGGAGAGTTTGGTGGCTCGCTGTTAATCACTTCCGATCCCGACTGGGAGAAAAAGTGGAATACGCCGGCCGAAACCACTCCAGTATTTACCGAAGCCCAAATAGTCAGCCGAGGTGAAAGGATCTTCGCGCTTACGTTTTTTGCAAACCCGAAGCTCAATGCCAATCACGAAGCCAACATCACGTGCGATTTGAAAGCCACAAGGCCGAACGGTACAGAATCAATCAATCAGCGAGATGCCGTTTGTTTTCAAGGGCGTCTTAAAGGGGATCCGAACAACATGTATCTCGCCGCCCCCGTGATCGGTTTCATCGGTGAGCCTGACGATCCCGTAGGCGTCTGGACGCTGGAAATCACCCTCAAAGACAACTTGCGCAAGGTAGTCATGCCGCTCAAAGCAACATTCACGCTGAAGTAAGTGGTTCTTTACACCGCTGACCACCGTTGTCAGCCTGGCTGTAGCGGCATAGAGCATCACTCCCAGCACCGCCAGATTGGCTGGGGTTGCCCACCACGTTTCAACCATTGTTGACGTCGATAGTCACCATCACGTCAATGAAGTTCTCATAAAAAATCCCCGGCGTAACATCCGCTCCATACCCAACCAATAACACCCCGGAGCACACCATCATGAAACGCCAAACCCTTCTCAGCATCGCTTTCTCGGTTTTTGCAGTAAACGCTTTCGCCGCTTCCCCTGCTCACCCGGTCGTCGCTGAAGGCGGCTCGGATCGCCTGATTGAAAGCCGCGTCGCTGAAGGTGGTTCGGATCGTCTGATCGAGAATCGCGTCGCTGAAGGCGGCTCGGATCGTCTGATCGAAAACCGCGTCGCTGAAGGTGGTTCGGATCGTCTGATCGAGAATCGCGTCGCTGAAGGCGGCTCGGATCGTCTGATCGAAAACCGCGTCGCTGAAGGTGGTTCGGATCGCCTGATTGAAAGCCGTGTGGCTGAAGGTGGCTCGGATCGTCTGATCGAAAACCGCGTCGCTGAAGGTGGTTCGGATCGTCTGATCGAAAACCGCGTCGCTGAAGGTGGTTCGGATCGTCTGATCGAAAACCGTGCAGCATGAATGAGTGGCTTTACCGCAACACTCGACCAAAGAACCCGGCCTCATCAGCCGGGTTTTTTCATGCTTTTTTTAGTACCCGACTACATCGATGCTCGCCCGAAGCAGTATAGATGCGGGTTTCAGCGAATTAGCGCCCGCGCTGAATCATCAACAACGACCGTCCGTAACCCCGCCCCGACGCCCTCTCACCCTTCGCTATTCTTAACCACACACACCGCGGGCACGGCTTGCGGCATCAAAACCAGGAGTAAGGATCCGGGTAAGGAGTGCGCCACTTCAAACTGAGTATCAAATAATGAAAATGCTACTGATGGTCGAGTTTCCCCATGAGCCTTTCAACGCGTTTGTCAGGTCGGGGAAGGTCGGCGAAATCATGAACCGTATCCTGGACACCATTAAGCCCGAGGCGACTTATTTCACTGAGCAAGATGGCATGCGAAATGGGATTTTTTTGATCGATATCGTGGATCCCTCCGAAATACCCGGGTATGCGGAACCCTTCTTCCTCAACTTCCAGGCCAACTGCAAATTCCGTGTGGTCATGAACCCGCAGGACCTGCAAAACGCCGGTCTGGAGGAACTCGGAAAAGCGTGGGCGTGAGGTTCGATCAATGAGCCGGGTGATGGCATCTGGATGTGCCTCACCCCGGTCGATGTCCTAAGCCGTAATGCGATCTGTAGCAGCTGCCGAGCTCGCGAGGCTGCGTTCGGCTGCACAGCAGTCGTAAGATCAGAACTTGCGGTGCATCAGGCAGACCGCGTCAGTCGGATTCACGACTGCTTCGCAGCCGAACGCAGCCTCGCGAGCTCGGCAGCTGCTACAAGGAGTGCGCCGCAGCTGAAATGACTGAAGGCGCACTGCACTTACTGAACGGTTTTCAGCTTGACCACATCACCGGAGATTTTGGTGGTGTAGCCGGTCAGGACCCAAGCCCAGAACCAGTTTTCCTGCACTTGGGTGTTGATCATGGCATCGCCGCCCTTGGCTTTGATGGCCGCGTCCTGAGCGCGGATGAAGCGGTTGTTCTGCTGGATCGGGATGACGCCGAACAGCAGCAGGCCAGTGGCGGTCGCTTCACTGTGGCCGACAATGGTGTACTGGCTGCTGTCGTATTGCTGGGTCTTCATCGGGGTGCCGGTGCAACCCGCCAGAACCAGGCCAAACAGGGCTACGGCAACCGCTTTGCTGAGGTAATTCACTGTGTCACTCCATTAGAAATACCCGGGATCCATCTCTCGGGCGGCGCATACTCTAACGGATGAAGTGGCCTATTGATATCACTCGGCACTGAAAAAAGCGGATCGATAAGGCTCCGATCATTGCGGCTGAAACGTCTGCAGATAGGCCAACAGGTTTTCGATCTTTTCCGGATCGCTGAGGCCCCAGAAAATCATGCGGGTGCCGGGGACCACTGTTTTTGGCGCTTCGATGTAGGCGGTGAGAGTTTCGCGGGTCCAGACGACGCCTGATGATTTCATCGCGTCTGAGTACTGGTAGTCCGCCGTGCTGCCCGCAGGGCGCCCGAAAATCGCATTGAGTTGCGGACCAAAAAAACCTCGCGCTGAACTCCCTACCTGATGGCAGCCGCCGCAGATTCGCTTGAACAGTTTCTCGCCCGCCTCAGCATCGCCAGCCGCTACTGCTTGCGTACTGAACAACCCCATGTTGAGCATCAAGGCCAAGGTGAGTACGACGGCGTTTTTCATGTTCGGCTCCAAATCAGGTGCGGCTGACAGCAAAAGCGGGTGGCTATTTCATCATGACTGGCGCCCACATCGAAGCCTTGAAGCTAATCTATAACTCTCTTTGCTCCATTAACGCCGCTGCAGGAGAGCCAGAATGAAATCCATCGTACTGGCGCTGGCTCCCCGTGATGATAATTAGAGTGCAAACGATGTCCGTCATACCTGTTGAAAGTCCTCTAGTAATGTTGGTTCCGGCTCACCCCGCCGACCTGGACAATCTTGTGGCCATTCGAATTGAGGCCATGCGCGAAAGTCTTGAACGGATTGGGCGATTTGATCCGATACGTGCACGTGAGCGTTTTATCAACGGTTTTGATTGTCGCAACACGCGTCACATTGAGCTGGCCGGTGAGCGAGTCGGTTTTATTGTGGTCAAGCCTCAGCTGAACGAACTGCTACTTGACCACTTGTACGTGCGACCGAATGCCCAGGGAACAGGTGTAGGCTCTGCTGTCCTCGAACAGATTTTCAAAGAAGCGGATGCCGCCGCGCTCTCTGTCAGAGTGGGCGCGCTCAAAGAGAGCGCTTCGAATCGGTTTTACATCCGTCATGGCTTCCAATTCGTCGAAAGCGGCGAGTTCGACAATTACTATGTTCGTCCGAGCGCTGCGGCTCGATAAAAAGCGGATGCCACTCAACTCCCACTCGCTTGAAACTTCTTCCGGTAAGCCGCCGGCAGCAGGCCCACGCGCTGCTGGAAAAGCCTGCGAAATGAGTTGCTGTCCTCGTAGCCGACTTTGTAGGTGATGCTGTCCAGGGTCATTCGTGTGGATTCGAGCAACTGCTTTGCCTTTTCCAGACGCAGTGTTTGCAGATAGGTCAGCGGCGTGTAACCGGTGGCTTCCTTGAAACGCCTTTTGAAGTTCCTGACGCCGAATCCGAATCGCTCGGCCATGTCATTGATCAGCAGCGGCTGATGGAAGTGATCTTCCAGCCACGCTTGAACCTGCAGGATTTCGCCATCCCCATGGTTCTTCGGCATCGACCACATGACATAGACCGATTGCTCGCTGCGCGCATTGTCGACCAGCAAGTATTTGCCGCACTTCTGCGCCAGCTCCAGTGATGCGAAGCGGCGGATCAGATGCAGCAACAGGTCCATTGCAGCCGTCGCGCCGCCGCTGGTGATTACGCGATTGTCCTCGCAGAGGATCTGCGCCGCCTCCAGACAGGCGTCTGCATACCGGCGACGAAAAAGATCGGCAAAGGCCCAGTGCGTGGTGGCACGAACGCCGTCCAGCATTCCCGCCTCTGCGAGCATGAACGTCGCCGTACACATGGAAGCCACGACGGCACCCTGCGCGTGCTGTTGACGCAGCCACGGCCCATAACCGGAAAATGCCGGCAAGGCGTCTTTCAGGGTAAAGAGAAACCCCGGGATCAGCACCAGATCGGTTCGGGTGATGTCGGCGATGGATCGGTCCACGCGCAGCGTTTGCCCTCCCCATGCGGCGACATCAGTGCCATCCAGCGAGGCGGCAACCACCTCAAACGGCGCACTGGCGGTATCGGCGAACAGGTTGGCGGCACTGAGCACTTCCAGCGCCAGGGTGGCGCTGGCGGCGGAGCATTGATCAGCCAGTAGCAGGGTGACGTGCATGAATCATCCAGATTGCGCTTTTCGCATGAAAAAAGTCATTTGTGCACCTACCTTATCCGATTTCCGCCCCCTACAGTTCACCGGTCATCCAATCCTCGGCGTACTTATGAATCTCTGGTTTCGACTTATCCTCATGCTGTTCCGTCGCCCATGGCGCAAACCGGTGGACGGTCTGGCCACCACCGTCATCCGCCTGCGCGTCTGGCCGCTCGACCTCGACCTCAACCGCCACGTCACCAATGGCCGCTATTTCACCCTGGCCGACGTAGGCCGCATGGATTTCACGCTGCGCAGCGGCGCCTTTCGAGTAGCCTTGCGCAACAAGGCTGTACCGATCGTTGGCGATACCTGGGGCAAGTTTCGGCGTGAACTGAAGCTGTTCGAATCGTTCGAGATTCATACCCGCATACTCGGCTGGGACGATAAATGGAGCTTTATGGAGCACCGCTTCGTGAGCAAAGGACGGGTAATCGGCGTCGTCATCATGCGGGGTCTGTTCCGCTCGGCCAAAGGCACGGTTGCACCGGTCGAGTTCGTCCGCGAGCTGGGGTTGGCCGAACAGTCTCCCGAGATGTCGATGTGGCTGACGGCCTGGTCGCAAAGCTGCGATGACATGAGCCGTCAGCTGCGAGGGGAAGAAGCTAGTTGCTCAACCGCCCTGCTGTCATCGATGAAGGAACAGCAATAACGTCCGCCTGAACCATCTCGGGCTTTGCCTCCGCGCCCTCCCTGTTCAGCGCCTTGTTCATCTTCACCGTATCCAACGCGCCGCCCCATTTGGCAATGGCCATGGTGCCGACGCCGTTGCCAATGGTGTTGGTAATCGCGCGTGCTTCCGACATGAATCGGTCCACCCCCAGCAACAGCACCATGCCCGCCACCGGAATGGTGCCGAGGGACGACAACGTCGCCGCCAGGATGATGAACCCAGAACCGGTCACCCCCGCCGAGCCTTTGGAGGTGAACATCAGCACCGCCAGCACGATCAACTGGTCCATGAGGGTCAGCGGCGTGTTGGTCGCCTGGGCGATGAAGATCGCGGCGATGGTGTAGTAGATCGCCTGGCCGTCCGGGTTGAAGGTCCGAACACTTTTGCGCGCGGCCCGACATGCGCCAGGGCAACACCCAGCAGAATGGAGAACAGCAAGATTGGCAGGACGTTGCCTTTGGCGAAGGCATCCACGATGGTGTCGGGGATGATGTTCATCACAAAGTCCATGAACGACGCATGTTTCACCGCCGTGGTGTAGGTCGCCAGGCTGGCGTGCCGCAACGCCTGGCGGATTTACAACAACACAACTGCATCTTCCTGCGGCAAAACGAAACGCCCTACGGCGTATGGAGCTTTACCAATGGCGGGCGCACGCAAAACGTCAAAGTGCGTGGCGCGTTAGGCTGCAACGACGGTGAAGTGGCCCTCAATTGGGCGCTGGAAGGTCATGGGATTCTGCTGCGGGCCGAATGGGACATCGCCCGCTACGTGCGCAGTGGCCGTTTGCGCCTGGTGCTGGAGGACCAGACACCGACCCGCGCCGATGTCTATGCCATCTACCCGCAACAGTTGCACCTGTCGGCGCGAGTGCGCAGCCTGATCGATTTTCTGGTCGAGCGTTTCAAGCACATCGATCACTTGGATGAACCGGAATCTGTGCTCGACTGAACGGCGCTACGACAGATTGAGTGCCACGGCGGCGCGGATCAGCGCCTTCAAGGCTGTTTCATCAATCCGGTCGCCCTCATGAATATCGATGGCACGCCGGGTGTTGCCATCGAGGCTGGCGTTGAACAGTCCTGAAGGGTCTTCCAGCGAGGCGCCCTTGGCGAACGTCATCTTCACGGCATTCTTGTACGTCTCGCCGGTGCAGATGATGCCGGCATGGGACCACACACTGAACGCCCCGCCACTTCAACTCCTCGACCACATCGGGGTCGGCCTGTTTGATGAGCGCTCGAACCCGAGCGAGCGTCTCGCCCCGCCAATCATCCAGTGCCTTGATTTTCGCCTCGATCAGCGCAGAGGCAGAGCCTTGCCCCTCAGTGTCCTTTGAACCGGCCGTCTCCTTGCTCATGGTGGTTATCCCTCTTCATAATGATTGTCGCTCGCCTGCCTCTGGAGTATCGCTGACAGAACTACAACGCAGGCATTGCAGTTTGACCCACAACGGGGCGTTTGCCTTCAAATCTCCGATGGGTGCAACCGCTCACGGAATAGCAAAACAAGGACGTAGCAACAGTGGAAAAGGAAATCATCTTGATGCGTCATGGCCAGCCAGATCTGGCCGTGCAAGACAAAGTTTCAGCGCGCGATATGAAACGCTGGATCGAGCAATACGACCTGTCAGAAATCATCGACCAACCCGCCCCGCAATCGAGTGTGGCGCTGGCGCGTACCGCCAGAATGATCGTGTCGAGCAGTGCGCCCCGGGCGCTGACGTCGGTTCGAGCGCTAGGCCTTCAAGCCAGCGTTGTCGATGATATGTTCTGCGAAGCGCAACTGCCCCATGGACGATGGACACTGCCGCGCCTTTCACCGTTTACGTGGGCATTTATTCTTCGTGTTTTATGGTTGTGCGGTTTCTCGGGGAAGGTCGAGTCAGCCAGTAAGGCCAGAATGCGCGCCAATACGGCAGCTCAACGGCTTCAATCCCTTGCCGACGAAGGGCCTGTTTTACTGCTCGGTCATGGAATAATGAATCGAATGATTGCCAAGCATCTGGAGGCTACCGGATGGATTCGCCATACCAGCAATGGTAACCGGTACTGGAGCGCGACGGCCTATCGAATGAAACCGCGTTAAGGTACGACGACAGCCACAGACTGAATCCTGGCGCCCTGGCTGGTGGTCAAATTGGAGCTAATATTCATCTGTATTCCTCTGCAAAGGACTGCAATCAGGAGCCGGCTCAAGTTACTGACCAAATGGAGTCGCATGATCGTGCGGTTGCAGATCGAGCACGAAATCAGTGCCCGGGATTTCGAGAAGTTCAGCCGGAAACTGGGCATCCCTTGAGGAGACTGGGTGATGTTCGCATCCACCCGGAGACACAGCCAGAGGAGCAGGAGATCGTCCCGGCTTGAATAGAGGCCCGATGCCGGTCCGCGACATCGTGACAGGAGGCGTTTGAGATGCAACTCATCACGTTGAAAATCGACAAACCGGAAGCGACGAATTTCATCTTTGGTCAGACGCACTTCATCAAGTCCGTTGAAGACCTCCACGAAGCGTTGATAAACGCCGTGCCAGGTATCCAGTTTGGCGTGGCTTTTTGTGAAGCCTCCGGCAAATGCCTGGTGCGATGGTCTGGCACCAATACCGCCATGATCGAGCTTGCGCAGAAAAACGCGCAAGCCATCGCCGCCGGCCATAGCTTCATCATTTTCCTCGGCGACGGTTTCTATCCGCTGAGCGTGTTGAACGCCGTCAAAATGGTGCCAGAGGTGTGCCGCATTTTTTGTGCAACAGCCAATCCAACCGAAGTGATTCTTGCCGAGACGGAGCAGGGACGCGCGATCCTGGGCGTCGTGGATGGCTTCTGTGCCGATGGCATTGAAGGCGACGAAGACATCCTGTGGCGCAAGAATTTGTTGCGGCAGATTGGCTACAAGCTGTGAAACACGTTTCGCGGCTGAGCTAACGACGGGCTGCCGCCGTCGACAGCCTCACCTGCCGGAATTATGCACGAGTTGCTCAACGAAGAACTCCACGTGCCCTCTCGGATGAGTCGGCAATGGCCAGCTGTCGACGTTGTGAGCAAGGGCCTGGAAAGCTTGAGCGCACCTGGAACGCGGAAAGGCTTCAAACACTGCGCGTCCCTTCTGCACGGCTTTGTGCGCACTTTCGTCGTTCGGCACCGCGCCGACGTATTGCAGCGAGACATCCAGGAACATTTCGGTAATCTTTTCCAGCTTGGCAAACAGATTGCGGCCTTCCGCCGGACTGCCCGTCATGTTGGCCAGCACGCGAAAACGCTGCAGACCGTAGTTCAGGTTGAGCAACTTGATCAGCCCGTAGGCGCCGCTGATCGAGGTGGGTTCATCGCACACCACCACCAGCACTTCCTGAGACGCGCGGATGAAATTGATCACTGAACCACCGATACCGGCGGCCGTATCGATGATCAGCACATCCAGTTTGTCGCCGATATCGCTAAAGGCCTGGATCAGCGCGCGGTATTGCGCAGGCTCCAGATGAGTCATGTTCTGCAAACCAGAAGAGGCCGGGGCCACACGAATGCCTCCAGGCCCAGGCATGAGTGCCTCGGACAGCTCGCAACGCCCTTCGAGAACATCGGCCAGTGTGTAGCGCGGAGTCAGCCCCAGCAGAATATCGATATTCGCCAGGCCAAGATCGGCATCCAGCAATACGACGCGCCGCCCCATTTTTGCCAACGCCAACGAGAGGTTAACCGCTACCGTTGTCTTGCCCACGCCCCCTTTACCGCCAGTCACAGCGATAACTTGCACGCAATGCACATCATCCATTTGTCTTTCCCTTCCCTGCGCATCGTGTGCCAGCAAGTAATGGCACCCTCCAGATGCCGCAAGAATAGCTGAAAAGCGCGCAATAGCTGCTTTATCTCCCGACGAGAGGCATTTTGCCGGCCTCCATCGAATCGTTTCAACGAAAAGGCCGGCAAAAACCACCAAAACGTCTAGATCCACACATCATTCATTGCGGTTCTTTCCCCGGCTTGATCACCGGTATTCAGCACACCTCGCGGCTCGATCAGCAACAGTTTCACCTCGCGTTCTGCATAAGGCTTGTGTTCGACGCCCTTGGGGACGACGTACATTTCTCCCCGCCCAACCACGACGGCCCGCTCCCGAAGATCGATGCGAAGCTCGCCTTCAAGGACGATGAAGGCTTCATCGGTATCAGCATGGGAATGCCAGACAAAGTCGCCTTCGATTTTCACCACCTTGAACTGATAGTCGTTCATTTCGGCAATCACCTTTGGCGCCCATTGCTCGCTGAACAAGGCATATTTTTCGGCAAAGTTAATCGCGGTGCAGGCCTGGGAATTCATTTAAGTCACCCTCATTGGACAAGATATCGAGCCCTGACTCTAGGGATGATCTAACGCTGCGTATTGCATGATTGTGCAAGTTGGCCGGGACCCTGCTCAATCAAGGCCCAACCTCTTCAGCCACCGGCCGGGGGAGACGCCGTAGGTCTGGACGAATTGACGCGTCATGTGGCTTTGGTCGAAAAAACCTGCGCATACGGCCGCCTCTGCCATCGAGTGGCCCCCAATCATCAATGCTCTTGCCAGGTCGAGCCGGCGTTGGGTCATGTACCGATAGGGGCTCGTACCGTACAGCGCCCGAAAATCACGGCTCAGGCTCCAGCGATCCCGGCCACTCGCTTGCGATAACTCATCCAGGGTAATGACTCGATCCAGCGAGTCATGAATCAGCGCACGCGCGCGCTCGGCCGCTGCAAAATCAAATGACTTGCGCCGCCCACGCTGACCAGAGAGCGTATCCAGCGCCTGCGCGAGATCGTAAATGGCATCGTCTTCTTCCAGGGGGTCGATGCAAGCGTCGAGGTTTTGCAGCAGTACCTGGGTTGCGGCACCCAGCCGTGGGTCGCTCGATAAGCCACCCTCGATAAATGGCAACGGCTTGCCGCCCAGCATCTGCTGAATCAGGGCAGGTTCGATGTAGATCATCCGGTAATGAAAACCCGCTTCGGTACCGGCCTCACCGTCATGCACCTCGTCCGGGTGCAAGACGATGGTTTTACCGGGCAGGCTGTGGCGCTGGGATTTGCGGTACTGGAAACTTTGTACACCCGACAGCGTTCGCCCGATGGCGTAAGTATCGTGGCGATGCGGCGTAAAGCCATGGCCGCCAAAAAAGGCTTCGATGCGCTCCATCTTCAACGGCTGCGCCGAGCGCTTGACCCAATCCTTGTTGCCCTTGGTCTTAGTCATGTCCCTGTACCACTCGAATGATGTCAGTACGTTACCAGTGCGAGCGTCTGCTGTCCCAGGCTCGTGCCCCGTCTGAATCGGCCCTCTCAGCGTAGCCGTCAAATTTGTCTGTTCCCCTCGTGAACCAGTTTTGAGACCCGCAGTCATAGCCGTGCCGTAAAAGACGCTCGCCCAATGAAGCGCTCATGCGGTTATTGCTCATCTTTATCCCACCCTTATCGTCGTCAACTCATCAGAGCTGTCTGTTCATGCGCCCGACTGTTCGCTGCTGCCGCTTTATTTCGCTGTGCCTGATGCCTTTGTTTCCGCTGTTCGCCAGCCCCGCCCATGCCAGCGGGGAACGGCAATTGGTGGAAGTCATCAACGATTACCGCGCCGATCCCGACCGCTGCGCGGGGCGTGCGGTCAGGCCGTTACGGCCACTGGCGCTGAAATCGGACTTGTCCTTGCCGATCGGCTATGGCGGTGGCTTGCGGGAGGGGTTGAAGGCTAACGGCTATCAGGCTGTAACGGTGCGGACCATCCGCCTGGTCGGCGCGCAAGACGCCGATGAGGCGTTCGACATGCTTCAGAGCGATTACTGTGGGGCGCTGCTCGATACCCAATACGCCGACATCGGTGTCACTCGTGCCCGCAGCGAATGGCGGGTGGTGCTGGCGCAACCGGTGCTCGATGGGCGTATCGGCGATTCGCGCGCTGCGGGCAAGACATTGCTGGCGCAGGTCAACGCGGCAAGAGCCAGGCCACGCATGTGTGGGCGCCAACGCTTCGCCGCCGCACGGCCATTAACCTGGAACGCCGCCCTGGGCGCCGCCGCGCAAGGGCACAGCAAGGCAATGGCCTACGGCAACTACTTCGCCCACCAGGACCCCGACGGTGATATGCCGGCGGATCGCGCCAGAGCCGCCGGTTACCGCGGCCGGCAGATCGGCGAGAACATCGCCGCCGGGCAAGGCTCGCCCAGCCAGGCGATGTCCGGCTGGCTGGCCAGCCCCGGGCATTGCGCCAACCTGATGAACCCGATGTTTACCCAGGTCGGCGCCGCGTATGCCAGCGATTCGCGCAGCAACAAAGGGGTTTATTGGACGATGCTGTTTGGCGCGCCTTGAGCGAGGGTTTCGAACCGTCCATAGAAAATGGCTGGCGCTGGGGTCAGTCAGTTAGGGGCTTGAACACCGCAGACTTGTGTGGCGAGGGGGCTTGCCCCCATTGGGTTGCGAAGCGGCCCCAAAACCTGCAATCGCGGTATATCAGGTACACCGCATGCAATGGTTTTACGACTGCTACGCAGCCGAACGGGGGCAAGCCCCCTCGCCACACAGGCTCGTTTCCACAAGTTTGCGCCTACTTCAAGTCGAGACAGTAGGTGTAGTAACCCGTATCGCGCACATAGCCCAATGATTCATACAACCGTTGCGCGAGGTGATTGTCCGTGGCCGTTTCCAGCACCATGCCCTTGGCGCCGGTCAACAGCGCAAAGGCTCGGGCGGTGTTCATCAGCAACGTCCCTACCCCTCTGCCGCGGGCGGCAGGTGTGGTGAAGAGGTCGTTGAGCAGCCAGGTGCGGTGGGCGTCGATGGAGGAGAACGTCGGGTACAACTGGACAAAGCCGAGCGCTTCGCCCGTGGAGTCCTCGGCGAAGAAAATCACCGATTCGTCCCTGGCGATGCGCTCTGCGATGAAAGCGCGAGACTGCATCAGGTTCGAGGGCTGGCCGTAAAAGCCTCGATAGGCGTCGAAGAGGCTGGCGACTTTATCGATGTGGGTTGCATCAACGCGCAGGACCTGGACGGCCATGTGGGTGGTCTCCGAACGGATGAGTTACTTCGGTTGCGCCACGGTGCGCAAATAAGGTTTCAGCGTCTTGAAGCCATCCGGGTATTTCTTCCTGGCATCCTCATCGGAGACCGAAGTGGGAATGATGACGTCCTCGCCCGGACGCCAGTTCACCGGCGTGGCAACGGTGTGCTTGGCATTCAGTTGCAGAGAGTCGAGCAGACGCAGCACTTCATCGAAGTTGCGCCCGGCACTCATCGGGTAGATCAGCATCGCCTTGACCTTTTTGTCCGGGCCGATAATGAACACCGAACGCACCGTGGCATTGTCCACGGCAGTCCGTGCGCCGCCACTGGCATTCGGATGAATCATGTCGTAGAGCTTCGCCACCACCAGGTTCTCGTCGCCGATCATGGGGTAGTTGACCGCATGCCCCTGGGTCTCTTCGATGTCTTTGGCCCAGGTCTTATGGTTACTGACAGGGTCGACACTGAGCCCGACGATTTTGGTGTTGCGCTTATCGAACTCCGGTTTTAGCCCTGCCATGTAGCCAAGCTCAGTGGTGCACACCGGAGTAAAGTCTTTGGGGTGCGAGAACAGAATCGCCCACTTGTCACCGATCCACTCATGGAAATGCAGCGGGCCCTCGGTGCTTTCAGCGGTAAAGTCCGGTGCTTCGTCGCCAATACGGATTGCCATGTTCGTTCTCCTTACTGTTGAGTCGTAGGGAAGTCGCCGGAGCGCTGGCTGCTGTTCCGGCGGCATTCGGTGTCTGTGTTGAACCGTCAACGCGGATCAGTATAGGAGACGCTCGAGGACCCGGTAGTTAGCCCCGCGCCCGCCCTGCCCCCTTTGATGACCGGGCATTCAAGCCTGCGAACTGCGCTCGACCGACACCGCAAGCGCAGATGTCCTGGCCAGCCAGTAATAGAGCATGCCCGGCACCACCAGCCCGACGATCCAGGAAATATCGACACCACCGAGCTGCGCGACCATTGGTCCGGAGTAGAAGTGAGTGTCGACAAAAGGCAGCTGGACCAACACACCGAGCACATACACGCTGATCCCCAACACATTCCAACGGCCATAACGCCCCGCCGGGTCGGACAACGCCGGGATGTCATAGCGCTCCTTGTTGATGAAGTAGTAATCCACCAGGTTGATCGCGCTCCACGGCGTGAAAAACGTCAGCAGGAAGAGGATGAAGTACTTGAACGTGCTCAGGAACGAGTACTGCCCCAGCAGCGCCAGCGTGGTGGACGCGCCGACAATCACCAGCACAAACAGCATGCGTTTACCGGCGGATATTTCGAAGCCACGACGAAAGCCACTGATGATGGTGGCTACGCACATGAAGCTGCCATAAGCGTTGAGGGTCGACACCGTGACCTTGCCGAACACCACGCTCAAGTACAGCAGGGAGGCCATCACCCCGGTACTGCCCAACCCGACGATGGTGGCGACTTCATGCCCACGAAAATTCGCGCCCGCCAACGCAGCGGCGAACACCCCCAGCACCATGGAAGCCTGGGCCCCCACCACCGTCCCCAGGCCGACGGCGGTGAACGTCTTCCAGGATGAGGTCTTGCTCGGCAGGTAGCGTGAGTAGTCGGCCACATAAGGGCCGAACGCGATCTGCCAGGATGCGGAAAGAGACACCGCCAGCAAGAAAGTACTCCAGCCGAAATGGCGGTTTTCCAGCAACAGACCGATATCGTTGAGCGTCATCAACCGGGTAAACAGATAGACGAAGGCGATGATGCCCAGCACGCTCGCCACCCTGCCCACCAGGTGGATGACCCGATAACCGAAGAGGGTCAAAAACGCGATGCAGGAGGCGAAAATCAGGATGCCGGCGCTGTCACTGACATGGACCAATTGAGCAATTGCCTGCCCCGACAGTACCGCGCCGGTGGCGCTGAAGCCGAGGTACATCAGACACACCAGCACAATCGGAATCGCCGCCCCATAGACCCCGAACTGCACGCGACTGGAGATCATCTGTGGCAGCCCGAGCTTGGGTCCTTGAGCAGCGTGCAGCGCCACCACCGCGCCGCCGAGCAACTGGCCGACCAGCAAACCAATGAGTGACCAGAACACATCGCCACCCAGCACCACGGCCAGCGCGCCGGTCACAATCGCCGTGATCTGCAGATTGGCGCCGAGCCACAGGGTGAACTGGCTGTAGAGGCTGCCATGGCGCTCGGCCTCGGGGATGTAATCGATCGAGCGTGTCTCGATCAGGGGACTTCGCTGCTGGGTATCGCTGACCTTGGTCATTTTTGTGTTCTCTTCTTATTGAGGTAGACGCTAATGCCAGTGAGCCAAAGTGCAGAACCTGTGGGAGCGAGGCTTTCGTCGCTCAAATTTCTTAACTTACCGGCATTGGGGCGTGCTTTTATTTCTGTTGTTCCGTTACCGCCCACTTCTATCGAGCCAACAACCGAGTCTAGACATAACTACTCGTCAGCGTCGCATTAGCGCGGTCGCCAACGAGATTGCATTAAGGCATCAGATCCAACGGCATCACCTGCCCTTTCGTTCGCTCGTCATACCAATGCTGCAGCACATCGGGTAAGCGGCCTTTCCAATCCGACGCGTTGGTGTAGTAACGGGCTCGGGAATTGTTCTGCTCATCGAACACCAGCAGCACTAGCCAAAATCGAACGTCCGCTGTACGCATGAGGATGGCGGCGTTGGTATTGCCCAGCCCGCGTACCCACATTTCAGTCACTTCGGCGCCCGGCAGGTCATTCGACTCATCGCCGATCAGCCTGGAACTGCTGCTGTCCACCAGCGTCTGGTAATCGTCCTTGAGCAATTGCCGCAATGCATCGTCTTCTTGCTGTGTACGCGCCAACCCCAGACTCAGCAAATCGTTGTCCAGAGCCAAGGGCTGTTCCGACGCGACATAGCGCCCGGCATAGAACACGCCCATGCCCGCACCGCAATCGGCATCGGCGCCGTCCTGGGTGACATCAAGCACGCCGTTGATGGCTTGGAAGGTCAACGCGCATGCACCTTCGACGTAATGCGCCTGAGTGCCATCCAGTTTGGCGACGCCATCCAGGTCGCCAGAGTTGGCGCCGCTCGCGGCAGAAACTTCGAAGACGAGATGAGTCGAATCCCGACGCTTTGTCTTCAACTCAGCTCCCGTCGAAACGCCCCAGGGAATGCGCTGCCAAGTCGCGTCCCAGGTAAACGGAATGGCCGCGTGTTCGAGTTCAGTGATGCGCATCAAGTACTGTTGGCGCAGGCAATCGATTTGGTCTGCGCAGCGGTTACGTTGTTTCAACCACTGACGCTGGTCTGCTTTTAACGCTTTAGGGGCGGTGACTTTTTCCAGCGTCGAGCGCCAGACCGCTCCCAGTTTTTGATCCAGCTTCGACGTGTAAGCGTCGGCGCAAATGGCTTTTTCACTGGAGCTGGCGGCGCTGGTGCAATCGAAGCTACTGGCATGGGCTGCGGCAGAGAATGCGAGAAACCCCAGCAGTAAAGCGCGGCGAGCGTTAGAGCAGAACAAGGTCGGGGGCATGGGCAGATTCCATTCTTTGAGCGCGCCAGTATGCCGAGACAAACGTGAAAAGGCGCTTGTTTTGGTATGGCTCGCTCGCCACAAATCCAGCAGGAAGCGTAAAGTCATGCTCATTCTCAAGGAGCAAAACATGACTGATCCGTCGCCCCCGCCACCACGGGAAATTTATCTCTCGCAGACATCCGACCGGGATCTGTTCAATCGCATCGCCAGTGAATTGGCACGAGGGCTGGGCGGGACCTGGACGGCACAGATCAATGGGTTGGACCAGCGTTATTGGGACCTGGCCGTCGAAGGGCAGACGATTACGCTGCATCTGGAACACTACCTGGGGATCATGCTGCTGGTGGAGGACGCGGATCCGGACTGGATTGCGTCGGAGCGTTTTCAGGCGGTGGTGCGGCGGCTACAGACGGATTGAACAAAAAACGGGCGCCATGATCGGCGCCCGTTTTATTTGAAGCGAGAGAGAAATACATCCAGGAACCACCGATGCTTTCAGATATTGATTTCGCTGGCCGGCACGACATCGATCCGCGCCACGGAACCGGTCAGGTGCGCCAGATCCTTGTTGTGTTCGGTGATGATGTCTTCGGCGCTCATCGTGCCATTGTCGATCGTGGAATGAGCATCGGACGCCAGCACCACGTCGTAGCCTCGCGATAATGCCTCACGGACCGTGGCGTTGACGCAGTAGTCGGTTTGCAGGCCGCAGATAATCAGGCGTTCGACGTCCAGCTCTTGCAGATGTTCATGCAGGTGGGTCTGGTAGAACGAATCCGGGGTGGTTTTGCGCACGCGCAGGTCTTGGGGTGACGTCTTCAGGCCGTCTGCCAGTTGCCAGCCTTCGGCGCCGTATTGCAGCAGGTCGCCCTCTTCTTCGTGCTGGATCAGGATGACCGGAATATTGGCGACTCGGGCTTTGGTGCTGAGGCCGTTGATGGTGTCGATGACGCGCTGGATGTCGAAGCATTCATACTCGCCGGTGCACAGCGCGCGTTGGACATCGATGATCAGGAGTGCGGTGCTCATGGCTTCCTTCCTTAGACAGGTCGCTGGAACGATGGATTTCAACTCCCTTCTAGCCTGTAGCAACTTGCGAGGCTAAGTTTTGCGAGGATACGTTCAAGGGTCGGGGATCGAGGCCACCCAGGGAGTCGGGGTGGCCGATGATCGCCTGTTTCAGTAACCGAGCGACAGCCCGGTATTGCGCCGTGGATCGTTCGCCCCATAGAAGCGGTTCTTGCCCACGGGTTTGCCTTCCAGCGAAGGCGCACCTACCAGAATAGCTGCAATATGGTTGGGGTCCTGCGGGCCGGCAAACTTGTGGCCCCAACTTTCGAGCATCTTCTTGGTGTCCGGGCTGGTGGCGAAGTTCTCCAGGTTGGTTTCTTCCGGCAACCACTGCTGGTGGAAACGCGGCGCATCCACCGCTTCCTGGATGTTCATGCCGTAGTCGATCACGTTGAGCATGGTCAGCAGGGTCGCGGTGATGATGCGGCTGCCACCGGGAGTGCCGACGACCATGACGACTTTGCCATCTTTGGTGACGATGGTCGGGCTCATGGACGACAGCGGTGCCTTGCCGGGGGCGATGGCGTTGGCCTCCCCTTGTACAAGGCCGTACATGTTCGGCACGCCGATTTTCGAGGTGAAGTCGTCCATTTCATCATTGAGGATGACCCCGGTTTTGCTCGCCATCACGCCGGCGCCGAACCAGTCGTTGAGGGTGTAGGTCACCGATACCGCGTTGCCCCATTTGTCGACGATCGAGTAATGGGTGGTGTTACTGCCTTCGTGGGGCGCTACGCCAGGTTTGAGCTCGCGGGACACGCCGGCCTTTTGCGGATCGATGGCGGCGCGGATTTTGGTCGCGTAGTTTTTATCCAGCAAATGGGCGATCGGGTTTTTCACGAAGTCCGGGTCGCCGAGGTAGCTGTTGCGGTCCACATACGCGTGGCGCATCGCTTCGATCTGGTAGTGCATGGCCTGGGCCGAGCGGTAGCCGAGGTCTTTCATCGGGTAGCCGTCGAGGATGTTCATGATCTCGCAGATCACCACACCGCCGGAGCTTGGCGGCGGCGCCGAGACCACGTGGTAGCCGCGGTAGTCGCACTCGATGGGTGCCAGTTCGCGGGTCTGGTATTTATCGAGGTCGGCCTGGGTGATGATGCCCTTGTTGGCCTGGCTGGAGGTGACGATGGCGTCGGCCACCCAGCCTTTATAGAAACCGTCGGCGCCCTTCTCGGAAATTTCCCGCAGGGTTTTGCTCAAGTCTTTTTGCACGAGTTTCTGCCCGACCTGCATCGGCTCGCCATTGCTCAGGAAGATCGAGCCCGAGTCGCGCATGTCTTTCTTGAAGACGTCTGTGGCGTACTCCAGCAAATCGACATCGCCCTGCTCCAGCACAAAACCGTCTTCGGCAAGCTTGATCGCAGGGGCGATCACTTCCTTGCGGGGTTTGGTGCCGAATTTCTTCAGCGCCAGCTCCATGCCAGACACAGTGCCCGGCACGCCGACGGCCAAGTGGCCGCGGGTGCTGAGATCAGGGATGACGTTGCCCTGTTTGTCGAGGTACATGTCGGCCGTGGCGGCCAGGGGCGCTTTTTCACGGAAGTCGAGGAAGGTCTTGCGCCCGTCCGCCAATTGAATCGTCATGAAGCCGCCGCCGCCCAGGTTGCCTGCAGCGGGGTACACCACCGCCAGCGCATAACCCACCGCAACTGCTGCATCGACGGCGTTGCCGCCATTCTTGAGGACATCGACGCCGACGTGGCTGGCCAGATGCTGGGCGGTGACGACCATGCCATTTTCGGCAGCGACCGGGGCAACGGAGGCCGCGTGAGCCGTCAGGCAGCTCAACGCCAATGAGGTCGCCATGAGCGATTTGGCAAAAGGTTCAAACTTCATGGGTCGGTCTCTTTTTTGTTTTTAGGCTCTGTGCAGAAGACAGAGGGAACGGTTCAAAAGCAGTAGGCAAGTATGGCTGCTATTGCGTATTGCGCCTCCCCGGCGAGGCAGTATGCTGGGCCCCTGTTCAGCACGTGTGCGGAGTCCGCCGGCATGACCTACACCTTCACCACCCTGGCGTCGCCGGTCGGCGAGTTGAAGCTGGTCGCGAAAGGCACGCGTCTGGCGGCCATCCTCTGGGAAAACGACAAACCCGGCCGGGTAAGACTGGGGCCGATGAGTGAAGCGGCGGACAACCCGATCCTGATACGCGCCGCACAGCAGTTGCGGGAATACTTTGCCGGCACGCGTAATCAGTTCGAGCTGGAACTGGACTTTGCCGGGACGGACTTTCAGAAGCAGGTGTGGCAGGCATTGCTGACGATTCCGTTTGGCGAGACGCGCAGCTACAGCGAGATAGCCCGGCAGATCGGCAATCCCAGCGCGGTTCGGGCAGTGGGCGCGGCCAACGGCAAAAATCCGATATCGATTGTCGCACCGTGTCATCGGGTGATTGGGGCGTCGGGGAAATTGACGGGGTTTGCCGGGGGGCTTGAGGCGAAAGAACGGTTGCTGACGCTGGAAGGCTGTGAATGGTCGGGGGCCGGCAGGATAGGTGATTTGTTTTGACTGAATGGGCTCTCTTGTGGCGAGGGGGCTTGCCCCCGTTGGGCTGCGAAGCGGCCCTAAACCCGATCACCACGGTAAATCAGGCATACCGCATTCACAGGCTTGGCGACTGCTGCGCAGCCGAACGGGGGCAAGCCCCCTCGCCACAATAATCCGCGCGGCCCGACCGACACGAGCAGCCTGACTTATTCATTCTCCAGTGCAAACGCCTCGACAATCTGCTCAATCACCGCCCGCACCCGCGCGGTGTGGCGCAGGTCCGCATGGGTCACCAGCCATACTTCATACGGCAGCGGGCGCGTGCGTTCCGGCCAGAGCCTGACCAGCCCATCGCGCTCGCCCATGTACACCGGGATCTCCCCCACCCCGAGACCTGCGGCAATCGAGCGACGCACCAGCAGGCTGGAACTCAGGCTGGCGACAATCCGCCCACGGCTCAGGGGTTCCGAGACCAGGGTCATGTTCTTGTTGCCCTGCAAGTACGGCTGATACACCACCAGATCATGCCCCTCGAAGGCCGAGCCCGGTTGCGGCATGCCGTTGGCCTCGACATAACTTCGCGAGGCGAACAGCCCCACCGGCCAGCGCGCGATGCGCCGGGCGATCAGGTCGGGGTTGTCCGGCCGGGTGTTGCGCACGGCGATGTCGGCTTCACGCTTGGCCAGGCTGAGGATTTGCGTGGAGGCGTCCAACTGCACCCGCACGTCGGGGTGCACCGCATGCAAACGAGCGATGGCCGGGATCAGAAAATCGATGGCCAGAGAATCGGTAGTGCTGACGCGCACATTGCCGATCAATCGTTCGTCGAGGCCCTGAATCTGTCGCTCCAACTCAAATGCCGAGTGTTCCATCTTCTCCACGGATTGCAACGCCGCTTCGCCGACCGCTGTCAGCGCATAGCCCTCGGAGGTGCGCAGAAACAAAGTCGCATTCAACGATTTTTCCAGCGCGGCGATTCGCCGGCCGACGGTTGCCTGATCGACCTTCAGCACCCGCGCTGCACCGCGTAATGTCGATTCGCGACAAACCGCCAAAAACACTCGCGCATCATCCCAATTCATGGCGTTTCCCGTAGTGATGCATATACGCATCATCGTAGCGCGAAATCGCAGCAATATTGCATCAGCTTTCCTCGATATGCTGGAGGCCAAGCACAAATTCACAGGACCGCTCCCATGCACAGCACCTCCCTCGACACTGGGCGCAGCGCGATCTGGCTGCCGATCTTCGCCGGCCTCTGCGCCAGCCTGGTCAGTATTGGTCTGGCGCGTTTTGCCTACACGCCGTTGATACCATCGTTGATTCAGGCCCAGTGGTTTTCCGCCAGCGACGTGGTGTACCTCGGCGCCGCCAATCTGGTGGGCTACTTGATCGGCGCACTGATCGGCCATCCGCTGGCCCGTCGCACATCCAACAAAGCCGCTTTGCGGATGATGATGCTGGCGGTGACACTGGCCTTTTTTGCCTGTGCCTTTCCGTTATCGGTGAGTTGGTTCTTCGGTTGGCGATTGCTGTCGGGGATTGCCGGTGGCGCGATCATGGTGCTGGTGGCGGCGACCGTGTTGCCCCATGTGCCCGCCTCGCGCCGGGGCCTGGCCAGCGGTGCGATTTTCCTGGGCATCGGCTTGGGCATCGCCGGCTCAGGCACCCTCGTTCCGCCGCTGCTGAGCCTTGGCTTACAGAACACTTGGCTTGGGCTCGGCGCCTTGGCCTTGATTCTGACTGCCGCCAGCTGGTTTGGCTGGCCGTCATCCGTTGCCAATGAAACGGCTGCACCACACGCTCAGCACACCAAATCGCCGTTTGATCCCAACCTTTATCTGCTGTTTGCACAGTACGCGTTCATGGCTGCCGGGCTGGTGCCAGCCATGGTGTTTCTGGTGGATTACGTGGCACGCGGCCTCGGTGCCGGGCCCCACGTCGGTGCACTGATCTGGGTGATGTACGGCCTCGGCGCGATAGTCGGGCCGGTGAGTTATGGCTTTCTGGCCGATCAACTGGGGGCGAAGCTGAGCATCCGCGTGGTCCTGGTGGTGCAGGCGATTGCCGTCGGCTTGCTGGCGATATCGAGTTCGTTCACCGCCCTGGCCCTGCTGGCAGTCATCCTCGGTTCGTTCCCGCCGGGCATCGTGCCGCTGGCGCTGGCCCGGGTGCATGAGCTGGTGCCACAACACCATCAGCAGCAAGTGGCCTGGAGCCGCGCCACGGTTTCATTTGCAACCTTTCAGGCCATCGCCGGGTTTGCCTACTCGGCGCTGTTCAACGCCAGCGGCGGTCATCACGGGTTACTGTTCGTCATCGCGGCCGGGGCCATCGTCGTCGCGCTCTTGCTGGAACAGGCCTTGCGCTTGCTGAACCTGCGCGACCGGATGATGCCGGTGGGTTGTTCATGATCGCGCAACCCAAGTTTGCGGCTATCGATAACCACGCGCCTGCACGTTGAACAACTGCGCATAGCGCCCACCCGCCGCGACGAGGCTGTCGTGATCGCCTCGCTCAAGGATCGACCCCTGGTCCAGCACGATGATGTGGTCGGCATTGCGCACGCTGGAGAAGCGGTGAGAAATCAGCAACGTCATGCGCCCTTCGGTGTGTTGGCTGAAATGCTCGAACACCGCAGCCTCCGCCGCCGGATCCAGGGCCGAGGTCGGTTCGTCCAGGATCAGGATATCGGCGTCGCGGCGCATGTAGGCGCGAGACAAGGCGATCTTCTGCCATTGCCCACCGGACAGTTCCTGCCCACCGGCAAACCACCGTCCCAATTGCGTGGCGTAACCACGATCCAGACGCTCGATGAAAGGCGCGGCCATGCCTTCGGCGGCCGCTTGCTGCCAACGGGTTTCATCGTTGAACGCCAGGGTGTCGCCCACACCAATGTTCTCGCCGACGGAGAACTGGTAGCGAATGTAGTCCTGGAAAATCACGCCGATGCGCCGTCTCAGCGCCTCTTCTTCCCAGGCCTGCAAATCACTGCCGTCCAACAAAATGCGGCCCTGATCAGGGCGATACAACCGCGTCAGCAACTTGATCAGCGTGGTTTTACCCGAGCCGTTTTCCCCCACCAGCGCGACACTGTGTCCGGGCAACAGATGCAGATCGATGCCCTGCAAAGCAGCGCGGCTCGCCCCCGGATAACGGAAACCGACACTCTCGAAACGCAACCCATCGCCGGGCACCGCACCCACTGTAAGGCTTCCGGCATCGGCCACCACCGGTTCGGCCAGATACTCATAGAGGCTCGACAGGTAAAGACCATCCTCATAGAGACCGCTGATCGCGCTCAAGCTGCTGCTCACCGCCGTCTGCCCCTGCTTGAACAGCACCAGGTACATGGTCATTTGCCCGAGGCTGATGCTGCCGTGAACGGTATCGACCACGACCCACGCATAGGCCAGATAAAACGCCGCGGTGCCCAGCAGTCCCAGCACAAACCCCCAGCCATCGCGACGCAACGTCAGGCGCCGGTCTTCGGCGTAGAGACGAGCAAACGTGTCCCGATAACGCTGCAACAACAGCGGCGCGAAGCCAAACAGCTTCACCTCTTTGATGTAGCCCTCATGGGAGAGCAGTGTCTCGATGTAGTTCTGCTGCCGACTCTCCGGCGCCCGGCGCGTGAACAGCCGAAAGGCATCCCCGGAAAAGTGCGCTTCGGCAAAGAACACCGGCAATGCCCCGACCACCAGCAGTACCAGCGCCCAGGGCGAAAAATGCACCAGCAACACGCCAAAGCTGATCAACACGATCAGGTTCTGGATCAGCCCCAGCGACTTCATCACCAGCGCCAATGGCCGGGTCGATGCCTCGCGCCGCACCCGAACCAGCTTGTCGTAGAACTCGGAGTTCTCGAACTGCACCAACGATAACGTCTGGGCCTTCTCCAGAATCATCGTGTTGACCTTCTGCCCCAACTGCACCCGCAACAGCGACTGCTGCACCGACAGCGCACGCTGCGTCCCGGACAGCAACGCAAGCACGCCCGCTTCAAACAGCACATAACGCACGACCGGCCACAACGGTGCGCTGCCCTGTTGCGCGTGCAACTGCATCGCGGTAACTACCGCGTCGACAATCCGCTGCCCCAACCAGGCTGCCAGTGCTGGCAGCACACCAGCGATCAGCGTCGCCAGCACCAACCCCAGAAACAGCCCGCGGGACGTACCCCAGACCAGCAACAAGGCACGCCTCGCCTGGTCGAGCAAAGAGGCGAAACGGGTAAGGACAGGCATGGGCGATGGACTCGGTGGCGGATGTAAAGGGGCGCTGCAGGCCATACTGTATGGGGAATGAGCGACGCCCGCTTTACGTGGATATGAGGCGATAAGCCTCGCCTCGCCCATAGGAAAAACATCTAAAAAAGTATCGTCGCTCACCACGTTTTAGCGCTTTGCTATGAGGAGTCAATGCCTATCGGGATTGGAAGACGAACCTGAACGTCCAACCGATGTGCCCCACTCCATCACCGGGAGCAGAACATGAAAATCACCCCCTACCTGATCTTCAACGGCGACTGCCAGGATGCCTTCAACTTCTACGCCAAAAGCCTGCCTGGCCAGATCGAAGTCATGATGACCTTCGGCGAAACTCCGGCTCGCGACCATGTGCCAGCGGACTGCCACAACCTGATCATTCATACGCGCCTGTTGGTCGGGGATCAGTCGATCATGGGGTCGGATACCACACCCGATCGCCCCAGCGCCGGCATGAGCGGTTGTTCGGTGTCATTGAATGTCGACCGTGTGGTTGAGGCAGAGCGAGTGTTTGCGGCATTGGCGCAAGGCGGGAGTATTCAAATGCCATTGGAGACGACGTTCTGGGCGGCACGCTTCGGGATGCTGGTCGATCGGTTTGGCGTGTCATGGATGATTAATTGCGAAAAAGACCAATGACCGGCTCTCCCCTTAGACTAATACTTAAGTATAATGGCCATCTGATATCATTCTTAGCTTTTTGTATTCAGTAACTAGGTAGAATAACTACACTGCTCACAAATTCAGCTCTTGACATAAAATATTACAAATATAATGCAAAAGGAGTAAATTAATATACCCCCGCTCTCATTTGCCCTAAAAAGAGGCGACAGTTGAACTGGCGCCTTTCGAGCGCGCACCAAAACTGCCATAGAAGACCGTGGAATATCCTTATAAATCAACTCCAGAAATCAAAAATGCGGACTTCCGCACAGTTTATACGCAAGACTTCTCTGTGATGCCTCGTTCTGTAGCCCGATCCGCGGATCAGCCACGCTTCAGTGTTGATCATAGAAAAGTCAACCTAGAGGGCCTAGTCCGACGCAAAGGCGCTCACCAACTAAATCGGATATCAAAAAATCAAATTGGCTAAAGCCTCCACAGTTGGCTATGTCATTGATTCAACTGAAACTACTGGCAATGGAATGGCACCTGCTGACAAGCTCAAAATGTTATAAAAAGTCAGATAATTTCAGTATTATGTGTATTAAGATTGCAGCGCCAGCACATATGAGTAATTTGCACGATGAGTACTGAGAGCAAAATCGAAAATAGCCAGAGGGGTATTCTCGCTATTGGGCGCACTTGGCGCTCGGCAGAGAAACTTCGACAGTTATTTGCACCCAATCTCACGCATATATATACATTAGATTACACAAACCCATTAAATCCAGATAGCGAAGCTCAAGCCCACGATGCCGTACTAATCGACATTGAAAGTCCTTCCATTCTTAATGACTGCCTGGCGCTCATCAAGAAATTACGTACGAGCCCAACAGAACTGTCCATTATCGTTGCAATCAATTTTCGCGCTCCGCAAACCAAAATTGAATGTTACCTGGCCGGTGCAGATCATTGTATCAATGTACCTAACGACCAGGATGAAAAAGCCAGGTTAATTTCAGAGTTGCTCGAAACACCTGAATGGCAGCCTGCCATTAAGTTGACCTTGGACCAAACATGCCTGCACTTATACAACGATGAGCTCAAACTGGATCTGGCTTATCAGGAAATGAAAGCCCTGGATGCGCTTATCAATGCAGAAGGTAATATCCTGCACCATGACTCCATGGCCGAATCCATGGGTTTGAATATCAAACTCTATGACTCGCGTGTTCTGGAGAAATCCATAAGCCGCCTTCGAAACAAAATCAAAAAGCACTTCGGCATTAACATCATTCATAGTGTTCGCGGTTATGGCTATCGATTGCTTCGAGGGGTCGTCTCAGTAAAGCAAGCAAACTTTCATTCTTAAAGGGACTAAACAATGGAGTCCAGCAGGCAATATACCGTGCAAGATAACTTCGCATTGGTTTTCTTCAGGCAATCAATCCTCAAGCGAAACGATGAATTGTTCGGCAGTGAGATTTATGCCAAGGCGACCAAACAACAGACACCTCTGAACAAGGGGTATCAGCCATTGCATCCCGATCACCCACTGGCGATTTATCGTGAAGTACTGATGCGGATCCAATTAAATGCCCTTTCACAGATCGAGGCCACGTCGTCCCCATCCGTACAGACACCCAATAAATTATTCGTGACCATGAACCAATCCGCGTTATTGGATAAAGCGTTCATCCGAGAACTGAACGACGCTCAAACGACACTCAAGAAGCATGAACAACAGCTAATCCCCAGCATTAATGGCAGTTCGCTCCTTTCGTTCAACCTCAAAGAAAAAAGAACCATTATCAATCACATTCATTTATTGAAGGACAACGGGATCGAGATCGCTTTCGATGGCTATGACTTAAGCGATGACAGCGCTGAAAAACTGATCAGCCCGAAGCTGTTCGATTACATAAAAGTGGACCTGACCCGATCCAATTTCGACATCATGGTCGATAACAGTCAGGACTTTTTCAACAGGTCTTACGACTGCCTGAGCAGCATGATCCATGACAGCAAGATCAGGTTCATTGCGGACCGGGTCGACCACAAAGCACTGCACACACTGGCCCGCAGCATGCCTTTCGATTTTTTCCAGGGGAGGTACTACTCGCCGACCGAGGTTATTTAAGCTTAAAAAATTTCACCAAGCTAGGAAGGAGCCTTATTGTGAATACATCAAACAACAGCTTTCTAATTTTCACCCGAGATCAACTGGCACGACAAGCTATAGAATCGCTTCTCGCACAACGCCTGCATCTATCTTTTGAAATCGAATCTGGCAAACTCAGCAGCGAACGCATCCGAAAGAGTCGATTCACGCACATCCTGCTCGACCAGGCCGATATCTCGCTGAGCGATGTCAGCTTTATCCGCAAAAATCAAAAAGATGCGGAAATCATACTCATAACTCCCAACTCGGAGCATTCAGAACTTCATCACTTCTCGCACTTCGGGGTTGATGGATTTCTCAAGAAACCGGTGGCAGACGAAGAGTTCATCTCTGCAGTCAGCCGGGTTAAAGAGTCGCAGGGTAACCCCGACATCTGGTGGTTTAATGCCGACGACAGAACATTAATCAAGGAAGATATAACCATCCCATTGACCGGCACCGAATCGTTAATGCTCACCCAACTGGTCATCAGTGATCGACGGGTACTCAGCAAGAACGATCTTATTCTACGCATCGATAAAGACCCGGAGAATTACAGCGGCCTTGAAATGTGCTTGAGCCGACTGCAGAAAAAATTCAAGACTGCCGCCAACGGGGAACGCCTGATTCGCTCGGTCAGAAACCGTGGTTATTGCCTGGCACAAAGGATCAGAATCGCATACTGATTGAAATCGCAAAAACAATAACAATAAATGCGATTTCCCGCTCAACCCGATACCGCTTGACTGCCTAACCACCTCACCTCGTACTTCCCGCCGCCTGTCCCTCGCACATATTTCTCTCCATAGTTCCTGCCGGATCCCTCCCCATGGCGGGCAAGCGCTTATCGGAATGCTGCAATTTTATAGACGATTTAGTGATGCCCTCCTAATAAAAGAGCACGACCTTTTATAACATGAGCCCTGGAAGTGGTGTCCGTTATAATTCGTCAGACACCCACAAAGATTAAGGTACTAGTATAAAAACCGGACACTGAGACAACCGTATCAGCTGACTTGAAAACAACATTCGGATGGCCAGCCATAGCCCGCGTTATTCCCTTCCAATAATAAAAATAATCTCTGACCGAACTGCGCTCGCTCAGCCTTTGCGCGCGGCTGCCATTTATTAACCGTCGACTGATACACAACGTGGCGCACGCCCGAGGGACACCGCGATGGTACATAATCGTATTAATCGAAACAGCATATCCAAAGGACTGACCTTCTGGGGGCAATGGATAATTGCCATCACTTCGGTCAATGCGTTGTTATTTGCTCTGGCGTTGTACCAGACAGGAGAAATCGAAGCTCATTATCGTGTGCTTGCCGTGCTGACTTTCCTGGGCTCGGTCCCTTCTTACTCCCTGCTGCTGGTCTATCACAAGCAGCAGGGATACCTCTCGGGCCTGGGCCGACTGCTGCTGGGGTGGCTGCTGACACTGACCGGCCTGACCAGCATCGGCTTTCTCAGCAAGACCAGCGAATTGTTCTCCCGGGAAATCATCATGGTCTGGGCTGTGGCAGGTTATTGCGTGCAGGCCTTGCTGTACCTGCCTCTGCATAGTTTTTCCAGACACTACCACCGGCAATTGCACAGCCAAAATAACACCCTGATCATCGGCACCGACCAACTGGCGGTGAATCTGGCGGACAAACTGGCCAAAACCGAGTATCCGCCGCTGGTCGGCCTGATCAGCTCAAAACCCAACGAGCTGTCGACCAACGTCAATACCCACCGGATCGTGGGCCAGTTGCAGGAGCTGCGCGAGCTGATCCGGGTGCACGATGTCCGGCGGTTGTACATCGCGCTGCCCTTGAGCGAAGCCAAGCAGGTCGAAGCGCTGTACATCGACCTTCTCGACTCGAATGTGGATGTGGTCTGGGTTCCCGACCTGGGCAGCATGACGTTGCTCAATCATTCCGTCAGCGAGCTGGATGGCCTGCCCGCCATCCACCTCAATGAAAGCCCGCTGACCAGTTACCCGACAGCGGCACTCAGCAAGACCCTGCTGGACAGAGGTCTCGCCGCCCTGGCGCTGATCGCCTTCAGTCCACTGCTGCTGGTGATTGCCGTCGCAGTGAAGATCTCCTCCCCGGGGCCGATCATTTTCAAACAGGAACGGCACGGCTGGAACGGCAAGATCATCAAGGTCTGGAAGTTCCGCTCCATGCGCCTGCACGACGACCATCAAGTCCGCCAGGCCGGCCGTGAAGATCCACGCATTACCCCGGTTGGCCGTTTCATTCGACGCACGTCCATCGACGAACTGCCGCAGTTCTTCAACGTACTGCAAGGCCATATGGCGCTGGTCGGACCGCGGCCGCATGCGATTGCCCATAACGACTACTACACCGGCAAGATCCAGGCCTACATGGCCCGTCATCGAATCAAACCGGGCATCACCGGGCTGGCCCAGATCAGTGGCTGCCGTGGCGAAACCGAGACCCTCGACAAGATGCAAAAGCGCGTGGAGATCGACCTCAACTACATCAACAACTGGTCGTTGTGGCTCGACATCAAGATCCTGATCAAGACGCCCTTTACGCTGTTTTCCAAGGACATCTATTAATCGCTGCGATCCCCCCCCTTGTGATTAAAAAGACCGCAGTCCGGGCAGTCAGATCTCTGACTACCCGGAGCCCCTCCATCTCATCTCATTCGCACTCTTTTTTGTAACAGTTGCAAAAGGCTGCGTTCGGACGAAGCAGTCGTGAATGTGGCTAACGCGTTGTGCCTGACGAGCCGCAAGTTCTGGTTTGACGACTGCTGCGCAACATCGCATGTTCGATAGCCGCTACAAGTATTAGCCTGTATGAGGTGGCAAGAGAGGCCCTAGACTCCACATCGTATGCGGCGTAGTTCGCACGGCCGGTGATCTGGATCAAGCCCGGACTCGATACTTCCAGCCGTCACCGGGCTGACCGTTGTCGAGGTTCTTTCCCCCAGTCCCCGCTGTGAACGCAATTGGCGATTGCCGCTGATTTGCCACTTGCATCGAGGTACACCCCATAGGCCGTAGCATCTGCTTCGCTGATATGGTGGTACCCAAACGCCGACAACAATGCACTAACGCTGTAACTCAGGCTCTCGACTAGGTTACGCAAGTGGCCAGACTCACGACCGACCCGAGCCAGAAACTTAGCTTGGCCCACCCAACTGTCGATCTTTTAGTGGGCCACGGCCTGGTTCAGTGCAGGCAAAATAATGCCCGCGACTGGACGGGTCCTTGAAAGGATCTGCAGAATTTTCTATTCAATTAACGACATTGAAAACTCCTTGCAGTAAACGATTTAAGACCCATGAGCAACAAACCGGACAAAACCACTTATAACAATTGTTAAATTTTGTCGGCACAAATATCGACACAACCCATAAAACCCGTGAAATAATTAGCGATGGTATAAATCAACCCCCAAAATATAAAAGCCCTCCAGATACCTATTCGAGCAGAATAATTGACATGGAAAAATCAACATGCTTATAGGAATTCATTATATGCGAGGGATAGCGGCCCTCATGGTTGTTATATTTCACGCCATAAGCTTCATGGCCATTTACAAAAACTATGACTCACCGATACCTCACCACGTTCTAGCCACCGGCGTAGATATTTTTTTTGTAATCAGTGGCTACCTCATGGTTAAAACCACTCAAAAATTCAAGGACAGCAGGCTCGAATGGAAGTTATTCCTGTATAAGCGACTAACTAGAATTGCTCCTATGTACTGGCTTATCACCATCGCGATTTCGATCGCTATACTATACAAACCAAGCCTTTCAGAAAAGCAAGTAGACATCGAACTTATTGTAAAAAGCTTGCTATTCATCCCTACGCACATACCTGGCAGCGATGTGCAGTCGACCATCCTTCCAGTTGGATGGACTCTTGTCTATGAAATGTTCTTCTATATTATATTTGCAGCACTAACATCAATAAACTATAGAGCTGGACTGGTAGCGCTAATCTCATTTTTTGCTTTTCTATCTGCTTTTCACGGGATGACGGACAACTATTACTACTCCCTCTATAGCAACCCTATAATCTTAGAATTTATTTTTGGCGCAATAATAGCTAAGCTCCCAACCCCACCGCACAGAAAAGGTTTGGCTATAGCGTTCGTCGGATTTGTGGCTTTGTTTGTCGGCTCGTATATAGACGGACCAGATCTGGGCATGAGAGTAATAAGCGCCGGACTAGGGGCAGCGCTCATTATTTACGGCGCAAGCGGCTTAACAATAGGCCGACCTTTGAAAATCCCAAGCGCACTCGGTGATGCCTCCTACTCAATTTATCTCACACACATGTATATTATTAAAGCAGGTGCGAAGGCGCTCCCACCGTCGCTGCTTTCATGCACCGTACTATCACTGCTATCCGTATTGATCGGCTACGCAATCTACCGAGCAGTGGAACTCCCAATCCAGAACCTGTTCACAAACCAGAAAAAGCCAATCCGTAATATAGTCCAAAACGCAAACAGCTAAATAGAACACATCAAATGGTATATGCACCAGCTTTTTTTAAAAAAATGGCAATAGCAACCATGTTCAGACCAACCACATCCCACTCATACGACTTAAATACTGATGCAAACTATATAATTAAAGCAGTCAAATGCTCCTACCCATACTGCTTTCATGCCTTCCACTTATTCTTATACCCATATCGACAGGGTATGTGATTTACAAAATAATTGAAAAACCCATGCAACTGTTTACCAGCAAAAAAAAGCCGAAGACCGATCTCGCAATGACGACCAGGATTTAATTTACTGCAAGGAGTCACACCAAGCCATGATTCAGCTCTTAATACTTTTCCTAAGCGTTGCCACAGCCTTACTGGTATTCACAAAAAAATACAAACTAATACCCATATATATGCTCTTTGTGTTTCTATTCACCATTGACTATGCAAATTATTACCTAAAAATAGATTCCTCACTCTCCGGCTATTTGGTAAAAATGTACACGGAAATCCTTTTCGTATTCACCACACTTTATTTTATAGCGAGCTCCCTCAAGTCAAACAAAACAAACAAAATAGCATTTTACACACTACTATTCTTAGTATTAACACTTGCAATAGGTATAAATAAAAATGGCGCCCTTAGCGCAATACTAGATTGGAAAAGTTCAATCTTACCAATAGCACTACCTCTACTCCTAATTTATAGCAAGATTGTCGACTCAAATACCATAAAGAAGCTAATGGGGTTCGTCTGCCTACTAACATTGCTTAATACAACAATAGCACTCTTCCAATACTCCACATTTAACGGAGACCCACAATCCTCTTGGCGATATGACTTTCTTGTTAACGCCCGCCAAAACAACGAGACAGAAAACGAAGAGCGATTCGTAACCTACCAAATAGTTCGCAATGATAAATTACGCGCCTCGGGAATTTTTGTAAGCGCCCTGCAATATTCTTACTTAGCAGCCTTTTCAGCATTTTATATATTCTTACAAATACTATCAGTAAAGAAGAACAAATTTGTCCTCTATCTAGGGTATTCAACTCTCCTTCTTACCTTCATCCTAGGAATGTTAGCCAGTCAAGTTAGAGCGTCTTTTATAATTTTTTTAGTAGCCATTGCGACCTACTACACCTGTACCAAGAGAAGCCCTACTGGTATAACACTGCTTACAAAAAGAGCTCTCACTCTAATCCTAGTAAACTACTCGATACTATTACTGACCCTATTCATATTCGGAGCTGACTCGCTTGATGCCTCGGCTGCTGGCCGAGCACCGCAATATCTAAAAGCAATATCTGAATTCTCCATAATTGGTGCTGGGCTTGGAAAATACCGAGGGCAGTTTGATTCCGATCTCGTATATGGATCATTGACATTAGGCCTTATATTTTTATTTATACCGCTTCTATTCGTAACAATGCTCAGAAAAACATCTTCAAAGCAAGCACTTTACTCAGACGAAAATGCCTATACAGTCACACTTGCTTTCTGCATAGCCACCTCAGTAGCAACAGTCTCTTTATTTCAGCACCTTTCAGGAACAGTGTTGTACTACGTGACATGGTTGCTACTCATTGCATCAGCGACCAGAGTATCTAGTCCAATTCACAAGCCAAGCATAGCTAAAAACAAAACATATAAAATGTATCATGAAGTAAATACGATAGTAGGGAAAGCCAGAAATTGATTTTGATATTTCTAGCATTACTAATCACCAGTTTTTTCTTCCCTCCGGCTTGGTTGACTCCCGCGGAACGTGATGCCGGGAGCAAAAAAAGTCGAAAAATGAAAAACTTTCCAATTTTTGCTTTGGTGAGTTACAAAAGGCGGTTGCAGGAACTGAGTGCAGCGCAATTATTGAGTTGAAGCTGGAGCATGGCGGGATCGACGCAAGTATCCGCACCGCTGTCCGGCCCGCTAGCTGCAAGATGGAACCCTGGGGTATGAAATTGAACGGCCGGATGAGATAGGCGCCGACTACATCAAGCGGGTCGACGACGCTTGTGCCATCGGCAAAAGAGGTGTTGCTGGAGGGGTATAGAGAGGATCAACGGTACAACATGCCGACAAACTGCTTAGTGCTTCAACCCTTTTCAGCGCAGCCAGTATCTCGAAACCAGCAAACCCATCAACACGCCGATACTATTTGCCAGCATGTCGTAGGGCGAAGCCGTGCGTAACGGCATCAAACCCTGCGCGGCCTCGATGATTACGCCAGTGAGCAAACAGCCCACGGCGACCCACCGAAATTTCACATTGGGAAAGGCCAGCCGGCAGCTGCATGTAAATACCAGAAAGCCGATCCAGTGATGGAGCTTGTCCTCTTCGACGAACAGTTCCGGGATCGGCTGAGCGCGCAATCCCGCGAACAGCAGAATCGCCGTCACCATGGCAAAGGCCAGGCCCCGGAGCCAGAACGGCAATTCGATCAAGCCTTTGAGCCATGTGATCATTCGGTAATTTTCTCGAAGTTGTTGTAGAACAGGCTGCTGTCACGCCCGTCGGTCATGGTTTGCAATGAGTAGGCACGGCTCAGGCGCGCACCACCATCGCGAGTCAGTGGCGTCCAAATGATATTGGCACGACGCATGGTCGAGGTACTCAACAGCTCGTCGAACGGGATGGAAATGTAGATGCCTTTGTCAAAGCTGCCCTCGCCATATTCCGCCTTCGACGCCGTGGTCAGGGTGACCCAGCCGCCAAACTTCACGCCATTCTTGAACTCCCGTGACAAGTCGACAGTGGTGCCCCAGTCCCGTGCCAGGTAACGCCCGACGCTGACCGCTGCCAGCATGTCATTGGGCAATTCAGTATAGCTGGTGACATGACCCGTTATGGTCTGGTAATCGCGCAGGCCGAAGCCCTGATCAAAGTCCCGCTGGCGCACAAAGTTCAGATCGGCGCCCAATGACCAGCGTTTCCCCGTGGGTCGATACAGCACTTCGCTGCCGACCCCGGCATACATGGATTCCAGATAGCCGCCATAGACCATGCCATACCAGTCCCGATCCAGCTGCGCCGCGTGGTTGAATTGGAACGTCGGCATCGTCACGTCGGAGGTGGTCAGGTATTGACGCAAATCGGTGCGCACTCGCGGCAACCCGCTCGGTGCGTCGTAGGTGAACTTGTCGTAGTTGTTCAGCAGGTTGACGCTGAGCAGGCCGCTCCACCAGGTGTTGCGGGTGAAACGGTACTCCGCATCGGCATCAGCGGTGAACTGATAGAGCAAGCCATTGGGGCCGCCAATATTCTGTTTGTAGCCCAGGCCCAAGCCATAGCTGAACGGTTCCAGCGCCTGGGTATAGAGCGTGGTTTCCCGGTGTGCAGTCGCCGGGTTAACCTCGGTCGTACGGTGCAGATCCTTCAGCGGCTGGTCGTTGTTCACCACCGCGCGGAAGGTTTCTCGCGGCACGCTGGTTTCTTCGATAGACATGTCATAACGCTGATTCACCAGGGTGAACCAGTCGATGTCCTGATTGACGCTGTTATCGAGAATCCGGCTGGCCCGCCCGACAGCCTTGGCCGAATAAAAATAGCGAGACTGCTCGCCATACACCATCAACTCCGAACCGCGTTGGGTAATGCGTTTGACCTTATAGCCAGCATTTTGCTGTAACCGATTGGAGACATCGGCCCAGTTGACCTGGTCGGCCGGAGTCGACGGTGCCTGCGCCGGCAGCGGCTCGGCGGGAGGGTCATAGGTCTTCACCGGTGCCTTGCGGCTGACAAAGTTGGTGTGCAGGGTGATGCCGAACATCGCCGTATTGCCACGCTCCCAACCGGCGCTCAGGTCGACGCTGTCGGCCAGCTTGTAGACCACGCCGACGTTGATCGGCAGGTCTTGCTTGAGCGGGTTGTCCAGTGGCTCGTTCTTGTAATCGTTGCCCTCGTACTCGATCTTCAGTCTCAGTGGTTCCCAGGGCGTTTGATAGGCAATCCCGCCAAACAACGAAGGGCGGCCCCTGAAGTACGCGTTGGTGTTCACGTCCCCTGCCCTGGCCACAGCCGCCGTGCTCTGTGGCCGGTCGTTGAATTGGCTGCCCAATACCGACAGCGGGTTACTGAAATCCCCACGATTACCCAGATAACCCCAGGCAATGCCGAGGCTGAAATCCAGGTCGCCATAACGCTTGTTGGCGACGAAATACTCGCTGGAAAACAGCCCGGTACCACCGATATCCCGGGCGCCGATAGCGACCTGCGGGGCCCAGTGAGTTTCTTCCCAAAGCCGCGCTTTCAAGTCGATGGCCTTGTCTTTGAAGCTCTGGCCGTCGCTAAAGTCCTCGGGGCCGTAATTACGGTTGGTGATCGCGGTGTAACGAAACGAGCCCTCCAGCCAATCGAGTGGCTGCAAGGAAAAACTGTAGCGCGAATAAGGGTCGGTACGACTGGCCGTGACGCTCAACTCCCCCGCCGGGGCCATGCGCGCAGTGGGGGTCTGTAACAGACCGACGCCACCAAAATCACTCTGGGTGTAGCGCGGTTCACCGTGAGCCAATCCGCAGGGCAGGAGCAATGCAGCAGCAAAACGTAACTTCAACGGGCACTTCAAGGGGCCACCTCAGCCAGCGGTTGAGTGGCGAGAAACTCGGCCAGTTGTTGATTGAGCTCAGGGGTCGGCGTCTCGAGATCGTCGCTCCTGATCGGCACCAGGATCTTGCTGCCGGGCGCCACAACGATGCCGTCCTCACGATTCCACGCCGCCACGCCCAGGCGCCGCACCTGGCCGTCAGGCTGGATCAGCCACAAATAATCACCCTCGGCGTCGCCAAGAATGGCGCAGTCACGGGCATAGGCACGCACTTCCTGCAGGGCTCGGTAAGGCACCTGACAAGGCTGCGCGACCGCCCCGAAAACTTCCACGGTGGACGGCCGCTGGGGGTAAATCAGATGGTCGCCATCATCCAGCAACGCGTTGCGGGCGAACCCCGTTTCCACAGCGATCGGATCGAGCACCGCGACCTGACGTCCGGTGACCGGCAGTTGCGCGACCTGCTCATATAGGCGCGCGCTCAACTCTGCTCGCGTGCCTTTGCCATCGAGCAAGGCCCCCCGTTGCAGCAGTTTCAGATCGAACAGGACACCCGCCTTCAAGCGCGTCTGCTTGTCCACTAATGAACGGTGCAGCCACGCCGCGCCCAGCCAGTAACTTTCGGCATTGGGTTGGGCGTTACGAATGACATCCAGCAAGCGCGCACCGGGCTTGATTTCGAATTGACCAGGGCTGCGCACGTCACCGCTGACCGTGACGGCCGCCTGGCCCACGCCCGGGCCGATCAACAGCAGACCAAGCAAGAAAAGGTTTGAACACTTCACCGGGCAGCTCCCCGATCACGGCGCACCTGCACGATTTTCAGAAACAGTTGCGGCGTCAAATGCTGCTCGCTGCGCAGGATGAAACCGTCCTGGGGGTCGACCCAGTAGCGGTTGGTGGCGCGGAAATTCAGGGTGGGTGCATCCACCTGCTCGTCAATGCGCAGCAAGGCGTAATCCTTGTCCAGAATGCTGATGGTCTCGATGCCATGGGGACTGAAACGGCTGTTGACCGCGATACCGATGCGGTTGCCGTTATAGATGTCGATCCAGCGCGTGCTGGTATAGCCGTCGGGCAAATGCTGAAGGCCGCGTTTGAAGGGCGACTCTTCATTGAAGCGAGTGCCATCCAGGGAAACGCCCAGCCCGACAGTGCGCACCACCAGGCCGTCGCGCATCAGCAGCACTTGCTTGCCGGAAGCGACCCAGAACTGCAGGTCGCCCCGCCGACGAGCCATGGCCATCACGCCCTCACTGGAGGGGGTGGTGACCATGATCTGCGGATATGGCACAGCGTCGACCTGAGCACGGGTCAAATTGATGGAGGCAGGCCCCGCGACAGATGTTTCAAGGGTGTCCCAGGAGGCCTTCATCAACGGGTTACACCCGCACAGCAAGAGCGCCATCGTCAGACTGGCGCAGGTAGGCAAAGTTTTCACGGCGGGATTGAGCCTTATCTGCTGTTGGCTTCGCTGAGATCGTTAAGTGAGCTGGCACCGGTCCCCAGGACAGAGGCCGTAGGCAGAAGCTGGCTGATCAGACGGTTCCAGCGCGTCACGCCGGCCGGGCCGACATAGACGATGTCTTGCGGTTGCAAGTCGAAACGGGTGGCCAGTACCAGGGCCGAAGGGGATTCTGCGTCGAGCTGGAACACCTTGGCCGGTTCGGTTTCCAGGTGGTCGGCGCCGCGAATCACGTACACCGCATTGCCGTTGGAGGTGGTCTGGTTCAAGCCCCCCACTGTGCCCAGCGCATCGGTCAGGTTGATCGACTTGCCTTTGAAGCTCAGTGCGCGAGGCAAATTGACCTCACCCATGACATAGATCCGCTTTTGGTCGTTATAGGGCAGGTACAGCCGGTCGCCGCCCTTGAGGTAAACGCCTTGCAACTGTGAGTCCTGGCGATTGAGGGTGTCCAGATCGAGCTTGTATTCGCGCCCGTCCCGAGTCAGCGTCAGGCCTGACAGGTCTGCGTTCGAGGGGTCCACACCGGCCGCGCCAACGGCCTCCACCACGCTCAACGGTGTGGTAGTGATCGGCTGTTGGCCAGCCTTGAGCACCGCACCGGAAATCACCACGGTCTGGCTGGCGAAGCGCAATACGCTGACGTCGACCTGGGGGCTTTCGACAAATTGCGACAAGCGCTCGGCAATAAAGGCCCGCAACTCTTCGATGGTTTTACCGGCCGCCGGGATATTACCGATGTAGGGATAAAACAACGTGCCGTCCGGACGCACCAGACGCCCGTTGGCATCGAGTTGCTGTTGCGGTCCCGAAGGCGCCGTCAACTCGGGGTGATCCCAGACCGTGATAAACAACAGGTCGTTGGCACCCACGCGATAACCGCCTGGAACGTAGGACAACAACGCTGGGGGAACGGATTCGCGAACTTGCGTGGCCGCATCCATGGCAATCAATTTAGGCGTGATGGGAATAAGCTCCACCCGGCTACTTTCCGGAGAGCCGTCACTGACCATTTGACTGGTGTCCATATGTTGACCAGGCGAAAACATACAGCCGTGCAAGCTGATACTTGCCAGCATAACAACAGATAATCTACGGATCATAAGGGCACTACGCTAGTCGAGGGCAAATCTAAAACAAGATCACCCAGAAAGTTCTGAGTGATCTTGAACAACATACTTCGCGGGGTTTAGTTGGTACCCGTCGTACCACTAGTACCGGTTGTGCCACCCGTTCCAGAGGTACCGCCATTGGAACTGCCTCCAGAGTTTGAAGCGGCCGCCGCAGCGCCGACAATGGCCGCGCCGATCACCACGGTTTCTGCGACCGTCACTCCCCCAACCAGCGGGGTACTCAAGGACAATGGCTCGCTCACCTCTTCGCTCACTGCTTCGCTCGCCGTTTTGCTCGCCGGCTCATCCGCCGCCAACGCTGCAGTGCTCATGACAGCCAGCAAGCCGGCCGTAAGTAGTTTCTTCATATCAGACTCCTTCTCGACATCAACTCTGCATTAGATTTGAGACTAAGGGACCGGGAATGGAACAGCAGGTGAATGAACTGACACCCGTCAATTGAACGAGACAATTCATGCACATTGCCTCCTTTGGAGAATGTCATTTATAGGGAGTGCATGCCATACGCCAAACCTCGTCACATCATGGACAAAAGCGCTTTCACCGAGCAGGACTTATTGACGGAAAAAGGCAATTTTCCAAGATGTTTGCTACATGAGAAGGCATTTTCGGCACAAACTCCCGAGCAAAAGTCACTCCCCCTTCACGCCTATTGTTATTATTAGTCAGGATTTTCCCGGCATCCTGTCCCGCTAGGTTCTATTGTGACTGAACATTCAAGGCTAAATAACATCAGGTCATAAATAGTTAATGTTAACTATAGACCAATATTAACCCGTCATTCCCCGTTCAACACCGCGCGCAAGCGGGGGTTGCGCAAGTCTTTTTCCGAGAGTTGAGGCGATTCAATGGGCCAGGTAATGCCCAGATCCGGGTCATTCCAGAGCAGTCCACCCTCATCCTCGGGGAAATACAGATCGGTGCATTTGTATTGAAAATCAGCGGTATCGCTGAGCACGCAGAAGCCGTGGGCATAACCCGGCGGCACCCATAGCTGCAGATGGTTGTCGGCGGACAACTTGACCCCTACATGTTCACCGCAAGTGGCCGATTCGGGATTGATGTCCACCACCACGTCGTACACCGCACCTTGGGTAACCCGCACCAACTTGCCCTGGGGCCGGGTCCGCTGGAAGTGCAAACCGCGCAATACGCCATACTGCGAGCGTGAGTGATTGTCCTGGACGAAAGGCAACTCGATGCCGGCGTCGCGATAACGCTGTTCGTGATAACTCTCGAGAAAGAACCCACGGGCATCGCCAAACACCTTGGGCTCGATAATCAGTACGCCGGGCAACCGGGTGTTGATGACATTCATTTCGAAGGCTCCGTCGTCAGTACGCGTGCCAGGTATTGTCCGTAACCGGTTTTGTGTAACGCGGTGGCTTGTTTATCCAGTTCCGCAGCCGACAACCAACCCTGGTGATAGGCCACCTCTTCAAGGCAGGCCACCTTCAAGCCCTGCCGCGCTTCGATGGTCTGGACGAAATGCCCGGCCTCCATCAACGAATCATGGGTGCCGGTGTCCAGCCAGGCAAAACCACGCCCCAGCACACTGACGTGCAGATCCCCGCGTTGTAGATAAGCATTGTTCACGTCGGTGATTTCAAGCTCACCGCGCACCGAAGGCTTGACTTGCTTGGCGATGCTCACCACGTCTTTGTCGTAGAAATACAAACCGGTGACAGCATGGTCGGACTTCGGATGTGCAGGCTTCTCTTCGATCGAGATCGCCTTGCCGCTCTCGTCGAACTCGACAACGCCAAAACGATCCGGGTCGCTGACTCGATATCCAAAAACAGTGGCACCGGTCTGTCGTTGTGACGCTTCGCGCAACAAGGCGCTGAAGCCATAACCGTAGAAAATGTTGTCGCCCAGAATCAGCGCCACATTGCTGTCGCCGATGAACTCCTCGCCGATCAGAAAGGCTTGCGCCAGGCCATCAGGAGAAGGCTGTTCTGCATAACTGAGTTCAATGCCGAAAGAAGAACCATCACCCAGCAAGTTCTGGAAGTTGGGCAAGTCCTGGGGCGTGGAAATAATCAATATCTCGCGAATGCCCGCCAGCATTAATACCGACAGCGGATAATAAATCATCGGTTTGTCGTAGACCGGCAGCAGCTGTTTGGACACACCACGGGTAATGGGATGCAAGCGGGTGCCGGAGCCTCCCGCCAGAATGATACCTTTCATAGGGGATTCCCTTCGAAGTTAAATAGAGGCAGGTTTTGAATGTTTCAGCCAACGTGGCCAAGACGCTCGGACCGGTATTGGCCGTTGAGTATCCGTTGCCACCAATCTTGATTATCCAGATACCACTGAACCGTTTTGCGTATACCGCTTTCAAAGGTTTCCTGTGGTCGCCAACCAAGTTCACGCTCAATCTTGCCTGCATCGATGGCGTAACGACGATCATGCCCAGGGCGGTCGGTGACGAAGGTGATCAACTCCTTGTAAGAGCCCTGCCCTTCATCGCGGGGGCGCAACTCATCGAGCAGCTCACAGATGGTTTCCACCACTTGCAGGTTGCGCTTCTCGTTGTGTCCGCCGATGTTGTAGGTTTCGCCCACGATACCGCGCGACACCACTTCGACCAGCGCTCGAGCATGGTCTTCAACAAACAACCAGTCGCGGATCTGCGAGCCATCGCCATACACCGGCAACGGCTTGCCGTGGATGGCATTGAGAATCACATGAGGGATCAACTTCTCGGGGAAGTGGAAAGGCCCGTAGTTGTTCGAGCAGTTGGTGACCAGCACCGGCAGGCCATACGTGCGGTGCCAGGCGCGCACCAGATGGTCGGAGCCGGCCTTGGACGCCGAGTACGGCGAGCTCGGCTCGTAGGGCGTAGTCTCGGTGAACAGATCGTCGGTGCCTTCCAGGTCGCCATAAACTTCATCGGTGGAGATATGGTGGAAGCGAAAGCCCTGTTTCTGCTCCGCCGCCAGCCCTGACCAGTAGCGGCGGCTGGCCTCCAGCATGCTGTAGGTGCCGACGATGTTGGTCTGGATGAAATCCGATGGGCTGTCGATGGAACGGTCCACATGGGACTCGGCCGCCAGGTGCATTACCGCATCGGGCTGGAAACGCGCGAACAGCTCGTGCAGCGCCGCTGTGTCGCAGATATCCACCTGCTGGAATTCATACCGGGGGCTACCCGCCACCGACGCCAGGGACTCGGTATTGCCGGCGTAGGTGAGCTTGTCGATATTGAGCACGCTCACATCGGTGTTGTCGATCAGATGGCGAACGACGGCGGAGCCGATAAAACCAGCACCGCCGGTGACGATAATACGTTGGGTCACTTGCTGTACTCCTTGGGATACCACTGGATCAGTAATTTTTCGTACTGGGAAAGGATGTTTTCCCAAGTGAATTTTTCGTTGAAGCGGCGGGTGCTTTCAGCCTTCATCGCCGCGATCAAATGGCTGTGGTCATCGCGCAGGTACTTCTCGAACAACTTGGCGCAGTCGTGCTCGTCATCGAAGTACACCGCCGCATCACCGGCGACCCAACGGTTGAAATGGTTGTTATGGGCAATCACCGAGCAGCCGGCGCCCAATGCCTCCACCAGCGAAGGGTTGGTGCCCCCGACTTGATGGCCGTGGATGTAAAAGCGGCTGAAAAACCGCAGCGCCCGAACCACCGCCGCCTCATAGATGGCGCCGGGGAAGATCACTTCCTTGCCGGCCGCGTCCATCACCCGCTTGTGGTACTCGTTCTTCTCTGGGGTGAAGTTGCCCAGCACCACCAACTTATGGTTACGGCGCTTGCTGCTGAAAGCCTTGACGACCTGCAGAAAGGAGTTCTCCGGCTCCGGCCGGGCGATAACCACCGAGAAACCATGGGGCTCCAGGCCATAATCAGCCAGGGCGGTCGGGTCTGCTTCGTTCACCCGGTCCCCGCCATAAGGGATCATGGTGATCTTCGAATCCTTGACCCGGGTGGCCAGGTGATCCTTGATTTTCGGGTGGTCGGCCACCAGGTGGTTGCCGATCCAGCAACCTGCTCGCTCGTTCAACCAGAACCAGGTCTTCGCCACCAACCCCCACTTCTCCCGTCGCCATTCAATGCCATCCATATTGATGACATTGGTCTGGCCCTTGACCCGCTGCAGAATATTGAACGCCGCCGTGTTATAGCCGAGGGTCAGAAACAATCCCTTCTGGCCCAGCGCATGGACGGTAGCCTTCCAGTCGAAAAACACCGTGCCCGCCACGCCGGTGTTGGCGATCGGGATATGAATGCGATGAACCCCCTTCCATTCACTGGTCGATATACCGCCGGAACCGTCTTCCTGGCAGTAGACAGTGACTTTCCAGCCCTGCTTGACCAAGTAGAGGGAGAGCTTTTCGGCGAAGGTTTCAAAACCGCCGTGTTTGGCGGGAACGCCGCGGATGCCGAGGATATAGAGGTTTTTCATAGAGGCTTTTTGGTTCTTTCAATGTGAGGGGTTTTCAGAGCTATCTGAAGTTTTGAAAGTGTTTTTAATCTGTTCTAAATATTGAAATTTATATTTTTTGGTTGGCTCAATATATGAACCCTCGCCGTATTCATTCCAACAACATATGACAACGGTGCTTAGTGTCTTCTTGGGCTCTGAGGTAATAAGCGATTTTGCTGACTCCAAGTGCAATCTAAATTGCTCTGGTGTGCTGCTCGAATTATCATGATTGGGGGATTCGCTTCCACCCCATGGAGTTTTGTCCCAGCCCGAAGTGACGGGAATTAAATAGGGCAACTTGCTAGTACTTAAAGCCGAATTCCAAGCTTGTTCGTATCCATCTGAAAGTTCTTTGTAACTTGCGGACGGGCGCCTTTCGCTCAATTTCTCGGCTGCATTAAGTTGATAATTATAAGCGGACAATGCGTCGTAATTCTGAAGCGGCAAAATCTCTTGAGAAAATCTGTCACCAGCCTTTATTGATCCAACAAAATATATTCCAGGCAATCCTTCCTGGATCGCTCGATCCCGTGCCCTTTCCAATAGTTCATTGGCATTACTGCCAAAGTTTCTGGCGTCCCTTTCAAGTAATTCAGATGAAAATATAAAAACGACGGGTTTACCATCTATTTTTTTATAGCCAGGCGCTCTGAAATAATGATCTATCCAGTACTGCACTATATCATCGAATTGCTTAAGGCTCGAGGGTGTCCCGGTATGGTTGGCCCAGAGAAGGGTAAACTTGATATCATGTGTATCTTTTAGTCTGGAGAAAGAGTCTATAGCGTGCGTCCGATTAACACCGTGAATATTGTCCCAGTACCAATCATAGATAACGAAATTTATTCCATACTGATGCATCCAGTCGATCTGTATTTTTGTGTTTTCTGCAGATCCTTCTTTATACCACCCCAGTAGAGGCTCTCTATCCTTAAATGGCTTTATCTTCTGCCAGGGGTCATTCGGCTGATCCCAACCCGGGTAGTAGTAAACGCCTATATCAAATGAAGGGCTCGCACTTGCAGTTAGATGAAACAAGGAAAGCATGAGTAGCATGATAAGTTTCATGGTATTCCCGATAGTATGGATTGCTCTGCTTTTAATTTGTGTTTTCCAGCATTGAGTTTATGTGCTCTTTATAGCTTTTTATTGAGAATTTTTTGTAATAAGTATCAAGCGCGCACTTACTCAGTTTTTCGTACAGAGGACTGCCCGGCGAAGGAAGTCCTAGCAGGACATCCTCAAGGCTGCTTTGATTGGCAGGAATGAAAAGGAAACCATCTTTTTCATGGTTAACGATCTCTACCAAACCACCATGGCCCGCAGCTATCACTGGTTTTCCGACAGAGTACGCTTCTATCGCTACTCGACCGAACGGCTCCGGCTTCGTAGAGGGGACAACAACATAGCTTGCCCATTGAAAGTGCTCGGTTGGGTCCGAGCAAAAAGGGAAAAATTCGACGTTGTCGGAGATCCCATATGATTTTACTTTTTCGATTAAATCCTTTTCCAGATATTCGTACCCCTCAAAAGGGCTACCCACTATCCTTATGCGAAAGTCATTTCTTGCGTTATTGGCCAATTTTCCAATGACATCAATGAAAAAGTCTTGCCCTTTCCAGGTGTTTATCCTGCCGATCAGAAGTAGATTCTTACAGTCTCTTTCAGTACACAGCGATGGGACGTTGTAAAGGGGGGCTACACCATTATAAATTACTGTTCCCGGAAGATTAAAAGCGGATTTCGTAGCCTCGGAATTGAATATTAGTTTTGCACCTGAGAACCGTAGGAGTAAACGGAAGATCCCAATGAGTTTTTTGTCGGGAATTTCTCTGATATGGCAAAAGAAACTTTTCTTGGAAAATCTATAAAATCCGGCAGCGACCAGCGCGGACAACATAACGGTCGTATTTATGTATATTGCATTAAACGCCTTATATTTTTTTGCATAATACAAGGTCGCCTTGATGAGCTCCATGCTATAGCTGAATGGTTTTTTTAGCTTCTGCTTTCTCAGTATTCCATAGGGGTAATACTCTATTTCGGCCCCCATGCTATTAACTAGCGGAGAGAGGTCCCCAAGAAAAGGCAGAATGCAGTAAATTCTCTTTTTTACGGAGATCGACTCAATTGCCGTAAGGAAACTTCGATCTGAACCGTACAGCTCGGAGCTTTGATGAAGGCAAAGTATTTCATCTCGCATATGATTTCCTTGGGCTCAGCACGTGTAGTGCAAGTAACATCAGGGATAAATACCTGATATTTCTTTCTTTAAGGCATGTATTCAGGCTAAACAACAGCACATATAATGATATTTTAAATTTATGATATTTTACGTAATCGAAAACCAATGGCCTCGACAGTATGAGGTTTCGGAATCGCTGAACCTTTTTGGCATAAGCTTGTCCGCCCTCTCTGAGTGCCGAGCTATGGGGAATTGATGTCTTGAGAATAAATATTTCGTTATAGCAGTTCGCGTAGTCGATGAAAAATCGTGTATCAACCCCATAGAAACTCAAGCGCTCATCAAACTTTAGGCCCCGCGACAGCGCTTCTTTAGATATGACAGTCCCGCTCATCATTGCCACTATATTTTTAGATGGGACGGGACCTGTCGCCAAACTCTGTAAGTTCAATGCTCTGCCACGAACCCCCTTTATGGTTCCAGGTGATATAAGGCTGTGATTGAACAAAATTTGAGGCACCGCCACTGGCACACGGCTCCTGAAAAACAAATCCAAACTTGATATATAATCATTAGTTATGCTGGAGTCGTCATCCAAAACTATAAAATAGTCCGAGCCTGCACTATTGGAGATCAGAGTGTTGTATACCTTCGAAAGGTGCTCGTTTTTTCCACTGTGGTGATACGTTATTTGGCCAGGCAATGTTGGGATTGATGCCTCTCCGAATCCCTGCTCAGAATTATCCCAAATTGAAAACTTTGGGATAATTCCTGCCGACTGAAAATCCAGGGTAGCTAGCGATTTGAGCGTAGTGGTTAAACTAGGGTTGGTAGAGTAAACCACAACAAGGAAGTTAACTTGTACAAGCTGGCTCTGTGTGAGTGTCATGACAAACCTGAAGGTTTAGCTACGATTGAGTTGAACTAATGACATTTGTCGATGTGCGCCGATTAAGGTCTAGTGTTGCTAGAGGGAATAAGATTACATTAACGCATGCAATGGTACTCCCGATGGCAACTGCTGCACCCAACGTGCCCCAGCCCCCTAAAAGCCAATAAGTCACGAACGGAGATAGTGCGACAGTCAGATACAGCGCCACGTTAAGATGGTAAATATTTGAAGCGTTCTGGTAATAATATCCGCACACTGATGTAGAGCAATTTACAAAAAAGCCTAACAATACGATGTAGCATGCGACGTGGAAGCTTTCCGGTATTTGTTCACTAAACCTGACTAACGCCAGCAGCGAAACCAAATAAATGCAGGAGAAGGAAGTCAACTTCTTTGTATTGGACCAAAATATTTTTTTTATGGCTCGATAGTCTGATCGACTGGCAAGCTCTGAAAATCGAGGCGCAGATATAGAATTTATTGATACCGATATGAAGGTTGAAAGCATTGCCAGTCTTTGGAGTATGTTGAAGACGGAAGCAAATGAAGCTCCTAAAAGCAAGGAGGCCAACAGATATGGCAACCAACCTACTAGCTGCGTTCCTATTGTTGCGGATGCATACTTCAATTGTGAAGCTAGAATTTTATTGAGTGGCTTTTTAGATAGCGCAGATATCGGAGCCCACGTCATATTTGCTTTTCTTGCAAACACAACAGATATAATCAGGTAAATTAAAATGGAGGCGTAGAAGGAGGCTACAATGGTTGTGTCGGGAGCTAACGATAGAAAATCAAGGTGGGTTGCGAGCTTAATCGCCAGATAAAAAGCCAAAAAAGCCCAGGGCTGAATGACATTTATACCCAGGATTTGGGTGACGGTCTTATGCCTGGCTTGATATATAAAAAAAACAGTATTAGCGGCGGAAAATACAGGAATCAGTATAAAAATAAGAAGTATTGACGAGTGATTACTACTAGCGCTTGATAGGCTACTCCAGTGCTGGACATAGAAATCTCCAAGGAAATATGTAATAGGGCTCAGTATTGACCCCATCAGAAGGCTAACTACTACTGATTGATTGAAGCAGTCCTGTACTGCCTCGCTTGACTGCTTATAATAATTTCTTACCAGGTGGATGTCCGATCCGAAGCGCGCTATAACTGCGGAAATCTGAAATATAGTATAAGCAACAAGAAACAAGCCCGCCAAATCACTGCTTTCTATTTTCAGAATAACAATATTTGCAAGCAGCACGGCTACGGCGCCGATAATTCGAACGCATAGCAAGTGAAGTGATTTCGATTTCAGTATGTTCATTGTGGTCTTGGTAGCCAATTGTTTAAGCAGTTGACTTCAATAGCTTGATCGCTTTTGTGTCTGACCAAGTTGGCTGAGACAACCAGCAAGATCCAGGTCATATAGCAGCATATGGGTCCGGGTAGATGCTGGAACAGGGACATTATTGCGATGGGATTTGTTTGAAGCGGAGGCCAAAGCCCCCACTTCAACTTGTAATATTACTGGCGGCCTATGGAGTAATATTTAATACCTTTATCTTTAAGCTTTTGAGGGTCGAAAAGGTTTCTTCCATCAAATATTATAGGCTCGCTAAGTTGGCTTGCAATTTGATCCAGATCGGGTGCCTTGAAGGCTTGCCATTCAGTTATTATGATTAAGGCATCGCTTTCTTTTAAAGTTTCTTCTTTGGTTCCGCACAAACTCAAGTCATCACGATTGTTGTAAATTCGCTGAGTTTCTTCCATCGCCTCCGGATCATACGCTCTCACCTTGGCGCCGTTTTTCCACAGTGCCTCCATCAGTACTCGACTGGGTGCTTCACGCATATCATCAGTATTGGGTTTAAAGCTCAAACCCCAAAGAGCGAATGTTTTTCCTGCGATATCCCCATTGTAGTGATTAATTATTTTCTTGAAAATTACACTCTTTTGCTCATTATTTCTTGCCTCTACGGACTTCAGAATTACTGCATCAAAGTCCAGTTGCTCGGATGTCTTAATGAGGGCTTGTACATCTTTAGGAAAACAAGAGCCACCATACCCGGATCCTGCATAGATGAAGTGGTAACCAATCCTGGGATCTGAACCTATGCCCTTTCGCACCATTTCGATATCAGCACCGAGCATTTCTGACAAGTTAGAAATCTCATTCATGAAGCTGATTTTTGTTGCAAGCATGCAGTTGGCTGCATATTTCGTCAGCTCAGCGCTGCGAACGTCCATGACAATTATTTTTTCGTGATTACGGTTGAAAGGAGCATAGAGGTCACGAATGACTTCTTCTGTACTCGCCTGTTCCGTACCAATAACTATCCGATCCGGACGCATGCAGTCCGATACTGCAGAACCTTCCTTTAAAAATTCTGGATTCGATGCAACGTCAAATGAGAGATCAGTACGGCCGCGTTGAGCCAGTACGCTCGCAACTCGATCCCTCACTTTATCGGCTGTTCCAACAGGAACGGTAGACTTGTTAATGATAATGCAATTGCTTTCAATATTATTTGCTATCGTTTCGGCAACAGCCAGCACATATTTTAGATCCGCGGATCCGTCCTCATCAGGCGGTGTGCCTACCGCAATGAATTGAACCTTCCCATGCTTCACTGCTGATGCCGCGTCCGTCGTGAACTTCAACCTTCCGGCGGTGTAGTTCTCTTTGACTAAAACTTCCAGTCCAGGCTCATAGATTGGAATAATCCCCTGCTCCAGATTTCTTACTTTTTGCTCATCTACGTCCACACAAATTACATCGTGGCCAATCTCGGCTAGCACCGCCCCTTGAACAAGGCCTACGTAGCCAATTCCGAATACAGTGACTTTCATGATGATTACCTTGGTACAAATGTTGGTTTTTGGCTCACGCCACCCACTTGGAAACCCAAGGAATCCTGGATTCCTTGCTAGCCTTCAAGTCCGGCGGCAAGAATGGCCGGTGAGGAAGGACGTGGCATTAAGCACGCTACCGCCCCAGGATTTTTCGTCATCTTCCTCAGGACGTGGTGCTTTCATGAACTATCGGTTTGATCATGCCTATTGGCTAGTGATCCAGCGCAGCAATAAACGACAAAAACTCAAGAACAACAGCAATACCGTAAAAATCTGAACGGATGACGCGACCTGTTCAATACCCTTTAGTTTTTGTCGGAGGCGTAGGCATAGTGGTAATAACCATAATCACTGTAGCCATACTTGTTGGAAGCCTTTCTCTCTACGCCATTAAAAATCGCACCTTTAATGGCAACTCCGTTCTGGGTGAACCGGCGCACTGTCAACTCGATTTCTTTCGCCGGGTTCAGGCCATAGCGCGTCACGATCAGATTGGTCCCGGACAGACGCCCGACGATCGCCGCATCTGTCACTGCCAATAGTGGCGGTGTATCGAGAATCACCAGATCGTAAAGCTCACTCACCTGCTCCAATAGCGCACTGAAATTGGCATGCATCAGTAACTCGGAAGGATTGGGAGGAATCTGGCCTCGACTGACAAAATCGAAATTGTCGATTGCGGTCTTGTGGATGGCGGTGGCCACATCACAGCGTCGGGCCAGAACATCGGAGAGCCCATTGTCTGAAGAAACACCTAACACTTTGTGCAAATAGCCTTTACGCATGTCGACATCGATCAATAATACCCGCAGCCCGGTCTGTGCTATCACCACCGCGAGGTTGACCGAGACAAACGTTTTACCCACCTGAGGGCTGGGCCCGGAAATCATCAGGCGGTTGTTGTCGGCCTCATGCATGGCGAAGTGCAGACTGGTACGCAAACTGCGCAATGCCTCGATTGCCAGATCGGTAGGATGAGTGACGGCCAGCAATGAAGCCCCATTGGAACGCCCTCGTCCTCGGGAGATTTTATCTTCTTCGGCTTTTTGCAGAATGCTGTAGGGAATCGACGCATAGACCGGCAACCCAAGTTGCTCGATGGCTTCCGGACTCTCCAGCCCCCGGTTCAGTGCCTTGCGTACCAGCACCAGGGCCACCGCCAGGAAGCCGCCAAGAAGAGTGGCGATCAATACAATCAGGATTTTTTTCGGCTTGACCGGTTTGAGGAAGTTGACGTCCGCGGTGTCGATCAGGCGTACGTTACCGACAGTGCCCGCGCGCATCACATCCAGTTCCTGAGACTTATTCAGCAGCTGGGTGTAAATGGCCGTACCGACCTCTACATCCCGGGTAAGGCTCAGCAATTCTTGTTGGGTAGAGGGAAGGCTCTCTACTTTGGACGCCAAATTTTTCTGCTTGCTGGTCAACTCACCGATCTGGGTCAACAATGCGCGATAGGCAGGATGTTGACGGGTGAACTTGCGGTCCATCTCGGCTTGCTGCAACTTCAACTCGGAAATATTGGTATCGAGCCCGACTATCTGATCAAGAATGGCTTTGGTTTCGAGCGTGATATCCACGGACTTGCTGCGCGTCTGGTATTCATTCAACGCATTTCCGGCTTTTTCCAGATCCTTCTTGACCTCAGGAAGTTGCTCTTTGAGAAACGCCAGGCTCTGCGCAGCCTCTGCTGAAGTGCGCTCTACGTTTTGCCGTACATATATAGCGGCGATTTCATTGAGTATTTTAATCGCCTGGTCCGGATCTGTGCTTTCCAGCGCCAGACCGATCATGCCCGACTCTTTTCCGCGCTCAACTACATCCAGGGCCTCTTGATAGTCGAGGATACTGGTCAGGCGGGAGTTACGGATAATGCGGAAGCGGGTACCAGGATTGGCGTGCAGTTCCTCTATTTGAAACGTTACGCCATTTTTTTCGAAAAGCTCTCCGGCCCGGCTGGCCGCCAATAGGTTGTCATCTTCATCCACCAACGTGAAATGACCATTTTCACCCGCAGTCAGGGTCAATTTCTTGCCCAGTTGCGAATCGGGGAGATCCAGTTTGAAGATCTTCAGCGACTCCCCTCCCCAGGCGAAACTGTTCAACCCCAACAAGGGTTCGGCTATTTCACCGGGATTATTATTCTGGAATCGACGCGCCAGGAACTCACCGAAAACCGGGAAATACTTCGGCTGTATGACAATATCAAGTTTCAAGTTATCGACAGTTTTACCAATCACGGAGCGGGACTGGATCAACTCGATTTCGGTGGCCGAAGGAGACTCCTTGCCCAGCATGCTGCCGATATCCGAGAAGCCCAATAAGTCGTTCTTCTTCGCTTCGACCTGCAACAGCGCATTCGCCTGAAATACCGGTGTCGCCAGCACTGCGTACGCGGCCCCTGCGACCATGAAGGCGCCGGTAACCGCGGCAATCAGCCATTTATGGTCGATGAGTGTTCCAAACAGGCCGAGAAGATCAATCTCGTCATTGTCGTCGTCCCGCACGTTGACTACCGGTGCTTGCTGCATAAGTCGGATTCTTTGCCTTGATTACGATTCAAAAAGGAAGTGGCCATCAGCGTGCCAGACGCTGTGCCCATGCGTGTACGGCTTCTTCGATCAACGCATAAGCGTGCACAAAAGCAGGTTTGCCTTGACGGTAGGGGTCGCTGATCTCTCGATCGTCCTGCCATTTGCCCAACAGCAACACTTTGCCCCGCGCTTCAGGGGCAATGTTGAGCACGCCACTGACATGTCGCCGCTCCATCACCAGAATCAAGTCCGCCTCACTGACGGCTTGAGAAGTGAGCTGAACGGCCTGGTGCTCATGGGGCAGATGACCATGCTCTGTGAGCACGGCGTGTGCTGTCGGCTCGATGGGCTTGCCCGTCAGGGCGGCAAGGCCGGCTGAACTGACCTGAATATCGGAATGGACGAGTGCCCCACGCAGCAAATGCTCCGCGGTGGGACTGCGGCATATATTGCCAACACAGACAATCAAAACCCTTTTAAGCAAGATGACCTTCCCCGTCTTGTCAACATTGGCGGTGACCTAGCACTTGCCGAACATAAGAGCTTTAAATTACGAATGAGCCCGGGCATTTATAACGACCAGGAACTGCGACTGAAACTTTCAAACAATCAATGCGTATTTATTACCATGACGCTTGAACAGCCCTCAACTTTTTATCCGGACAAAAAATAACATCGCACTCTGCAGAGTACGAAAATAACAGTTAGTGAATTTATTCAGACAATTTCTAACGGTTGTCGTTTTCTGGCGACTGTTCAATCTAAATTATACTGAAATAGCGAATGACTAATGTATAGCCGTTCCGCTACTGCATTGCCAGGGTGTCGAACATTTGGTTAGTAGTTGGGTAAGGGACGCCTTGGGCAATAACTCTATTTACAGCGGGTTACGTCACGAGCATGCCGTGAAACAACCGGGCATGCTCGCCGGCCAATCGGCTGCTCGATGTCTCCCCTGCCCGCGCCTGGCGAGAAGCATGGCGTGCAGACCATTCGCAGCCCCTGGCGCGTTGCGAACATTGTTCTTGAGTGACCGGGCCGCTTCGAGCCCGCACTCCCCAGCGTGACCGGTTCGGCCAGCCTGGATCGAATCTTTCCTACTGCCATCAGCTATTCCATCAGTCTACTTTCAAGGACGCTTCCATGATTCGTAAATGCCTGTTCCCCGCCGCCGGTTATGGGACCCGCTTTTTACCCGCCACCAAGGCCATGCCGAAGGAGATGCTGCCGATCGTCAGTAAGCCGCTGATCCAGTATGCCGTCGAGGAAGCGCGTGACGCCGGCCTGCAACACATGGCCATCGTGACCGGTCGCGGCAAGCGCGCGCTGGAGGATCATTTCGATACCAGCTACGAGCTGGAGCACCAGATTCGTGGCACCGATAAGGAAAAGTTCCTGCACGGCACTCGCGAGCTGATCGATACCTGCAGCTTTTCCTACACCCGTCAGGTGGAAATGAAAGGCCTGGGGCACGCCATTCTCAGCGGCCGCTCGTTGATCGGTGATGAGCCATTCGCCGTGGTGCTGGCCGACGACCTGTGCCTGAACCTGGAGGGGGATGGAGTTCTGGCGCAAATGCTCAAACTTTATGAGCAGTTCCGCTGTTCGATCGTGGCGATCCAGGAAGTACCCCGCGAGCAGACTCAGAAGTACGGCGTGATTGCCGGCGAGTTGATTCGCGAGGGGATTTACCGGGTCAACAGCATGGTCGAAAAACCCCGTCCGGAAGACGCTCCGTCCAACCTGGCGATCATCGGTCGATACATTCTGACCCCCGACATCTTCGACCTGATCGCTGACACCGAACCTGGCAAGGGCGGTGAAATCCAGATCACCGATGCGCTGATGAAGCAGGCCCAGAACGGTTGCGTACTGGCTTACAAGTTCGAGGGTCGACGCTTCGACTGTGGCGGTGCCGAAGGTTATATCGAAGCCACCAACTTCTGCTTCGAGCATCTGCATCAAAACGCCCTGTGATGTTGCTGTCCCCCGATATGGTCTTTATCACCTTATGGACGAAGCCTCTATGAATACGTTGAGCGGTTTCAAGGCAGATGACAGTCGCCACCCGTATAGCGCTGACCTTAAGCACAACCTCGCGTACCGCATCGTGCGCGCCTATGCGTCGGAACTGATTTTCCCCCGCGTGCGAAAACCACCGGTACTGCTGGTGGAACGCATCGGCGCGTTCCCCTCCTCCGGGGAGATCCGCCGCCAAGTCAAGGATGGTCCGGCGCTGCTGGCGAGCATCAAGCAGCGTTATGCCCGCGACGCCCTTGACCTCAACGAAAGCAGCGGGCTGAACCTGGTCTTTGCCGACTGGCGCTTCAGCTTGCGCCTCTCGGGCGAGGGTTGCGTAGCTTGCCTGACCGTGGAAAGTCGGGGCGACAGCTCGCTCCTGCAGCGCAAAACCGCCGAGCTGCTGGGGCAGATCGATGCAGGGAGGGCATTTGAATGAACGCGATTGCCGAACACGCCACCAAAGCCTGGTACCTGGTCCAGTGCAAGCCCAAACAAGATGAGCGCGCCGAAGAACATTTGCAGCGCCAAGGCTATGCATGCTTTCGCAAGACCTACAGACGTGAGCGCATGTTGCGCGGGCAACGTCGAGTGATCAGCGAGTCGCTGTTTCCGGGCTACCTGTTTATTCAACTGAGCCTTCAGGACAGCTGGGGTCCACTGCGCTCGACCCGCGGCGTTTCGCGGGTCGTCGGGTTTGGCGGTCAGCCATTGCCGATCCGCGATGCGCTGATCGACGAACTCCAGGAACCAGACAGCCAGGCGATCGTGACCACGCTGTTGAAACACGGAGATGCGGTGCGCATCACTGAAGGTCCGTTCTGCGATCTCGAAGCGGTGTTCCTGGCCATGGACGGTGAAGAACGGGTACTGCTGATGATGAATTTGCTGCAGCGTGAACAGCAAATCAGCCTGCCACTGGCGCGGGTCAACAAGCTTTAGACGCTTTTAGCTGCTTACACAAAAACGCCGCTCAACAACAAGCGGCGTTTTTTATCAACACAGGAAAACCTACGCCCCTTCCGAGAGGTGATTCCAGTCCACCCAACCCAAAAACCACGTCGCCAGAATCAGTAAACCGAAGGCGATCCGGTACCAGGCAAACACCGCATAACTATGGTTGGCGATGAACTTGAGCAACCCGCGCACGGCAATCATCGCAAAGACGAAAGCGGCGACAAATCCCAGGGCAAACACCGGCAAATCTGCGGCCTGGAACAGGTCGCGATATTTATAGCCCGAGTACACCGCGGCCCCCACCATTGTCGGCATCGCCAGGAAGAACGAAAACTCGGTGGCCGTCTTGCGTGACAGGCCAAACAGCAACCCGCCGATAATCGTCGATCCCGAACGCGAAGTGCCGGGAATCATCGCCAGGCATTGTGCACATCCGACTTTCAAGGCATCGGTCCAGCGCATCTCGTCAACGTGATCGACCACTACCACGTGCTCACGCTGTTCAGCCCACAACATGATGATCCCGCCGATCACCAGCGCCACGGCCACGGTGATCGGGTTGAACAGATATTGATGGATTTTGTCGGCAAACATCACCCCCAGCACCACCGCCGGCAAGAAACCGATCAGCAAATTCAGAGTAAAACGTTGCGCATTACGCTGGGTCGGCAAACCCGTGGTGATGTCCAGAATCTTGCGACGGAACTCCCAGACGACCGCCAGAATAGCGCCCAACTGAATAATGATATTGAACGCCATGGCTCGCTCACCGCCAAAGTCGAGCAAGTCCGCGGCAATAATCTGGTGGCCTGTACTGGAGATCGGCAAAAACTCTGTGAGTCCTTCAACCAGCCCTAGAATCGATACTTGCGTGGTGGTCCAGAAGTCCATTAATCCCCCGTTAACCCCTTTCGGCTGAAAGGTCTGTTGTTGGTTCCGAGCAGCTGTCGGGTCAACGGAGAATTAAAACGCATTACCCGCCGGCTTGAAGCAAACGTTATAAAACGTCCATGACCAGGGCTATGACCACCTCGACGGCCCTACCCGCCTGCTACGCTTTGCGTTCATGACTGGAGGAATAACCATGCCGGACGATCCTCCCCCCGCCCTGCTCGACGCCGGATGGGCGCCTGAAGATGAAATTGACCTGGAAGACTGACACTTGTGTATCGCAAATCCATGGCTGCCACTCATCGTCAGCTCGTTGACGTTTTGAGTTTGGGCGCGCGCAATGTCTACCCCCAAAATGATCGCCCAAGAGAACATTCCACATGGCAAAGATCATAGTGCTCGCTGGTGACTTCCCGCAGTGCGACGGGGAATATCACTCGGGTACCATCACGCTCAAAACGGCCCTTAAGCCACGACTGGGGAAAAGCTTCCCGGTCTCGGAATTTAAAGATCTAACGATCCAGAACACGGACTCCAACAAGAATATAAAGAGCGCCATCGGCCTGGGCATTGCGGGCGCGATGTTGTTGGGGCCGGTCGGTGCCATCGCTGGCTATCTGCTCGCGGGCAACAACACGGAAGTGACCTTCATGGCCACCCTGAAGGACGGTGGCAAGCTCCTGGCGGCAACCGATAGCGATACCTTCGAGGACATCTCGGCACGTGCCCACAAAAAAAACCGCCCCGGTCGCCGAGGCGTCCCTCGCGAATCATTTAACAACGACTCCATTCACTGATCCGCTGCCCCCGTGACCGCGAAGATGTTGCAGGGCACTCGATACAGAACATGCTCCGTCGTACCGCCCACCCACTTGCCCAACCCCTTGCGATGCGCATTGCCCATGACGATCACATCGGCCCGGTGATGCGCTGCAAAGTCAGCCAGCGCTTTGCCGGGCGGGCCCGCAACGAAGTGTTGTCGCTCGGTGGGCACGCCAAAGTGGTCGGCCAATGCGATGAATGACTGATGCAGAGACTTGCGCACGTCACTGTTGAAGCCTGGCATCGTCACTGCACCCGCGCCTGCGTCGGCTATATGCGTCAGCGACAGATCATAGGCATGCAGCAAATGCAGTTCTGCGTTGCATTGCATGGCCAGTCCGTTCGCTGCCTGGATGATGCGGTCGTTGATGCCGGTGATCTGCGTCTCGGGGTGCGACGGATCGACCGCCGCCACGATCACCCGCGGCAGCGGACACCTGACTTCGCTGACCAGATGCACAGGCACCGGACATTCGCGCAACAGGTGCCAATCCAGAGGCGTAACGAAAACACGCTTGAGTGCAGACTCGTGCTGCACGTCCTTGATCACCAGATCCGGCTGCATTTCTGCCACGTGCCGAAGGATTTCTTGCAACGCGCTGCGGGTTATAAGCACTTCGGTGCTCACCGTGACCCCGCGCCCGCGTATCAGATCTGCTTCATCCTTCAGCCACTTTTCGTTCTCTTGCTGACAGGCCTCACGAAACCGCGCACCGGCGCTCATCAACCCCAAAAGGTGAGAGTCTTCGATAAACACCGTGATGTGCAGCGCTGCGCCAGTGGCTTCGGCGATGGCGACAGCTCGTTCCAACGCCGGGGTGTGACGCATGGCTGGGCCGGCTATCAGAAAGAGTCGTTGATATTGGCTCATGTAACACCTCCAAACGTTCCGGGATATCTAACTCCCCCCAACGCTCTCGCCTGTCAAACCACCGACGATTGGCTATCGCCTCAACTAACGGGATCGACACTATCAATATACGCCTTGATTGAATAAGCGAGTGATAGACGCGCCACGTCACACCGAATCCGATGTTCCGGATTCGGTGATGACCCAACACTACTTCTGCGCGTATTTCGTGCCGTGCGAATCGTTAAGCTGTGCCTGCATCAGCCCCCACTCACGTTGAATGATCGAGTAAGGAATAAAGATACTGATCCGCTCAGCGCCCTTTACCCCAGGGTGAAAACTCACATCGTGAAGTGTGGTGGAGAAGAATCCGACATTAATACCGACAATGCTGCCGTCATTGGCGATAACCGGCCCACCCGACATCCCCTTGATCATCGGGGCATCATGGATGGCATAGCGTTCGCCGCTGCCTTCATCACTGTTGATGAAAGGCGCCGGATACACCTTGCCTTGCCCGCTGACCGTTGTCATATACGGGCTCGTTCCCACGGCAGTGATGTGCTCACCCACGCGCGGTGCGCGCCATGACGGATAATGGCCGTCAGCCTTGTGCTTGATGAAGACCAGGTCGCAACCGGTGCTGCAGCTGTATATCACGTTGCGAATGAGTGGGGTGTGGCGGGTGGTGACGGCGTAATCCTCGTTCCATTGCACGGCCGAGGCGGTGTACAGATAGGGCAAGGGAAAGCCTGAGAAGACTGAGAAATATGAATCGTTGGCAGGTCCCGACAAGTCGGGTTTTACCATACCGTTGCATCCTGCAATACCAGCTCCTATTAAAAAGTAGGCCATGATTTTAATCATGATGTTCACCGACTTATAAGGAGATTTTAGTTTTTGTTGTGTCAGGTTTTAGTGATCGGGTTGTTGTAGTTGTTCCTCGCTGCCTGTTCTGGTGGGTAATGTATGGCTTAGGTTGTAAGCGTGTGTATGAATTTATTGCGCTAAGAACAATCGCTTTTCGTTACATATAAAAAACTTCAAATATTTGGCGCCTGAAAAATGTCACATGCACCAAAATAAATATAAATGGAAGTTGCACTTAATAAGTGTAAAACGCGTGAAACAGTACTTTTAGAGCGATTTAGAGCACGTTGGAATGCCGCGGCAACCTAACAGAAATCAGTGCCGCGAAAATAACAAATGCGCTGGATATCCATAAACACGCTTCCAGCCCGAAGACCTGAAAAACCCAACCGGAGAGCACGGTGCCGATCAGCCGTCCCATGGCGTTGGACATGTAGTAGAAGCCCACATCCAGCGATACGCCGTCTTCCTTGGCGTAGGACACGATCAGGTAGCTGTGCAGCGAGGAATTCACCGCGAACAACGCACCAAAGATCATCAAACCGCCCAACAGCACCCACTGCGGCGACAACCCGGAGTTCAGTCCCAGCGCGATTGCCGCCGGCAGGCCTGCCAAGGCAACCGCCCAAAGAAACGCGGCGCGGCCATCCGGGACATGCCCTCGTTGCTTGCCGGTGATCCGCGGCGCGAGCGATTGCACGATGCCGTAGCCAATCACCCAGGCCGCCAGGAATCCACCGACCTTCCAGAAGTCCCAGCCAAAAACGCTGCTCAAGTACACCGGTAAAGCCACCACGAACCAGACATCGCGGGCACCGAACAGGAACATCCGTGCCGCCGACAAGATGTTGATGGCCCGGCTCTTGGAGAGGATGTCACGGAACCTGGGCTTGGCTTTCGCCTTGCCCAGGTCCTTTTTCAACAGGATCAGGCTGCTGAGCCAGATCAGCGAAAGAACGCCTGCCATGGCCAGCAGCGCCCCTCTGAAACCGATCAGGGCGAGCAATGCCCCGCCGAGAAAGAAACCGACGCCCTTGAGGGCATTCTTCGAGCCGGTGAGGATGGCTATCCATTGATAAAGCGTGCCCTGTTGCCCGTCGGGCACCAGAAGCTTGATCGAGCTTTTGGCGCTCATCTTGTTCAGGTCTTTGGCGATCCCCGACAGTGCCTGCGCCCCCATCACCCAAGGAATCGTCAGCCAGGCCACCGGCACCGTCAGCATCAACAGCGCCACCACCTGCATCCCCAGCCCGATGTTCATGGTCCGGTTCAGCCCCAGTCGCGCGCCGAGATAACCGCCCAGCAGGTTGGTGATCACGCCAAAGAGTTCGTAGAACAGAAACAACGCCGCGATTTGCAACGGGCTGTAGCCCAACCCGTGAAAGTGCAGCACCACCAACATGCGCAAGGCACCGTCGGTGAGGGTAAAAGCCCAGTAATTGCCCGTAACAAGCAGGTATTGCCGCACTGACGGCGCGAGGGCTGACAAGGCTTTCATCAACGCTCCTTAAACGGCCAGACCGACCATCCTGGCCAATTCGACGGTGCGGTTCGCGTACCCCCATTCGTTGTCGTACCAGGCATAGATTTTGACCTGGGTGCCGTTGATGACCATGGTCGACAGCGCATCGATGATCGATGAGCGCGGATCGGTGCGGTAGTCGATGGACACCAGCGGACGCTCCTCGAAACCGAGAATACCTTTGAGTTCGTTCTCGGACGCGTCCTTGAGAAACCGATTCACTTCGTCAACCGTGGTGACGCGATCGACCTCGAACACACAATCAGTCAGCGAAGCATTGGCCAACGGTACGCGCACTGCGTGACCATTCAGACGCCCGCGCAGCTCCGGGAAAATTTCCGCGATGGCGGTGGCCGAACCGGTGCTGGTCGGGATCAGGCTCATGCCCGAAGCCCGCGCACGGCGCAGATCCTTGTGGGGTTGGTCGAGAATGCTTTGGGTGTTGGTCAAGTCGTGAATGGTGGTGATCGAGCCGTGGCGAATGCCTAGCGCTTCATGGATCACCTTGACCACTGGCGCGAGGCAATTGGTGGTGCACGACGCCGCGGTAACGATGCGATGTTCCGCCGGATTGAACAGTTGATGGTTGACGCCCATGACGATGTTCAGCGCGCCCTCTTCTTTCACCGGAGCACTGACCACCACGCGCTTGACGCCCTGGTCGAGGTACGCCTGAAGCACCGCGACAGTCTTCATCTTGCCGCTGGCTTCAATCACCAGGTCGCAGCCCGACCAATCGGTATCGGCAATCGCCTTGTTGGCGGAAACCTTGATGCGCTTGCCGTCGATGACAATGCAGTTGCCCTCGGCGCTGGCTTGATCATTCCAGCGACCATGCACCGAATCGAAGTTCAGCAGGTGCGCATGCGTCGCCGCGTCGCCTGCGGGGTCGTTGATCTGCACGAACTCAAACTCCGGCCAGTGCCAGGCGGCGCGCATGGCGAGACGACCGATGCGGCCAAAACCATTGATGCCCACTTTGATAGTCATGTTGGTGTGCTCTGTATCTGTTGTCAGGGATAGGCTTTTGAAATTATCGAACCGGACAGCAGGCGGCTGCCCGTTCAGGGCGCTCACCCATGTCTTCAAGACGTTTGGCATCCGCGCTCAGCCAATGCTGGTTGGTTTCAAGCACGACAGTCAGCATTTGAAGCACCCAGTCAGGAAGGCTCGGGTGCAACCGGTAGTAAACCCATTGGCCTTGTCGACGGTCCGACAGCAATCCGCTGGTGCGCAACTGCGCCAGGTGCCTGGAGACTTTCGGCTGGCTCTCATCCAACGCACAGGTCAGCTCGCAGACACACAACTCTCCCTCGCGGGCGATGAGCAGCATCATGCGGACCCGGTTGTCGTCAGCCAGGCATTTGAAAACAGTGGTCGGCGTCAGAGAGTCAGCCATTTCGGGTCTCGGCGTTTGGGTTTCATACAGCAACACGGGCTTCGCGACACAGGCAAGCCTCATTAATATGCGTTTTGCCGAATATATGTTTTTCCGTATATGCGGTAAAGCAGCAAATCTTCGACCAACACAACCAGCGTCCTGACGTTCGTGCGGTCCCGGGAAGATCAGCGAAAGGATTTCGTATACCCTATCGCTATCTCACTCCAAACGATCGCCGCCGTGAACCTACCCAAACTCAACGCTCCCGACCTTGGCAATACGCCTTCGACCTCGGAAATCATCACCCGTCATCTGCGCGACGCGATCGTCGCCGGGCATTTCGCCGAAGATGAGCCGATTCGCCAGGACGACATTGCCCGCCAGTTCAACGTCAGCAAGATTCCGGTGCGCGAGGCCCTCAAGCGGCTGGAAGCCGAAGGGTTGGTGATGTTCCAGCGCAATCGTGGGGCGATGGTCACGCGGGTTTCCGATGCCGAGCTGGCGCAGATGTTCGAAGTGCGCATGTTGCTGGAAGACAAAATACTGCGCCTGGCCATCCCCAACATGACCGAAGAAACCTTCGCCCGTGCCGAGCGTATCTGTCAGGAATTCATCGGCGAGGACGACGTGGGCCGCTGGGCCGAGCTCAATTGGGAGCTGCACGCCTGCCTTTACGAACCAGCACAACGGCCGTTTCTGGTCAGCCTGATTCGTTCGGTCAACGACAAGCTGGAGCGCTACCTGCGCATGCAAATGAGCCTGTCGGCCGGCAAGGAACGGGCCGATCACGAACACCGTGAAATCCTCGCGGCTTGCCGTGCCGGCGATGTGGAGCTGGCGGTGAAGCTGCTGGACGAACACATTGCCGGGGTCTGCAAGACCCTGTTCGAACACCTGCCCCACGCCCACTGACGGCTCAGGATGCTGTGCCGATTTCGTCATCGGCACAGGATAAATCCATCAAGCCGGCACCTCGCCGCACAGGCCACTCTTGCGTTCACTCATCTGAACGGACGTGGCCCTTCCATGAAACGCATCACCGTGATCGACTCCCACACCGGCGGCGAACCGACCCGTCTGGTGACCGCCGGTTTTCCTGACCTGGGCACCGGCAGCATGGCTGAACGGCGTAAGTTGCTGGCCGACCATCACGATCAATGGCGCGCCGCCTGCGTGCTGGAACCACGAGGCAGCGACGTGCTGGTGGGTGCCCTGCTCTGCACACCGGTAGACCCGAGCGCCTGTGCCGGGGTGATTTTCTTCAACAACACCGGTTACCTGGGCATGTGCGGCCACGGCACCATCGGCCTGGTGGCGTCGTTGGCGCACCTGGGCAAGATCGGCCCCGGTGTGCACCGCATCGAGACGCCGGTGGGGACGGTGCAGGCGACCCTGCACGAAGACCATTCGGTGAGCGTGCGCAATGTGCCGGCCTACCGTTACCGCAAGGCGTTGGTGTTGCAGGTGCCGGGCATCGGCCAGGTGGTCGGCGATATTGCCTGGGGCGGCAACTGGTTTTTCCTGATCGCCGAGCATGGCCTGCGGGTGGCCGGCGACAACCTTGACGCGCTGACTGCTTATACCTACGCCGTGCAACAAGCGCTGGAAGCCCAGGGCATTCGTGGCGAAGACGGCGGGTTGATCGACCATATCGAACTGTTCGCCGATGACGATCACGCCGACAGCCGCAACTTCGTACTCTGCCCCGGCAAGGCCTATGACCGCTCACCGTGTGGCACCGGCACCAGTGCCAAACTGGCCTGCCTGGCGGCCGACGACAAGTTGCAACCGGGGCAGATCTGGCGTCAGGCCAGTGTCATCGGCAGCGAGTTCGAAGGCTCTTACGAATGGCAAGGCGAGCGCATCGTGCCGACCATTCGTGGCCGTGCCTTTATCAGCGCCGAGGCCAGTTTGATCATCGAACAGGATGACCCGTTCGCCTGGGGCATTCGCCCATGAGCGAGGGCCTGGTGGCCGATGTGATCGTGATCGGCGCCGGCATCATCGGCGCCGCCTGCGCCCAGGCGCTGGCCCGTCGTGGCTTGCAGGTGCTGGTGCTGGACGCCGGCCTGCACGGTGCGACAGCGGCGGGCATGGGCCACCTGCTGGTGCTCGATGACAACCCGGCCGAATTGGCCCTGAGCCAATATTCCCTGCAACGCTGGCGTGAACTGGCGCCGGACCTGCCCGACGGCTGCGCCTACCGCAACAACGGCACACTGTGGCTGGCGGCCAACGCCGAGGAAATGGCGGTCGCCCACAGCAAATACCTGAACCTGAAAGCCCAGGGCGTGGCGTGCGAACTGGTCAGTGCCAGCGCCTTGCGTCAGCGTGAACCGGAACTGCGCGAGGATCTGGAAGGCGGCTTGCTGATCAATGGCGACGGCATTCTGTATGCGCCGGCGACGGCCCGCTGGATGCTCGACACACCGAACATCCGTCAGCACCGGGCGCGGGTCAGCGCGGTCGATGGCAATCGCGTCTGCCTTGACGACGGTCAGTGGTTGCGGGCCGAAGCGGTGGTGTTGGCCAACGGCATTCAGGCCAGCGACCTGTGCCCGGAGTTGCCCATCGAGCCGAAAAAGGGCCACCTGCTGATTACCGACCGCTACCCCGGCACCGTCACCCACACCCTGGTGGAACTGGGTTACGTCACCAGCGCGCACAACGCCACCGGGCCATCCACCGCCTGCAATATTCAGCCGCGCCCGACCGGGCAATTGTTCATCGGAGCCTCACGGCAATTCGGCACCACCGACCCGCAGGTCGAAGGCTGGATGCTGGCGAAAATGCTCAAGCGTGCCGCCGAGTACATGCCAGGCCTGGCCCGGCTCAACGGCATCCGCGCCTGGACCGGTTTTCGCGCCGCCAGCCCCGACGGCCTGCCGCTGGTGGGCCAGCACCCACAGCAGCAGGGCTTGTGGCTGGCGGTCGGGCACGAAGGGTTGGGCGTCACCACGGCCCCCGGCACGGCCGACTTGCTGGTGGCGCAGCTGTTCAACGAAACCCCGCCACTGGCCGCGCAACCCTACCTGCCCCAGCGTTTCCTCGGAGAACCTGTCTATGCCTGAATTATTGCTGGACGGCCGCGCCTTGAAGGTGGCCGAGGGCACCAGCGTCGCCGCAGCCTTGGCGCTGGGCAGCGACGGATGCACACGCACTTCGGTCAGTGGCCAACGCCGCGCACCGCTGTGCGGCATGGGCATTTGCCAGGAATGCCGGGTGACCATCGACGGCCGGCGACGCCTGGCCTGCCAGACTCTGTGCCGCGACGGCATGCAGGTGCAGACATGCCCATGAACGAATACGCCGATCTGCTGATCATCGGAGCCGGCCCCGCTGGCATGGCCGCTGCTCTTGCCGCTGCCCCCAGTGGCGCACGCATCGTCATGCTCGACGACAATCCGCTGCCGGGCGGGCAAATCTGGCGTGACGGCCCTCAAGCCAACGTACCCGATCAGGCCCGTCGCCTGCGTGAGCGATTGCAGGCGTGCAGCAACATTCGCCGTCACGCCGCCACCCGGGTGATCGCCAGTCCCGGTCCGAAACAGCTGCTGGTCGAAAATGACGATGACGGCTGGCTGATCAGTTATCACCGATTGATTCTGTGCACCGGCGCCCGCGAGTTGCTGCTGCCCTTCCCCGGCTGGACGTTGCCCGGCGTGACCGGGGCCGGTGGCTTGCAGGCGCTGATCAAGGCGGGCCTGCCGGTGCAGGGTGAGCGCGTGGTGATCGCCGGCAGCGGCCCGTTGTTACTGGCGACTGCCGCCACCGCGAAAAAACACGGCGCGCAGATCCAGCGCATCGCCGAGCAAGCCTCGCGCACCGCCGTCGCCGGTTTCGCCGCACAACTGCCCCGCTGGCCTGGCAAATGGCTGCAATCGTTCAGCCTGTTCGACCGCCATTACCGCACCGCGACGCATGTGCTGGCCGCCCTTGGCACTGACCGACTGGAAGGTGTGCGCCTGCAACAGCAGGGCAAAATCATCGAACTGGAATGTGATCGGCTGGCCTGTGGTTTCGGCTTGATCCCGAACATTCAATTGGGCCAGGCACTGGGTTACGCCATCGAGGGTCAGGCGTTGGCCGTGGATGCCTGGCAGGCCAGTCGCGTCGATCATTATGCGGCGGGAGAATGCACCGGGTTTGGTGGCAGTGAACTGGCGTTGGTCGAAGGTGCCATTGCTGGGCACGCGGCGGTCGGTGACCTTGAAGCGGCACGCCAGTTGTGGCCACGTCGGGCACGCTGGCAGGGTTTCGCCAAGGCACTGAATCAGGCCTTCGCCCTCGACCCACAACTCAAATCCCTGGCCCGCCCCGACACCCTGGTCTGCCGCTGCGAAGACGTGCCCTACGGCGCATTGACCGGGCACACCGACTGGCGCGAAGCCAAGCTGGCCAGTCGCTGTGGTATGGGCGCCTGTCAGGGCCGGGTGTGTGGCGGCGCGGTGCAGCACCTGTTTGGCTGGCAACCCTCGGCGCCCCGTCCGCCCTTCAGCCCGGCCCGAATCGAGACCTTGATGTGCCTGGACGACACCCCGCCAGCCTGAAACCCCCTCGGGGGTTTCAGCCGCGCTGTCGAGCCTCTATGATCCCGGGGTCGCCCTCAGACCCCAGCGCCATGTACCCCTCGCTCAGCACCTTCAAACCCTCCGACCTGCCCACGCTGTTGAACAGCCTGCAGCCGATTGCGCCGCTGCTCGACACCCTGGCGGACGTGGTGTTTTTCATCAAGGACCGCGAAGCCCGCTATGCCTTCGTCAACCAGACCCTGGCCCGGCGTTGCGGTTTCAAACATCGCGAGGATCTGCTGGGGCTCACCGCCGAGATGGTCTTCCCGGAACGCTTCGGCCCGCTGTACACCGAACAGGATCGGCGGGTGCTGTCCAGCGGTCGCGAGATGGCCGACCAACTGGAACTGCACCTGTATTACGGCAACCAGCCGATCTGGTGCCTGACCCACAAACTCGCCTTGAAGGATGAACAGGGTCACATCGTGGGCCTGGCCGGGATCTCCCGCGACCTGCAATCGCCGCAGTCCAATCACCCCGCGTTCCAGAAACTCGCCGCCGTGGACGCGCACATCCGCAGCCACTTCGCCCGCCCCATCAGCCTCGCCGAACTGACCGCCATCGCCGGTTACTCCGTGGCGCAACTGGAGCGTCACTGCAAGCGGGTGTTCCAGCTCACGCCACGGCAGATGATCAACAAGGCGCGCCTGGAAGAAGGTTCTCGGCTGTTGCTGCACACCGAGTTGCCGATCACCGAGATCGCCTTGCGCTGCGGTTACACCGACCACAGTGCGTTCAGCCGGCAGTTTCGTGCGTTGACCGGTCTGTCACCGAGCCAGTATCGCGATACTCAGCGCTAAGGATCGTTCCCACGCGGAGCATGGGAATGATCAACCCACAGTAAGACCAATAAACAGGCGATGTTTAATAGACATCTCCAGACACTCACCCAGGCTACACATCCTTGCGCCTCTGCCTACGACTACGCCAGAATCCGCCGGCTAGTGCGCCTGTGGCCCGGGCTATATCGTTTCCCTGTCGCTGAAAAAAACAGCGATCGGGTTTGGTAGCCCGCCGTTCACATGTCGCATAGCTTCACCTTATGCAGGTGCTTCTTCAGCATTTGTATTTATGGTGGCCATGCGTAGGGTGCCCTCGGGCACGCCGGTTTTGCCATGTGGGCCGGTCTACCAACCTTCGTATGGCCACCACCTCTTCGTTTGGTAGCGAGAGTGATGGCTCCTCTAATCACATATGGAGTTCCATCTATGTTCAAACCAACGCCAAATCCACCGGAAACCGACGACGTTTCCCCCTACGAATCCCTCGATTCGAAAAAGCTCCACGCAGCCGCCGACCGCGCCCTCGATCACTACCTCAAACCACCCACCCCCAAAGACACCCAGCGCAAACCCAGCACCATTTACCACGTCGGCCCCAAGGTCGATAACGAAACCCTGCTGGTCAACGCCTGCGAATCCCTGGCGTCAGCGAGCATGATGCTCAGTGAGTTCGCCGGGTTGATGGACATGCCCCATCGCAACATCATGTTGGGGATTCAATCGGTGGTCATGCTCGGGGAGCTGGCGGTGAACCGCGTACTGGATAACCTTGATCCGCAGGTCTAGCCAGAATCTGTGGCAAAGGGGCTTGTTGTGGCGAGGGGGCTTGCCCCCGTTCGGCTGCGAAGCAGTCGTAAAACCGGTGTATGCGATGCACCTGAAAACCTGCGGTTGCAGATTTTGGGGTCGCTGCGCAACCCAACGGGGGCAAGCCCCCTCGCCACATGGGTGTGTCAGAGCACGGGGTGATCGCAGGGCGCCGATGTTCCTTAAAGGGGCGCCCCGCACAACCATTGCTCCCATCTGTAACACCCACCATCGCGGCCCCCGCCCCTCACGGCGTCACTCTGACGCACCGCAACACCTCTACTCCAAGGTCTGCCAACAAATTCACGCCTCGGCCTGGAAACGGGCACGTTGATTGCTATATTTAATATCGTATACGAAATCCCCAATACGATATCCAACAGCACATCACATCAACGAGGCCTCTATGAAAAACCCCGCATTTGCCGTAGCCCTCAGCGCTGTTCTCAGTACCTCCTTCATTGCCACCGCCCAGGCCGACAAGCTCGACGACATCATCGGTTCAGGCAAGCTGCGCTGCGCCGTGACCCTGGACTTCCCGCCCATGGGTTTCCGCGATGCTGGTAACAACCCGGCCGGTTTCGACGTGGACTATTGCCATGACCTGGCGAAAATCCTCGGGGTCGAGGCCGAAGTGGTCGAGACGCCGTTCCCGGACCGTATTCCGGCGCTGGTCTCCGGGCGGGCCGATGTGATCGTCGCCTCCACTTCCGACACCCTCGAACGGGCCAAGACCGTCGGCCTCACCGTGCCCTACTTCGCCTTCCAGATGGTGGTGCTGACCCGCGACGACACCGGCATCAACAGCTTCGATGACCTCAAGGGCAAACCCGTGGGTAACACCAGCGGCACCTATGAGGCCATCGCGCTAGAGAAAGACGTGAAGAACTGGGGCACCGGCACCTTCCGCGCCTATCAGTCGCAGAACGACACCCTGCTGGCGGTTGCCCAAGGCCATATCGACGCCACCGTGGTCACCAACACCGTGGCCGCCGCCACCCTCAAATCGGGCAAATACAAAAACCTGAAAGTCGCCGGTAACGCGCCGTACGTGATCGACTACGTCTCCCTCGGCGCCAAGCGTAACGAGTATGGCCTGCTCAACTACCTCAACCTGTTCGTCAACCAACAGGTGCGCACCGGTCGTTACAAAGAGTTGTTCGTCAAATGGGTCGGCACTGAAATCCCGCCGACCAACCTGACCGTGCCACAGGTCTACTACTGAGGTGTCCGGCATGCCTAGGCCCACTTCTCTGACCGGTCGCAGCCTGGTCGCGGGCGCCGCCGAGGGCGCCCTGCTGTTCGCCGATATCGGCTTGAGTTTCTGGGGCGGGGTCGATCCGTTTAGCGGCGAGATCATTGACCGTCACCATCCGCTCAGCGGCGAATACCTGGCCGGCCGCGTGCTGGCCATTCCCAGCGGTCGCGGCTCGTGCACCGGCAGTAGCGTGTTGATGGAACTGATCAGCAACGGTCACGCACCGGCTGCATTGGTGCTGGCCGAACCCGATGAGATCCTGACCTTGGGCGTGCTCGTGGCGCAGACGATTTTCGAGCGTTCCCTGCCGGTGCTGTGCATCGGCCGGGAGGCCTTCGCCGCGTTGCGCGGCAAGACCTTCGTTCGGGTCGACGGCGCCTCGGTAACCGTGTTCGAACACCTGCCGGGCGATGCCTGGCAGGCACTCGACAGCCCATTGCAAACGCAAGACCCAAGCGCCCCGCTCGAACTCACCGAACACGACCGGGCGCTGCTCGACGGCCAACATGGCAAGGCTGCACAAGTGGCCATGCAGATTGTTCTGCGCATGGCCGAACTGCAAGGTGCCCGCCGCCTGGTGGATGTCACCCAGGCGCACATCGACGGCTGCATCTACACCGGACCTGCGAGCCTGCGCTTTGCCGAACAACTGGTGCAATGGGGCGCCAACGTGCGGGTGCCCACCACCCTCAATTCAATTTCCGTGGACCAGCGCCGCTGGCGCGAATTGGGCATCGACCCGGCGCTCGGCGAACCGGCCAGCGCCTTGGGCGATGCCTATATGGCGATGGGTGCGCAACTCAGTTTCACCTGTGCGCCCTACCTGCTCGACAGCGCGCCGAAGGCGGGCGAGCAGATCGTCTGGGCCGAATCCAACGCGGTGGTCTACGCCAACAGCGTGCTGGGGGCACGCACCCTGAAGTACCCGGACTACCTGGATATCTGCATCGCCCTGACCGGCCGCGCCCCGTTGATCGGCTGCCACCTGGACGCACAACGCAAGGCCCGATTGCAGGTCGAAGTGCCCGCCCTGGGTGAACTGGACGATGCCTTCTACCCGCTGCTCGGTTACCACATCGGCGCGTTGGCGGGCAGCCGGATTCCTCTGGTGCGCGGGTTGGAAAACCGCAAGCCGAGCCTGGACGACCTCAAGGCGTTCGGCGCGGCGTTTGCCACCACCTCCGCCGCCCCGTTATTCCATATCGCCGGGATCACCCCGGAAGCTATCGACCCGGCGCAGGTGCTGGAGGGAGATGTAGCCCTGCCCGTGGAAACAATCCGCCTGAAGGATCTATTGGTCAGTTGGCGCGAACTCAACAGTGCCCGCGACAGCCGGGTAGATGTGGTCTCGTTGGGCAACCCGCATTTCTCCCTCAGCGAGTTCGCTCACCTGGCGCGACTGTGCCTGGGTCGGCACAAACACCCCGACGTGGTCCTCGCCATTACTTGCGGCCGCGCCGTGCTGGAGCAGGCTTGCGAAGCCGGGCATATCGCCGTGATCGAAGCCTTCGGCGCCACCCTGGTGACCGATACCTGCTGGTGCATGCTCGGCGAACCGGTGATCCCGCCGGGCGCAACAACCTTGATGACCAACTCCGGCAAATACGCCCATTACGCACCCGGCCTGGTGGGTCGCAAGGTGCATTTCGCCAGCCTGGCTGAATGTGTCGATACCGCTTGCAGTGCCACGGCCAGCGGTCGTCTGCCGGCCTGGCTGCAAACCGCCGCCCCTCTGGAGACTCTCGCGCATGTTTGATTACACCTTCCAATGGCGCGCCACCCTGCGCGCCCTGCCGGACATGCTCGCTGGCGCCTGGGTCACCTTCGAGACCGCCGCGCTGTCGATGATCTTCGGCGTGCTGATCGCCCTGGCCCTGACGGTGATGCGCGAAAGCAAAACCCCGCTGCTGCGCGGTATCGGCAACGGCTGGGTATCGATCGCGCGCAACACCCCATCGCTGTTCCAGATCTATGTCCTCTACTTCGGCCTCGGCTCGCTGGGCTTGCACGTCAGCTCATGGTTCGCCCTGCTCGCCGGGATCACCTTCAACAATGCCGGGTATCTGGCGGAGAACTTTCGCGGCGGCCTCAAGGCCGTACCCGACACGCAAGTGCGCGCCGCGCGTTCGCTGGGCATGAGTGCCTTCCAGGCCTACCGCATGATCATCGTCCCGCAGCTGTTGCGGATCGTCTTCTACCCGCTGACCAATCAGATGGTCTGGGCGGTGCTGATGACGTCGCTGGGGGTGATCGTCGGGCTGAACAATGACCTGACCGGGGTGACCCAGGACTACAACGTCAAAACGTTCCGCACCTTCGAATACTTCGCTATCGCCGCCGCGCTGTATTACCTGATTGCCAAGGCGATCGTCGCGTCAGCCCGGCTGATGGCCTGGCGGTTGTTCCGTTACTGAGGGCTTGACCATGTTTTCCACCAGTTTTTCCTGGAATGACCTGCTGTTCCTGCTCGATGGCGCCTGGGTCACCCTGCAACTGACGTTCTGGTCGATCATCCTCGGCTCCTTCGCCGGGCTGTTGTTTGGCCTGCTGCGAGCGCTGTTGCCACGCGCCAGCCTGCCCCTGGCCTGGGTGCTGGACGTGTTTCGCAGCGTGCCGCTGTTGATCCAGTTCGTGCTGTTCAACTCGCTCAAAAGCATCGTCGGCTTGAACCTCAGCGCCTTCAGCGTCGGCTGCATTGTGCTGGGGGTCTACACCGCCGCGTACTTCACCGAGATCGTGCGCAGCGGCGTGCTGTCGGTGCCGTTCACCTTGCGGCGGGCCAGTCGTTCGCTGGGCCTGAGCTTTTTGCAGGACCTGCGCTGGATCGTCCTGCCAATGGCCACCCGCGTGGCCTTCCCCGGCTGGCTGAACCTGGTGCTCGGGGTGATGAAAGACACCGCGCTGGTGATGTGGATCGGCATCGTCGAACTGCTGCGCGCCTCGCAAACCATCGTCACCCGCATTCAGGAACCGTTGCTGGTGCTGTGCGTCGCGGGCCTTATCTATTACGTCATGAGCCTGGTGGTTGCACGCCTGGGCGCTCGTCTGGAAAGAAGGTGGCAAGAAAATGATTGAGATCGACAACGTACATAAATCCTTCGGCGATCTGGCCGTGGTCAAGGGTGTCAGCCTGACGGTGGACAAGGGCGAAGTGGTGTCGATCATCGGCGGCTCGGGCTCCGGCAAATCGACCCTGCTGATGTGCATCAACGGCCTGGAGCCGATCCAGAAAGGCAACATCCGCGTCGACGGCGTCGAGGTCCATCACAGCGCCACCGACCTCAACCGCCTGCGGCAGAAAATCGGCATCGTGTTCCAGCAATGGAATGCCTTCCCGCACCTGACCGTGCTGGAAAACGTGATGCTGGCGCCGCGCAAGGTCTTGGGCAAAAGCAAGTGCGACGCCGAGGCGCTGGCGGTGCAGCAACTGACCCACGTGGGCCTTGGCGACAAGCTCAAGACCTTCCCCGGCAAGTTGTCCGGAGGCCAGCAGCAACGCATGGCCATCGCCCGCGCCCTGGCCATGTCACCGGACTACATGCTGTTCGACGAAGCCACCTCGGCCCTCGACCCGCAACTGGTCGGCGAGGTGCTGGACACCATGCGCATGCTCGCCGAAGACGGCATGACCATGGTGCTGGTGACCCACGAAATCCGCTTTGCCCGCGATGTGTCCGACCGTGTGGCGTTCTTTCGCAATGGCCTGGTGCACGAGATCGGCTCGCCGGATCAGGTGATTGGCAATCCGATACATGCGGAAACGGCGGCGTTTCTCAAATCAGTGAAATAACGACCGGCGATAAAAGGAGTCAGCCATGCGTTCATCGAAAGTCATTCATGTGGTCAGTTGCCACGCCGAAGGCGAAGTCGGCGATGTGATCGTCGGCGGTGTCGCCCCACCGCCCGGCGCCACCGTGTGGGAGCAATCGCGCTGGATCGCCAAGGATGAAACCCTGCGCAATTTCGTCCTCAACGAACCCCGTGGTGGCGTGTTCCGCCACGTCAACCTGCTGGTGCCGGCCAAGGACCCTCGGGCGCAAATGGCCTGGATCATCATGGAACCGGCCGACACGCCACCGATGTCCGGCTCCAACTCGCTGTGCGTCGCCACGGTGCTGCTCGACAGCGGCATCCTGCCGATGACCGAACCGCAAACCCGGCTGGTGCTCGAAGCGCCCGGCGGCTTGATCGAGGCCGTGGCCGATTGCCGCGACGGCAAGGTCGAACGGGTGGAAATCAAGAACGTGCCCTCCTTCGCTGATCGCCTCGACGCCTGGATCGAAGTCGAAGGCCTCGGCTCGTTACAGGTCGACACCGCGTACGGTGGCGACAGTTTTGTCATCGCCGACGCCAAACGCCTGGGCTTTTCCATCCGCCCTGACGAGGCGGCCGAGCTGGTCGAGGTCGGGTTGAAAATCACCCGCGCGGCCAATGAACAACTGGGCTTCGTCCATCCGCTGAACCCCGAGTGGTCGCATATTTCCTTCTGCCAGATTGCCGCGCCCATCGTGGTTGAAAATGGCATCGCCACCGGGGCCAACGCCGTGGTGATTCAACCCGGCAAGATCGACCGCTCGCCCACCGGTACTGGTTGTTCGGCGCGTATGGCAGTGTTGCAGGCCAAGGGATTGATGCAGGTTGGCGAGCGCTTTATCGGCCGTTCGATCCTCGGTTCCGAATTCCATTGCCGCATCGATTCGATGACCGAAGTGGCCGGCCGCCCGGCGATCTACCCGTGCATTTCCGGCCGGGCCTGGATCACCGGCACCCACCAATTGCTGCTCGACCCCAGCGATCCCTGGCCACAGGGCTATCGCCTGTCAGACACCTGGCCCGGCGCCTGAAACTCCCCCAGACCAACGGCTATAAAAAACCCTGATTGATTGAAAAAACCACTGGCCGAGTATCAGCATTTAAAATATCGTATACGAAATACAAAAACGAACCGGAGGCAACAATGAGCAAGCGCATTAACTGGAGTGGCGTCTTCCCCGCGGTGACCACTCAATTCAACGATGACTTCTCCATCAACCTGGAAAAAACCCACCAGGTGATTTCCAACGTGATCCGTGACGGCGTATCGGGCCTGGTGGTGTGTGGTTCGGTGGGGGAAAACACCTCATTGACCGCCGAAGAAAAAATCGCCGTGACCGAAGTTGCGGTCGACGCTTCCCGCGGCCGCGTGCCGGTGATTTGCGGTGTGGCCGAGTTCACCAGTGTGCAAGCGGCCAAGGTGGCGAATGCGGTGCGCAGGGTCGGTGTCGACGGCGTGATGCTGATGCCGGCGCTGGTCTATGGCTCCAAGCCGTTCGAGACCGCCGAGCATTACCGCTACGTGGCGAAGAACGCCGACGTACCGCTGATGGTTTACAACAACCCGCCGATCTACAAAAACGACGTCACCCCGGACATCCTGATTTCCCTGGCCGACTGCGACAACGTGGTGTGCTTCAAGGATTCCTCCGGCGATACCCGCCGTTTCATCGACGTGCGCAATGAAGTCGGCGACCGTTTCGTGCTGTTCGCAGGTCTCGACGACGTGGTGCTGGAAAGCATCGCGGTGGGTGCCGAAGGCTGGGTCTCGGGCATGTCGAACGTATTCCCGAAAGAAGGCGAGACCATCTTCCGCCTGGCCAAGGCCGGTCGCTTCGCCGAAGCCATGCCGATCTACGAATGGCTGATGCCGATCCTGCACCTCGATGCCCGTGCCGACCTGGTGCAGTGCATCAAACTCTGCGAAGCCATCGCCGGTCGCGGCAGCGCCCTGACCCGTCCGCCACGCCTGGCGCTGCCGCAAGCTGATCGGGAGTTCGTCGAACAGATCATGGCCAAGGCCATGGCCAACCGTCCGGAGTTGCCGGACGTCGGTCTCTGAGTGATTGCCGGGCGGATCCTTGCGGGTCCGGCCCGGCTACCTGTTTTCGCGCCTCTACAGGAAACGTCAGCATGTCCAATCCTCACAGCACCTCCAGCGCAACCACACCCTCGGGACTCAAACGCGTAGTGGCCGCCGCCATGGCCGGCACTGTCGCCGAGTGGTATGAATTCTTTCTCTACGGCACCGCTTCGGCATTGGTCTTCGGCCAGCTGTTCTTCCGTCAGACCGACAGTCCGATCGACGGCATCATCGCCGCCTTCGCCCTGTACGCCGTCGGCTTCCTCGCCCGTCCGTTGGGCGGTCTGGTGTTCGGTCACTACGGTGACAAATTCGGCCGCAAGCGCCTGCTGCAACTGAGCCTGGTGGTGGTTGGCATCACCACGTTCCTGATGGGTTGCCTGCCCGGCTTCGACAGCATCGGCTATGCCGCGCCAGTGTTATTGGTGCTGCTGCGGCTGATTCAGGGCTTTGCCTTTGGGGGCGAATGGGGTGGCGCGATTCTGCTGGTGTCCGAACACTGCCCGGACAATCGCCGGGGCTTCTGGGCCAGTTGGCCGCAAGCCGGGGTGCCGGCCGGTAACCTGGTGGCGACCGTCGCCCTGCTGCTGTTGTCGTCAAACCTGTCGGAACAACAATTCCTCGCTTGGGGCTGGCGCGTGGCGTTCTGGTTCTCGGCGGTGGTGGTGCTGATCGGCTACTGGATTCGCACCAGCGTCGATGACGCGCCGATTTTCAAGGAGGCCCAGGCCCGGCAAGCGCAGACCAAGCAGCAACAACTGGGCGTGGTGGAAGTGCTGCGTCATCACTGGCGCGCGGTGCTGGTGGGGATCGGCGCGCGGTTTGCCGAGAACATCCTCTATTACACCGTGGTCACCTTTTCGATCACCTACCTGAAACTGGTGGTGCACAAGGACACCTCAGAGATTCTGTTGCTGATGTTCGGCGCACACCTGCTGCACTTTTTCCTGATCCCGTTGATGGGCTATCTGTCGGACATCGTGGGCCGCAAACCGGTGTACCTGATCGGCGCGGTGCTCACTGCGTTCTGGGGCTTCATCGGCTTCCCGATGATGGACACCGGTAACAACTGGCTGATCATCGGCGCCATCACCCTGGGCCTGGCCATCGAGTCGATGACCTATGCGCCCTACTCGGCGCTGATGGCCGAAATGTTCCCGACCCACGTGCGCTACACCGCCCTTTCGCTGTGCTACCAGGTGGCGCCGATCTTCGCCGGATCCCTCGCGCCGCTGATCGCCATCACCCTGCTCAACAAGTACCACAGCTCGACACCGATCGCCTGGTACCTGGTGGGCGCTGCGCTGATCTCCATCGTGGCTGTCGGCCTGACCCGGGAAACCCGTGGCAAGTCATTGCACCAGGTGGATGCCGAATCCGCTGCGCGTATTGCTGCGCTGGATAACGCCGTGCCGGCCGCTGCGCTCCGGGGTGATTCGCTGGCCTGAACCGGATCTTTAGTCCGGCAAACATTTGTGGCGAGGGGGCTTGTCGGAACGCCGCATCGCCCCGTTCGACCGCGCAGCGGTCGCAAATCCCTTTCAGGGCCGCTTCGCGACCCAACGGGGGCAAGCCCCCTCGCCACGGGTTTTGTGTTCGACGCGCCTTTTCCTCAATCAAAACTGCCCTTTTTCGACAGGAGTTTTCCATGCCCGAGATCATCGGCCACAACTACATCGGCGGTGCCCGCAGCGCCGCTGGCAACATCGCGATGCAGAGCCATGACGCCAGCACCGGCGCAGCGCTGCCCTATTCGTTCATGCAAGCCACCGTCGAGGAAGTGCACGCCGCAGCCCAAGCCGCCGCTGCCGCTTACCCTGCCTTTCGTAACTTGCCGGCGACATGCCGTGCAGAATTTCTCGAGGCCATCGCCGCGCAACTGGATGCCCTGGATGACGAATTCGTCGCCCTGGTCACCCGCGAAACCGCCCTGCCGACCGCACGCATCCAGGGCGAACGCAGCCGTACCAGCGGCCAGATGCGCCTGTTCGCTCAGGTGCTGCGCCGGGGCGATTTCTACGGGGCGCGCATCGACCGGGCGTTGCCCGAACGTCAGCCTCTGCCACGGGTCGACCTGCGCCAATACCGGATCGGCGTCGGTCCGGTGGCCGTGTTCGGCGCCAGTAACTTCCCGCTGGCCTTTTCCACCGCTGGCGGTGATACCGCGGCTGCTCTGGCCGCCGGTTGCCCGGTGGTGTTCAAGGCCCACAGCGGACACATGGCGACCGCTGAACACGTGGCCGACGCAATCATCCGCGCCGCCGAGCAAACCGACATGCCTAAAGGCGTGTTCAACATGATCTACGGCGCGGGCGTCGGTGAAACGCTGGTCAAGCATCCGGCGATACAGGCCGTCGGTTTCACCGGCTCGCTCAAAGGTGGTCGCGCCCTCTGTGACATGGCCGCCGCACGGCCACAACCGATTCCCGTATTCGCCGAAATGAGCAGCATCAACCCGGTGCTGGTATTGCCTGAAGCCCTGCGCGCACGGGGCGAAAAAATCGCCGGTGAACTGGTGGCGTCGGTGGTTCAGGGGTGCGGTCAGTTCTGTACCAATCCGGGGTTGGTAATCGGTATTGGCTCACCACAGTTCAGCGCGTTCACCGCTCGGCTCAGTGCCTTGATGGCCGAACAGCCGGCGCAAACCATGCTCAACGCCGGCACCCTCGCCAGCTACGAAAAAGGTGTGCAGGCGTTAGTCGACCATCCAGGGATAAGCCATCTGGCAGGCCAGGACCAGCACGGTAATCAAGCCCGGCCGCAACTGTTCAAGGCCGACGTCAGCCTGCTGCTCAAGGGTGATCCGCTGTTGCAGGAAGAAGTGTTCGGCCCGACCACCCTCGTCGTCGAAGTGGCCGATAAAGCCGAGTTACAACAAGCGCTGAACAGTTTGCACGGTCAACTCACCGCCACTTTGATTGGCGAAGAGCAGGACCTGAAGGAACACGCCGATCTGCTGGTGCTGCTGGAACAAAAGGTCGGCCGGGTACTGTTCAATGGCTACCCCACCGGCGTTGAAGTGTGCGATGCGATGGTGCATGGCGGTCCTTACCCGGCGACCTCCGACGCCCGTGGCACGTCGGTCGGCAGCCTGGCCATCGAGCGTTTCCTGCGCCCGGTGTGCTACCAGAACTGCCCGGATGCCTTGCTGCCCGACGCCCTGAAAAACGCCAACCCGCTTGGCATTGCCCGCCTGGTTGATGGCGCCAGCCACCGCGAACCGGTCTGACAACACAACGCTCCTGTGTGGCGAGGGGGCTTGCCCCCGTTCGGCTGCGTAGCAGTCGTAAAAACATTACATGCGGTGTACCTGACACAGCGCGATTGCTGGTTTTGGGGCCGCTTCGCAACCCAACGGGGGCAAGCCCCCTCACCACACAAGCCCCCTCGCCACACAGGCTCGCTTCCACAGGAGTTCGGATTATCAAGTCAGCAGTGCTTTCAGATCGTTGTACAGCGCCTCGGGAATCTGCACGCCCTCCACCAAACTGTGCGCCCGTGCCGCATAACGCCGTTGCGACGGCAAGCGCGCCCCCTGCCCTTCAATCCCTTGAAACAACACCTCGGCCCGGGCCAAGTGCTCTTCAGTGGCCGCGCCCAGAAAACGTCGCGGATCCAGCGCGATGATCAACTCGCCATGGTACGGCGATGACTTGCTGCCCGCGTCGTAAGCCAGTGACTCGGCGCTGGTCAGGTCACCGATCAAAGGCCCGGCAATCAACTCCACCATCGCCGCCAGCGCCGAGCCCTTGTGCCCACCGAACGTCAGCATCGCGCCGCTATCGAGCACCACGTTGGCATCGGTGCTCGGCCGCCCCTCAGCGTCCACGCCCCAGCCCTCGGGAATCGCCTTGCCGGCACGCCGATGCAACTCGATATCGCCACGGGCAATCGCACTGGTGGCGAAGTCGAACACAAACGGATCCTGCCCCACGCGTGGCCAGCCAAAGGCAATGGGATTGGTGCCGAACACCGGCACCCGTCCCCCGGCCGGCGCCACCCAGGCATGGCTCGGATTACACGCCAGCGCCACCAGCCCGGCGGCGGTCAACTGCTCGATCTCCACCCACAGCGCCGAGAAATGCACACAACGATTGATCGCCAGCGCCGCAATCCCGTTGGCCCGGGTTTTCTCTTCCAGTAACGGCAGCCCCGCCTGGAACGCCAACTGCGAAAAACCACCCCCGGCATCCACCCGCACAATCGACGGTGCCTGGTCGATCACCCGTGGCTCGGCGTCGGCCGACACCTTGCCGGCCCGCAGGGAATTCACGCAGCCCAGAATCCGGTACAAACCGTGGGACGCACAGCCATCGCGCTCGCCAGCGATCACCGTCGCCGCCACCGCTTGCGCATGGGCCAGGTTAAAACCGTTGTGCAACAGGATCGATTCGGCCAATTCACGGGCTTCGATCAGGGTCAGTCGAATCATGGTCATCTCCTTGGATAGACCGGTCAGACTGGTCCAGTCCAAGGCTCACGGCTTGATCGCTTTAGGTCGGGTTGATGACGAATTCGGCACATCGCTGAAACAGTCGGACGGCGTATTGCCCGGCCACTCGTCGGGCGACGCAACCCGACTGATTGACAGCGATGGGTGCCTGCGCAATTATTATTACATCGCATGCGATATAAACGTATGCGACACACAAATCACATCATTCGAAACGTTGAGGATCCACCCCATGAGCAAGATCGAAAAAGTCCTGATGACCGGCAAGACTCACACCACCGCCAGCGCCGCTGGCAACACGTCGCGTGGTCATAACGGCAGCCTCGACATTACGCTGTCGTCGCCTGGAAGCGCGAAACCGGCGCACGTGTTCACCGCCATTCAGCCACACCCGACCGCCGAGCAACTGTTCGCCGGTGCATGGTCGGCCTGTTACACCGCCGCTGTCGGGCTGGTGGCCAATGACATGAACGTGGTGCTGCCGTCTGATCTGTCGGTCGACATCGAAGTCGATCTGGGCCAGACCGGTGCGGCGTACTTCCTTCAGGCTCGATTGACGCTCCGCGTGCCGGGTCTGACGCACGACGTTGCGACGACACTGGCGCACACCGCCGATCAAATTTGCCCGTACTCGAAGGCGACGCGCGGCAATATCGACGTGGCCCTGAACGTCCTCACGGTTTAACGCACCGCAATTGGCATTTTTTTTACCCACATACATCGCATGCGCTTTAAGCGCATGCGAATCACAAACCCATACGTGCGGCCGGTCAGACGTTGCTGTCAGACCGGCCACCGTCAACAAATCAGAGCTGTTCCGACACAATCGTATACGAGGTATATTTTGCCTTTGCGAGCCTTCTACTTTGGCCAACGAGGAAGCACATGAAACGCACTGACAAGACCGTCCCCGCTGATCTGAAGCTCTCCGACTTCCTGTGTTTTGCGGTCTATTCCACGAACCTGGCCTTCGGCAAGGCCTACAAGCCGATACTCGAGCACTTGGGGCTCACCTATACGCAATACATCACCATCGTTGCGCTATGGGAGGAAGACCACCAAACCGTGGGCAGCCTTGGCGAGAAGCTGTTTCTCGAATCGAACACGCTCACACCGATCCTGAAGAAACTGGAAGCGATGGGCTACCTGCAAAGGCAACGTGATCCCGAGGACGAGCGGCAGGTGCGGATCAGCCTGACGAAAAGCGGTCGACAGCTACGCGAAGACCGCCCCGAGAAGGGCCTTTCCCACGCAACGGGTCTGGAACCGGAAGAGTTCGCACAGTTGCAGAACGCGATCGTGAAACTGCGCAGCAATCTCATCAAATCGACGAAAGCCGAGGGATGAGCAAAACAAATACCTTGATACCGGAATGAAAAAACGGGCGCCCTGATCGGCGCCCGTTTTTTATTCAAAGGCTCGCTGGCAGGGTTGCGGTTACTGCCCATGAGTACTCCGCTTGTCGCCCCGTTTTGATATGTTTATTTTCATACAGTTGATTTGTGAAATATTTTATGTCATTTATAGCCTCGCAAATCATCAGGACAGTCCACCTCGCCAGACCGGACGGCAGCCCCGTATCACCAACGCCCCATCCAAGGAGTCAACAATATGAACAAGACAGAACTTCTAGGTGCTCTGGCACTGTGCGCCGCAAGCTTGCTGGCACACGCCGACGAGGACAGCCTGCGTATCGGCATCGAAGCCGCCTACCCGCCCTTCTCCTTCAAGACGCCGGAGGGCAATGTCAGTGGTTTCGATTACGACATCGGCAACGCGCTGTGTGCAGAGATGAAGGTCAAATGCGAGTGGGTCATCCAGGAATTCGACGGCATGATCCCGTCGCTCAAAGTGCGCAAGATCGACGCTGTGCTGTCGTCGATGTCGATCACTGAAGACCGGATGAAGTCGGTCGACTTCAGCAAAAAGTACTACCACACGCCGGGCAAGTTCGCGATGAAGACCGGCAGTGTGATCAACGACCCGCTGGTCGATCTCAAAGGCAAGAAAGTCGGCGTGCAACGCGCCTCGACCTACGACCGTTTCGCCACTGAGCAACTGGCGCAAGCCGGCGCCCTGGTGGTCCGCTACGGCTCACAAAATGAAGCCTTCCTCGATCTGGCATCAGGTCGCCTGGACGCCACCCTCGCCGACATCGTCAACACCGATGAGAGCTTCATCAAAACCCCCATAGGTAAAGGTTTCGCTCTGGTGGGGCCGGACATCAACGACCCGAAATACTTCGGCAGAGGCGCCGGGATCGCGGTGCGTAAAGGCGACAGTGCGAACGTTGCACGCCTGAGCGCAGCGATTGACGCCATCCGCGCCAATGGCAAGTACCAGCAAGTGATGGCCAAGTACTTCGCCTTCGATATCTACGGCGAATAAGCCGTTACCCGAAACCCTGGCGCCGGCGTTTGCGGGTGCCACTTCTGGCTTGTCTCGCGCGCCTCCCGGCGCTCGCTTGAGGAACTTCATCATGCTTCACGGCTACGGATCGAGCATTCTCGATGGCGCCTGGCTGACCATTCATCTGGCCCTGACTTCCATGACCATGGCGATTGCCCTGGGTCTGATCGGCGCCGCCTTTCGTCTGTCACCGTTCAAATGGCTGGCGGTGCTGGGCGAAGGCTATACCACCCTGATTCGCGGTATTCCCGACCTGGTGCTGATCCTGCTGATTTTCTACGGCGGCCAGGACCTGGTGAACCGCATTGCCCTCGCGCTCGGTTACACCCGCTACATCGACATCAACCCCTTTATCGCCGGCGTCTGCACCATGGGCTTCATTTTCGGTGCCTATCTCTCGGAAACCTTTCGCGGCGCCTTTATGGCGATCCCTAAAGGTCAGGCAGAAGCCGGTGTGGCTTATGGCATGAGCGGCGCTCAGGTGTTCTGGCGGATTCTGGTGCCGCAGATGATTCGTTTCGCCATCCCGGGGTTCACCAACAACTGGTTGGTGCTGACCAAATCCACCGCGCTGATCTCGGTGATCGGGTTGCAGGACATGATGTTCAAAGCCAAAAACGCAGCGGACGCCACCCATGAGCCGTTCACGTTTTTCCTCGCGGTTGCCGCGCTCTACTTGCTGCTGACCAGCGTGTCATTGCTGGTGCTGCGCTATCTGGAAAAACACTACTCGGTCGGCGTCAAAGCCGCCGAACTGTGACGGGGAGCACAGCCATGATTCTCGACTACAACCTGATCTGGGAAAACCTGCCGCTGTACCTCAATGGCGCCTTGTTGACCCTCAAAGTTCTACTGATTTCCCTGGCCGTTGGCCTGGTGCTGGCGATTCCTTTAGCGCTGATGCGCGTCTCCCGATCGCCGTTGATCAGCTTCCCGGCCTGGCTCTACACCTATGTGATTCGCGGCACCCCGATGCTGGTGCAATTGTTCCTGATCTATTACGGCTTGGCGCAGTTCGAAGCGGTACGCCAAAGCGCGCTCTGGCCTTACCTGTCCAGCGCAACCTTTTGTGCCTGCCTGGCCTTCGCGATCAATACCAGTGCCTATAGCGCGGAACTGCTGGCCGGCAGCTTGAAGGCCACGGCCCACGGCGAGATCGAAGCCGCCAAGGCCATGGGCATGTCGCGCTTTACCTTGTACCGCCGCGTGCTCCTGCCGTCGGCCTTGCGCCGGGCACTGCCGCAATACAGCAACGAAGTGCTGATGATGCTGCAGACCACCAGCCTGGCGTCGATCGTCACCCTGGTCGACATCACCGGAGCCGCTCGTACGGTCAGTTCGCGGTTCTATCTGCCATTCGAGGCGTTCATCACCGCCGGCCTTATCTACCTGGCCCTGACCTTCATCCTGGTTCGTCTGTTCAAGCTGGCCGAGCGCCGCTGGCTGGCGTATCTGGCACCGCGCAAGCACTAAGGAGCTGTTATGGAGCACATTGAATACCTGTTGCCGTGGGGTGCCTCGGGCACAGAACGACGGCTGTCGCTGTTTCGTTTTGGCAGCGGGCCACGCAAGGCCTACATCCAGGCCTCCCTGCATGCCGACGAGTTGCCAGGGATGCGCGTGGCGGTTGAACTTAAGCAGCGTCTGCGCGTGCTGGAAGAACAAGGTCGCCTGAATGGGGTCGTCGAGTTGGTGCCGATGGCCAACCCGATTGGCATCGCCCAGATGTTCCAGGCCACCCATCAAGGCCGTTTTGAGTTCTCCAGCGGGAAGAACTTCAATCGTGATTTTCCAGAGCTGGCCGAAGCTGTGGCGGCGCTGGTGAAAGGTCAACTGGGCACCCACGCCGACGTCAACACCGGGTTGATCCGCCGCGCCATGGCCGATGTTCTCGCCGACATGCCACCGCCGACCTCGGAACTCGATGGCCTGCGCCGCCTGTTGCTTTCACATGCCTGTGACGCCGATGTGGTGCTGGACCTGCACTGCGATTTCGAGTCGATCATGCTGCTTTACGCCATGCCGCAACACTGGCCGCGCCTGCGCTCATTGGCCGCTCGACTGGGTGCCGGCGCCGCATTGCTGGCCGAGGATGCGGGCGGCAGTGCCTTTGATGAAGCCTGCGCGATTCCCTGGTTGCGCCTGGCCGAACTCTTTCCTGAAGCCGATATTTCTTTGGCCTGTGTGGCGACCACCATTGAACTGCGCGGCATGGCCGATACCGAACGCGAGCCCTGCATCGACAGCGCGCAGGCCATTCTCGGCTATCTCGCCGAGCAAGGCCTGATCAGCGGTGACTGGCCGGCCGCGCCACCGACCGAGTGTGAAGCGACGCCATTCGCCGGCGCGCAGTACGCCTATGCGCCGCACCCCGGCGTGGTGAGTTTTCTGCAACCGCTGGGTGCCCGGGTCAGGGTCGGCGACCCGCTGTTCGAAGTGATTGATCCGCTGACCGATCGCCACAGCATCGTGCGCGCCAGCACCGACGGCATCCTCTATGCCCGTGAACGTCTGCGCTTTGCCCAGCCCGGTTTGTGGCTGGCCAAAGTGGCCGGTACTCGCCCTATTCGCCAAGGCCGCTTGCTCAGCGACTGATTCCAGAGAGTTGAAACCATGTACAAACTTGAAATTCAGGATCTTCACAAAAGCTACGGCACCCACGAAGTGCTCAAGGGCGTGTCCCTGGAGGCGAAGGCCGGTGATGTGATCAGCATCATCGGCTCCAGCGGTTCCGGCAAAAGCACCTTCCTGCGTTGCATCAACCTGCTGGAACAGCCCAACGCCGGCAACATCGTGCTCAATGGCGAACCGCTCAAGCTGGTGACCAACAAACTCGGCGGGCTCAAGGCTGCCGAGCCCAAACAGCTACAACGCATGCGTTCGCGGCTATCGATGGTGTTTCAGCACTTCAACCTCTGGTCGCACATGAGCGCCCTTGAAAACGTCATGGAGGCCCCGGTGCATGTGCTGGGCATCAACAAGAAACAGGCGCGGGAAAAGGCCGAGCATTACCTGAACAAAGTCGGCGTGGCGCACCGCATGGACGCCTGGCCGGCGCATATGTCGGGTGGTGAGCAGCAGCGGGTAGCGATTGCCCGGGCGCTGGCCATGGAGCCGGAAGTGATGCTGTTCGATGAACCGACCTCAGCCCTCGACCCCGAGCTGGTCGGCGAGGTGCTGAAAGTCATGCAGGACCTCGCACTCGAAGGCCGCACCATGGTGGTCGTGACCCACGAAATGGGCTTTGCCCGCGAGGTCTCGAACCAGCTGGTGTTCCTGCACAAGGGCCTGGTCGAAGAACGCGGCAACCCACGTGAAGTGCTGGTCAATCCGCAGTCCGAGCGGCTTCGGCAGTTTCTGGCCGGCAGCTTGAAATAACCACCGGCTCGCTCGCCGCTCCCTGGCTTGGCGATGCACAACGAGGTTTGGCATGCGATACACTCCAGCCAACCTCGAACCAAGCCTTCTCCAACCCTTCAGGAACTGTAGAGCCGGACATGCCGACCCCTTCGAAAGACACCACGGTCTATGCCGCGCCGGTGATGCGTAAACTGGCGGAAATCGTTTCCGATCTACAGCCTTCACTGCGCAAGGTGGCGGATTTTATCCTGCGTCACCCGCTAAGGGCCGCGACGCTGACCATCGAAGAAATGGCCCATGAAACCTCCACCTCGCCGGCCGCGGTCAATCGTCTGGCCAAGGCACTGAACCTGGGTGGCTACACCGGCATGAAGGCCGAGCTGGTTGCGACGTTGCAGCAGATGGTGTCGCCGGTCGACAAACTGCGCAACGAACTGGCGCATCGTCCTGGCGGTGCATTTGGCCTGCATGAGCAAATCCAGAGCGCCACCAGCAACCTCGCCACGGCAGCCACCAACAACCACGCCGACACCTTTGAAGCCTTCGTCACCCGCCTGATCGAAGCGCGCAAAATCTACATCCTGGGCTTTGGCAACAGCGTCTACTTCGCCGGCCTCGCCGCCTCGACCCTGATGCCCTTCTGTGCAGACGCCACCGCCATCAGCATGGAGGGCGGCAACGAAAACGCCGCTTACCGCCTGGCCGCCATCACCGATCAGGATGTGTTGCTGGCGATCTCCCTGCCGCGCTATTCCCTCGATACCCTGCAACTCGCCCGCTTCGCCAATGAGCGCGGCGCCTCGGTGCTGGCGATCACCGACTCACCCGCATCGCCGCTCACCAGCATTGCCGAACACGTGCTGTTTGCCCCCGCCGACCATCCGGTAATGACCAGCTCCAACATCGCCGTGCTCGCCTTGATCGAAGGTTTGGTGGCGGGTGTGATGGCGCGCAATAAAGAAGCGGTCAAGTTGGCGACCGAGCTGACTGAAAGCGTGATGTCTTATTTGCATATTCCTGCCAGCAGCAAATCGTCGAAGAAGTGATATCGGTGTCGCAGGGATTGCTCAGAGCAAGTGCCCAGCCCAGATCTTGCGATTGACCAGGTCGGCTGCGATTTCGATAAAGGCATCTCCGACGAATTTGGCAGCCGGGCTGACGCGCCTGTCCGCGGGAAAGACCAAGACCAATTTACGCATTGGAACGGGGTCGACCAACGGTGCCGCACTGAGCACGCCCGCTTCGATTTGCGCGTAAATCGAGGCCAACGGCAAAGCGGTCAAACCGAAGCCATTGCGGACCAGGTCGATCATCGCGCCGAAGGAATCGGCTTCAACGCTGGTCTTGAGCTTGATCCCGACTTCACGCGCACAATTATCCAAAATCACCCGAAGGCCATGTCGGGCGCTGGGCAATACCAACTGTTGCTCGGCCAGCGACGCGAACGACACCGGCGTATCAAGACGCAGGTTGGCGCTGGCAGGGCCGACCAGCAGCAGGTTTTCCATCATCACCGGCACGATACGCAGCGTGTGCAGGGGTTGCGGATCGTAGGAAATCGCCAGTTCCAACTCGCCACGCTGAACCCAATCCAGCAGGTAGCCGCTGAAGGCCGAGGAAAACCTGATGCCGAGATTCGGATGCGCCTCTTTGATCTTGCGAACCAGAGGGACGGTGACGATTTCCGCGACCGTCGGCGTTGTCCCGATGACCACCGTTCCACGGAAAGAGGTTTTTCCGCCCACCACCGAGCTTCGGATGGACTCCATCTCTTCCATGATTCGGGTGGCATGGGCCAGCACTTCGCGGCCGGCCTCGGTAATTTCCATGCCTCGCCCATGTCGGTCGAACAGGTAGGTGCCGAGTTCCTTTTCCAGTAACCGGATTTGCCGGCTCAGGGCCGGCTGCGCGATGTGAAGACGATCCGAGGCCTTGCTGAGACTGCCCAGCTCGGCCACATGAATCAGGGTCTTGAGTTGAACGACATCCATTACCAGGCCAGTCAGCATCGGGCTCGGCGCGATATGCGTCGAAAGTGCTGTGAGTGTAATCGCATTTGCGCACCTTGGAATGCCCCGCCAACCGTGTATCGCGAGGCCTCAAGACTGGCGAGTCGGCTGTATCCCCCAGCGCGCCGGGGCTGCACGCCAAGCTATAGAATTCAGGTATATCAGTTAGGCCTGCCTGACGGCTTATTAGCCTCCTGACTCTGCGGTAGCGTGCAATCAACGTCGGCGCCAAAGAGCGCTCGACTCACTACAAGAATAAGATTCGAGGGCTCGCGCCATGATGTTCAATGCTTCGTCTTACCTGACCTGTCCGATTTCCCCCGGCCACGTACAGCTCGCCATGCTCGTGCATCCTCCCTCCCCTTTCTCTTCAGTAAACCCGGCCACGAACGAGTTCACGCCGCTTCGTTAAACCCGACAACCCATCGAGCCAGTCACGTCGGACACGCATCAGCGTGCTCCTCGTATCGCCTCGCCTTGAAGAAAGGGTGAACAGCATGTCCGCATCAATCACAGACACCAAAGACCACGCTGCCGCAGCCGCTCCGATGAGAGCGCCGAACCGCGTCAAAGCCATCATGGGTGCCTGCTCGGGCAATCTGGTGGAGTGGTACGACTTTTTCATTTACGCCTACACCGCCATCTATTTTGCCGCTTCGTTTTTCCCCAAGGGGGACACCACCAGCCAGTTATTGTCGACTGCGGGTGTCTTCGCCGTCGGCTTTTTCATGCGCCCGCTCGGCGGCTGGATCTTCGGCTGGATTGCCGACACCCGTGGCCGCAAGGTGTCGATGATTATCTCGGTGTTCATGATGTGCGCCGGCTCACTGCTGATCGCCGTCATGCCCACCTACGCAACCATAGGCGTCGCGGCACCGATTCTGCTGGTGGTGGCCAGGTTGATTCAGGGCCTGTCCGTCGGCGCGGAGTACGGCACCGGCGCCACCTACATCAGCGAAATTGCGACACCAGGTCGTCGCTGTTTCTATGGTTCCTTCCAGTACTTCACCATCATTGCCGGTCAGTTGCTGGCCTTGATGACCGTGGTCATTCTCCAGCAAACCCTGACCGGCGAAGAGTTGCGCGAATGGGGCTGGAGGATTCCGTTCTTCATCGGCGCCCTGAGCTCGATCGTGGTGGTGTATCTGCGGCGGGCCATGCATGAAACCGCGACCAAAAAAGACATGAACCGCAAAGATGCCGGCTCTCTGCGCGGCCTGTTCAAACACAAACGGGCGGTCGCGCTGGTGGTGGCGTTCACCATCGGCGGATCGCTGTACTTCTACACCTTCACCACCTACATGCAGAAATTCCTGGTGATCTCCGCAGGCTTCAGCCCGGAAACGGTGAGCTTCATCATGACCGCCGCCCTGGTCGGCTTCATGTTCTGCCAGCCGCTCTTTGGCCTGCTCGCTGACCGTATCGGGATCAAGGCGCACATGCTGATGTTTTCCGGGTTCGCCATGTTGCTGGTGATCCCCCTGCTCTATTCATTGCAGTCGGTCAGCAGTCCGTTTATGGCGTTTCTGCTGGTGTTTGGCGGGCTGGCCATCGCATCGCTCTACACTCCGATCGCCGGGATCGTCAAAGCCGAGCTGTTTCCGCCGGCAGTGCGCGCTTTGGGTGTGGGCTTTCCGTATGCCGTCGGCAATGCGGCATTCGGCGGCACCGCCGAGTACGTCGCCTTGTCGCTGCGATCCCAGGGGATCGAGGAGTATTTTTTCTTCTATGTCGCAGCGGTAGTGACCATCACCTTCATCGCCGCGATGTTGATGCCGAATCTGTCTCGCTACGGGTACATCAGCGGTTCGGGTGAAGTCGAAGAGCGCACCGGGCTCAAGGGTTATTCAAAACCGAGCGCTGCCGGGGTCTGACCAAGAAATTTGAGCGCCAAAAGTCCTGTGGGAGCGCGCGGTGCCGCGATCCCACAGGTTCTGCGCCCTGTTTTGTTATTGCGCAGTGCTCGCCTGGAAATCGGCGATCTGTTGCCACATCGCGATCGGATTGGAATACATCGGGAAATGCCCACACTCGGGAATGGGCGCCAGCCGCACACCTTCAGCCTGGATGTGTGGCAAGTAGGACAATGACGCGTTCTGTTCGCCGTACATGAACATGCGCGGGCATTTCAAACCGAGGAACTTGTCCATCAGGTCGGCGTTATCGGAGAGGTCGACCATCGACTGAAAAATCCCTCGCACCGCACCGGCACGCACCTTGTGCCGCAAGCTCGCGGAATAGAGTGCGCTGGCATACGCCGGGGCGTGTCGGGCGCGTTCGATGAAAGCGGCGAAAAACGCCTCGGGATCGTCGCTCGGATAATCGACTATCTGCCGGCTGAGGAAGCAGTCTTCCGGGGCGATATTGCCCTCGATATCGACAAAGCTGAGCACCCGATCCGGGAACTGATGGGCCAGCATCAGCGCGGTCAGCCCGCCCATTGAGTGGCCGACCAGATGGAAGCGCTCGATACCGAAATGCGCCAGCACTTGCAGCGCCGTCTGCAGCAGAAAGGGAATGGAAATCCTGGAAAGGTCACTGCACTGGCTTTCACCGCAACCCGGTGCGTCGTAAGCAACGAAAGGGTGACCGGCAAACGCGGGCTGCCGCACGATGTCGGCATAGTCCTCTTTGGTCGAACCAAACCCATGCAGGAACACAATCGGCGCCAGCACGCCGTCGCGATGGATGGCGGCCATGTTCAGCTGGACACCCTCCACCGTCAGAGGGAGTTGCACGTGAGTGAACGTTTCTGGTGAGGGCACGATGTTGGACTCCTTGAGCGGAAAGGTTGCGCCGAGCCTGGGTTGCCGGCAGCCTGGCTCGCAATTTCAAGGCAATCGGGTGTTCTGTAAATTCCTGATTGAGGAAGGCTTTCATAGGTCAATCCTATGAATCAGTGTTCACACACAATCCCTGCGCCAACTCACACCTTGGCCCGGAACCGGGCAACGACGTCCTCCACCACCGGATTGGGCCGATCGGCATTCCAGGCCACTGCGGTGGTCACGACATTGAGCTTCTGGCTCAGCGCCCGAAACACAACGTTGTCCGGCGCCAGTTTTTTCAGTGACGCCGGCACCAGTGCGATGCCTTGGCCATAGCTGACAAAAGCAATTTGCGAAGCGACGGAACGCACTTCATGCAGCACCCGAGGGGAAAACCCGCTGGCCCGGCAGGTCGCGATCAGATTGTCGAAGTACACCGGGCTGACCTTGCGGGAAAACATTACCAACGGCTCATTGGACAGACTGGACAGACTGATGCGTGTGCGCGAAGCCAAGGGGTGATCACTGGGCAGCGCCACCACCAGGCGATCCTCCAACAGCGGCAGTGAATTGATCGAAGCGCCAAGATCACCGTCCAGCCGGGCGAAGGCCAAATCGATATCACCGGCCTCCAGTGCCGGGACGGCTTCGACGCTGTCGATTTCGCGCACGGACACGGTGAGGTGCGGGTAATCGTTCTTCAACTGCTCGATCAGCCCCGGCAACACATCGAACATCGCCGTGGAAATCGCACCAATGGTCAACATCCCCGACTGCCCCGCCACCGCCTCCTCCACGGCGAGTTCCAGACGCTCCAGTTGGTCGGCGAACTTGCGCACCGCCGGCAGGATCGCGGCGCCAACAGGGGTCAGTTTCGCCCCGCGTCGCGAACGGTCGAACAGCTTGACCTTGAGCGCCTGCTCCAACACCTGTATCTGCTCGCTCAGCGGTGGCTGGGACATGCCCAGGCGTTTGGCCGCGCGGCCGAAATTCTGTTCTTCGGCCACAGCGAGGAACAACCAGAGGTGACGAATCAGACGAAAATTGATCATGGCTAATCCATAGGTTTAACGTATCTAACGTATCTGTGATTAGTAATATACCTATCAAATTGTCTCACTGACACTGGGCGCCTCCGTCACCACAGGGGCTTTCCCATGATCAATAAAAGTTTGCTGGATCGCTTGGCGGCGCTGGATACCAATACGGTTTCCGATGCGCTCGACTTCCTCGGCCTGCCGGGTGCCACCGTTGGGCTGCGCCCGTTGTGGAACTGCCCAAGGATCGTCGGCCGCGCCAGCACGGTGCTACTGGCGCCAAAATCCGACAGTGCGCCCACAGTGCACCTGATTACCCCGGTGGTTGAACAGATCGACAGCGACGATCGCGTGCTGGTGATCGCCGGCGGTATCGAAGGCATCTCCTGCTGGGGTGACATCCTCGCAAACGCAGCGGCCGGCAAGAAAGTGCGCGGCACGGTGATCGACGGTTTCAGTCGCGACATCGACGGTAGCGAAGCCATCGGTTACCCGGTTTACGGCCGTGGCGTGACCATGATCAGCGCGCGCAATCGGGTGGTGCAGATCGATGCTGGCGTGACGATCAACGTCGCCGGCGTCGATGTCAGCGAGAACGACTATGTCATCGCCGATACCTGCGGCACGGTGTTCGTGCCCTCAACCCATATTGAGAAAGTGGTCGACCTTGGCGAGCGTATTGCTCGCCGCCAGGACGGCATGGTCGAGGCAGTCCGCAGCGGTCGCTCGGTAGCCGAAGTGATGCATGACACCCAATTCGAAGCGATCCACGTGGAGCACGCCTGATGAACATCGAAGACAAAGAACTGGTCGCCTTGTTTGAAGGTCTGGACACTCCGGGTGTCTCCGATGCCTTGGACAAACTTGGCCTGCCCGGCCAATGCCTCGGTGTGGCGCCACTGGACAACTACAGCAAGGTCATCGTCGGTCCGGCGTTCACCGTGCAATACGTCTCGGCTAGCGTACCGCCTGGCACCGTGGGCGATTTCATCGAAGACGTGGCGCCCGGCGACGTGGTGGTCATCGACAACGGCGGCCGCACCGACTGCACCGTCTGGGGCGACATCATGACCCAGTACGCCGGCACCCGGCAGATCGCCGCCACGGTCATCGACGGCGTATGCCGTGACGTGAACAAGGCGCTGGGCGATGGCTATCCGATCTTCAGCAAGGGCCGCTTCATGCGCACCGGCAAAGACCGGGTGCAGGTGCAGTCGGTCAACCAGCCAGTGTCGATCGGCACCGCACGGGTCTGCTCCCGAGACATCGTGGTCGCCGACGCCAACGGCGTGGTGATCGTGCCTCGCGCGCGTGCGGCGGAAGTGGCGGCGTGTGCCCGTCAGATCGAATCGGTCGAAGCCGACATTCGTGCCCTGATCGCTCAGGGCAAAACCCTTAAGGAAGCCCGGGCCGCCCTGGGCTACCACAGCCTGCAGAGGAAAGCCTGATGAGCACGCTCCCCTTCCCCGCGGATTTTCACCAACGGGCAAAAGTACTGGGCAGTTCGACGCTGTATGAAGCGTCCCATCTGCCCTGCGCGGTCGACAGTGTGATCCGCCCGATCTGGGACGGCGCCTTCATCGCCGCCCCCGCCTACCCGCTGGAATGTTCGCCGGGCGACAACCTGGCCCTGCACCTGGCGATGGAACGAGTGCCCCGTGGCAGCGTACTGGTCGTGGGCACGGGTGGTTTCATCGCCGGTTACTGGGGCGAAGTGCTCACCGTGGCGGCCGAAGCGGCTGGCGTGGTAGGTCTGGTGATCGATGGCGGCGTACGCGATATCGCGGCCCTGAAGAAACGCCAGTTCCCGGTATTTGCCCGTGGCATCTCGGTCAAAGGCACGGTCAAGGCCAGCGCCCCGTCGGTGGGGCAACCGTTCAATTTCAACGGTGCCTTGGTGGCTCAGGGTGATCTGGTGGTGGCCGACGATGACGGCGTCATCATCATCCCCAAGGCGGATGCGGCGCGTACCCTGGCCGAAGGCGAGGTGCGCGCGAACAAGGAAACGCAGATGATGCAGGCGCTGACCGAAGGCCGCTCGACCCTGGAACTGATGAACCTGACCGAGTGGAGAACCCGCGCATGAGCGTTGATATCCAACGACTGAACCAGCGCCTGGCCAGCGCGCAACCTTCCGCGACCTACCGGATCATGGACCGGGTGGCGGAACGCCGGGCACAAGGCGCGAAGATCATTTCGCTGTGCGCCGGCGAGCCCGACTTCGATACCCCCAGGCATGTGCGCGAAGCGGCCATTAATGCCATTGAACACGGCCATACCCGCTACACCCAGGTCGCCGGGGTCCGTTCACTGCGAGAAGCAGTGGCCGCCAAATTCCGCCGCGAGAATGGCCTGGACGTCACCTGGCAAGACACCCTCGTCTGCAACGGTGGCAAACAGGTGATCTACAACGCCCTGGCTGCAACACTCAACGAGGGCGACCAGGTTATCGTGCCGGCGCCGTACTGGGTCAGCTACCCGGAGATGGTGCAACTGTGCGGCGGTGAAGCGCAGATCGTTACCTGCGATGCCAGCACCGGCTTCAAACTGACGCCCTCGGCGCTGGCCGCCGCGATCACCCCGCAGACCCGCTGGTTGATCCTCAATTCACCGTCCAATCCCACCGGCGCGGTGTACAGCGAAGCTGAGCTTCGCGCACTGGCGGCGGTGTTGCTGGATCATCCCCACGTACTGATCCTGGCCGATGACATCTATGAGCACCTGATCTTCGACGATCAAACGTTCCATACCCTGGCCCAGGTTGAACCACGGCTGGCAGCACGAACCCTGACCATGAACGGTGTCTCCAAGGCCTACGCCATGACCGGCTGGCGCATCGGTTTTGCCACCGGGCCGCGCTGGTTGCTGGAGGCCATGGAAAAACTCCAGGGCCAGCAGACCTCTGGTGCGAGTTCTGTCTCGCAACAAGCCGCACTCGCCGCGCTGGAAGGGCCGAAAGATTTCATTCGCGAAAGCCGTGCAGTGTTCCAGAGTCGTCGCGATTTGATGGTGGCGCTGCTGAACGATACGCCAGGTCTTGAATGCGTGAGTCCGGCCGGAGCCTTTTACGCATTTGCCTCCTGTGCCGGCTTGATCGGCCGTACCTCGGCGGGCGGTCGAGTGCTGCACACCGACGAAGATGTGGCCCACGCGCTGCTCGACGAAGCAGATGTGGCCGTGGTGCATGGCAGCGCTTTTGGCCTTGGCCCGTACATTCGCATTGCCTATGCGTTGGATGATGCGTCATTGCGCAAGGCTTGCGAGGCGATACGCGCGTTCTGTGCGGCTCTGCGTTAACTCGAATATGGAACAGGCAAAACCCGAATAAACGACAAAGGGCGAGCATCCACCTCTGTGAATGCTCACCCTTTGATCTTGAAGATGCACCGATAACAGGTCAGACCGTCAGCGGTTTTTCTCCTGTATCACCCTGAACATCCAGAGCAATTGCATGACGCTCGGCCTCGTCCTCACTCACCAACTCGCCCTCCCATTTGGCCACCACCGCTGTTGCGATGGAATTGCCCACCGCGTTGGTCGCCGAGCGGCCCATGTCCAGAAAGGTATCGATCCCTAGAATCAGTAGCAGACCGGCTTCGGGGATATCGAACTGAGTCAGGGTCGCTGCAATGACCACCAGCGAAGCACGCGGCACGCCGGCCATGCCTTTGGAGGTCAGCATCAGCGTCAACAGCATGGTGATCTGCGTACCGATAGACATCTCGATGCCATACGCCTGGGCGATGAACAGCACGGCAAAGGTGCAGTACATCATCGAGCCGTCCAGATTGAAGGAATAGCCCATGGGCATGACGAAACTGGAGATTCTGCGTTTGACTCCAAAACGATCCAGCGCGTGAAGAATCTTCGGGTAAGCCGACTCGGAACTGGCAGTGGCAAAAGACAGAAGGAAAGCTTCTCTGATCAACACCACCAGTTTGAACACACGCCGTCCGAGGAACATCCAGCCGGCAAACACCAACATGACCCAGAGCACGATCAGCCCGAAATAGAAGTCGCGCATGAACACGGCGAACTTGACTAGAATGGACAGGCCGTTGATGGTAACGGTCGCTGCCATGGCCGCCATCACCGCCAGTGGTGCAAGCTTCATCACATAACCGGTGACCTTCAACATTGCGTGGGACAGGTCTTCGATGACATTCACCAGGCCGGCGGCTTTTTTGCCCAAGGAGGCCAACGCAACGCCGAAAAATATCGAGAACACCACGATTTGCAGAATTTCGTTGGTGGCCATGGCCTCTGCGAAGGATTTGGGCACCAGATGGGTCATGAAATCCTTGAGGGTGAATACCGACGTTTGCAAGTTGGTCGTACTGGTCACGTCTGGCAGCGGCAATCCCAGGTTGTGCCCGGGCTGCAACATGTTCGCCATGACCAACCCCACCGACAGCGAGATCAATGAGGCTGTTACGAACCAGCCCAGTGCCTTGCCGAATACCCGGCCGATAGCGCTTGCATCCCCCATATGAGCGATGCCCACCACCAGGGTCGAGAACACCAGAGGAGCGATGAGCATTTTGATCAGGCGTAGAAAAATGTCAGAGATGATCGAGATATAACCGGCGATCCTGGTTGCCATCGCTTTGTCCGGGAAGTTCAGGAAAATCATGTAACCGATAAGAACCCCCAATAGCATGGCGATCAGAATGCCTGCCGCAGCCGGTAGCCTGTTTTTCATTAGGTGTAACCCCTTCTTATTGTTGTTGCGTCGGTTACGCGCTGTAACCACGTAGCCGGAAAACTACCCTAGCCCCACCTCCTCAATAAGAGCGGATCACGCTCTAGCTGATATGCCCGAATGCTATGGCCCGGCGCCCAGGCTCGGCACCTTTGCGCAAGGCTGCTGCTCGGTTTTGCTCTTCCCATAATGTGTGGTTATCGCCGTTCCCTGCTGCGCCACGCACTCACCTCCAAGCTATACAAAACAGGCATATCTCAAAGACAAAAACGGTAGTCGTCGGCAGCAATCAGCACTCCCAGAATGTGTGAAAACACAAAAGCAGCACTGCTTGGGAGACTGGCATGTCAACAGAAGCTGAACAAACCGTGGGACAGGATTGGCAGGAGGACGTGTTCCGCGTGCTCAAGGCCCACGACGTCAAACATGTGGTCTTCGTACCGGATGCAGGCCACTCGGCGGCCATCCGCATGTCGTATGCCGACCCGGACATCAAGGCCGTCGTCCTCACCACCGAAGAAGAAGGCATCGGCTACCTCGCCGGCGCCTGGCTGGGCGGTGAGCGCGGCGCACTCTTGATGCAATCCAGCGGTGTCGGCAACTGCATCAACACCCTGGCACTGCAGGTCTGTGCCGGTTTCCCGCTGTTGATGGTGGTGACCATGCGCGGTGACTGGGCCGAGTTCAACGCGTGGCAGAACCCGATGGGCCAGGCCACCGAAGCCTCCCTGAACCTGATGAAAGTCATGACCTGGCGCGCCGACGTTCCCGAAGACGTCGCCCCGCTGCTGCACGGTGCCGCGACCATGGCATTCAACGGTGATTCGTCCACTGCCCTGCTGCTCGGCCAGCGCCTGATCGGAGAAAAGAAATGGGTCAAGTAAGCGCCAACCACATCCTGTGCCGCCGCGAAGTGGTCAAGGCCTTGCTGGCCGACCGCAAAGACGTGCTGGTCGTGACCGGCCTGGGCTCGGCGTCCTATGACGTCATGGCCGCCGGCGACCACGATCTGAATTACTACCTCTGGGCCGCCATGGGCAGTGCCATCACGGTCGGCCTGGGCCTGGCGAATGCCCAGCCGGACAAGTCGGTGGTGGTGGTCACCGGCGACGGCGAGTTGCTCATGGGCTTCGGCGCACTGGCCACCGTCGCGCTGCAAAAACCCGCCAACCTGACCATCGCCGTGCTGGATAACGGTCACTTTGGCGAAACCGGCATGCAAGTCAGCCACGCGGGTTTTGGTATTTCCCTGGACCAAGTGGCGAAGACCTGCGGCTTCAGCTGGACCGACGAAATCCGTGACATGCAAGGCGTGCATGACCTGCGCGAGCGCTTCGCCACCCGCGACGGCGTCAAGCTCGCAACGATCAAGATCAAAGCTGAAAACCCGCCACGGGTGCTGCCACCGCGTGATGGTCACTACATCAAGAATCGCTTTCGTGCTGCGCTGGGTTTCAACCCGATCTGATTGCGCCCTACCCGGACCGAGTCACGCCGGGCTGATGCCAGGCGTGGCACGTTGAGGAGAATAATAATGACTGATCGCAACGCTGAAGAACTCAATGCCATCCGCGAGGGCGTACGCGCTCTTTGCGCAGAATTCGATGCCGCTTACTGGCGCAAAATCGACGAAGAAAAAGGCTTTCCGGAAACCTTCGTCAAGGCCCTGACCGATGCCGGCTGGTTGGCGGCGATGATCCCGGTTGAATACGGCGGCTCCGGCCTGGGGCTGGCCGAGGCCTCGGTGATCCTCGAAGAGGTGAACCGCTGCGGCGGCAACTCCGGGACCGTGCACGGGCAGATGTACAACATGTTCACCCTGCTGCGACACGGCAACGAGGCGCAGAAAAGCTACTACCTGCCGAAGCTGGCCAACGGTGAATTGCGCCTGCAATCGATGGGCGTGACCGAACCCACCACCGGCACCGACACCACCAAGATCAAGACTACTGCCGTACGCAAAGGCGACAAGTACGTGATCAACGGGCAGAAGGTGTGGATCTCGCGCGTTCAGCATTCCGACCTGATGATCCTGCTGGCACGCACCACGCCGTTGGCCGACGTGAAGAAAAAGTCCGAAGGCATGTCGATCTTCCTCGTCGACCTGCGCGAGGCCATCGGCAATGGCATGACCGTGCAGCCCATCGCGAACATGGTCAATCACGAAACCAACGAGTTGTTCTTCGACAACCTGGAAATCCCCGCTGACAGCCTGATTGGCGAAGAAGGCAAAGGCTTCCGGTACATCCTCGACGGACTGAATGCCGAACGCACCTTGATCGCCGCCGAGTGCATCGGTGACGGTCGCTGGTTTATCGAAAAGGCCAGCGCCTATGCCCGCGACCGCGTGGTGTTCGGGCGCCCGATCGGGCAGAACCAGGGCGTGCAGTTCCCGATCGCCGAAGCCCACATCGAAATCGAAGCGGCCGACCTGATGCGCTGGCGTGCCTGCGAGGAATACGACAGCGGCATCAACGCCGGGGCCAGCGCCAACATGGCCAAGTACCTGGCGGCCAAGGCGTCCTGGGAGGCCGCGAATGCTTGCCTGCAAACCCACGGCGGATTTGGCTTTGCCTGCGAATACGACGTCGAGCGCAAGTTCCGCGAAACCCGTCTGTATCAGGTCGCACCCATCTCCACCAACCTGATCCTGTCGTACGTTGCCGAACACCTGCTCGAACTGCCGCGCTCTTTCTAATAACAAGAGAGATAAACATCATGAGCCAGCCCAAAGGCCTCCGCCCGCTCGATGGCATTACCGTCGTCAGCCTTGAGCATGCCATTGCAGCGCCCTTCTGCACCCGCCAACTGGCCGACCTCGGCGCCCGGGTGATCAAGGTCGAACGTCCAGGCACAGGTGATTTCGCCCGGGGCTACGACCAACGCGTCAACGGCCTGGCTTCGCACTTCGTCTGGACCAACCGTTCGAAAGAAAGCCTGACCCTCGACCTGAAGCAGGACTCGGCCACCGAGGTGCTGGACAGTTTGCTGGCCACTGCCGACGTGCTCGTACAGAACCTGGCACCCGGTGCCGCTGCGCGGATGGGATTGTCATTTGAGGTGTTGCACCAGCGCTTTCCACGCCTGATTGTCTGTGACATTTCAGGCTATGGCGTCGGTGGTCCCTATGAGAAGAAGAAAGCCTACGACTTGCTGATCCAGAGTGAAGGCGGCTTTCTATCGGTCACCGGCAGCCCGGGCGAGGACGAAATGGCCAAGGCCGGTTGCTCCATCGCCGACATCGCGGCCGGCATGTACGCCTACACCGGGATTCTGTCTGCCCTGCTGCTGCGCGAACGGACCGGCGAAGGCAGCCACCTCGATGTGTCGATGCTCGAAAGCCTGGTCGAGTGGATGAATTACCCGATGTACTACGCCTACGACGGTGCGCCTCCACCCCCTCGCGCCGGTGCAGCGCACGCCACCATTTACCCCTATGGCCCCTTCCCCATCGGTGACGGCACCACCGTGATGCTGGGTTTGCAGAACGAGCGTGAATGGCAGCTGTTTTGCGAGAAGGTGCTGCTTGCCCCCGAACTGGCAAAAGACCCGCGTTTCTCGGCCAACTTCAAACGCGTCGAGAACCGCAATGCGCTACGGGAACTGATCATCGAATCGTTCTCCACGCTCAACTTCGATGCAGTGATCGATCGCCTCGACCATGCGCAAATTGCCAACGCCCGGGTGAATGACATGCAAGGTGTCTGGGACCACCCGCAACTTCAGGCCCGTGACCGTTGGCGAGCCGTTGAAACCTCCGCCGGCCCCGTTCCAAGCCTGATCCCGCCCGGCAGCAGCAGCGCATTCGAGCCGCGCATGGATGCCGTGCCGGGCCTTGGTCAACACACCGAACAGTTGCTCAGGGAACTGGGGCTGGGCGCGGAGCGCATTGAAGAAATGCGCGCCGCCGGGGCCATCTGACTGCAACGATCAACGTTTTTCGAGAGAACACTGCCCAATGAAGATCCTCGTAGCTGTGAAACGCGTGGTCGATTACAACGTGAAGGTTCGTGTGAAAGCGGACCATTCCGGCGTCGACCTCGCTAACGTCAAGATGTCGATGAACCCGTTCTGCGAAATCGCAGTGGAAGAAGCTGTACGCCTGAAAGAGAGCGGCATTGCGACTGAAATCGTCGTCGTTTCCATCGGCCCATCCACCGCTCAAGAGCAACTGCGCACCGCGCTGGCGCTGGGTGCCGACCGCGCCATCCTCGTCGAATCCGCTGAAGACCTGACTTCCCTGGCCGTGGCCAAGCTGCTCAAGGCCGTGGTCGACAAGGAGCAGCCACAGCTGGTGATCCTCGGTAAACAAGCCATCGACAGCGACAACAACCAGACTGGCCAGATGCTCGCGGCATTGAGCGGCTACGGTCAGGGCACGTTCGCATCCAAAGTCGAAGTCAGCGGAGCCAGCGTTGCCGTGACCCGCGAAATCGACGGCGGCGCGCAGACCGTTTCCCTGAAATTGCCGGCCATCGTCACTACCGACCTGCGTTTGAACGAGCCGCGCTACGCGTCCCTGCCAAACATCATGAAAGCCAAGAAGAAGCCTCTCGAGAGGCTGACTCCGGACGCTTTGGGCGTTTCCACCGTCTCCACCAACACAACCTTGAAAGTCGAAGCCCCAGCTGCACGCAGCGCGGGGATCAAGGTCAAGTCGGTGGCTGAGCTGGTGGAGAAATTGAAGAACGAAGCGAAGGTGATCTGAATGACGATCCTGGTAATTGCTGACTATTCAAATGACCAGCAGGACAACAAAGTGCTGGCCCCGGCCACGCTGAACACCGTGGCTGCCGCCGCGAAAATCGGTGGCGACATCCACGTTCTGGTGGCCGGTGCAGGTGTTGGCGCCGTGGCTGAAGCCGCGGCGAAAATTGCCGGTGTGGCGAAAGTGTTGGTGGCCGACAACGCCGCCTACGCGCATCAACTGCCGGAAAACGTTGCCCCGTTAGTGGCAGGTCTGGTGATCGAGCAACGCACGATTTACAGCCATGTGCTGGCTTCCGCCACTTCCAACGGCAAAAACATCCTGCCGCGCGTTGCTGCTCAGCTGGACGTTGACCAGATCTCCGAGATCATCTCGGTAGAAAGCGCCGATACCTTCAAGCGCCCGATCTACGCCGGTAACGCCATCGCTACTGTGCAATCGAATGCTGCAGTGAAAGTGATCACCGTGCGTGCGACCGGTTTCGA
>NZ_JBFTSX010000003.1:0-794349 GCF_056400265.1 Pseudomonas sp. 01L34
GAATTCTACAGCGTTAGTCGCTGCTGTCAACACCTCTTTTTCTCCGCTTTCGACCGAGAAGATCGAACCGTCAATAAGGCGACAATACCCTGCCTTACCAACTCCTTCTGGCTTCGATGAACTGAAGCGTAACCGCTGTCAAAAACTGCTAACTCGTTGTTTACCAAGGAGTTTTCCGTTTCGACTGCGCCGGAAGTGGGGCGAATTATAGACGTCCAGAATCTGCCGTCAACCTCTAATTTGGCTTTTCTATCAATAGTTTGCAGAAAGCCGGAAAACCGCCCGTTTTCCTTCTATAGAGGAGAGCAAAACCACTCCCTCTATATAGAAGAGGACTTCAGAGCACCCCCGCCTCTTTGAAAGCAGCGACCGCACCGGCATCCAGACCCAATACCCGCTGCAAAACCTCCAGCGTGTGCTCACCCAATAAAGGAGGTGCGCTACGGTACTCCACTGGCGTCTCGGACAGGCGTATCGGGCTCGCAACTTGAGGTACGATCCCGGCCAAAGCATGAGGCAGCTCAATAGCCAACCCTCGAGCCTGAACCTGAGGGTCGGCAAACACCTGGGCCAAATCATTGATCGGCCCACACGGCACGCCTGCCTGCTCCAACTGCGTCACCCATTCAGCAGTGGTCTTGAACACGGTCGCCTGGCGGATCAGCGGGATCAGCACCGCCCGATTTGCCACCCTTAACTTATTGGTCGCAAAACGCGGATCATCCGCCCACTGCGGCTGCCCGGCCACCTCCGCAAATTTGCGGAACTGCCCATCATTACCCACGGTAAGGATGAAGTCGCCATCGGCTGTAGGGAAGTCCTGATAAGGCACGATATTCGGATGGGCGTTGCCCAGGCGCTTAGGCGCAATGCCCGTAGTCAGGTAGTTCATCGCCTGGTTCGCCAGACACGCCACCTGAACGTCCAGCAATGCCATATCAATGTGCTGACCGCCGCCATCATGATCCCGATGAGCCAGCGCAGCCAGGATCGCTACCGTTGAATAGAGTCCAGTCAGAATGTCTGTCAGCGCCACGCCAACTTTCACCGGGCCTGCACCTTCATCTCCTTCGGGGCGACCGGTCAAACTCATCAGACCGCCCAAGCCCTGGATCATGAAGTCATAACCCGCACGCTTGGCATACGGGCCGGTCTGACCGAACCCGGTGATCGAGCAATAGATCAGCTTCGGATTGGCCACCTTTAGCGACTCGTAGTCCAGCCCATATGCCGCAAGACCACCGACCTTGAAGTTCTCGATGAGGATATCCGACTTCGCCGCCAACTCACGCACCAGCCGCTGCCCCTCTGGTCGCGTGAAGTCGATGGTCACCGATTGCTTGTTGCGGTTGGCGGACAAGTAATAGGCCGCCTCGCTGGTGTTCTCGCCATAAGCGTCCTTAAGGAACGGAGGCCCCCAGGCACGCGTGTCATCGCCATTACCCGGGCGCTCGACCTTGATGACGTCAGCGCCAAGGTCCGCAAGAATCTGCCCGGCCCAAGGCCCGGCGAGCACCCGCGACAAATCCAGTACCCGTAGATGCGAAAGCGCGCCCATGGCCGTTCTCCTATTAATAGAACGCCTGGAGGCCGGTCTGCGCGCGACCGAGGATCAGCGCATGGACGTCATGCGTACCTTCATAGGTGTTCACCACTTCCAGGTTGACCAGGTGGCGAGCCACACCGAACTCATCGGAGATACCGTTGCCACCCAGCATGTCGCGTGCCATGCGAGCGATGTCGAGGGACTTGCCGCAGGAGTTGCGCTTCATCATCGAAGTGATCTCGACCGCAGCAGTACCTTCATCTTTCATTCGTCCCAGACGCAGGCAGCCTTGCAGCGCCAGAGTGATTTCGGTCTGCATGTCGGCCAGCTTCTTCTGAATCAACTGAGTGGCCGCCAATGGACGACCAAATTGCTGACGATCCAGGGTGTACTGGCGAGCGGTGTGCCAGCAGAACTCGGCAGCGCCCAGTGCCCCCCAGGAAATACCGTAACGCGCCGAGTTAAGGCAGGTAAAAGGGCCCTTCAAACCACGGACATCCGGGAAAATGTTCTCCTCAGGAACAAACACGTTGTCCATGACGATCTCGCCGGTGATGGATGCTCGCAAGCCGACCTTGCCGTGTATCGCCGGAGCGCTCAGACCTTTCCAGCCCTTCTCCAGCACAAAGCCACGAATGTCACCCGCATCGTCCTTAGCCCAAACCACGAATACATCAGCGATCGGACTGTTGGTGATCCACATCTTGCTGCCGGTGAGGCTGTAGCCACCTTCCACTTTGCGTGCACGCGTAATCATCGCGCCCGGGTCGGAGCCGTGGTTGGGCTCGGTCAGACCGAAGCAACCAATCCATTCACCCGTGGCCAGCTTCGGCAGGTATTTCTGCTTCTGTGCTTCGGTACCGAACTCATTGATCGGAACCATGACCAGCGAAGACTGCACACTCATCATCGAGCGATAGCCGGAGTCGACACGCTCGACCTCACGGGCAATCAGGCCGTAGCTGACATAGTTCAGGCCGCTGCCACCGTATTGCTCAGGGATGGTCGCACCCAGCAGACCCACCTCACCCATCTCACGGAAGATCGCCGGGTCAGTCTTCTCATGACGGAAAGCTTCGAGAACACGCGGTGCGAGCTTCTGCTGAGCAAACTGCTCGGCCGTGTCGCGAATCATGCGTTCTTCTTCAGTGAGCTGTTGATCCAGCAACAGGGGATCGATCCAGTTGAAGCTAGCTTTACCGCCCATGAGTGAGTCCTCTCGAATCAGGTCAAACAACGTGGATTGATCCTAAGCCGGGTTCGGCGTCCCGGCAAACGAGGTTTTCGCATACTGTTGTGCTAATTTCTCACTTCGAAACGTTGCAAAATCGCCTTTATGCAATGCATTAGTGAGGTTGACGTACATGCGCAGGAAGATCCCCAGCACAACAGCCCTGATCAGCTTTGAAGCGGCAGCGCGCCACGAGAGCTTTACCAAGGCGGCCCAGGAGCTTTCTCTCACTCAGGGAGCGATTTGCCGACAGATCGCCAGCCTCGAGGAGTTCCTCAATGTCGAGCTTTTCCGGCGTTCACGGCGCGGAGTGAAGCTGACAGAAGCCGGGCTTTCCTACAGCCGCAGGGTGGCCACCCAACTCGACGCGGTTGAACGGGACACCTTGTCAGTGATGGGCCAACAAGGAGCCAACTCGATCGAACTGGCGGTGGTTCCGACCTTCGGCACTCAATGGCTGCTGCCACGACTCAAGGATTTCCAGCACAAACACCCGGAGGTGACAGTCAACCTCACCAACCGTACGCGCCCCTTCCTGTTTGCCGACACCGACTTCGATGCCGCCATTTATTTCGGCGACGCCGACTGGCCAGGTACCGAATCCCACAGGTTAATGGGCGAGAACCCGATGCCGGTGTGCAGCCCCACGCTGCTGGGCCAAAAAACCAACCTGAGCCCCGGCGAAATCGCCGAGCTGCCCTTGCTGCAACAGACCACTCGCCCTTATGCCTGGCGCCAATGGTTCAACTCCCAGAACCTGAATATCCCGCGAGACATGACAGGACCGCGTTACGAGCTATTCTCCATGCTCGCCCAAGCAGCGATGCATGACATGGGGATCGCGCTGATTCCGCCATTCCTGATTCAACGCGAATTGGCGGAGAAGCGTCTGGTCATTGCCAATACCCAAGCACTATCGAGCATCAAGGCCTACTACCTGATGATTCCTGATCGAAAGGTCGAATCAGCCTCTTTGAAGGCTTTTCGCGATTGGCTGGTAAATCAGGCACACAGCTACAACCTAGAAGGATAAAGGCTCACACCCATTAGTTGACCGCGTAGTCAGCAAAACAAAAGCACTACAGATATAAGTATTTGTCGCATATTGACAGACTGTACCGACAAACAGCACAAACGTCCCACAAGCGTTTGAGTACGTGGCTTTGAGCCTCTATTGGCAGGCAATGACAACCTATTCACCGTGCGGATGTGTAAATTCTTGAATTTTGGCAAAAATCCTTAGAAGCCACGGCCTGCAAGGGATTTAACGGAAAGGTGCGACATTCGGTCACGGGGTGACTTGTAGTTAATTTTCCGTCACCCGTCATAATCCCTTGAAGGGCACAAAGTTCGCCTGCAAAATGCCGCGCCCCGCCCTGATTTGGCGGGATCGTGCTGATCGGCCGCCCCAGCCGCACCATCCGAAGTGCCTGGGTTTACTCAATAAGATCACGCAGGAGATTTGACGTGCACATTGGTGTTCCTCTCGAAACCCAGACGGGTGAAACACGGGTTGCTGCAACCCCGGAAACCATCAAGAAGCTGATCGGCCAGGGTCATAAGGTCACTGTACAAAGCGGCGCCGGCATTAACGCCAGCGTTGTCGACAGTGCTTATGAAGCGGCAGGCGCAACCATTGGCAGCGCCAACGATGCGTTTGGTGCCGAGCTGATTCTCAAGGTGGTCGCCCCCAGCGACAGCGAACTGACACTGATCAAGAGCGGCACCGTAGTGGTCGGCATGCTCAACCCGTTCAGCAATGAAACCATCGCCAAACTGGCCGAATGCGGCATTACCGCGTTTGCGCTGGAAGCTGCGCCACGCACCTCCCGCGCCCAGAGCCTGGATGTGCTGTCCTCCCAAGCGAACATCGCCGGCTATAAATCCGTGCTGCTGGCCGCTCACTACTACCCACGCTTCATGCCGATGTTGATGACCGCCGCGGGCACTGTGAAAGCGGCGCGCGTGCTGATTCTCGGTGCCGGTGTGGCCGGTTTGCAGGCGATTGCCACGGCAAAACGTCTGGGTGCCGTGATCGAAGCGTCCGATGTGCGTCCTGCGGTGAAGGAGCAAATTGAATCCCTGGGTGCGAAATTCGTCGACGTGCCGTACGAAACCGATGAAGAGCGCGAATGCGCCGTCGGCGTCGGCGGCTATGCGCGCCCCATGCCGGCCAGCTGGATGCAGCGTCAGGCCCTGGCCGTACACGAACGCGCCAAGCAGGCTGACATCGTCATCACCACGGCACTGATCCCGGGTCGCAAGGCGCCGACGCTGCTCAGCGCCGAAACCGTGGCGCAGATGAAGCCAGGCTCGGTGGTTGTCGACCTCGCCGCAGCGCAGGGCGGCAACTGCCCGCTGACCGTGGCGGACCAGGTCGTGGTCTCGAATGGCGTGACCATTGTCGGCCCGACCAATCTGGCCGGTGCGGTGGCGGCAGACGCTTCGGCGCTGTACGCACGCAACCTGCTGGACTTCCTGAAGCTGGTCTTCAACAAGGAAGGCCAGTTCGAAGTGAACCTAGAAGACGACATCGTCGCCGCGTGCCTGATGTGCCGCGACGGCCAAGTCATCCGCAAAAACGCCTAAGCAGGGATTCAGACGATGGAAGAGCTTATCTCCCCCGGTATCTACAACCTGATCATCTTCGTGCTGGCGATTTATGTCGGCTATCACGTGGTCTGGAACGTTACACCTGCACTGCACACGCCATTGATGGCGGTGACCAACGCCATTTCGGCGATTGTGATCGTCGGCGCGATGCTGGCGGCTGCTTTGACCGTAACACCATTGGGCAAAACCATGGGCACCCTGGCGGTGGCTCTGGCGGCCGTGAACGTGTTCGGTGGTTTCCTGGTCACCCGTCGCATGCTTGAGATGTTCAAGAAAAAAGCCCCGAAAGCCGTAAAAGAAGAGGCGCCCAAGTAATGAGCATGAACCTGGTAACGACGCTGTACCTGATCGCGTCGATCTGCTTCATCCAGGCCCTCAAAGGCCTGTCGCACCCGACCACGTCGCGGCGCGGCAACGTGTACGGCATGCTCGGCATGGCCTTGGCGATCCTCACCACCATCGGCCTCATCTATAAGCTGGCGGCGCTCTCCATTGAGCAAGGCGGTGCTACCGCCGGCATCGGCTACGTCATCGTCGGTCTGCTGGCCGGCGGTACCGCCGGTTCGATCATGGCCAAGCGCGTTGAAATGACCAAAATGCCGGAGCTGGTCGCCTTCATGCACAGCATGATCGGTCTGGCAGCGGTGTTCATCGCCATTGCAGCCGTCGTCGAGCCGCAGTCGTTGGGCATCGTTAAACATCTGGGCGATTCGATTCCGGCGGGTAACCGTCTGGAGCTGTTCCTCGGCGCGGCCATCGGTGCAATCACCTTCTCCGGTTCGGTGATCGCGTTTGGCAAGCTGTCGGGCAAGTACAAGTTCCGTCTGTTCCAGGGCGCACCAGTACAGTTCAGCGGTCAGCACAAACTGAACCTGCTGCTGGGTCTGGCGACGCTGGCACTGGGTGTCACGTTCATGCTGACCGGCAACTTCAGCGCCTTTGCCCTGATGCTGATCCTGGCCTTCGTGATGGGCGTGCTGATCATCATCCCGATCGGCGGCGCCGACATGCCCGTCGTGGTGTCGATGCTCAACAGCTACTCCGGTTGGGCGGCAGCGGGTATCGGCTTCTCGCTGAACAACTCGATGCTGATCATTGCCGGCTCGCTGGTGGGCTCAAGCGGTGCAATCCTCTCGTACATCATGTGCAAGGCGATGAACCGTTCGTTCTTCAACGTACTGCTCGGCGGCTTCGGCAACACCGCGGATGCTGGCCCGGCGGGCTCCAAAGAAGCCCGTCCGGTGAAATCCGGTTCGGCTGATGACGCCACCTTCCTGCTGACCAACGCCGACACCGTGATCATCGTTCCAGGCTATGGCCTGGCGGTAGCACGGGCGCAGCACGCCTTGAAAGAGCTGACCGAGAAACTGAGCCACCGCGGCGTAACCGTGAAGTATGCGATTCACCCGGTTGCCGGCCGGATGCCTGGCCACATGAACGTATTGCTGGCCGAGGCCGAAGTGCCTTACGACCAGGTGTTCGAGATGGAAGACATCAACTCCGAGTTCGGCCAGGCCGACGTGGTGCTGGTGCTCGGCGCCAACGACGTGGTGAACCCGGCAGCCAAGAACGACCCGAAATCGCCGATTGCCGGCATGCCGATTCTCGAAGCGTTCAAGGCCAAGACCATCATCGTCAACAAGCGCTCGATGGCCAGCGGCTATGCCGGCCTGGACAACGAGTTGTTCTATCTGGACAAGACCATGATGGTTTTCGGCGATGCCAAGAAAGTCATCGAAGACATGGTTAAAGCCGTCGAGTAAAACCCTTCGGCAACCTGAACGCCCCGACTCGTCGGGGCGTTTTTGTTTGCGTCTGTTACCGATCCTGCAAAGGTGTTTTGCTTGAAAGCACCGGAATAGACGCCCCGAATGCGACCTTGGTAGCGGGACGGGCACCGCTCGAATTCACTAGACTGCGCACCTTGCTTCCGTTGCCCGAGATAACAATCATGTACCGTGACCGTATTCGCTTGCCTTCATTGTTGGACAAGGTAATGAGCGCCGCCGACGCTGCCGCTCTGATTCAGGACGGCATGACCGTCGGCATGAGCGGCTTTACCCGAGCCGGCGAAGCCAAGGCCGTGCCTCATGCACTGGCCGAGCGCGCCAAGGTCACGCCGCTGAAAATAAGCTTGATGACCGGCGCCAGCCTGGGCAACGACCTCGACAAACAGCTGACTGAAGCCGGTGTACTGTCGCGACGCATGCCGTTCCAGGTGGACAGCACTCTGCGCAAGGCGATCAATGCCGGCGAAGTCATGTTCATCGACCAGCACCTGTCGGAAACCGTAGAACAGCTGCGTAACCAGCAACTCAAGCTGCCGGACATCGCGGTGATCGAAGCCGTGGCGATCACCGAGCAGGGCCATATCGTGCCGACCACCTCGGTGGGCAACTCGGCCAGCTTCGCGATTTTCGCCAAACACGTGATCGTCGAGATCAATCTGGCGCACAACCCGAATCTCGAAGGCTTGCACGACATCTATATCCCTACCTACCGGCCGACCCGCACGCCGATTCCACTGGTGAAGGTCGACGATCGCATTGGCAGCACCGCCATTCCTATCCCGCCGGAAAAGATCGTCGCGATCGTGATCACTAATCAATCCGACTCGCCATCGACTGTGCTGCCGCCGGATGTGGACACCCAGGCCATCGCCGACCACCTGATCGACTTCTTCAAGCAAGAAGTGGCTGCCGGTCGCATGACCAACAAACTCGGCCCACTGCAAGCCGGAATCGGCACCATCGCCAATTCGGTGATGTGCGGCTTGATCGACTCGCCATTTGAAGACCTGACCATGTACTCCGAAGTGCTGCAGGATTCGACTTTCGATTTGATCGACGCCGGCAAGTTGAGCTTCGCTTCGGGCAGTTCGATCACCCTGTCGAGCCGGCGCAATGCCGATGTATTCGGGAATCTGGAGCACTATAAGGACAAGCTGGTGCTGCGCCCCCAGGAAATCTCCAATCACCCCGAAGTGGTGCGGCGCCTGGGCATCATCGGCATCAACACCGCGCTGGAGTTCGACCTGTACGGCAACGTCAACTCCACTCACGTCTGTGGCACGCGGATGATGAATGGCATCGGCGGCTCGGGCGACTTCGCGCGCAATGCGCACCTGGCGATTTTTGTCACCAAGTCGATCGCCAAGGGCGGGGCGATTTCCAGCGTGGTCCCCATGGTCAGCCACGTCGACCACACAGAACATGACGTCGATATTCTCGTGACCGAGATCGGCCTGGCCGACCTCCGTGGCCTGGCCCCGCGCGAGCGGGCCCGCGTCATTATCGATAACTGTGTTCACCCGGACTATCGCCAGGCCCTGAATGACTACTTCACTGCTGCTTGCGCAGTCGGCGGGCATACCCCGCATATCCTGCGTGACGCACTGAGCTGGCACATAAACCTGGAAGAAACCGGGCGCATGCTGGCGGTGTAATTGATACAGATAGCAGCTGACGCAAACACAGTTTCGTCAGCTTGCTATTGGAGTATTCTTTTCAATCAAAAACTGTACTTCTGTACCGGTCTTTTCCTACCGTAATTGCCTACTTTTTCCAGTCAAACGCCCATAAACGCACCATATTGGTGCTGACAAGTACAGTTGCCTCAATTTAGACCAGTACACCATCGTTTAACAGTTAACTGGTCTCTCACAATACAGGTGAACTGTATCTACAGAGACTGGCCAAACGAGAGGATCATTGGCATCAGTTAAACCACTACCTAATCCCGCCACAAGCGGAAGGATGTCAACCATGGAACGTACACTCAGTTCCGAACTGTTCTTCGAAGACACTGCTGCAAAAACCCAGGCTTCCCTGCCTTTGCGCGTTATCGCCAACCTGATGCTGTGGCAGCGCCGCATCTCCAGCCGCCATCAACTGGCTCGCCTGGATTCGCGTCTGCTGGCTGACGCCGGGATTAGCGAAGCACAACGCTACGAAGAGCTGAGCAAGCCGTTCTGGCGCTAAGTTAGCGTCGCTGGCTCTGACCCACCGGGTCCACCGCCAGCAACCCGAATTGAACAAACAGAACCCGTCGTGGGAAACCACGACGGGTTTTGTCGTTTTAGGGCTTCATATTGGGGGCGTACAGAAGAGAAAATTACCGACAGTTACAGTTTTTAAATATAAAAAAACAACCAGTACAGTTTATTCTAAGGGTGTCTGCGCTCGCCTGCATGAACAAGCGGGACTGTTCTAACCGATGTACGCAGGCCTAATATCTGTATAAAACGTGGCGAACGCTTTAAGACGACAGGCGTCTGATCCTTTGCCACCTCTCTATCGGTCTATCCAAAGGAGCTACCTCATGTCCCCCCTTCGCCTGCTCAGCGCTGCAGCCCTGCTTGCCATGGCTGCCAATGCCCACGCCTCCAGTTTTATCGTGACCACCGACTCCATCGTTAATGGCCTGAAGGCTTCCTCCGACGCGACTTCGGATGTCTCGTCCTCCTTTCGCGACAACAAAATCGTCCGTGCTGCCCGTGACGATGCCGCCAGCTTCGTTGCCAGTGAAGGTGCCATCCGTGGCGTGAAACTGGAAAGCGCGCTCAACCATATCCGCCAACAGGCTCCACAACTGAATGCGACCGACGCACAGCTGGCCCAGGCCATCCTGACGATCTAGGCAACTGTGCTGAACCGGGACACGCCCGTCGTGTCCCGATGTTTCGACGCTGGCTCTAGCCCGGGCATTGCGCTAGCCTTGGGGCTCGCTTTCAGCTATCGAGCCTCATGCGTTTTCTTTCAAGTCTGTTGATCACTCCGGTTTTTCTCGCGGCCTGCTGGTCGGGTTCGGCCCATGCCTTCGACGCTTTCAACCTGTCCACACAAGGCACCGTAGCCAGTGGTTACGCCACCAGCATGGTGACCACCGCGCCCTTCGACCATAAAATGCTGATCGCCGCCCGGGATGACGCTGCAGCGTTCATCGCCAGTGACGGCCAACTGCGAGGAGCACAACTGGAATCGGCCTTGATCTACCTGCGCCGGACCCAGCCAAAACTTCATGCCAGCGACCTTGAACTGGCGCAGGCAATTCTCGTCCAATAGTTATCCTTGTTTCTCCGGAGTCACTCCATGCGTAGCCCGCTGATTGCTGCCACCCTTGGCCTGCTGCTATTGGCCGACGTGGCCCAGGCCCACACCCTGGTAGCCACCAGCAACATGATCATTCGTGCCTCCCAGCGCACGCTTGATTTCACTTCCGATACCACCACGTCCATCCGCGATTCGAAGATCGTCCGTGAAGCCCACGACGATGCGGCCAGTTTCGTCGCCAGCGAGGGTGAAATCCGTGGTGCACACCTGGAAGCGGCCTTCGATACCTTGCGCACCCGCGTACCGGAAGCCCGCGACGCCAGTGATCAGGTTCTCGCCGAAGCCGTCCTCGCACTGTGAAATCACTAAGCGCCTGGCTGCTGGCCGGGGTTGTGTTGCTGCTTGGCAGCACGGCCCAGGCCGGCTTGCAATTGCGGCTCAAGACCGACGGCCTGAGCCCCGCGCAACAGCAGGCCAGTCAGGCGCTGCTCGATGAAGCCATGCAGGCGTTACCGCCACGTTTCATCGAGCAGCTGGACCGGCACATCGATGTCGGCTGGACCGACAACATGCCGAGCAATGCCTATGGCCAGGCATCACTGGTGTCCGAGCTCGACCTGAATCGCAACCTGCTCGCCAGCCTCACCGACGGCAGCGCCGCGACCAAAAAAACCTATCGCCCCCACGGCACCGTGCGTCAGGAACTGCTCGCCACGGTGTTGCACGAGCTCACCCACATCTACGACCGCGCACGCCTGTGGCCGGACGCCGAGCGCACACTGATCCAGCGCTGCACACAACGTAACAGCAGCTCCGGACTGATCGGCATCCCGGATCAGTGCCGCGGACAGACCGACCGACGTTGGACCCTCAGCGACGACCCTCGCCTGCTTGATCTGGCCGGCTGGCCGCAATACGTCGGTCGGCGCGGCGAGCGCGAACAGCACAACCGGCAGATTGCCCGCAGCCCGGACATCTACGAGACGAGCAGCCCGAAGGAGTTCGTCGCGGTCAACATGGAGTACTTCCTCCTCGACCCAAGCTATGCCTGCCGTCGCCCTGCGCTGTATCGCTACTACAAAGAACACTTCGGCTGGGCGCCCGCCGCCAAAGACACCTGCGCCCGATCATTCGCCTTCCTCAATGCCGGTAATGATTTCGCCAAACAGCCCTTGGGCCAGGTCGATCCGGAACGGGTGTATGCCGTCGACTATCTGCTGGCAGAAGCCAATCAGAACTGGGTCAGCCGCTGGGGTCACAGCATGCTGCGACTGGTGATCTGCGCGCCCGGTCGGCCTCGCGGGCCGGATTGCCGCCTCGATCTGGATCAACATCTGGTGCTGTCTTACCGCGCCTTCGTCGGCGACGTACAGTTGTCGAGTTGGGATGGGCTGGTGGGCAAATATCCATCGCGCCTGTTTGTGCTGCCGCTGGCCCAGGTGATCGACGAATACACCAAGACCGAACTGCGCAGCCTGGCCTCGGTACCGCTGAACCTGTCGCGCAGCGAGATCGAAGACGTGGTGGAGCACGCCGCCGAGATGCACTGGAGTTACGACGGCAATTACTTCTTCCTGTCCAACAACTGCGCCGTGGAAAGCCTGAAGCTGCTACGCAGCGGCAGCAATAATGCCCAGCTGACAGGGCTCGACAGCATCATGCCCAACGGCTTGCTGGAAGTACTCAAGAGCCGTGGACTGGCGGATACCAGCGTGCTCGACGACCCTCGCGAAGCGTTACGCCTGGGCTATCGCTTCGACTCCTTCCGCGAGCGTTATCAAGCGATGTTCGAGGTGCTGAAAAAGCACTTGCCGATCAAGCAGGAAAAGGTCGAAGACTGGCTGGCATTGAAAGCTGATGAGCGCCGCAAATGGATTGACCAGGCGGACCTGCGCACCAGCGCGGCATTGCTGTTACTGGAGCAGGCGAGCTTCCGCCAACAATTAGTATTGGCCCAGGACGAAGTGAAGCAACGCTATCTGGGCGCTCAGGAATTGAACAACGGCAGCATGGATAAGGCCAACGCGACCTTGAAGCAGATTCTCGCCAACAGTGGCTTCCTCAGCCGTCCGGCCGAACTGCTCGGCACCGGTGGCTATGGTTTGCCGCAGCCGAACGAGTGGACACGCCTGGAGTCGGAAAGCAATCTGCGTCAGAAGCAGCTTCAAGTGCTGACCGGGGACCTCGACAAGGAAGTGCGAGCGCTGCTCGAGCCAAGCCGCGCTGCTGAAATGGCCGCCAACGAAGAGAACCTGAAACAGGTTGGCGAACATTTGAGGAAGTTGCACAAGGCTGCGGGTGGGTTGGAGTTGCCCTGAAACATAGGCCCCCGAAAGAGCAGAATCACTGTGGCGAGGGAGCTTGCTCCCACTGGGGCGTGAAGCGGCCCCCGAAATCGACCAGACACCATAGGATGATGGCTTCGCCGCCGAACGGGAGCAAGCGCCCTCGCCACAGCCGGTCTCCTGATCGCTTAGCTGTGTATCAATACAAGCCCCCATCGAGACATACAGCAAAAAGGGCTTCAGAACGTAGTCCTGAAGCCCTCGGTCTTGCTGTATGTGCTGTGCCGCGAGGCACTAATTCCTCTCTTACTTTCAGCTGACCCGCGCTTTACGCACGCCCTCGGACAAGGCCGCGCACAGGCTGAGTACGCCCTCCACAGCCTGATCCGGGGTCGAGGCGTTGGCGATGTGATCGATCAGCGCCGACCCCACCACCACACCATCAGCCAGACGCGCGATGGCCGCTGCCTGTTCCGGTGTGCGAATACCGAAGCCGATGCTGATCGGCAGATCGGTATGGCGACGCAGACGGGTGACGGCCTCTTCGACATGTTCCAGAGTCGCCGCGCCCGCACCGGTCACACCCGCCACAGACACGTAGTACACAAATCCGGAACTGCCATTCAGTACGGTCGGCAGACGCCCATCGTCAGTCGTCGGAGTGGTCAGACGGATGAAGTCCAGGCCCGCCGCCTGTGCCGGGTCGCACAATTCAGCGTTATGTTCTGGCGGCATGTCGACCACGATCAGGCCATCGACACCGGCTTCTTTGGCTTCAGCGATGAAACGCGGCACGCCGTACATGTGAATCGGGTTGAAGTAACCCATCAACACCAGCGGAGTCTCGCTGTTGCCTTTGCGGAACTCGCGAACCATTTGCAGGGTTTTCGCCAGGTTCTGCTTGGCGCCCAAGGCACGAATGTTGGCCAACTGGATCGCCGGACCATCGGCCATCGGATCAGTGAAGGGCATGCCCAACTCGATCACGTCGGCGCCGGCACCGGGCAAGCCTTTGAGGATCGCCAGGGACGTGTCATAGCTCGGATCGCCGGCGGTCACGAAGGTCACCAGGGCGGCGCGGTTCTGTTCCTTGAGTTCGGCAAAACGCTTTTGCAGGCGGCTCATCAGTGTTTCTCCTGCTTGGACTGCACTTGTTGAGAGTTTTCCATGTGGTGCATCACGGTTTGCATGTCTTTGTCACCACGGCCGGACAGGTTGACCACCATCAGGTGATCTTTCGGCAGGGTCGGTGCGCGCTTGAACACTTCGGCCAGGGCATGGGCGCTTTCCAGTGCAGGAATAATCCCTTCCAGGCGGCAGCACTTATGGAATGCGTCGAGGGCTTCGTCGTCGGTCACCGAGGTGTACTGGACGCGGCCGATGTCATGCAACCAGGCGTGTTCCGGGCCGATGCCTGGATAGTCGAGACCGGCTGAAATCGAGTGCGCGTCAATGATCTGGCCATCATCGTCCTGCAACAGGAACGTACGGTTACCGTGCAGCACGCCTGGTACGCCACCGTTCAGGCTGGCCGCGTGCTTGCCGGTTTCGATGCCGTAACCGGCCGCTTCGACGCCGATGATCTCGACGCTCTTATCATCGAGGAACGGGTGGAACAGGCCCATGGCATTGGAACCACCGCCGATGCACGCCACCAGGCTGTCTGGCAGACGACCTTCCTGGGCTTGCAACTGCTCGCGGGTTTCCTTGCCGATGACGGCCTGGAAGTCGCGAACCATGGCCGGGTACGGGTGCGGACCGGCCACAGTGCCGATCAGGTAGAAGGTGCTGTCTACGTTGGTCACCCAGTCACGCAGGGCTTCGTTCATTGCGTCTTTGAGGGTGCCGGTGCCCGCGACTACCGGGATCACTTCGGCGCCCAGCAGCTTCATGCGAAACACGTTGGCTTGCTGACGTTCGATGTCAGTGGTACCCATGTAGATCACGCATTCGAGGCCGAAACGCGCGGCCACGGTGGCGGTCGCCACGCCGTGCATGCCGGCGCCGGTCTCGGCGATGATGCGTTTCTTGCCCATGCGCCGCGCCAGCAGGATCTGGCCGATGCAGTTGTTGATCTTGTGCGCGCCGGTGTGGTTCAGCTCTTCGCGCTTGAGGTAAATTTTCGCGCCACCGCAGAACTCAGTCAGGCGTTCGGCGAAATACAGTGGGCTTGGACGTCCGACGTAATCACGCTGAAAGTAGGCCAATTCTTCCTTGAATGCCGGATCTTCCTTGGCTGCTTCGTATTCACGGGCCAGATCGAGGATCAACGGCATCAGGGTTTCGGCGACGTAACGGCCACCGAACGCGCCAAACAGGCCGTTGGCGTCGGGGCCGTTGCGCAGATTAGTCTGGGTCATGGGTCGCTCCAGTTGTATTCGAGAGGTGACGATGGGGTTCACTCTACCCCTGACATCCCACGCTGAAAACCGATAAGATCGCCGCAACCTGTCAGGAAAACTCACAGATCCCATGAGCCATGACCTCCCCCCGCTGAACGCGCTTCGCGCCTTCGAAGCCACTGCCCGCCTGAACAGCGTCAGTCAGGCTGCCGAACAGCTGCACGTCACCCATGGCGCGGTCAGCCGGCAACTCAAGGTACTGGAGGAACACCTCGGCGTGAGCCTGTTCATCAAGGATGGACGCGGCCTTAAACTCACAGATGCCGGCGTTCGATTGCGCGATGCCAGCGGCGAAGCCTTCGAGCGTTTGCGCAGCGTTTGCGCCGAGCTGACCCAAAGCACCGCCGATGCGCCGTTCGTGCTCGGCTGCTCGGGCAGTCTTTTGGCGCGCTGGTTCATTCCGCGTTTGGGGCGCCTGAATGCGGACCTACCAGATCTGCGCTTGCACCTGTCGGCTGGCGAAGGCGATCTCGATCCACGACGGCCTGGTCTGGATGCCTTGTTGGTATTTGCGGAGCCGCCGTGGCCGGCGGATATGCAGGTCTACGAGTTGGTGAGCGAACGAATCGGCCCGGTCATGAGCCCGCGATTTGCCGGCTACGAAAGACTACGAAACGCACCGGCAAGCACACTGTTGAGCGAACCCTTGCTGCACACCACCTCACGTCCGCAAGCCTGGCCGATCTGGGCACAGCAAAGCGGCCTCGACGACAAGGCGCTGAAGTACGGTCAGGGCTTCGAGCATTTGTATTATTTGCTGGAAGCGGCAGTGGCCGGGCTGGGCGTGGCCATCGCGCCCGAGCCGCTGGTGGCCGAAGACGTGAAGGCCGGTCGCCTGGTTGCGCCATGGGGCTTCCGTGAAACCCCGGCGCAACTGGCGTTGTGGCTCCCCAAGCGCGCCGCGGACGGGCGCGCTCGGCAGTTGGCGCAGTGGCTTAAAAACGAACTGCGCCAGACACCTTAATGACCGCGCTTGAACAATAAATAGGCCGCGAGCAATCCCAGCGCACCCACGGCAACACCGGCTGTAGTCCAAGGGTGCTCCTGGGCGTAGTCACGAGTCGCGATCCCGGTTTCACGGGTTTTGACCTTAACCTCTTCATAAGCATCGGTGAGCAGATGGCGTGAGTGTTTCAGCGCGTTCTCGGCGTTGCTTTTCAACGTCTTGATAGTTTTACGCGACTCGTCCGAGGCGTCGTCCTTCAAGCTTTCCAACGATTTCAACAGACTCTCGATCTCGGCTTCCATGCTTTGCAATGAGGCGTTGCGTAACGACGTGTTGGCCATGATGGCTCTCCTGCATTGTTGATGAGTGACGTGTGTTGGTTGGGACTTCAGGGGTTCGAGAAAGTGCAGTAAATCTGAACGTCACTACGGATTGGTCGACAGAAGAAATAAGAAAAATCACTGCTAGGCTGTATTTCACACCTCAAGGAGAACGCCATGTCTGACCATCACACCTACAAGAAAGTCGAACTGGTTGGCTCGTCCACCAGCAGCATTGAAGACGCCATCAACAATGCCTTGGCCGAAGCCAACAAAAGCCTCAAGTACATGGAATGGTTTGAAGTGACCGAAACTCGCGGGCATATCAAAGACGGCAAAGCTGCACACTTCCAGGTGACACTCAAAGTCGGGTTCCGGATTGCCAGCAGCTGAGTTTGAGCCAGCCGTCTGAACTTGCGCGACGACTGAATGCCATAGGAAACAGCAAAGCGCTACAGAATGAGCGCATCCGGTAGCTGGATGCCCTCCCTCTATTGATCCGACCAAGGAGTGCAACCCATGAAGAAGTTTATTCTGGCGGTAGGTTTGTTGAGCCTTGCGGGAACAGCCTTTGCCCAGGTCAAGTCGTGTGAAGAGCTGAAAGCCGAAATTGCTGCAAAACTGGACGCCAAGGGTGTTTCCAATTACACGCTGGAGATCGTCGACAAAGGCACTGCTGCCGGTGGAAAAGTCGTCGGGAAATGCGAGAAGGGCTCCAAGGTAATCGTTTACAAACAGGGCTGACTTCCCTCAATAACGAAAAGCCGACGCCATGGCGTCGGCTTTTTGTGGATGCCGTTTAAGTGTCAGCCCTTCATGACCTGCGCCAACAGTTCATAGGAGTGCACGCGATCGGCATGTTCATACAGGTCACAGGTGAAAATCAGTTCATCCGCCTGGGTCTGTTCGATCAGCACCTCAAGCTTGGCGCGGATTTTCTGCGGGCTGCCGACCATCGCCAGCCCCAGGAAATCACCGACCGCTTCTTTCTCATGGGGCAGCCACAGGCCGTCCATGGTCTTCACGGGTGGGCGTTGCACCAGGCTCTGGCCACGCATCAACGCAAGAATCCGCTGGTACACCGAAGTGGCCAGGTAATCGGCCTGCTCGTCGGTGTCTGCCGCCACCAGCGGCACACCGAGCATCACGTAAGGCTTATCCAACACCGCTGATGGCTTGAAGTGGTTGCGGTAGACGCGAATCGCTTCATGCATGAAGCGCGGTGCAAAATGTGAAGCGAAGGCGTAGGGCAATCCGCGCTCACCGGCCAGCTGCGCACTGAACAGGCTCGAACCCAACAACCAGACCGGGACATTGGTGCCGGTACCTGGCATGGCAATGATCCGCTGATCCGGCGTGCGTGGGCCGAGGTAGCGCATCAACTCGGCCACGTCTTCCGGGAAATCGTCGGCGCTGCCGGAACGCTCGCGACGCAAGGCGCGGGCGGTCATTTGATCGGAGCCGGGCGCGCGACCCAGGCCCAGGTCGATCCGGCCTGGATACAGGCTTTCAAGGGTGCCGAACTGCTCGGCGATCACCAGCGGCGCATGGTTGGGCAACATCACGCCCCCCGAGCCGACACGAATGGTCGAAGTGCCACCGGCCAGATAGCCCAGCAGGACCGAGGTCGCCGAGCTGGCGATCCCGTCCATATTGTGGTGTTCGGCGACCCAAAAGCGGTTGTAGCCGAATTTTTCGACGTGCTGCGCCAGGTCCAAGGAATTGCGCAGAGACAGGGCCGCACTGCCGTTCTCGCGCACGGGCACCAGATCGAGGGTCGAAAACTTGATCTCAGACAGTCGTTTCATAAACCTGCTTCTCCAATGGGTAAGCAGGTTTTTCACCAACGAAAACCTGCCGAGTCTATAAGCGTGTTCTATGCAATGAGGGCATATACCCGAGTTTCAATAGACGAGACAAAATTCCTACGCGATTAGAGGACTGATCAGATGAGATGAACTTTGCCTGACGGTCTATCCTCAGAACCCTGGTAACCGAAAACCACGAAGGCGCGACGTTTCGCGCCGGATCTTGAGGAGGCAGACATGGCTATCACAAAGAAAGCATCGGCTCATTGGGAAGGTGACCTGAAAACCGGCATCGGCTCAATCTCCACGGAAACCGGCGTACTCAGAGAAGCCCCTTACGGCTTCAAGGCCCGTTTCGAAGGCGGTAAAGGCACCAATCCGGAAGAGTTGATCGGTGCGGCCCACGCGGGCTGTTTCTCCATGGCATTTTCAATGATTCTCGGCGATGCCGGCCTCAAGGCCGACAGCATCGACACCAATGCCGAAGTCACTCTGGACCAGGTGGACGGCGGCTTTGCAATCACCGCAGTGAAACTGATCCTCAAGGCGAAAATCCCTGGGGCGACCCAGGCGCAATTCGAGGAATTGAGCAACAAGGCCAAAGAGGGCTGCCCGGTGTCCAAGGTGCTGAATGCGAAAATCAGCCTGGATGCGACGTTGGTCAGCTAAACCGATAAAAGATCGCAGCCGTCGGCAGCGCCTGGATTATTGATTGATCGGTAGGCGCTGTCGAAAGCTGCGATCTTTTTTTGCGTTGGAACAAAACATGGCTGGCGTAATTGTGGTCGAATAAATGACAGCAGCTTTAGCGCATCACCGTGCGCGCTGCCTCAAGGGAGCTTCAACCATGAAACGTTTTGCCTTGGCGGTTATCTGTTGCACGCTGGCCACATCGGCTCTCGCGGTAACCAAATCGTGTGAGGAACTCAAGGCTGAGATCGAAGCCAAGATCCAGGCCAATAACGTCTCGTCCTACACCCTGGAAATCGTCACCAACGACGAAGTGCACGATCAGAATATGGTGGTCGGCACGTGCGACGGCGGCACGAAGAAAATCATCTACCAAAAAAATGACCGTTGATTCGCCTCACATGAGGCAGTAGCTCTCGCGATCTTCGGCGACAATCTCCCGCTTGGCGTTATACAGCCGGGCGCTGGGGCTGAACGCTATGGAGCGAGCTTCCAACAGATAACGCTGGCCGGCCTCGAAATGGTCGTAATTGATGGTCAGGTAGCATATTCGCTCCAGAGGAGTGTTCAGCAACCCCGGCCCTCCGCCAAACACTTCAAAGTCAAAACGTACCCTGAGCTCATGACTACCCGGGGTGACCTGAAAGTAACGGCCATCGCTCAACCGCTGGTTGTCCAGACGATCGGCCATCAGCAGTTTCCCGCCGGGAACTGGCGTAGCGAAGTCGACCCAGGCCATCTGCGGATTGACCGCCGGCAACGGACTCGTGCAGCCGACAAAGGCACCTGCAGCGAGCAACAGCAACAACCTGCGCATGATGAATATCCCAAGGACTGATCATTCAGCATAGCGCCGATCAGGTGCGTTGGCAGCCCGCTGGCTTACCCTGCCCAATCACTTTTCGCTGCTGATCATAAAGCTTTGCCCACGGCCGAAAGCCGATATTCCCCGCTTGCAGCTGATACCGCTGCCCGGCGTTGAAGTCCTTGAATTTCACATTCAACTGGCAGTCGCGCCACAACGGCTCGGCATCGGGGCCAATGTTGGTCGGCTGGACCGCGAACAAATAGCGAACCTTCAGCTCATGGCTGCCGGGCTGCACCTGGAAGTAGCGCTTGTCGATGGACGCCTTGTCATCGACTTTCAGCGCTTGCAGCGCGGCGTCTTGTTGTAATGGATCAAGATCGATCCAGGCCTGCGAAGGATCAGGGGTGGGCAATCCGGCACAGCCGGCCAGCATCAGCAGGCCTCCCGTCAGCATCAATTTGCGCATAGCGGAGCTCCAATAGGCGGGATAGTCTTGCGGGCAGACTTTCCAGGGATTTTTTTATTTTGATCAGGCCGCGTCCAAGCCTTGGGTTACTTGATCGCGTTTTACGCATTTTGTTTCCGGGTGTTTTTCTTTTGTCGCTCAATGGCTGCGCGAGCGTCAGCTATTACGGCCAATTGGCCAGTGGTCAGCTGCACTTGCTGCGGGCCCGGGAGCCGATTGCCAATGTAATTGCCGACCCCGACCGCGATCGGCAATTGCGTGCGCACCTGGCCCAGTCACAAAAAGCCCGAACGTTCGCCAGCCAACACCTGCATCTGCCGGACAACCAGAGCTACCGCTTGTACGCCGACATCGGCCGACCGTTTGTAGTCTGGAATGTCTTCGCCACGCCGGAGTTTTCGCTGAAGCCGCAGAACCATTGCTTCCCCGTCGCCGGCTGCGTCGCTTATCGCGGTTTTTACAGTCAGAGCGCTGCTCGCGGTGAGGCCGCCTTGCAACGCCTGCAAGGTATGGACGTGTCGATCGGCGGCGTCGAGGCCTATTCGACGCTCGGTTGGTTCAACGATCCGATTATTAGCTCGATGATGGCGTGGGGCGACGAGCGGTTGGCGACGCTGATATTCCACGAACTCGCGCACCAACGTTTTTATGTGAAAGACGACACCGAGTTCAACGAGTCCTTCGCCACGTTCGTCGAACAGGAAGGCACTCGCCAATGGCGCGCATTCCGAGACATGCCGCCGGATAATGGAGCGTTGGTACGCCAACGCGACCAGTTCATCCAATTGATTCTGGACACCCGCACCCGGCTTGAACGGCTTTACGCCCTACCGCTACCGGCCGACCAAATGCGTGAGCGAAAAGCGGCCGAGTTCGAACAACTGCGCCGTGAGTACAGGACCCTGCGTGACAGCCAATGGGCTGGCAACAATCGCTACGATGCATGGATCAACGCCCCGATGAACAACGCCCGATTATTGCCGTTTGGTTTGTATGACCAGTGGGTGCCAGCGTTTACCGCACTGTTCAGGCAGGTCGATGGTGATTGGGTGAGGTTTTATGCGGCAGTGGAGAAGGTAGGCACGTTGCCGGTTGGGGAGCGCAAGGCGGCGTTGAGGGCGTTGGCAGGATCAGCGAATTCCGGTGGCTGAACGGGCCCCTTCGCGGGCTTGCCCGCGAAGGGATTTGATCAGCGCTGCAAAAACGCCTGATGCAACTCATCCAGCGTCTCGAAGTGATACGCCGGTGCTTCGGCGCTCAACTCTTCCCGGCTGCCAAACCCATAACCCACCGCTGCCGCGTCCAGCCCATTGCTGCGGGCACCGATCAGGTCGTGCTTACGGTCGCCGATCATCAGCGTATTGGCCGGGTCGAGACCTTCTTCGGCCATCAAGTGTGCAATCAGCTCGACCTTGTTGGTCCGCGTGCCATCCAGCTCACTGCCATAAATCATCTTGAAATGCTTGGCGAAGTCGAAGTGCCGGGCAATTTCCCGGGCGAAAACCCACGGCTTGGAGGTCGCGATGTACAGCTGCCGCCCTTGGCCACCGAGGGTTTCCAGTAGAGGCGTGACGCCGTCGAACACGCGGTTTTCATACAGGCCGGTGACCTTGAAGCGTTCACGATAGAAGTTCACTGCCTCCCAGGCCTTGGGTTCGTCGAAGTCATAGAACTGCATGAACGCCTGCAACAATGGCGGGCCAATGAAATGTTCGAGCCTGGTCAGGTCCGGTTCATCGATACCCAGTTTGCTCAGGGCGAACTGGATGGAGCGGGTGATGCCTTCGCGCGGGTCGGTCAGCGTGCCATCGAGGTCGAACAGTACGGTTTGGTAATGCATGGAAATTCCTGAGCAATAGCGAGACGCTTTCCGTTATCAAGCGGCTTAGAGCTGGTCGTAGCCTTCGGCCAGATGCAGGTCCTTGAGCTTCACGTAATTCGCTGCACTGTAGGTGAAAAAGGCTTTTTCCTTGTCCGTCAGCGGCCGGATCTGTTTCACCGGGCTCCCGACATAAAGGAAACCGCTTTCCAGGCGCTTACCCGGTGGCACCAGGCTACCGGCGCCAATGATCACATCGTCCTCGACCACCGCACCGTCCATGACGATGCTGCCCATTCCGATCAGAATCCGGTTGCCCACGGCGCAACCATGAAGCATGACTTTATGCGCGATGGTCACATCGTCGCCGATCAGTAACGGAAAGCCATCGGGGTTGAATGGCCCTGCATGGGTGATGTGCAACACGCAGCCGTCCTGCACGCTGGTGCGCGCACCGATCCGGATGCGATGCATGTCACCGCGGATCACCGTCAGCGGCCAGACGGAGCTGTCTTCGCCGATTTCGACGTCGCCGATCACCACTGCCGAGCCGTCGACAAAAGCGCCTTTGCCCAGCAGCGGCGTGTAGTTCTGATACTTGCGAAGGGTCACGATAGGGTTTCTCTCTGTTGCCGATAGCTGCGGTGAGCGTCGATTGTAATTAAGATGGGCGCATGTTTCTTCCGCATGTTTTCCAGCCAAGGTGCCAACCGTGAGCGTGAACAACCCTCTTCTGCAGTCCTACGACCTGCCGCCGTTCTCGGCGATCCGTGCCGAACACGTGCAACCGGCCATTGAAAAGATCCTGGCTGACAACCGCGCCGCCATTGTCGAAATCCTCAAGACCCAGGCCAAACAACCGACCTGGGCCGGCCTGGTGCTGGCGATGGACGAACTCAACGATCGTCTGGGCGCCGCCTGGAGCCCGGTCAGCCACCTCAATGCCGTGTGCAACAGCGCTGAGTTGCGCGAGGCTTACGAGTCCTGCCTGCCGGCCCTGAGCGCCTACGCCACCGAGCTGGGCCAGAACCGTGAACTGTTTCAGGCCTATGAAGCGCTGGCGAACAGTCCTGAGGCCGCCGGTTTCGACGTGGCGCAGAAAACCATCCTGGAGCACGCCCTGCGTGACTTCCGCCTGTCGGGTATCGACCTGCCTGAAGCCGAACAAAAGCGTTATGCCGACGTGCAGAGCAAACTGTCGGAGCTGGGCAGTCGCTTCTCCAACCAGTTGCTCGACGCCACTCAGGCCTGGACCAAGCACATCACTGACGAAGCCGCCCTCGCTGGCCTGACCGATTCAGCCAAGGCGCAGATGGCCGCCGCCGCGCAAGCCAAAGACCTCGACGGCTGGCTGATCACCCTGGAATTCCCGAGTTACTACGCGGTGATGACCTACGCCCAGGACCGCGCCCTGCGCGAAGAAGTCTACGCCGCCTACTGCACCCGTGCGTCGGACCAAGGTCCGAATGCCGGTCAGAACGATAACGGCCCGGTCATGGAAGAAATCCTCGACCTGCGTCAGGAACTGGCAAAACTGTTGGGTTTCACCAGCTTCTCGGAGCTGAGCCTGGCGACCAAAATGGCCGAATCCAGCGATCAGGTACTCAGCTTCCTGCGCGACCTGGCCAAGCGCAGCAAGCCGTTCGCCGTCCGGGATCTGGAGCAGCTCAAGGCCTACGCCGCCGAACAGGGTTGCCCGGACCTGCAAAGCTGGGACAGCGGTTTCTACGGTGAAAAACTTCGCGAGCAGCGCTACAGCGTTGCCCAGGAAACCCTTCGCGCGTACTTCCCGATCGACAAGGTTCTGGGTGGGCTGTTCGCCATCGTCCAGCGGCTGTACGGCATCGAGATCGCCGAGCTGAAAGGCTTCGATACCTGGCACCCGGACGTTCGCCTGTTCGAAATCAAGGAAAACGGCCAGCACGTCGGCCGCTTCTTCTTCGACCTCTATGCCCGCGCCAACAAGCGTGGCGGTGCCTGGATGGACGGCGCCCGCGATCACCGCCGCACAATCAATGGTGTGCTGCAAAGCCCGGTAGCGAACCTGGTGTGCAACTTCACCCCGGCCGACAGCGGTAAACCAGCCCTGCTGACCCACGACGAAGTGACCACCCTGTTCCATGAATTCGGTCACGGCCTGCATCACCTGCTGACCCGCGTCGAGCACGCTGGCGTGTCCGGCATCAACGGCGTGGCCTGGGATGCGGTCGAGCTGCCAAGCCAGTTCATGGAAAACTGGTGCTGGGAGCCGGAAGGTCTGGCACTGATTTCCGGACACTACGAAACCGGCGAACCGTTGCCTCAGGATCTGCTGGAGAAAATGCTCGCGGCGAAGAACTTCCAGTCCGGACTGATGATGGTCCGCCAACTGGAGTTCTCGCTGTTCGACTTCGAGCTGCACGCCACTCACGGCGACGGCCGCAGCGTGCTGCAAGTGCTCGAAGGCGTGCGTGATGAGGTTTCGGTCATGCGTCCACCGGCCTACAACCGTTTCCCCAACAGCTTCGCCCACATCTTCGCCGGTGGTTACGCGGCGGGCTACTACAGCTACAAGTGGGCTGAAGTGTTGTCGGCCGATGCCTTCTCGAAATTCGAAGAAGACGGCGTGCTCAATGCCCAGACCGGTCGTGCATTCCGCGAAGCGATCCTGGCACGAGGTGGTTCCCAGGAACCGATGGTGCTGTTCGTCGACTTCCGTGGCCGTGCGCCATCGATTGACGCACTCTTGCGCCACAGCGGCCTGACCGAGGACGCGGCAGCATGAGTGAGGGACCTGTGATTACCAAAAAACGCTTTATCGCCGGGGCGGTCTGCCCGGCCTGTAGCGAGCCGGACAAATTGATGATGTGGAACGAAGATACCGTTCCGCATCGCGAGTGCGTGGCCTGCGGTTATTCCGACACGCTGAATGAACAAGGTCTGTCGGTGCCCAAGGAATTGGGCACCCGGGTTAACACCTCGGCACCCAAGGTGCCGGACGCCAAGGTTCAGGCCGTGCAGTTTTTCCCGAACCCGAAGCTGAAGAAAAAGCCTGACGAGCAACACTGAGTATCGAAAAACACCTTCCACTGCGCAACGCAGTGGAAGGTGTTACTTACTCGACATGGGCCGAGTTGAACCAACTCTTCATCGAACACATGGCAAACGGACTTGTGCTGCAATCACCATTGGCCAGCGCCGTACGAAGTTTGTCGACATCGGCCTGCATCATGTAGCGAATGCCGTCCTTGAAGTGGGTGCTATCGCCAAAACCGCCCTGAGTCATTTCACTCAGCGCATCTTCCTTACTCCAGCCCTGCACCACCACCCGGTACATCGCCGCCATCAGGCCGGTGCGATCCGAGCCGTGTTTGCAGTGCATAAGCACAGGCCCTTTGGCCTCGGCGGTCTGAATCGTGCGAAGGGCCTTGAGCACATCACTGTCATCCACATGATTGGTGCGGTAGGGCAGTTGTATCTGGGTGATTCCGGGTTTTGACAACCAGCTCGAGTCCGGTTCAGGCAGGAAGTTGATGACGGTGGCGACCTTGAGTTTTTCCAGCAACGGCACCGCCCCCTTGTCCGGCAACGCACTGCGATAGAGGGTCGGGGACATCTGATAGAGGTTGTACTGAACCTCCACCGATTGAGCCCAGTCCGCAGGCCGGGATAGAGCAGCGTCGTCAGCGTGGGCCAGCGTCAGGTTGAAAAGTGCGGCCAGCGACAAAAGAAGCGTCGCAGGTAGAAGGCGCAGTAGGGACATGCTCAGGCGACCGTGAAGTGGTGGATAAGTGATCGATAGCCTGAACTCGGGACAGTCAAAGACCTGTGAGGGCACTGTCAAAGAATCGTGAATAGAACAGCAAATGCCCGAGGCTGGTGGTCATTCAGATCAGTCAGACTGTCCGACATCGCTAGTTGATTGAGAGACACTATCCGGCAAGACCTTGAGTTAATAGACACCGATAAAACCAGGCCTGCATGGAGTCTCATGCAGACCTGGCAACAACTATCAACTTCAGGGATTTACGATACTGGAATAAGCCTTGGCCAAGGCCAGCAGTTTTGCTTTGTCATCACCATCGATATCGCCATCACCGTCCACATCGCTGTTAATGGTTTTGATCGTGAAGGACTGACCACCATCGCTGGAAACCGCTGTCACATAGACGGAATCGACCAGTGCCTCTGTCTGCACTTCATTTACCGCATCCCATCCCGGCTCTTTACGGGCAAGCTGCATCGATACTTGTGCTTCGCGAGGATTGGTTATGCTGGGCGCCAACAGTTGCAAAAAAACACCACGCTGATTAAAAAACGACATGACTAAATCCTTTTAATTAATAATCCACGACAACTTCGTGTGGCGAGGATAGTACTAACAGCCTTTGTAATTTCGCCACTTTATATATATTTCCAGTGATGACAGTTGCGCGATGCGCTTGATCCATAAACTTGTCTTGTTAGTTCCTTTATATAATCTCCGATGTTCACTCGCCGAACGGCACTGGCTTGTCGCTTTCCTCCTTGATACTGTATGCACATACAGCCAATGGGTTTTTATCGATGAACACGCCTCTGCCACCCCGCGGTCGCGGCACCGCCACCAACCCTCACAACCGTTTCGCACCGAACCGTTCGGTGGCCGAGGATGACGGCTGGTATCAGGAAGCGCCAATCACCCAAGGCACCGAGGTGCGCATCGAGACGGCGAAGACCATCATTACCCGCAACAACTCGCCGGACTTGCCCTTCGACCGCTCGATCAATCCCTATCGTGGCTGCGAGCATGGCTGTATCTATTGCTATGCTCGGCCCAGCCACGCCTACTGGGACATGTCACCAGGGCTGGATTTCGAAACCAGACTGATCGCCAAGACCAACGCCGCCGATGTGCTGGAAGAACAACTGTCCAAACGCGGCTATCAATGCGCGCCGATCAACCTGGGCTCCAACACCGATCCTTATCAGCCGATCGAGCGTGAACACAGAATCACCCGCAAGATCCTTGAGGTGCTGCTGCGCTACCGCCATCCGGTGACCATCATCACCAAGGGCTCGCTGATTCTGCGCGACCTGGACTTGCTGGCCGAACTCGCCGAACAACGGCTGGTGGCGGTAATGATCAGCCTCACCACTCTGGACGATGAGCTCAAACGCATCCTCGAACCCCGTACGGCTGCGCCCAAGGCACGACTGCGGGCGATCCGGGTTATGCGTGAAGCGGGGATTCCGGTGGGTGTCTTGTGTTCACCGATGATTCCGATGATCAACGACAGCGAACTCGAAAGCCTGCTGACTGAAGCCCATGCGGCCGGAGCGCAAACTGCGGCTTATATGATGTTGCGCCTGCCGCTGGAAGTGGCGCCGCTGTTCGAAGAGTGGCTGGCCGCCCATTATCCTCAGCGTGCAGCTCATGTGTTGAGCCTGATCCGCCAGAGCCGTGGTGGGGAGCTTTACGACAGTCGGTTTGGCGCCCGTATGCGCGGTGAAGGACCGTTTGCCGATCTGCTGGCGCAGCGTTTTGCCAAAACCATCAAGCGCCTGGGGCTCAACCGTCGGGAAGGTTTCGATCTGGACTGCAAAGCCTTTTGTCCGCCGGGTCGCCAGATGTCATTGATTTAAGGACAATCGGACCTATGGTGGAGTAGTGAAAAAAGCACGTCGTGTTCAAGCTGGTCATATTTCTTATGACCTGGAACGCACGTTCTAGAGCGCTTGATTCAGTTTGAGTTAAGCTTCAGCCGCTACCTTGTTCATCGAGTGACTGACGGGTCTGCTTTTCGACCTGGATGTTTTTTATACAGCCACTGGCTTCACATCGGACAAAACGGGAAAATTCCCTGACTCCGCCAAAGAGGATGAATCATGAGTGACAAGGATAAACAGCCTTTGGCTGCGTCGGCTTCAGCCCAACCCGAGGCGGAAACCGCCGATGCAGCGCTGCAGCATATCGTTGACGGCTTTTTGCATTTTCATCACGAGATCTTTCCGCAGCAGGAAGAACTCTTCAAAAAACTCGCCACGGCCCAGCGGCCTCGGGCGATGTTCATCGCGTGCGCCGATTCGCGCATTGTTCCCGAGCTGATCACCCAAAGCGCCCCCGGCGACCTGTTCGTCACCCGTAACGTCGGCAACGTCGTGCCGCCTTATGGGCAAATGAACGGTGGTGTTTCCACAGCCATCGAATACGCAGTGCTGGCGCTTGGCGTGCAGCACATCATCATCTGCGGCCACTCCGACTGTGGCGCCATGCGCGCAGTACTCAACCCGCAGAGCCTGGAAAAGATGCCGACGGTCAAAGCCTGGCTGCGCCATGCGGAAGTGGCGAAAACCATGGTTCAGGACAACTGCCATTGCTCGAATGAAAGCGAGAGCATGCACATCCTTACCGAAGAGAATGTGATCGCTCAGTTGCAACATTTGCGCACGCACCCGTCGGTGGCCTCGCGCATGGCCAACGGTCAGCTGTTTATCCATGGTTGGGTGTACAACATCGAAACCAGCGAAATCCAGGCTTACGACGCGGATCAGGGTTGTTTCCTGCCGCTCGATGGCAGCCATCCGATTCCGGTGGCGACGCCCAAAGCGCGCTTCTAAATCCTCTTCGTAGCCTGTCTCACAACAACGTTTGCGAGACAGGTCAACAGATCCCTGTGTGGTTTAGCCGAGGCTGCTGATCAGGCAGCCCGGCTTTGCCATGCCTGAAGAAAACTTCGGGAGAGTCACCATGCGTGCCGCTCAATTAAAAGCTGTTCTGCCACGGGAGCTGCTGGCTTCGGTGGTTGTGTTTCTGGTTGCCCTGCCTTTGTGCATGGGCATCGCCATCGCCTCGGGGCTGCCACCAGCCAAAGGCCTGATCACCGGCATCATCGGTGGGCTGGTAGTTGGCTGGCTTGCCGGTTCACCGCTGCAAGTCAGCGGTCCGGCGGCAGGCCTGGCGGTATTGGTGTTCGAACTGGTGCGCCAGCATGGTATCGCCATGCTCGGGCCGATCCTGCTACTGGCGGGTTTTCTGCAATTGGTAGCCGGGCGTTTGAAACTGGGTTGCTGGTTTCGGGTCACGGCGCCGGCTGTGGTGTACGGCATGCTCGCCGGCATCGGCGTGTTGATCGTGCTGTCGCAGGTACACGTAATGCTCGATGCCGTGCCCAAGCCTTCGGGGCTGGATAACCTGGCGGCCTTCCCTGCTGCAGTGATTCAGGCTTTGCCTTCGTTTGGCTGGCAAGCGGGTTTGCTCGGGCTGTCGACCATTGCCGTGATGTGGCTGTGGGAAAAATTCCGCCCGCATTCCCTGCGTTTCGTTCCCGGTGCATTGCTCGGGGTCGGTCTGGCAACGATCGCCAGCCTGGCGCTCGCCTTGCAAGTCAAACGTGTGGAGGTCCCGGCCAACCTGGCAGAAGCCATCGATTGGCTACGCCCGGCGGATCTGCTCAACCTGGCTGACCCAACCCTGTTGATCGCCGCCTTCGCCGTGGCCTTTATCGCCAGCGCCGAAACCCTGCTCTCGGCCGCCGCCGTGGATCGCATGCACAGCGGTCAACGTTCGGACTTCGACCGCGAATTGTCGGCACAAGGTGTGGGCAACATGTTGTGTGGCCTGCTCGGCGCGCTGCCGATGACCGGGGTGATCGTGCGCAGCTCGGCCAACGTTCAAGCCGGCGCCACCACCCGCCTGTCGACGGTGTTCCATGGCCTGTGGTTGCTGGCTTTCGTACTGCTGCTATCGAGCGTGCTGCAAAGCATTCCGGTGGCGAGCCTGGCGGGCGTGCTGGTTTACACCGGCTTCAAACTGGTGGACCTCAAAGCCTTTCGCGGCCTGGGCCGTTATGGCCGGATGCCGATGTTCACCTATGCGGCGACTGCACTGGCAATCATCTTCACCGACCTGCTGACGGGCGTGCTGATCGGCTTTGGCCTGACGCTGGCCAAACTGGCCTGGAAGGCTTCGCGCCTGAAAATCAGCCTGATCGATCTACCGGCGGACGGCGAGATGGAACTGCGTCTGGTGGGGGCGGCGACTTTCCTCAAGGTGCCGGCGTTGACCCAGGTGCTGGGGAGCATTCCCGCAGGCGCGACGGTGCATGTGCCGCTCAATAACCTGAGCTACATCGATCACTCGTGCCTTGAGTTGCTGGAGGAGTGGGGCCGGGCCAATGCGGCCAAGGGTTCGAAGTTGGTGATTGAAGCGCGGGGGTTGAAGCGCAGACTTGAAGGGCGGTTGCGGACCACCACCGGGGTAGGCTCAACGGGCGGTTGAAGCCCCCCTGTAGGAGCGAGCGGTGCGGCGATCCGACTTGCCCGCGAAGCTTTTGGCGTACTTGGGGACGCCTTCGCGGGCAAGCCTCGCTCCTACAGGGTTGCATAGACTTACGCGGCTGGTTGATCCAGCTCCAGCTCCACGCCCAATTGGCGCGACAGACACGGCCAGCGCTTCCACGCGGCGCCGGTGTCCGGGCTGTTGAGTTTCTCGCGGTAGGCCTCCACCGACTCCAGCGCGAAACTTTCATCGTCAAGCATCTCGTCCACGGCGTGATGCACCGCCTCATCCAGTTGGTTGGCAAATTCCTCGCCAATCAATTGGTGGGCAATCAGGTTGGCGACAGTCATGTCCAAGGGGATCAATGGCTGACCAAAATGCTTGATGTACAGGTCGTTGACCTCTTCGACCAGGCGGTGTGCCAGATAAGCTTCGTCCAGCAGGCTGTCCAGGCCAACGTGACCGGCCATGATCGCCGGCGGTTGGAGGAAGAACTGCTCGGCGATTGTCAGCACCGGCTTGATCTGCGATTCGATGCCCGCTTCCCTGGCGACTTCATTGGCTGCATCCAGCAGGTCTGGCACTTGTTCTATATACGCGGCCACAAAACGCGTCATCACGCCGTTAGCGTCGACATCCGGCAATTGGATGGCGGAGTGAAGGTGCGGCAGTTGGGTTTCCAGCTGACGAGTCAGCAGGCCGGTCTCGGCCTCGTGTTGTTGGGCTTGTTGGATCTGCTCGCGCAATGCGGCGGTGTTCATGAAAACTCCAGGAAACAAAGGCAATGAAATAGGGAAGACATAACTTAGCTGGCTCAGGAAAAAGGCTAAGACGCATTTGTCATAATTATTTCATCCTTGAGACATCGAAGTTATATCGATTTGCCACCACTCGTCTGCATCCTTCTCCATTCGTGACCTGGAACGCAAGTCCAACCTGTTTCAGCTGATTTACCCCATCGCGTTGCGAGGTGGCAGTCGCTGTCTATACTCGGTTCTGAATGGAGTTAGCTGATGACACCCGACTGCATACGCAGCAAGGCTCGGCGATTCAAGTTCGTGGTCTGAAAATGCCGCTCCCTTGCCGCAGGCGTTACGCCTACGGGATAACAAGAACGATAAGGGGAACCCGCAATGATGCGACATCCACATGTCTGGATGGGCCTCCTGTTGTGGTCGATTTTCAGTCAGGCGCAAGCGGCCTGGACTGTCAATATGGCGCCTGGAGCGACTGAGATCAGTCACGCAGTATTCGATCTGCACATGACCATTTTCTGGATTTGTGTGGTGATCGGCATCATCGTCTTCGGCGCCATGTTCTGGTCGATGATGATCCACCGCCGCTCGACCGGGCAGGTGGCCGCAAAATTTCATGAAAGCACCACCGTTGAAATCCTCTGGACCATCGTCCCCCTGCTTATCCTGGTAGCCATGGCGGTCCCCGCAACCGCCACACTGATCAAGATGTACGACAACACGGAGCCGGATATCGATATCCAGGTCACCGGCTATCAGTGGAAGTGGCATTACAAATACCTGGGTCAGGACGTCGAATTTTTCAGCAACCTGACTACCCCCGCCGATCAGATCCACAACAAGGAAGCCAAGGGCGAGCATTACCTGCTGGAGGTCGACAAGCCACTGGTGCTGCCGATCGGTGCCAAGGTGCGTTTTCTGGTGACCTCCGCCGATGTCATCCACTCCTGGTGGGTGCCGGCCTTCGCAGTCAAGCGCGATGCTATTCCGGGCTTCGTCAATGAATCCTGGACCCGTGTCGAAAAGCCCGGCATCTACCGTGGCCAGTGCGCCGAGCTGTGCGGCAAGGACCACGGCTTCATGCCGATCGTGGTTGAGGTCAAGGAAAAGGCCGACTACGAAAAATGGCTGGGCGAGCGCAAGGCGGAAGCCGCGCAACTCAAAGAGCTGACCAGCAAGGAATGGACCCTCGACGAGCTCAAGGAGCGCGGCGACAAGATCTATCACACCACTTGCGTGGCCTGTCACCAGGCCGAAGGCCAGGGCCTGCCGCCGATGTTCCCGGCACTCAAGGGCTCGAAAATCGCCACCGGGCCGAAAGAGGCTCACCTGAGCCTGGTTTTCCATGGCAAGCCCGGCACCGCGATGGCGGCGTTCGGCAAGCAGCTCTCGGAAGTCGATATCGCGGCGGTCGTGACCTACGAACGTAACGCCTGGGGCAACAACAAAGGCGACATGGTCACCCCTAAAGAAGTGCTGGAGCTGAAACAGGCGGAAAGCAAATGACCCGGTCTATTGCGTACTCAAGGAATCGGTCGGGGCATGACGTCCCGGTTCGCCCAGCCCAGCCGTTTGCAGGAGACAGGACATGACTGTTGTAGTCGATGACCATGTTCATACCGATACCGCCCACGCCCACGGCCCTGCCAAAGGCCTGATGCGTTGGGTGTTGACTACCAACCACAAGGATATCGGCACGCTGTACCTGTGGTTTGCATTCACCATGTTTCTGCTCGGCGGCTCGTTCGCCATGGTGATCCGTGCCGAGCTGTTCCAGCCGGGACTGCAAATCGTCGAACCGGCGTTCTTCAACCAGATGACCACCATGCACGGTCTGGTGATGGTCTTCGGCGCGGTGATGCCGGCCTTCGTCGGCCTCGCCAACTGGATGATCCCGTTGATGATCGGCGCGCCGGACATGGCCCTGCCGCGAATGAACAACTTCAGCTTCTGGCTGTTGCCGGCCGCGTTCCTGCTGCTGGTATCGACCCTGTTCACCCCCGGTGGCGGGCCGAACTTCGGCTGGACCTTCTACGCACCGCTGTCGACCACCTACGCGCCGGAAAGCGTGACGTTCTTCATCTTCGCCATCCACTTGATGGGGATCAGTTCGATCATGGGCGCAATCAACGTGATCGCGACCATCCTCAACCTGCGCGCCCCCGGCATGACGTTGATGAAAATGCCGCTGTTCGTCTGGACCTGGCTGATCACCGCGTTCCTGCTGATCGCGGTGATGCCGGTGCTGGCCGGCTGCGTGACCATGATGCTGATGGACATCCACTTTGGCACCAGTTTCTTCAGTGCCGCCGGTGGCGGTGATCCGGTGCTGTTCCAGCACGTGTTCTGGTTCTTCGGTCACCCCGAGGTGTACATCATGATCCTGCCGGCCTTCGGTGCCGTCAGCTCGATCATTCCGGCGTTCTCGCGCAAGCCGCTGTTTGGCTACACCTCGATGGTCTACGCCACGGCCAGTATTGCGTTCCTGTCATTCATCGTCTGGGCGCACCACATGTTCGTGGTCGGCATTCCGCTGGTGGGCGAGTTGTTCTTCATGTACGCCACGCTGCTGATCGCAGTGCCGACCGGCGTGAAGGTGTTCAACTGGGCCAGCACCATGTGGCAAGGCTCGCTGACCTTCGAAACGCCGATGCTGTTCGCCGTGGCGTTCGTGATTCTGTTCTCCATTGGCGGATTCTCCGGGTTGATGCTGGCCATCGCCCCGGCAGACTTCCAGTACCAGGACACCTACTTCGTGGTCGCGCACTTCCATTACGTGCTGGTGCCGGGGGCGATCTTCGGGATCTTCGCCTCGGCTTACTTCTGGCTGCCGAAATGGACCGGCCACATGTACGACGAAACCCTCGGCAAGCTGCACTTCTGGCTGTCTTTCATCGGCATGAACATGGCGTTCTTCCCGATGCACTTCGTGGGCCTGGCGGGCATGCCGCGGCGGATTCCGGACTACAACCTGCAATTCGCCGACTTCAACATGGTGTCGTCGATCGGCGCGTTCATGTTTGGTGCCACGCAGATCTTCTTCCTGTTCATCGTGATCAAGACCATTCGCGGCGGCGAGCCGGCACCGGCCAAGCCGTGGGATGGTGCCGAAGGCCTGGAATGGAGCATTCCATCGCCCGCGCCGTATCACACCTTCACCACACCGCCGGAAGTGAAATGAACGCACTAGCCTTTGTGGGAGCGAGCTTTTGTGGCGAGGGAGCTTGCTCCCGCTCGGCTGCGAAGCAGACGCAAAACTTTTGGGGCTGCTTCGCGACCCAGCGGGAGCAAGCTCCCTCGCCACAAGGGCCTGCTCCCAGCGGGTTATGCGTAAAGGTTCGAAGCCATGGCTGACTCGATCTCGATGAAGAAGCTGGTCACCCGCCTGTTACTGGTGGTGGCGGCGATGTTTGTCTTCGGCTTTGCCCTGGTGCCGATCTACGACGTGATGTGCAAGGCATTCGGCATCAATGGCAAAACCGCCGGGCAGTATGAAGGCGAGCAAACGGTCGACGCCTCGCGGCAGGTTCGCGTGCAGTTTCTGTCGACCAACGCTGCTGACATGCCCTGGGACTTCTACCCCAAGACGGATGAGCTGACCGCGCACCCCGGGGCGGTGAACGAGATGATTTTTATCGCCCACAACCCCACCGACCGGCCGATGAGCGCCCAGGCGGTGCCGAGTATCGCGCCGAGTGCAGCCGCGGCGTACTTCCACAAGACCGAATGTTTCTGCTTTACCCAGCAAGTGCTGCAGCCCGGTCAACGCATCGAGATGCCAGTACGGTTCATCGTTGACCGCGACATGCCCAAGGATGTGAAGCACCTGACGCTGTCCTACACGCTGTTCGATATCACCGCACGTCATCCGCCCGTTGCTGTTGCAGCAAGCACAGGTGGCTAGGCGTTAAAGCGTGCCCGATAAGGAGAACAATAAATGGCAACTCATGAACATTATTACGTTCCAGCCCAGAGCAAATGGCCGATCATCGCCACGATCGGCATGCTGGTCACGGTGTTCGGCCTGGGCACCTGGTTCAACGACCTGAAGGCTGCGCGGCCAGAATCCCATGGCCCGCTGATCTTTTTCGTCGGCGGACTGCTGCTGGCCTACATGCTGTTCGGCTGGTTCGGGACGGTGGTCAAGGAAAGTCGCGCGGGGTTGTACAGCCCGCAACTCGACCGCTCGTTCCGCTGGGGCATGAGCTGGTTCATTTTCTCGGAGGTGATGTTCTTCCTGGCCTTTTTCGGTGCGCTGTTTTATGTGCGCAACATCGCGGGCCCGGCACTGGGTGGTGAAGGCACCAAAGGCATCGCCCACATGCTGTGGCCGACGTTCGAGTTCACCTGGCCGCTGCTGAACAACCCGGACTCGAAACTCTTTCCTCCCCCCAAGGAAGTCATCAGCCCCTGGGGTCTGCCGCTGCTCAACACCGTACTGCTGGTGAGTTCCAGCGTCACCGTGACCATCGCTCACCACGCCTTGAAGAAAGGCCATCGCGGGGCGCTGAAAATCTGGCTGGCGCTGACCGTGTTGCTCGGTTGCGGCTTCCTGGGCTTTCAAGCCAAAGAATACCTGCACGCCTACCACGAGCTGGGCTTGACCCTGGGTTCCGGTATCTACGGCGCAACGTTCTTCATGCTCACCGGTTTCCACGGTGCCCACGTGACCATCGGCACCATCATTCTGTTCGTGATGCTGATGCGCATCATGCGCGGGCACTTCAATGCAGACCACCATTTCGGCTTCGAGGCGGCGACCTGGTACTGGCACTTTGTGGATGTGGTGTGGATCGGGTTGTTCGTTTTCGTCTACGTACTTTGAGCCTGGCACTCATGACTACCAAGGCACGTGGGACACCAGCTGGCCGCTGAAAAAACCCCAGGCGATCAAGCCGACAGTAATGGCGGCCAGCGCAACACGAATACTCAAGGCGATGACCAGGCGATTCGAGCTGCTGTCGTCCTTGACCAGAAAAAACAGGCCGCTGAACAGGCTGACAACCGTGGCAATCAGCATCAGGACGATGGCTGCTTTGAGCATGGTGACACTCCGGGGGACAGGCGATGCATGTGAGTATAGCTATCGCGATGACCGACTTTCTGGCGACGCCATGAAGCGCTTCCGGCTGGGCCTCGTGCCGACTCTGGTGGTCGCGGTGCTGCTGCCCTTGCTGGTGTCACTCGGCTTCTGGCAGTTGAGCCGGGGCGCGGAGAAAAGCGCGCTGCTGCAAAATTACGCCGAGCGCCGGGCGGCCGAACCGATGGCCAGCACCGAACTGCAACACACCGAAGATCCGGCCTTTCGCCGGGTTCGCCTGCACGGCCAGTTCGATGCCGAACACAGCCTGCTGCTGGATAACCGGCAGCGCGACGGCAAGGTCGGGGTCGAGCTGTTACAACCGTTTCAGGATCAGGCCACCGGGCTCTGGCTGCTGGTCAATCGCGGCTGGCTGCCGTGGCCGGATCGGCGTACCCCGCCGTCATTCACCACACCGACTCAGGTGTTGAGCCTCGACGCCTGGGTCTACGTCTCCCCCGGCGCAACGTTCCAGTTGCACGCCGACCCCAACACCACGACCTGGCCACAACTGATCACCGCCGTTGAACCGGCCAGGTTATGGACGGCGCTTGAACGTGACGGTTTCGCCTACGAATTACGCGCGCAAAGTGGCCCTGCGACCTACCGCACCGATTGGCCGGTGGTGGCCATGGGGCCGGAAAAGCACCTGGCTTACGCCGTGCAGTGGTTCGCCCTGGCGATCGCGCTGTTCGGCCTTTATCTCTATCTCGGATGGCACAACGCAAAGGAGAACAATAATGGGAGTGGCCATGAATCCACCCGGCATGTCTGAGGCGAAAACACCGGTGAATCGGCGGCGCGGACGCTTGCAGTTGCTGCTGATCCTATTGGGGGTGATCGGTCCGATGATCCTCGCCACCGGCATGTACAAATTGCAGTTCTGGGTACCCGAAGGCCGCAGTTATCACGGTGAGCTGATCGGCAACGGCCAGACTCGCGCCGACATTGGCGTACAAGCGCAAGAAGAACGCTGGCAGTTGCTGGTGACGGCGCCCAAGGACTGCTCGGTGGACTGCCAACAGCTGGTTTATCTGGCGCGGCAGATCCAGATCGGCCTCGGTCGCGATGCTGCCCGTGCCAGCCATGCGCTGGCCATCGCGCAGCCGCTGAACAGCGATTACGAGACTAAACTTCAACGCGAGTACCCACAGTTGCAACGCTATTCATTGGACCTGCCGTCCTACATCAAAGGCGCACAGAGCAATGACACGCCGCACCTGTGGATCATCGACCCTCACGGCAATCTGGTGCTGCGTTACGACCCGACGGTGAAGGGCAAGGATCTGCTCAACGACCTGCGCCACCTGCTGAAACTGTCGAACATCGGATAAGGGCATCGTCATGGCCAAACCTGGATTTCGCCTCGCGCTGTTTGCCACCTTGCTGGCACTGATTGTGGTGTTGCTCGGCGCTTACACACGCCTGACCCACGCCGGCCTCGGCTGCCCGGACTGGCCCGGCTGCTACGGTTTTATCAGCGTGCCGCAAAGCGAAGCCCAGCTGGCTCATGCCGAACTGCATTTTCCAGACACCCCGGTGGAAGCCCACAAGGGCTGGAACGAAATGGTCCATCGCTACTTCGCCGGCACGCTGGGGCTGCTGATCGCGGTGCTGGCGGGCCGCGCCTGGGTCCATCGTCATCATCCGGGGCAGCCGGTGAAGTTGCCGCTGTTCTTGCTGGCGTTGGTCATTGGCCAAGCGGCTTTCGGCATGTGGACGGTGACGCTCAAGCTTTGGCCGCAAGTGGTCACCGGACATTTGCTCGGTGGTTTTGCGACCTTGAGCCTGTTGTTTCTGCTGACCTTGCGCCTGTCCGGCGTATTGCCGGCGCTGACCGTGCCTCGACGTTTGCAATACTGGGCAACCGCCGGCTTGCTGTTGGTGATCCTGCAAATTGCTCTCGGTGGCTGGGTCAGCTCCAACTACGCGGCGGTAGCCTGCATCGACTTTCCAACCTGCCACGGCCAATGGCTGCCGCCGGCTGATTTCGCCAACGGTTTTCACCTGACCCAGCACATCGGCCCGAATTATCTGGGCGGGCAGCTGGACAGCGATGCCCGCACCGCGATTCACCTGACTCACCGCATCGGCGCATTACTGGTCACCTTTGTTCTGCTCGGTCTGGCCTGGCAACTGAAGGTCGTCGGCATGACGCGCCTGGCCGTCATGGTGCTGATCGCCCTTGCCGCACAAATCACCCTGGGCATCAGCAACGTGGTGTTTCACTTGCCGCTGCCGGTGGCCGTCGCCCACAACGCCGGCGGTGCGGCGCTGTTGCTGACGATGGTGCTGGTCAATTATCACGCGCGAACCAGCCTGGTTCGGGTCAAGCATCAGCCCCCTCGTCGCTGGCGTCTACGCCTGCGTAAACACTCGGCCGGGCCCATAACAATAAAAGGAGAGATGCCATGGCGACTCTGATCGGCGAACGTCACAGTCAGGCCATCTGGCGAGACTATCTGGAACTGACCAAGCCGAAAGTGGTGGTGTTGATGCTCATCACCTCGCTGGTCGGCATGTTCCTCGCGACCCGCGCCGGGGTGCCATGGACGGTGCTGGTGTTCGGCAATCTGGGAATCGCCCTGTGTGCCGGCGGTGCCGCGGCGGTCAATCATGTGGTGGACCGGCGCATCGACGCGGTCATGGCCCGGACCCACAAACGGCCCCTGGCCGAAGGCCGGGTATCTCCAGCCGCCGCGCTGACCTTCGCCCTGATACTGGCGATGCTCGGCCAGGCCTTGCTACTGACTTTCACCAACCCGTTGACGGCGTGGCTGACCCTCGCCTCCTTGCTCGGTTATGCCGTGGTCTACACCGGTTTCCTGAAACGCGCGACGCCGCAGAACATCGTCATCGGCGGCCTCGCCGGAGCTGCCCCGCCACTGCTCGGCTGGACCGCCGCCACCGGTCATGTCGGCGCCGAACCATTGTTGCTGGTGCTGATCATCTTCGCCTGGACCCCGCCGCACTTCTGGGCGCTGGCGATTCACCGCAAGGAAGAATACGCCAAGGCTGACATTCCGATGCTGCCGGTGACCCATGGCGAGCACTACACCAAAGTCCACATCCTGCTTTATACCTTTGCGTTGCTGGCCGTCAGCCTGATGCCCTACGTGATCCACATGAGCGGCGTGCTCTACCTAATGTGTGCCCTCTTACTGGGCGCAAGGTTTCTGCAATGGGCCGTGGTGCTGTACCGTGGCACTCGACCGCACGCGGCGATCAACACGTTCAAGTACTCTATCTACTACTTGTTCCTGCTGTTTATCGCGCTGCTCGTAGACCACTACTTACTGCTGATCCTATGACCCGAACCCAGAAAACCGTCTTCATCCTCGTTGCCCTGATCGCGCTGATCCTGGGCCTGACCGTCAATAAAGTACTGACCGGGAAAAACCAGGGAGACCCGACGGCGCTGATTGATGCAGGGATCATCCTGCTGCCCCAAAGCCGTAATCTGCCGGACGTGAAGATGACCGATCAGGACGGCAAGCCAGTGGCGGTCAACGAACTGAAAGGCAAGTGGAGTTTGCTGTTCTTCGGCTACACCTTCTGCCCGGACATCTGCCCGACCACCCTCGCCCAGCTGAGGCAGATCAAGAGTGAACTGCCGGCGGATGCGGTGAACAAGTTGCAGGTCATCCTGGTCAGCGTCGACCCGAACCGCGATACGCCCAAGCAACTCAAGCAGTACCTGGGCTACTTCGATCCGCAATTCATCGGGCTGACCGCAGCCTCGGTCGAAGACCTTCAGAAAATGGCCAACGCGGTGAGCATTCCGTTCATTCCGGCGGACACCAGCAAGCCGAACTACACCGTCGACCACAGCGGCAACCTGGCGGTGATCGGACCGGACGGGACTCAACGCGGGTTCATTCGTGCACCGCTGAATAACCAGAAACTGGTGGCGCAGTTGCCGGTGATGCTCAACCGTCAATAAGCACCACAGGTACGGTGTTTCAGGCAAAAAAATGGGGCGCATTCAATGCGCCCCATTTTTTTCGTTAAAGCTTCAGATCAGAACGCCGGCAATACCGCGCCTTTGTACTTCTCGAGAATGAAGGCTTTCACTTCCGGGCTGTGCAGGGCAGCAACCAGTTTCTGCATTGCCGCGCTGTCCTTGTCGTCCGGACGGGCAACGAGGATGTTCACGTACGGCGAGTCGCTGCCTTCGATGACCAGCGCGTCCTTGGACGGATCGAGCTTGGCTTCCAGCGCGTAGTTGGTGTTGATCAGCGCCAGGTCGACCTGAGTCAGCACGCGGGGGATGGTCGCAGCTTCCAGTTCACGGAATTTCAGGTCCTTGGTGTTCTCGGTGATGTCCTTGACGGTCGACAGGATGTTGTTCGAATCCTTCAACTTGATCAGGCCAGCCTTCGCCAGCAGCAACAGCGCACGGCCGCCGTTGGTGGCGTCGTTCGGGATCACCACGTTGGCGCCGCCCGGCAGCTCTTCCAGTTTCTTGTACTTGCTGGAGTAAGCGCCCAGTGGCTCCAGGTGCACACCGGCAACGCTGACGAGGTTAGTGCCCTTGGCCTTGTTGAATTCATCCAGGTACGGTTGGTGCTGGAAGAAGTTGGCGTCCAGACGCTTCTCGGCCACCTGTACGTTTGGCTGGATGTAGTCGGTGAAGACTTTGACTTTCAGGTCCACGCCTTCTTTGGCCAGGGCTGGTTTAACGAACTCGAGGATTTCCGCGTGGGGCACCGGGGTGGCCGCTACGGTCAAGGTGTCGGCAGCGTGGGCGGAAAAGGCTGCAATGGCAGCGAATGCGACGAGTAGTTTTTTCATTCAGCTAACTCCTTGTGAGGCGCCAGTCTTCGGCGCCTGCCAGCGAATGGCCGGCTCATGTCTTAAGTGACGAAAACTGTTTATTTGCGGGAGAAATGAACCACCAGCTTGTCGCCGACGGTTTGCAGCACTTGAACCAGCACCAGCAGCAAGACCACGGTGACCACCATCACGTCGGTCTGGAAACGCTGGTAACCGAAACGGATCGCCAGGTCGCCCAAGCCGCCAGCGCCGACCACACCGGCCATTGCTGTGTAGGACACCAGTGTAATCGCTGTCACCGTAATCGCTGCGAAGATGCCCGGGCGGGCTTCCGGCAGCAAGGCGTTGGTGATGATCTGACGGGTCGTCGCGCCCATGGCCTGGGTCGCTTCGATGATGCCGCGATCCACTTCACGCAGGGCGGTTTCCACCAGTCGCGCGAAGAACGGCGTGGCGCCCACCACCAGCGGTGGGATCGCACCGGCGACACCGAGGGAGGTGCCGGTAATCAATACGGTGAACGGAATCATCACGATCAGCAGAATGATGAACGGCAGCGAACGCAGAATGTTCACCACCAGCGATAGCATCGCGTAGACGCCTTTGGCTTCCAGCAACTGGCGCGGGCTGCACAAGAACAACAGCACGCCCAACGGCAACCCCAGCAGCACGGTGAACAACAGCGAACCGCCAAGCATCAGCAGGGTGTCGCCGGTGGCCAGCCAGATTTCGTACCAGTCGATATTGGAAAAGAAACTCATCAGGACTTCCATCAGCGCAGCACCTCCATATGGACATCAGCTGCGGTGAAGTGAGCAAACGCCGCTTCCATGTCGCCACCGGTGACGGCCAGGGTCAATTGGCCGTAGGGAACCTCTTTGATGCGATCGATACGACCGGCCAGGATGCTGTAGTCCACGCCCGTTTCCCGGGCGACGGTACCCAGCAATGGTGCGTAGGTCGCTTCGCCCTGGAAGGTCAGACGCACGATGCGGCCCGGCACATGAGCGAAGTCGTCGCGCTGTTCGTTCTCGTCGATCTGCTCGTCTTCCTGGACGAAGCGCTTGGTGGTCGGGTGCTTGGGGTGCAGGAACACCTCGGCCACCGAACCTTGCTCGACGATCACACCGGCATCCATCACCGCCACCTGATCGCAGACTCGACGAATCACATCCATCTCGTGGGTGATCAGAACAATGGTCAGCTTCAGCTCGCGATTGATCTCGGCCAGCAGTTGCAGAACCGACGCCGTGGTCTGCGGGTCGAGGGCACTGGTGGCTTCGTCGCACAGCAAAATTTTCGGCTTGGTTGCCAGGGCGCGGGCGATGCCGACACGCTGCTTCTGACCACCGGACAGTTGTGCCGGGTATTTTTTCGCATGGTCGGCCAGGCCAACCCGCGCCAGCAACTGCGCCACACGCTGGTCGATTTCGCTACGCGACAGCTCACCGGCGAGGGTCAGCGGTAGCGCAACGTTGTCGGCCACGGTCTTGGACGCCAGCAAGTTGAAGTGCTGGAAAATCATCCCGACCTGCTGACGGAAACGTCGCAGGCCGTTGGCATCCAGCGCCGTGACTTCTTCACCATCGACGATGATCTTGCCGCCACTGGAGTTTTCCAGGCGATTGATCAGGCGCAGCAGGGTACTTTTTCCCGCACCGGAATGGCCGATCAGGCCAAAGACCTGACCGTTCTCAATCGTCAGACTGGTCGGATGCAGGGCGGGAATATCCTTACCGGCGACGCGGTAAGTTTTGTGGACGTTTTGAAACTCGATCACGTAGCGAACCTTGTGGGGCGCGTTAGAAAAGGATCAGCGGTTAGCCGGGCGCGCATTTTAGCCTGTCCGTATAGAGGTTCTTAGCATTTATTTCGCTTTCAACCAGCGATTTGGCAATAACGCGATCAAAGGTCAGAAAAAAGGAACGGCGCCAGCGCCTCATCAGTCACTCATTAAGCAACTCGAAAAAGCCCGGGCAATGCCAATGAGCCCTGACCACGACGGGAATCGCAACGAGGAGTCTACGTCTGATGAGTACTAAAAAGCCTGCCGCCACCAGCGCACTGGCCGGGACCGATACCCTGGACCGCAGCAACACCAATCCCAAGCTCGACAGCCTGGAACAATTTCGCTCCGATGCCACCGAGCAGGCCCTGCGCACCAACCAGGGCGTGAAGGTCGCGGACAATCAGAACACGTTGAAGGCCGGCGCCCGTGGGCCGTCATTGCTGGAAGACTTCATCATGCGTGAAAAGATCACGCATTTTGACCATGAACGTATTCCTGAGCGCATCGTTCATGCCCGCGGCACTGGCGCCCACGGTTACTTCCAGGCCTACGAGCCCCATTCCGTACTGACCAAGGCCGCATTCCTACAAGATCCACATCAAAAAACTCCGGTTTTTGTGCGCTTCTCCACGGTGCAAGGCCCGCGCGGGTCGGGCGATACCGTGCGCGACGTACGCGGTTTCGCGGTGAAGTTTTTCACCGACGAAGGCAACTTCGACCTCGTGGGTAACAACATGCCGGTGTTCTTCATTCAGGATGCGATCAAGTTTCCTGACTTCGTGCACGCGGTAAAACCCGAGCCCCACAATGAAATTCCTACCGGCGGTTCGGCCCACGACACCTTTTGGGACTTTGTTTCTCTGGTGCCGGAGTCCGCGCACATGGTGATCTGGACCATGTCCGACCGGGCGATCCCCAAAAGCCTGCGCAGCATGCAAGGCTTCGGCGTGCACACGTTCCGCATGATCAACGCCGAGGGCAAATCGCGGTTCGTCAAATTCCATTGGCGCCCCGTCGCCGGCACCTGTTCGCTGGTGTGGGATGAAGCGCAGAAGCTCGCCGGGAAAGACGCCGACTTCCATCGCCGTGATCTCTGGGAGTCCATCGAGACGGGGGACTATCCAGAGTGGGAATTGGGCGTACAGGTCATCGAGGAGGAAAGCGAACATGCCTTCGACTTCGACATCCTTGATCCGACCAAGCTCATCCCCGAGGAAATCGTACCGATCACTCCCCTGGGCAAGATGGTGCTCAACCGCAACCCGGACAACTTCTTCGCCGAGACTGAACAGGTTGCCTTCTGCCCAGGGCATATCGTGCCCGGAATCGATTTTTCGAATGATCCGCTGCTACAAGGCCGGCTGTTTTCCTACACCGATACGCAGATCAGCCGACTTGGCGGACCGAACTTTCACGAGATCCCGATCAACCGCCCACTGGCACCGTTCCATAACGGTCAACGGGATGCGCAGCACCGCACCACCATCGACAAGGGGCGTGCTTCCTACGAGCCGAACTCCATCGACAGTGGCTGGCCGAAGGAGACCCTGCCCGCAGCGCAGGACGGCGGCTTCGAGAGTTACCCGGAGCGCGTCGACGCCGCCAAGATCCGCCAGCGCAGCGAGTCGTTCAGCGACCACTTCTCCCAGGCTCGGCTGTTTTTCCACAGCATGAGCAAGCACGAACAGGAGCACATCATTGCCGCCTACAGCTTTGAGCTGGGCAAGGTCGAACGCGAGTTTATTCGTGTGCGTCAGGTCAATGAGATCCTGGCCAATATCGATCTGGAACTGGCCAAACGCGTGGCGCAGAACCTGGGCTTGCCGGTTCCGAAGGCTGGAACGGTCAAGGTGCGTAACACCTCACTGGATCACTCCCCTGCCCTGAGCCAGGCTAACTTGTTGCCCGAAGACATTAAAACCCGAAAAGTCGCGATCCTGGCGGCCAACGGTGTCGATGGCGCGGCGATTGACGCCATGAAGAAAGCGCTGAAGGCCGAAGGCGCTCACGCCAAACTGCTCGGCCCGACCTCGGCCCCCGTGACCACCGCCAATGGCAAAGCACTGCCGGTGGATGCGTCGATGGAAGGTTTGCCGTCCGTGGCCTTCGACGCGGTGTTCGTGCCGGGTGGCGCGGCGTCGATCAAGGCACTAAGCAGTGATGGTGTGGCGCTGCATTACCTGTTGGAGGCATACAAACACCTGAAGGCGATCGCCTTGCATGGTGAAGCGAAGCAGTTGCTGGAGTTATTGAAACTGGAAGCGGACGCGGGGTTGATCGTGGGTACGGATACCAAGTTGTTCAAGGCGTTTTTTGCCGCGATCGGTCAGCATAGAGTATGGGACAGGGAGCCTAAGGCCAAGGCGATTCCGGCTTAGGGATTTCTATCGACAGGAAGGGCGCCTTCGCGGGCAAGCCTCGCTCCTACGGTTTTGGGTCGTACACATAATGTGTGATCAATCCGGGCCTGTAGGACCTAGGCTTGCCCGCGATGCTTTTAGGGCTTGCGAGGGCTCAAAACCATCTGCGCCGGAATATTGCGCAGAATCTGTTTCTCCAGCTTCAGATCAAACCCCGAATCCAGCTTCTTCACCCGTTTGGTCAGCAACGTGGCCAACCATGGGTAGTCCTGAGTACGGGGAACCTGAATGCTCACGTCGCACTGATAATTCACCACATCGGCGGCGATAGCATCCAGTTGACGACGAAGTTTGCTCATATCGTTGAGGTTCAATGCCACCGTCGTGCTTTCAGCCGTCGGGTCGATCACTTTGGCCTGCGGTCTGGCTTCGGCAGCCTTGAGGGCCGCTTCGGCTTTATCCAGTTCAGCCTTGCGTGCATGAACGATGGCATTGTTAACGCCACCGGTCAGCGCCGGGGCCTTGGGCATCAATACCCGGGCACGGCTGAGGGCAGTGGCCGCGGCATTCACATCACCTTTTTGCAACACGATCTGGCTGCGCAGTAAATAGGCTTCGGCCAATTGCCGCTGGTATTGCTCAAGGGATTGATCGTTGGGCGACTCGGCCTGCAAGGCCGCCAATTGATCCTCGGCGGTGGCCAGCTCGCTGCTGGCCAGGCTTTGTTCCAGTTGTGCAATAGCCGTGGCCCGCGCATCGGGGGCCTCGGTGGCCGCCGGCGGCGTGCTTTGGCAAGCACCCAGTAGCAGCGAAAATGCGACAAGGAGCAGATAACGGGAGGCGAACGGCTTCATTCCTGCGACTCTCTATTTGCGCAAAAAACGAGCAAGTCTACACCCCTCGACGGGGCAGGACAAAACTCAGCAGAAACAACGCGGCGGCCGCCACCACAATCGACGGGCCAGCCGGGGTGTCCTTGAACCAGGACAACGCCAGCCCGCCACACACCGCGAGCATGCCCAGCAGGCTCGCGCCCAGTGCCATCTGCTCCGGCGAGCGGGCGTGACGTTGTGCCGCAGCCGCCGGAATAATCAGTAACGAAGTAATCAGCAACACGCCGACGATTTTCATCGCTACCGCGATCACCACGGCGATCAGCAACATCAGGACCAGACGCAACGCCGCCACCGGCAAACCTTCCACCCTGGCCAGTTCTTCATGCACGGTGATCGCCAGCAAGGGTCGCCACAGCGTGACAAGCAATACCAGCACCGCCGCGCTGCCGCCGAGGATCCAGGCCAGATCGGTCGGGCTGATCGCCAGCAGGTCGCCGAACAGATAGGCCATCAGGTCGATCCGCACTTCATGCATGAAGCTTAGTACCACCAGGCCCAGGGAGAGCGTGCTCGGTGCGAGAATTCCCAACAGCGTGTCAGACGCCAATGGCTGCCGCTGTTGCAGCGTCACCAGCAACACTGCCAGCAACAGGCAGCCTACGGTGACAGCCACGGTCGGGCTGACATCCAGCAGGAAGCCCAGCGCCACACCCAGCAGCGCGGCGTGGGACAGGGTGTCGCCGAAATAAGCCATGCGCCGCCAGACCACAAACGAACCCAACGGACCCGCAACCAGCGCCAGGGCCAGACCTGCAAGCAGGGCGAAGAGCAGAAAATCAGCCATGCTTGCAGCTATCTCCATGAACGTGGGTATGGGCCGACGGGGTCGCAATGACCACCGAGCCATGCAGGTCGTGAGCGTGGTCGTGATGGTGGTGATAAATCGCCAGACTTTGTGCGTTCTTTCCGAACAGTTCGACGAACGCGGGATCGCCGCTGACCTGCTCGGGATGCCCGGAGCAGCAGACATGGCGATTCAGACACACCACCTGGTCGGTGGTGCTCATCACCAGATGCAAATCGTGAGAGACCATCAATACGCCGCAGCCATGACGGTCGCGCAGACGTGTGATCAGGCTATAGAGCTCGGCTTGACCGGCCACGTCGACGCCTTGTACCGGCTCATCGAGCACCAGCAACTCCGGCTCGCGCAGCAATGCCCGGGCCAGCAGTACTCGCTGCATTTCGCCACCGGAAACACTTTGTACCGGGCTGTCGATCACCTGCTCGGCGCCGACCTCCTTGAGGGCGGCCAAGGCCCGAGCGCGGTCCACGCCAGGGACCAGACGCAAGAAACGCAGCACTGATAGCGGCAGGGTTGGATCGACATGGAGTTTTTGCGGCATGTAACCGACGCGCAACTTCGGCTTGCGCCAGACGCTGCCGCTGTCGGGCTTCAACAAACCGAGCACCGCGCGCACCAGCGTGGTTTTGCCGGCGCCATTAGGGCCGATCAGGGTAACGATCTGCCCCGGCTCGACGCTCAGTTCGATGTTATCCAGCACGTTTTGCCCGGCAAAAGTGACGGCCACCTGCTCAAGACGGATCAGCGCATTGCTCATTAAGCCCCCTGGCAACCCGAGCAGAGACCGATGACTTCAACAGTCTGGGCCTCGACGATAAATCCGACGTCCCTGGCGCTGCCGACGATCGCGTCGCTGATGGACTTCTGTTCAAGCTCGATGGCGGCGTGGCATTGGCGGCAAATCAGGAACTGGCCTTGGTGAGCGTGTTCCGGGTGATTGCAGCCGACGAAGGCGTTCAGCGAGGAGATGCGGTGTACCAGGCCGTTTTCCAGCAGAAAATCCAGCGCACGATACACGGTCGGCGGCGCAGCTCGGCGGCCGTCCTGCTCGCTGAGCACCGCCAGAATGTCGTAGGCACCCAGCGGTTTATGGCTTTGCCAGACCAGTTCCAGCACCCGCCGGCGCAAAGCGGTCAGGCGTAGCCCCTGACGTGCGCACAAGGCATCGGCCTCAGACAATGCGCTATGGACGCAATGAGAGTGGTCGTGGGGACGACTGGCAATCGGTGTTTTAGGCATGAGCGGCGACGAGTGTTGTGAGAGACGTTATTATGTTACCCGTTCTCGCCTCTTCGAGTGGTCATCGTGTCCCGACTTTTTTCTATCTTTGTCGCATTTGTCGCAAGTTTTCTGCTGATCGGTTCAGCCCAGGCCGAAGTCAAAGTACTTACCAGCATCAAGCCGCTGCAGCTGATTGCTGCTGCGGTGCAGGAAGGTGTGGCGATTCCGGAAGTGTTGCTGCCGCCCGGAGCATCACCGCATAACTATGCCTTGCGCCCATCCGACGTACGGAAGGTGCAGTCGGTGGACCTGGTTTACTGGATCGGTCCGGACATGGAGGGTTTTCTGCCTCGCGTACTGAAAGGTCGTACGCTGCCCAGCGTCGCAGTGCAGGATTTGCCTGGCCTGAAGCTGCGACGTTTCGCCGAAGACAGCCACTCCCACGCCGAAGAAGCCGATGAGCATGACCACGATCATCGCCCCGGCAGCCTGGATGCGCACTTGTGGTTGTCGCCGATCAACGCCCGAGTGATCGCCAGCAAAATGGCGGCCGATCTGAGTGCAGCCGATCCGGCTAACGCGGCGCGCTATCAGAGCAACCTCAAAGCCTTCGATGAACGCCTGGATGCCCTGGACCTACGCCTGAAGGCTCGCCTGGCAGGGATCGCGAACAAGCCTTACTTCGTGTTCCACGAAGCCTTCGACTACTTCGAAGACGCCTACGGCCTCAAGCACGCCGGTGTGTTCAGTGTCGCAGCCGAAGTACAGCCCGGTGCCCAGCACGTCGCGGCGATGCGCGCGCGGTTGCAGGAAGTCGGCAAAACTTGCGTGTTCAGCGAACCGCCGCTGCGCCCGCGCCTGGCAGAAACCCTGGTGGCCGGGCTACCGGTGAAACTGGCAGAGCTGGATGCGCTGGGCGGGTACACGCCAGCGACCGCCCAGGGGTATGAGCAGGTGCTGGAAAAATTGGGAAATGATTTGGCCGGGTGCCTGGAGTCGTTGTAAGCAGGAAGTTTGGTGGTGAATCGTGCGCGGGCAAGCCTCGCTCCTACAGGGATCGCGCACATCCTGTAGGAGCGAGGCTTGCCCGCGAAGCTTTTAGAGGGCGAAAGGCAGCGGCGTGTCGACCTTCTGCCGCTGTGCCAAGCGCAGCTGAAATTCCATCGGATCGTGAATCAACACGTCCTGCCCGGCGAAAGACTCCGCCGCAATCAACCGCGACAACCAGAACCGCACGCACGCCACGCGCAGCATGGTCGGCCACAACTCAGCTTCGGCAGCGGTGAACGGTCGCAGCGCGGCATAAGCGCCCAGCAACGCCCGCGCCCGAGCCCCGTCGAGCTGCCCTTGCTCGTCCGAACACCAGTCGTTCAAGGCAATTGCCACGTCATAGAGCATCGGCCCTGAACAAGCGTTGTAGAAGTCGATCAACCCGGTCAGGTGCGTGCCTTCGAACATCGCATTGTCGCGGAACAGATCCGCATGGATGTTGGCCCGCGGCAGCGCCAGAATTTTCGTCTTCTGCTGGGTGATCTCTTCCAGAGCCCGTTGCAGCAAATCGCTTTGTTCGGCGTTCAGGTGCGAGAGAAACTGCGTGCCCTCTTCCAGCATCCAGTCCAGGCCACGATCGGTTTTGCGCTTGATCATGTTGGCCTGGGTCGCCAGGTGCAGGTGAGCCAGCAGCTCGCCGACCTGAGCGCAATGCTGGGCGTTGGCGTCCTTGATGTGCTTGCCCGCCAGACGTGGCTGCAACAGCGCAGGTTTACCGGCCAGCTCGCGCAATGCAACGCCGTCGGTGGTGCGCAGGGCATAAGGCACCGGCAGGTTGGCGTCGTGCAGCACATCGAGCAGTTCGATGAAGAACGGCATCTCCTGCACCGGACCGCGCTCGACCAGGGTCAGGACAAACTCGCCCTGCTCCAGGCTGATAAAGAAATTGGTGTTTTCGCTACCGGCGGCGATCCCCTGGAAATCAAGCAGGCGGCCGAGCCCGTAAGGGGCGAGAAAGGTTTCCAGCTCGGGCCGAGCCAGGGGGGTGAACACAGACATGGTTAAAACTGCCAGTACGGGCGCCGCGGTTGAGCCAGCGCCGATTGAAATTAAGAAACTACTTCCACTCAAAGATTTTCCACGAGGGAATCAGCATATCCGGCTGATCCGAGCGGATATAGTTTGCATCTGTTCCGTCCGCACGTATCAGAAAGTACGGTTTTCCGACCTTCGGGGTGACCTTGATCGCGTACACGAAGCCGTTCTGGCGATACTCCTGAATGGTTTTATCGCCTTCCGTGCGGATCGTTACTTCCGGGTCCGCCGAGGGCTTGTCATCCGCCGCCATGACAGCCAATGGAGTGATTGCAAAGAAGCCAGCCAGCAACAAGCGATTTAGTGTGCGCATGATAACCTTGTCCCTTTGTCGTCAACGGTCCCGCTATTCTAGCGCCGGACCCGCCGAAAAGGTTGATCCTGCTCATGAGCCAAGCCCCCCTCGTCCTGGTGGACGGTTCTTCTTACCTGTACCGCGCTTTTCATGCGCTGCCACCGCTGACCACGTCCAAAGGCCTGCCGACCGGAGCGGTCAAAGGTGTGTTGAACATGCTCAAGAGTCTGCGCAAGCAGTACCCGGACAGCCCGTTCGCCGTGGTGTTCGACGCCAAGGGCGGGACGTTCCGCGACGCGATGTTCGCCGAGTACAAGGCCAACCGCCCAAGCATGCCTGACGATATGCGGGTCCAGATCGAGCCGCTGCACGCCAGCGTCAAGGCCTTGGGCTTTCCATTGCTGTGCGTGGACAACGTCGAAGCGGACGATGTGATCGGCACCCTGGCCCGCAGCAGCGCGGCCGCCGACCGCCCGGTGGTGATTTCCACCGGCGACAAGGATATGGCACAACTGGTCGACGGGCACATTACCTTGGTCAATACGATGACCGGTAGCGCGCTGGACGTGGAAGGCGTGAAGGAGAAATTCGGCGTCGCTCCCGAGCAGATCATCGATTATCTGGCGTTGATGGGCGATTCGTCCGACAACATCCCGGGCGTTCCGGGTATCGGTCCGAAGACCGCTTCCGGCCTGCTGGTTGGCGTGAATGGCGGCCTGACCGAGCTCTATGCGCAGCTCGATATCGTCCCGACCCTGCCGATTCGCGGCGCCAAGACCCTGCCGGCCAAGCTCGAAGAGCATAAGGAAATGGCCTTTCTTTCTTACCGATTGGCAACCATCAAGATCGACGTGCCGCTGGACATCGGCCTCGACGATCTGCAGATGGGCCCACCGGATCACGACAAGCTTGCCGAACTCTATTCCCTGCTGGAGTTTAAGAGCTGGTTCGAAGAGAACCAGCGCGACGCCAAGCGTTCGGGTCAGGACATCGTCGAGGTCGCCCAGGAGCAGCCGGGTGCCGCCGAAGCGAAATACGAAACCATCCTCGACCAGAAGCGCTTCGAGGCCTGGCTGGACAAACTCGACAAGGCGCCGCTGATCGCCTTCGTCACCGAAACCAACGGCAGCGATGCCCAACACGCGCAACTGGTGGGCCTGTCGTTCTCTGTCGCGGCCAACGAAGCAGCCTACATTCCGCTGACCCATTCCTACATGGGCGTACCGGAACAACTGGACCGTGACACCGTGCTGCTGGCGTTGAAACCGCTGCTGGAAAACCCGAATAAACTGAAAGTCGGCCAACATGCGAAGTTCGACACCAATATCCTCGCCAATTGCGCCATCGGTGGCGATCAGAACAACGGGATTACTGTTCAGGGTATTGCCTACGACACCATGCTCGAGTCCTACGTACTGGACTCAACGGCCACCCGCCACGACATGGACAGCCTGGCGCTCAAGTACCTGGGCCAAAGCAAGACCGACATCCAGGAGATTGCGGGCAAAGGCGTCAAACAGCTGACCTTCGACCAGATTTCCCTTGAGCTGGCGGGTCCCTATGCCGCCGAAGACGCCGATGTCACCTTCCGCCTGCATCTGGTATTGCAGGAAAAACTGACCGCGACGCCAAGCCTGGTCAAAGTGCTCAACGAGATTGAAATGCCGCTGATGCCGGTCCTGGCCCGTATCGAGCGCCAGGGCGCGCTTGTAGACGCCAACCTGCTGGGCATCCAGAGCGTCGAGCTGGGCGAGAAACTGGTCGCCCTTGAGCGTGAGGCCTTTGCCATTGCCGGTGAAGAATTCAACCTTGGCTCGCCAAAGCAACTGGGCGTGATCCTCTACGAAAAGCTCGGTTTGCCTGTACTCAGCAAAACCGCCAAGGGTCAGGCGTCGACTGCCGAAGCCGTGCTGGCCGAGTTGGCCGAACAGGACTACCCGCTGCCCAAGGTGCTGATGCAATACCGCTCGCTGAGCAAGCTCAAAAGCACCTACACCGACCGTTTGCCAGAGCAGATCAACGCACGCACCGGGCGCATTCATACGTCTTACCAGCAAGCTGTCGCAGCCACCGGGCGTTTGTCGTCCATCGACCCGAACCTGCAGAACATTCCGATCCGTACCGCCGAAGGTCGCCGGATTCGTCAGGCGTTCGTCGCGCCGAAAGGCTACAAACTGCTGGCCGCGGATTACTCGCAAATCGAACTGCGGATAATGGCGCACCTGGCCAAGGACGAAGGCTTGCTGCATGCCTTCCGCAACAACCTCGATGTCCACCGGGCCACGGCCGCAGAAGTGTTCGGCGTCGAGCTGGATGCGGTTACCAACGATCAGCGTCGAAGCGCGAAAGCCATCAACTTCGGCTTGATCTACGGCATGAGCGCGTTTGGCCTGGCCAAGCAGATCGGCGTCGATCGCAAACAGTCCCAGGCCTACATCGACCGTTATTTCGCCCGTTATCCCGGCGTGCTGCAGTACATGGAGCGCACGCGCGCCCAGGCCGCCGAGCAAGGCTTCGTCGAAACCATCTTTGGTCGTCGCCTGTACTTGCCGGAAATCAACGCGAAAAACCAGGCCCTGCGCAAAGCTGCCGAGCGCACGGCGATCAACGCCCCGATGCAAGGCACCGCGGCGGACATCATCAAGAAAGCCATGGTGGCGGTGGACAACTGGCTGGCATCGTCAGGCCTGGACGCCAAAGTCATCCTGCAGGTACACGATGAATTGGTGCTCGAGGTGCGTGAGGACCTGGTCGACCAGGTACGCGAGGAGATTCGCGTGCACATGAGCAACGCAGCACAACTGGACGTACCGCTTCTGGTTGAGGTGGGCGCAGGCAACAACTGGGATGAGGCGCACTGAGCCGCCTGAAAAGACGTTTGTGCTGCGGCCTGGCGCTGCAGCACATGACGAAGGGCTATAGAGCAGAAAATGACAGCGATTATTTCCAATGGTTTTTGAAAATAGTCTGAACTAAATCCGTGAACCGCCACTCAGAGATACTGAATGGCTGGTGAAGCCCTTCGATGCTCCTATGTTGTGTTAAGTGTTGGCAGATATCTGGACCCCGCCCTAGCGGTCCGGAACTTGAACCCCGGAACTTCTCCCTCCCCATACGAAGTCCGGGGTTTTTTTTGCCTGCCAATTGGCCTCGAGAGACTTACTCGGCAGCCTCGGCACCCTTGTCCGCCAACTCCATCCAGTCCGCCAGTACGGTGTAGGCTTCTTCCAGGCCCATGCGCTTGGGGGCCGAAAACAGCTGGATAGTGATCGTATCGCCCCAACCCTTGCGGATTTCCGATTGAACCTTGAGCAGCGTGTTTTTTGCCGCGCCGTAGGTCAGTTTGTCGGCCTTGGTCAGCAGAATATGCATCGGCATGCCGCTGGCGACGGCCCAATCGAGCATCAACAGGTCGAAGTCGGTCATTGGATGACGGATGTCCATCATCAGAATCAAACCTTTCAGACTCTCACGGCCACCCAGATAGGCTTCCAGGTGACGCTGCCAGTGCATCTTCAACGGGATCGGTACTTTTGCATAACCGTAGCCTGGCAGGTCGACCAGACGGCGTTCATCGTCTAGCTTGAAGAAGTTCAACAGCTGTGTGCGACCCGGTGTTTTCGAGGTCCGTGCCAGGCTGGCGTGGGTCAGAGTATTCAATGCGCTGGACTTGCCGGCGTTGGAACGCCCGGCGAAGGCCACTTCAAAGCCTTCGTCGTCGGGACATTGGTCGACTTTGGCGGCGCTGAGCATAAAGGTGGACTGTTGGCACAGGCCGAGGATGGGATTCTTGAGTTGCATGGGATTTCCGATGTGGGCGGCGCCGGGAATGGACGCGGCAAGCAGTGTCGTTTCCGTTTCAGTGACGCCAGTATATAATGCCGCAGATTTTGTGTGCGCTTTGTCCCAGCGTAGGATGAAGTTCACGAGAGCGATTGACCTTGATTGCGCATTAGAACGCAGCACGCTCTCAACCCTGAAAAGGTCGTTTTATGACGAAATGGCTGCTAGCTGCCGGTGTCTTGATGCCGCTTTACAGCGCTCAGGCTACACAGGATCCGGAAGCTGTGTACAACCGTGTTTGTGGTGCCTGTCATTCCGGCCAACTACCCATGGCGCCCCGCAAGGGCGATCAGGAAGCTTGGACGCCGAGGTTGGCGAAAGGTATGGAGACGCTGGTGCAACACGTGACCCAGGGTTTCAAGGCGATGCCGCCGCGTGGTTTGTGCATGGACTGCAGTGCCGAGGATTACCGAGACATCATCCAGTGGATGAGCGAGTAAACCCGGTCCATAACTCTTTAACCCTTAGCCGTAGTTGGATTAGCTGATGAACAAATTGATCGTGAGTCTGCTGTTGACCGTGGGGATCTCCGGTATTGCCCATGCTGCAGGTGATGCGACTGCTGGTCAGGCGAAAGCCGCAGTATGTGGCGCCTGTCATGGCCCGGATGGCAATAGCATGGCGCCTAACTTTCCGAAACTGGCAGGCCAGGGCGAGCGTTATCTGAACAAGCAGCTGCACGACATCAAGTCCGGCAAACGCACGGTACTGGAAATGACCGGCCTGCTGACCAACCTCAGCGATCAGGACCTGGCCGATATCTCCGCCTACTTCGCCAGCCAGAAAGGCAGCGTCGGTGCCGCCGACCCGAAAATCGTGGCTCGCGGTGAAGCACTGTTCCGTGGCGGCGACCTGGCCAAAGGGCTGCCAGCCTGCACCGGCTGCCACTCGCCCAATGGCGCAGGCAACGCAGCTGCCGGCTTCCCGCACTTGGGCGGCCAGCATGCTCAGTACGTCGGCAAACAATTGACCGAATTCAGAAAAGAAGAAGGTGGCCGGACCAACGACGGCGACACCAAACCAATGCAAAGCATCGCTAAAAAGCTGAGCGACGAAGATATCGCCGCCGTCTCCAGCTATATTCAAGGCTTGCACTAAGGCCTGTGATCGAGCGTTGTGAGTGATGTACATCTCTTGCAACGTTAACTCTCGATTAATCCGTCGATGCAAACATAAAAAGGGTAGCTTTGGCTGCCCTTTTTTGTGGCCGCTGCCGTTACACTACAGAACTCAAGCCCGCCGGAATCTGTCTGAAAACAGGTCGCGCGAGGCGCCCAAATTGTCCAGGAGTAAAGCATGCGTAATCTGATCATCAGCGCCGCACTCGTCGCTGCCAGCCTGTTCGGCATGACTGCCCAAGCCGCCGAAAAACCTGAAGCGCCCTATGTCGAACTGAGCAACCCGGTCCCGGTGGCCGAGCCTGGCAAGATCGAAGTCGTGGAGCTGTTCTGGTACGGCTGCCCGCATTGCTATGCCTTCGAACCCGTCATCAACCCATGGGTTGAAAAGCTGCCTTCCGACGTGAATTTCGTACGTATCCCGGCCATGTTTGGCGGCCCTTGGGATGCCCACGGCCAGATGTTCCTGACGCTTGAGGCCATGGGTGTCGAGAGCAAGGTTCACGCTGCGGTGTTCAACGCAATCCAGAAAGAACACAAGAAACTGACCGACAAAGAAGACATGGCGGACTTCCTGGCGACCCAAGGTGTAGACAAGGAAAAATTCCTGGCCACCTTCGACTCCTTCGCCATCAAGGGCCAGATCAACAAAGCCAAAGAGCTTGCCAAGAAATATGAAATCTCCGGCGTGCCTACCATGATCGTCAATGGCAAGTATCGCTTTGACATCGGCTCTGCCGGCGGCGCCGAACAAGCGTTGAAACTGGCTGACCAACTGGTCGCCAAAGAGCGAGCGGCAACCAAGGCCGTTGCCAACTAAGCGCGGCGACCGCCATGCGCCGCTGGGGAACTGAACGCATCGTTGGCCTGCACGACCCGCGGGTCAACGAGCATCACCTGGAATCAACGGGGTTGCCCGTGGACAGCCGTCTGCGTTTGCTCAGTTTCAATATCCAGGTCGGCATCAGTACCGAGCGTTATCGGCACTATCTGACCCGCGGCTGGCAGCATCTGCTGCCGCACACCGGGCGTGCCGACAACCTGCAAAAAATCGGCAATCTGCTGGGCGACTTCGATCTGGTCGCCTTGCAGGAAGCCGATGGCGGCAGCCTGCGATCGGGCTACGTCAATCAGGTCGAACACCTGGCGCAGCTCGGCGCCTTCCCTTATTGGTATCAACAACTCAATCGCAATCTCGGTCATCTCGGCCAGCACAGCAATGGCGTGCTCAGCCGCCTGCGCCCGTGGGCGATCGAGGATCATCCGCTGCCGGGGCCCAAGGGTCGCGGGGCCATTCTGGTGCGCTTCGGCGAAGGTCCGGAGGCGCTCGTGGTGGTGATGATGCACCTGGCGCTGGGCGCTCGCGCCCGTAGCATGCAACTGGCTTACATCCGCGAGTTGATCGGCGGTTATAAGCACCAGGTGCTGATGGGCGATATGAATACCCACGCCGGTGACTTGCTGCAACATTCCCCGCTGCGCGATTTAGGCCTGCTCGCGCCGCAGATGGAAGCGACCTTTCCCAGCTGGCGCCCACAGCGCTGTCTGGACCACATTCTGCTCAGCCCCACCCTGACGCTTGAAAAGGTCGAGGTGCTGGCACAGCCCATTTCCGATCACCTGCCGGTCGCGGTAGAGATTCGTCTGCCGGGCTCGCTCACGGCCGACGCATTCCCCGCGTTGAGTCCTGCCTGAATGAGCGACGAAGCACAGCGCTGGAAAGAGAAATACCTCAAAAGCATCGAACAACAGGAAAAGCTCGAACGTCGATGGGACGCCCGGCTCGACCTGCTGCGTCGCGGACTGGTGCGCAGCACCCTGGCTGCCGAAGGCACCGATCGCGCCGTTGACCTATGCATGAAGGAAATGCGCGAAGTCGTACGCACAGACGACATGGACGCCGGCCTGGCAGCCTTGCTGCCGCGCCTGGAAAAAGCCGTGCTCGACTCCGAGCAACGCCGGGAAACCCGGGTTGATCAAGTCAGCGCCGCACTGACGGCGCTGGTCTCTCAGTTGCAAGCATTGCCGCTGCCACGGGAAGTGAGCCGGCCACTGAAGAGTTTCGCCAAGCAGCTGAACGGACGTGTCGGCCAGGCTCGCGAAATCCCGTTGCTGCTCAGCGAACTGAGCGGCTTGCAAGGCAAAGCCTTGAGCCTGTTGGAGAACCCTGTGGAACCGGGTCGTCCGGGTTTTCTGCAGCGCCTGTTCGGTAGCCGGGATGCAGACGAGGCTGCGCCACAGATCGCCGCCCCAGAATTGCCAATGCCTGCACCGCAACCTGTCGAGCCGGTTGCAGCTCCACTGGCCGAACTCCCACTCGCGACGGTCAATCTCGCGCCAGCCGCCAACAAACCGCAAGCGGTAATGCCAACCGTTGAAGCTGCCCTGCCCGCCGCTGCGCCCGCTGAACCCGTGGACACTCCGGCTCCCACAGCAACAACGGCACCCATAGCCGAAGTCGTGGCGTTCGCCCCGCCCATCCTGGAGCCAGAGGCCACGAGCAGCCAGGCCCCGGAGCCACAAACCCGGCCGAACCTCGAACACCCGCAAGAGCCGGCTCCATCGATCGCCGTACCGGCCACCCAGGCTCCGCCGGCAATCAACCCGGATGAACTGATCCCGGAGGCCAGCGATCCGCAAACGTCAGAACACGACATTCTGTATGCCCTGCCGGACTCGCCGGAACCGTCCTACAGCTCTGTGGCCAAGCACATCGAAGACACTCTGCTGGGCCTTCTCGACGACCTGACGCTGCCCGAACGCCATCGACCGCAAGCCGAAGCGATGCGCAATCGTCTTCAAAACGGCTTGAATTGGTACGAACTGCTACCCATCCTCGATGATCTGGCAACATTAATGCTGGCCATTACCGACAGCGGCCAACACGAATTCGAAGCCTATCTGCAACGACTCAACGAACGCCTCGAATCATTTCAGAGCAACCTGCAAGCCGCCAGCGAAGGCCACGCCGACAACCGCTCTGCCGCGCGAGTGATGGACACGCAGATTCGCGAGCAAGTCGACGGCCTGCAAAGCAGCATGCAGGACGCGGCGGACCTCGATGACCTCAAGCACATGCTGGAAGACCATCTCGAAGGCCTGCTCGGCACCATGGACCAGCACCAGAAGCAACGCGACGAGCGCGAGCAGGAAGTCGCTGCCCGCCTGCAAAGCCTGGCTGAAAGGGTAGCCCACATGGAGCAGGAAGCGCTGGGTTACCGCGAGCACCTCGAAGAACAGCGCCAGAAGGCTTTGATCGATCCGTTGACCGGCCTGCCGAATCGAGCGGCCTGGAGCGAACGGCTGGACCACGAAATCAGTCAATGGCAACAACACGGCAATACCCTGTTGCTGGCGATGCTCGACCTCGACCATTTCAAACGCATCAATGACAACTACGGCCATCTCGCGGGCGACAAGGTGCTGAAAATCATCGCCAGTGTGCTGCGCAAGCGTCTGCGCGGGACGGACTTCATAGCCAGGTTTGGCGGTGAGGAGTTTGTGCTGTTGATGCCTGCCACGGCGCCGATGGCCGGCGCGAAACTGTTGGAAACCTTGCGCGCATCGATCGAAGCTTGCCCATTCCACTTCAAGGGCGAGCGAGTCACTATCACCATTTCCATGGGACTGACCGCCTTCAGAGCGGGCGAACATAGCGACCTGGTGCTTAAAAGAGCTGATCAGGCGCTATATCGCGCGAAAAACACCGGGCGTAATCGGATAGAACTGGGCTGACAGTTAATTGTTCCATTTTGTTTAAAGGCGCGCTTTTGCGGTCGGCGCGCAAGGCAATACGTTACACTGTTGCATTATTGTCTCGTGTATATTGCCTCCACCATGAAACTTCTTGCTCTTATTGCTTCGCTGCTCGTATTAGCCGGTTGCGCCAGCGGTCCCCGGATTGACACCAGCCACCCTTCAGTCAATCACGACAGCCGTATTCAGTTCGTGGTGATGCATTACACCTCCGCATCCCTGGAGGACTCGCTGCAATTGCTGACCCATGGCGAAGTCAGCAGCCACTACCTGATCGGCGACGACGAGCACGCCACCATCTATAAGCTGATGGATGAAAATCTTCGAGCCTGGCACGCCGGCGAAAGCCAATGGCAAGGCCGGACCTGGCTGAATTCCAGTTCCATTGGCATCGAAATCGTCAATCCGGGCTTCCAGGACACCCCGACCGGGCGTCTCTGGTATCCCTACAGCGAAGCCCAGGTCCAATCGATGATCTTTCTGCTCAAGGACATCAGCAAGCGCCAGGGCATCAGCCCTCGCCATATCATCGGCCATAGCGACATCGCCCCCATGCGCAAGCTCGACCCTGGCCCGCTGTTCCCCTGGAAACGCCTGGCGGCCGAAGGCCTGGGAATCTGGCCGAACGAGCAGGCCGTGGCGCGTCAGCAAGCGCAGTTCGCCGTGCAGCTGCCAAGCATCAGTTGGTTTCAGGCACAACTTGCCCGCCTGGGCTACGCCACGCCACAAACCGGCGAACTGGATGCAGCGACACGCAATGTGCTGGCGGCTTTTCAGCTGCATTTTCGCCCGTCCCGTTTCGACGGCACGCCGGACGCGCAAACCGCGGCGCTTCTCCAGGTGTTGAACCAGACAAAATAATGACGCCCGCCCGACGGTCAGGGTCTTTTCCCAATCAGCAGCTATAACTCATTGGTAATCCTTCGGATATTCCATGATGACGGCTGCTCGAGAGAAGCTGCGTAGCTGGTTCTATCGCCCTTGGTTTCTGGCGACGCTGGCGGCTGCCTTGAGTGCCACGCTGCTGATGACCGGCAGTCTGTTCATTGCGATGCATCAGGTCGAGGACAACGAAAGCCAGGAGATGAACGCCCAGGGGGAGCGCTTTCTGGTCCGTCTGGAGCAGCTGTTCGGGCAACTGCGCGAAAGCCTCGATGACCTTGAAGCTCAACCGCTGCGGGGCTGCGACGATGAAATGATCGCCACATTGCAGCAAGTCAGCTTCAATTACCGCTTCGTTTACGAAGCCGCTTACATGGATGCTTCAGGAATCTGCTCCAACCGCCCACGCCAGGAAGGGCTTTCGGTGATCCGGCCACCGGACATCGAGGGCCCCACCTACAGCTATTGGTTGAACACCACCACCGAACCCGATGAGAACCGCGCCGCACTGATGCTGGGGCGTGGCAATTTCCGGGTGGCTACGTCTCGCGGGCATTTGACCGACATGGTTGATCTGTCTCCGGGGAGCAGCCTGCTGGTGGTGCTCGACCACGACACCCGCGCGATTCCCGTGCTCGGTGCCGAGCAGGAGTGGCCCCCGACGCAACCCTGGCCCCCGAAAAATCACGATGCACTGCAAGTCACCCCTACCCGCCTGATTTACCGAATGCCGACCAACACTCCCGAATACCAACTGGTGCTGATCACCCCGCGTACCGGGATGCATGTGCCGGCCGTTTGGTGGTGGCTGCTTCCGGCCAGCCTCGCGCTAAGTGCCTGCGTAGGCATTCTGGTGTTTCTGCTGGTGCGCCAGCGTCAATCACTGGATGCCGAACTGCACGGCGCGATACAACGAGGCGAATTGCAGGTGTTGTATCAACCGATCTTCGACCTCGACAGTCGCAACTGTGTCGGAGCCGAAGCCTTGCTGCGCTGGCGAAGGCCGGACGGCACCTTGACCAGCCCCGAGCTGTTCATTCCCATGGCGGAAAACACCGGCCAGATCCGCCAGATGACTGATTTCGTATTACAGCGCCTGCTGGAACAGCTCGGACAACTGTTGCGCGCCAATCCGCAGTTGTATATCTCGGTCAACCTGGCGGCCTGCGACGTCATGGTGCCGCGTATCGGTCAGGTGATGGCGCGCCTGCTGGCCTTGCACCGTGTAGCCGCCAGACAGATTGCCTTTGAGGTGACCGAGCGCGGATTGGTTGATGTCGTGGTGGCCAGAGAAAACCTGCAGGCCTTGCGCGATGTCGGGCATCAGGTGCTGATCGATGACTTCGGCACTGGCTATTGCAGCCTCGCCTACCTGCAAACACTGCCCGTGGACTGCCTGAAAATCGACAAGGCATTTATCGACGCGCTGGGTCATGACGCCGCCAGCAGCGGCGTGGCACCGCACATCATTCGCATGGCCCAGGCCCTGCAACTCAAGGTGATTGCCGAGGGCATCGAACATGAAGCCCAGGCAGAGTTTCTGAGCAGCGAGGGGGTGAAGTTCGGTCAGGGCTGGCTGTTCGCGCACCCATTGAGCGCTGTGCAATTCATCGAATTGATTACCCGTGGCCGCCGACAGGCAACGCGGCGTCTGGATGACGAAGACTGAGAGGGTTCAGGCTTATACCGCCAGCGCCATGTAGAACTGCGAACCCTGCCCCGGCCGTGAGTACACGCCCATCCGCCCACCGTGCAACTGCACGATCTCCTTGCACAGCGCCAGACCGAGCCCGGCGCCGCCCTTCTTGCGGCCGACCTGAACAAAAGGCTCGAATATCCTTCCTTGCTGGCTGTAGGCAATGCCTTCGCCGTTGTCTTCGACACTGATAATCACCCGCTCCCCATGACGTCGAGCCTGCAAACGTATCAGCCCGTCGCGGGAGGTATGACGCAAGGCGTTGTCGATCAGGTTATCGAGCACCCGCTCCAGTTGCGCCTGATCGGCTTGCAGCCGTGGCAACGTTCCCTGCACTTCCACCAACAGCTCAATGCCCTTCTCCTGCGCCGGGCCGGCAAAGCGTGCCTGGGCCTGCTCCAGTAAATCTTTGATGGAGCACGGCGCCAGGGTGAGTTTTTGCAGGCCATTCTGATAGCGAGAGAAATTCAGCAGGTCGTTGATCAACTGCATCAAGCGCTGCATTTCTTCATTCACGGTGTTCAGCAAGTCGGCCTCACGGGAATCCTCGGCAAAATGCGCCCGCTCGCGGAACAGGCCGAATGCCATGTGCATCCCGGTGACTGGCGTGCGTAACTCATGGGAAGCACGCAAGACGAACTCGCTGCGCACCCGTTCGAAGGCACGCTGTTCGGTGACGTCATGCAACACCATCACGGCGCCGAGAATATGCCCCTGGGTATGGCTGACCGGCGTCAGGCTATACGTCAGCAATCGCGACTCCCCGTCAACCTCGATGCTCAGGTCGTCCGGCACTCGCTCCAGGGTGCCGCCGCGCAGCACCAGGTGCAGTTGTTCATCCAGTTCGGGACGCTCAAGTGCCGTGCCCAGCCCTTGGCCGAGACGCTCGGTGTCCCAGCCTAACTGGCGCTGAGCCACCGGGTTGAGGTGCTCGAGCTGACCTTGACGATCAATGATCAGCAAACCGTCGTCGATGCTATCGAGCACTGCTTGCAAACGCTGCTGTCCGGCGAGTAGCTCGTCGATATTAGTGGCTTGGTGCTGTCGCAGGGCCTCGGCCATGATTCCGAAGCGTCGGGTCAGCTGGTTCATTTCCACTGCGGAGGAAATCGGCAGAGTCACTTCGAAATTGCCTTGGCCGATGTTGTCAGCCGCCGCCGCCAGGGCCTCGATCGGGGCTCCGAAACGCTGGGCGATCGCATGGGCGGTAATGAACCCGATGAACAGCACCCCCACCCCGATCAACCCGAGCAGGCCGGCAATCAGCAACGCGCGGTCCCGGGCCTGGCGTTCGGTTTCACTGATGTTATCCAGCGCGCGCTTCTGTTCGGCGATCAAACCGTTGCGCAACGTGTTGAATTTTTCCGTGAGATCCCCGCCCCCAGTGAGCACCTGTGCTGTATCGCGGGAAAGATCGTAGGCCTGCAGAAAGCTCTGGTAATCAGCCTTGGCCTTTTTGAACCCGTACTGGGCGCCCTCGCTGGACGGCTCGCGAGCAATGCCTTCATCGAGCAATTCGAGGTAATGCTGTCGGGATGCCTCGAGCGCCGCGGGATCAGGCTTCTCGCCGAGCATGATGATCAGTTGATCACCCAGGGTCTGGCGCAGCTTCAATCCCAGGTCCAGCCTGACGAAGTTGTCACGGATCAGGGCCTCCTGCGTACCAGCCATCTGCATCACGCTGACCAGCCCGAGCAACAGCCCGAGCAGCGCCACGGTGATCAAGGCTGAAATACTCAGGAACAACCGGGTGCGCAATGTCATCGCCAGTTTCATCGGGTGCAGCTCACAGGTTGTACTGCTTGCGTTTGCGGTACAGGGTCGAGGCGTCGATACCCAGGGTCTTGGCCGCCTGATCCAGGGTATCGGCGGTGGCAAGGACCGCGCCGATGTGGGCTTTCTCCAACTCATCCAGGCTCAACGCGGCGCCAATGCGTGGCGTACTGTTGGTCGGAGCTTCGGCCATGCCCAAGTGGCTGATCTCGACCCGCTCCTGCGGACAAATAATGCTCGCCCGCTCCACCACGTTGCGCAGCTCGCGGATATTGCCGGGCCAGCGGTAGCTGAGCAGCGCCTCGCGGGCCTCGTCGCTGAAACACCGGGCCGGACGCGAGTATTCCTTGACGAAGCGCGCCAGGAAACGGTCAGCCAGGTTCAGGATGTCTTCCCTGCGTTCGCGAAGCGGCGGCAGGTGCAAAGTGATGACGTTCAGCCGATAGAGCAAATCCTCACGAAAGCGCCCGTCGCGGACCATGTCTTCAAGGTTGAGGTTGGTAGCCGCGAGGATTCGCACGTCGGCGCGACGGGTCACCGGGTCACCCACACGCTCGTATTCCTTGTCCTGGATGAAACGCAGCAACTTTGGCTGCAAAGTCAGGGGAAAATCGCCGATCTCGTCGAGAAACAACGTTCCGCCATCAGCCTGATTGACACGCCCCAAGGTGCTTTCGCTGGCACCGGTGAACGCGCCACGGCTGTGGCCGAAGAGTTCACTGTCCATCAATTCCGCTGTCAGGGAGGGGCAGTTGATGGTGATGCAGGATTTCTTCTGGCGTTTGCTCCAGCCATGAATGGCCTGTGACAGCTCACCTTTACCGGTGCCAGACTCTCCGAGAATCAGAATGTTGGCGTCGGTACTGGCGACCTGGCGTGCGGTTTCAAGCACCACTTTCATCGCCGGGCTGTGGGAGTCCAGCCCCTCCTTGGGTTTACGCACTTCACCTTCGAGGGCTTCCAGGCGTGCCGAGAGTTGCCGCACTTCCAGCTGTTTGGCGGTGGCCAGACGTAACTGATCAGGGCTGCAAGGTTTGACCAGATAGTCGGCGGCACCGGCCTGAATTGCATCCACGGCAGTGTCTACGGCGGAGTGAGCGGTGACGATCACCACACGCATCCAGGGCGCCTGAATTCGCATCTGGGCCAGCACATCGAGACCATTGTCTTCACCCAGGCGCAAATCGAGGAAGCACAGATCGAAAACCTGACGCTGCAACAAGGCTTCGGCCTGAGCAGCGCTGGTCGCGGTGGCCACGCTGTAGCCTTCGTCTTCGAGGCAATAGCGAAAGGTTCGAAGGATGGCGGATTCGTCGTCCACCAGCAGAATGCGGCCTTGATGCTCAATGGCTGATTCCATGTTCCTACGCTCCTTTAATAGGTGTTCTTGGTTAGTCCCGGAAAAATCGGGCAAGTTGCATGATTGATTCTGGTCGATTCCAGCCACAACAGGCTATCTATCTACTCAAAGTTCAGCTAATACGCTGATTTATTTGAACTTTTATTTACAGACCATTCTTTCAGCGATTGCCTGCGTCCCTTTCTGACATCTACGCCCTCCCCGCAATTCCAAAAATATTGAAAGTGCCTGCGAACTCATCGTGCATTACGCACGACTGCAAACGGATCATCGTGCAGGATGCGTCTAAAACGTTTTCTACAAACACAATAACCTTTTGATTTATATCGTATTTATTCTTTATTAAAGCTGGCATGCAGGCTGCAATGGTCTAGGTAATCAGGGCATTTAATGAACCAGCGCCCGCCAAAGATCACTACCCGTATGGGAGGAACTTCAGGATGAATCGCCAAAGTGCCGCCCAATTGCGTCTTTCGCCACTGCATGTCCAGCAAGGCTTGTTTGCCCTGTTGGCATTGTTGATCACCCTGATTGGTGGCCAGCAGTACATGCGTTGGGAGCAGAGCGAGCAACCGGCGCCAGTGCACCTTTCGATTCCACATCCCCCCCAAACCCACTTCAGCGCCGTCAGCAGCAACCCGGCTGACAACGCCTCAATACGAATGATGGGCGTCGACCAGGCCCGGCCTGTGGACGAGACGCCCTCCCAGGAACGTTGGGTGTTTTAAGCAAACGAACTTGGCGCGCTCAACGCGCCGGGAAATGCACCACAAGCAACATCCTTAAATAGAAGCGTAAGGAGAATCACCATGTTGAGCTGGGCAATCACATTCCTGATCATTGCCATCATCGCTGCAGTATTGGGCTTCGGTGGTATCGCGGGCACCGCCACGGGTATCGCCAAGATTCTCTTTGTCGTATTCCTGGTGATGTTCATTGCTTCCTTCTTCTTTGGCCGTCGCGGTCGAGGTTGATATGTGTGTTTTGGTTAAAGACATTGGCGGCCGCCCTGCTTCTGGGCGGCAGTGCCATGACGATCGCGGCCACCCACGCGACATGCCGACTACCGCTTACTCGGTAAACCGGACGAAGGCATGCAGAAGATGTGGATGGCGCGACTGAAGAAAGATCCACGCCGGTATTGAGTTCGAAACACGAAAGAGGCCTCACGCTTCTTTCCACTGCGCTACCCGAGGACGGTAGACGCATGACCAAGGGGTCGGGACGTTCTGACTGCTTCAGGGTCGGAGTGACCTACGGGTACAGGGAGTAGCCGCGCAAGGGCCGGGTCAGGTGAAGCTGCGACGCAAGTTCGTCGGCCTAGCGTGGCTCGACGGACTTGCGGAGAGCTTCAACGTGCAAAACGTTGATCTAGAGCATTCTGCTCATATGTTCTTGCTGCATATTCCCCGCAAAACCGTTTCGCGGTGTTTCTTCGTGACCGTATATCGAGAAAGCTCTGACTTTCATGAGAAGAAAAATCGCAGTCGAACGTAGGACATCTCCTAAATTTTCACTGGTTCAAAAAAACATCAACCGGCGCTGAAATGGCCGGTTCACGGCACTTATACCTGCCGAAATGTCGCATTCGAACCGGCTGGGACGTGGGTTTCAGTTGAAAAATCTCATGCCGATTCGGCATAGGGTAGGCGTTTACGGCATTAGACGGCGCTTCCCCGCATCGGAATAGTTGCGCCTTTTTCGCTGCCAGAGAGCTGTAAATGCTCGCTCGCGGGGACCTTATACGGGGGTTGGTGCAAGACGGCTTCGCCATTGAGCGTTGCAGTTCATGCATCGGCCTGAGTCAAACGCAAGTAAGGGTAAAGATATGAAGAAGGCAAAGCTTAGCCTCGCCTGGCAGATCCTCATCGGTCTGGTTCTGGGGATAGCAATAGGTGCACTGCTCAACCACTTCAGCGCTGAAAAGGCCTGGTGGATCAGCAACGTCCTGCAACCAGCAGGCGATATCTTTATCCGTCTGATCAAGATGATCGTGATCCCGATCGTAATCTCCTCGCTGGTCGTCGGCATCGCTGGCGTTGGGGACGCGAAAAAACTCGGGCGTATCGGTCTGAAGACCATCATTTACTTCGAGATCGTCACCACCATCGCCATTCTGGTCGGTCTGGTGCTGGCCAACGTGGTCCATCCGGGCAGCGGCATCGACATGAGCACCCTCGGTACCGTGGATATTTCCAAGTACCAGGCCACTGCTGCCGAGGTTCAGCATGAACACGCGTTCATCGAAACCATCCTCAACCTGATCCCGTCGAACATCTTTGCGGCCATGATGCGCGGCGAGATGCTGCCGATCATCTTCTTCTCCGTGTTGTTCGGTCTCGGTCTGTCGAGCCTGCAATCGGACCTGCGCGAACCTCTGGTGAAGATGTTCCAGGGCGTGTCGGAAAGCATGTTCAAAGTCACCCACATGATCATGAACTACGCCCCGATCGGCGTGTTCGCACTGATCGCGGTGACCGTGGCCAACTTCGGCTTCGCCTCCCTGCTGCCACTGGCCAAGTTGGTCGTCCTGGTTTACTTCGCCGTCGCCTTCTTCGCCTTCGTGGTGCTGGGCCTGATCGCTCGCCTGTTCGGCTTCTCGGTGATCAAGCTGATGCGCATCTTCAAGGATGAGCTGGTCCTGGCCTACTCCACCGCCAGTTCCGAAACCGTGCTGCCGCGCGTGATCGAGAAGATGGAAGCCTACGGTGCGCCGAAAGCCATTTGCAGCTTCGTGGTACCGACCGGCTACTCGTTCAACCTCGACGGTTCGACCCTGTACCAGAGCATCGCGGCGATCTTCATTGCCCAGCTGTACGGCATCGACCTGTCGATCAGCCAGCAACTGCTGCTGGTGCTGACCCTGATGGTCACCTCTAAAGGCATCGCCGGCGTACCGGGTGTGTCCTTCGTGGTGTTGCTGGCCACTCTGGGCAGCGTCGGTATTCCGCTGGAAGGCCTGGCATTCATCGCCGGTGTCGACCGCATCATGGATATGGCCCGTACCGCGCTGAACGTGATCGGCAACGCCTTGGCCGTGCTGGTCATCTCGCGTTGGGAAGGCATGTACGACGACGCCAAGGGCCAGCGCTACTGGAACTCCCTGCCGCACTGGCGCAGCAAGGAAAAGCTGCCGGTTGGTGAAACCTCCAGCAACTAATGCCCGCTCCCACAAGAGCCCCCAACAAACCCCGGAGAAATCCGGGGTTTGTCGTTTCTGCCTACCCCGCTATCATTCGCCGCATCTTCCGGGGGATTTGACTGATGCTTAATGGCCTGTGGCTTGGCTTCTTCATCGTGGCAGCCGTATCGGCGCTGGCGCAGTGGCTGATCGGTGGTAACGCCGGGATCTTTGCGGCGATGGTGGAAAGTATTTTCGCCATGGCCAAATTGTCGGTCGAGGTCATGATCCTGTTGTTCGGCACCCTCACCCTCTGGCTGGGCTTTCTGCGGATCGCCGAGAAGGCCGGGATCGTCGAGTGGCTGGCCAAGGCGCTGGGGCCACTGTTCCTGCGCCTGATGCCGGAAGTGCCGGCCGGCCATCCCGCCATCGGCCTGATCACCCTGAACTTCGCCGCCAACGGCCTGGGCCTGGACAACGCCGCCACACCGATCGGCCTCAAAGCCATGAAGGCGCTGCAAGAGCTCAATCCCAGTGCAACGATCGCCAGCAACGCGCAGATCCTCTTCCTGGTGCTCAACGCCTCCTCCCTGACCCTGCTGCCCGTGACGATCTTCATGTACCGCGCCCAGCAAGGCGCGCCCGATCCGACGCTGGTGTTCCTGCCGATCCTGCTCGCCACCAGTTGCTCAACCATCGTCGGCTTCCTGAGCGTAGCGTTCATGCAACGCCTGCGCATCTGGGACCCGGTGGTGCTGGCGTACCTGATTCCCGGCGCCCTCGCCCTTGGCGGCTTCATGGCACTGCTGGCGACGCTCTCGGCGACCGCGCTGGCGAGCCTGTCATCGGTCCTCGGCAACGTGACGCTGTTCGGCTTGATCATGCTGTTTATGATCATCGGCGCATTACGCAAGGTGAAGGTCTACGAGGCATTCGTCGAAGGCGCCAAAGAAGGCTTCGACGTCGCCAAGAACCTGCTGCCATATCTGGTGGCGATGCTCTGCGCCGTGGGTGTGCTGCGGGCGTCCGGGGCGCTGGACTTCGGTCTGGACGGGATTCGTCACCTGGTGGCGTGGGCCGGGTGGGACACACGCTTCGTCGATGCGCTGCCGACGGCCATGGTCAAACCGTTCTCCGGCAGTGCCGCCCGGGCAATGCTGATTGAAACCATGAAGACCGAGGGGGTGGACAGCTTCCCGGCGCTGGTGGCGGCGACAGTCCAGGGCAGTACCGAAACGACCTTCTATGTCTTGGCGGTGTATTTCGGCGCGGTGGGCATCCAGCGTGCACGGCATGCAGTGGGCTGTGCGCTGCTGGCGGAGCTTGGCGGGGTGCTGGGGGCCATCGGGGTTTGCTACTGGTTCTTCGGCTAAACGAAAACCCTGTGGGGGCAAACCCACTCCCACAGGGTTCAGCGGTGGCTTCAGGGCCTCAGCGGCGGCACGACTTTCTGACCCTGCTCCACCGTCCAGGCCACCACCTGCGCCGTCAACTGGTCGCTGGCCTGGCCGAACCCGGCGACCACCGCCGGCACCTTCACATCGCTCAACGGCTGACGCACTTCAAAGCGCCGACTGGCGAGGATGCGCTGGTCATACCCACGCACCAGCAATGCATCCAGCCGCACGACCACGCTCGCCGTCGTGCCTTGGTATTCGGTCTGGAACGCCTGCAGGTTGCCGCCCAGCTCCAGGTCCGCCTGCAAATTGCTGTCATCGGTGCTGAGCAACGGCACCCGACCGTCACGCTGGAAACCATCGAGCAGACGATTGCGCAGCAGCACCGGCGCCGGGTCGCTCCAGCGGGAAGCCTTGTAGCTGCTGATCAGGTCACCCTGAGGGATCACGGCGATCTTCGGGTTGTTCAAGGCTTCGCTCGTCTGCGGCTTGGCCAGCCGCAGCGACCAGTGCAGCGCCGTGCTGTGATTGGCCGGTGCGCCGCTCTGGGCCGAGGGCAACCGGTAGACATCGGATGGCTCGGACTTGGGCAGAATCGAGCAGGCACTGGTCAGGGCAAAACCGACAGTCAAGGCTAACGGGATCAGCTTCATGGCGTGAACTCCTTGTTCTTGTCACTGCCCAGCAGGTAACCGCTGGGGTTGGCCTCAAGCCGCTGGGAAATGGTGCGCAGCGAGCTCAAGGTGTCGCGCAACTCACGCACTGCCGGCGCCAGGCCATTGAGGCCCTGCATGCCGTTGTTGAGGGAATCCTGATTAGTGGTGAGCAATGAGTTGATGGTCGCGCTGCTCCGTTCCAGGGACTTCATGGCTTGCTCGGCACTGCCAAACATCTGCTTGCCCTGATCGTTGAGCAGGCTGTTGGCGTTGCGCATCAGCCCAGCAGTTTGTTCGAGTGTGGCGGAGGCCTGTTTACTGATCGACGCCAGTTGCTGCATGGCTTGGCCGATGTCGCCGCGCTGGTCGGCGATGATGCCGGTGGTTTGCTCCAGATGCTCAAGGGTCTTGCTGATGCGCTCGACGTTTTCCGAAGAAAACATCTGATTGGCGTTCTGCATCAACACGTTCACACCGGTCATCAGATCGTTACTGTCGCTCATCAAACGGGCGATAGGCGAGGGTGATGCCACGATGGTCGGCAAATTGCCGCCCTTGCCCTTGAGTGTCGGACTTTGCGGCGTGCCGCCGCTGAGCTGAATGATCGAGGTGCCGGTGATCCCGGTCAGCGCCAGTTTGGCCTGGGTGTCTTCCTTGATCGGGGTATCGCCGCCCAGGCGGATCCGCGCCAACACCCGGCGCGGATCATTCGGGTCCAGGCGCAGCGTCACTACGTCGCCGACCTTGATCCCGCTGTACTGCACGGCGCTGCCCTTGGACAAACCGCTGACCGCCTCGTTGAAGACGATTTCGTAATCCTTGAATTCGGTGTCGACGCTGGACTTGGCCAGCCACAGACCGAAGAGCAGGGCGCCTGCCACCACTATGACGGTGAACAGGCCGATCAATACGTGATGGGCTCGGGTTTCCATGTCAGACCTCGTTGAGCTGGTTAGCGGCCGTCAGCGCCGCGCGGCCGCGAGGGCCATGGAAGTATTCGTGAATCCACGCGTCGTCGGTTTCCGAAACCTTGTCGATGGCATCCGCCACCAGTACTTTCTTTTGCGCCAGCACCGCCACCCGGTCGGTGATGGTGTAGAGCGTATCGAGGTCGTGGGTGACCAGAAACACACTCAAACCCAACGCGTCGCGCAGGGTCAGAATCAATTGATCGAACGCCGCCGCGCCAATCGGGTCGAGACCAGCGGTGGGCTCGTCGAGAAACAGAATGTCCGGGTCCAGCGCCAGCGCCCGGGCCAGGGCGGCGCGCTTGATCATGCCGCCAGACAGTGAAGCAGGGTACTTATCGGCCGCCGACAACGGCAATCCGGCCAATGCCAGTTTCACCGCCGCCAGGTGCTCGGCATCGGTACGGCTCAGGCCGGCGTGTTCGATAAGGGGCAGGGCGACGTTCTCGGTCACTGTCAGCGAAGAGAACAGGGCGCCTTTCTGGAACAACACGCCGAAGCGCCGCTCGACCAGCGAACGCTCGTGCTCCGACAGGCTCGGCAAGTTCTTGCCGAAGACCTTCACCAGCCCTTCGCTGGGCTGGCGCAAGCCGACGATGCTGCGCAACAGCACCGATTTGCCGCTGCCGGAACCGCCGACCACCGCCAGAATTTCGCCTTTGTACAAATCCAGGTCGAGGTTCTCGTGCACGCTCTGGCGGCCGAAGCGATTGCACAGCCCACGGACTTCGATCACCGCCTCGGAAGGCGCTCGGGGTAGACGACTCACCAGCCCATCTCCATGAAAAACAATGCGGCCACGGCATCGAGGACGATCACCACGAAAATCGACTGCACCACACTCGACGTGGTGTGCGCACCGACGGACTCGGCGCTGCCGCTGACCTTGAAGCCTTCAAGACAGCCGATGGCGGCGATCAGGAACGCAAAAATCGGCGCTTTGACGATCCCCACCAGGAAGTGCTGAACGCCGATGTCCGATTGCAGCAGCGACAGGAACATCGCCGGCGATATATCCAGCGACAGCGCACACACCACGCCACCGCCGACAATCCCCGACAACATCGCCAGGAAGGTCAGCATCGGCAGCGCCACCAGCAACGCCAATACCCGCGGCACCACCAGCAACTCCATCGGGTCGAGGCCGAGGGTGCGGATCGCGTCGATCTCTTCGTTGGCCTTCATCGAGCCGATCTGCGCGGTGAACGCGCTGGCGGTGCGGCCGGCCATCAGGATCGCGGTGAGCAACACGCCGAATTCGCGCAGAAAAGAGAACGCCACCAGGTCCACGGTAAAAATGCTCGCGCCGAAGCTCGCCAGCACAGTCGCACCGAGAAACGCTACCACGGCCCCCACCATAAAGGTCAGCAGGGCGATGATGGGAGCGGCGTCGAGGCCGGTCTGTTCAATGTGCGCGACCATCGGCGTGAGGCGCCAGCGCTTGGGACAAAACAGCCCGCGCGCGATGGTTTGCAGGATCAGGCCGACAAAACCCAGCACCTGCAGGGCGTCCTGCCAGACCGCATCGACCGCACGGCCGATACGGGTCAGCAGTTGAATGCCGACGCTGATTTCCGGCTCTTTGATCGGCACGCAGAAATCAGTCAGCGAGCAATACACCGTCTGCAACAAGGCGCGATCGGCGGAGGAAAGGGTGCAATCAGGGTGTTCTGCGGACTTGCCCAGACGCTCGGAACCCAGCAACTCCACCAACAGCGATGCACCCGCCGTGTCCAGGGCACCGAGGCCGTTGAGGTCGATGGGGGTGTTGTTGTCGTATTGGCCACGGAGCTTTTCGCTCAGGTGGCTGAGATCGGCGTAATGAGCGAGCGTCCAGTCACCCGTGACCCGCAGCAGGGCAGGGATGTGCGAGGTATCCAGTCGGACATTGCCAGGCGTTGTGCTGCTGGTCATAAGCTCCTGCTTGTTCGGCAATTGCGCAGACCAGATTAATAGCACGAACCGCGTTACTTATCTTTGATGGGTGTGCTGTCCATGACCTTGAAGCGCAACACGCCGATCAACTGGCCGTCTTCGGTGAGCACCCGAACTTGCCATTTACCCGCGGGATTGCCGGGGAAATTCTGCTTGTGGGTCCAGGCGCGGTAGCCTTCCTTGCGCCCGCCGTGGATATCCAGAGGGATGCGGTCGACCTCTTTACCGTTGAACATCCAGACGTGATAAATCCGCTCGTCCAGCCCCCGTGGGGCATTGATCGCGGTGTAGGCGTACAAACCGTCGCCACGAATCTGCTCGGCGCTGACTTCTTCCAGGCTCTTGCCGGGGGTGCGGTCCTGCATTTGGGTGCTGATCGCCACATCGGTCATCCACAGGGTGGCCGGCGGAACCCAGGAACGCAGCACCCAGCCGACAGCGCCGATGCCCACGGTGATGCTGAGGATCGCCAACGCATTGCGCACGGTCCGAATCGGGAAGATCGACGCCAGACTGGGGAACGACAGCACCATGGCGATGCCCAGCGCCAGTTTGAAGCTCTGGGAGGTGGTCAGGTGCAGGATGACGGGCAGGGCGGTCAGCAGGGCGGCGAAGAGGGTCAGGGTATGCAGCGCCAGGAACGCCCAGCGGCGCGGCGCCAGCCATTTGTAGTAGAGCGGGTCGGTGATCGAGATCAGCGCCGCCATGCCCAACAACCCCGTGAAAAACAGTTGGCCGCTGTTCCAGGTGGTGGTGATGAAAAAGAACGGCAGGACGAAGAACAGGCTTTCCTGATGGATCATCTGCGTCGCATAACGCAGCAGGGGCTGGGGTATTTCGCGCTTGAAGACCTTGGCGAACAACTCAGTGAGGCTGTTTTCCAGCATCAGCCAGACCCAGCTGACCAGCATGATGGTGGTGATCCAGGTCGCCAGGCCTTGCTGGCGATCCACCAAGATGAAGCTGCCGACCCCGGAAATGAAACCGCCGAGCGCGATGACCCCAGGGTAGCGCTTCATCAATTCCAGGATGCGCTGTATGTACAGGGTCAGAGTCGGCATTCGGCGGTTCACAATAGTCGTGGGAAAAATCCCCGACAGGGTACCGTCCGAGGGGTCCTGTGGCGAGGGGGCTTGTCGGAACGCCGCATCGCCCCGTTCGGCTGCGCAGCAGTCGCAATATCGGTGAATGCGGTGTACCTGATAAACCGGGTTACCGCATTTTCAGGGCCGCTTCGCAGCCCAACGGGGGCAAGCCCCCTCGCCACACAAAACCCGTTGCCACAGGGAAATAACTACTTTCTGCGGTGAACACGCCAACCCAATGCCCCAAGCACCATCAATCCAAAAACCCCGGCAATCGCCCACATCAACTGGTCATAACTCACCAACGGCTTCTCGATCCGTAAATACCCCGGTTGCAGCAGCAACTCACGCATCGCCTGGTTCGCCTCGGCCAGCGTCACTTCTTGCAGTGCCTTGGCCGGGTTGGTGAAATGGCCGTCCTCGTAGTCCCCAAGGGCGCTCCAGTAGTAATCCGCCAGGGCGCTATTGCCTTGCACGGCCCAGGCCTGACGGGCAATGGCGGCCTGCTTGAGGCGGGCGAAGGTGGTGGCGTCGAGACCGTCCTTGAGCAAACCGGCTTTGAGCTCATCCAGCACCTGTTCAGCTGCCGGCACGTCGCCGCGTTCAAGATCGGCGTTCAGGCTCATGAAGCCCACTCCGCCAAACACCTCACGCTCGGCCGAGGGCCCATAGGACAACCCATGGACCAGGCGCAGTTGGCGATAAAGCGCCCAGTCCAGGTAGTCCTTGAGCAGATCGAACGTTTCGTCGGGCTGGTCTTCCTGCACCGGTTCCGGCACCAGCCAGTGCAACTTGGCGCCGCCACCGACAAAACCGTGGCTCAGAGTACGCTCGTGGGCCGCGCTGGCCTGGATTGTCGGTAAGGGCAGGTGATCGGCAGGCTCGACGGCTACGAGCGCGCCATACGCCCGTTCCAGATAGGCCGGCAGCAGGCGGTCGAGCTCGCCGACCACGATCAGGGTCATGTTGTTGGGCGCGTACCAGGCTTTGCGCACCCTCTCCAGTTGCTCGCGGGTCAGGTGACTGACTTCGGCGCGCTCCTGGCATTTGAGGCCCAGTTCCACCGCCAACTGATTACTGGCGGTGTGGCCCAGGTCCTGGCGATCCAGCCAGCGTTGCAGGTGCGAATAATGGCCACCGTCTTCGCGCTCGACCACCTGCTTGGCGACGTTGATAGCGTTGTCGTCGATACGGGTCTGGGTCAGCAGAGCCAACAACAGATCGAGGGCCTTACGCTGGTTTTTCGCCGGTGCTTCGATGACGAACGTGGTGTCGGCGTTGCTGGTGTAAGCGTTCCACTCACCCCCCAGGGCCTGCATGCGCTCCTCCAGACCACCTTCGCCGGTGGCGTCGATGCCGCTGAACAGCAAGTGTTCGAGCAGATGCGGCAGCTCCTTGTCGGCGCAGCTGAAATCATCCAGACCCACGCCGACTACCAGCCGAATCGCCACATGCCCGCGCTCGGTGCCCGGTTTGAGGACCAATTGCAGGCCGTTGGGCAGCGTATAGCCCTCGACCTGAAAGCGATCCAGGGCAAATGAGGGCAGGGCGCCGAGCAACAGACAAGCGAATAGCAGACAGCGCATAACGAGTTTCCGTACGACAGCGTAAGTACAACAGACTTCAGGCAACTGTGGACGTTCAGGGTGAATGAGTGATGTCAGCCAAATCGTCGACCGCCAGAGCACCGGTGTCCGAAGTGCCCAACACCGCATAGGCACTGCTGCAAAACAGCGAATTGAGGCGCCTCATGTCAGCGATCAGCTCCAGATGCAGCGAACTGGTCTCGATGCTTTGCACAATCTTACGGTGCAAACGACTGACATGAGCGTGGGCCAGGCGGCGTTCCTGTGCGCGAAAGCGACGTTTCTCACGCAGTAACTGGCGAGCACTTTCCGGATCGGAACTGAGGAACACCGACAACCCCAGGCGCAGGTTGGCAATCAGCTGGCTGTGCAGGCCCGCCAATTCTTCCAGACCGACCTCGGAAAACGACCGCCGCTGCGCGGTTTTCTGCTGCTGAACCTTGCGCAGCATGCGTTCGATCAGGTCACTGGCCAGTTTCAGGTTAATCGCCAGCTCGATGGTTTCAGCCCACCGTTGGCTATCTTGTTCGCTGAGGTCTTCCCGAGGCATTTGCGCCAGATAGAGTTTGATCGCGCTGTAGAGCGCTTCGACATCATCGGTCAGGCGTCGGATTTCCTGGGTAACGGCGGTCTGTTTGCCACGCAGTACGGCGAGCATGGCTTCGAGCATGTTGTCGACCAGATCGCCGATGCGCAGGGTTTCCCGGGCGGCATTGGCCAGCGCCAGGCTGGGGGTCACCAATGCCGTCGGGTCAAGGTGCCGCGGTTTGGCCGTGCCGTTGATGTCCGGCCGCTCCGGCAGCAGCCAAGCACAGAGCCTGGCCATCAGCCCGACGCTGGGCAACAGGATCAGACAGCGCGCGGTGTTGTAGAGCAGGTGGAAGCCGATGACCATTTCCTGAGCGCTGAAGTCGAAGCTGTCGATCCAGTGCACCAGTGGATCGAGCACCGGAATGATCAGCAGCAGACCAATCAGTTTGTACAACAGGCTGCCCAGCGCCACCTGACGGCCGGCGGCGTTCTGCATGCTGGTGCTGAGGAAGGCGAGAACGCCGCTGCCGATGTTGGCGCCGATCACCAGGCCGATGGCCACTGGCAGGCTGATCACGCTGGCACCGGCGAGGGTCGCGGTCAGCAATACGGCGGCCAGGCTGGAGTATGAAATCATCGCGAACAGTGCACCGACCAGCGCATCGAGCAAGATATCGCCGGTCAGAGAGGCAAAAATCACCTTCACTCCCTGAGCATGAGTGATCGGCGTGGCGGCCTCGACGATCAGTTGCAGCGCCAGAATGATCAGCCCCAGACCGATGCTGACCCGCCCCATCTGCCCGACCCGGGTCTGCTTGCGCGACAGAAAGAAAATCACCCCGAGGAAGATCAGCAGCGGTGACAGCCACGACAGGTCGAGGGTCAGTACCCGCGCCATCAGTGCGGTACCGACGTCGGCACCGAGCATCGTCGCCAGGGCCGGGGTCAGCGCCATCAGGCCCTGACCGACAAACGAAGTGACGAGCATGGCGGTGGCGTTGCTGCTCTGGACCATGGCGGTCACCATGATCCCGGCGATAAACGCCAGCCAGCGCCTGGCCATGTTCTGCCCGATCACATGGCGCAAGTTGGAGCCATAAACCCGCAGGATGCCGGTTCGGACGATGTGCGTGCCCCAGATCAGCAAGGCCACGGCCGATAACAAATTGAGCAGGGTGAGCATACAGGCCCCCTGTGGTGGTAGCGCCCCAGCGGGGCAAGTTAACGATGCCGCGATCTTCTACGTTCTGTACTTAAGCTGTAGTTGGCTAACGGTCTGGACGCCAGCATCGCATAGCTAAAGAAGCGATTGAAACAAAACTGTCATGAAAACAGTTTGATGCAGACATGACAAAGGGGCCCGAAGGCCCCTTTGTCACAGCAGGGTGTTCGGGTTACTGACCCGGAACATCCTTGCGCAGTTTCACCGGCTCTTGCTGTGTGCGTTTTTTCGCAATCGCGGTGCGCATCCTGATGTTGATCGCTTCCACTGCCAGCGAGAACGCCATGGCGAAGTAGACGTAGCCTTTCGGCACATGCACATCGAAAGATTCGGCAATCAGCACGGTACCGACGATCAACAGGAAAGACAGCGCCAGCATTTTCAGCGACGGGTGCTTGTCGATGAACTCGCTGATGGTGCCGGAAGCCCACATCATCACCAGCACTGCGACGATGATTGCCGCGACCATGACCGGTACGTGGGACACCATGCCAACGGCAGTGATGACGGAGTCCAGCGAGAACACGATGTCGATGATCGCGATCTGGATAATGGTGTAGAGGAAGTTACCGCCCTTGCCACTTGGCTCGTCGCTGGTTTCATCCTCGCCTTCCAGCGCGTGATACATCTCTTGCGAGCTTTTCCACAGCAGGAACAGACCACCGAAGAACAAGATCAGGTCACGCCCGGAAATACCCTGGCCGAACACTTCGAACAGGTCCGCGGTGAGACGCATGACCCAGGTGATCGACAGCAGCAACAGAATCCGGGTGACCATGGCCAGCGCCAGGCCGAAGATCCGGGTACGCGCCTGCATGTGTTTGGGCATGCGGCTGACCAGGATCGAGATCATGATGATGTTGTCGATGCCCAGGACGATCTCCAGGGCGGTCAGGGTGAAGAAGGCAACCCAGATTTCAGGGTTGGTCAGCCATTCCATGTGTATTCCTTTGAGGATGTGTTTAAACCACGAAGGGCCCAGGCTTCAAACAAAGCCTGGACCCCTCATGGCGAGTCTTGGCTTATAGCGTGCTGAACAGCGGAAAGATCCCCATCAGCAAGGCCGCCACCAGTATGCACAGGCAAACCAGCACCGCCCACTTCAGGGTGAACCGCTGATGGTCACCGAATTCGATACCGGCCAGGGCCACCAACAGGTAGGTCGATGGTACCAGCGGGCTCAGCAAGTGGACGGGCTGACCGACGATCGAGGCACGTGCCATTTCTACCGCGGTTATACCGTAATGACTGGCGGCTTCAGCAAGCACTGGCAACACGCCGTAATAAAATGCGTCGTTCGACATGAAGAACGTGAACGGCATGCTCACCAGCGCGGTGATCACGGCGAGGTACGGGCCGAGGAAATCCGGGATGACTGCCAGCAGGCTCTTGGACATGGCGTCGACCATGCCGGTGCCCGTCAGGATACCGGTGAAGATACCCGCGGCAAAGATCAACCCGACCACCGCCAACACGCTACCGGCGTGGGCCGCAACGCGGTCCTTCTGCTGTTGCAGGCAAGGATAGTTGACGATCATCGCGATACTGAACGCCACCATGAACAGCACTGGCAGCGGCAACAGGCCGGCGATCAAGGCGCCCATCAGTGCCAGGGTCAGCGCGCCGTTGAACCAGATCAGCTTTGGACGACGGGCGTCCGGGAACTGCGAAACGCTGATTTCGCTGTGGTCGATTTCATCACCGACCAGATGCAATTCACCCAGACGCGCACGCTCGCGTTTACCGTAGACATAGGCAATCGCCAGAATCGCCACCACACCAGCCAGCATTGCCGGAATCATCGGCACGAAGATCGCGGACGGGTCCACATGCAGCGCACTGGCCGCACGAGCGGTCGGACCGCCCCAAGGGGTCATGTTCATCACGCCACCGGCGAGGATAATCAGACCGGCCATGATCCGTGGGCTCATGCCGATGCGGCTGTAGAGCGGCAGCATAGCGGCCACGCAGATCATGTAAGTGGTGGCGCCATCACCGTCCATGGACACGATCAGCGCCAGCACGGCGGTACCGACCGACACCTTCAACGGGTCGCCCTTGACCAGTTTGAGGATCTTGCGCACGGCCGGGTCAAACAAGCCGGAGTCGATCATCAGGGCGAAGTAAAGGATGGCGAACATCAGCATCACGCCGGTCGGCGCAAGCTTGGTGATGCCTTCGAGCATCATCGGGCCGATCTTCGGCGAGAAACCGCCGAACAGGGCGAAGATGATCGGGATGATAATCAGGGCAATCAGCGCGGACAGGCGCTTGGTCATGATCAGGAACATGAACGTGATGACCATGGCAAAGCCAAGGAAAGTCAGCATAGGAATACTCCAGGCGTAGCGCGGCTAGGGAATGGGCGAACCGATGAGGTCAGCGCAGAACGGGAAGCACGAAACGTACGGGCGGAGGTGCAGCGAAGAGGCGGATAGGAGCGGACATCAGAATCACCATTGTTGTTGTTAAATGGGCCGGGCGGGCAATGAAACACTCGCGTTGGCCAACCGGTCTGTTGCCGGCAGTGAGGCGATCCTAATCGGGGAAGCTTTCAGCCAGCTTTCGCGGATGAAAGCATTGACCGAATGTACGACCGGTCGTCGGCCGGGTTGAAAGTCTGTAGATGTGGGTCAGGAGCAAGACATTGGCGACCCCATGCAGGATATCGCCCACTGCCATTGCTCGATTTGCCGTCCGGCGAGCCCGAAGAACAACTCTGATCAGAAAACAGACAGGTCCAGCGGCCGGATCGCCCCCATCCAGATCGCATGTTCGGTGTGATCGAGCAGATCGTTGCCGGTGTCCGGGTGCAGGAACACCACCAACCCCTTGCGATTGAGCGCCAGCCACGGCAACACCTCGCCAAGGTATTGCGGCTCGAAAGCCAATTGGCAGCTCCAGTCCGGGTGCGGGCCGACCGGGCGCTCGTGCACACGGCCCATCTTCAGCGGAAACAATTGCGCGGCCTGCTCACACAAGGCCCGTGCCTGCGCGAGCGTGCTGGCGTCGAAATAGACATGGGCGTGGTAGCCCTTGATCTGTTGCATCTGAAACCTCTTTATACCTGGTCGAACCCACACCGTTCCCTGCAGGTCTCACCCTATATAGGCAGGACATTCGGAGCACAGCCATGAAAAACGCCGAAACCCCGGTAGTGAAGGTAGTGCTTTATGGTGCCATGAGTAGCCTGGGCAGTGCGCTGATGGCGGAAATGCTGCGGCGCCAACATGAAGTGATCGCGATTCTCGATGACCTGACGGCACTCGCGCCACGCCCCGGATTGCGCACCAAGGCCGGCAATCTGTTCGATGCCAAGCGGGTCAAGCAAAGCGTGGCCGGCTGTTCGGCGGTGATCTGCCTGCTGGATGCGCCGGGGTTGCCGATGAACAGCGAACACATCGAAAAATCCATCGTGCCCGGCCCGGTCGAGCAGGTGCTGGCAGTGGATGCACTGATCGACGGCATGCAGGCCGCGGGCATCGCGCGGTTGTTTGTGGTGGGTGATTTCGAGGTGCTGGACGATCCGGAGATAGAAGACGAACTGCAACGCCACGCCGCTGAAGAAATCCGCGAGGCGCTGCAAAGCAGCTCATTGCACTGGACTCTGGTGAATGCCCCACGCGGCGTACCGGGACTGTCCATCGAGCATTTCAGTCACGTCAGCACGAGCCTGGAACCTGGCCTGGCCGAACCGCTGGAACGGCTGAACCGAGTTGCCGTCGGGATTGCCGATGAGTTATGGCTGAATTTGCATGTTGGTCAGCATGTGAATTTTGTCGCGACTTCGGAACCGTAAAGCCCTCATACCGCAATCGATGGCAAAGGAAGGCCATTAAGCGATTGCACGCTGCTGGCCTGTTCCGCCATCAACCAGTCCACAAATGTTTGAATCAACGCCCCCCGCCGTTTGCGCTGGGGCAGGACCACGTAATAACCCAGCCTGGAAATCACCGTCTCGGCAATCGGCCGACACAACAGACCTTGCGCCAGCAAGTTATCCACAAGGTGCCGCCAACCGATCGCAACGCCCTGGCCGCCAATCGCCGCTTGAATCAGCAAGGTGTAATTGTCGAAGCGCAGTTGCCCCGGCGCTGGCGCCGACGTGATCCCCAGCTCGCGAAACACGCCGCTCCAGTCGAACCAATTACTGCTGTGTTCGCCTCGCAGGTGCAGCAGCGCAAACTCCAGCAATGACTGAGCCGGCAAGGGCAGGGGACGATCCTTCAAGAGCAGCGGGCTGCACACCGGAAACACCTCTTCGCTGAACAGCCAGTGGCTCTCGCCTTGCTTGAACCTGCCATCGCCGAACAGCACCGCCACATCGATATCAGTGCGCAGCATGTTGTGGCTGCGCTCACTGGTAACCAGGCTGACGTCCACTTGAGGATTGGCGGTATGGAAGCGGTGCAGCCGTGGCATCAGCCAGTACGCGGCGAAGGCGAAGTCGGTGGCCACCTGCAACACTTCGTGTTGCTGCTGTGCACTGATCGCGCTCAATCCGGCGTCGATATTCTGTAAACCGAGCTGAACTTGCTCAAACAGAATCGCGCCAGCCTCGGTTAGTTCGATACCGCGATAAATGCGGTCGAACAACCGTGTAGCGAGCTGCTCTTCCAACCGTTTGATCTGCTGGCTGATGGCCGGCTGCGTGGTGCCGAGCTCTACTGCAGCGGCAGTGAAACTGCGCTGCCGGGCCGCGGCTTCAAAGGCACGCAGCAGATCCAGAGACAAATCACCGAGGGCGCCATACATAAGCTGTGCTTATCCTAGTCATTGCCTGGCATGGGCTTTACCACAAAGGTAATGGGTTCCATGCTCGATCACAGCACTCTCGCATAAATATCCACTATGGAATGCCGCGATCACATGAAGCGCAAAAATATTCTTTTCATCATGGCCGATCAGATGGCCGCGCCAATGTTGCCGTTCTACGGCCCTTCGCCCATCAAACTGCCGAATCTGAGCCGGCTCGCCGCCGAAGGTGTGGTGTTCGACGCCGCGTACTGCAACAGCCCGCTCTGCGCACCGTCACGTTTCACCCTGGTCAGCGGTCAGTTGCCGAGCAAGATCGGCGCTTACGACAACGCGGCCGATTTCCCCGCCGACGTTCCGACCTATGCCCACTACCTGCGGCGCCTCGGTTACCGCACCGCGCTGTCGGGCAAGATGCACTTCTGCGGCCCGGACCAGTTACACGGCTATGAAGAACGTCTCACCAGCGACATCTACCCGGCCGACTACGGTTGGGCGGTGAACTGGGACGAGCCGGACGTGCGGCCGACTTGGTACCACAATATGTCGTCGGTGCTGCAAGCCGGGCCCTGCGTACGCACCAATCAGCTGGATTTCGACGAAGAGGTGGTGTTCAAGGCCCAGCAATACCTGTTCGATCACATCCGCGAGGATGGCGACCAGCCGTTCTGCCTGACCGTGTCGATGACTCACCCACACGACCCGTATACGACTCCCAAGGCATTCTGGGATCTGTACGACGACGCCGACATCCCTTTGCCGGAAACACCCGCACAGGATGAACTCGATCCTCACTCCCAGCGCCTGCTCAAAGTCTATGACCTGTGGGACAAGCCGCTGCCTGTGGATAAGATTCGCGACGCGCGTCGTGCCTACTTTGGTGCGTGCAGCTATATCGACAGCAATGTCGGCAAACTCCTGCAAACGCTCGAGGAAACCGGGCTGATCGATGACACCATCATCGTGTTCTCCGGTGACCACGGCGACATGCTCGGCGAGCGCGGCCTCTGGTACAAAATGCACTGGTACGAAATGGCCGCCCGCGTACCGCTGCTGATCAGTGCGCCGGGACAATTCGGCGCCGGACGGGTCAGCGCGGCGGTCTCCACCGCCGACCTGCTGCCGACCTTTGTAGAATTGGCCGGCGGTTCATTGGAGCCAGGCCTTCCGCTGGACGGCCGCTCGCTGGTTTCGCACCTGCAAGGACAGGGCGGTCACGACGAGGTGTTCGGCGAATACATGGCCGAAGGCACCATCAGCCCGTTGATGATGATTCGGCGCGGCGCCTACAAATTCATCTACAGCGAAGACGACCCTTGTCTGCTCTTCGACGTGCACAACGACCCGCGTGAACAGGAAGAACTCAGCCATTCGCCGCAACATCGTCAGCTGTTCGATGATTTTCTCGCCGAAGCACGGGCCAAATGGAATATCCCGGCGATCCACCAACAGGTGCTCGCCAGTCAGCGACGCCGGCGTTTCGTCGCCGACGCCCTGACCATCGGCAAGCTGAAGAGCTGGGATCACCAGCCGCTGGTGGACGCCAGTCAGCAGTACATGCGCAACCACATCGATCTCGACGATCTGGAGCGTAAAGCCCGTTATCCACAACCCTGCCAAAACCAATAATGTTAAGGGGACGTCCATGCAAAAGTTATCCACAGTACTGACAGTCGGGCTTCTGGCTCTGGGCAGCGCCTCGGCCTACGCCGAGCAAAGCTGCGAAACGGTGAAGATGGCCGACCCTGGCTGGAGCGACATCGCCGCCACCAACGCCATCACCGGGTTTCTGCTGGACGGCATGGGCTACAAGGCCAAGGTCGACACGCTGGCGGTGCCGATCACCTTTGGCGGTCTGAAGGATGGCCAGGTGGACGTCTTCCTCGGTAACTGGATGCCGGCGCAGCAAGGCTTTTACGACAAGTTCGTGGCCAGCGGCGATGTCACGCAGCTGGCGAAGAACCTCGACGGCACCGAGTTCACCCTGGCGGTCCCGGATTACGTCTGGGACGCAGGTGTGCATAACTTTAACGACCTGAACAAGTTCGCCGAGCTACACCCAAAAGAAGTCGACAAGAAGATCTATGGCATCGGCTCCGGCGCCCCGGCGAACATTTCGCTGCAAGAGATCATCAAAAAGAATGACTTCGACATGGGTCAGTGGAAACTGGTCGAGTCCAGCGAGCAAGCAATGCTGGCCGAAGTGTCTCGCGCGGTGAAGAAACAGAAGTTCGTGACCTTCCTCGGCTGGACGCCACACCCGATGAACGTGCAGTTGAAAATGCATTATCTGAAGGGCGGCGAGAAGTACTTCGGTGACACCGGCAGCGTTTATACACTGACCCGCAAAGGTTATGCACAGGCCTGCCCGAACGTCGGCAAGCTGCTTACCAACCTGAGTTTCACCCAGGAAATGGAGAACAGCATCATGGCCGAGGTGGTGAACAAGAAGGTCAGCAACGCCGACGCGGCCAAGGCGTGGATCAAGGCCAATCCGGTGGTGCTGGATAAATGGCTGGAAGGCGTGAAGACCGTGGACGGCAAGGATGCTCTGTCGGCGGTCAAAGCCAAGTTGTAAGGTTCCCCTGTGGCGAGGGAGCTTGCTCCCGCTGGAGGGCGTAGCACTCCCATTTCGGCAAACTCGGTTCATCAGCCTCACCGAGTTGTCCGGATTTGCGACTGCTGCGCAGCCGAGCGGGAGCAAGCTCGCTCGCCACAATGATCTGCCCACTACGAGCCAATGCTTTACCCTGACGATTTACCCCGTACCGAGAGGACCCATGGCCTTCCCCAGCCGCCATTCACTCTTTCCCTTCCTGACCTGGTTGCCCCGGCAAACCCGCGCCAGCGTCGGTCGTGACCTGATCGTCGGCCTGAGCGGCGCGATTCTCGCTTTACCACAATCGATTGCCTACGCCCTGATCGCCGGTCTCCCACCGGAATATGGCTTGTACGCCGCCATCATCCCGGTGCTGATCGCCTGCCTCTGGGGTTCGTCGTGGCATTTGATCTGCGGTCCTACGGCGGCCATTTCCATCGTCCTGTATGCCAGCGTCAGTCCTCTGGCCGTCCCTGCATCGCAGGACTACGTCACGCTGATCCTGCTTCTGACCTTCCTTGCGGGCATTTTCCAGTGGTTGCTGGGTTTGCTGCGGTTCGGCGCCCTGGTGAATTTCGTCTCTCACTCGGTGGTGCTGGGCTTCACCCTCGGCGCGGCAGTGGTGATTGCCATCGGGCAACTGCCGAACCTGCTGGGGCTGGATGTGCCCAACCAGGCCACGGCGCTCAACAGTTTGATGATGCTGCTCAATCACCTCGGCGAGGTGGACAAACCCTCGCTGCTATTGGGCCTGGCCACGGTCGTGGTTGGCATCGTGCTGAAACTGCTGGTGCCACGCTGGCCGACGCTGTTGATCGCTCTGGCCCTGAGCGGATTGCTGGTATGGCAGTGGCCAGCGATGTTCGGTCATGTGAAGCTGGTCAGCGCGTTTGTCGGGCGGCTGCCACCCTTCAGCCCGCTGCCGCTGGATCTGGACCTGATACTGCGCCTGCTGCCCAGTGCGGTGGCGGTCGGCATGCTCGGGCTGGTGACGAGCTTGTCGATTGCCCGTTCCTTGTCGGCCCGCTCGCAGCAGTTGCTCGATGCCAATCAGGAAGTTCGCGCCCAGGGTTTCTCGAACATGGTCGGTGCGTTTTTTTCCGGCTCGCTGTCCGCCGGTTCCTTCACTCGCTCGGGCCTGAGCTACGATGCCGGGGCCTGTTCACCGCTGGCCGGGGTTTTTTCGGCGCTGTGGGTGGCGCTGTTCGCGATCTTCGGTGCGGCATTGATTGCGCACATCCCGATCCCGGCCATGGCTGGCAGCATCCTTTTGATCGCTTGGGGATTGGTGGATCATCGCGGCATTCGTGCGTTGTTGCGGGTCAGCCATGCCGAGTTCCTGGTCATGGCGCTGACCTGTGTCGCCACGCTGTTGCTGGAGTTGCAAACAGCGATCTACGCCGGGGTGCTGGCGTCGCTGTTCTTCTACCTCAAACGCACCTCGCAGCCACGGGTACAGCACTGGCGTGATGGCGACGAAGACATTCTGAGGGTCGGCGGTTCGATCTTTTTCGGCGCCAGCCATTACCTGCAAGTGCGCCTGCAACGGATGCACGGCCCACGAGTGGTGATCGAGGCGCAGCAGATCAACTTCATCGACTATTCCGGGGTGGAAATGCTGCACCAGGAAGCGCGACGGCTGCTGCGCCAGGATCGCAGCCTGACTCTGCGGCAGGCACGACCGCAGGTGGTGGAGGAATTGAGGAAGCTCGAAGGCGCGGAGAAATGCCCGATCCGGTTTGAGGATTGAAAAGATCGCAGCCTTCGGCGGCTCCTACAGAGTGAACGCCAATCCCGCGTAGGAGCTGCCGAAGGCTGCGATCTTTTGACCTTAAAGCGTCAACTGTCGCCGCAACTCCGCCAGCACCGGCGCCGTATCCGGGCGCACACCGCGCCACAGATAGAAAGCTTCCGCCGCCTGCTCGGCCAACATGCCCAAGCCATCCATCGACACAGCCGCCCCATGTTCACTGGCCCAACGGCAGAACGAGGTCGGGTCCTTGCCGTACATCATGTCGTAGCAAACCGTCTTGCCCGGTTCGATCAAACTGCCGGCAATCGGCGGTACATCGCCGGACAGGCTGGCGGATGTGGCGTTGATGATCAGGTCCACCGGCTCGCGCAGCCAATCGAAACCGCTGGCTGACACCGGCCCCAGATCGGCAAACAATTGCGCCAGCAATTCGGCTTTTTCCACGGTGCGGTTGGCAATGATCACCGACGCCGGTTGCTCTGCCAGCAGCGGCTCCAGCGCGCCGCGCACCGCGCCACCGGCCCCCAGCAGCAGGATGCGTTTGCCCGCGAGGCTGAATCCGGCGTTGACCGTCAGGTCCCGTACCAGCCCGGCACCATCGGTGTTGTCGCCCAGCAGACTGCCATCGGCCAGTTTGCTCAGGGTATTCACCGCGCCGGCCCGTTGCGCCCGCTGGGTCAAGCTGTTCGCCAGGCGATAGGCGTCTTCCTTGAACGGCACTGTCACATTCGCCCCACGGCCTTCGCGGAAAAATTCCAGCGCACAGCCGGAAAAATCGTCGAGGGGCGCCAGCAAGGTGCTGTAGTCCAGTTTCTGCCCGGTCTGCTCGGCGAACAGACGGTGGATCAGCGGCGACTTGCTGTGGCCGATCGGGTTACCGAATACGACGTAACGGTCCATCAGAATTCCTCGTTCAGGCCTTGGCCAACCAATCGCGGTCTTGCAGGAAGTATTCGGTCAGGCGCGCTTCCTCACTGCCCGGCTCAGCCTTCCAGTCGTAGGCCCAGCGTACTTGCGGCGGCAGCGACATCAGAATCGACTCGGTACGCCCGCCCGATTGCAGGCCGAACAGCGTGCCGCGGTCATAGACCAGGTTGAATTCAACGTAACGACCACGGCGAAACTCCTGGAACTCACGCTGTTTGGCGGTGAACGCATCATTCTTGCGGCGTTGCACGATCGGCAGGTACGCGTCGATGAACGCATCGCCGATGGCGCGCATGAAGGCGAAGCTGGTATCGAAGTCCCACTCGTTCAAGTCATCGAAAAACAGGCCGCCGATGCCCCGTGGCTCATGGCGATGCTTGATGTGGAAGTAGCTGTCGCACCAGGCCTTGTAGCGCGGGTAAACGTCCGGGCCGAACGGCGCGCAGGCCTGTTCGGCGACGCGGTGCCAATGCACGCAATCTTCTTCATTGCCGTAATAAGGGGTCAGGTCAAAGCCACCACCGAACCACCAGACCGGCTCTTCACCTTCTTTTTCGGCGATGAAAAAGCGCACATTGGCGTGGGACGTCGGCACATGGGGGTTATGCGGGTGAATCACCAACGACACGCCCAGGGCTTCGAAGCCTCGACCGGCCAGTTCCGGCCGATGGGCGCTGGCGGACGGTGGGAGACCGCTGCCAAACACGTGGGAATAGTTGACGCCGCCCTTTTCGATGACTGCGCCGTTCTCAATCACCCGGGTGCGACCACCGCCGCCGGCAGGCCGGGTCCAGGCGTCTTCGACGAAACGCGCGCCGCCGTCTTCGGCTTCCAGGGCAGCGCAAATACGGTCTTGCAGGTCGAGCAGGTAGGCTTTTACGGCCTCGGTGCGGGTAGTCATGGCATCACCTTGAATCGGGCAAAGCTACGCGGCGCTCCATCAGAGCGGGGGGCCGGCGCAAATGGGTCCGTAGCATAACATCGCAGGCGAGCCTGCCGCAGTTGACGAAGATCAAGCTTGGGAGTTCGATAGGGCGCTTGGCGCTACGACTCTAGAAGCCAAAGACCTAAGGAGAGAGCAGATGGCAAAGCGTATCCAGTTCCGCGTCCATGGCGGCCCCGAAGTGCTCGAATACGTGGATTACCAACCCGCCGAGCCCGGCCCGCAACAGGTACGCGTGACCAACAAGGCCATCGGCCTGAACTTCATCGACACCTATTACCGCAGCGGCCTTTATGCGCCGCCAGCCCTGCCATCGGGCCTGGGCGCCGAAGGCGCGGGCGTGGTCGACGCAGTCGGTAGCGAAGTCACCCGCTTCAAGGTTGGCGATCGCGTGGCTTATGGCAGTGGCCCGTTGGGCGCCTACAGCGACGTGCATGTCTTGCCGGAAGCCAACCTGGTGCACCTGCCGGACGCCATCAGCTTCGAACAAGCCGCCGGCGTGATGCTCAAAGGCCTGACCGTGCAATACCTGCTGCGTCAGACTTATGAGCTCAAGGGTGGCGAAACCATCCTGTTTCACGCCGCGGCCGGCGGCGTCGGATCGCTTGCCTGCCAATGGGCCAAGGCCCTGGGGGTGAAGCTGATCGGCACGGTCAGTTCAGCGGAAAAAGCCGCCCTGGCGAAAGCCAATGGTGCCTGGGCGACCATCGATTACAGCCATGAGAACGTCGCACAACGCGTGCTGGAATTGACTGACGGTAAAAAAGTCCCGGTGGTGTACGACGGTGTAGGCAAAGATACCTGGCTGACATCGCTCGACAGCGTTGCGCCTCGGGGGTTGGTGGTGAGCTTTGGTAATGCTTCAGGCGCAGTAGACGGGGTGAATCTGGGGATTCTCGCGGCCAAGGGTTCGCTGTACGTGACCCGGCCGACGCTGGCGACCTACGCCAACAATGCTGAAAACCTGCAACGCATGGCTGATGAACTGTTCGAGATGATCATCAGCGGCAAGCTGAAGGTGGACATCAGCCAGCGGTATCCACTGGCTGATGCAGCGAAGGCGCAGACTGAGTTGTCGGCGCGCCGTACGACTGGCTCAACGATTCTGTTGCCTTGAGGGCCTCTTCGCGGGCAAGCCTCGCTCCTACAGGATTTGTGTCGTTCACACGATCACGGAACGACATTGATCCCCTGTAGGAGCGAGGCTTGCCCGCGAAGAACGATGACGCGGTCTCAATCCGGGCGCACCACATGCCCCGTCGCCAGATCGCGAATCACACTCGGATTCTTGCGCCCGCCCAGATTGCCACCGAGTACATAATCAATCTGCCCCCGGAAATACTGCTCCACGCGAATCCGCGTCCGTGCCGCCGGTCGGCCCTGAGGGTTCGCCGAGGTCGACACCAGCGGGCCGACCACCGTACACAAGTCCCGCACCAGAGGGTGGTCGCTGACCCGCAACGCCACCGTTTCATGCACACCGGTAATCCACTGGGGCAACAGATTCTGATGCGGCACCAACCAGGTGTTGGGGCCCGGCCAGGTGCTGGCCATGCGGTCCATCCACAACTCCGGGAAGTCTTCGAACAGGAAGTCGAACTGACGAATATTGTCGGCCACCAGAATCAGGCCCTTATCCACAGATCGGCCCTTGATCATCAGCAGACGATCCACCGCCTCTTCGTTCCACGGGTCGCAACCCAGTCCCCAGACGGCTTCCGTTGGGTAGGCAATGACCGCCCCGGCGCGAATTTCTCGTGCGGCTTGTTGCACACGCCAACTGTTAACCATGAAAAAACTCTCCGGAATAAGGCTCTGCGCAGTTTACCGATCTTCCTTATAAAACCTAGTTTACCCGCGCAAACCATCGACCGCTCTCACAGACCGCCCGGCCATCCATCTCCAGCTCCGTCAGCGCTGCCAGCACTTTCGACAAGGCCCAGCCGCTGGTGACCGCCAGGGCTTCGCTGGTATGAGGCGCCGCGTGGAGCAACATGAGCAGTGGATGAGTTACCGTCGTTTGCGGCTTTTCTGTGGATAACGGCAGCCGTTGCCAGCAGCGCAAGGCCTCAAGGATGTGTTCGATGGTTTCCACCAACACCGCACCGTCGCGGATCAACTGATGGCAACCCTTTGCGCCAGGGTGGTGAATCGAACCTGGAATCGCATACACCTCACGCCCCTGTTCCGCCGCCAGCCTCGCGGTAATCAATGAACCGCTGGCAATACTTGCCTCGACCACCAACACACCAAGGGACAAACCGCTGATGATTCGATTGCGCCGGGGGAAGTTGCCCGGGGAAGGCCCGGCGTCCAGCGGGAACTCCGAAAGTACCGCGCTTCCCGAGGCGATCATGGCGTCCGCCAGTCGTCGATTGCGCTGTGGATAAAAATTTTCAAGTCCCGTGCCAAGCACCCCTACCGTTTGCCCGCCAACGTCCAGAGCCGCCTGATGCGCGGCGGCATCGATGCCCAGGGCCAGACCGCTGGTGATGACAAAACCGGCGCCGGCCAGACTGCGGGAAAACGCACTGGCGGTATCCATGCCCGGTCGCGATGCGCGACGGCTGCCGACCATCGCCAACTGCGGTTTTTCCAGAATGCCCGGATCGCCCGCGACGAATAATAGCGGCGGTGCATCACTGATTTGCGCCAGCAGCGCGGGGTAGTCAGGTTGGTCCCACATCAGTAAATGCTGGCCCGGACGCTCTAGCCAGGCCAATGCGTGGCTGGCACCATCACGAATTTCACTGCAGCGCCGGGCCTCCGCACAAGCGAGGGGCAGGCCCAACGCGCGCCAGGCGCTGGCCGGTGCGCTGATGGCTTTGGAGGCAGAACCGAAAGCCTCCAGCAACTTCTTGAAACGTGCCGGACCGAGTCCAGGCAAAAGGTGCAGGCGTAAACGGGCTTCCAGTTCCGCAGGGGAAACGGACGTACAGGCAGACAGCGACATGGATCATCCTTGATCGTTATAAGGTCCCGTCGAATCGGGAATAAGCTGTGGATAACTCTGTTGGTAACTTGTGAGCAGGCTTAAGGATTTCGCACCTTGTCCATCACCGCCAAGGAGCGCGATGCGTTCAGCACCAGCCCGTAGCTGAGCTTGTCGTAGGTGCGGAATACCATCAGCAGGCCGGCCCGTTCGTCGGGGATTTTCAAGGGCTGACCGGTGATCCGGTCGCGCACGGTTTCGCCGGTTTTCATCACCACCAGCACATTGCCCTCGGCCAGGCCATCGCGCTGCCCCTTGTTCAGCGTGACGACATCCAGCGCGCCAATCTGGGTGACCCCACGCGGCACATCGATGATCAGGCCATTGATGTCGGTGCTTGGCGCACTGGGCATGAAGGTCGAATTGATCGAGCGCTCTTCGCCGCTGAACAACCGGTCGCCGAGTCGCACCTCCTGAGTGGTGCGTTGCAGGGCCAGGGTGGCGACGTCACCTTCAGTGGCAATGATCTCGCCGCCACCGATGTCGTCGGCGTTGATCCCCAGGAACTCCTTGCTCTGCGGATCGGTGTAGACCTTGCCCTGACGAAAGATGCCGTAGACCGGTTGCGCCGGGTCGAAATGGCCACGCGCGAAGATTCGATCGCCGGTGCCGCTGAGTACCCGTTCGGCATCTCCGGCAACGATGTAGGGCGCCTTGTCGAAATCCTCGAGCTTGTCGACGATGCGATTGCTCAACAGAAAACTGTTGATCGACTTCAGCGGAATGCTCGGGATGGCGTCGGCCACCGGCGAACTGCGGACTCGTGGCGACAGCTTGATGGTGCCCCGGGAAGCGCCTCGGTTGAGGGTCAGGCGTGGCTGACCGTTGACGTAGACCAGCGACAGCGTATCGCCGGGATAGATGAGATTGGGGTTTTCAATCTGTGGATTGGCTTGCCAAAGCTGCGGCCACTGCCACGGCTCACGCAGGTATTTGCCGGAAATGTCCCAGAGTGTGTCCCCTGCCACCACGGTGTATTGCTGTGGAAAACCTTCCCTGAGTTGCACTTGCCCATGCGCAAAACCGGCCGAGGCCAGAAGGAGCAAGGCGAGTAGTGATTTCCTCATGCGGTGAATCCCTTTATTATGTACGTTCGCGTGAAACGCCAGAGCCCTCGTGGCTCGCCTCCGGCTCATTATTGAAAAGCCGGAAGCTACGTTCACAACGGTAGCCTGCATCTTCGGACTCGCCAGGCCATCGACCCGACTTTACCTCACACGTGCAGCAATTAAGCTTATGGCCATTTTAGACATCCTCGAATTCCCCGATTCGCGCCTGCGCACTATCGCCAAACCAGTGGCCGTAGTGGACGACGAAGTGCGTCAGTTGGTCGATGACATGTTTGAAACAATGTATGAAGCGCCAGGCATCGGCCTCGCCGCTACCCAGGTCAACGTGCACAAACGTATCGTCGTGATGGACCTCTCCGAAGACCGCAGCGAACCGCGGGTGTTCATCAACCCCGAGTTCGAAACCCTGACCGACGAGATGGGTCAGTACCAGGAAGGCTGCCTCTCGGTGCCGGGCTTCTACGAAAACGTCGATCGCCCGCAAAAGGTCAAGATCAAGGCCCTGGACCGCGACGGCCAGCCTTACGAACTGATCGCCGAAGGCCTGCTCGCCGTGTGCATCCAGCATGAATGCGACCACCTCAACGGCAAGTTGTTCGTCGATTACCTGTCCACGCTCAAACGCGACCGGATCAAGAAGAAACTGGAAAAGCTCCACCGCCAGAACGCTTGATGCCCTTCTTTCAAAGGCTTGCCGCGGCAAGCCTTTTTCTTTTCAAGATGCTTTGCAATTGAGAGCTTCCATGACTGAGCCACTGCGCATTGTCTTTGCCGGCACCCCGGAATTCGCCGCCGAACACCTCAAGGCCCTGCTGGGCAGTCCTTACGAGATCGTTGCGGTCTACACCCAACCGGACCGTCCGGCGGGCCGTGGACAGAAGCTGATGCCAAGCCCGGTCAAGCAATTGGCTCTGGAGCACAACATCCCGGTGTTGCAACCGCCAACCCTGCGCAACGAAGACGCTCAGGCGGAACTGGCCGCGCTGAAACCGGATTTGATGGTGGTGGTCGCCTACGGCCTGATCCTGCCGCAAGTGGTGCTGGATATTCCGCGCCTGGGTTGCATCAATAGTCACGCCTCCTTGCTGCCACGCTGGCGCGGTGCGGCGCCGATCCAGCGTGCCGTTGAAGCGGGCGACAGCGAAAGCGGCGTGACCGTGATGCGCATGGAAGCCGGCCTCGATACTGGACCGATGCTGCTCAAGGTCACCACGCCGATCAGCGCCGAAGACACCGGCGGCAGCCTCCACGATCGCCTCGCAGAAATGGGCCCACCGGCCGTGATCCAGGCGATTGCCGGCCTGGCTGCGGGCACACTGGAAGGCGAAGTGCAGGACGACAGCCTCGCCACCTATGCACACAAATTGAACAAGGACGAAGCGCGCATCGACTGGAACCGCCCGGCGGTTGAGCTGGAGCGTCTGGTCCGCGCCTTCAATCCATGGCCGATCTGCCACAGCACGCTGAACGGCGAAGCGCTGAAAGTGTTGGCCGCAAGCCTGGCCGAAGGGCAGGGCGCACCGGGGAAAATCCTCAGCGCCAGCAAGGACGGCTTGATCGTCGCCTGCGGTGAACAGGCGCTGTGCCTGACCCGTCTGCAATTACCCGGCGGCAAGGCACTGAACTTCAGCGACTTGTTCAACAGCCGTCGTGAGAAATTCGCCGTCGGCACCGTCCTCGGTCAAACGGCAGACGCTCAATGAACCCACGTCTGGCCGCCGCCAAGGCACTTGCTGCAGTCCTTAACGGAAAAGCCTCACTCAACAGTTCTCTGCCGACACAAATGGACAAGGTCGAAGACCGCGATCGCGGCTTCACCCAGGACCTGGCGTTCGGCACGGCTCGCTGGCAGCCGCGTTTGTCGGCGTTGGCGGCCAAGCTGCTGCAAAAGCCGTTCAAGGCGGCTGATGCCGATGTCGAGGCGCTGTTGCTGGTTGGGCTTTATCAACTGCTCTATACCCGCGTCCCGGCTCACGCCGCCATCGGCGAAACCGTCGGTTGCGCCGATAAACTGAAAAAGCCGTGGGCCAAAGCCTTGCTCAACGCCGTACTGCGCCGCGCCCAACGGGAAAGCGAAGCGCTGCTGGCCGAGCTGGAACGCGACCCGGTGGTGCGCACCGCCCACCCGCGCTGGCTGCAAAAATCCCTCAAGGCCTTCTGGCCTGAACAATGGGAAGCCATTTGCGCAGCGAACAACGCACATCCGCCGATGATTCTGCGGGTCAACCGTCGTCATCACACTCGCGACGCTTACCTTGGCTTGCTGAGTGACGCTGGCGTGGCCGCCAAGCCCTGCATTTATAGTCGCGACGGCATCATTCTCGATGCTGCTGCCGACGTGCGCAGCCTGCCGGGTTTCGCCGAAGGCTGGATCAGCGTGCAGGACGAAGCCGCTCAATTGGCCGCCGATCTGCTGGACCTCGCGCCGGGCCAACGGGTGCTGGACGCCTGCTGCGCACCGGGCGGCAAGACCTGCCACATCCTTGAGGCCGAGCCCAAACTGGCCGGCGTGGTGGCTGTGGATCTGGAAGCCAAGCGTCTGGTGCGGGTGCGGGAAAACCTCGCACGCCTGGGTCTGAGTGCCGAACTGATCGCCGCCGACGGTCGCGATACCGCCACCTGGTGGGACGGCAAGCCGTTCCAGCGCATTCTGCTCGACGCGCCATGCTCGGCCACCGGGGTGATCCGCCGTCACCCGGATATCAAACTGACCCGCCAACCCGACGACATCGCCGCACTGGCGGTGCTTCAGGGCGAACTGCTCGACGCCATGTGGATAACTCTGGAGGTGGGCGGCATTCTGCTTTACGCCACCTGTTCCACGCTGCCGACCGAAAACACCGAAGTCATCGAAGCGTTCCTCGCCCGCACGCCAGGCGCCCGTGAACTGGACCTCGCCACGGCCGCCGGCATCAAGCAGCCCCATGGTCGCCAGTTGCTGGCCCAGGAAGGCGGCCACGACGGGTTCTACTACGCCAAGCTGATCAAGATTGCCGCCGCGCGCGGTTAACCGGGTTTAAGGGAGTGACTGGATGAAGATCATCATCCTCGGCGCAGGGCAGGTCGGCGGTTCGCTGGCAGAACACTTGGCCAGCGAGGCCAACGACATCACCGTGGTCGACACCGATGGCGAACGCCTGCGCGACCTTGGCGATCGGCTGGACATCCGCACCGTGCAGGGTCGCGGTTCGCTGCCAACCGTACTGCGGCAGGCTGGTGCCGACGACGCTGACATGCTGGTGGCCGTGACCAACAGTGACGAAACCAACATGGTCGCCTGTCAGGTCGCCCACACCCTGTTCCACACCCCCACCAAGATCGCCCGGGTCCGCGAAGCCGCGTACCTGACCCGTGCCGAACTGTTCGACAACGAAGCGATTCCGGTCGACGTGCTGATCAGTCCGGAGCAAGTAGTCACCAATTACATCAAGCGCCTGATCCAGCATCCGGGCGCATTGCAGGTGATCGACTTCGCCGAAGGCAAAGCGCAGCTGGTAGCGGTCAAGGCGTACTACGGCGGGCCGCTGGTGGGCCAGCAATTGCGCCAGTTACGCGAACACATGCCGAATGTCGAAACCCGCGTCGCGGCGATTTTCCGTCGTGACCGGCCGATCCTGCCCCAAGGCGATACGGTGATCGAGGCTGACGACGAAGTGTTTTTCATCGCCGCCAAAGCGAACATTCGCGCAGTGATGAGCGAAATGCGCCGCCTCGATGAAAGCTACAAACGCATCGTCATCGCCGGTGGCGGGCAGATCGGTGAACGCCTGGCCGAGGCCATCGAAAGCCGTTACCAGGTGAAGATCATCGAGATGAACCCGGCCCGCTGCCGCTACCTCTCGGACAACCTCGACAGCACCGTGGTGTTGCAGGGCAGTGCTTCAGACCGTGATCTGTTGCTGGAAGAGAACATCGCCGACGCCGATATTTTCCTCGCCCTGACCAACGATGATGAAGCCAATATCATGTCTTCGCTGCTGGCCAAGCGCCTGGGCGCGAAGAAGGTGATGACGATCATCAACAACCCGGCCTACGTCGACCTGATCCAGGGCGGCGACATCGACATCGCCATCAGTCCGCAACTGGCGACCATCGGCACCTTGCTGGCCCACGTCCGGCGCGGGGACATTGTCAGCGTGCACTCACTGCGCAGGGGCGCGGCGGAAGCCATCGAGGCGATTGCCCACGGCGATGCGAAGTCGAGCAAAGTGATCGGCAAGGCCATCGAAAACATCGGCCTGCCACCGGGCACCACCATCGGCGCGATCATCCGCGATGAAGAAGTGATCATCGCCCACGACGACACCGTGATCGAAACCGGCGACCATGTGATTCTGTTCCTTGTGGATAAGAAGCATATTCGGGATGTGGAGAAGCTGTTCCATGTGGGGTTGAGCTTCTTCTGATCCGAAGGCCTCTTCGCGGGCAAGCCTCGCTCCTACAGGTTTGAGCCGTCCAGCTATTATGCGAACGACTGAACCGTGTAGGAGCGAGGCTTGCCCGCGAAGGCGATTTCGAACTCCCCCAAAAAACCAGAGGTGCCACCCAATGATCGAATCCCTGGAAAAAATGCTCGCCAAGGGTGTGGATAACTCATTGCTGCGCTTCGGCCTGGGCAAGGGTTATCTGGATCTTGGGGAAAACGCCAAGGCCGCAGAGCATTTCCAGCGCTGCGTCGAGTTCGATCCGAAGTATTCGGCAGCCTGGAAGCTCTTGGGCAAGGCCCATCTGGCGCTGGCGGATTACGCGGCGGCGCGGCAGGCCTGGGAACAGGGCCTGGAAGCCGCCCGCGCCCATGGCGACAAGCAGGCGGAGAAAGAGATGACGGTGTTTCTGAAAAAGCTTGAGCGACAGGCGCACTGATCAGCGGTAACGCAGGCCAAGATCAATAGAACGCAGCCTGCTGAGTTATCCACAGCAGCGTCAATACCAGCGTGCTTCGCCCGGTGGACGCTTCTTGAAGCGCTTCATGCTCCACATGTACTGGCTCGGATAAGCCCGCACGTAGCGCTCGACTACCTGGCTCATGGCCGCGCAGGAGGTTTCGGTATCGGTGCTGTACATGGCCTCTGGCGCGGCTTCGAGGATCACTTTGTAACCCGAACCGTCCGGCAGCCGCAGGGCATGCAGGAACACGCCGACCGCTTTGCCACCGGCGAGCATGTTCGGCACGAATTTGCTGGTCAGGGCCTGAGTGGCGAAGAACGGCACGAAGATCCCGGCGGATTCGGCCGGTTCCGGGTCAGCCGGAATGCCTACCGCGCCCCCCTTGCGCACTTCCTTGATCACGCTGAGGATGCCTTCCTTGGTGGAAGCCGCCACCCGGTTACCCAATTGCACCCGCTGCTTGCGCAGCAACTCATCCACCGCCTTCAGTTTTGGCGGGCGGTAGAAAATGATCGGTTTGCACTGGCTGCAATAGAAGTGGTTCAACACTTCCCAGTTGCCCAGGTGGCTGGTAATGCCAACCACGCCTTTACCGGACGCCAACGCCTCTTTCAAAACGTCGAGACCTTCGACTTCGCGCACCAGTTCAATGGAACGCTGGGCCGGCCAGATCCACGCGCAGGCGCTTTCAGTCAGAGACTTGCCGATGTCTTTCAGGCTTTGACCCACCAGACGCTCACGCTCGGCCGGGTCCATCTGCGGAAAGCACTTGGCGAGGTTGATCCGTACCACGTCGCGGGAACGGTTGGGGGTTTTCCACATGATCCAGCCAATCGCCGAACCCACCGCCTGCACTGCCCGCCATGGCAGTAGGGCAAACAGCCGCAGAGCGCCTACCAGCAAGGCGCCTTTAAACTTATCCACAGGTCACTCCTGATCTTGTGCTGTGCGCGAGGCGGCTATTCTAACCGCCGTTCGCCAACGTGGCGTAGCGATCGCAATCCAGGGTGTGGTCCATGACCATGCCTGAAGCCTGCATCAGCGCGTAACAAATGGTCGGGCCGACGAACGTGAAGCCGGCTTTTTTCAGGCCTTTACTCATTTCGATGGCGGCCGGTGTCACCGCCGGGACTTCACTGCGATCCTTGAAATGATTGATCACCGGCGTGCCGCCGACGAACGACCAGAGAAACGCCACCGGGTCTTCCAGCTCCAGCCAGGCCTGGGCATTGCGCCGGGCTGCGTTGAGTTTGAGACGATTGCGAATGATCCCCGGATCGAGCATCAGTTCATCGATTTCCGCATCGCTCATCTGCGCCACGCGCTGCACGTCGAAGCCGAACAGCACCTCGCGATAACGCTCTCGCTTGCGCAATACAGTGATCCAGGAAAGCCCGGCCTGGAACCCTTCGAGCAAAAGCAACTCGAACAATCCCTGCGCATCGCGTAGCGGCGTGCCCCACTCCTGATCGTGATAAGCCATGTACAGCGGATCTTCGGTACACCAAAAGCAGCGTGGCATAAGGCTCCAGGGGGCGTGCGCAGGACCGAATCGGGTATACTCCCGCTCTTTAAATCGCAGCCCAAGAAACAGGTGAATTTCGTGAGCCAGCCTACGCCAGCCGTGCGTACCTTCCAAGACTTGATCCTCGCCCTCCAGCAATACTGGGCCGAGCAAGGTTGTGTGGTACTTCAGCCCTACGATATGGAAGTAGGCGCCGGCACTTTCCACACTGCCACGTTCCTGCGCGCCATTGGCCCGGAAACCTGGAACGCCGCTTATGTGCAGCCCAGTCGTCGCCCGACTGACGGCCGCTACGGTGAAAACCCGAACCGTCTGCAGCACTACTATCAGTTCCAGGTAGTGCTGAAGCCGAACCCGGACAACTTCCAGGAACTGTACCTGGGCTCCCTCAAGCACGTGGGTCTGGACCCGCTGGTGCATGACATCCGTTTCGTCGAAGACAACTGGGAGTCGCCAACGCTGGGCGCCTGGGGTCTGGGCTGGGAAGTCTGGCTCAACGGCATGGAAGTGACTCAGTTCACTTACTTCCAGCAAGCGGGCGGCATCGAGTGCTACCCGGTGACGGGCGAGATCACTTACGGTCTGGAGCGTCTGGCCATGTACCTGCAAGGCGTGGACTCGGTCTACGACCTGGTCTGGGCTGACGGTCCGTTCGGCAAGGTGACCTACGGCGACGTGTTCCACCAGAACGAAGTGGAGCAGTCGACCTACAACTTCGAACACGCCAACGTCGAGAAGCTGTTCGAACTGTTCGACTTCTATGAAAGCGAAGCCAAGCGCCTGATCGAACTCGACCAGCCGCTGCCGTTGCCGAGCTACGAAATGGTGTTGAAGGCTTCCCACACCTTCAACCTGCTGGATGCGCGCCGGGCGATCTCGGTGACCGCGCGTCAGCAATACATTCTGCGTGTACGCACCCTGGCGCGTTCCGTCGCGCAAGCCTATCTGCTGGCTCGCGCCAAGCTCGGCTTCCCGATGGCGACCCCGGACCTGCGTGATGAAGTACTGGCCAAGCTGGAGGCTGCACAATGAGTGCTCAAGATTTTCTGGTTGAACTGGGCACCGAAGAACTGCCACCCAAAGCCCTGAACACCCTGGCCGAGGCATTCCTGGCCGGTATCGACAAAGGCCTGCAAGCCGCTGGCCTGAACTACGAGAGCAAAACCGTCTACGCCGCGCCGCGTCGTCTGGCCGTGCTGATTACCGCGCTGGCGACCCAGCAGCCTGATCGCAGCATCAACCTCGACGGCCCGCCACGTCAGGCTGCGTTCGATGCCGAAGGCAACCCGACTCAAGCGGCCCTGGGCTTCGCCAAGAAGTGCGGCGTCGAGCTGCGCGAAATCGATCAGAGCGGCCCGAAGCTGCGCTACAGCCAAAGCATCGCCGGAAAGCCGACCGCGAGCCTGATGCCGACCATCGTCGAAGATTCCCTGAACGACCTGCCGATCCCCAAGCGCATGCGCTGGGGTGCTCGCAAGGAAGAATTCGTTCGTCCGACCCAATGGTTGGTGATGCTGCTCGGTGACCACGTCATCGACTGCACCATCCTCGCCCAGAAGGCCGGCCGCGATTCCCGTGGTCACCGCTTCCACCACCCTGAAAGCGTGCGCATCACCTCGCCGGCCAACTACCTGAACGATCTGCGTGCTGCTTATGTACTGGCCGATGCCAACGAGCGTCGCGAGCTGATCAGCAAGCGCACCAATGAACTGGCGACCATGCAGGAAGGTACGGCGATCGTTCCGCAAGCCCTGCTCGACGAAGTGACCGCGCTGGTTGAATGGCCGGTGCCGCTGGTGTGCTCGTTCGAAGAACGTTTCCTCGACGTGCCGCAAGAAGCGCTGATCACCACCATGCAGGACAATCAGAAGTACTTCTGCCTGCTGGATGCCGACGGCAAGTTGCTGCCTCGTTTCATTACCGTGGCCAACATCGAAAGCAAGGATCCACAGCAGATCATCGCCGGTAACGAGAAAGTGGTTCGCCCACGCCTGACCGACGCCGAGTTCTTCTTCAAGCAAGACAAGAAGCAAAAACTCGAAGAATTCAATCTGCGTCTGCAGAACGTGGTGTTCCAGGAAAAACTCGGCAGCGTCTACGACAAAGCCGAGCGCGTGTCGAAACTGGCGGCCTACATTGCCGCTCGCATCGGCGGTAACGCTTCCTGGGCGGCGCGTGCCGGCCTGCTGTCCAAGTGCGACCTGGCGACCGAAATGGTCGGTGAGTTCCCGGAGATGCAAGGTGTCGCCGGTTACTACTACGCCCTCAACGACGGCGAGCCGGAAGACGTCGCCCTGGCGCTGAACGAGCAGTACATGCCGCGCGGTGCCGGCGCTGAACTGCCGACCACCCTGACCGGTGCGGCCGTGGCCATTGCCGACAAGCTCGACACCCTGGTGGGCATTTTCGGTATCGGCATGCTGCCGACCGGCAGCAAAGACCCGTATGCCCTGCGCCGCGCCGCGCTGGGTGTGTTGCGGATCCTGATCGACAAGAAGCTTGACCTCGACCTGAACGACGCCGTGGCCTTCGCCGTGAATGCGTTCGGTGCCAAGGTCAAGGCTGCCGGCCTTAATGATGCCGTGCTGGAGTTCATCTTCGACCGTCTGCGTGCCCGTTACGAAGACGAAGGCGTGGACGTCGCGACCTACCTGTCGGTACGTGCCCTGAAGCCGGGTTCGGCCCTGGACTTCGACCAGCGTGTACAAGCGGTAGAAGCGTTCCGCAAATTGCCGGAAGCCGCTGCCCTGGCCGCCGTGAACAAGCGCGTGTCGAACCTGCTGAGCAAAGTCGAAGGCTCCGTGCCGACGGTCGTTGAAGCCAAGTACTTCGACAACGCCAACGAGTTCTCGCTGTATTCGGCGATCCAGCAGGCAGACCAGGCTGTGCAGCCAATGGCCGCTGCCCGTCAGTACAGCGAATCGCTGGCGCGTCTGGCCGCATTGCGCGAACCAGTGGATGCGTTCTTCGAAGCCGTGATGGTCAACGCCGAAGACGCCAAGGTGCGAGCCAACCGCTATGCGCTGCTGGCGCGTCTGCGTGGGTTGTTCCTCGGCGTCGCCGACATTTCGTTGCTGGGCTGAGGAGCTGCTGTTGAAACTGCTGATTCTCGATCGGGACGGGGTGATCAATTACGACTCCGACGCGTACATCAAGTCGGTGGAGGAGTGGATTCCACTCCCCGGTTCGATCGAAGCGATCGCGCAGTTGAGCAAGGCCGGCTGGACGGTGGCGGTCGCCACCAACCAGTCGGGCATCGCTCGCGGCTATTACGACATCGCCACCCTGGAGACCATGCACGCCCGCTTGCGCGAGTTGGTGGCAGAGCAGGGCGGCGAAGTCGGTCTGATCGTCTATTGCCCGCACGGGCCAGACGATGGCTGCGATTGCCGCAAGCCAAAACCCGGGATGTTGAAAACCATCGCCGCGCATTACAACGTTTCGCTGACGAATCTATGGTTCGTCGGCGATACTCTCGGTGACCTGGAGGCCGCCAAAGCCGTCGACTGTCAGCCAGTTTTGGTAAAGACCGGGAAAGGCGAAAAGACTCAGGGCAAGACCCTACCGGCAGGCACCTTGATTTTTGACGATCTGGCGGCGATTGCCGCAGAACTTATCCACAACTAAGGCTCTTCTGACATCCTGGCCAAGGACTGATCGGGAGTGCGCTTGAATAGGCGGGCAGTGCCCGCAACGGTAAATGTCGCCATGTCGATACTGCAGGCCATCAGAACTTTCCTCTTTTACCTGCTGCTGGGCACCAGTTCGTTACTCTGGTGCACCCTGAGCTTTTTTATCGCGCCGTTTCTGCCGTTCAAGGCGCGTTATCGCTTTATCAACGTGTACTGGTGCCGCTGCGCCTTGTGGCTGAGCAAAGTCTTTCTGGGTATTCGCTACGAAGTGAAGGGCGCCGAGAATGTGCCTGAACAGCCCTGCGTGATTCAGTCGAACCACCAGAGCACCTGGGAGACGTTCTTTCTCTCGGCCTACTTCGAACCGTTGAGCCAGGTGCTCAAGCGCGAACTGCTCTACGTGCCGTTCTTCGGCTGGGCCATGGCCATGCTGCGGCCGATCGCCATCGACCGCGACAACCCGAAAGCCGCGCTCAAGCATGTAGCGAAGAAGGGCGATGAACTGCTCAAGGACAATGTCTGGGTGCTGATTTTCCCGGAGGGGACTCGCGTTCCCTACGGCACCATCGGCAAGTTCTCCCGAGGCGGCACCGCGTTGGCCGTCAATGCGTCATTGCCCGTGCTGCCAATTGCACACAATGCCGGCAAGTTCTGGCCAAAAACCGGTTGGGCCAAAAAGCAGGGCGTGATCACCGTGATCATCGGCGCCCCGATGTACGCCGAGGGTAGCGGGCCACGGGCCATCGCCGACCTGAATGACCGGGTGCAGGCCTGGAACGAACAGATGCAGCGCGAAATGGGTTCGCTGCCAGCAGCCCCGGCAGCACCGAGTGCGACCGACCAAGTGACTGTCTGAAGTTCTGTGGATAACCTGTGTACCGTTTTGTTGAAAATCGCTGTATTTAGTTTTTAAGCTTTTGATTTTCATACATATTTCTTAAGCAAATAAAACTTCGGAAAACGTGCATAAGTTTTTTTCGGACGTAAAAAAACCGGCTGATATAGCCGGTTTTTTTATGCCTGTAAAAATGATCAGGCTCACTCGCTCAAAAGGGGTAGCTGGACACTGAACGTCGTGCCTTGTCCTACCACGCTATGACAGGAAATCCGCCCGCCGTGACGATCCACCACCGCCTTGACCATGGACAACCCCAGCCCCAGGCCGTCACTGCCGTGAGCCGATGCAAAGCGTCGATACTGACTGAACAGCTCGGGAAGCTCTTCGACGGCAATCCCTCGGCCCTGGTCGGCGATCTCGCACGTTAACCAACCCTCGGTACAACTCACCCGCACGGTGATCCGCGAACCCGCCGGACTGTACTTGATGGCGTTTTCCAGCAGGTTGAACAGTGCCCGTGTCAGTAACGACTGATCGGCCAGGACCAGCGCTTCAGCATCTTCGTCGAGGTCATGCAGCAACTGAATGTTCTTCAGATGAGCGATGCTCGAGGCCTGGTCGAAGGTATCGAGCAGCAACATCGCGAACATGCTCGGCTGAAACTGATAGGCCTCGGATTCAGCCTTTGCCAACTGCACAAAGGCCTCGGTCAGGTTCAGCGCCTTGCGCACTTGTAACTCGATCTGACTGAACACTTGAGTGTCGCCAGACACCTCATGCCGCTGAACGTCGAGCAAAGCCAGAATCGCCGAGTGGGGGGCCCTCAGGTCATGAGACAGAAAACGCAGCAACACGGCCCGCTGCTCCTCGGCGTCCCGTTCGACGCTCAAGTCAGTGAGGCTCAGTAACCAGCCAATCACCGAGTCGCCCTCGGCCGGCAACAGCGGCGCCAGGTCCAGACGCAGGCTGCGTGCCTGAGTGTCACGAAACTCCAGCAGCTCCAGGGTCGACAACGCCGGCAGCGTTCCATCGGACGGCACCGGGTAACCCAACTCGCTCAGTTGCTCGAGCATCTCCTCGCCCACCAGGCTGCTGGAAAATATCTCCCGAGCCTTACGGTTGGCCAACAGAATGCGCCCGTTCGGATCGCTGATCAGCGTCGCCACCGGCAAGTACTCAAGGCCATCGGCAATGAAACGCCGGGTGTCACGTGTCCGGCTCATGGCCTGTTCCAGCGCGACGATTTGCCCTTGCAGCACATCGCCAGCCGGGGCCTGGGTCCGGCGGCGTTCGGGAAACACTTTCGGCTCGCTGTCCAGACGCGCCAGTTCCCAGCCGAAATAGGCGAGCACCGCATTCAGCCTTCGCCAATTCCAGATCAGGTAACCCAACAGCATACCCAGCAGACTCGCGGCCGGTGACCACCACCAGCCAAGACGCAACAGCAGGCTCGAACCCAGCAGCGCGACCGCCATTGCCCCCAGGGTCAGCCATAACGCGCGACGCGGACGCACCAACATCAGGCCCAGCAACTCACCGACAATCACCACCGATAACAACGCCGCCAAACGTTCATCGAGAGCCACAATGTTGCGCTGTTGCAGCAGCCCATTGAGGATATTTGCCTGAATTTCGATGCCCGGGGTGGTGCCCATGCTCGCCGATTGCGGCGTCACGTAACGGTCCCCCAAACCTGGAGCGGTGGAGCCGATCAGGATCAAGCGATCGCGCAGCAATTCGGGCGGGACTTCACCGCGCAAGACGCTGACGTAGGGCACACTGGGAAAACCCGCATCGGAACGGATGAAAGGAATCCGTATTTTGTGGGCTCGCTGCCAGCCTTGCGTCGACGGCAGGGCCGGGGTCCCGGGCATCGGTACATTCTCCTTGTCGGCAAGGGTCTGTTCGTACAGCAGCCAGGCCAGTTGCGCGCGTGTTTGTTGTGCCGGTCCTTCGCTTAAATACACACTGCGAACGATCCCGTCGGCATCCGCTTGGGCATTGATGTGCCCGATGCCTTTGACGCAATGGCTCAGTGGCGCCACCGGTTCAATTTCCCCCAAAGGCTGTCCATAACGCGCCACGCCTTCACGCAGCAACGGCACGAAGACATTTCCGGCACGGCAGGCCGCCTGGGCCAGAAGCTGATCGTTGCCGGGATGGCTATCGGGCTCGCTGAAAATCACGTCGAACAGAATGCCTTTGGCGTTCGCAGCGCCTAGCCGATCAAGCAACTGCGCGTGCATGGCCCGCGACCAAGGCCATTTGCCTAGCTGCTGCAAACTGTAGTCATCGATCGTGACGATGAGTATTCGTGGGTCCACCGGCAGCGGGCTCAGCCGACGCAGGTTGTCGTACAGCAGATTGCTCAAGACCAGGCCATGGGTCATGGACAGCACTGCCGTCAGCGGCAACAGGATCAGGCTGACCCACAGCCACTCGCGGACCATTCGCCGAAACAGCCGCTGAGCCTGGGTCGGCTCGCGGCCGTCCTTCCTTGGGTGGCCCTTCATCGGTCGTCGGCCAGGGCGCTATTGGACACGCGTGGTCCTGGGGTAATAGAAAATGTCATACACCCCGGTCTCTCCTTCTAACCCCTGAGCGTCATACGCCGACAGGCGAACATGGTAGAACAGCGCTTTCAGCCCGCTGAATTTGACCTCGGGCGTGCTGGAAAACTGCTCTTGCTTGATGTCCAGAAAAGCCGCGTCGGTGGCCACTTGCGCCCGATAACGCGTGGCGCCTTCGATGGGCTTCATGATCAATTGCCAGACAGGCACATTACCCGTTTGACCGGCCTGCCCCAACAAACGTGGGGCAGGTAACAAGTCGATTGGCGTCAACGTGCCTTGTTTCTGAATACGCAAACCCTGACGGGCCATGACCTGGACTTCATCATCCTCAGGGCCCTGAGTCCGTTTGGCAGTGGAGCGGGCAGAGCGGGGGCGCGACAGTTCCTCATCACGATTGACCGCCACTTGCCCGTTCAGCACTTCCAGTAATGCCTGGCCACCATCATCGTTGCGCACCCGGAAGTGCGTACCCCGTACGCCCAGTACACCGACCGGCGTGACGATCTGAAAACGATCATGGTCGCTGGCACGCTTGATCACATACGACTCGACCTGGCCCTGCTCGAGGATAACCTGAGGGATCGAATGTTCTTCATTGAGGTGTAGCGTGATCTGGGAGCTGGAAGGCAGCACTACCCGCGAGCCATCACCCAGGGAAAGGCTGACAAACGCCGAGGGCGAGGTCTTGATGCCTTCCTGCTCGTCGATCGGCATGCCTTCCTGCAGTGGTGTCTGTTTACCTTTGGCATCCAGCTTCCAGGCTTCGCCAGTCAGATGTTCGACAGTCGCGGGCAGCGGTTGGCCGCGACATTGTTGATTATCATCGATATAAGGCAGACGTTTTGCCGAGGCGGCAGCCGCCGATGCACTCTGGGTGAACAATTCCATCAACCCGGCAACCAGTAAAAGACAAACGCCAGAACGGCGTGGGAGCAATAAGGTCATGAGGTTCATGGATTGGCTTTTATGCTCTTATACAAATCATGCCGGGAAACGCCCGCGCTGACGCACGATACCTGACCGGATGCTCTGGCAGATAGCCATGGGTGCAAAGGAAAGGAAATGACACATCCCTGTGTCGGAACCGAGCAGGCACTCCATATGTTTTTCCCCTGAACTGCAGACCCGCCGAAAACCGGCGATCGACGGTCCTGCAGTTTGGCATTGACGCTCCCTGCGTCGGAGCACATCCCAATGCCCCTGTGCCGCTCAGCGAAAACAAATTTACCGGCATAAGCGACCTTGCGCGGTCATTCTCAATATTTGTTCAGAATTGACTGAAGGCGCCTAAAACACCCAACGTTGTTGCGCCGAACGAATGTCGAGCTGGGCGGCTTCCACCTGTGCGGAGTGCACCGGGGCAAAGCCTGGCGAGTCGCCCATCACCGTGTTCGTCTCTGCCGGGCCGAAGTAACGCGGTGCAACATTCTGCTCGATGACAGATATTGACTGGACCGTGGTGCATCCCAATCCGAGACCCGCGGCCAACATCAACGCTGTTAATCTTGTAAACCCGTTAAAGATAATCTTTAGACGCATCTTTTCCCACAGTCCCTCTGGAGCATTCTGCCGATAATTCATCGCCTACCGGCTAAGTGATATCAGCGTATCCACACTTGGGAAGTTCACAGCAATTCGCCACAATTGTTCAGATTCAACCAATCAGCCTAAACTCCCGCAGGAATTTTCTTAACCGTTGCACTTACGAGATGAAGGAAGCACTCGGCATGCGTGTCGCAATACTGGATGACGAACCCGCCGAACTCCGCCGGGTGGAACAGACACTGCGACAGATCCCCGTCACGGGGGAGCAGACGTGGACGTTGCACAGTTTCGAGCGGGGAGAGGACCTGTTACGGCAACTTCGCCGGGAAACTTTCGATCTGCTGATCCTCGACTGGCAATTGCCCGACATCAGCGGTCTGTCGTTGTTGCGCTGGACCCGGGAACACATGGACTCACCACCGGCCGCGATCATGCTCACCAGTCGCGATACCGAAAGCGATATCGTCCAGGCCTTGAACGCCGGAGCCGACGATTACGTGAGCAAACCGTTTCGTCCCAACGAGCTGATGGCTCGGGTGAGCGCCGTGCTTCGTCGGCATGGACTGCAACGCGCGGCAGCCACCGAAATACTCACATTCAATGACCTCGAATTCGACGACGCCGAACTCACTGTTACCCGTGCCTGCACCCCCATCAGCCTGACCGAACGGGAATACCGTCTCGCCCGCTGCCTGTTCGCCAATCTGGGACGACCTTTGTCCCGTGAATACTTGTATGAGCGCTTTTGGACCCATGAAGAAATCGTGTCCTCCCGGCCCCTGGATACTCATATTTATCGCCTGCGCAACAAACTGGGGCTGACGGCTGATCGCGGTTGGCAACTGCTGACGATTTACGGGTATGGGTATCGGCTTGAGAGCGTAGCCACCGCTAGCGAATGATTCGACGAACAATAAAAACGTCCAACGCTGAGCGTTGGTAGTGTCCATTACGGTAGTTCTGCGCGGGAAATCAATACCCCGCCCATGTAGATTTCAATTGATCAATGTTCTGGCACGACCGCCTTAGTCCGAGCGCAACCTGGCTCTGGGGGCGGCATGGATTGTGTCGGCGGACTTGCGATAGAGGCCGACTGCCAATCCCATAATGATGATCGCAATTGAGATCAAGTTCAGTGTTGAGATGTGTTCGCCGATAATCAGCATCGAACTACCGATGCCGAATACCGGAATCAGCAACGATAGCGGTGCCACTGTTGAAACAGGATAAAGCTTCAACAGCGAGTTCCATCCCCAATAAGCAAAGTGTGTGGCCAGATAAACCTGGAAAATAATCGATAGCACAGCTGTCAGGTCGAGACTGCTTTGCAGATTCTCAAAGGGCGCGGCACCTTGCATGAGCCAGGCGATGAAGAAGAGTGGGATGGGTGGAAACAGACTGGCCCAGACCATAAATGAAAAGATCTCTTTGACACTGGATGTCTTGATAATTACGTTGCCGACGCTCCAGGCGACTGCACTCAACACTATCAGCAGTACCCCAAGTATTGCGTGCTCTCCTTGCTGGGTAGAAATGATGCCCGCCAACCCGACCAATGCCAGCAGTGCCCCGATAAGCTGAGCCCTACGTAGCTTCTCTTTAAATAATAACGCTCCCCAACCCATGGTGAAGAACACGCTGAGCTGGATGATCAGCGAAGCAATACCGGGGCTGACACCGACCTGGATGCCATAGTTGATTACGCCCCACATACCCAATCCGAAAATGAAGCCGTAGGCGACAACATAGCTGAACTTGATGGTGGGGCGCTTTATGAAGAACACCAAGGGTATGGCGGCGAGTGCAAAGCGTATTCCGGTTAACACAAAGGGATCGATCGAGCGTAAACCCAGCTTGGTGATTGGAAAGTTCACTCCCCACACTAAGGTGACGAGTATCGCCAGAACCATATGTTTTTTCTGCATATCCCTAGCCTCACGTTAAGCGGTACACCGCGGTATGCCGCATTCCAATCAGTTCAATGCGAACCGTTTCTGCATCAGGCATTTTTGGAGATGCGATTCTATGGTCCAAAATTTTGGCCTGCTTGCTATAGCAGGTCTATTTTTGTCAAAATCGGGCCATGTCGATCAATCCAACACTGGATCCCTACGAGCATGGAAGCCCCGATGCTGTGGTGAACCTGAGCAAGTATTCTTCGGGTACTGTTTTTGCGCGGCATACGCACAGTCGTGGTCAGTTTGCGTACGCCTCGACGGGCGCGTTGAAGATGTTCACCGATCAGGGGAATTGGGTTGTCCCGCCTCAAAGAGCGCTTTGGGTTCCCGCGTGCGTGTCGCATGAAATGCATATGCGCGGCGACGTGACCATGATCAATACTTACCTCAATGAGGCTGCCTCCATCCGCGCCGGTTTGCCGGAGCATTGCCAGGTCTACGATGTTTCGCCGTTGCTGAGGCATCTGTTGGAAGCAGCGCTGGCCATCGACCCGGAGCAAGCGCCTAGTATCCGTAGCCAGTCCGTACAGACGCTGCTGGTGGATGAAATCGGCACCATGTCGGAGCTTCCATTGAGCGCACCATTGCCTTCGGAACCTCGACTGGCCGTTTCGTGCCATCGATTCCTGGATGCCCCCACGCAGAATATCTCCATCAGTGAAATGGCCAGCTGGTCGAACATGAGCCGGCGAACGTTCACGCGAAGTTTTCGGGAAGCGACTGGCATGAGTTTTGTCTTCTGGAGACAGCAAGTCTGTCTACTCGAAGCCACGTCCAGACTGAGCAATGGTTCATCTATCACCGAAGTGGCGATGGATCTGGGTTACAGCAGCCCAAGCGCATTTACCTCGGTATTTCGGCGCAACCTAGGGGATTCACCGGGGCGTTATCTGGCCAAGTCCAAAGGCGCATCGATGTTCTGAGCGATTGATCAAGAAGGGTGTCTAGTCCTGAAACAGGTGTAAACCTTATTCAGGACGGGACACGCGCAATAAAAAAGGCCAACGCTAAGCGTTGGCCTTTTTCGTTGTAGCGGTCCAGCCGGATCAGAAGTCCAGGTTGGACACCGCCAAGGCGTTGCTTTCGATGAAGTCACGGCGAGGTTCGACCGCATCACCCATCAGGGTGTTGAAGATCTGGTCGGCGCCGATGGCGTCTTCGATGGTCACTTTGAGCATGCGGCGCGAGCCCGGATCCATGGTGGTTTCCCACAGCTGATCAGGGTTCATCTCACCCAGACCTTTGTATCGCTGGATGGTATGACGCTTGGTGCTTTCGGCCATCAACCATTCAAGGGCTTCCTTGAATTCGGTGACGGCTTTCTTGCGTTCGCCACGCTGGATATAAGCGCCATCGTCCAACAGGGTGCTCAGTTGAGCGCCAAGGGAAACGACGGTCTTGTAATCGTTGCTGCCGAAGAAGTCGCGGTTGAAGGTGACGTAGTTCGACAGGCCGTGGGAGATCAGTTCGACCTCTGGCAGCCAGACGTTACGTTCACGGTCTTCGCGCAGGCTGGCCTTGTAGACCAGGCCGGACTTCTCGACGGTGCGCAGGCGAACTTCGTACTGAGCCAGCCAATCCTGCATCGCTGCGTGATCGGACAGTTGCTCCATGCTCACGGCTGGCAGGTAGATGAAGTGCTCGGTCAGTTCCTGCGGGTACAGGCGCGACAGGCGCTTGAGGGTCTTCATCACCAGACGGAAGTCATTCACCAGACGCTCGAGAGCTTCACCGGAGATACCCGGGGCTTCTTCGTTCAGGTGCAGGCTCGCATCTTCCAGGGCCGACTGCGTCATGTACTCTTCCATGGCGTCGTCGTCTTTGATGTATTGCTCTTGCTTGCCTTTCTTCACTTTGTACAGCGGCGGCTGAGCGATGTAGATGTAGCCACGCTCGATCAGCTCCGGCAGCTGACGGAAGAAGAAGGTCAGCAGCAGGGTACGGATGTGCGAACCGTCGACGTCAGCATCGGTCATGATGATGATGTTGTGATAACGCAGCTTGTCGATGTTGTACTCGTCGCGACCGATGCCGCAGCCTAGCGCGGTGATCAAGGTGCCCACTTCTTGCGAAGAGATCATCTTGTCGAAGCGCGCCTTCTCGACGTTCAGGATCTTGCCCTTCAATGGCAGGATGGCCTGGGTCTTGCGGTTACGTCCCTGCTTGGCGGAGCCGCCAGCAGAGTCACCTTCCACGAGGTACAGTTCGGAAAGGGCAGGGTCTTTTTCCTGGCAGTCCGCCAGTTTGCCCGGCAGGCCGGCGATGTCCAGCGCGCCTTTACGACGGGTCATCTCACGGGCTTTACGCGCCGCTTCACGAGCACGCGCCGCGTCGATCATCTTGCCGACGACCAGCTTGGCTTCGTTCGGGTTTTCCAACAGGAAGTCGGAGAAGTACTTGCCCATTTCCTGTTCGACCGCGGTCTTCACTTCGGAAGACACCAGCTTGTCTTTGGTCTGGGAGCTGAACTTCGGATCCGGCACTTTCACCGAAATGATCGCCGTCAGGCCTTCGCGGGCATCGTCACCGGTGGTGGCGACTTTGTGCTTCTTCGCCAGGCCTTCAGCTTCGATGTAGGTGTTCAGGTTACGCGTCAGTGCCGAACGGAAACCCACCAGGTGAGTACCGCCATCGCGCTGTGGAATGTTGTTGGTGAAGCACAACAGGTTCTCGTTGAAGCTGTCGTTCCACTGCAGGGCGATTTCCACGCCGATGCCGTCTTCACGCTGGATGTTGAAGTGGAACACCTGGTTGACCGCAGTCTTGTTGGTGTTCAGGTATTCAACGAATGCACGCAGACCACCTTCGTACTTGAACAACTCTTCCTTGCCGCTGCGCTCATCCTTGAGGACGATGCCGACACCGGAGTTGAGGAAGGACAGTTCGCGAATCCGCTTGGCCAGGATGTCCCAGCTGAAGTGGATGTTCTTGAAGGTGTCAGCCGAAGGCTTGAAGTGAATCTGGGTACCGGTGGATTCGCTGTCGCCAACGATTTTCATCGGTTCTTGCGGAACACCGTGGACGTACGTCTGTTCCCAGATCTTGCCGCTGCGGCGAACGGTCAGGACCAGTTCTTCGGACAGGGCGTTAACCACCGATACACCTACACCGTGCAGACCACCGGAAACCTTGTAGGAGTTGTCGTCAAACTTACCGCCGGCGTGCAGCACGGTCATGATGACCTCGGCCGCCGAAACGCCTTCTTCTTTGTGCACGTCTACCGGGATGCCACGACCGTTGTCGCGAACAGTGATGGATTCATCCGGGTGGATGATGATGCTGATGTCGTCGCAGTGGCCGGCCAAAGCTTCGTCGATCGAGTTATCGACCACCTCGAACACCATGTGGTGCAGACCGCTGCCATCGTCGGTGTCACCAATGTACATACCGGGACGTTTGCGTACGGCATCCAGGCCTTTCAGCACTTTAATGCTCGTTGAGTCGTACGTATTTTCTTCGCTCAATGCCTTCACTCCCGATGGTCGTGGGTCTGGGTGATACGGCCCTGTTCCACGTGGAACAAAGCGACTGGCGTTTCCGTCTGCCAGCCTTCCCTCAATAATTCGTGATCTACACAGGTGATAAAAACCTGGCAGCGTAAGTCTTCCAGCAAGCGGCAAAGCGCGCGACGGTGGTGCTCGTCCAGTTCGGACGGCAGGTCATCCACCAGATAAATACACTGGCCGCGTCGGGCCTGGCTGACCAAGTGCCCTTGGGCAATCCGCAATGCACAGACCACCAACTTCTGCTGACCACGGGACAAAATGTCCGCGGCGTTATGTGCGCCTAATCGGAGACGCAAATCAGCCCGTTGTGGTCCGGCCTGGGTATGACCCATTTGCTGATCCCGCTGAAGGGATCCAGCGAGCACTGCACTCAACTCACGGTCTTTGTCCCAGCCTCGGTAATAGCTGAGCGTCAAGCCCTCAAGCTCAACCAGTTCGCTCAAGGTCTGTTCAAAGACTGGTTTCAAGGCTTTGATGTAAGCGCGGCGGTATTCATCTATTTCATCACTGGCCTGGCACAGTTCCCTGTCCCAAACCGCTTGCGAAACGGCGTCAAGTGTACCATGCCGCAGCCAAGAGTTTCTCTGGCGCAAGGCCTTCTGCAAGCGCTGCCACGTAGACATGAATCGCGGTTCCACGTGGAACACACCCCAGTCGAGAAACTGCCGGCGAATCTTCGGCGCGCCTTCCAGCAGGCGGAAGCTGTCCGGGTTGATCAACTGCAGCGGCAGGATCTCCGCCAGTTGTGCCGCACTACGGGCGTTCTGCCCGTCGATACGGATCTGGAACTCTCCCTGACGATCGCGAGATATCCCCAATGCGCTGTGCCCACCCTCGGCCAATTCGACCTGGCCAAATACTGTGCACGCCAATTGTTCGTACTGAATAACCGGCAACAGGCGGGTGCTACGAAACGAACGGGCAAGCCCCAGCAGATGAATGGCTTCCAGAACACTGGTTTTGCCGCTGCCGTTGGCGCCGTAAAGAATGTTGATTCGGGGGGAGGGGGAGAAGGTCACCGGGTGCAGATTGCGCACCGCGGTGACCGAGACGCGACTTAAGGACATCTAGCTTCTGCTGAGCATGATTACAGACGCATCGGCATGACAACGTAAGCCGAGTCGTCGTTGTCGGACTCTTGCACCAGCGCACTGCTGTTGGAGTCGGACAGGATCAGGCGAACCTGCTCGGTGGTCATCACGCCCAATACGTCGAGCAGATAGCTCACGTTGAAGCCGATTTCCAGAGAGCCGCCGTTGTACTCAACGCCCACTTCTTCTTCCGCTTCCTCTTGCTCCGGGTTGTTCGCCTGGATCTTCAGCTGACCGTTGGCCAGCTGCAGACGGATGCCGCGGTACTTCTCGTTGGACAGAATCGCGGTACGGCTGAACGCTTCACGCAGGGCCTGGCGATCGCCGAGTACCAGCTTGTCGCCACCTTTAGGCAGAACACGCTCGTAGTCAGGGAATTTACCGTCGACCAGTTTCGAGGTGAAGGTGAACTCGCCGGTGGTAGCACGGATGTGGTGCTGGCCCAGCACGATGCTGACGTTGCCGTCCGGTTCGGTCAGCAGACGTGCCAGTTCCAGGATACCTTTGCGTGGCACGATGACCTGATGACGATCCGGCTGACCGATATCGGCCTGCATCGAGCACATGGCCAGACGGTGACCGTCGGTCGCCACGGCGCGGATGATCCCGGCCGAGACTTCCAGCAGCATGCCGTTGAGGTAATAACGCACGTCCTGCTGCGCCATGGCGAAGCTGGTGCGTTCGATCAGGCGACGCAGTTTGCTTTGCTCAAGGCTGCAGGTCAGCGAACCCGGGCCTTCTTCCACCGTCGGGAAGTCGTTGGCCGGCAGGGTCGACAGGGTGAAGCGGCTACGGCCGGCCTTCACCACGAGCTTCTGCTCATCGACCTTGATGTCGATCAGCGCGTCGTTTGGCAGGCTCTTGCAGATGTCCATCAGCTTGCGCGCAGGCACAGTGATGGAACCCGGGTCTGCAGGCTCTTCGAGTTGCACACGACCGACCAGCTCGACTTCCAGGTCGGTACCGGTCAGCGACAGTTGCTGGCCTTCGACAACCAGCAGCACGTTGGAAAGCACCGGCAAGGTCTGTCGGCGCTCGACGACGCCTGCGACCAGTTGCAGGGGTTTCAACAGGGCTTCGCGTTGAATGGTGAAATGCATGGTCTAGTCCCTTGCCTTAATAAGCTGCGCTGGTGTTCATCAAGTGGTCAGTGTACGCAGCAGGTTCTTGTAGTCCTCGCGGATGTCCGCGTCGGATTCCTTAAGCTCGTTGATCTTGCGGCAGGCGTGCAAAACAGTCGTGTGGTCGCGGCCGCCAAACACATCGCCGATTTCCGGCAGGCTGTGGTTGGTCAATTCCTTGGACAACGCCATAGCGACCTGACGCGGACGTGCTACCGAGCGTGAACGACGCTTGGACAGCAGGTCGGAGATCTTGATCTTGTAATACTCAGCGACGGTGCGCTGAATGTTATCCACAGAGACCAGTTTATCTTGCAACGCCAACAAGTCTTTCAGGGATTCGCGAATCAACTCGATGGTGATGTCGCGACCCATAAAGTGCGAGTGGGCGATCACGCGCTTGAGCGCGCCTTCCAGCTCACGGACGTTGGAGCGAATACGCTGGGCGATGAAGAATGCCGCGTCGTGTGGCAGATCGACTTTGGCCTGGTCGGCCTTTTTCATCAGGATCGCTACACGGGTTTCCAGCTCCGGCGGCTCGACGGCAACCGTCAGGCCCCAGCCAAAGCGGGATTTAAGGCGTTCTTCAAGGCCTTCAATTTCTTTCGGATAGCGGTCACTGGTGAGAATGACCTGCTGGCCACCTTCGAGCAGGGCGTTGAAGGTGTGGAAAAACTCTTCCTGCGAACGTTCCTTGCGAGCGAAGAACTGAATGTCATCGATCAGCAACGCATCCACCGAACGGTAGAAGCGCTTGAACTCGTTGATCGCGTTCAACTGCAGCGCCTTGACCATGTCGGCCACGAAACGCTCCGAATGCAGGTACACGACCTTGGCATTCGGGTTCTTCTTTAATAGGTGGTTACCCACAGCGTGCATCAAGTGGGTTTTACCCAAACCGACGCCACCATAAAGGAAGAGCGGGTTGTAACCGTGCTTGGGGTTGTCCGCCACCTGCCAGGCCGCAGCCCGTGCCAGTTGGTTGGACTTACCTTCGACGAAGTTCTCGAAGGTGAAAGTGCGGTTCAGGTAGCTGGTGTGCTTGAGCGCACCTTCGACCTGCACCGTGCGCTGCTCGGAACGAACCGGGGCCTGTTGCGAACTGGCGCCGGCCATAGGGTCGAAGCTGTCGCGGGACGGCTCTTCACTGACCTCGGCAACTTTTTGCGTCGAACGCTTGGTCGGTGCCGCCGCCGGAGCAGGGGCTGGAGCGCTGACCGGTGCGGCCGCCGCCTGAGCCTGGGACGCCGCAGCGGCCAACGGGGCATTGGGTGCCGCACGCGGTGCCGAACTGCGTTTGCTGCCTATTAATAAGGAAAGCGCCGGCGCCATGCCATTGCCATGCTCATCCAGCAGTTCAAGGACGCGGCCCAGGTACTTTTCGTTGACCCAGTCGAGAACAAAACGATTCGGTGCGTAGACACGCAACTCGTCGCCTTCGGCTTCGACCTGTAGCGGGCGGATCCAAGTGTTGAATTGTTGGGCAGGCAGCTCATCGCGCAAAAGCTCCACGCACTGCTGCCAAAGTTCCACTGACACGGATATCCCCTAAGTTGAAAGCCGGTGAGGCAAAAACAAGCGGTCATTGTAGCGGCCAGACGCCCACTTATCCACATGCAGGTTGCGCACAGGGCATGAATTATCAACGCGTTAACCCTCAAAAAGAAGACCAACGGTATGTGCATAAGCTCTGTGGATAACCGCCCATGAGGGCACTGGACAAGTGGGGGCGAAACTCGGTGGATAACCTGCCTGTGGATAACAGACCTTTCCACACACAGCTTATCCGATAGCGCAGCACAGGCTGATCACCGTTTTCCACTGTAGTTGTCATTCTCTGTACATCACGGTTTTTAAGGGCTTAAGGCAGTTATCCACAGATGAACGCGTGCCTAGCTTTTACAAGCTTTACAGAAAAGCTTTAAATAATTCCCTTCTTTATTTCTATATCTAGCGAACGACCTGCGGACGAGCAAATCCTCTGGAGATCTATTTATAAGGAAACGTTGGTTGGAAATTGACCTAGAGGCTTGCTTTCTCTAGAATCCCCGGTCTCTTAAAACGGGGGCCATTCCGGCCCGTTGTGGACGAACCAGGTAACACGACAATGAAACGTACTTTCCAACCAAGCACTATCAAACGCGCTCGTACCCACGGTTTCCGTGCTCGCATGGCTACCAAGAACGGTCGTGCCGTCCTGTCGCGTCGTCGCGCCAAAGGTCGTGCGCGTCTGGCAGTTTGATAATCCGGCACTGGAGGTGAGTCAGGACTTCAGTCGGGATAAGCGTCTGCTTACTCCCCGGCATTTCAAGGCAGTCTTTGACTCCCCTACCGGCAAGGTTCCGGGGAAAAATCTTCTGCTCCTTGCGCGCAATAACGATCTTGATCACCCCCGTCTCGGGCTGGTTATCGGGAAAAAGAGCGTAAAGCTCTCCGTCGAGCGCAATCGCCTCAAACGTCTGATGCGCGAATCGTTTCGCCTGAACCAGGATTCACTGGTCGGTTGGGACATTGTTATCGTCGCGCGCAAAGGTTTGGGTGACGTAGAAAACCCCGAATTGATTCAGCATTTCGGCAAACTCTGGAAACGTCTGGCACGCAGCAAGCCGGTACCAGCAGTCAAAGCCGAAACTGTAGGGGTAGACAGTCCCGATGCGTAAACTGGCACTCGTTCCGATCCAGTTTTATCGCTATGCCATTAGTCCCCTGATGGCCAATCACTGTCGTTTCTACCCCAGTTGTTCCTGCTACGCGTTAGAAGCCATAGAAAATCATGGCCTTCTGCGCGGTGGCTGGCTGACCTTTCGTCGTTTAGGTCGCTGTCATCCGTGGAATCCCGGTGGTTATGACCCGGTTCCACCTATCCCTACCTCCCGTTCTTCTTCGATGGCCGAGTAATCATGGATATCAAACGCACGATCCTGATCGTCGCCCTGGCAATCGTGTCCTACGTTATGGTTCTTAAATGGAACCAGGACTATGGCCAGGCTGCCCTGCCGACTCAGAATGTTGCTTCCAGTACTACCGCACCGGGTCTACCGGATACGGCGACTGGCAATAATGCTTCCGCCAGTGACGACATCCCGCGCGCCGCAAGCGATACCAGTGCAACTGCACCTGCTGAAACGCCAGTGGCTGCAAGCAAAGACCTCATCCAGATCAAAACGGATGTGCTCAACCTGGCCATCGATCCACAAGGTGGCGATGTTGCCCAGTTGACGCTGCCGCTGTATCCACGTCGCCAGGACCATCCGGAAATTCCATTCCAGTTGTTCGATAACGGCAACGAGCGGACTTATCTGGCTCAGAGTGGCCTGATCGGCACCAACGGTCCGGACGCAAGTCCTGCCGGTCGTCCGGTTTACTCCTCCGAGAAGAAGATTTATCAACTGGCTGACGGTCAGGACCAATTGGTCGTGGACCTGAAGTTCAGCAAGGACGGCGTCAACTACATCAAGCGTTTCACCCTGAAACGTGGCCTGTATGACGTAACCGTTTCCTACCTGATCGACAACCAGAGCGCTCAGCCCTGGTCCGGTGCAATGTTCGCGCAACTGAAGCGTGACGCCAGTTCCGATCCTTCTTCCAGCACTGCCACCGGCACCGCGACTTACCTGGGCGCCGCCCTGTGGACAAGTAACGAGCCGTACAAGAAAGTGTCGATGAAGGACATGGACAAGGCTCAGCTGAAAGAAACCGTCAGCGGTGGCTGGGTTGCCTGGTTGCAGCACTATTTCGTGACCGCATGGATTCCGGCCAAGGGCGAAAACAACGTCGTCCAGACCCGTAAAGACAGCAAAGGCAACTACATCATCGGCTACACCGGTCCTTCGCTGACTGCTGCGCCAGGTGCCAAAGTTGAAACCAGCGCCGTTCTGTACGCAGGTCCAAAAAGCCAGGCTGTGCTGAAACAGTTATCCCCAGGTCTGGAACTGACCGTCGACTACGGCATTCTGTGGTTCATTGCCCAGCCAATCTTCTGGTTGCTGCAACATATCCACGCACTGGTTGGTAACTGGGGCTTCTCGATCATCTTCCTGACCATGCTGATCAAGGGGATTTTCTTCCCGTTGTCGGCCGCCAGCTACAAATCCATGGCGCGCATGCGTGCAGTGGCACCGAAACTGGCCGCGCTGAAAGAGCAACATGGCGAAGACCGGCAGAAAATGTCGCAAGCCATGATGGAGCTGTACAAGAAAGAGAAGATCAATCCACTGGGTGGCTGCTTGCCAATCCTGGTGCAGATGCCGGTTTTCCTTTCGCTGTACTGGGTTCTGCTGGAAAGTGTGGAAATGCGCCAGGCGCCATTCATGCTGTGGATTACTGACCTGTCGATCAAGGATCCGTTCTTCATTCTGCCGATCATCATGGGCGCAACCATGTTCATCCAGCAGCAGTTGAACCCGACGCCTCCGGATCCAATGCAGGCCAAGGTGATGAAGCTGATGCCAATCATCTTCACCTTCTTCTTCCTGTGGTTCCCGGCCGGTCTGGTACTGTACTGGGTAGTGAACAACTGCCTGTCGATCGCCCAACAGTGGTACATCACTCGTAAGATCGAAGCGGCTACCAAAGCAGCTGCCTGATTTACACTGTGGATAACCACTCAAAACGCCCCCTAGTGGGGCGTTTTGCTATCTGTCACTTTTGTCTGGATACCGGTTTATGAGCGTTCCTCGTGAAACCATCGCAGCCGTCGCCACCGCTCAAGGTCGCGGCGGTGTGGGCATCGTCCGTATTTCCGGGCCGCTGGCGAGTGTGGCGGCCAAAGCCATCAGCGGCCGCGAGCTGAAACCGCGGTTCGCCCATTACGGCCCGTTCCTCAGTGAAAACGAAGAGGTGCTGGACGAAGGCATCGCGCTGTATTTCCCGGGACCGAATTCGTTCACCGGCGAAGATGTGCTGGAGCTGCAGGGCCACGGCGGACCAATCGTCCTGGATATGTTGCTCAAACGCTGCCTTGAACTGGGCTGCCGTCTGGCCCGACCGGGTGAATTCAGCGAACGCGCCTTCCTCAATGACAAACTCGACCTGGCTCAGGCCGAAGCCATTGCCGACCTGATCGAGGCGAGTTCTGCACAGGCTGCACGAAATGCCCTGCGTTCGTTGCAAGGGGCGTTTTCCCAGCGTGTGCATAACCTTACCGAGCAATTAATAGGCCTGCGCATTTACGTCGAAGCGGCTATCGACTTCCCCGAAGAAGAAATCGACTTCCTCGCCGATGGCCACGTGCTGAGCATGCTGGACAAAGTGCGCGACGAATTATCCACAGTGCTTCGGGAAGCCGGGCAGGGGGCCTTGCTGCGTGACGGCATGACGGTAGTCATCGCCGGTCGGCCGAATGCCGGCAAGTCCAGCCTTCTGAATGCCCTGGCCGGACGTGAAGCCGCGATCGTGACCGAGATTGCTGGCACGACCCGGGACATTCTTCGCGAACATATCCACATCGATGGCATGCCGTTGCATGTGGTCGACACTGCCGGGCTGCGGGATACCGACGATCAGGTCGAGAAAATCGGCGTCGAACGGGCATTGAAAGCCATCGGCGAGGCGGATCGGGTATTGCTGGTGGTCGATGCCACGGCTCCCGAGGCCCTTGATCCATTTGCCTTGTGGCCTGAATTCCTCGAAACCCGCCCGGATCCGGCAAAAGTGACGCTGATTCGTAACAAGGCAGACCTGACGGGCGAAGCAATTGCCCTGGAAGTCAGTAACGATGGCCACGTCACGATCAGCCTCAGTGCCAGGTCCGCCGGCGAAGGCCTGGAGTTGTTGCGCGAGCATCTCAAGGCCTGTATGGGTTACGAGCAGACCTCTGAAAGCAGCTTTAGTGCTCGCAGGCGTCACCTGGAGGCACTGCGCCATGCGAGTGCGTCCCTCGAACACGGCCGCGCACAGCTGACGTTAGCGGGTGCCGGTGAACTGCTGGCCGAAGATTTGCGGCAAGCCCAGCAGTCTTTGGGCGAGATCACCGGGGCATTCAGCTCCGATGATCTGCTGGGCAGGATCTTTTCCAGCTTCTGCATCGGTAAATAGTCCTTCTGCGTTACCCACAGACAGGCCGTTCTGGCCTGTCTGCTCCCCTTCTTCTGAAATAGACCTCCGCTCCCGAGCAGATTTTTCTGTTCGGGCAGATTTTCCGTGCCCGGGATTTGCTCGGTCAGCCCTTTTCTGTGGATTAAGCCCTGTGAATAACTGCCGCTAAGGGCAGTTGATAACAAGGCCTCAAAACTGAAGATAACCGCCTCTGTGGATAACACCCTCTTTCATCCACAGGCTTACACCGGTTATCCAAGGGCCTCCTCGGCACATGACCACAGGGTTTTGAATCTCTGTACACATTGAAAATAAAGGCCTGTATGAATCTATCCACAGAAAGGTGGGTCAGTAGAAATAAACATAAAAACAAAGATTTAATAAATTTCTCTCTTTTTAATTTCTATAACCCCGACTTCTCCACAGCTGGTTAAATTTTGTGCAAAGGGTTCTTTAGGAAGGGCGAAGTCCCTATACTTGCCGACCAGGTCCAAGAACCTGAGCTCAAACTATTCCGGATTACCTGACTAAAGCAGGCACGAGGTGCGTGGTGGATTTCCCTTCCCGTTTTGAAGTGATCGTCATCGGCGGCGGTCATGCCGGTACCGAGGCAGCACTTGCATCAGCACGTATGGGGGCAAAAACCCTGTTGCTGACGCATAACGTGGAAACCCTCGGTGCCATGAGCTGCAATCCCGCCATTGGTGGGATCGGTAAAAGCCATCTGGTCAAGGAAATCGATGCCCTGGGCGGCGCGATGGCCATGGCTACCGATAAAGGCGGTATTCAATTTCGCGTATTGAACAGCCGCAAAGGCCCGGCCGTGCGTGCAACTCGCGCCCAGGCAGATCGGGTTCTGTACAAGGCCGCTGTCCGCGAAGCTTTGGAAAACCAGCCGAACCTGTGGATATTTCAACAGGCCGCGGACGACCTGATCGTCGAACAGGAACAAGTGCGCGGCGTTGTCACGCAAATGGGCCTGCGTTTCTTCGCCGACTCCGTGGTGCTGACGACGGGCACCTTCCTCGGTGGACTTATCCACATCGGCATGCAGAATTATTCCGGCGGTCGCGCCGGTGATCCGCCTTCGATTGCTTTGGCACGTCGTCTGCGTGAACTGCCATTGCGTGTCGGTCGCCTGAAAACCGGTACTCCGCCGCGTATTGACGGTAGGTCTGTGGATTTCTCGGTCATGACCGAGCAAGCCGGTGATACGCCGATCCCGGTCATGTCGTTCATGGGCTCCAAAGAACAGCACCCGAAACAGGTCAGTTGCTGGATTACCCACACCAACGCCCGGACCCACGAAATCATTGCCGCCAACCTCGACCGTTCGCCGATGTATTCCGATGCCGGGTTGATCGAAGGCATCGGCCCACGTTATTGCCCCTCGATCGAAGACAAGATCCACCGCTTTGCCGACAAGGAAAGCCACCAGGTCTTCATCGAACCGGAAGGGTTGACCACTCACGAGCTGTACCCGAACGGGATATCCACATCCTTGCCGTTCGACGTGCAATTGCAGATCGTGCAATCGATCCGCGGCATGGAAAACGCGCACATCGTGCGTCCGGGCTACGCCATCGAGTACGACTATTTCGACCCGCGTGACCTGAAGTACAGCCTGGAAACCAAAGTCATCGCCGGTCTGTTCTTCGCCGGGCAAATCAACGGCACCACCGGTTACGAAGAAGCCGGCGCCCAGGGTTTGCTGGCTGGAGCCAACGCCGCACTGCGAGCCCAGGGCAAAGATGCCTGGTGCCCGCGTCGTGATGAAGCGTACATCGGCGTTTTGGTTGACGACCTGATTACCCTCGGTACCCAGGAACCGTATCGGATGTTCACATCCCGCGCCGAATACCGCTTGATTCTGCGCGAAGACAACGCCGACCTGCGCCTGACCGAAAAAGGTCGCGAACTGGGTCTGGTGGATGACGCGCGTTGGGCGGCTTTCTGCAAAAAACGCGAAAGCATCGATCTGGAAGAACAACGCCTGAAAAGTACCTGGGTTCGCCCGGGCACCGAGCAGGGCGATGCGATTGCCGAGAAGTTCGGCACGCCGCTGACCCACGAATACAATTTGCTCAACCTGCTGAGCCGTCCGGAAATCGACTACGCTGGTCTGATCGCCGTGACTGGCGGGGGCGCAGAAGATCCACAGGTCGCCGAACAGGTCGAAATCAAGACCAAATACGCCGGTTACATCGACCGTCAACAGGATGAAATCGCACGCCTGCGGGCCAGCGAAGACACCAAACTGCCTGTGGATATCGATTACACGAACATCTCCGGTCTCTCCAAGGAGATCCAGAGCAAGCTCGGTGCGACCCGTCCAGAGACTTTGGGCCAGGCGTCGCGTATTCCGGGCGTGACCCCAGCGGCGATTTCGCTGTTGATGATTCATTTGAAAAAACGCGGCGCGGGCCGTCAGTTGGAGCAAAGCGCTTGAGTTCGTTGGTTACCTCGCAACATGCAGAAGAGTTATCCACAGGTGCTCGCCAGCTCGGTGTCACACTGACGGAAACCCAGCACGCTCAGCTGCTGGGTTATCTGGCTTTGTTGATCAAATGGAACAAGGCTTACAACCTGACCGCCGTGCGCGATCCGGACGAAATGGTCTCCCGTCACCTGCTCGATAGCTTGAGCGTGATGTCGTTCGTCGAAAACGGTCGCTGGCTGGACGTTGGCAGCGGCGGCGGCATGCCGGGTATTCCGTTGGCGATCCTGTTTCCTGAGTCCCAGGTGACCTGTCTGGACAGCAACGGCAAGAAAACCCGCTTCCTGACCCAGGTCAAACTCGAACTCAAACTGGATAACCTGCAAGTTATCCACAGTCGCGTCGAAGCCTTCCAGCCTGAACTGCCATTCAACGGGATCATTTCCCGGGCGTTCAGCAGCATGGAGAACTTCAGCAACTGGACTCGCCATTTGGGCGACGCCGATACACGCTGGCTGGCAATGAAGGGCGTTCATCCCGCCGATGAGCTGGTAGCATTGCCGGCAGACTTCCACCTCGATAGCGAACACGCCCTGGCCGTACCCGGTTGCCAAGGCCAACGCCATCTGCTGATACTGCGCCGCACGGCATGATTGGGAACACAAGCAAGAATGGCTAAGGTATTCGCGATAGCGAACCAAAAGGGTGGTGTGGGCAAGACCACCACCTGCATCAACCTCGCAGCTTCCCTGGTCGCTACCAAGCGTCGGGTGCTGTTGATCGATCTTGATCCACAGGGCAACGCCACCATGGGTAGCGGTGTGGATAAACACGGCCTGGAAAACTCGGTCTACGATCTGTTGATCGGTGAATGTGATCTGGCCCAGGCCATGCACTATTCCGAACACGGTGGTTACCAGTTGTTGCCGGCAAACCGCGATCTGACCGCGGCCGAAGTCGTTCTGCTGGAAATGCAGATGAAGGAAAGCCGCCTGCGCAGCGCGTTGGCGCCGATCCGTGAAAACTACGATTACATTTTGATCGACTGCCCGCCATCGCTGTCGATGCTCACGCTCAATGCGCTGGTTGCCGCCGACGGGGTCATTATCCCCATGCAGTGTGAGTACTTCGCGCTCGAAGGGTTGAGCGACCTTGTGGATAACATCAAGCGTATTGCCGAACTGCTGAACCCGAACCTGAAAGTCGAAGGCCTGTTGCGGACCATGTACGACCCGCGCCTGAGCCTGATGAACGACGTCTCGGCGCAGCTCAGGGAACACTTTGGCGATCAGCTCTACGACACCGTGATTCCGCGCAACATCCGTCTGGCCGAAGCGCCAAGCTATGGCATGCCGGCGCTGGCGTACGATAAATCATCGCGCGGCGCGATTGCCTACCTGGCATTGGCCGGTGAGATGGTTCGCCGTCAACGCAAAAATTCACGCACCGCCGCTGCCCAGGCAACTTAAGGAATCCCCATGGCCGTCAAGAAACGAGGTCTCGGACGTGGACTGGATGCACTGCTGAGTGGTCCGACTGTCAGCTCGCTGGAAGAACAAGCGGTGCAAGCCGACCAGCGTGAGCTGCAGCACCTGCCCCTGGACCTGATCCAGCGTGGCAAGTACCAGCCGCGTCGCGACATGGATCCTCAGGCGCTGGAAGAGCTGGCGCAGTCGATCAAGGCTCAGGGCGTGATGCAGCCGATCGTGGTTCGCCCGATTGGCAGCGGTCGCTTCGAAATCATCGCCGGCGAACGCCGCTGGCGCGCCAGCCAGCAGGCTGGCCAGGAAACCATCCCGGCGATGGTCCGCGATGTGCCGGATGAAACCGCCATCGCCATGGCGTTGATCGAGAATATCCAGCGCGAAGACCTCAATCCGATCGAAGAAGCGGTGGCCTTGCAGCGTTTGCAGCAGGAATTCCAGCTGACTCAGCAACAAGTGGCCGAGGCTGTGGGTAAGTCCCGCGTCACCGTGGCCAACCTATTGCGCCTGATTTCGTTGCCGGAAGTCATCAAGACCATGCTGTCTCACGGCGACCTGGAAATGGGTCATGCCCGTGCCTTGCTGGGTTTACCGGAAAACCAACAGGTTGAAGGGGCGCGACATGTTGTCGCACGGGGGCTGACTGTGCGCCAGACTGAAGCACTGGTTCGCCAGTGGTTGAGTGGCAAACCGGAGCCTGTGGAACCGGCAAAACCGGACCCGGATATCGCCCGGCTCGAGCAGCGCCTGGCCGAGCGCCTAGGCTCTGCGGTGCAGATCCGCCACGGAAAGAAGGGTAAGGGGCAGTTGGTGATCGGCTACAACTCTCTTGATGAACTTCAAGGTGTGCTCGCACACATCCGCTGAAACAATTCCTCTTGTAGCGTGAAGTCGGAAATCACTACCTGACAGTTGAATAGGGGCAGAACCGCCCCTATACTCTGCGCGCATTTTGTCGGCACAAATTATGCCAAGTTATTGAATTTCGGCAGCCGACCATTGGGGAGCAAAAGTGATGGAAAACCGCACGCCAGACCGCTTGCCTTTCCATCGATTGGCTGTTTTTCCGGTGTTAATGGCTCAATTCGTCGTTTTGCTGATTGCCGCTTTGGCGCTCTGGCGATGGTATGGAGTCGTTGCCGGGTACTCAGGACTTTGCGGAGGCCTGATAGCCTTGCTTCCCAATATTTATTTCGCTCACAGGGCATTTCGGTTTTCCGGCGCCCGAGCAGCTCAAGCCATCGTCCGGTCTTTTTATGCCGGCGAGGCGGGCAAACTGATTTTGACGGCAGTGCTGTTTGCATTGACGTTTGCAGGTGTGAAGCCATTGGCGCCGTTAGCAGTATTCGGCGTCTTCGTGCTGACCCAACTGGTCAGCTGGTTCGCTCCCCTGCTTATGAGAACAAGACTTTCGAGACCTTAGGGCGTTTGAGGCAACCATGGCAGAAACAACCGCTTCGGGCTATATCCAGCACCACTTGCAGAACCTGACCTTCGGTCAGCTACCCAACGGCGGCTGGGGCTTTGCCCACTCCGCAGCAGAAGCCAAGGAAATGGGCTTCTGGGCTTTCCACGTCGATACCCTCGGCTGGTCGGTCGCGTTGGGTCTGATCTTCGTTCTTCTTTTCCGCATGGCGGCAAAGAAGGCGACTACAGGTGTACCTGGTGCTTTGCAGAACTTCGTTGAAGTATTGGTCGAATTCGTCGATGGCAGCGTGAAAGACAGCTTCCATGGCCGTAGTCCAGTGGTTGCACCGCTGGCACTGACCATCTTCGTCTGGGTCTTCCTGATGAACGCCATCGACCTGGTACCGGTCGACTGGATTCCTCAGCTGGCCATCCTGATCTCCGGCGACCACCACATCCCGTTCCGCGCCGTGTCGACCACCGACCCGAACGCTACATTGGCCATGGCCTTCACGGTGTTCGCGCTGATCATTTTCTACAGCATCAAGATCAAGGGCCTCGGCGGCTTCATCGGCGAGCTGACCCTGCACCCGTTCGGCAGCAAGAACATCTTTGTTCAGGCGCTGCTGATTCCGGTGAACTTCCTGCTGGAATTCGTGACCCTGATCGCCAAGCCGATCTCCCTGGCTCTGCGTCTGTTCGGCAACATGTATGCCGGTGAGCTGGTGTTCATTCTGATCGCTGTGATGTTCGGCAGCGGTCTGCTCTGGCTGAGCGGCCTGGGCGTAGTTCTGCAGTGGGCGTGGGCTGTGTTCCACATCCTGATCATCACCCTGCAGGCATTTATCTTCATGATGCTGACCATCGTCTACCTGTCGATGGCGCACGAAGAAAACCATTAAGACCAGTCTCGACTGGTCTTATGTCCCACCCGGTCAAACGGGTGGGTGCCCTAACAGGGCTATGAAACGATTTGTTTTACCGCTTTAAAATCTAAAAAACCTAAACCATACGACGTAAAAGTCGGGAGGAAAGATGGAAACTGTAGTTGGTCTAACCGCTATCGCTGTTGCACTGTTGATCGGCCTGGGCGCACTGGGTACCGCAATTGGTTTCGGCCTGCTGGGCGGCAAGTTCCTGGAAGGCGCAGCGCGTCAGCCAGAAATGGTTCCAATGCTGCAAGTTAAAATGTTCATCGTTGCCGGTCTGCTCGACGCCGTAACCATGATCGGTGTTGGTATCGCTCTGTTCTTCACCTTTGCGAACCCGTTCGTTGGTCAAATCGCTGGCTAATTACTCGGATCTTCCGGGTAATTTGGTGTGATGGACAACGTAACTGCGAGGTGTTGGCGTGAACATTAATGCGACCCTGATTGGCCAGTCCGTTGCGTTCCTGATTTTTGTACTGTTCTGCATGAAGTTCGTATGGCCTCCGGTCATCACGGCTCTGCACGAACGTCAAAAGAAGATCGCTGATGGTCTGGACGCTGCCAGCCGAGCAGCTCGCGACCTGGAGTTGGCCCAAGAGAAAGCGGGTCAGCAACTGCGCGAAGCGAAAGCTCAGGCAGCTGAAATCATCGAGCAAGCCAAGAAACGCGGTACCCAGATTGTCGACGAAGCCCGTGAACAGGCTCGCGTCGAAGCTGACCGTGTGAAGGCTCAGGCTCAGGCCGAGATCGAACAGGAACTGAACAGCGTCAAAGACGCGCTGCGCGCCCAAGTGGGTAGCCTGGCCGTTGGCGGTGCTGCGAAGATCCTGGGTGCCACAATCGATCAAAACGCGCACGCAGAGCTGGTTAACCAACTGGCTGCTGAAATCTAAGCGAGGGCGATCATGGCAGAACTGACCACGTTGGCCCGACCTTACGCTAAGGCGGCCTTCGAGCACGCTCAGGCCCACCAGCAACTGGCCAATTGGTCAGCCATGCTCGGCCTGGCAGCAGCGGTGTCGCAAGACGACACCATGCAGCGCGTGCTCAAGGCCCCGCGACTGACGAGCGCAGAAAAGGCCGCCACGTTCATTGACGTGTGCGGCGACAAGTTTGATGCCAAGGCACAGAACTTCATTCACGTCGTTGCCGAAAACGACCGTCTCCCGCTTCTGCCGGAGATCGCCGCTCTGTTTGACCTGTACAAGGCCGAACAAGAGAAATCGGTAGACGTTGAAGTGACCAGTGCTTTTGCATTGAACCAAGAACAGCAAGACAAACTCGCCAAGGTTCTCAGTGCACGACTCAACCGGGAAGTGCGCCTGCAAGTCGAGGAAGACTCATCCCTTATTGGTGGTGTTGTCATCCGCGCCGGCGACCTGGTTATCGATGGCTCGATTCGCGGCAAAATCGCGAAACTTGCCGAAGCATTGAAATCTTGAGTTTGAAGGGGCAGCAGAGCAATGCAGCAACTCAATCCTTCCGAAATAAGTGAAATTATCAAGGGCCGCATCGACAAGCTCGATGTGACCTCCCAAGCCCGTAACGAAGGCACTGTCGTCAGCGTATCTGACGGTATCGTGCGGATTCACGGTCTGGCCGACGTTATGTACGGCGAGATGATCGAGTTTCCGGGCGGCGTCTTCGGTATGGCTCTCAACCTGGAGCAAGACTCTGTAGGTGCCGTTGTATTGGGCGCATACCAGACTCTGGCTGAAGGCATGAGCGCCAAGTGCACCGGCCGCATCCTCGAAGTTCCGGTTGGTAAGGAACTGCTGGGTCGCGTAGTCGACGCACTGGGTAACCCAGTTGACGGCAAAGGTCCGCTGAACAACACCGAGACCGACGCGGTCGAGAAAGTTGCTCCAGGCGTGATCTGGCGTAAGTCGGTAGACCAGCCTGTACAGACTGGCTACAAGGCTGTCGATGCGATGATCCCTGTCGGCCGTGGCCAGCGTGAGCTGATCATCGGTGACCGTCAGATCGGTAAAACCGCTCTGGCGATCGACGCGATCATCAACCAGAAAGACAGCGGCATTTTCTGCGTCTACGTAGCTATCGGTCAGAAGCAATCGACCATCGCCAACGTAGTTCGCAAGCTGGAAGAAAACGGTGCACTGGCTAACACCATCATCGTTGCAGCGAGCGCTTCGGAATCTGCAGCACTGCAATTCCTGGCACCGTACTCCGGTTGCACCATGGGCGAATACTTCCGCGATCGCGGTGAAGACGCGCTGATCGTTTATGACGATCTGTCCAAGCAAGCAGTGGCTTACCGCCAGATTTCCCTGCTGCTGCGCCGTCCACCAGGCCGTGAAGCTTACCCAGGCGACGTGTTCTATCTCCACTCCCGTCTGCTGGAGCGCGCCTCCCGCGTTTCGGAAGAATACGTAGAGAAGTTCACCAACGGCGCAGTGACCGGCAAAACCGGTTCCCTGACCGCACTGCCGATCATCGAAACCCAGGCTGGCGACGTTTCTGCGTTCGTTCCGACCAACGTGATTTCCATCACCGACGGTCAGATCTTCCTGGAATCGGCCATGTTCAACTCGGGCATCCGTCCTGCAGTGAACGCCGGTGTTTCGGTATCCCGTGTGGGTGGTGCCGCTCAGACCAAGATCATCAAGAAGCTGTCCGGTGGTATCCGTACCGCTCTGGCTCAGTACCGTGAACTGGCGGCATTCGCCCAGTTCGCTTCTGACCTGGACGAAGCGACCCGTAAGCAACTTGAGCATGGTCAGCGCGTTACCGAGCTGATGAAGCAGAAGCAATACGCGCCAATGTCGATCGCCGACATGTCGCTGTCGCTGTATGCCGCTGAGCGTGGGTTCCTGACCGACGTTGAAATCGCCAAGATCGGCAGCTTCGAGCAAGCGCTGATTGCTTACTTCAACCGCGATCACGCCGACTTGATGGCGAAGATCAACGTGAAGGGTGACTTCAATGACGAAATCGATGGCGGCCTGAAAGCCGGTATCGAGAAGTTCAAGGCCACCCAAACCTGGTAAGCCGCAGCGGGAGCCTAGCGGCTCCCGCTTGCTAACCTGATAGGTGTTACATGGCAGGCGCAAAAGAGATTCGCAGTAAGATTGCGAGCATCAAAAGCACGCAAAAGATTACCAGCGCCATGGAAAAAGTGGCGGTCAGCAAAATGCGCAAGGCACAAATGCGCATGGCTGCTAGCCGTCCTTATGCGGAGCGCATCCGCCAGGTTATTGGCCATCTGGCCAACGCTAACCCGGAATATCGCCACCCGTTCATGATCGACCGTGAAGTAAAGCGCGTTGGTTATGTCGTAGTGAGCAGTGACCGTGGTCTGTGTGGTGGCTTGAACACCAACCTGTTCAAGGCTTTGGTCAAGGACATGGCGGTAAACCGCGAAAACGGCGTCGAGATCGATCTGTGTGTCGTTGGTAGCAAGGGTGCGGCTTTCTTCCGCAACTTCGGCGGTAACGTCGTTGCAGCTATCAGCCACTTGGGTGAAGAGCCGTCGATCAATGATCTGATCGGCAGCGTCAAGGTGATGCTGGATGCCTACCTGGATGGCCGTATTGACCGCCTGTCCGTGGTGTCCAACAAGTTCATCAACACCATGACACAACAGCCTACCGTGGAGCAGTTGATTCCACTGGTGGCAACCCCGGATCAAGAACTCAAGCACCACTGGGATTATCTGTACGAACCGGACGCCAAAGAGCTGCTTGACGGCTTGATGGTCCGTTACGTGGAGTCGCAGGTCTACCAGGCGGTGGTCGAGAACAACGCGGCTGAACAAGCTGCGCGGATGATCGCGATGAAGAACGCTACCGACAACGCCGGTGATTTGATCAGCGATTTGCAGCTGGTCTACAACAAGGCGCGTCAGGCTGCGATCACCCAAGAGATCTCGGAAATCGTCGGCGGCGCTGCCGCGGTTTAACGGTTCAAATATTCAGAGGATCCAGCTATGAGTAGCGGACGTATCGTTCAAATCATCGGCGCCGTTATCGACGTGGAATTCCCACGCGACAGCGTACCGAGCATCTACGACGCCTTGAAAGTTCAAGGCGCCGAAACCACCCTGGAAGTTCAGCAGCAGCTGGGCGACGGCGTGGTTCGTACCATTGCGATGGGCTCCACCGAAGGCTTGAAGCGCGGTCTGGACGTCAACAACACTGGCGCAGCCATCTCCGTACCGGTCGGTAAAGCGACCCTGGGCCGGATCATGGACGTACTGGGCAACCCGATCGACGAAGCTGGTCCGATCGGCGAAGAAGAGCGCTGGGGCATTCACCGTCCTGCGCCAACCTTCGCTGAACAAGCGGGCGGCAACGAGCTGCTGGAAACAGGCATCAAGGTTATCGACCTGGTTTGCCCGTTCGCCAAGGGCGGTAAAGTCGGTCTGTTCGGTGGTGCCGGTGTAGGCAAGACCGTAAACATGATGGAACTGATCCGTAACATCGCCATCGAGCACAGCGGTTATTCCGTGTTCGCCGGTGTGGGTGAGCGTACTCGTGAGGGTAACGACTTCTACCACGAGATGAAGGACTCCAACGTTCTGGACAAAGTGGCACTGGTTTACGGTCAGATGAACGAGCCGCCGGGAAACCGTCTGCGCGTAGCACTGACCGGCCTGACCATGGCCGAGAAGTTCCGTGACGAAGGTAACGACGTTCTGCTGTTCGTCGACAACATCTATCGTTACACCCTGGCCGGTACTGAAGTATCCGCACTGCTGGGCCGTATGCCTTCGGCAGTAGGTTACCAGCCGACCCTGGCTGAAGAGATGGGCGTGCTGCAAGAGCGCATCACTTCGACCAAGCAAGGTTCGATTACTTCGATCCAGGCGGTATACGTACCAGCGGACGACTTGACCGACCCGTCGCCAGCGACCACCTTCGCCCACTTGGACGCCACTGTCGTTCTGTCCCGTGACATCGCTTCCCTGGGTATCTACCCTGCGGTAGACCCACTGGACTCGACTTCGCGTCAGCTGGACCCGAACGTGATCGGCAACGACCACTACGAAACCGCTCGCGGTGTTCAGTACGTGCTGCAGCGTTACAAAGAACTGAAGGACATCATTGCGATCCTGGGTATGGACGAGCTGTCGGAAGCCGACAAGCAGTTGGTAAACCGTGCTCGTAAGATCCAGCGTTTCTTGTCGCAGCCGTTCTTCGTGGCTGAAGTCTTCACCGGTGCTTCGGGTAAATACGTTTCCCTGAAAGACACCATTGCTGGCTTCAAAGGCATCCTCAACGGTGACTACGACCACCTGCCAGAACAAGCGTTCTACATGGTCGGCGGCATCGAAGAAGCGATCGAGAAAGCCAAGAAACTGTAATCCCGGCGCCCGGCAACGGGCGTTAATTTAGGTTGAGGCAATCAGATGGCTATGACAGTCCATTGCGATATCGTCAGCGCGGAAGGGGAAATCTTTTCCGGCCTGGTCGAGATGGTGGTTGCGCACGGTGCACTGGGTGATCTTGGTATCGCCCTGGGTCACGCGCCGCTGATCACCAATCTCAAGCCGGGCCCGATCCGCCTGATCAAGCAGGGCGGGGAAGAGGAGGTGTATTACATCTCCGGTGGTTTCCTCGAGGTTCAGCCGAACATGGTCAAGGTTCTCGCCGACACCGTGCAACGCGCTGCCGACCTGGACGAAGCCGCAGCTTTGGAAGCCGTTAAGGCTGCCGAGAAAGCCTTGCATGAGCGAGGCGCGGAATTCGATTACGGTTCTGCTGCCGCACGTCTGGCCGAGGCTGCAGCTCAGCTGCGCACCGTCCAGCAGATCCGCAAGAAGTTCGGCCACTAATCGGCCATCGACTTGTTGCGCGATTGATTAAAAAGGGTAGCCTCGGCTACCCTTTTTTCTTTTTCGATATTCATCACCTGGTCGCAGTTGCTGACCACCCAGGATTGGTAGCCAGTCATGTCCCTTGAAATCGTTATCCTCGCTGCCGGGCAAGGCACTCGCATGCGTTCGGCCTTGCCGAAAGTCCTGCATCCGATTGCCGGTAATTCAATGCTCGGCCATGTTATCCACAGCGCCCGGCAACTTGATCCACAGCGCATCCACGTGGTGATCGGCCATGGTGCCGAAGCGGTGCGCGAGCGTCTGGCCGCCGATGACCTGAATTTCGTCTTGCAGGACCAACAGCTGGGTACCGGTCATGCGGTGGCCCAGGCTGTGCCGTTCATCGAGTCCGATACCGTGCTGATTCTCTACGGTGACGTGCCGTTGATCGAAGTCGAAACCCTGCAACGTCTGCTCAAGCAGGCTGCACCGCAGCAATTGGGTCTGCTTACTGTCGAGTTGGATGACCCGACTGGCTACGGCCGTATTGTCCGTGATGCCGCCGGCAAAGTGACTGCCATCGTTGAGCAGAAAGATGCCAACGCGGTTGAGCGTGCGATCACCGAAGGCAATACCGGCATTTTGGCGGTGCCTTCCCAGCGTTTGGGCGATTGGCTGAGCCGTCTATCCAACAATAACGCCCAGGGCGAGTACTACCTGACCGACGTGATCGCCATGGCGGTCAGCGATGGTCTGGTGGTGGCCACCGAACAACCCCATGACGCCATGGAAGTGCAGGGCGCCAACGATCGCAAACAACTGGCCGAGCTGGAGCGTCATTATCAGCTGCGCGCCGCTCGTCGTTTGATGGCTCAAGGCGTAACCCTGCGCGACCCGACACGTTTCGATGTGCGCGGTGAGGTTACCGTTGGTCGCGATATCCTGATCGACATCAACGTGATTCTCGAGGGCAAAGTGGTCATCGAGGACGACGTGGTGATCGGCCCGAACTGCGTGATCAAGGACAGCACCCTGCGCAAAGGCGTGGTGATCAAGGCCAACAGTCATATCGAAGGCGCGATTCTCGGCGAAGGCAGCGATGCCGGCCCGTTTGCTCGTTTGCGTCCTGGCACAGTGCTGGAGGCCCGCGCACATGTGGGTAACTTTGTTGAACTGAAGAACGCTCACATGGGCGAAGGTGCCAAGGCCGGTCACTTGACGTATCTGGGCGATGCCGAGATCGGTGCGCGCACCAACATTGGCGCCGGCACCATCACCTGCAACTACGACGGTGCCAACAAGTGGAAAACCGTGCTGGGTGAAGATGTGTTCATCGGCTCCAACAACTCGTTGGTGGCGCCTGTGGATATCTCCTCCGGTGCGACCACGGCGGCCGGTTCGACCATTACCCAGAATGTGGATAACGCTCAATTGGCCGTTGGCCGGGCTCGACAGAAGAACATCGACGGCTGGAAGCGGCCTGAGAAGATCAAGAAGAGTTAAGTTATCCACAGATCAAAAGATCGCAGCCTTCGGCAGCTCCTACAGGGAATTCGTGTTCACTCTGTAGGAGCTGCCGGAGGCTGCGATCTTTTTTTGAGTTATCCACACATCTTTTTTTCTGAAGCTGGCTTGACGAAGTTTCGCCGATAGGTTTTGATTGCTTACGTTATCTTTCGAATCGAAACTTACCAAGTCATGTCAAAGCGCAACACGCCCCAACGCCGCCACAATATCCTCGCCTTGCTCAATGAGCAGCGCGAAGTCAGTGTGGACGAGTTGGCCAAACGCTTCGAAACCTCGGAAGTTACGATTCGCAAGGATCTGGCCGCGCTTGAAAGCAACGGTCTGTTGCTGCGTCGTTATGGCGGCGCGGTCACCATGCCGCAGGAGCTGGTCGCCGATATCGGCCAACCGGTTTCGAAATACAAGCAGGCCATTGCCCGCGCCGCCGTCACGCGGATTCGCGAGCATGCGCGCATTATCATCGACAGCGGCAGTACCACCGCCGCGATGATCCCGGAACTCGGCCAGCAACCGGGCCTGGTGGTGATGACCAACTCCCTGCATGTCGCCAACGCGTTGACTGAACTCGAGCACGAACCGGTGCTGTTGATGACCGGTGGTACCTGGGATCCGCATTCCGAATCCTTCCAGGGTCAGGTGGCAGAGCAGGTACTACGCTCATATGACTTCGATCAGTTATTTATTGGCGCCGATGGCATCGATCTGGTGCGCGGGACCACCACCTTCAATGAATTGCTGGGACTGAGCCGTGTCATGGCCGAGGTCGCCCGCGAAGTGATCGTGATGGTCGAGGCCGACAAGATCGGCCGCAAGATCCCCAATCTGGAGCTGCCTTGGAGCAGTGTCCATACCCTTATTACCGATGATCGCCTGCCGCTTGAGGCCCGCGATCAGATTCAGGCCCGCGGCATCAATGTGATTTGCGCCGCTGTCAGTCAGGAGAAATAGCATGTGTGGAATTGTTGGTGCAGTCGCAGAACGGAACATTACCGCCATCCTGCTCGAAGGCCTCAAGCGTCTGGAATACCGTGGTTATGACAGCGCCGGTGTGGCGGTGTACACCAATGATGAAAAACTCTTGCGCCTGCGTCGGCCGGGCAAGGTCAGCGAACTGGAACAGGCGCTGATCGAAGAGCCTCTGGTCGGCCGTCTGGGCATTGCCCACACCCGCTGGGCGACTCACGGTGCACCGTGCGAACGCAACGCTCACCCGCATTTTTCGGGCGATTTGGCGGTGGTGCACAACGGCATAATCGAGAACCACGAAGCCCTGCGCGAGCAACTCAAGGCCCTGGGCCACATGTTCACCTCGGACACGGACACTGAAGTCATCGCTCATCTGCTCAACGAAAAACTCAAAGAGCAGCCCGACCTGACCGCAGCCCTGAAAGCGACCGTCAAGGAACTGCACGGCGCTTACGGTCTGGCGGTGATCAGCGCTCGGCAACCGGATCGTCTGGTGGCGGCCCGCAGTGGCAGCCCATTGGTGATCGGTCTGGGCCTGGGTGAAAACTTTCTCGCCTCCGACCAATTGGCCCTGCGCCAGGTCACTGACCGCTTCATGTATCTGGAAGAAGGCGATATCGCCGAAATTCGCCGCGACAGCGTGCAGATCTGGGACATCAACGGCGTGCTCGTCGAGCGTGAAAGCATTCAGTACCGTGACGGTGCCGAAGCCGCTGACAAAGGCGAGTTCCGGCATTACATGCTCAAGGAAATTCACGAGCAACCGGCCGTGGTGCAACGCACGCTTGAAGGTCGCCTGAGTCAGAATCAGGTGCTGGTCCAGGCGTTTGGTTCACAAGCGGCCGAGTTGTTCGCCAAGGTGCGTAATGTACAGATCGTCGCCTGCGGCACCAGCTATCACGCCGGCATGGTTGCCCGTTACTGGCTCGAAGAACTGGCCGGCATCCCGTGCCAGGTCGAAGTCGCCAGCGAATTCCGCTATCGCAAAGTAGTGGTGCAGCCCGATACCCTGTTCGTGAGCATCTCCCAGTCAGGCGAAACCGCCGATACGTTGGCCGCGCTGCGCAATGCCAAGGAACTGGGCTTCCTTTCCAGCCTGGCAATCTGCAACGTCGGCATCAGCTCCCTGGTGCGTGAATCGGACCTGACGCTGCTGACCCAGGCCGGTCGCGAAATCGGCGTGGCCTCGACCAAAGCCTTCACCACTCAATTGGTGGGCCTGCTCTTGCTGACCCTGGCCCTGGGTCAGGTTCGCGGCACATTGGCCGCAGGTGTCGAAGCCACACTGGTGGAAGAACTGCGTCGCCTGCCGACCCGTCTGGGCGAAGCCCTGGCCATGGACAGCACTGTGGAAAAAATCGCCGAGCTGTTCGCCGAGAAGAACCACACCCTGTTCCTCGGTCGCGGTGCGCAATTCCCGGTGGCGATGGAAGGGGCGCTCAAGCTCAAGGAAATCTCCTACATCCACGCCGAAGCCTACCCGGCGGGCGAGCTGAAACATGGCCCGCTGGCGCTTGTGGATAACGACATGCCAGTGGTCACCGTGGCACCGAACAACGAGTTGCTGGAGAAGTTGAAGTCCAACCTCCAGGAAGTCCGCGCCCGCGGCGGTGAACTGATCGTCTTCGCCGACGAACAGGCCGGCATGACCAACGGTGAAGGCACTCATGTTGTGCACATGCCGCATATCCACGACATCCTGTCGCCGATCCTCTACACCATTCCGTTGCAGTTGTTGTCGTACTACGTGGCGGTGTTGAAAGGTACTGACGTTGACCAGCCACGAAATCTGGCGAAGTCGGTGACGGTGGAATAAGTTATCCACAGGTGATCGAAACAATAAAAATCGCAGCTACGGTTGCGATTTTTTTTACCTGAACGAAGGACATATCCGATGGACCGATTCCAGGAAATGCAGGTCTTCGCCGCTGTCGCCCAGGACCAGGGTTTCTCGGCGGCGGCGCGGCGCTTGGGGATGTCAGCGGCCAGCGTCACCCGGGCAGTGGCGGCGCTTGAGCAGCGCATCGGCACTCAGTTGCTGACGCGCACCACCCGCAGCGTGCATTTGAGCGAGGCGGGTCAGCGTTATCTGGAGGATTGTCGGAGAATTCTCGCCGAGGTGCAGGAAGCCGAGGATTCGGCCGCCGGGAGCCATGCCCAGCCCCGTGGGCAACTGACGATCACGGCACCGGTATTGTTCGGCGATTTGTTCGTCACGCCGCTCATGGTCGGTTACCTGACTCAATTTCCTGAAGTCAGCATCAACGCTGTACTGGTCGACCGGGTGGTGAGCATGGTCGAGGAGGGCATCGATGTGGCCGTGCGTATCGGTGAATTGCCTGACAGCAATCAGCACGCAATTCGAGTGGGCGAAGTGCGGCGAGTGATCTGCGCTTCCCCTGGATTCCTGACTGCCCATGGTCGGCCTCGGCATCCGGCAGACTTGAGCCGCGCCCCGATCATCGCCACCTCGTCCATCGGGCAGCCCAGAAGCTGGCCGTTCCTTGAGGCGGGAGAGGCGATCAGTGTTCGTCCGGAGCCACGTCTTGTGGTCTCTGCCAATCAAGCGGCGATCACTGCCGCCGCCATGGGCCTGGGATTGACCCGAGTCCTGTCGTATCAAGTGGCGAGCAAGATCGCCACCGGTGAGCTGGAAATCGTCCTGGCTGACTTCGAACTGCCGCCATTGCCCATTCATGTGGTCTACCAGGGTGGGCGCAAGGCCCCGACGCGGGTTCGCAGTTTTGTGGACTTTGCGGTGAAGGGGCTGCGCGAACACCCGGCCCTGCACGGCTGAAGGGTTATTGCACTGGATGAAATAATGGATTGCGTTTGCTGGTTATTCTGTTGCTTTGGTTGTGGATGGAAGATAGCGCTCCATCGGCGCTGATCCTTCCTGAGCGGCGCCACCACCCAGCGGAGTCGACCATGCAAGCCATCAAACTCTACAACTTCCCCCGTTCCGGCCATGCTCACCGTGTAGAGCTGATGCTGTCGTTGTTGCAACTGCCGACCGAGCTGATCTTCGTCGATCTGGCCAAGGGCGCACACAAACAAGCGGATTTTCTTGCGCTCAACCCGTTTGGTCAGGTTCCGGTGATTGAGGATCAAGGCATGGTGCTGGCCGACTCCAACGCGATCCTGGTCTACCTTGCGCAAAAATATGGCAACGGTCGCTGGCTGCCAACCGATCCGGTCGGTGCAGCCAAGGTTCAGCGCTGGTTGTCGGTCGCCGCCGGGCCGATTGCCTTTGGCCCCGGCAGGGCAAGGCTGATCACTGTATTTGGTGCGCCTTACAACGCTGAAGAGGTGATTGCCTATTCTCACACCTGGCTCAAAGTGATCGATCAGGAACTGGGCGCAACGGCCTATCTGGCCGGTAGCGAGCCGACCATCGCCGACATCGCCGCCTACAGCTACATCGCCCATGCTCCGGAAGGCAATGTGTCGCTGGACGACTACGCCAACATCCGGGCCTGGCTGGCGCGCGTTGAAGCCTTGCCAGGGTTTGTCGGCATGCCGCGCACCATCGCCGGTTTGCAAAAAACTGCCTGATGTTCACGGCCCTATTCAGTCGGGCCGTTCTTATTGCGCAATGAGCGCAGGGGAGAAGCCGTTATGGAACGTTCACCTTGGCATGCAGGCGAGAAACAGTTGCAAGCCCACGTGGGTGTCGCGGAGCGAATGGACGCATTGGGTCGTAGGGTGATTCGCGGCGAGATGCCGGACCAGCACCGCACGTTCTATCAGCAACTGCCGTTCATGCTGTACGGCGCGGTGGATGCCGACGGCAACCCTTGGGCGAGCATTCTTGAAGGGGCGCCGGGCTTTGCGAAGTCCCCCGAGCCCGGGCTGTTGCAGATCGGCAGCCTGCCCGGTCGCGACGACCCTGCACAACTGCAAGACGGGGCGGCGATCGGTCTGCTCGGTATCGAGCTGCACACCCGGCGTCGCAATCGTCTCAATGGTCGAGTCGGCGATGTAACGGCGAGCGGCTTCGAGGTGACGGTGGAGCAATCCTTCGGCAATTGCCCGCAATACATTCAATTGCGCCAGTTTCGCTCGGTGCCATTGGCGGATCCGGAGACCCGTATCGCGCAGCATCTCAATGGGCTGGATGACGCGGCCAAAGCCATGATTACCAGCGCCGATACCTTCTTTGTCGCCAGCTATGTGGACGTCGATGGCCAACGCTCGGTGGACGTTTCTCATCGGGGCGGCCAGGCCGGTTTCGTCCAGATAGAAGGCAATCGCCTGACCATCCCGGACTTCGCCGGCAACCTGTTCTTCAATACCTTGGGCAACCTGCTGATCAACCCTCGGGCTGGTTTGCTGTTCATCGATTTCGATTCGGGCGATTTGCTGCACCTCAGTGGTCGCACGCAAGTCATCCTTGAAGGCCCGCAGATCGAAGCCTTTCAAGGGGCCGAGCGGCTGTGGACATTCGAGGTGGAGCACGCGGTGCGTCGGCCCGCGGCACTGGCCTTGCGCTGGCGCTTTGACGGCGTGTCGCCCACCAGTCTGCTGACCGGCACCTGGGCGCAGGCGAATGCACGCCTGCAAGCCCAGGCGCTGGGGAATCGCTGGCGGCCGCTGCGAGTGACGCGCATCGAGCGGGAGAGCCACAACATCCGTTCGATCTATCTGGAGCCTGCCGATGGCGCCGGATTGCCGGTGTTTCAAGCTGGGCAACATTTGCCCTTGCGGTTCAACATCGCAGGCGATGTGCACATCCGCACGTACAGCCTGTCGAGCGCGCCATCCGATGACTTTTTCCGCATCAGCGTGAAGCGTGAAGGCTTGGTGTCCTCGCACCTGCATGAGCAGATTCGTGTCGGCGATGTGCTTGAAGCCCGCTCGCCTCAAGGGCATTTCACCGTGGCGCCGAATGAGCGTCGGCCGCTGGTGCTATTGGCTGCCGGCGTGGGGATCACGCCGCTGCTGTCGATGCTGCGGGAGGTGGTTTATCAAGGCCTGCGCACGCGGCGCATCCGTCCTGTGTGGTTCTTCCAGAGCTCGCGGACCTTGGCCGATCAACCGTTTCGCCCTGAGCTGGATCGCCTGCTCGACGGCCTCGGTGATGAGGTGCGGGTGCTGCGTTTGCTTAGTCAGCCGGAGGCCGATGCCCGTGAGGGTGAAGATTACGACCTGACAGGGCGCATCGACGCCGACTTGCTCAAGACCACTCTTGAGGTGGAGGACTACGACCAAGTGGATTTTGTCCTGTGCGGTCCGGGAAGTTTTACCCAGGGGCTGTACGACAGCCTGCGGGATCTGGATGTCCCTGATTCAAGGATTCATGCCGAAACCTTTGGCCCGTCGACGCTGCGTCGCAAGCCGGACCCGGACGCGGTGGTCATCGAGCAATTGCCGGCCGCTACCGTTTCGGTGCCCGTCGTGTTCCAGCGCTCTGCCAAAGAAGCGCGTTGGCAGCCGGACGGCGGCAGTTTGCTGGAGTTGGCGGAGAGCCGTGGCTTGCGCCCGGAATTCAGTTGCCGCGGCGGTTCCTGCGGGACCTGCAAAACCCGGTTGATCAGCGGAGAGGTGAATTATCCACAGCCTCCGGCGGAGGTTCCCGATGCGGGTGAGGTGCTGATTTGTTGTGCGGTGCCGGCGCAGGGTTCGCAGCCGTTGGTGTTGGATCTGTAACTGAACCAGACAACACAGAAAATCCCTCTGTGGGAGCGGGCAGTCAGGTGCTGGGTACGGTGGTTGCGAAAAGTCAGGTGATCGTTGCCCGCAAGCCAACGGCTGAGTAGGGTAGTGAGCAGAGCGACAAAGGGCCTTTGAGAGGCCCTTTTTGTATTTCAGGGATAAGGTTTCTCATGGTTTTTTTCACACGCTTGATCGTTTTGCTGGCAGCGGTGTTGCTCAACGGTTGCGAGCAACCGGACGCGCCGCCGCTCGATCAGCAACTCTATGTCTGGCAACGGCTATGGACGCCAGCCCATGACGCCGCGCTGCGCGACAGCCACACCGATTTCTCGACCTTGCGCGTGCTGGCCTTGCAGGCATTCCCACAGTCTGGCTGGAGCCGGGCGCGGATCGATCCGGCGCTGCTCAAGCGTGATGGCCGACCGCTGATTGCGGTGGTTCGTCTGGATGGCCAGCTCAATGGGCTGGACCGGGACGAGGTCACGGCGCAGATCCAGCAGGTGCTCAGCGATTGGCAAGGGCAGGGGTTGACCCTCTCCGGCGTGGAAATTGACCACGATGCGGGCAACGCCCGGCTACCGGCCTACCGCGAATTCCTCACCCATCTGCGTGGCGTTCTGCCGGCGTCCTTGCCGCTGAGCATCACCGCGTTGCCGGCCTGGCTCGACAGTTCTGAATTGCCGGCGTTGCTGGCAACGGTCGACAGCAGCGTGTTGCAGGTGCACGCGGTGAGCGATCCGCGGCGTGGGCTGTTCGACCCGGATCAGACACGGCAGTGGGCCAGGGCCTGGAGTCGCAACACATCGAAACCGTTTTATCTGGCGCTGCCGGCTTATGGCGTGGCGCTGTTGCCGGGGGCCGGGGGCGCGCCGGTGGTGGAAAGCGAAGTGCCCATTGAGCGAGGCGGCGAACGTCGGGAGTTGCTGGCGGACCCGCAGCAGTTGAGTAAGCTCGGCGCCGAGTTGCGCGCCGATCCACCAGCCCATCTGGCCGGGCTGATCTGGTTTCGCCTGCCCCTGGCCAATGATCGCAGGGCCTGGAGCCTGACGATGCTGGGCGCTGTGGCGCGCGGCGATACGCTCGACAGTCATGTGGGGCTGAAACTCTCGGCGCAGGACGGTCTCTACGACATCAGCCTCAGCAACCAAGGCAACCTCGACAGTGCCTGGCCCGAACGCCTGACGCTGGCGGTGCAGGGCTGTGAAGGCGCCGATGCGCTGGCCGGTTATGCGTTGCAACAGCGCCCGGATCTGCTTACCTTCACCCGCCTGCGTGACGGTCGAATCCCGGCCGGCGGGCAGCGCGTCATCGGTTGGGCACGCTGCGCACACATTGATCAAGGAGGTTCGAATGTTTACCCGTAACTGGCCCCGCCATGTGCTTTGTCTGAGCCTCAGCCTGCCATTGGGTTCGGCGCTGGCCTGCGGGCCGGACTTCCCCATGCGCCTGCTGGACAATCGTGGCCAGTCGCTGGCGGAACTGCCGGAAGGCAACTTCAACCTTGAGATCAGCCGCCTCGGGCATGCCATCGCGGGACTGAAAAATGTCACCGCCGCCACCAACATTCCGGGGGACGGTTACGGCGATGCGCCTGATTACACCCATCAGCGCGATACCGCTGAACAGGCCGGTCTGACGCCTGAGCAGCAAGCGCTGGTGAAACAACTGCGCAACCTGACCGATGCCCGTCAGGTTGAAGAGCAAGGCGCGAATCTGCCGGCCGAACATAGGCTCTATCTGGCTGGCGCCGTGGCGTTCAACGCCGGTGACCATGGCCTGGCCGCCGAGTACTTTCAGAAAGTGCTGGCGCTGCCGGCGGAACAACGCCCGTTGCGTAGCACCTGGGCGGCGTACTCGTTGGGCCGGGCGCTGTTTGCCATGAGTTCAGAAGCAGGCGCGACCCCTGACCTGTTGGCTCAGTCCCGCAAGGCCTTCGAGCAGACCCGTCAACTGAGCATCGACGGCTTCAACGACCCATTGGAACTGGGTGTCGCCAGCCTCGGCGAAGAAGCGCGAGTGGCCCGCACCGCGGGTGATTGGGACAACGCCATCCAACTCTACGCCACGCAGAACCTTCACGGCTCGGCGGTGGGCTACACCTCGCTGAAGCTGTTGATGGCCGATCTGGCGGCGATGCCCGACGAGCAACTGGCCGGGTTGCTCAAGGGCAAAGCGGTGCAGCAACTGGTGACGGCGTCGTTGATCAGTCGGCTGGGCTGGTCATTCGGTGATCAACCGCCGAACGAACAGAAACTGATCAAACTGCTGCAAAGCAGCACCCGTGGCAGTCTGGATAATGCCGATCGCCTGGCGGCGATGAATTATCAACAGGGCGATTACGCCAGCGCCAAAGCCTTCCTCGAACAGGCTGGTGACGGTGGCCTTGCGTGGTGGTTGCGGGCGAAGCTGGCGGTGCGTGATGGCGATAAAAACGCCGCCGCGGCAGCCTATGCCAAGGCCGCCCAGGCCTTCCCGCAGAACGAATCCTGGGGCGAGCGGCGGACGCCCGACTGGGATTACGAAACGCTCCAGCCCAAGTGCCGGGTCGAGGGTGAAAGCGCGATCCTGGCCCTGCAACGCGGGGATTACCTGCAGGCCTTCGATCAGCTCTATCGCAGCCAGGGCATCTACTGGTTCGACGCGGCCACCGTGGCTGAGCGGGTGCTGACCCTCGATGAACTCAAGCAGTACGTCGACACCCAGGTGCCGGCACCGCCACCGCTCAGCCAGCAGGATCGCGACAATTATGTGCCGTTGCCGGTGGCTGCGAGCCTGCGCAATCTGCTCGGGCGGCGTTTATTGCGTGAAGAGCGTTACGATGAGGCTCCGGCTTACTTCGACAACGCGGATTTGCAGGCCAAGGCCAAATGGTATGGGCAATTGCGCAAGGAGGCCGAGTCCAAATGGTGGCCGACCTCCAAGGCATTCGCTTACTACTACGCCGCGACGCTGGCTCGCTACAATGGGATGGAGCTGTTGGGCTACGAGATGTCCCCGGATTACGTGACCTTCGGTGGCAATTACAGCCTGGAAGCTCCGGAGCTCAAGGTCGGACCGCTGATGACCGAGGGCGAAGTGCAGCGTCAGCAAGCTACGGTGGCGCAACCTGATGAGCGTTTCCATTACCGTTATGTCGCCACGGCTCTGGCGAGTAAGGCCGCCGATCATCTGCCCCACAGCAGTCAGGCGTTTGCTTCGGTGCTATGCAAGGCCTCAGGGTGGGGCACCAACCTGCAAGAGCAAAGCGCGTTCTATCGTCGTTATGTCGAGGAGGGGCCCTATGTGGTCTGGGCCGGTGATTTCGGTCATCAATGCCAGGAGCCGGACTTCCAGAATGCCGACAAGCGCTATGTGACCCAGGTCACCGACGCTATGCGGTCCACGCTGCGGCCCTACAAAAAACCATTGCAGATCAGCGCCGTGTTGGCCGTTACGGCAGCGGCGCTGTTGTTGATCAGTCGCCGCCGTCGGAAAGCGCGATAACGCTCAAGCTTGTTGAACAAAGGTCAGCCGCACAGCAAAACCAATCAACAGGCTGCCAAACAACCACTGCTGTACCCGCTGGGCCGATGGACTGCGTTGCAGCCAACGGCCCAACGCAGCGCCGACCAGCGCGTAGGCGCTGTCGAACAGCAAGCCGACGCCGACCAGCATCATGCCCAGGGTCGCAAATTGCGCGAGCACCGGTCCGGCTTGAGGGTTGATGAACTGCGGCAGCAGCACCGAGCAAAACAGCAGCGCCTTGGGGTTGAGCAGGTTAGTCAGCAAACCGCGCTGGATCGCCTCCGGCCACCGTGGTTTAGCAGTCGTTGCGTCTGCACCGTTCAAGCTCGGCAGCATCGTGGTGCGCAGGCACTGAATGCCGATCCAGAGCAGGTACGCGGCGCCGGCCAGGCGCACCACGTCGAAGGTCCAGGGCGCAGTCCTGAACAGCGTCGCCAAACCCAATGCCGCCAATGCCACATGACAACCGCGCGCCACGCCCAGCCCCAATGCCGTGGCCAGCGCCGCGCCTTTGCCCTGACGAGCGCCGGTCTGCAACAGCAGAATCATGTCCGGGCCCGGCAACAGGTACACCACTGTCAATGCCATGAAAAACAGCCAGAGTTCTGTCATGTTGCCCCCATTCGTTGTCGATTTGGTGGGGTCAGTCTACGGCCGAGGGGCAGGGCAGGTGGTTGCGTAGTCAGCTTCTAAAGCTTCGATATTTGGCATAACCTGCCAGTTTGTGATGATCGAACCATCAGGATCTGCCAAAGCATGAAACTGGACGCCTATGACCGCAAAATCCTCACGGCGCTGCAACGGGACGGACGCCTGAGCAACGTACAACTGGCCGATGAGATCGGCTTGTCGGCCTCGCCCTGTTTGCGCCGGGTCCGGATGCTGGAAGAGGCCGGTGTGATTCGCGGCTATCAGGCCAACCTCGATCGAGATGAAGTGGGCCTTGGGCTGACGGTGTTTGTCGGGGTCAAGGTCGAACGGCATAACGATGAACAAGCCGAAGCGTTTCGTCTGGCCGTGACGGCATTGCCTGAGGTGATTTCGGCGTTTCTGGTGTCCGGGGAATCGGATTTTCTGCTGCAAGTGGTGGTACCGGACTTGCGCGCCTATGACCGTTTCCTCACCGGGCGATTGCTGAAATTGCCGGGCGTGAGCGATATCCGCAGCAATTTTGCAATTCACACGGTGAAGACGCCGGGAGCGTTGCCGTTGGGGCATCTGCCTGACTGAAAAAGCGAAAAGATCGCAGTCTTTGGCCGCGATCTTTTGATCGTTCTAAATCTGCGTCGCCATCCCTTCCACATTCATCGCCGCCTGGCGCAAGGCCTCGGAGCGGGTAGGGTGCGGATGGCAGGTCAGGGCGATGTCTTCGGCCGAGGCGCTGAACTCCATGGCCACGCAATATTCGCCAATCATTTCGCTGACGCTCGGGCCCACAAGGTGCACACCGAGAACTTCGTCGGTGCGCTCATCGGCCAGTACCTTGGCGAAGCCTTCGGTTTCGTGGTTGATCTTCGCCCGGCTGTTGGCGGTGAAGGGGAATTTGCCGACCTTGTAGGCGCGACCTTCGGCCTTCAACTGTTCTTCGGTCTTGCCGACGCTGGCCAGCTCCGGTTTGGTGTAGATCACGCTGGGGATCAGGTCGTAATTGACCTCGCCAGCCTTGCCGACGATCTGCTCGATGCAGGCCATGGCTTCGTCTTCGGCCTTGTGGGCGAGCATCGGCCCTGAGGTGACGTCACCGATTACCCAGACCCCCGCGGCTTCAGTGCGGTGGCCCTTGTTGGCGAGCATGCCGCGTTTGTCGGTGGCGAGGCCGACGTTCTCCAGCCCCAGGCCCTGGGTGTAAGGACGACGACCGATAGCCACCAGCACGTAGTCGGCTTCCAGCAGTTCGGCGGTGCCACCTGCGGCCGGTTCGACACTGAGTTGAACACCGCTCGCCGAGGAGGTGGCGCTGGTGACTTTCGAACTCAACTTGAAGCGGATGCCTTGCTTGCTCAATGAGCGCTGAAGGGTTTTACCGGCTTCAGCATCCACACCCGGGCAGATCCGGTCGAGAAATTCGACGACCGTCACCTGAGCACCCAGGCGCCGCCATACCGAACCCAGTTCCAGACCGATCACTCCAGCGCCGATCACCACCAGGTGCTTCGGTACTTCAGCCAGCGACAGCGCGCCCGTGGAGTCGAGGATGCGTTGGTTGTCGATGTCCACGCCTGGCAGGGGAGTGGGTTCGGAACCGGTGGCGATGATGATGTCTTTGGCGCTCAGCCGGGTCTTGCCACCCTGATTGTCGGTCACCGTGACGCTACCCGGCCCGTCGATGTGGCCCCACCCCTTGATCCAGTCGACCTTGTTTTTGCGAAACAGAAACTCGATGCCCTTGGTCAACCCTGTGACGCTTTCATCCTTCTGTTTCATCATCTGAGCCAGGTTGAGCACAGGTTTGACCTCGATCCCGAGGTTGGCGAATTCCGCCCCCATGGCCGCGTCGTAGAGCTCGGAGGCATGCAGCAATGCCTTGGACGGCATGCAACCGACATTCAGGCAGGTCCCGCCGAGGGTGGCGCGGCCTTCCACGCAGGCCGCTTTCAAGCCCAACTGCCCGGCGCGGATCGCTGCGTTGTAACCGCCGGGGCCGGCGCCCAGAATCACGACGTCATAGGTGCTCATGGTGCAACTCCTGGATTGAGAGGGGCGGGATCGATAAAAAGTAGTCTTCAATAAAAAAATTACGAACGTAATATGTGCGTTTCTCACCATTTCGGTCAAGGCTTCAGCTTGGCGACAGGTTCAGCGTTTTTAGATAGAACGATTCAGGACGAAAATTTCACCATTTTCGTTATATCGTAACGAATTGTGATGTGAGCAATGGCTGGGGTGGTATGCAAGTCGATCTCGATGGCGATGGGGCACAGATAGCAGGGCTGCCGCGCTTTCAGCAGGCGGTCGTTCAAGGACGTCGATTACGCCAACGGGCAATCGGTTTGGGGGCCTTGGCGGCCGCAGGGCTGGTGCTGGCGTTTTTTGTCGGGCTGTTTGCACCGCAGTCGCTCTGGCCCGCGTTGCTGGTCAATCAGAGCGCCGGTTTGCTGGTGTTGGTCGCCGGTCTGCAGTCGGCCTGGTGGGTAACGCAGTGGCGTGCACGAGCGATGAATCCGGCCGAGTTGGTGCCGGTGGCTATCACCGAAGAAGTCGTTGTCGCCGAAGGTTGGTACGAGCGGTTGCTGGACGGCATCAGTCAGCGTTGGCTGCGGTTGCTTGGGCAGATCGGTGCACCGACGCTCTGGCTTGGCGGCTGGGCGTTGTTGAGTTTGTACAGCATCGAGCAGGTCTGGAACCTCGCTTTGCCACCCGCTGCGTTGGGATTATCGGCCAGTGTCGGCGCGGCGTTGTCGTTGCTGCTGGCGTTCGGTTTGCTGGTGCTGGAGCGGCAACTGGCGCAGGAAAATGTCGCCCAATGGCCTGAAGCCGGGTCGTTGGCGCAGCTGGCGCGGGTCGCGATTATTGGCCTGGTGCTCAGCGCCTTGTGTCTGTTGTTCGGTAGTGAAACAGCCGTCTGGCCGGTGCGTCTGGCGGTGCTGATCGGCTTGTTGCCGGGGCTGGTCGCCATCGAGTTGTTGCTGCGCGCCGTGTTGTCACTGTTCAGCCCCCGTCGTGAACAGCTTGAACCGACCTTGCTGGCGCGAAGCTTCGTCGCCGATATGTTGCGCTGGCCGCCACAGCCCCTGCTCGCATTGCAGCACGAGTTGCACAATCGCTTCGGTATCGACCTGCGACAAATCTGGGCCTTCACCTACATGCGCCGGGCGTTTTTGCCGGTGCTGGCGGTGGTGGCAATCGTCGGTTGGTCGCTCACCGGCATTCATGAAATACCGCTACAGGGGCGGGGCATCTACGAACGTTTCGGCAAACCGGTGGAAGTGTTTGGGCCCGGTTTGCACGCCGGTTTGCCGTGGCCGCTGGGTCGCGTGCTGAGCGTCGAGAACGGCGTAGTCCATGAGTTGGCCACCAGCGTGGGCGAAGCATCGGCCCCGGCCCCGGTCGCGGCCGAACCTGCCGAAGGCCCGGCACCGGCCATTGCCAATCGCTTGTGGGACGCCAGCCATGTGAATGACAAATCCCAGGTCATCGCCAGCAGCCGTGCCGATAAGCAGAGCTTTCAGATCGTCAACATGGACGTGCGCTTCGTCTATCGCATCGGCCTGAGCGATCAGGCGGCTCTGGCCGCGACGTACAACAGCGCCGACGTGCCGACGCTGATTCGCAGCACCGCCAGCCGGATTCTGGTTCATGACTTCGCCTCAAGAACCCTCGACGGTTTGCTCGGCGAAGACAGGGTAGGGCTCTCTGAAGAAATCGGCCGCGCCGTGCAGGCGGATCTGCAAAAACTCGACAGCGGCGTGGAAATTCTCGCCACGGTGGTCGAGGCCATTCATCCGCCAGCGGGGGCTGCCAATGCTTATCACGGCGTTCAAGCAGCGCAGATTGGCGCCCAGGCATTGATCTCCCGCGAGCGCGGTGCCGCAGCGGAGGCGACCAACCAGGCGCAATTGCAGGCCAGCATCGCTCGCGATCAAGCCACGGCCAGTGCGCATGAGATCAACTCGAGCGCTCGGGCCGCCGACCTGAAATTTGCCGCCGAGCGAAAGGCGTACTCCAGCGCCGGCCAGGCTTTTGTACTGGAGCAATATCTCAGCCAACTGACCCAGGGTCTGGCTAACGCCAAGCTGCTGGTTCTCGATCACCGTCTGGGTGGCAGCAGCAATGCGCCGACCATCGACCTACGTACATTCACGCTGCCGGCTGACCCTGCGCCGTCGCGTAATACCGCTCAGCCAGGAGCCGCCCATTGAGCCAGTCGACGCCTACTCACGATCATCACGACCACGATGACCACGCCGGCCACGATCACGGCCATGGCGGGCATCACCACGGTCATCATCACCATCACCACCATGGTGATCCGCACGAAGCTGGCCCTTTTCCGTGGCGGCGAATGGGCTGGGCGGCGCTGCTGGTGGCCTTTGCCGTTGCGGCGGCAAGCCTGGTGCAAGTGCGCTCGGGGGAGGCCACGGTGATTACGCGCTTTGGCAATCCATCGCGGGTGTTGCTGGAGCCGGGTCTTGGCTGGCGTTGGCCGGCGCCGTTCGAGGCGGCGATTCCGGTTGATCTGCGGCTGCGTACCACCTCCAGCGGTTTGCAGGATGTGGGCACGCGCGACGGTCTGCGCATCATCGTGCAAGCCTACGTGGCCTGGCAGGTACAGGGCGATCCGGACAACGTGCAACGTTTTATGCGCGCTGTACAGAATCAACCCGATGAAGCCGCGCGGCAGATTCGTACCTTTGTCGGCTCGGCGCTGGAAACCACTGCCAGCAGTTTCGACCTGGCCAACCTGGTGAACACTGACGCCAACCAGGTGCACATCGCCGATTTCGAAGCGCAGCTGCGTCAGCAGATCGATCAGCAGTTGCTCACCACCTATGGCGTGCGAGTGCTGCAAGTCGGTATCGAGCGTTTGACTCTGCCATCGGTGACGCTCACCGCGACGGTCGATCGTATGCGCGCCGAGCGTGAAACAATCGCCACTGAACGCACAGCCATTGGCAAACGCGAAGCCGCACAAATCCGCTCCGCAGCCGAGCGTGATGCGCGAATCGTACAAGCCGATGCGACGGTAAAGGCCGCAGACATCGAAGCCCAATCCCGCGTCGAAGCCGCGCAGATTTACGGCCGGGCTTACGCAGGCTCACCGCAGCTCTACAATTTGCTGCGTTCGCTCGACACCTTGGGCACCATCGTCGCACCGGGCACCAAACTGATTTTGCGCACCGATGCGGCGCCGTTCCGGGTGTTGGTTGACGGCCCACCGACGCTCGAAAACAAGTCCGGGTCGCAGCCATGAGTTTGGTTCCACGTGGAACAAATGAATTGAGCAGCCCCTGGATTCAGGCCGGGCGCTTGGCTTTTCTCGCGCTTTACGCCGTGACCGTGCTGGCTGCTTTGGCGTGGGCATTTTCCAATGTGCGGCAGATAGACCCGCAGAATCGTGCCGTGGTGCTGCACTTCGGCGCACTGGATCGCATTCAAAACTCCGGTTTGCTGTTGGCGTGGCCGCGACCGTTTGAGCAGGTGGTTTTGTTGCCGGCAGCGGACCGGGTGATCGAGCGTCGAGTGGAAAATCTGCTGCGCACCGATGCCGCGTTGCAGGCCGACCGGGTGGCGAGCTTCGCCACACCCCTCAGCGATGCGCTCGCCGGCTCCGGTTATCTGCTGACCGGTGACGCGGGCGTGGTGCAGCTGGATGTGCGGGTGTTCTACAAAGTCACTGAGCCCTATGCCTTCGTTCTTCAGGGTGAGCATGTGTTGCCGGCTCTGGATCGACTGGTGACGCGCAGTGCCGTGGCACTCACCGCGGCGCGAGACCTGGACACCATTCTGGTGGCTCGACCGGAACTGATCGGTGCCGACAATCAGGCTGCCGAACGTCGCGAACGTCTGCGCGGCGATCTGGTGCGAGGCATCAATCAACGCTTGGCCGAACTGACGGCGACCGGGCAGGGCTTGGGTATCGAAGTGGCGCGGGTCGATGTGCAATCGAGTCTGCCCGGCCCGGCAGTGAGCGCGTTCAACGCCGTGTTAACTGCCAGCCAGCAAGCTGACAAGGCCGTGGCCAATGCGCGCACGGAAGCCGAGAAGCTGACTCAGTCCGCCAATGAACAAGCCGACCGCACGCTGCAAGTGGCTCACGCCCAGGCCAGCGAACGCCTGGCCAAAGCCTCCACCGACACCGCCACAGTATTAAGCCTGGCCAAGGCGCAACAGCAGGGCACCGATCCGCAAATGCTGCAGCGTATTTACCGTGAGCGGATGCCGAAGATTCTCGGGCAGGCCGGTTCGGTGACGACGGTCGATCCGAAAGACGATTCCCGCCTGATCATTCAGGGAGCTGCGCAATGACTGCCCAAACTGCCGCCGCGCCGAGCATGTTGTCCTCGGCTGAACAACGTAGCGCCGCGCGCCAGTTGACCCTGGCCATGCTTGCACTGGGCTTGCTTGCGCTCGGCCTGATCTGGCGCTGGTTGTTGCCGGAGCAGACCGGGGTCAGCCAATTGCTGTTGGGTTTTGCTTCGTTGCTGGTGGCCGTGCCGGTCATGCGTTCGGCGTGGTACAGCCTGCGTTATCCGAGCCTGCACGGGATCACCGATCAGTTGATTGCCCTCGCCATGCTCGGCGCTTGGGCCACTGGCGATCTGCTGACTGCGGCACTGCTGCCGATCATCATGATCTTCGGCCATGTGCTGGAAGAGCGCAGCGTGATCGGCTCACAGGAAGCGATTCATGCTCTCGGCAAACTGACCCGCAGCCATGCGCGCAAGATTCAGGCTGACGGCGCTATCGTTGAAGTCGATAACGGCACACTCAAGGCCGGCGACCTGGTGGAGGTGCGTGCGGGTGATCGCGTGCCGGCCGATGGTCGGGTGTTGTCCGGTCAGGCGAGCCTCGACACTGCATCGATCACCGGTGAGTCGGTGCCCATAGAGGCCGTTGTGGGCATGCCGGTGTTCGGCGGAGCGATCAACCTTGATGGCTTGTTGCGCATTGAAGTGACCCGCACCGGTCACGAGTCGACACTGGGTAAAGTCATCGCGTTGATGCAAAACGCCGAACGCTCCAAGCCGCCGATCACCCGTTTGCTCGAGCGCTACGCCGGCAGCTACATGGTGCTGGTGTTGCTGCTGGCTGCCGTGACCTGGTTCGTCACCAACGATGCCCAGGCGATGCTTGCGGTGTTGGTGGCGGCCTGTCCTTGCGCGCTGGTGTTGTCGGCACCGGCCACGGCGATTGCCGGGGTGGCGGTCGCAGCTCGGCACGGGATTCTGATTCGCAGCTCGGCGTTCCTCGAAGAATTGGCTGACCTGACGTCGTTGGTGGTCGACAAGACCGGAACCCTGACGTTCGGCACCTTGCGCCTGCAATCGATCGACAGTCCGCTGAAAGATCGCAGTCACGTACTGAAACTCGCCGCCAGCCTTGGCTCTGCCAGCAGCCACCCGGTGAGCCGCGCGTTGGCCGGGTTGGTCACTCAGGAACATTTTCTGCTGCTCTCCGACATCCGCGAGCGTCAGGGGCTGGGTGTAGTGGCGATGACGGAGCAGGGCGAAGCGGCCCTCGGTCGTCCGGAGCTGTTCGCGCAATTGGGCATCGTCACCTCAGCTGTTCCCGGCCACGATGGCCCGATTGCCGGGCTGGCCCTCGACGGTGAATTTCTCGCCTGGCTGTTGCTCGCCGACAGCGTCAAACCCGAGGCGCGGTTTGCCCTGAGCGAGTTGCGTGAACTGGGCCTGGGTCGTCAGTTGTTGTTGACCGGGGATCGACAAAGCGTGGCTCATACGCTGGCCCGGGATGTGGGCATCAGCGATGTCGAGGCCCAGGCCTTGCCCGAGGACAAACTCAATCGCGTGTTGAAAGAAATCGACAGCGGTTTCCGGCCGATGGTGGTGGGAGACGGCATCAACGATTCCCTGGCGCTGAAGGCCGGTGTGGTCGGCGTGGCCATGGGCGCGGGCGGCGCGGACATCGCGCTGGCCTCGGCCGATATCGTACTGATCGGCAGCGACCTGCGCCGGCTCGGAACCTGTGTGCGCCTGAGTCGCCAATGCCGGCAGACTTTACAGGTGAACGTAATCATCGGTCTGGGCTGGACCCTGGCGATTGTCGCCTTTGCCGCATTCGGCTGGCTGGGCGCGGCCGGGGCGATGATTGCCGCGCTGTTGCACAACTTGAGTACGTTATTGGTGCTCGGTAATGCTGGGCGTTTGCTGCGTTTTCAGGAGCCTTTGCTCAAGCTCAAAGATGAGGTTTGAGCGAGGCGAAAAGTTTTTTCATCGCCTCTGTAACGCCGTCAGGGCAGCGCTCTCTAGTGCTGTGTCGGGACTGAACAACCTTCCAGCCGACACCCCTGACGATTACTGAGGATATACAAATGAACTTCAAAACCGCCACCGCCGGTGCCGCTCTCGCCTTTGCCGCTGCAACAATGTTCGCAGGTGTTGCCACTCAGGCTCAGGCCGCCGACGCTGCACAGGTTCACTGCTACGGCGTGACATCGTGCAAAGGCATGAATGACTGCAAGACAGCCGAAAACGCCTGCAAAGGTCAGGCTGTCTGCAAAGGGCATGGCTTCAAGGCAATGACTCAGGCCGAATGCATGAAGGCCGATGGAAAAGTCGGCGAATAACTGACTGCCGAATGCCGTCGCGGTGGCTCTCTTGCCACTGCGGCACTTTGCGAGGAGTCCGCAAAATGTCTGCTTCCCTTTCTTGTCTGGGCTACGGCCTGGGTTTGCGCAGTGCCTACTACCAACAGATTCTTGAACAGTCGCCAGCCGTGGACTGGTTTGAAGTGGTCTCGGAAAATTTCATGGTCCAGGGCGGCAAGGCCCTGTACTACCTGGACGCCATTGCCGAACGGTATCCCGTAGTGATGCATGGCGTATCGCTGTCTATTGGCGGTCCTCATGCCCTCGATCCGCAGTATCTGCAACAGCTGAAACTTCTGGCGGAGCGAGTTGAACCGGCATGGATCTCCGATCACTTGTGTTGGAGCCGCGGCAATGCCCATCAACTCCATGATTTGTTGCCGCTGCCCTACACCGAAGAAAGTCTTTATTACGTGGTCGGCCGAGTGCGGCAGGTTCAGGACGTCTTGCAGCGTCCGCTGGTGCTGGAAAACGTCTCCAGTTACGTGCGCAGCGCTGGCGACGAATTCAGCGAATGGGAGTTTCTTGATGCGCTCAGCCGGTTGAGCGACTGCGAGCTGTTGCTGGACATCAACAACGTCTATGTCAGCTCCCGCAATCATGGCTTCGATCCGTGGACATTCATTCAAGGGCTGCCGGCCAAAAAGGTTCGACAGTTGCACCTGGCTGGCCACAGCGACCACGGCGATTACGTGATCGACACCCATGACCAGCCGGTGAGTGATCCGGTTTGGGCGCTCTATCAACAAACCCTGGAACACCTCGGGCCAGTCGCGACACTGCTGGAACGCGATGATCATTTCCCGCCTTTTGAAGAGCTACTTACCGAGTTGCAAAAGGCCCGGGCATTGGGTGATAGCGTGTTGACCCGGAGACTGAGATGCGCCTGAACGACTGGCAGCTGGCCTTTGAAACGTATCTGCTGGGTGAGCAGACAGCAGCCGATACCGCGCTAGGCGCGAGTCTTATGGGGGGGCCGACACTGGATGTGAGCACCGGGCTGGCGATCTATCACAACGCCTATCAGGCAAGGCTTCAGGAAGTTCTGCGCGGCGACTATCCGGTCATTTGGCATTGGCTGGGTGACGATGAATTCGAGCAGCTCGCGGCGGCTTACATTCGCCAGTGTCCGTCTGTTCATTACAGCCTGAGGTGGCTGGGTGAAGGGTTCGAGTCGTTTATTCGACAGCATTTAGTGCCAGAGCAAAGTGCAGCGCTGGGGGAGTTGGCGGCACTTGAGTGGGCATTCACGCTCGCGTTCGACGCGCCTGAAGGCGCGCCGCTGACGATACAGGACATGGCCGCCCTGAAGCCTGAAGACTGGCCGACGTTGCGGGTCAGCCCCAGCCCCTCTGTGCAATGGCTTGAGTGTGCTTTCAACAGTGTTGCGTTGTGGCGGGCAGTGAAGGATGAAACCGGGTTCCCCGGTAGTGCAGCGTTAGGGGCGCCCCAAGTATTGGTGATCTGGAGAGCGGGGCTGGTTTGTCATTACCGCAGCCTGGAACCTGCGGAGGCGGCAGCTCTAGACGGCTTGTTTCAGGGCGACTGGGATTTCGCTGAACTGTGCTCCGAATTAGCAGTCATCTATGGTGAGGATGCACCCCTTCAGGCTGTTACATGGCTGAAACAGTGGGTTCAGGACAGTTGGTTGCAGCCTCGAATCATAGAGAGCAGCTATTAAATCGATAGCCGGCTATTTTTCAAGGATGGACTACCCTCAAATCAGACGTCTGAAAATCAGGGGGATTATCCATGCTCGCGCAACTTCCACTGGCCTTACAGAATCTGCAGTTGCCGCTTCGCTTGCGACTCTGGGACGGCCATGAGTTCAACCTGGGGCCGACGCCCAGCGTCACCATTGTGGTCAAGGACCCGCACATGGTTACCCAGTTCACCCATCCGAGCCTGGACGCGCTGGGGGCGGCGTTTGTCGAAGGCAAACTGGAGCTGGAAGGCTCCATCAGCGACGTGATTCGTGTCTGCGATGAATGGAGTCAGGCGCTGATCAGCGAAGACGACGATGCGCAACCGGTGCGCCTGGTTCACGACAAGGAAACCGACGCCAAAGCCATCTCCTACCACTACGACCTTTCCAACGAGTTCTATCAGCTGTGGCTCGACAGCGACATGGCGTATTCCTGCGCCTACTTCGAGACCGGCAGTGAAACCCTTGAGCAGGCTCAACAAGCCAAGTTTCGCCACCTGTGCCGCAAGTTGCGCTTGCAGCCAGGGGAGTATCTGCTGGATGTCGGTTGCGGCTGGGGCGGGTTGGCGCGGTATGCCGCGCGGGAGTTCGGCGCGAAGGTGTTCGGGATCACGCTCAGTCAAGCGCAGTTGGATTTGGCTCGTGAGCGGGTGAAAGCCGAAGGCCTGGAAGACCAGATCGAACTGCAACTGCTCGACTACCGCGATCTGCCTCAGGACGGGCGTTTCGACAAGGTGGTCAGCGTCGGTATGTTCGAACACGTCGGCCACGCCAATCTGGCCGAATACTGCAAGACCTTGTTCGGCGCGGTGAAAGAGGGCGGTCTGGTGATGAACCACGGGATTACCGCCAAACACACCGACGGTCGTCCGGTCGGGCGCGGTGCTGGTGAGTTCATCGAGAAGTATGTGTTCCCCAACGGCGAACTGCCGCACCTGGCGATGATCTCGGCCGAGATCAGCGAAGCGGGGCTGGAGATTGTCGATGTCGAGAGCCTGCGCCTGCATTACGCGCGGACCCTGGACCACTGGAGCGAACGCCTGGAAGACAATCTGGAAGCCGCCGCCAAACTGGTACCGGAGCAGGCACTACGGATCTGGCGGTTGTATCTGGCGGGATGCGCCTATGCCTTCGCCAGAGGCTGGATCAACCTGCATCAAATCCTCGCGGTGAAAGCCCATCCCGATGGCAGCCATGAACTGCCGTGGACCCGCGACGACATCTACAACTAGAGAATCGGCGAAATAAGCCGGGCGATCCGCATGCCGACCTGTTGCAGGCGGTGGGTTTCCCGGCTTTCTTCTTTGGCGATTTCGTGAGCCTGGGCGAAATCGTGGTTGAGCATCTGCTCCACTTCGGCGGCAAACCCGCTGTCGACCGTCAGCAGCATCACTTCGAAATTCAGCCGGAACGAACGGTTGTCCATGTTGGCGCTGCCGATGGCGCTGATCTCGTCGTCGATCAGCACTACTTTCTGATGCAGGAAGCCGGGTTGATAACGGAACACGCGCACCCCGGCGCGTACGGCTTCGAAAGCATAAAGGCTGGAAGCGGCGTAGACGATCCGGTGATCCGGCCGCGATGGCAACAGGATCCGTACATCCACACCGCGCAGCACCGCCAGTCGCAACGCGGCGAACACCGCTTCGTCGGGGATGAAGTAAGGGCTGGTGATCCACACGCGTTCCGTCGCCGCATGGATGGCTTCGACGAAGAATAGCGAACAGGTTTCGTAGGAGTCCGCCGGGCCGCTGGCCAGTAATTGGCAGAGCACGCCGTCATCTGGATAAACGTCTGGCAGGATCAGCGGGGGCAGCGAGCGGGCTGCCCAGAACCAGTCTTCGGCGAAGGACTCCTGCATGCAGGCCACCACCGGCCCGCGAACTTGCACGTGGGTATCGCGCCAGGGCGCCAGGGGTGGTTTCTCGCCCATGTACTCGTCGCCGACATTGAGCCCGCCGACAAAGCCGACAAGCCCGTCGACCACTACGATCTTGCGGTGGTTGCGGAAATTCACCTGGAAGCGGTTGAGCCAGCCGCTGCGGGTGGCGAAGGCTTTGACCTCGATACCGGCATCTCGCAATGGTTGCACATACTCGTGGGGCAGGGAGTGGCTGCCGATGCGGTCGTAGAGCAAGTAAATCGCCACGCCCTCGGCGGCTTTCTTCGTCAGCAGGGTGTGCAGGCGTTGGCCGAGGCGGTCATCGTGGATAATGAAAAACTGGATAAGCACCGCTTCACGGGCGTTGCTGATGGCGTCGAAAATTGCATCGAACGTGGCTTGGCCGTCGATTAGCAAGCGCACATCGTTGTTTGCCAGGCATGGCATGCGTCCCAGCTTCGGCATGGCCCGCAAAGACGCGTAAGCGCTGGAGGCACGCGCAGCCAGTGCCTCTTCTACCCAGGGACGCCAGTTCAGTTCGGAGATGGCCTTGCGCATTTCCTCGTTGGCTTGCCGTCGGGCCTTGATGTAACCATCGAAGGTGCTGCGACCGAAGACCAGATAGGGGATAAGCGTGAGGTAAGGAATGAACAGCAGTGACAGGGCCCAGGCGATCGAGCCCTGAGCGGTCCGAACGGTCAACACGGCATGGATGGCGGCGATCGAGCCCAGTGTGTGCAACAGTGCGATCAGATAACCGAATACATGCGGTCCGAAATAATCCATGGGGCAGCCTTGCTCCTTGAAGATTCAATGCTTAACAGACCATGTTCCGGGCAGAATGTCGCTATTTAATTGGCCCATGAACCGAAGCCCGTGGCCGACGTCTAACGGCCACTAATGATCAGGAGTTACTCGATGAACGTTCGTCTGCTGGGTTTGGCCATGGCGTTTGGTTTGGCACTTCCTGTGGCCGCTCAGGCACAGATGCTGCAACCGGGCTTGTGGGAGTTGACCTCAAGCAACATGAAGGTCGATGACCAGAACATGCCCGATCTGCAATTGATCCTCGGCCAGCTACAAAACCAGATGACCCCCCAACAGCGGGCGATGCTGGAGAAACAAGGTATCACCATGGGCGGCAAAGGGATTCGGGCGTGCCTGACACCTGAGCAGGTGAAGAGCGACAACATTCCGCTGACGGACCCGCAATCGGGCTGCAAGCAGGAAATTACCGAGCGTACCGGTAACCAGTGGAAATTCCGTTTCAGCTGTCCGAAAGCGCAGGGCAGCGGAGTGGCCACTTTTATGAGTGACCGTGAGTTCACCACCAAGGTCAACGGCACCTTCAACGCCACCGGCATTCAGCAGAAGGGTAGCCTCGATACCCGCGCTGTGTGGTTGGGTCAGGATTGCGGCACAGTGAAGCCAAGGGCCTAAAAGCTTTGCGGGTAGGCTCGTTCCCACCAGGTCATATGTGATCCCTGTGGGAGCGGGCTCGCCCGCGAAGGTGTCCGCTCAGGCACCAGTCTTGGGCGGGTTCAACAAATCACACACCGCCTCAATCCCTTTCTCCCCGAAATCCTCCCCGCTGCCACTGCGCATGCTGACAAACCCACCGTCCTTTTCCTTCTCTCCGACCACCAACAGGTATGGCACCTTCTGGCTGTGCTGGCGAATCTTGCGGCTGATGTTCTCGTGACGCAGATCCGAGTTGGCGCGCAGTCCGCGCCGGCGCAGCGCTTCGGTCACCGAGTGCGCATAATCGCTCTGACGCTCATCGATATTCACAACCACGACCTGGGGTGGCGCTCGCCAGGTGTCCAGTTCCTGTTGGCTGGACCAACACGTGCCATAGATTCGTTGCTGCAACGTGCCGCTGATGTGGTCCAGTGCAAAGGCCTGCAACACTTTGGTGGTGGGAACATGCGGGCCTGCCGCGCAACCCTCGAAGTCCCCCAGACGATACAGCGATAGCCTTTCGGTTGGCGTTTGCTCCTGCCGGCGGATCGAATGGTTGGTCGCCGCCAATTCGCGCATACGCGCTTCGATCACTGGCAGAGCGGCCAGGGTTAACGATCGCTGGAAAGCAAACTCATAAAAGAAGCCGTCACCCAGCGCCGATCCGGCCCGCAACTGCGTATTCGGATGCAGCTGTTTTACGGCCATGGCCAGCATCAGCGCACAGGAACGCCGGAGGATCTCCAGACCGTCGGGTTCCTGGGACGTGACGATGCTGACCCGCGCATCGCACTTGATCAGAAATCCGCAGTCCACCAGCACACCGTCCACCCGACCCGCGAGCGCTGCATTAGCCAGGCCGAGGCTGATACTCGCGGCAACCTCAAACACGGACAGCGGTTGGTCATACTCACGCAATGAACCATCAGGCAGGGTGATGTGGATCATGATCGGTGTTCTCGAATGTTTTCGATAACGTGCGTCAGCGCATAAACCGTAGCGGTAAGCCCTGACAGTTATCATTAAGACGTTTGTCGTGCCACGCAATTTGTCCCGACACGACCGTGGTGCTGACGCTGTGGCGAAAGCGATGCCGGGCGAAGGGTGTCCAGCCACATTGCGAAAGGATGGGTTGCCGGGAAACGGCCACGCCATCGGGCTCGGGTTTGATCAACACCAGGTCGGCCCAATACCCTTCGCGCAGGTAGCCGCGGTCGGGGATGGTAAACAGATCGGCGACCCGGTGACTGGTTTTGGCCACAAGGGTGGTGATCGGCAGGATCTCATCAGCCACCAGTTCCAACAGTGCGGGCAGGGCGTGTTGCACCAACGGCAAACCGGACGGCGCCTGGTTGTAGGGGCGCTGTTTTTCGGCCCAGGTGTGAGGCGCATGATCGCTGCCGATCACGTCCAGTCGATTACCCGACAGTGCGTTGCGCAAGGCGTCGCGGTCGGCCTGGGTCTTGATTGCCGGGTTGCATTTGATCAGGTTGCCGAGGCTCGGGTAGTCGCGGTCGTCGAACAACAAGTGGTGCAGACAAACCTCGGCGGTGATGCGTTTCTGTGCCAGCGGCTTGTCTTCGAACAGTGCCAGTTCACGGGCGGTGGTCAGGTGCAAAACGTGCAGCCGGGTGCCGTGACGTCTGGCTAGATCGACGGCCATTGAGGAGGATCGAAAGCACGCCTCGGCATTGCGGATAAGCGGGTGAGCGGCGGGCGGAAGGTGCTCGCCGAACAGCTCTCGCAGGTTCGCCGCGTTGGCTTCAATGCTGGGCGTGTGTTCGCAGTGGGCCAATAAAAGGGTCGGCACCTCGGCGAATAACCGCTCAAGAATTCGCGGATCGTCCACCAGCATATTGCCCGTGGAGGCGCCCATGAACACTTTGACCCCGGCCACTTCGCAAGGATTGAGCGCGGCGACGGTATCGAGATTGTCGTTGCTCACGCCGAAATGAAAACCGTAATTGGCCACTGAGTGAGTTGCCGCTCGACGTTTCTTGTCTGCCAGCGCGGCGAGGGTCAGGGTGGCCGGCGAGGTGTTGGGCATGTCCATGAAGCTGGTGATGCCGCCGGCCACCGCAGCTCGAGATTCAGTATGGAAGCTGCCCTTGTCCGGTGCTCCTGGATCACGGAAATGCACCTGGTCATCGATCATGCCTGGCAGCAGCCATTGGCCGTTTGCGTCGATTTCCACGGCGGCTTTTTCACCTTCGATGCTGCTGGCGATCTTGACGATGCGACCGTGGCTTACCAGCAGATCACCGTCGAATTCCCGACCTTCGTTCACCTGTCGGGCGTTGCGAATCAGCACGCTGCTCATGGTCAGAACTCGTTCTGCAGGGCTTTGTAGCCGCGCACCAAATCGACGTTGGTGCGCGCTACGTCTTCGGAAAACTCCGAGGCGCTGACGCTGACGGGTGGGAACTGCGACAGGTCGGTGTTGGGGCCGATGCGTGTGGTGGAGGGCACGTAGAAGGCGTCAGGCAAGTCACGACCATCGACTACCGAGTTGTGCCGCACCACGCAACCGTCGCCCACCGCGCAGTTGAACAGCACGCTGTTGAAACCGATGAACACGTGATTACCGACGCTGCAGGGGCCATGGACGATGGAGCGGTGGGCGATTGAGCTGAACTCGCCGATGGTCACCGCCGCGCCGGACTTGGAGTGGATCACCACGCCGTCCTGGATGTTCGAATTGGCGCCGATGGTGATGGCTTCCATCTCGCCCGAGTCGTCCACTTCATCGGCGCGAATCACCGCGTAGGGGCCGACGAAGACGTTCTCGCCGATCACCACTTTGCCGCAGATGATTGCGGTTTTGTCCACGTACGCCGACTCCGCAATCAACGGCAGATCACCTGAAGGATTCTTGCGGATCATGGCTTGCTCAATGCCTCGTACAAGGTGTTGAGGTTGTATTCGAACAGCCCGGTGAAAGTGCTGGCCGGGCCAGTTGCAGCGAGGGCATCGGAGTACAACGTGCCACCGATATGCGCGCCGCTTTCATCAGCGATTTGCTTGAGCAGGCGTGTGTCCTTGATATTTTCCATGAACACCGCTTTGACCTTGGCCTGACGGATCTGTGTGATCAGCGCAGCGACTTCGGCGGCCGAAGGTTCGCGTTCGGTGGACAGACCTTGCGGCGCCATGAAGTTGATGCCGTAAGCCTGACCGAGATAGCCGAAGGCATCATGGGAGGTGACGATTTTGCGATTACCCGGCGGCAGCGAACCGAGCTTGGCTTTAGCCTCGGCGAGCAAGGCGTAGATCTTTTTCAGATAGGCCTGGCTGTTGTGTTCGTAGTCGGCTTTGTTTGCAGGGTCGGCGGCGATCAGCGCTTTGGTGATGTTGCTGATGTACAACTCGGTGTTCGCCAGGTTGTGCCAGGCGTGCGGGTCCGGGATGGTTTCGCCGTCTTCGTCCAGAGAGCGTGGGATGACACCGTGGCTGGCGCTGATGACCGGGGCTTTGGTCTCGGTGCTGGTCACCAGGCGGTCCAGCCATGGCTCGAAACCCAGCCCGTTCTTGATGATCAGTCTGGTGTTGAGCAATGCCTTTGCATCGTCCGGCGTCGGTTCATAGGTGTGGGCATCGGCGTCCGGACCGACCATGTTGGTGATCTGAATATGGTCGCCGCCAACCTGATGGGTCATGTCGGCGAGGATGCTGAAGCTGGTGACCACCTGGAGTTTTTCCGCGGCAGACAGCGACATCGACAGCATCAGACTGAACAGCACGAGTAAAGCGCGCATCGGATTACACCTCATTGGGATGTGAGCAAAGGCGGGCGGCGCAGCAAACCGTGTACCGGACCGAACACCACGGACAGCAGATACCAACCGCCAGCCACCAGCACGATTGCCGGGCCGCTGGGCAGCGAGTAGTAGAACGACAGCAACAATCCGAGCCAGACCGAGAGGCTGCCGAGCAACGCGGCGATGATGATCAGCACCGGCAAACGACGACTCCAGAAGCGAGAAGCGGCGGCCGGCAGCATCATCAAACCGACCACCATCAGCGCGCCGATAGCCTGGAAACCGATCACCAGGTTCAGCACCACCAACGTCAGAAATACCCCGTGAGCCAGCGGCCCGAGACGGCTGACGGTTTGCAGAAAGAGCGGGTCGAGGGTGTCCAGCAACAGTGGTTTGTAGATCAGGGCCATGGCGAGCAGGCTGAAGCCCGAGACCCAGAGCATGCCGGTCAAGGTCGGGCCATCGACCGCCAGCGCCGAACCGAATAACAGGTGCAACAGGTCCAGCCGCTTGCCGGCGATACCGAGGATCAGCACGCCGCTGGCCAGCGATATCGGGTAAATCGCGGCCAGGCTCGCGTCCTCCCGCAAGCCGGTGCGGCGGGTAATCCAGGCGGCCAGTCCGGCCATGCTCAGGCCGGCACCGAGGCCGCCAATGGTCAGCGCGGGCAGGCTCAAGCCTGCGTACCAGAAGCCCAATGCGGCGCCGGGCAAGATGCCGTGAGCCACTGCATCGCCGATCAGACTCATTCGCCGCAGAATCAGAAACACCCCAAGCGGCGCCGTACTACAGGCCAGAACAAGGCCTCCCAGCAGTGCCCGACGCATGAATACGAATTCGTGAAACGGTTGCCAAAGGTGAGCAGCGGCGATCATCAAGCCACCTGCGTCTGAGGTTGTTGGCGAATCAGCTCGGTACTGGGGCCGAGGACGCAGCCGCTGCTTTTGATCAGTAGCGCTTGTGGAATCTGTTGGCGCACGGCGGCCAGGTCATGACACACCACGACCAGGGTTCGACCGTCTGCATGCCAGGCGTGGAGGTGTTTCCAGAGCAGCGCCTGGCCGAGTTCGTCGAGCGCGGCGTGGGGTTCGTCGAGCAGCAGCAAGGGCGCTTCGGCAAGGCTCAGTCGGGCGAGTAGGGCACGTTGCAATTCGCCTCCGGAGAGGGCCATCAACGGGCGATGCTCCAGACCGGTCAGGCACCAGTCTTCCAACGCAGCCTTGAGTCGCTGGCTGCGAATTTCCGGAGTTTGCTTGCTGCCCCAGAAACCTGCGGCCACCAACTCTTGCAGGCTGATGGGGAACTGCCGGTCCAAGTGTTGTTGCTGAGGCAGGAACGAAAGGCCGCCCTTGCGTGGAACATCAATGACGACGTTGCCGGCCAGTGGCTTTTGCAGGCCGGCGATGACTTTCAGCAGGCTGCTTTTGCCCGACCCGTTGGCGCCGATGACGGCGGTCAGACTCCCCTTGGGCAGTTCGAAATCAACTGCTGGAGTGAGCGGCTGACCGGGTGCGCCCCAGCGCAAGGCTTGGCATCGGATCATGCGGCCTCCCAGTTCCAGCGGCTTTCGGCGACGGCATCGTGGGCGTGAAGGCTTTCGGCGTGGACGACTCGCACGTGAAAGGCGTTGATGCCCGGGGAGCGTTTCAATGCCAGGTTCAAGCGTCGCGCGGCATCTTCGCAGAACATCAGGTTCTGACCGTTGGCGAGGGCGAAAGCTTGTTCGTCGGCGCGTTTCACGGCGGTTTGCACAGCAGTGCCGAGAGCGGCTTCCGCGTCGTTGATCGCGGCGATCAACGGCAGGTCATCCAGATAGTCATCCAGACGCAGCTGCAATTGCGCATTACTGCGTTGGCTATGCGGCGTCGCGACGATGCCTTTCGTGGAACCGAGCCAAGCCAGAACGTCTTCGTGTTGCAATGGTTGATTGGCGAAGTCATCAACGAATTGCTGCTGAATCAACTGCCTCGAGAGCGCTGCTGAGCATGGACAGGTTGAGGAATATGGAACGTCGATTTTTAGTTCCACGTGGAACATCGCGTTTTTCAGACTCGCTTCGATGCTCACCGGATAGGTTTTCCAGCCGGCCAACGGACTGACGAGCGCGGGTCTTTTGAGCAGAAGTTCGGTGTGAATTTTTAGGTAAGCGTTGTGGGAAAGTCCTTCATGAGTCTCGAGAAAACTCAGCAAGACTCGCCGCAACAACGCGGGTGAAAGGTTTTCCTGCTCAAGCATTTCCAGCGCCAGGTACAGCCGCGACATATGGATGCCACGCGCCTCTCCATCGTCGAGGCTAACGCCAGCGTCGGCTTTTGCACTCAGTCGCTGGCCATCGAATAAAACAGGAAGAGCAATGCCGCACATGCCCACCCAATCGAGTGGCAGGGTTTGGCGTGAGGCCTGCGCGGCGATATCCGGCAGAGTCAGCGCATTCATGAGCAGGTCCATCGTGGGAGTTGATTTGGCATGTTATATTATAACAATCAAATCGACGATGCCTTTTTCGTGAACGAGCTTTCATCATGCACAGACGTCACTTGCTCAACCTGATTCTGGCCAGCGCGGCCTTTGCGTTACCTTTTGGTGTGTCGGCCACGCAAATTCGCAATGCACGACTGTGGCGTTCGGACGACAAGCTGCGACTGGTGTTCGATCTGAGCGGGCCGGTGCAGTACAAAACTTTTTCCCTGAGTGCTCCGGAGCGGCTGATCATCGATCTGAGTGGCGCCAACTTCAGTGGCGACTTCAGTCAGCTGGCGCTCGACAACTCGGTGATTCGCGCGATCCGTTCCGGGCATTTCGGTCAGGGCGATACGCGGATCGTCCTCGACCTCAGCGGTCCGGTGCAGCTCAACAGCTTCCTGTTGCCACCACAGGATGGGCAGGGGCACCGATTGGTGCTCGATCTGAAGGCCATTGCTCCGCTACAGATCGCGGCGGCGCCGTCGGAAAAACGTGAGCCCATCATCGACAAGGCTCATCCCAAGCGCGACGTCATCGTGGTGGTCGACCCTGGTCACGGCGGCAAAGACCCGGGCGCGGTCGGCGCCAAAGGTGAGCGGGAGAAAGACGTGGTGCTATCGATCGCCCAGCTGTTGGCCAAGAGGCTGAAGCGTGAAAAGGGCTTCGACGTGAAACTGGTGCGTAACGATGACTTCTTCGTCCCACTGCGCAAGCGCGTGGAGATCGCCCGCAAGCACAAGGCCGACATGTTCATTTCGGTCCATGCGGACGCAGCGCCGCGTCTCACGGCTTCAGGTGCGTCGGTGTACTGCCTGTCCGAAGGCGGCGCGACCTCGGCCACGGCGCGCTTCATGGCGCAACGTGAGAACGGCGCGGACCTGTTGGGCGCCACCAGCCTGCTCAATCTCAAGGACAAGGATCCGATGCTCGCCGGGGTGATTCTCGACATGTCGATGAACGCCACCATCGCCGCCAGTTTGCAGTTGGGCAACACGGTGCTCGGCAGCCTGGCGGGCATTACCACGCTGCATCAGAAGCGTGTGGAGCAGGCGGGATTTGCGGTGTTGAAGTCGCCGGATGTGCCGTCGATTCTGGTGGAAACCGGCTTCATCTCGAACGCCCGTGACAGCCAGCGACTGGTGACAGCGCGGCATCAGCAGGCGGTGGCTGATGGCTTGTTCGACGGCTTGCAGCGTTACTTTCAGAAGAATCCCCCAATGAACAGCTACATCGCCTGGCAGCAGGAGCAGAAGAAGGCACAGGCCTAGCAACCGGTCATCCGGCTGCAGGTGAACTTCGCGCTGCTGCCCCCGGAGCTGGAGAACCGATTGATGGTTGTCCAGCCAACCCGGCGGTTGTAGCCGACCCAGGCTTCGCCATCGGATGCGAGGCCGGTAAAGAACGTCAGTTGCCCGTAGCGGCTATTGGTCTGCGCCCAATAGCGTTTACCGGCGACTTCAAAGCCGCGCAAGTAGATCATGTTGCCGACGGTGTTAACGCTGTAGGCATTGCCGTCGGCATCCACGCAGGCCAGCAGATTGGCGCTGCGGGTGCATTTGGCCAGGCTGGGGATTTGTCCCCAGGCATTGACTGCGATCAGCAGCGAAAGGCTCAACAACGAGAATCTCAGAGCGTTTCCCATGGCATTTCTCAAGGAGCGGACAGGTTAAAGCATCGTGCTCTTTGTCGCGGTGAGCAAGAGGAGAGTGGTTTGTTTGTATTGTTATACTATAACATAAATTAAGCCCGACATTGCGACCGGGCATCCCTGTGAGGAATACCTGATGCCCAATCGTCTTCCCGTGACCGTCCTGTCGGGCTTTCTCGGTGCCGGAAAAAGTACACTGCTTAATTACGTACTACGTAATCGCGATAATCTGCGGGTCGCGGTGATCGTCAACGACATGAGCGAGATCAATATTGATGGCGGTGAAGTTCAACGCGATGTCAGCCTGAACCGTGCCGAAGAAAAACTCGTGGAAATGAGCAACGGCTGCATTTGCTGTACGTTGCGCGAAGACCTGCTCGAAGAAGTCAGCAAACTCGCCAGGGACGGTCGTTTCGATTATCTGCTGATCGAGTCCACCGGCATTTCCGAGCCGCTGCCCGTGGCGGAAACCTTCACCTTTCGCGATGAAGAAGGGCAGAGCCTGGCCGACATTGCGCGGCTCGACACCATGGTCACCGTGGTCGACGGCATGAACTTCCTGCTCGACTACCAAGCCGCCGAAAGCCTCGCTTCCCGTGGTGAAACCCTGGGCGAGGAGGACGAGCGCTCGATCACTGACCTGTTGATCGAGCAGATCGAATTCGCCGACGTGATCCTGATCAGCAAGATCGATTTGATCAGCAGCCGCGAACGCCAGGAGCTGATCGCGATCCTCGAACGGCTCAATGCCCAGGCCGAGATCATTCCGATGGTCATGGGCGAGGTGCCACTCAAGAAGATCCTCAACACTGGGCGTTTCGACTTCGAGAAGGCCGCTCAGGCACCAGGATGGTTACAGGAATTGCGCGGTGAACACGTGCCGGAAACCGAGGAGTACGGTATTGCCTCCACGGCTTATCGGGCGCGGCGACCGTTTCATCCGCAGCGTTTTTTCAGCTTCATCGATCGCCCGTGGGTGAACGGCAAACTGCTGCGTTCCAAGGGCTTTTTCTGGCTGGCCAGCAAACACATGGATGCCGGCAGCTGGTCCCAGGCCGGCGGCTTGATGCGTTACGGGTTTGCCGGGCGCTGGTGGCGTTTCGTGCCGAAAAACCAATGGCCGCAAGACGAAGAAAGCACCGCCGGGATCATGGAGAACTGGACGGCCGCCACCGGAGATTGCCGGCAGGAACTGGTGTTTATCGGCCAGAACATCGACTTTGCACAACTCACCGCCGAACTTGATAACTGCCTGCTGACGGATGATGAAATGGTCTTGGGTGTCGAGGGGTGGCGGCTGTTGCCCGATCCGTTCGGTCCCTGGCACGAAGAGGCGGCTGCCTGATGCTGGCGCCCAGTCTGAAGTTGCGACCGGTCATTGCTCAGGTTCAAGGTGAAACGCCAAAGGTGCTGACCGGGATTCTGGACGACGGTGTGAACCTCGCCCTTTGGCAGCGCCAACTGCCGGCGCACATTGCCGATTTCGGTCGCTTGCTGTTGTCCCTGAACCAGCCGCTGGCCGAGTCGCTTTCTCTTGAAATGGCCAGTGATGACGCCGAACCCAATCTCCACGGTTTAGCCTCAGGCTTCAGCGACCTTGAAGGTTACGAAGGCTTTATCGCCGACGTTTCCTGGTTGGTCAGCGCGTTCGCCTGCCTTTTGGGCGCCCAACGTATTGGTTTGCGCCTGCGGGTTCTGGACAACGCCATGTGCCCGCGTTTCCACGTCGATCATGTGCCGGTGCGGTTGATCACTACCTACGCAGGGGGCGGCAGCCAATGGCTGAAAGAAGGGGCGATGGATCGCCGCCGATTAGGCGAGCCTGACGCCGAACCCCAGGATGATTCGCTGATCCAGCGTATCTCCAGCGGCGAAGTGGCGCTGCTCAAGGGAGAGAAGTGGCACGGCAACGAAGGTTTCGGCTTGATACACCGTTCGCCGCAGCCGGCACCGGGCGAGCGTCGTTTGATCCTGACCCTCGACTGGCTGGGCTGACAGCTCAAGGTTTGAGCCAGGTTCCCTGGTTCTGGGCTTCGCAAAACGGCTTCAGATACGCCGCATCGGTGGCCACGCCGTAATAGTGAATATCCTGCCGGTAAGGCATATTGGCGACTTGAGCGTTGCTGCATACCCCGAACGCGCCGGCGGGGCATTGGTCGACGTACTGCACCTCGACTTTCTGCCCGGCCAGATTCGGCTGGCAGAAGCCGTCGGCGAACAGTTTTTCCGGGATGTTGCGGTTCTGCTGGCAGACCTTCACGTCCAGCCGCTCAGCCGTACTATGTACCACGCAGGCCTGGGCCAGCGCTTCACCCGACGTGAGCGCCAGAAGCAACGACCATCCCATCAACCGCATCCTATACCTCCTCAGAAAACTTCGACCATGTTGCAGAACATTCCCACCCACGTCATCGCCGGCCCGCTGGGTGCCGGCAAGACCAGCCTGATCAAGCACCTGCTGGCGCAGCGGCCGGCCGGTGAGCGCTGGGCGGTGCTGATCAACGAGTTCGGCCAGATCGGCCTGGATGCTGCGCTGCTGACCCAGGACGTCGATGGTATCGCACTGGGGGAAGTGGCCGGGGGGTGTTTGTGTTGCGTCAATGGTGCGCCGTTTCAGGTCGGCCTCGGACGGTTGCTGCGCAAGGCACGACCGGATCGACTGTTCATCGAGCCCTCCGGGCTGGGGCATCCGGCGCAGTTGCTCAGGCAATTGAGCGAGGCGCCGTGGCAAGGCGTCCTGGCGGTGCAGCCTTGCGTGCTGGTGCTGGACGCCCAGGCGCTCGCGGCTGGAAAACCGCTGCCAGCGGCGCAACTGCAAGCGTTGGACAGTGCCGGGTTGCTGTTGCTGAACAAGGCAGAAAGCCTCGACGATAGTGATCGCCAGCGAATCGCTACACAGTTGCCGCCGCGTCCTTTGTACTGGACGCAACAGGCTGTCTTGCCACTGAGCGAGTTACCGGGCCTCAAGGCTCAGGCTGTCGCGGGTGTGGATAACTTCATCGTGCCCAAGGGGCTGGCACAGATGCCGGCCATCTGGACTGACCCTGCGCAGCCAATTTGCTTGAGTCAGGCGCAAGAGGGTGGCTGGAGCGTCGGCTGGCGCTGGCATCCGAGTCAGACATTCGATGCCGTGCTTGTCGGAAAGTGGCTTGAGAGCCTTGAATGGTTGCGGGCGAAGCTGGTTATCCACAGCGTAGAGGGTTGGGTGTCGGCCAACGCGCTGGATAACTCGTTACTGGATTGGCAACCCAGCGAATGGCGACGGGATTCGCGCATCGAGCTGATTTTCAGTGAGGAGCAGGATGTTGAGTCGCTGCAAAGAGATCTGGCCGATTGCCGGTCGGGGTGAAGATCAAAAGATCGCAGGCTTCGATCTTTTGATCTTCAGGGACGCCACTTGGTGTGTTCTTGCCGCCACTGGCTCAATTCAATCACCTCGGCGCTGGGTTTTGCGACTTCGACCACCGGCGGTGTGTCGTCGAATGGCATTGGATAGGGCGCGAGCTCGATGTGTGCGCTATGGGCGCCGAACTGAGTGATGGTGCCGTTGTGGCGGGTTTCGCCGGTCACGGTAAATTCGAAGTTATACACACGGGCCAGGCGCCGACGGCCGTTGGCGTCTTTAATGAAAGCGATCTTTTTCAAGGCTACGTTGCCGTCCAGCAGCTCGATCCGCAGCTTGGCGCAATGCTGCTGAACCCGCTCCAGTGCGCGTTCGCGCAAGCCGTGGTTGTGCCACAGCCATGCGCCACCGGTGGCGAGCAGCATCAGCACGAAGATATTTCCTAGGGTCAGCATCAACAGGGTGCTCCAACAAGATAGTGTCAGCTTAACTGCGTCTCTGGTCTGTCGTACAGGCTGCGTTTAGTCGCATACTGCGCGGCTCGAATTTCAATCGGTTTATGGAAAACTCACCGCATGAAACGTACGCCCCATCTGCTCGCCATCCAGTCCCATGTGGTGTTCGGCCACGCTGGCAACAGCGCCGCGGTTTTCCCGATGCAGCGGGTCGGGGTGAACGTCTGGCCGCTCAATACCGTGCAGTTCTCCAACCACACGCAATATGGCCAGTGGGCCGGGGAAGTGCTGGCCCCGCATCAGATTCCGGAGTTGGTGGAGGGCATCGCGGCGATTGGCGAACTGGGCAACTGCGACGCCGTGTTGTCCGGCTACCTCGGCAGCGCGGCTCAGGGGCGGGCGATTCTGGCGGGAGTGGAGCGAATCAAATCGATCAATCCCAAAGCCTTGTACCTCTGCGATCCGGTGATGGGCCATCCGGAGAAGGGCTGCAGTGTTCCAGCCGAAGTCAGCGATTTCCTGCTGGAAGAGGCGGCGGCGTTAGCCGACTTCATGTGCCCGAATCAGCTGGAGCTGAACAGCTTCTCGGGGCGCAAGGCGCAGTCACTGTTCGATTGCCTGGCCATGGCGCGGGCGCTGCTGGCGCGCGGTCCGAAGGCGGTGTTGGTCAAGCATCTGGACTATCCCGGCAAACTGACGGATGGCTTCGAGATGTTGCTGGTGACCGCTGAAGGCAGCTGGCACTTGCGTCGGCCGTTGCTGGCGTTCCCGCGTCAGCCGGTGGGCGTTGGCGATCTGACTTCCGGGCTGTTCCTGGCGCGTGTGCTGCTGGGTGACAGTCTGCTGAGCGCCTTCGAATTCACCGCGGCGGCGGTGCATGAAGTGCTGCTGGAAACCCAGGCGTGTGCCAGCTATGAGCTGGAACTGGTGCGGGCGCAGGACCGGATCGCCCATCCCCGGGTGCGGTTCGAGGCGGTAGCGATCAGTTTGTAACGGTGTGGCGGTAGAAAAGATCGCAGCCTTCGGCAGCTCCCGCGTGTCTGTGGGCGCTGCCGCAGGCTGCGATCTTTTGCTTTAAGCGTCGCCCTTGATTTCCTGATAGCGCTTTTCCAGTTCCTGACGAATCTGCCGACGCTGCTGGGCCTGCATGTACCGACGCTTGTCTTCGCTGTTCTGCGGTTGCAGTGGCGGGACGGAGGCCGGTTTACGCTGGTCATCCACCGCGACCATGGTGAAGAAGCAGCTGTTGGTGTGGCGCACCGAGCGCTCGCGAATGTTCTCGGTCACGACCTTGATGCCCACTTCCATCGAGGTATTACCGGTGTAGTTGACCGAGGCCAGAAAGGTCACCAGCTCACCGACATGAATCGGCTCGCGGAAGATCACCTGATCCACCGACAAGGTCACTACGTAACGGCCGGCATACCGGCTGGCGCAAGCGTAGGCCACTTCATCGAGGTATTTGAGCAGGGTACCGCCGTGGACATTGCCAGAGAAGTTGGCCATGTCGGGGGTCATCAATACCGTCATCGACAGCTGGGCGTTTCCGGGTTCCATAACGTACTCACGGGTTCAAGGCAGGGTTTGGGGGGCACCTCTGTGGGTGCTTGTCGGTGTTTTTCAAACCAACAGTTATCGGGACGCCGGGCGGGGAGGCGCCGTCACGCCCGAAGCGATCTGTTTCCATATATTGCACCGTCTTTGCGCCGGAAGTCGTGGTGTTACCCTTCAAAAGCCCACCCCCGAAGGAGCCACACACCATGCATGCCATCAGTTTCATTCAGGATCTGGCAGTGATCATGTTGATCGCGGGTGTGGTGACCGTGCTCTTTCATCGTCTTAAACAACCGGTGGTGCTCGGCTACATCGTCGCCGGTTTCATTATCGGCCCGCACACGCCGCCCTTCGGCCTGATCCACGACGAAGAAACCATCAAGACCCTCGCCGAGCTCGGGGTGATTTTCCTGATGTTCTGCCTGGGGCTGGAGTTCAGCCTGCGCAAGCTGTTCAAGGTCGGCGCCACGGCGTTTATCGCGGCTTTCCTGGAAATCGTCCTGATGATCTGGATCGGCTACGAAATCGGCCGCTGGTTCGACTGGAATACCATGGATTCGCTGTTCCTCGGCGCGATCCTGGCGATTTCCTCGACCACCATCATCGTCAAGGCGCTCAACGACCTGAAGATGAAGAACGAGCGTTTTGCGCAGTTGATCTTCGGCGTACTGATCGTCGAGGACATCCTCGGTATCGGCATCATCGCCATGCTGTCGAGCATCGCCGTCAGCGGCACGGTCAGTTCCGGCGAAGTCTTTTCCACCGTCGGCAAGCTTTCCCTGTTCATGATTGTCGCACTGGTCATCGGTATTCTGCTGGTGCCGCGACTACTGGCCTATGTGGCGAAATTCGAAAGCAATGAGATGTTGCTGATTACCGTGCTGGGCCTGTGTTTCGGCTTCTGCCTGCTGGTGGTCAAGCTTGAATACAGCATGGTTCTCGGCGCGTTCCTGATCGGTGCGATCATGGCCGAATCACGCCAACTGCTGAAGATCGAGCAGTTGATCGAGCCGGTTCGCGACCTGTTCAGTGCCATCTTCTTCGTCGCCATCGGCCTGATGCTCGACCCGATGATCCTGCTGCAATACGCCTGGCCGATTGCGGTGATCACTGTGGCGGTAGTGCTGGGCAAGATGCTGTCCTGCGGCCTTGGCGCGTTTATCGCCGGCAATGACGGACGCACCTCACTGCGCGTGGGGATGGGGCTTTCACAGATTGGCGAATTCTCTTTCATCATCGCCGCGCTGGGCATGACGCTGCAGGTCACCAGCAGCTTTCTCTATCCGGTGGCTGTGGCCGTCTCGGTGATCACCACGCTGTTGACGCCCTATCTGATCCGCGCGGCCGATCCGCTGTCGATCAAGCTTGCTGCCGTGATGCCGCAGCGCCTGGCTCGTGTGCTGGGGATGTATGGCGAATGGCTGCGCAGCATCCAGCCTCAGGGCGAGGGCGCGCTGTTGGCGTCGATGATTCGGCGGATTCTGTTGCAGGTGGGGGTCAATCTGGCGCTGGTGGTTGCGATCTTTTTATCGGGCGCCTTCTTCGCCGAGCGCATGTCCGTTTACCTGCAAGACTGGATCAGCGACCCGAGCTGGCAGAAAGCGTTGATCTGGGGTGGGGCGTTGCTGTTGTCGCTGCCGTTCCTGATCGCCGCCTATCGCAAGCTCAAGGCGCTGTCGATGCTGCTGGCAGAAATGGGGGTGAAGTCGGAGATGGCCGGCCGCCACACGCAGCGAGTGCGTCGGGTGATCGCCGAAGTGATCCCGATCCTCTCGCTGCTGGTGATTTTCCTGCTGCTGGCGGCCTTGTCGGCCAGTATTCTGCCGACCAACAAGTTGCTGGTGCTGATTGTCGTGGTCGCGGCTGGGATAGCGGCGCTGCTCTGGCGCTGGTTCATCCGCGTGCATACGCGGATGCAGGTGGCCTTGCTGGAAACCCTGGATAACCACAAGGATTCGTCCGAGCATTGAGCGTGACGAGTCCCTGTAGCAGCTGCCGAAGGCTGCGTTCGACTGCGCAGCAGTCGCCAATCAGGCTACGAGGTGATTCAGGTTAACCGAGTGTCAGGGTTTACGACTGCTTCGCAGCCGAACGCAGGCTGCGCCAGCTGCTACAAAAAATCGTGCAGGGGTACATCAGCTTTCCAGCCAGACGTCCCGTGCCCAGTGCCAGACCGATTCCCAGGTTTCTTCGGCGAGTAACTCTTCTTCGGCCAGCCACAACACCACGGTGCCGTCTTCTTCGACGCAGTAGTAGTTGTCACCGTCCTGGCAGATCGGGATCAGGCTGCGATCAACACCAGCGTCCCAGGCGTTGGCGGCAACGTCCGGCAGGTAGGTGTGGGATTGCGGGTCGGTGACGGTCACCGGCTCCAGGCTGCCGTAGACTACATCGCTGACGGTCAGCAGGAATTCTCTGAATACGAAGGGAATGTCGATGAACAGTTGTTCTTCGATTTCTACCAGCAGATCTTCGTCGGGCAACTCCAAGGGGACCGGTACCGGTTCGTTGGCTTCACGCAGTTGTTCGATGATTTCTTCCACGTCCGGGATCCTCTTGCTTGATGGCGCGGTTTAGTTTGGGCGGTTTATACAGTAGCTCGCTATAGATGCAACCGTGAAATAGAAAACCCCGGCAGAGCCGGGGTTTTCATTACAGCATGCGAAACGCGGAGTTATCAGCTGTTCTGGCGGATACCTGCGACCAGCCAAGGCTGGTTTTCGCCCTGTGGACGTTCCATGTTCCAGCTTTCGCTGAACACTTCGCCCTGGTCGAAACGCGAGGTCTTCGACACGCCGCTGAAGGTCAGGGTGGCGATGGTCTTGTCCGCACGGTCATCAACGCCGTCCAGTTGTACCTGGAGGTTGTCGATGTAGGTCGACTGGAAGCCGTCGCCCAGGTCGGCACGTTCGCGCTTGAGGAACTCCAGCAGTTGCGGGGTCACGAACTCGGCGATCTTGTCCATTTCGTTGGCGTCCCAGTGCTGTTGCAGGGACTGGAAATGGTTGCGCGCGGCTTCAACGAAGCGCTGTTCGTTGAACCAGGCCGGAGCATTGATCACCGGACGGGCAACAGGTGCAGCCGAACCGCCGAAGATCGAACCCATGGCTGGCTTCTGCTCGAACACTTCACGTTGCATCGGCGCGCCGGCCGGAGCCATATGCTCCTGCTGTTTGCGACGACGAGCGGCAATGAAGCGGAAGACCAGGAAGGCGATGACCGCCATGATCAGGATGTCGAAGAACTGCATGCCCTGGAAGCCGCCGCCCATGAACATGGAAGCCAGCAGGCCACCGGCCGCGATACCGGCCAGAGGGCCGAGCCAACGCGAAGCACCGCCGGCCTTGGCGGCAGCGCCAGCGGCACCGGCCGCGCCGGCCGCGCCGGCAGTGGCGGCTGCACCGCCCACGCCAGGAGAAGAAGGAGCCATTTGGCTGGTCTGGTGAGTCGGCGCAGCGCCGACACTCTTGCCGCCACCAAAGCGCTTGGCGTTGGCGTCCAGGCTCATCGTCAGGCCGATGCACAACGCCATGGCGATGCTAAGAAAACGTTTCATAAAGGGAATTCCCATTTGTGGATGGCACGCGCGCCATGTTGCACAGCTGAAGTGTTACTGGCTAGCGGCAGAGTGTTTCGGGCTTTTGCCTGACAGGTTGTGTTCAGCTTCAGTCAGCGCAATAAGGCCTGTTAGCGTTAGTCTGTAGGACGAGTGGACAGCTTCTGTAGGAAGGATGCTTAGCGCCGCAGCGCCAGCATGACGACACCGGCCGTAATCAGGCCGATTCCGCTCCATTGGCGCAGGTCGAGTTTTTCACCCAGCAGGATTACGCCGAGCACCGCCACCAGCACCACGCTGAGCTTGTCCACCGGAGCGACCAACGAGGCCGGCCCCAGTTTCAGCGCGCGGAAGTAGCAGATCCACGAGGCACCGGTGGCCAGTCCCGACAGCAGCAGGAACAGGTAGCTCCTGGCCGAGATCGATCCTAATGACTGATATTGGCCCGTGGCGTACAAAATCAAGGCCAGGCTGACCAAAACCACCACCGTGCGCAGCAGCGTGGCGAAGTCCGAGTTAACGTTTTCGATGCCGATTTTGGCGAAAATCGCGGTCATGGCGGCAAACGCCGCCGACATCAGGGCCCAGAATGTCCAGGAAGAAAAGAAACCCGAGCCCATGTTATTGCGCCTTTTATAAGATCAATCTGAAACACAGAACCTTGTGGGAGCGAGCAGGCTCGCCCCCACAGTAAATCACTGGCAGGTTTTAGATCGCTTCCAGCTTGGCGTAACCGAGCATCAGCCACTTGCTGCCTTCGCTGAAGTTCACCTGCACCCGCGCCTGAGCACCGGCGCCTTCGAAATTCAGGATCACACCGTCGCCGAACACCGAATGCCGCACAGTCTGACCGAGGCTGAACCCGGTGTCCGGGATTTCGCTGCCGCCGAACAGGCTGCTGGAACTCTGCTGCTGGCCGCCGCCGAACGGACGGCTGACACTGTTGGACAGTCGCACTTCCTGGATCAGGCCTTTCGGCACTTCACGTACGAAACGCGACACCTTGTTGTAGGTCTCGCTGCCGTACAAGCGTCGGGTTTCAGCATAAGTCAGCACCAGGTTCTGCATCGCCCGGGTGATACCGACATAGGCCAGACGACGCTCTTCTTCAAGGCGACCGGGTTCTTCCAGGCTCATTTTGTGCGGAAACAGGCCTTCTTCCATGCCCACCAGGAACACGTAAGGGAATTCCAGGCCCTTGGCGCTGTGCAGGGTCATCAACTGAATGCTGTCTTCGTGCTCGTCGGCCTGGGTGTCCCCGGCCTCCAGCGAGGCGTGGCCGAGGAATGCCGCCAGTGGCGATTGCTCTTCGTCCTCTTCCGGGTTTTCGAAGTTGCGCGCGGCGCTGACCAGTTCCTCAAGGTTTTCTACCCGGGCCTGGCCTTTCTCGCCTTTTTCCGCCTGGTGGTAGGCGATCAGCCCCGACTGCTCGATGACGGTTTGGGTCATCAGGTGCAGCGGCATTTCCATGCACTTGGCGGCGAGGTTCTCGATCAGCTCCATAAACGCCCCAAGGGCGCCGGCAGCGCGCCCGGTCAGGCCCTTGTTGGCCACCAGCTGACGCATGGCTTCCCACATCGACACGTCGCTGTGGCGCGCATGATCGCGAATCGCTTCGACGGTTTTTTCGCCGATGCCACGGGCCGGAACGTTGATCACCCGCTCCAGGGCCGCATCGTTGCCACGGCCTTCCAACAAACGCAGATAAGCCATGGCGTTCTTGATTTCTGCCCGTTCGAAGAAGCGCTGACCGCCATAAATGCGGTACGGGATGCGCTCGCGCAGCAAGGCTTCTTCCAAAACGCGCGATTGGGCGTTAGAGCGGTACAGAATCGCGATATCACTGCGAGCCAAGCCGGTTTTCAGCGCGCTTTCAATGGTTTCAACCACGTAGCGTGCTTCATCGTGTTCGTTGAACGCGGCGTACAGATTGATCGCTTCGCCTTCGCCACCATCGGTCCACAGCTCTTTGCCCATGCGCCCGGTATTGTTGGCGATCAGGGCGTTGGCGGCCTTGAGGATCCCGGCGGTGGAGCGGTAGTTCTGCTCCAGACGAATGATCTCGGCATCCGGGAAGTCGTCGGAATACTGATAGATGTTCTCGATTTTCGCGCCGCGCCAGCCATAGATCGACTGATCGTCGTCGCCGACCACCATCAGGCTGTCACCACCCTTGGCCAGCAGACGCAGCCAGGCGTACTGCACGGCGTTGGTGTCCTGGAACTCGTCCACCAGAATGTGCCGGAAGCGCTTCTGATAATGGGCGAGCAGCCCCGGGTGGTCGCGCCACAGATCGAGGGCGCGCAGCAGCAGTTCGGAGAAGTCGATGACGCCGGCACGCAGGCACGCAGCCTCGTAGGCTTCATAAATGCTGCGCATGGTCGCCAGGAACAGATCGCCGCTGGCTTGAATATGTTGTGGACGCAGACCTTCGTCTTTCTGCCCGTTGATGAACCACTGGGCCTGCCGGGCCGGCCAGCGTTGCTCGTCCAGGCCCAACTCGCGGATCACCCGCTTGACCAGCCGTTGCTGGTCGTCGCTGTCGAGAATCTGGAAGGTCTGGCTCAGGCCCGCCTCTTGCCAGTGCGCCCGCAATAAGCGGTGCGCCAGGCCGTGGAAGGTGCCGACCCACATGCCGGCCGGGTTGATACCCATCAGCTGCTCGATGCGATGACGCATCTCGGCAGCGGCCTTGTTGGTGAAGGTCACCGACAGAATGGAGTGGGGCGAGGCGTTTTCGACCTGGATCAACCAGGCGATACGGTGCACCAGCACTCGGGTTTTACCGGAGCCAGCACCGGCCAGGACCAACTGACGACCCACGGAGGCAGCTACGGCCTGGCGTTGGGCATCGTTGAGGGAGTTCAGCAGAAGGGAGAGATCATCGCGCATCGGGGCATTCTAGGGTGCGCCGTCACACCGGGCAAACCGAGCTTTGCATTAGCCGATGAAAGAAGCATCGACGATGACCGGTTGGTCACTGGCTGCAAGCAGGGACGGGGCTCGCCTGGCGGCTTTTACGCCGGATGCGGGCGACTAAAACTTTTGTCTATTTTATGACCTGAGGCAGTTTGGTCCGGGCATTTGCTTGTGTATGCTCCGTCCACAATTCGGGCTCGCATGCTCAACTATAAGAACAAGAACATCGCCTATGACCCTCAGCTCCGACCTGTCGGGCCCCTCCGTGGAGCCTCGGGCTATCCGCAAACAGTACGCCATGGAGATGGCGGTCGAACGCACGCGTCTGCTGTACCAGGGCTCGCTCTTGCCGACGCTTTTCATGTTGATCAACGGTCTGGTCTGCGCCGGGTTGCTCTGGAGCCCGCAACGCTACTTCGTGGTCAGTGTCTGGCTGGTCTGGTTATTGTCGCTGGTGGCATTGCGGGTGATTCAGGTCGCGGCCTTCGATTCGGCGATACCCAACCGTCAGGCCCATCCGATCTGGCGTCGCATGTTTCTGCTCGGTTCGGCGATGACCGGCCTGACGCTGGCCGGTGCCGGCATTGCACTGGTGCCCGCTGACAATTTTATCCAGCAAGCCTGGGTATTCGGTCTGATCGGCGCCGCAGCCCTCTCGGCCAGCGTCGCTTATGCGGTCAGCCTGCCAGCATTTCTATCCTTTACCTTGCCCTGTCTGTTGCCCGCCATCGGCTATCTGTTCTGGGGCGGCGATGAACAGGAGCAGGGCTGGGGCTGGTTCGGGCTGATTCTGCTGGGCTCGTTGAGCGTGGTCGCCTGGCAGGTCAATCGGTTGATCGATCAGGGTTTGTTGCGGCGTTTTCAAAATCAGGCGCTGATCGAGCACTTGCAGCAGGCGCAAAGTCGCAGCGAGCAACTCAATCACGAACTGGCCAAGGAAATCGACCAGCGTCGTCGCGCCGAAGAAGAATTGCGCGAAACCCAGGTCGACCTTGAAAACCGGGTTGCCCAACGCAGTCTGGAGCTGGATGCGGCCAACCAGGCCTTGAGCAAGAGCGAAGCGCGGCTGGCGCTGGCGTTGAAAGCGAGTGAACTCGGTTTGTGGGACTGGAACCTGCAGACCGACGAAGTTCATCACACTCAGCTCCAGGAGTTGTTCGGGCTGGAGCCGGAATACGTGACGGCAATGCTCCGCCACCTCAAGCCGAGGCTGCATCCCGACGACTTGCCAGCGCTGAAGCGGGCGCTGGTCGAGCATTTGAAGGGCCGCACCGAGGATTATCAGATCGAGTACCGCGTTCGGCATGGCGATGGCCATTGGGTCTGGATCGAGGACCGTGGTCGAGCGGTCGAGCGTAGTGAAAACGGCCGGGTGATCCGCATGGTCGGCACCCGTCGCGATATCAGCGCCAGCAAGCACCTGGAAGAACAGCGCCAGCTGGCGGCGACGGTGTTCGAGGCGGCCAGCGAAGGCATCGTGATTTTCGACCCGAATTACGCACTGATCGCGGTCAATCAGGCTTTCAGTCGGGTAACTGGCTATGAAATCGATGACATGCTCGGGCGCAACGTGGTCGATTTGCCCTGCAGCCGCGACGCCCGTCGGCATTACGCGGCGATTCGTCAGGCGCTGGAGCAGCACGGTAGTTGGCAGGGCGAGTTGGTCGAGACCCGCAAGAATGGCGAGTTGTATCCGCAGTGGCTGCAACTGAATGCCGTACGCGATTTGCGGGGAAATGTCAGTCATATCGTTGGCTTCTTCGCTGATCTGTCCGCTCGGCGTGAATCCGAAGAGCGCATGCGCTACCTCACCCATTACGACGAGCTCACGGGGCTGGCCAACCGTTCGTTATTCCGTGAACGACTGAGCGAGGCTCATCAGCGGGTGCGTCAGGGCGGTCGGCGCAGCCTGGCGCTGCTGCACATCAATCTGGATCGCTTCAAGTTGCTCAACGACAGCCTCGGCCACGAAATCGCCGATCAGCTGTTACAGAAAATGGCCCGGCGGTTGGTCAATGCGTTGCCGGAAGCGGACACCATCGCCCGGTTGTCCGGCGATGAATTTGCGGTGCTGTTCGACGCCTACGGCAACCTGTCGAGCCTGGCGCGCGTGGCGACCCGATTGTCGACCAAGCTGCGTTTGCCGATCACTGTCGAGGGGCATGAACTGGTGATGAGCGCGTCCATGGGCATCAGCCTGTTGCCGGACACCGCACGGGAGATTTCCGCGCTGGTCAGCCAGTCGAACATGGCCATGCAGCATGCCAAACACTTGGGCGGCAACAACTTCCAGTTCTACACCGACAGCCTGCAGGCCAGCACGCTCGAGCGTTTGCAGCTTGAGAACCAATTGCGCAAAGCCATCGAAGAAAAGCAGTTGAAGGTGTTTTATCAACCGAAACTCTGCCTCGCCACCGGCCGGTTGAATGCCGCCGAAGCGCTGGTGCGCTGGAATCACCCGACCCTTGGCCAGGTACCGCCGGGGGATTTCATCGGTCTGGCCGAGGAAACCGGCCTGATCAACGCTATCGGCGAGTTCGTCTTGCGTCAGGCCTGCTGGCAAGCCTGCGAATGGCAACGTCAGGGGCTTGAGCCGATTCGGGTGTCGGTCAATCTGTCGGTGCATCAGCTGCGTCAGGGGAAACTGGTCAGCCTAGTGCGCCAGGTGCTGGAGGAAACCGGTCTGGCGCCGCACTATCTGGAGCTGGAACTTACCGAAAGCCAGTTGCTGGACAGCGTCGAGCACATCATCGCGACCTTCCAGCAATTGCGCGATCTGGGGGTGAAGCTGGCGATCGACGATTTTGGTACCGGGTATTCGTCTCTGAGCTACCTCAAACGTATTCCTGTGGATTACGTGAAGATCGATCAGGCATTTATCCGTGGTCTGGGAGAGAGCAGCGAGGATGCGGCGATCACCCGGGCGATTATTGCCATGGCCCACGGCCTGTCGTTGAAAGTGGTGGCCGAAGGCGTCGAACGGCCGGAGCAGCTGGAGTTTCTGAAGGTCGAGCGTTGCGATGAAGTGCAGGGTTATTGGATCAGTCGTCCGGTTGAGGCTACTGACCTGGCTGAGCTGTTGCGCGCGGACGAAAAAACCTCGTAGGTGCTACATGGAGCATATGTCGCGTGATATGGGGACATTGAGTTATGCATTGAGCAGGCAAAAAGCCGATTCATGTAGTATAACTACAAGCGTGCTACATCCCCGGCACCTGCCAATGACAAAGAGTCCAGCCCCTTGAATCTGCTGCAACACATCGCCCAGTCACGCCACCTGTTACGCAAGTCGGAGCTCAAGGTCGCCGACCACGTGCTGCTTGATCCTGCGGCGGTGATGCACAGTTCCATGGCCGACCTGGCCCACAGCGTAGGCATCAGCGAGCCGACCATCGTGCGGTTTTGCCGCGCCATCGGTTGCTCCGGGTTCCAGGATTTGAAACTGAAGCTGGCGCAGAGCCTGGCGGCCGGCGCGAGCTTCGGGCAATTCGCGATCCATGAAGACGATTCGGTTGCCGACTACAGCCTGAAAATCTTCGACACCACCCTGCACACCCTGATGGAAGTTCGCGAGAAACTTGACCCGGTAGCGTTGCAGAAAGCCGTGACCGCGATGTCCCAGGCCCAGCGTGTCGAGTTCTACGGCTTCGGTGCGTCGGGTGCGGTGGCGGCGGATGCCCAGCACAAGTTCTTCCGTTTGTTGCTGACTGCGGCGGCGTATTCCGACCCACACATGCAGGCGATGTCGGCGGTGACCTTGAAGCCGACCGACGTGGCGATCTGCATTTCCCAGTCCGGTCGCTCAAAGGACCTGTTGATCACCGCCAACCTGGTGCGCGAAAGCGGCGCCACGCTGATCACCCTGTGCCCGAGCCAGACACCGTTGGCCGAGCTGTCGACCGTTAACCTGGCGATCGACGTGCACGAAGACACTGAAATCTACACGCCGCTGACGTCGCGCATCGCCCACCTGGTAGTGATCGATGTGTTGGCGATGGGCGTGGCCATGGCCCGTGGGCCGAGCCTGGTCAATCACCTGAAAAGCGTCAAGCGCAGCCTTCGCAGCTTGCGGTTGTCGCCAAAGTCAGTAAAAGCGCTGGACGATTGATTCTGGCTGCAATTGTGGCGAGGGAGCTTGCTCCCGCTCGGCTGCGCAGCAGTCGCAAAATCTTAGGGCTGCTTTGCGACCCAGCGGGAGCAAGCTCCCTCGCCACAGGTTCGCGGTCAGCCAGTGAGTTTCATCGTTCTGTAACCCTCCCGCCGCCAAACCGTCATCCCTCGCGCCTATCTTGAAACTCCCGTACTCGCCTTGGGAGACTCGAAATGGCCCAGCCCTACGAAGAACGCAACAGCGCCGTCAAAACCCGTCGTCAGCAAGAAGACCAGCGCCGCATGGAATTTCGCCGCGCCATCGAAGATCGCTGCGAGCGCCGCCAGCTTCTGGCCGAAATCGGCGAATTTCCCGACGACCTCGAACTCAACTACTGGCAGGCAGCACCGGTAACTTCCCGTCGAAACGCTCAACCAGTGCGCTGATTTGCGCTCGTTCGCTGCGGATAAACGCAAGGAATGCGTGGGCCACCGGCGATAGCCGTTTGGCCTTGGCCTGCACCAGGCACCAGCTACGCAGCAGCGGCAGCTCTTCGACCGGCAGCTCGATCAGGCCACCGGTCGCCAACTCAAGGTTCAGGGCGTGGCGCGTCAGCAGCGCCAGGCCCAGACCCGCCAGCACGCATTCACGCTGAGCTTCCGCCGAGGCGACCTCCTGGGTCTGGGTGAAGTGCACGCGCTTCTCTTTGAAATACTCCTCGCAGGCCAGTCGCGTGCCGGAACCGGGTTCGCGCAGCAGCAGCGTGTAGGGTTCCAGATCCTGCAAGCGCAATGGACCCATGTGGCACAGCGGATGATCCGGTGGCGCCACGGCTACAATCGGGTTGTTGAGGAACGGCAGGAATTCCAGCCCCATGTCCTGGGGGACCATCGACATGATCACCAGATCATCGCGGTTATCCGACAGGCGCCGGATGACCTGGCCACGGTTGACCACCGTCAGGTGCAGGTTCACTTCCGGGTGCTGGCGCTTGAACGCGGCAAACAGGTGCGGCACGAAATACTTGGCGCTGGACTCCACCGCCAGTTTCAGCTGACCTTGCAATGAGCCTTGCATGTCCGACAGCTGCATATCGAGGTTTTCCAGGCGGCCGAAAATGTCCCGGCTGGCGCGCTGCAGCGCTTCGGCCGCCTCGGTCATGTAGAGTTTTTTGCCGACATAATCGAACAAGGGCTGACCGATCAGCTCTTCAAGTTGACGAATCTGTAGGCTCACGGCAGGTTGTGTGAGAGACATTTCGTCGGCAGCGCGGCTGTAGGACCTTAAATCGCACACCTCATTGAAGATCTGCAATTGACGCAATGTCATACGCATCAATGACTTACGCATTTTCTATAAATCCTGAGCGAAGGTCGATGACTCAACTATAAGTCTTTGCTTATGTCTGACCCAATTATTATTCATTTTTGTTAATCCCTTGCGACAGCTAGTGTGGAGCTGCGACTGAATTGAAACATTTGGTCACGCGTCGACCTGTCTAATCGGGTCGTGGGTGCCACCGGCTCAAGGGAACCTCCAAGTGATAAAAAAGATCCTGATTGCCAACCGTGGTGAGATTGCGGTACGAATCGTGCGCGCCTGCGCCGAAATGGGCATTCGCTCGGTCGCGATCTATTCCGACGCCGACCGTCATGCTTTGCATGTGAAGCGTGCGGACGAGGCCCACAGCATCGGTGCCGAGCCATTGGCCGGCTACCTGAACCCGCGCAAGCTGGTGAACCTGGCGGTGGAAACCGGTTGCGATGCGTTGCACCCCGGCTACGGCTTTCTTTCGGAAAATGCCGAGCTGGCGGACATCTGCGCCGAACGCGGAATCAAATTCATCGGCCCGTCGGCGGAAGTCATTCGCCGCATGGGCGACAAGACCGAAGCGCGCCGCAGCATGATCAAGGCCGGCGTGCCGGTCACACCGGGCACCGAAGGCAACGTGTCGGGCATCGAAGAGGCCCTGACCGAAGGCGATCGCATCGGTTACCCGGTGATGCTCAAGGCTACCTCCGGTGGTGGCGGCCGCGGTATTCGTCGTTGCAACAGTCGCGAAGAACTCGAACAAGCCTTTCCGCGAGTGATTTCCGAAGCCACCAAGGCTTTCGGTTCGGCGGAAGTGTTCCTGGAAAAATGCATCGTAAACCCGAAACACATCGAAGCGCAGATCCTCGGCGACAGCTTCGGCAACGTGGTGCACCTGTTCGAGCGTGACTGCTCGATCCAGCGTCGCAACCAGAAGCTGATCGAGATCGCTCCGAGCCCGCAACTGACCCCGGAACAGCGCGCCTACATCGGCGACCTGTCGGTTCGTGCAGCCAAGGCCGTGGGTTACGAGAACGCCGGTACCGTGGAGTTCCTGCTCGCCGAGGGCGAGGTGTACTTCATGGAGATGAACACCCGGGTGCAGGTGGAACACACCATCACTGAAGAAATCACCGGCATCGACATCGTTCGCGAGCAGATCCGCATCGCATCCGGTTTGCCGCTCTCGGTGAAACAGGAAGACATCCTGCACCGTGGTTTCGCGCTGCAGTTCCGGATCAACGCCGAAGACCCGAAAAACAACTTCCTCCCGAGTTTCGGCAAGATCACCCGTTACTACGCGCCCGGCGGTCCCGGCGTGCGCACCGACACAGCGATCTATACCGGCTACACCATTCCGCCGTTCTACGATTCGATGTGCCTGAAACTGGTGGTCTGGGCGCTGACCTGGGAAGAGGCGATGGACCGTGGCCTGCGGGCCCTCGACGACATGCGTCTGCAAGGGGTCAAGACCACCGCCGCGTACTACCAGGAAATCCTGCGTAACCCGGAATTCCGTAGCGGCCAGTTCAACACCAGCTTCGTTGAAAGCCACCCTGAACTGACCAACTACTCGATCAAGCGCAAACCCGAAGAGCTGGCCCTGGCCATCGCCGCCGCCATCGCCGCCCACGCAGGCCTGTGAGGAATAGAACAATGAGCAAACAAATCCACGTTACCGACACAATCCTGCGCGACGCCCATCAATCGCTGCTCGCCACCCGCATGCGCACCGAAGACATGCTGCCGATCTGCGACAAACTCGACAAAGTCGGTTACTGGTCGCTGGAAGTCTGGGGCGGCGCGACCTTCGACGCCTGCGTACGCTTCCTGAAAGAAGACCCGTGGGAGCGTCTGCGCCAACTGCGCGCCGCGTTGCCTAACACGCGCCTGCAAATGCTCCTGCGTGGCCAGAACCTGCTGGGCTACCGCCATTACAGCGACGACGTGGTCAAAGCCTTCGTCGCCAAGGCCGCGGTCAACGGCATCGACGTGTTCCGTATCTTCGACGCCATGAACGACGTGCGTAACCTGCGCGTGGCCATTGAAGCGGTGAAAGCTGCCGGCAAACACGCCCAGGGCACCATCGCCTACACCACCAGCCCGGTGCACACCATCGAGGCTTTCGTGGCGCAAGCCAAGCAAATGGAAGCCATGGGTTGCGACTCGGTGGCGATCAAGGACATGGCCGGTCTGCTGACCCCGTACGCCACGGGTGAACTGGTCAAGGCACTGAAGGCCGAGCAATCGCTGCCGGTGTTCATCCACTCCCACGACACCGCCGGCATGGCTGCGATGTGCCAACTCAAGGCCATCGAAAACGGCGCCGACCATATCGACACCGCGATCTCCAGCTTCGCCTGGGGCACCAGCCACCCGGGCACCGAATCGATGGTCGCCGCCCTTAAAGGCAGCGAGTTCGACACTGGCCTGAACCTGGAGCTGCTGCAAGAGATCGGCCTGTACTTCTACGCCGTGCGCAAGAAGTACCACCAGTTCGAAAGCGCGTTCACTGCCGTCGACACTCGCGTGCAGGTCAACCAGGTTCCGGGCGGGATGATTTCCAACCTGGCCAACCAGTTGAAAGAGCAGGGCGCCCTGAATCGCATGAGCGAAGTGCTGGCTGAAATCCCGCGCGTTCGCGAAGACCTCGGCTTCCCGCCGCTGGTGACCCCGACCTCGCAAATCGTCGGCACCCAGGCGTTCTTCAACGTGCTGGCCGGCGAGCGCTACAAGACCATCACCAACGAAGTGAAGCTTTACCTGCAAGGCGGCTACGGCAAGGCGCCGGGCACTGTGAACGAAAAGCTGCGTCGTCAGGCCATCGGCAGCGAAGAGGTGATCGACGTGCGTCCGGCCGATCTGCTCAAGCCGGAGATGACCAAGCTGCGTGCCGAAATCGGCGCCGTAGCCAAGTCTGAAGAAGACGTGCTGACCTACGCCATGTTCCCGGACATCGGTCGCAAGTTCCTCGAAGAACGCGCAGCCGGCACCCTGACACCGGAAGTGCTGCTGCCGATTCCGGAAGCAGGCGGTGTGGCTTCGGCCGGTGGTGAAGGCGTGCCGACCGAGTTCGTCATCGACGTTCACGGCGAAACCTACCGCGTCGACATCACTGGTGTGGGCGTCAAGGCTGAAGGCAAACGCCACTTCTACCTGTCCATCGACGGCATGCCGGAAGAAGTGGTGTTCGAACCGCTCAACGAATTCGTCAGCGGCGGCAGCAGCAAGCGCAAGCAAGCGTCGGCACCGGGCCACGTCAGCACCACCATGCCCGGCAACATCGTCGACGTGCTGGTCAAGGAAGGCGACACCGTGAAAGCCGGCCAGGCCGTGCTGATCACCGAGGCGATGAAGATGGAAACCGAAGTCCAGTCGGCCATCACCGGCAAAGTCACCGCCATCCACGTGGCCAAGGGCGACCGGGTGAACCCGGGCGAGATCCTGATCGAGATCGAAGGCTGAGTTAACAGCCTCGATATACCGCTTTAAACCTCGGGGGGGCATGTGCTCCCCTTTTTTTTCGCACTGGGTTTGTGGCTGTTAGAAACTCATTCGCCACTGACCCGTCACGCCGTGGTTACGGCTGTCGGTGCCGATCTCGCCAGTGAGTCCGATGCCCAGGGTGTGTTTTGCTGACAATCCAAGGTCCAGCCCTGTATCGACCAGCAGGCTGTCACGATCCAGCGGCGCACCGGAAACGGTGAAGTTTTTTCCGCCCGTTACCAATCGTTGGCGGGTATCGCTGTAGACGTCCCCGTAAGTATGTTTCCAGCCGGCACTGAACCGTGGCGTCAGCTGCATGCCGTTATCCAGAGTGTTGAGCTTCGCCAGCCGCAGGCCGAACGTGCTGTTCAAATTGTTCTGCGTTTGACCGTGTACCTTCAGAGCCGCAGCGCCACCTTTTTCCGTGTAAGTGTCGCGTTGATAGCGCTGGTAGCCCAGGCTGGCAAACGGTTCGATGCTGACGTTCGTCCGCCCCAGGTTGTAACCCAATTCCGCAAAGGCCTGCTGGGTGTTGGCATCGTAACGGCCTTCGGGGCGGTCGCTGAAACCTTTGAAGGCAACCCGGCGTTTAGTGCTGCCATCGTGACTGCTGTAGGTCGCACCCAGGCGCAGGGACATTGGTCCGTTTTGACGCAGGGCATAAGCTCCCAAATGCCAGCTGTCGAGATCGCCGTCGAGTCCGCGGCTGTCCAGGCGCGTTTCGGATTTTCCGCTCATCACCCCGATGCGCCATTCTTCATCGATGCCCCAATCAGCTCCCAGTACCAGACCGTGGGTTGTGTGTTTCAGAGCGTCGTAGTCGCGATCCAGCGTTCCACCGTGACCCATTGCTTGAAGCCAGACTCGGCCATTGTCTTCGCTGCCGGCGGCCAGGCGTGGCGCATTGCGTCTGGTGGAATTGCTGTAGCTACTGGCGCTGTGCAGCTGACGCATGGCCGAGAGCATGGTCGCGCTGATTGGGCTGTCACTGTTCAGGGTCGCTTTCGCAAGGTTGGCGTTGTTGCCGCCGTCCAGCTGGTCGATGGCCTGGGAGGCTGTTTCGGTGGTGGAGGCAAGCAGGGCCGTGACAGCGGCGTTCGCGGTATTGGGAGGTGTCTGCGCCGTTGGACTGGCTTTGGGTTCTTCAATACTGCGGGCGAGTTCCCGACCGTTTTTGTTGGTCGCGAGACTCTCGAAAGGCACTTCGTTGCGAGCGTAGGTCAGGCGGACGGCCTTTTCGTCGCTGTAGTCCGGGGTGGCCGTCATGAATGCGAGATTGTTTTCAATATTGCCAAAATGCCCATCGACCTTGTCGGCCTCGATAATGGTGTACTGGGTGGTTTGCGGATAGTCACCCGATACTGCGACGATTTTCAGGGTGGCATTGCCGAGGCTGGCGGTGCCGTCGACTTTGATCGTCTCGTGACGGCCGTCGGGGTTGACCTCATAGGCCAGGATGGCCGAGTTGGACAGGTTCAAATTGCCTTTGACCCTTGGGGCGCCATGCAATCCATCGACGTTGACGCGGCCGGAGACATCCAGGCCGCCGACGGTGCCTGCACCTGCAAAAGTACCGCCGTGCGCGACTGTTACATGACCTTTAATGTCGCCATTGTTGAAGAGCTTTCCGACCGTAATCGCCCCACCTTCGATTTTCCCGTCATTGGTCAGGATGCCGTCATCGAGCACCACCACACCCTTGTTGAAATCTCCGGTACTGGTCAGCGTCCAGGATCCCTGCGAAACATACAGGCCGTTGAAGTTGCGGGTATTCCCCAATCGGCCACCGTCAGTTGCATCAAGCTGTATGACGTTGGTTCCTTTGCCGCCATCGACCCGACCTTCGAAGCTTCCACCATTTTTGACGATGATGAGGTCATCTCTATTTTCCGGTCTCAGGGAAGTACCTCGCCGAGCGGGCTGCGGCGCATCAATCACCGTTTGAAAGGTGGTGTCCGCCTCGATAAAGGCTAGAAGCCGGGTAAGCGGGTGCGGCTCAGTATCAAGCTGCCCGGTTACCTCAGCGATATTCGTCGCCTCAGCTTGCGCGGGTAGTTGTTGGGCGCTTGAAAATTCGGCGCAACCCAGCGCAAGCGCAATGGCCAGCGCCAGGTGTTGTGGTCGGTATTTGTGTTGAACGGGCATCGAGTACGGCCTCTTTTGATGGGAGGCCAAACTCTAAAAGTGAGGCTATAGGTGCCGATGTCAGCTGCTTCCGGCGGGCCTGCGGGGGGTGTCAGCAGGTTGTGTAGAAAATAGCCAGCCGCTTGAGGGCGGCTGTTTTTTGCCCATTTGAACTGGGCGCTTTTTCTTACAGTGAATCAGGACAAGGGGGCTGGCGCTCCAGCAAAAATGCATCTGTCGCGGATCAAAAAAAGCGCAGCTCTCGACGGCTCCTACCGGCTCACGTACGCCTTCCCGTAGTGCCGTTCCATCCGCGCCTGAATCAGCTCCAGTCCAATCGACATCAGCCAATAAATGATCGCCGCCGTCGTCAGCATTTCGATATAGCGATAGCTCGAGCGCCCGTACGATTGCGCCAGGAACATCACTTCCCAAACCCCCATCACCGAGATCAGCGACGAGTCCTTGAGCATGGAGATGAACTGGTTGGTGGTGGGCGGGATGATGGCGCGCATGGCCTGGGGCAGGGTGACGCGCCAGAAAATCACGGTTTCGCGCATGCCCAGGGCCAGCGATGCTTCGCGTTGGCCGTGGGGAACGCCGAGGATGCCGGCGCGGAAGATTTCGCTCAGGTAGGCGCCATAGTTCAGCGACAGGGCGATGATGCCGGCGGTGATGGCGCCCGGCACGACGCCCAATTGCGGCAAGCCGAGGTAGATCAGCAATATCTGGATCAGCAGCGGCGTGCCGCGAAAGAACGAGGCATAGAAGCTTGCGATGCCGAACGCCACGGCGCTTTTCGACAGTCGAGCCAGGGCCGTGATGAAGCCCAGCAGCGACGAAGCCACAATCGAGCATAGGCACAAGAACAGCGTCAGTGCCGCGCCTTGCAGAAAGCCGTTGGGCGCCAGGTGCAGGCCGATCAGGTTCGGCAGTTTGTCGAGGATGATCGAGAACTTCAGGTCGAAGCTCAGGAAGAAACTGGCGAACAAGCCGAACATCGCCGCCCAGGTCAGGTACAGCCGGGTACGGAAGCCGAAGACCCGTTGCAGTAATGACTCAGCCACCGGTTGCGGCGGCTGAGGAGGTTTGGGGAAGGAAGTCATTTGCTGATGTCGGCGCCGATCCATTTTTGCGACAGCTTGCTCAAGGTGCCGTCCTGTTTCAACTGAGCGAACACATCACGCACTTTGGCGTCCCACTGCGCGTCACCTTTTTCGATGGCCACCGAGTTCGGCTCCGAGTACAGCGGCTGGCCGGCGAGCTTGAAGCGCTTGTCTTCGTTCAGGCGCGGTTGCGCGGTGACGAGGTTGGTGAGGATCGCGTCCAGACGCACGCCAGCGCCCAGGCCCAGATCCTGGAACGCGACGTTGTCGGTGTCATACGGGGCGATCTGCACGTTCTCGAACGGGTACTGCAATTGAGTGTCTTCGGCGCCTTCGATCACCAGGTTTTTGTTCAGGTAGCTTTCATAGCTGGAGGCGCTGGTGAGACCGACTTTCTTGCCGCTCAGGTCTTTGGCGCTGTGGATGCTATCGTCCTTGGCATTGACCACGATCACGGCAGGGGAGGCGTAGTACTCGACCGGGAAGTCGAAGACTTCGGCGCGGGCCTTGCTCGGGGTCATGGAGCAGATGCAGATGTCGTAACGCCCGCTCCAGCGGCCGGCGGCGATCACATCCCAGGACGGCGTTTCCAGACGCAGCTTGACGCCCAGCTTGTCCGCCACGGCCTTGGCCACCTCAACGTCGAAGCCGTCGAGCTGGTTTTGATCGTTGAGGAACGAGAAGGGTGGATAGCTTTCCATCAACACGCCGACCAGTTCTTTCTTTTGCTCGATGCGATCCAGAGTGGCGCCGGCAAAGGCTTGGGTGGAGGCAGCCAGAATCGTCAGGCCCAGGGCCAGCAGCGGTTGAAATTTCACAGTTGATCCCTGAAAAAAAAGAGGTTGTTATTAACCGAGTGGTGCGTATTAAATAGTTATAAGAACGACTCTGATAGTGAGTTATTTTCATAAGCTTATGAGTGAAAAGCATATGGGCGCAGGGACGGTAATTCTGGATGGTGGCATGGGTCGGGAGCTGCAGCGCCGAGGGGCGCCGTTCAGGCAGCCCGAGTGGTCGGCGCTGGCCTTGAGCGAAGCGCCGCAGGCGGTGGAGGCGGTGCACGCGGCTTATATTGAAAGCGGTGCCAACGTGATCACCAGCAACAGTTACGCGGTGGTGCCGTTCCACATTGGCGAGGAGCGTTTCGCGGCTGAAGGCCAGGCCCTTGCGGCGTTGGCCGGTGAGCTGGCTCGGCGTGCAGTCGATGCTTCGGGCCAAGCGGTTCGTGTGGCCGGCTCATTGCCGCCGTTATTCGGCTCCTACCGCCCGGACTTGTTCGACGCTGCTCGGGTGACTGAACTGCTGAGCCCTCTGGTCAATGGTCTGGCGCCTCATGTCGACCTGTGGCTGGCCGAAACCCAGAGTTCGATCGTCGAAGCACGGGCGATCCATGCCGGTCTGCCGAAGGACGGCAAACCGTTCTGGCTGTCGTTTACCTTGAAAGATGAAGACACCGATGAAGTGCCGCGTTTGCGCTCCGGTGAACCGGTGGCTGAGGCCGCTGTGGTGGCGGCTGAGTTGGGTGTCGAGACTTTGCTGTTCAACTGCAGCCAGCCGGAAGTGATCGGGGCGGCGATTGATGCGGCGCGGGAAACCTTCGAGCGCTTGGGGGTGAAGATTCACATTGGCGCATACGCCAACGCCTTCCCGCCGCAGCCGAAAGAGGCCACGGCCAACGACGGTCTGGATCCGCTACGCGACGATCTCGACCCGCCGGGTTATCTGCAGTGGGCGGCCGATTGGCGCAAGCGCGGGGCCAGCCATTTGGGCGGGTGCTGCGGGATCGGGCCGGAGCATATTGCGGTACTTGCCCAGACATTAGCGTGATGCCATTCGCGGGCAAGTCGGATCACCGTGCCGCGATCCGACTTGCCCGCGAAGGTGTCGTCCGGGCGCCGAAGCTTACCCGCGGCACTCCGTCAACGTTTTCACCTGCCCCGATTCCGTCTGGTTTTCATCGCTCAACCACCGCTCGAACCCCGCCTGAATCGTCGGCCATTCCGAGTCCAGAATCGAATACCACGCTGTGTCGCGGTTCTGACCCTTGACCACCATGTGCTGGCGGAACACCCCCTCAAAACTGAACCCCAACCGCTCTGCTGCGTACTTGGAGCGAGCGTTGCCGTTGTTGCACTTCCATTCCAGGCGCCGGTAACCCAACGCAAAGGCTTCCCTGGCCAGCAGGTAAACCGCCTCGGTACTTTTCGGCGAGCGCTGCATCGGTGCGCCGAAGGTCACATGGCCGATCTCGATGCGACCCTGGGCAGGAACGATCGACATCAGGCTGAGCAGGCCCTGCACCTCGCCGCTGACACGGTCGATCACACTGAAGAAATACGGATCGCTGTTGGCCGCATGGTTGTTCAGCCAGTCATTGAACGCACTGCGTTCCGGGAAAGGACCGTAGGGCAGATAGTCCCAGAGTTTCGGGTCTGAGCCCGGGCCTTCCAGGGCTTTCCACAAACCGTCGGCGTGACGCGCCGGGTCGAGTTTTTCCAGGCGAATGAAACGCCCTTCGATCAGTTGGACCGAGGGCGCCGGAACGCCTTTCCAGTCTGCGAGTGAAGTCGACATGGTGTTCTCCTTGAACCTTAAAGGGCTTTGCGAAACTGGATGAAACCGGGCCGTTCGGCGATGCGCTCGTAGAGCTGGATCGCGGTGGCGTTGGTTTCGTGGGTCAGCCAGTGGACCTTGCAGCAACCGTCGGCCTTGGCTGTGCTGTAGACGAATTCGATCAGTTGCCGACCGACGCCGGTGCCACGAGTTTCGGGTGTCACCAGCAAGTCTTGCAGGTAACAGGAGTTTTCGATGCTCCAGTTCGAGCGGTGATAGATGAAATGCACCATGCCCACCGCTTTGCCGTCGACCCAGGCCAGCGCCCCGTGGGTCGGTTCGCTCGGGTCGAGCAGGCGCTGCCAGGTGCTTTGAGTGACCGCCTCGGGCAGCTCGGTGTTGTAGAAGCGCAAGTAGGCTTGCCACAACGGCAGCCAGGCAGCGTGATCGTCGGCGGTGACCTGGCGGATGTCGATCTGACTCATGTTCATTCCTTAACGCGTCAAAGTGGCAGGTACATGGAAAATTCCTTGGCGAATGCCTTCATCCTAGGCAGGCTAATGGTCTGTTGTAAGAGCCATTAATGACCAATTTCATAGGTCCATTGTCATGTCGAATACGCCGCTTCCCTCGTCGTTCAACCCGGCGGGTATCGAACTCGACCGCCGCCAGGGCCTGAGTCGACAGCTCTATCAAGCGCTGCGGGTACGCGTACTCGACGGACGATTGGCCAGCGGCACACGACTGCCGGCCAGTCGCGATCTGGCTACGGCCTTATCGATTTCCCGCAACAGCGTGGTTCGTGCCTACGATCAGCTTTACGCTGAAGGCTTCATCGAGGGGCGTGTGGGTGACGGGACTTACGTGGCGCAATTGCCTCAGGCGGCGTTGCCGGCGAAAAAATTATCCACAAAAGTATCCACAGGGTTTTCAACAGGGTTACCCACAACCTTATCCACAAATTGGCTGGATTTACCTGTTGTTCCATCCAGTAAAGTTATCCACAGCAGTGCTTTGGGGCGCGTTGAAAAGAATCATTTGGCTGTGCCGCCTGGTGGTCCGCCGCGCGCATTCAGGGTCGGCGTCCCGGCGTTCGATCTGTTCCCGTTCGAGGTTTGGGCCAAGCTGAATGCGGCTTTCTGGCGTAAGCCGGATTTACAGCAGCTGTGTTATGGCGACCCGGCAGGTGATGAACGCTTGCGCGGATTGATTGCTGCCTACTTGCGCAGCTCGAGAGGGATGCAGTGCGCCGCTGAGCAAATTGTGATCACCAGTGGCGCGCAGCAGGGGATCAGCCTTTGTGCACAGTTGCTGGTGGAGCCTGGCGATGGGGTGGGGATTGAAAATCCGGGTTATCGCGCTGCCGGCCATGCCTTCGCGGTAGCCGGTGCGCGGTTGCACGGTGTGCCGGTGGATGAGGAGGGGATCGACTGCAGCGCCTTGGCGCAGTTGAGCGATTGCCGGCTGGCTTACGTTACGCCTTCCCATCAATACCCGACCGGTGTGGTCATGAGTCTGGCCCGGCGTCTGGAACTGCTCGCCTGGGCCGAGGGCAACCAGGGCTGGATCATCGAGGACGACTACGATGGCGAGTACCGTTACAGCGGCGCGCCACTGGCGCCGCTGGCGGCACTCGATCGCCATGGGCGGGTGCTGTATGTCGGCACCTTCGGCAAGGTCGCTTTTCCGGCGCTGCGCCTGGGTTATCTGGTGCTACCGCCGGGCCTGGTGGACGCATTCGCGCAGCGTCGGGCGGTGGATGTGCGGCATTCCGAAGTGAGCACTCAAGCGGTGATGGCCGAGTTCATGGCCGCCGGGCATTTCCAGCGGCACATTCGCCGGATGCGGCGTGCCGCCCTCAGCCGTCGCAATTGTTTGCTGGGCGGCTGGCCGGCGGGGATGACCGGAGTGGGTAGCCTGCCCACCGTCTCCGCCGGGCTGCACCTGACGGTTTCGGTGGACAGCCTGGCCCGCGAACGGCGACTGATCGAACAAGCGGAAAGTGTGGGTGTGGAGATCAATGGCTTGAGCAACTATTGGCTACCGGACTCCAGGACACCAGTCGATCAGCGCGCCGGTCTGGTATTGGGTTTTGCGGCGGTGCCAGAGCCAGCGATAGAGTCGGCGCTGGCACGGTTGCGGCAGGTCTGGCGGGATTGAACGATGGCCTCCCGGTTTTTAAATGAACCGCTGATCTATGAAAAACACTGAGGCGGCGAGTGTGCGACTGATCTCGCCGCGATAAATGGCGATGAGTTCCTGATTGCTGCCACCCGCGCAGATCAAAGCCCCCCCTATTAGCCGTTGACCAAAAAAGACCCGCGATGGCGCGGGTCTTTGATTCACCGGGTGTTTCAGGTCCCGGACTTGATCTTGGTCCAGGCCCGGGTCCGCGCCCGTTCAGCATCGCGAGGCAAGGGTTGCAGGGTGTAAAGCGTGCTCATCGCCGTTTCGGTCGGGTACAGGTTCGGGTTGTTGCGAATCGCCGGGTCGACCATTTCCGTGGCGTCCTTGTTCGGGTTCGGGTAGCCGACGAAGTCGCTGACCGGTGCGATGACCTGGGGTTGCAGCAGGTAGTTGATGAAGGTGTAGGCGTCTTCCGGGTTTTTCGCGCCTTTGGGGATCGCGAGCATGTCGAACCAGATCGGCGCGCCTTCCTTGGGCAGGCGCATGTCGACGATCACACCATTCTTGGCTTCCTTGGCGCGGTTGGCGGCCTGGGAGAAGCTGCCGGAATACCCGACCGCGACGCAGATGTCACCGTTGGCGATGTCGGCCATGTACTTGGACGAATGGAAGTAGGTGATGTACGGCCGGATCTTCATCAGCAGCGCTTCAGCCTTGGCGTAGTCCGCCGGCTTCTTGCTGTTGGGGTCCAGGCCGAGGTGTTGCAGGGCCAGCGGCAGGATCTCCGAAGGTGAGTCGAGCAGGGCCACGCCGCACTGCTTGAGCTTGCTGATGTTCTCTTCCTTGAAGATCAGGTCCCAGCTGTTCACCGGTGCGTTGTCACCCAGCGCAGCCTTGACCTTGGCCGGGTTGAAACCGATCAGGATGGTGCCGTACATGTAGGGCACGGCAAATTTGTTACCCGGGTCGTTGGCTTCGATCAGCTTCATCAGCTTGGGGTCGAGGTGGTTCCAGTTCGGCAGTTTGCTGCGGTCCACTGGCTGGAATACGCCGGCTTCGATCTGCTTGGCGAGGAACACGTTGGACGGCACCACCACGTCGTAGCCGGAGTTGCCGGTCAGCAGCTTGGCTTCCAGCGCTTCGTTGGTGTCGAAGATGTCGTAGACCAGTTTGGTCTGGGTGTTCTGAGTCTTGAAATCGTCCAGGGCTTTGGGGGTGATGTAGTCGAACCAGTTGTAGACCCGCAAAGTACGTTCATCAGCATGGACGGCGCCACTGAGCAGCGTGGCGCAGAGCGCTGGAGCGATAAGACGCTTGAGTCTGTTCATTCTTCTAATTCCTCATTGGGCGCTTTCAAAACCTTCGAGAACGTTCACGGCGTTGATGCCGATTTCTTCTACCGCGTAACCGCCTTCCATCACGAACAGCGTCGGCTTGCCGAGGCCTGCGATGCGGGTACCCATCGCCAGGTAATCCGGGCTGTCGAGTTTGAATTGGGAGATGGGGTCGTCCTTGAACGTATCGACGCCCAGGGACACGACAACGATGTCGGCGCCGTACGTTTCGATCTCTTTACAGGCTTGCTCCAGCGCGGCGCTCCAACGGTCCCAAGCGCTGCCGGCGGGCAACGGGTAGTTGAAGTTGAACCCTTCGCCTGCGCCTTCACCGCGTTCGTCTTCGTAGCCGAGGAAGAACGGAAACTCGGCTTCTGGATGACCGTGGATCGAGGTGAACAGCACGTCGCTGCGTTCGTAGAAAATCGATTGAGTGCCGTTGCCGTGGTGGTAATCGACATCGAGGATCGCGACCTTTTTATGGCCCTGATCGAGGAACGCTTGAGCGGCGATGGCAGCATTGTTGAGGTAGCAATAGCCGCCCATCAAATCGCTGGCGGCATGGTGTCCCGGTGGACGGCACAGGGCGAAGGCACTGCGGGCGCCGCGCTGGATCGCCGCTTGGGCCGTGAGGGCAACTTGCGCTGCGCTGTACGCCGCTTGCCAGGTGCCGGCGGTAATCGGTGCGCCGCCGTCGAAGCTGTAATAGCCGAGTTGGCCGTGCAGGCTGGTGGGCATGATTCGGCGCAAGGTGCGGGCCGGCCAGGTGTAGGGCAGCAAGTCGCCGTCGGTATTGAATGCGGTCCAGCGCGCCCAGGCGCCTTTGAAGAAGTCGAGGTAGTCGCGGCTATGGATGCGCGCGATCGGATCAAGGCCAAAGTCTTTCGGCACTTCAACCGGGCCGAGGTTCTGGTCCTTGACCCGTTGCAATACGTGATCGGCCCGTGAAGGCATTTCGAAGCAGGGCATCAATTGCCCGTCCATCAATTCACAACGGCCGTGGTGCAGGTGGTGATCGTCCGAGTAGATCGTCAGCATTGTTGTTCTCCGCAGGCTGATTCGGTTTGAACACAGTCTTGCGGCAGGCGACGTTTGGGAGAACGGCAGGAAAGGCCAAAAGGGGATCTATGTGGCCAAAACATTTGACCGAAATTCGCCCCCCTGTGGTGAGGGAGCTTGCTCCCTCGCCACAGGGGCGGCTCAAGGGCGGAACTGGCTGGGCGCCACGCCACTCCAGCGCACAAACGCATGCCGGAAGCTCGCGGTCTCGCTGAACCCCAGTGCTTCGGCGATTTGATAGATCGGCAGTTGATCCTCGCAAAGCATGCGTTTGGCTTGCTCAAATCGCAGTTCATCGAGCAATTCCTGATAGCTGCATCCCAGGTCCTTCAGATGTCGGCGCAGGGTGCGCGACGAGCAATTCAGCTGTTCGGCCAACCCGTCCAGGCCTGGCGCCGCGCTCAGTTGCGCGGCGAGCAATTGGCGGATGCGCCCGAGCCAGGCCTGACGCCCGGTGAACTCGGTGTTTTGCTTGCGGCAGCGTTCGGCCATGGCCTGGTGGGTAATGGCGTCGGCCAGTGGCAGGGGGTGTTCGAGCCAGCGCTTGTCGAAGGCAAATCCGTTGGACGCTGCATCAAACTGCAACGGACAGTCGAAACGCTCGCTGTAGCGCGTCTGATAGTCCGGTGCCGGGTAATCGAAGCGAGCGCCAAGCAAAGGTAGAGGGTGGCCGAGCAGGTCTTCGCAGGTGACTTTCATCGAGACCAGGCAAAACTCGACATTGAACGGTGCCAGCGCGGGGTTTTCCCGATAGTCGCCCGCGGTGAGCCAGATGCGCTCGCCATCCTCCTCCAGGCTCAACTCGAACAGTGTTCCCAATAGCGCCGGGTAGTGCAGCGCCAACTGCAAGGCGTCACCTAAAGTGGCGCTGGTGAGTAAGGCGTACCCGAGCATGCCATAGGACGAAACGTGCATCCGCCGGCCCAACTCCAGACCGATATCGTGGCGCAGCGCGACGGCGTTGGCGCATACCAGCATCTCTTGATTGGTGGTGATGCGCGTGTCCGCCCGGCTCAGATCAGCCGCGCTGATGCCGCTGCCGGCCAACAACGCCTCGCTGGACAGGCCTTCGGCCTTGAAGGTGTTGAGCACCAGGGAGACGGCGTTGAGGGTGGTGAGGTGGGAGTGGAGCATGGAGTCTTCCAGCGTCGAGATGCTGGAACGGGAGCAAGTTATGTGCCCAACAACGATCTTGTGGGAGCGGGCCGTGGCGAGGGGGCTTGCCCCCGTTTGAGTGCGTAGCACTCACAAGATCTTTGGTACATCAGAGATTTTGGGGCAGCTTCGCAGCCCAACGGGGCGATGCGGCGTTCCGACAAGCCCCCTCGCCACAGACCGCTCCCACCAGGTTATGTGTTGTGTCAGCTCAGTTCGCCACACAGGTCGAGTTCGACCAGCCGCCGAACTTCAGCGGTTTCAAGCCCTGCACCGAGCAGCCCATGCAACTTGCCGAGCGCCGCCTCGCGAGTCATGCCGCCACCGGACAACAGGCCGGCATCGCGCAAGCGGCTGCCCGCCTCATACACGTCGAGCTTCACGCCACCCTCATGACATTGGGTGACCGCAACCACTACCACGCCATTGTCTCGTGCCCGTTCCAGGCTGGCGATAAACCCGGGGTTGTCGCTTGGTCCGGTACCGCTGCCATAACATTCCAGCACCAGACCCTGAATACCGCTGTTGAGCAGGCCATCCAGTTGCTCGGCGCCGATGCCGGGGAACAACGGCAGCACCGCGACCTTCGCCAGTTGCCTTGACTGGTTGTAGTTCAGTTGGGCAGGTATCGAGGAAGCTTTCACGCCGCCGCCCTGACGCTCCAGTCGCTTGAACGGATGACGACCGAAACTGCGAACCTTGGCGCAGCGGGTCGGGTCGAGCAGTTCGCCGTGGAAGTACAGATGAACACCCGGCGCCAGGCCTTGGCCAAGGGCACCCAGTGCACCACTGATGTTTTCCCAGGCATCACTGTCGGTCACGCCGGCCGGCAGCATGGAGCCGGTGAAACATACACGGGCGTTCAGGCCGAGCAACTGGAAGCTCATGGCCGCGGCACTGTAGGCCAGGGTGTCGGTGCCATGCAGGATCAGCACGCTGTCGCAGCCCTGGGCATCAACGGCGTCGACCACCGCTTCACGCAGTTGCTGCCAGTACGCAGGGGACATGTTGGCGCTGTCGATCAGTGGCGACATCTCGCGAAAGCGCCACTGCGGCACCACCAACTCAGGCTGGCTGTGCAGGTAGTCGCGCATCCGCGCTTCGAAACCGGACGCCGGGGCCAAGCCGTGGGCACTGGCTTGCATGCCGATGGTGCCTCCGGTGTAGAGCACCATGACGTGCTGCGCGGCAGGGTAAGAGGCGGAATTCATTGATGGGTCTCCTGGACGAATGCACCTTGCGCCGCAGCATGCCTGCGTGCGCAAGGTGTGTCACGTCGAGTGGCAGGACGCCACTCGTTGCGGTCTGTCGCGGCGGGTGGCGGGGAGCCACCCGCCAGGGCGATCAGCGTTGCGTGGCAGGCGTGCCCTGGGCTGCGCCTTGCTCGCGTGGAGCCGATTGGCTTGGGCTGGTCGGCCAGGCCTTCAGGTCCAGGTCCAGATCGGTGAATTTGCTGGAGTCGAACACTGGCTGCTTGACGCCGGCGCGGCGCTGCTCGTCGTAGTCGCGCATCACGCGCAGGCCGACCTTGAACAACATGGCCAGGGCCATCAAGTTGACGAAGGCCAGGCAGGTCATGGTGATGTCGGCGAAGGCGAACACGGTCGAAAGGTCCTGCATCGAACCCCATACCACCAGCGCCAGAACCAGGCCGCGGAAAACCATCAGCACGACGCGGTTGCGGCTGAGGAACTGCAGGCTGTTCTCGCCCAGGTAGTAGTTGTAGAGGATGCAGGTGAAGACGAACAGCGACAGCGCGACGCTGACGAACACGCGGCCCCAGTCACCGACCACGGCGGCCAGCGAGTTTTGGGTCAGGACGATGCCGTCACCTTCGAAGCCCGGGGTGTAGAAGCCCGACAGCAGGATCAGCAGCGCGGTGCAGGTGCAGATCACGAAGGTGTCGAGGAACACGCTGAAGGCCTGGACCACGCCCTGGGCGCCCGGGTGCTTCACGGCGGCCACGGCGGCGACGTTCGGCGCACTGCCCAAGCCTGCTTCGTTGGCGAACACGCCACGCTTCACGCCCATAACGATGGCGCTGCCGAGCAGGCCGCCGAAGGCTGGGTCGAGGCCGAAGGCGCTCTTGAAGATGGTTTCCAGCATGGCTGGCACGTGTTCGATCTGGGTGCCGATCACGTACAGGGTCACGCCGATATAGGCCAGGGTCTTGATCGGTACCAGCAGGTCGGACACCGCGGCGATGCGTTTGATGCCGCCGATGAAGGTGATGGCCAGCAGCACCGCCAGGACGATACCGGTGTGGCGTGGGTCGAAGGCAAAGGCGTTCTGCAGCGAGTGGGTCACGGTGTAGGACTGCAGGCCGATGAAGGCGAAGCCGTAGGTGACCAGCAGCAGGATGGAGAACACCACCGCCATGCCTTTCAGCTTCAGGCCGTGCTGGATGTAGTAGGCCGGGCCCCCACGGTACAGGCCGTCGCCTTCGGCGCGCTTGTAGACCTGGGCCAGGGTGCATTCGAAGAAGCTGCTGGACATGCCCACCAGTGCGGTGACCCACATCCAGAACACGGCGCCCGGGCCGCCGAGGGTCACGGCGATGCCGACACCGGCGATGTTACCGGCGCCGACGCGGCCGGCGAGGCTCAGCATCAGGGCCTGGAACGAGCTCAGCTGGCCTGCCTGGCCGTGAAGGGACTCTTTGAAGACACTGAACATGTGGCCGAAATGGCGGAACTGGACGAAACGCGAGCGGATCGTGAAGTAGCTACCGAGCCCGACAATGAGCGCGATCAGTACTTTCCCTGAGAGGAAGTCGTTGATGACTTCGAGCATGGATTATTCCTCGCTATTTTTTGTGTGTGCGAATACTGGGTGGTCGACACATCGCGTTACACCAGGTTGTGCGTGGCACAACAGGTGGGTCGAAGGTTCGTCTCTGTTCCATTTCGCGGGTTGTTATTAGTTCGGCTTTCGCATGGGCTTGGGTCTCGTTATCGACGACCGCTCACGCGAAGAGGGCCGGCACTATACATAGGAGAGTGCCATCCGTCTGCACAGTTGTGGTGCAATCGACGAAACGAAAGTGCTGCAAAATCAAAAAATCGCAGCCTTCGGCAGCCTCTACGGGTCTCTGTCAAACCCTGTAGAAGCTGTCGAAGGCTGCGATCTTGGCGGCACTGAAAACATTCAACATGTTCGTAAAATCCGCAAAGTGTTGGAAAAAAAAGGGCTTGAGGGAGTAAATCCCCAAGCCCTCAAAAGGTGAGAGGTGTCTAGTCCCTCGACCTGGTGAGCGTGCTCTTCGAAAGAGCCTGCGTTTGGTTAAGCCTTCAAAGGCACCAGACGCGGAGCAATCATGTTTTCCGGGCGCAGGATGTCGGCGAGCATTTCTTCGTCGAGCAAGCGTTCCTCGCGCACCAGTTCCAGCACGCCGCGGCCGCTTTCGAGGGCAACACGGGCAATGCGGGTGGCGTTTTCATAGCCGATGTACGGGTTCAGCGCGGTGACCAGGCCAATCGAGTGTTCGACCAGTTCACGGCAACGCTCTTCGTTGGCGGTGATGCCGACGATGCAGTGCTCGCGCAGCATGTCCATGGCACGTTGCAGCAGGCGGATCGAGTCGAAGATCTTGAAGGCGATCAGCGGCTCCATCACGTTCAGCTGCAGCTGGCCGCCTTCGGCCGCGATGGTCAGGGCCAGGTCGTTGCCGATGATCTGGAACGCCACCTGGTTCACGGCTTCAGGGATAACCGGGTTGACCTTGCCTGGCATGATCGAGCTGCCTGGCTGACGCGCCGGCAGGTTGATTTCGTTGATGCCGGTGCGTGGGCCGCTGGACAGCAGACGCAGGTCGTTGCAGATCTTCGACAGCTTGACCGCGGTACGCTTGAGCATGCCGGAGAACAGCACGAAGGCGCCCATGTCGGAGGTGGCTTCGATCAGGTCGGCGGCTGGCACCAGCGGTTGACCGCTGATCAGGGCCAGACGCTGAACGGCCAGGGCCTGGTAACGCGGGTCGGCGTTGATGCCGGTACCGATCGCGGTGCCGCCCAGGTTCACTTCGGTCAGCAGTTCAGGCGCCAGGGATTTGAGGCGTGCCAGGTCTTCGCTCAGGGTGGTGGCGAAGGCGCGGAATTCCTGGCCGAGGGTCATCGGCACGGCGTCTTGCAGCTGGGTACGGCCCATCTTCAGGACGTGGCTGAATTCTTCACCTTTGGCGGCGAACGACTGGATCAGGCTGTCGAGGCTGGCCAGCAGCGCGTCGTGACCCAACAGCAGACCCAGGCGGATAGCCGTCGGGTAGGCGTCGTTGGTCGACTGCGCCATGTTCACGTCGTTGTTCGGGTGCAGGTACTGGTATTCGCCCTTGCTGTGGCCCATGGCCTCCAGCGCGATGTTGGCGATGACTTCGTTGGCATTCATGTTGGTTGAAGTGCCAGCGCCGCCTTGAATCATGTCCACCACGAATTCTTCGTGGAAATCGCCGCGGATCAATCGGGCACAGGCTTCGCTGATGGCAGCGTGCTTGGCTTCGCTCAGGTGACCCAGCTCGCGGTTGGCGTCAGCGGCGGCCTGTTTGACCATCGCCAGACCAACAACCAGTTTTGGGTAATGCGAAATCGGAACGCCGGAGAGACGGAAGTTGTTCACCGCTCGCAGGGTCTGGATGCCGTAATACGCTTGAGCAGGTACTTCGAGTACGCCAAGCAGGTCTTTTTCTGTGCGGAAAGATGCAGCGGAGGACATGATAGAAATCATCTCGATATGGACCCGGTCTATGCCGGAATAGCGCAAATGCTAGGCTTGAGAAGAATTTTGGGCCAATGCTGTTAAACACTGGGCTATGCACATTCGGCATAATGTCGGTGTGACGCCGCGTACGTGGCGAACGTGTGACCTAAATTGGTGCATGTCCGGGAGGGCGTGATGAATCTGGAAAGCAAATGGCTGGAGGACTTTAGTGCTCTGGCTGCCACCCGCAGCTTCTCCCAGGCGGCCGAAAGACGCTTCGTGACTCAGCCCGCCTTCAGTCGGCGGATCCGCAGCCTCGAAGCCGCGCTGGGGCTGACCCTGGTCAATCGCTCTCGCACCCCGGTCGAGCTGACGGCAGCGGGGCAGTTGTTTCTCGTGACCGCGCGAACCGTGGTCGAACAGCTGGGTGAAGTGTTACGTCATCTTCATCACCTGGAAGGCGGGCAGGGCGAGGTGATCCAGGTCGCCGCCGCCCACTCCCTGGCACTGGGTTTCTTTCCACGCTGGATCGCACAATTGCGCAACGAAGGGCTGAACATTGCCACGCGGCTGGTGGCCACCAACGTCGGCGATGCGGTGCATGCGCTGCGTGAAGGCGGGTGTGATCTGATGCTGGCGTTCTATGATCCGGACTCCGCGATGCAAATGGACCCGGAAATTTTCCCGTCACTGCATCTGGGAGACACTGAAATGCTCCCGGTGTGCGCCGCGGATGCTGACGGCAAACCATTGTTCGACCTGGAAGGCGAGACCAGCGTGCCTTTGCTGGCCTACAGCGCCGGGGCATTTCTCGGGCGCTCGGTGAACATGCTGTTGCGCCAGCGTGCCCTGAGGTTCACCACTATTTACGAGACCGCCATGGCCGACAGCCTGAAAAGCATGGCGCTGGAAGGCCTGGGCATCGCCTGGGTGCCGCGCTTGAGCGCGCGCGCCGAATTGGCTCGCGGCGAGTTGGTCATCTGCGGTGGCCCGCAATGGCATGTGCCGCTGGAGATTCGGCTGTATCGCTGCGCGCTGGTGCGCAAGGCAAATGTGCGGTTGCTCTGGCGCAAGCTGGAAGGCGGCACAGCGCCAAACCCTGCGGGTTAATGATTTTTTGTAGGCGTCGGGCTGACCCTGAAGTCAATAAAACCGGTACTTTGCGCCGTATGACAGATGGTCGTATGGGGGGCTGTTTATCTGCTTCATTGAGGTATACTGCGCGGCCTTCGGCCGGTTTGACTGGCCATAATTCGTACAATCAAGCCACGCATTTTGCGTGGCTTGTTGTTTTTTGACGCGCCTGCGGGCGCCCAGAGAGAAGAGGCACGACGATGAGCGCACTGGTTGGCGTGATCATGGGCTCCAAGTCCGATTGGTCCACCCTTAGCCACACCGCCGATATGCTGGAAAAGCTCGGCATCCCTTACGAGGTGAAAGTGGTCTCTGCCCACCGCACCCCGGACCTGCTGTTCCAGTATGCCGAAGAGGCTGAGGCCCGTGGCATCGAGGTGATCATCGCCGGTGCCGGTGGCGCGGCCCACCTGCCTGGCATGTGTGCGGCCAAAACCCACCTGCCGGTGCTGGGCGTGCCGGTGCAGTCGTCGATGCTCTCGGGCGTCGATTCGCTGCTTTCTATCGTGCAGATGCCAGCGGGCATTCCGGTCGCCACCCTGGCCATCGGCAAGGCCGGTGCGATCAACGCAGCCCTGCTCTCGGCGAGCATCCTGGGCGCCAAGCATCCGCAGTTTCATACCGTGCTGAAAAAATTCCGCGCTGAGCAGACAGACAGCGTCCTGGACAATCCAGACCCACGCATCGCCTGAGGTTGTTGACGATGAAGATCGGTGTAATCGGTGGCGGCCAGTTGGGTCGCATGTTGGCGCTGGCGGGCACTCCGCTGGGCATGAACTTCGCTTTCCTGGACCCGGCGCCGGATGCTTGCGCAGCCGCATTGGGCGAACACCTGCGGGCCGATTACGGCGATCAGGATCACCTGCGTCAGTTGGCCGATGAAGTCGATCTGGTGACCTTCGAGTTCGAAAGCGTCCCGGCCGAAACCGTGGCCTTCCTGTCGCAATTCGTTCCGGTGTACCCGAGCGCTGAAGCGCTGCGCATTGCCCGCGATCGCTGGTTCGAGAAGAGCATGTTCAAGGACCTGGGGATCCCGACTCCCGCGTTCGCCGACATCCAGTCCCAGGCCGATCTGGACGCCGCCGTGGCCTCCATCGGCCTGCCGGCCGTGCTGAAAACCCGCACCCTGGGTTACGACGGCAAGGGTCAGAAAGTCCTGCGCAAGCCTGAAGATGTGGTCGGCACCTTCGCCGAACTGGGCAGCGTCGCCTGCTTGCTGGAAGGCTTCGTGCCGTTCACTGGCGAAGTCTCGCTGATCGCCGTGCGCGCTCGCGATGGCGAAACCAAGTTCTACCCGCTGGTGCACAACACCCACGACAGCGGCATCCTCAAGCTGTCCGTGGCCAGCACCGACCACCCGTTGCAAGCGTTGGCTGAAGACTACTCCAGCCGGGTACTCAAGCAGCTGGACTACGTCGGCGTGATGGCGTTCGAGTTCTTCGAAGTCGACGGTGGCCTCAAGGCCAACGAGATCGCCCCGCGTGTGCACAACTCCGGACACTGGACCACCGAAGGTGCCGAGTGCAGTCAGTTCGAAAACCACCTGCGGGCCGTTGCCGGTCTGCCGCTGGGTTCGACGGCCAAGGTCGGCGAGAGCGCGATGCTCAACTTCATCGGCAAAGTCCCGGACACCGAGAAAGTCCTGGCCATCGCCGATTGCCATCTGCATCACTACGGCAAGGCCTTCAAGGTCGGCCGCAAGGTCGGTCACGCCAACCTGCGTTGTGCTGACCGTGCGACGCTTGCCGCGCAGATCCTCAAGGTCGAAGCGCTGATTGCCGAATAGTTTCATGTGGCGGCGGCGGAACCTTCCGAGGCCGCCGTTCTCTGATGGCAGGATGCCAAAGTCTGGCTAGGCTTTAGCCAATTCAATCAGAGGGAAATGCCATGGGAATTATCGGAACCATCTTTATCGGCTTGATCGTCGGCCTGCTGGCTCGGTTTCTGAAACCGGGCGATGACAGCATGGGCTGGATCATGACCATCCTGCTCGGTATCGGCGGTTCGCTGGCGGCCACTTACGGCGGCCAGGCCCTGGGCATCTACCATGCGGGTCAGGGCGCAGGGTTCATCGGTGCGCTGGTGGGCGCGGTGATATTGCTGGTGGTCTACGGCCTGATCAAAAAGAACTGATTCAAGCGACAAAGCCCTCTCTGCGCCAACACCGGAGAGGGCTAGAATGCTTGGCGTTATACCGTCCTTTCCTTTGCCGAGCACCTTCATGCGCCGTCTTCTGTTGACTCTTCTCTTCCTGGGCAGTGGTTTGGCCCATGCCGGCGAACTGCCGGAAACCGACTGGCTCGAACTGATGCCCAAGTCGGACCAGAAGGCCCTCGAGGCCATGCCCGAAATCGATCACAACTCACCGGAAGCCAATGGCACCTTTACCCAAAAAGGTGGCATGAAGCAGAGCAAGGGCTTGCCGGCGGTGATGTATTCGACCAAGACCGTGCCGTCGATGAACGACAAGCACATCCGCATCGGCGGTTATCCGGTACCGCTGGAATCCGATGCGAAGGGCCGCAGCACGTTGTTCTTCCTCGTGCCGTACCCGGGCGCTTGTATCCACGTGCCACCGCCGCCGCCTAACCAACTGGTGCTGGTGCGTTATCCCAAAGGCCTGAAGCTGAATGACATCTACACACCGCTGTGGGTGACCGGTACGCTGAAGATCGAGAAGGTCAGCAACGACCTGGCGGATGCGGCGTATGCGCTGGATGCGGCGCAGGTGCGGGTGGTCAAGGAGTCGGATTTGTAGGTTTTTAAATGTGGGAGCAAGCCTGCTCCCACATTTATTGTGTGGTGTTAAAGCGGTTTGCTGGCGATGCTCACGCCCAGGGTATGGCTAGCCCCCGGTGCCAGCGTCACCACATCATCCATCACATTTGCCGTTTCAATGCACAGCATGCGCTGCCAGCCATCGTCAGCCATGTCGCTGAACGCGGCCGCACGGTCGATCCACGGGTTCCAGATCACCGCCGAGCGCGAACCGCTGCTGGTCAGTTCAATGCGTCGCTCCCAATGCGGGTCAACGATGCTCAATGTCGGCGGGGTATTCAGATAGATGCGGTCGGTCTCACCGGTAAAACGCAGATCACCGGTCTGAGTGACGGTTTTCCAGTCGTCCAGTGTCTCGATGTAACTCAAGCCATCCAGCCCTTCAACGTGCACGTTGCGCACATCGCTGACCGCGAAATAGCTGTGCAGCGCCTGGCTGATCGTGACGGGTTCGGCGCCGTTGTTTTCGCTCGTCAGGCTGATATGCAATTGTTCATCCAGACGAATGCTCAGTTTCAAGTCCACCTGATGCGGCCAGCCTGGCAGTCCGCCTTCGGGGTAGGGCAGGACGAATTCCACCTTCAGGCTTTCGCCCTCGGTTTCGATGCTGCCCAGTTCCCAGTCCATCGCTCGCACCAGCCCGTGAGCGGTCGGCGGCTCCTGGCTGATGCGCATGGCCTGGACACTCTGCGGGTTGCGCGACAGATTGCCGAACCACGGCCAGCACACCGGCACACCGGCACGAATAGCTTTGCCGGTCTTGAACACTGCCTCGTCGTTGAGCCAGATCAGCGGCGGTTGGCCGGCCAATTGATAACTGAGGATGTGCGCGCCTTGCTGGGCCACCAGCAATTCGGCCTGACCGTGGCGGATGCGCCAGCAGTTCAGTTCATCCAGTTTCACGGCTTCGACGGTGGGCGTGCTCATGGGGCGACTCTCAATCAGGAACAATGACTGCTATGGACCGCAAAACGGTCACCGCGTTTAACGAGCGCCTTGTTTAACGAGCTCTGGGCGGAACCGAACGAGTGCGGCCGCTGCCGTCGATGGCGACGAACACAAACACGGCTTCGGTCACTTTACGCCACTCGCTGGACAGTGGATCGTCGCTCCAGACTTCGACCATCATCTGAATCGAGCTGCGACCGATTTCCAGGGCCTGGGTATAGAAGGAGAGCTGAGCGCCCACCGCCACCGGCACCAGAAACGCCATGCGATCGATCGCAACGGTGGCCACGCGACCACCGGCAACCTTGCTGGCCATTGCGGTGCCGGCCAAATCCATCTGCGCCACCAGCCAGCCGCCGAAAATATCGCCAAAGCCGTTGGTTTCACGCGGAAGCGCGGTAATTTGCAGGGCCAGGTCGCCTTGCGGGATTGGATCTTCTTGTTCGAGCTCTATCATGCCGGGGGTGCCTCTGACCCGTGACTCTTCATTGGTACTTCAGGTGAATAGCCGTCTCAAGGAAAAACGATTCAGCCCCGAACATACTACGTTCGTCACGTTTTTCGTAAGGCGCCTAAAGGGAAACTCTGCGAAATCGGCTGACGGGTGCCAACGACGGTTTCGCACAGCAACCCCTTACAAACCGTTGCAATGTTGTGAGTATATCGGTCGATAGACTCCGAGACGACCGTCCGGTTCTCATTTCGACCGTCAAATACGCACTTCTATGTGCTTTTTCGAACAATTTGCTATCGTGCCGAACCTGCCCAAGCCTCCGCCAGCGTTGTTGAGGTTGCAGATCCGACTATAAGAGAAGCCCTTGCCATGACCACAGCGCCCTCGAGCATCGCGCAACCAGCCCAACCTGCACGTCCGCTGACCCGCAACGACTACAAGACATTGTCGCTGTCTGCCCTGGGCGGTGCGCTGGAGTTTTACGACTTCATCATCTTTGTGTTCTTCGCCACAGTGGTCGGCAAACTGTTCTTCCCCGCCGACATGCCCGAGTGGCTGCGCCTGATGCAGACGTTCGGCATTTTCGCCGCAGGCTATCTGGCGCGGCCGCTGGGCGGCATCGTCATGGCGCACTTCGGTGACCTGCTGGGACGCAAGAAGATGTTCACCCTGAGCATTTTCATGATGGCGGTGCCGACCCTGATCATGGGCTTGCTGCCGACTTATGCGCAGATAGGCATGTGGGCGCCGATCCTGTTGCTGCTGATGCGGGTGATCCAGGGCGCAGCGATTGGCGGCGAAGTGCCGGGAGCCTGGGTATTCGTTTCCGAACACGTACCGCAACGGCATATCGGTTATGCCTGCGGCACGCTGACCAGTGGTCTGACTGCCGGCATTCTTTTGGGCTCGTTGGTCGCCACGGCAATCAACAGCCTCTATACGCCGGTGGAAGTGGCCGATTACGCCTGGCGGATCCCGTTCCTGCTGGGCGGCGTGTTTGGCCTGTTCTCGGTCTACCTGCGCCGCTGGCTGCACGAAACCCCGGTGTTTGCCGAACTGCAATTGCGTAAAGCCCTGGCCGAAGAAGTACCGCTGCGGGCTGTGCTGCGTGACCATCGCGGGGCGATTCTGATTTCCATGCTGCTGACCTGGTTGCTGTCCGCCGGGATCATCGTGGTCATCCTCATGACGCCGACTGTATTGCAGACCGTTTACCACTTCCCGCCGACTACCGCGTTGCAGGCCAACAGCCTGGCCATCGTGTTCCTGAGCCTGGGCTGTGTGGCCTCCGGTGCACTGGCTGACCGTTTTGGCGCCGGGCGGGTGTTCGTGTTCGGCAGCGCGTTGCTGCTGCTGACCTCGTGGACCTTCTATCACAGCCTGTTCAATCATCCCGACTGGCTGTTCCCGATGTACGCCCTGACCGGCTTGCTGGTCGGCACCATCGGTGCAGTGCCGTATGTGATGGTCAAAGCCTTCCCGGCGGTGGTGCGCTTCAGCGGCCTGTCGTTCTCCTACAATCTGGCCTACGCCATCTTCGGCGGCCTGACCCCGATGGTCGTCACCCTGCTGCTCAAGGAAAGCCCGATGGGGCCGGCCTATTATGTGGCGATCATTTGCGGCGTTGGGATTCTGGTGGGGGCGTATCTCTGGAGGAAAGGGCGCTAACCTTGTAACCGATCGTTCCCACGCAGAGCGTGGGAACGATCTAAAAAACCAAATACTGGCCTTTCATCCAATTGTCATATTTTAGCCATAGAGTGTTCACACGGCCTGCTGATACTTGGCCCCGACTTAACACACCCTATCTGCTAGGAGTAAGGCATGAAACTGAAGCGTTTGATGGCGGCAATGACTTTTGTCGCTGCTGGCGTTGCGACTGCCAACGCGGTTGCCGCTGTTGACCCTGCTATCCCGAGCTACACCAAGACCACTGGTGTGTCGGGCAACCTGTCCAGCGTCGGCTCCGATACCCTGGCCAACCTCATGACCCTGTGGGCTGAGAACTACAAAAAAGAATACCCGAACGTAAACATCCAGATTCAGGCCGCTGGCTCCGCCACCGCGCCACCTGCGCTGACTGAAGGCACCTCCAACCTGGGCCCGATGAGCCGCAAGATGAAGGACACCGAACTGGCGGCCTTCGAGCAGAAGTACGGCTACAAGCCAACCGCTATCCCGGTGGCCGTGGACGCCCTGGCGGTCTTCGTACACAAAGACAACCCGATCCAGCACCTGACCATGGAACAAGTCGACGCGATCTTCTCCTCGACTCGTCTGTGCGGCGCCAAAGCTGACGTGAAAACCTGGGGCGACCTGGGTGTGACCGGCGACCTGGCCAACAAGCCGGTGCAACTGTTCGGTCGTAACTCGGTATCCGGCACTTATGGCTACTTCAAAGAAGAAGCCCTGTGCAAAGGCGACTACAAGCCAAACGTCAACGAACAACCAGGCTCGGCTTCGGTCGTGCAGTCGATCAGCTCTTCGCTGAACGGCATCGGTTACTCGGGCATCGGCTACAAGACCGCCAGCGTGAAGACTGTGGCCCTGGCCAAGAAAGGCAGCACTGACTTCATCGAAGACACCGAAGAAAACGCCCTGAACGGTAAATACCCGCTGTCGCGTTTCCTCTACGTATATGTCAACAAGGCCCCGAACAAGCCTCTGGCCCCGCTGGAAGCCGAGTTCGTGAAACTGGTTCTGTCCAAGCAGGGCCAGGAAGTTGTAGTGAAAGACGGCTACATCCCACTGCCAGCCAAGGTTGCTGCAAAAGCTCTGGCTGACCTGGGTCTGGCGGAAGGCGGCGCTGAAGTCGCAAAAAAGTAAAACCCTAGGTCCGGGGTAAACCCGGACCTGCAGGAGCGAAGCTTGCCCGCGAAGGAATCGCCGCATCGCTCGCTCCTGCAAAGGCTCAGGGTTGCCACGCTGGCAACCCGGCCCCCCCCCAAATTTCCGATCCACTGCCAGTTTCCACTGGCGGCGGATTTGTTGCGTCACTGCATTGTCATCTTTCTGTCATACAGGATCGCTAGGGTGTGCGCATGAATGATCTGGCCAATTCCACCATGACTACAAATCCCCCCAAGCGAATTGACTTCAATACGCCTGAGCTGCACCGCAAGCGCCGTATTCGTGCGCTGAAAGATCGCCTGACCCGTTGGTATGTGCTTGTCGGCGGCCTCGCCGTCCTGGGCGCGATCACCCTGATTTTCTTCTTCCTCGGTTATGTTGTCGCGCCGCTGTTCCAGGGGGCTGATCTGACCGCCAAAGACGCCATCACGCCCGCCTGGATGCAAGACGCCGGCAAGCCGCTGATGATCTCCCTTGAAGAACAGAACCAGGTGGCCATGCGGGTTTCCGACAAGGGCCAGGCGCTATTCTTTGATATCGATAGCGGCGCCGAACTGCGCCGTGTCGACCTGCCGATCCCGGCCGGTACCAGCGTGACCTCCATCGGTGAAGATCAACCCGGCCATCCATTGGTCGCAGTGGGGTTGTCCAACGGTCAGGTGCTGGTGTTCCGTCACACCTATAAAGTCAGCTACCCGGACGGCAAGAAAACCATCTCGCCGGCCATCGAATACCCGTACGGCGAAACGCCAATCGTGCTGAACGAGGCGGGCGGCGCTCTGGAGCACGTCAGCCTCAATGCCACCGATTCGACCCTGCTGCTGGCTGGCTCCACTGGTGCGCAACTGCATGTCATGTCGCTGACCAGCGAAGAAAACATGATGACCGGCGAAGTCACCAACGAGCAGAAACGCATCGACCTGCCGCAAATGACCGAGCCGGTGAAGAACATCTTCGTCGACCCGCGTCAGCAGTGGCTGTACGTGGTCAACGGTCGTGCTCAGGCTGACGTTTTCAGCCTGCGCGACAAGAGTCTCAACGGTCGCTACAAATTGCTCGAAGACGGCGATGCCGAGATTACCGCCAGCACCCAGCTGGTGGGTGGTATCTCACTGATCCTCGGCGACTCCAAGGGCGGTCTCGCCCAGTGGTTCATGGCTCGCGATCACGATGGCGAACTGCGCCTGAAGCAAATCCGCACCTTCCAGATGGGCGCCGCGCCGATTGTTGAAATCACCGCCGAAGAACGTCGAAAAGGCTTCGTTGCCCTTGATGCGTCCGGCAAGCTCGGCGTGTTCCACAGCACCGCGCACCGCACTTTGCTGGTGGATCAGGTGGTCGACGGCCAAGGCCTGTTCGGCCTGTCGCCACGGGCCAACCGCGTGATCGTGGAGCAGGGCGGCAAGCTGCAACCGTTGCTGCTCGACAACCCGCACCCGGAAGTTTCCTGGAGCGCGTTGTGGAGCAAAGTCTGGTACGAGAACTACGACGAGCCTAAATACGTCTGGCAATCGACTGCCGCCAACACCGACTTCGAACCCAAGCTGAGTCTCTCGCCGCTGACCTTCGGTACCCTGAAAGCCGCGTTCTACGCCATGCTGCTGGCCGCGCCCCTGGCCGTCGCCGCGGCGATCTACACCGCGTACTTCATGGCCCCGGGCATGCGTCGCAAGGTCAAGCCGGTGATCGAGCTGATGGAAGCGATGCCGACGGTGATCCTCGGCTTCTTCGCCGGCCTGTTCCTCGCACCGTATGTAGAAGGGCATTTGCCGGGCATCTTCAGCCTGCTGATGCTCCTGCCGATCGGCATTCTGGTGGCCGGTTTCGTCTTCAGTCGCCTGCCTGAGTCGATCCGCCTGAAAGTGCCGGACGGCTGGGAAAGCGCGATCCTGATTCCGGTGATTCTGTTCGTGGGCTGGCTGTCGCTGTACATGAGCCCGTATATGGAAGCCTGGTTCTTCGGCGGTGACATGCGTATGTGGATCTCCCACGACCTGGGCATCACCTACGACCAGCGCAACGCTCTGGTGGTCGGCCTGGCCATGGGCTTTGCAGTCATCCCGAACATCTACTCGATCGCCGAAGACGCCGTGTTCAGCGTGCCACGCGGCCTGACCCTCGGTTCCCTGGCCCTTGGCGCCACGCCGTGGCAGACCATGACTCGCGTGGTGATCCTCACCGCCAGCCCGGGCATCTTCTCGGCGCTGATGATCGGCATGGGCCGTGCGGTCGGTGAAACCATGATCGTGCTGATGGCCACCGGTAACACCCCGGTCATGGAAATGAACCTGTTCGAAGGCCTGCGCACACTGGCAGCCAACGTCGCGGTGGAAATGCCCGAATCGGAAGTCGGCGGCAGCCACTACCGCGTGCTGTTCCTCTCGGCGCTGGTGCTGCTGTTGTTCACCTTCATCATGAACACCCTCGCGGAACTGATTCGTCAGCGTCTGCGCAAGAAATACTCGTCGCTTTAACAAAGGTAGAAGTCTGTGAAACAGAACTCCCTGAATGGATGGTTCAAGAGCGGCGCCCCGGGCGTCTGGATCAGCGGCGGCGCGGTGTCCATTGCGGTCATCATGACCATTGGCCTGCTGGCGGTCATTGCCGTGCGCGGTCTGGGGCACTTCTGGCCGGCGGACCTGATCCACGCCAATTACGACGTGCCGGGTCAGGCCAACCACCTGGTCATCGGCGAAGTGGTGCAGAAGGAAGAAGTGCCACGCGAGCGCCTGAAAACCGCTGGCCTGCCGGTGCCCGATCAGGGCCCGGAGTTCATGACCCGCGAGCTGATCAAGGTCGGCAACCGCGATCTGAACGGCACTGACTTCACCTGGATTGTCGGCGAGTGGCTGACCAACCAGAAAACCCCGCCAGAGCTGATGACCATCGAGCGTCGCGAGTGGGGCAACTTCTACGGCTACCTGGTCAACGTCAAAGAGGACGGCAAGGTCGTCGCTGAAGGCGAAGCCGCATGGCCTGAGTTGCAGGCCCGTGTCGATCGCGTCAACCAGTTGGCTGGGCAGCTCAAGAGCCTGGAAAAAACCGACATCGGCGCGATCAACGCTGGTCTCGAACGTGTTCGTCTGCACGGTCGCAAGCTGGAATTGGCCGGCCGTCTCGACGCTACCGCACAGGCGGACCTGGAGTCTGAGCGCGCCGAGCTGAATGCCCGTTATCAGGAAATCGAAGCGCGTCTGAACGACCTGCACAAGCAGTTCAACCGTGACAGCCTGACGGCTCGTGACGCGAACGGTAAAGAGGTCGAGATCGGTATCGGCAAAGTGGTTCACGCCTATCAGCCGAACGCCATGAGCACCTTTACCAAGGTGGGCTTCTACTTCAGCAAGGTCTGGGAATTCCTCAGTGATGACCCGCGCGAAGCCAACACCGAAGGCGGGATCTTCCCGGCGATTTTCGGCACCGTGATGATGACCCTGATCATGGCGATGATCGTCACTCCGTTCGGTGTGCTGGCGGCGGTCTACCTGCGTGAATACGCCAAGCAGAACACCCTGACCCGAGTGATCCGTATTGCGGTGAACAACCTGGCGGGCGTACCGGCGATCGTTTACGGCGTGTTCGGCCTGGGCTTCTTCGTTTATGTACTGGGCGGCTCGATCGACCGGTTGTTCTTCCCCGAAGCCTTGCCGGCGCCGACCTTCGGTACGCCGGGTCTGTTGTGGGCTTCGTTGACCTTGGCCCTGCTGGCTGTGCCGGTGGTGATCGTGGCCACCGAAGAAGGCCTGGCGCGGATTCCTCGCACCGTGCGCGAAGGCTCGTTGGCCCTCGGCGCGACCAAGGCCGAGACCTTGTGGAAGATCGTGCTGCCGATGGCCAGCCCGGCAATGATGACCGGCATGATCCTCGCCGTGGCCCGCGCCGCCGGTGAAGTGGCGCCGCTGATGCTGGTGGGTGTAGTGAAACTGGCGCCGTCGCTGCCGCTGGATGGCAACTACCCGTACCTGCACCTGGACCAGAAGATCATGCACCTGGGCTTCCACATTTATGACGTCGGCTTCCAGAGCCCGAACGTAGAAGCCGCGCGGCCGCTGGTGTATGCCACGGCGCTGCTGCTGGTGCTGGTGATCGCGACATTGAACCTGTCGGCCGTTTATATCCGTAACCACCTGCGCGAGAAGTACAAGGCGCTGGATAGCTGATCAACACCGAACTGTAGGAGCCGGCTTGCTGGCGAAGGCATCACCGCGGTGAGCCTGCGGGACCGAGTTGTCTGCATCGCCAGCAAGCCGGCTCCTACAAAGAATTGCGTAACCGCGGGCCTGGCCTGCGGCCCCGAACCGAATTTGTTAGCACAGGGAGCCTCCCATGCAGCACGAAGCACACACTCACGGCATCAACATGTCGGCCTTGGGCCGCGACAAACAGAGCCTGAGTCTCGAGCAGGAAACCGTGGCCATCGAAGTGCCGGGGTTGAGCCTGTTCTACGGCGACAAACAAGCGCTGTATGACGTCAGCATGAACATCCCGAAACAGCGCGTGACCGCCTTCATCGGCCCGTCCGGCTGTGGCAAGTCCACGCTGTTGCGCACTTTCAACCGCATGAACGACCTGGTGGATGGCTGCCGCGTCGAAGGCGCGATCAACCTCTACGGCAACAACATCTACCGCAAGGGCGAGGACGTGGCCGAGCTGCGTCGTCGCGTCGGCATGGTTTTCCAGAAGCCCAACCCGTTCCCGAAAACCATCTATGAAAACGTGGTTTACGGCTTGCGCATCCAGGGCATCAACAAAAAGCGCATCCTCGACGAAGCCGTCGAGTGGGCGTTGAAAGGCGCGGCGCTGTGGGATGAAGTCAAGGATCGTCTGCACGAGTCGGCACTCGGTCTGTCCGGTGGTCAGCAGCAACGTCTGGTGATTGCCCGCACCATCGCCGTGGAGCCGGAAGTGCTGCTGCTCGACGAGCCGTGCTCGGCACTCGATCCGATCTCCACGCTGAAAGTCGAAGAGCTGATCTACGAACTGAAATCCAAGTTCACCATTGTTATCGTGACCCACAACATGCAACAGGCCGCGCGGGTTTCCGACTACACGGCGTTCATGTATATGGGCAAACTGGTGGAGTTCGGCGACACCGACACCCTGTTCACCAATCCGGCGAAGAAGCAGACCGAAGACTACATCACCGGTCGTTACGGCTAGGAAGCTGTTGTTGCTCACTGAACTGACGCTGCGGCCCACCGCACCTTACCGGACGCTCCAAGGACGCCAACATGATTAGTAAAGAAGGCCTTACCCATCACATCTCCCAGCAGTTCAACGCTGAGCTCGAGGAAGTGCGCAGCCACCTCCTGGCCATGGGCGGGCTGGTCGAGAAGCAGGTCAACGACGCGGTCACCGCGCTGATCGAGGCCGATTCCGGCCTGGCCCAGCAAGTGCGCGAGGTCGACGACCAGATCAACCAGATGGAACGCAACATCGACGAAGAATGCCTGCGCATTCTGGCCCGTCGTCAGCCGGCGGCGTCGGACTTGCGTCTGATCATCAGCATCTCCAAATCGGTGATCGACCTCGAGCGTATCGGCGACGAAGCCACCAAGATCGCCCGTCGCGCCATTCAGTTGTGTGAAGAAGGCGAAGCGCCGCGCGGTTATGTCGAGGTTCGCCACATCGGCGACCAGGTGCGCAACATGGTTCGCGATGCCCTGGACGCATTTGCCCGCTTCGACGCCGACCTGGCGCTGTCGGTGGCGCAGTACGACAAGATCATCGACCGCGAATACAAGACCGCGCTGCGCGAACTCGCCACCTACATGATGGAAGATCCACGCTCTATCTCGCGTGTCTTGAGCATTATCTGGGTGCTGCGTTCCCTTGAGCGAATCGGCGACCACGCGCGCAATATCTCGGAACTGGTGATTTACCTGGTGCGCGGCACCGACGTGCGTCACCTGGGCCTCAAGCGCATGAAGGAAGAAGTGGAAGGCACAAGTGCCGAAACCGCTAATGTTCCGGACAAAGCTGACGATAAGTAAGGTTGCCCAAGAAAAAGCGCCCGGCCTCTTGGCCGGGCGTTTTTGTTTGTGTGGCTTTTGAACTGAAAAGCCGAATTGAAAAGCAGCACCCGCGAACGAAAAGTCCCGGCGTGACTGAAGAGTTTTGGCAAAGTGCCATCAGCCAGCGTTATGCTTGCCGGGATTTTTAAAGGGGTGTTGGATGAGCAAGATCAGTGTGTTGGTCGTGGACGATGCGTCGTTCATTCGTGACCTGGTAAAAAAGTGCCTGCGCAACTACTTCCCGGGGATCCGGACCGAAGATGCAGTCAACGGTAAAAAGGCCCAGGCCATGCTGGCCAAGGAAGCGTTCGACCTGGTTCTGTGCGACTGGGAAATGCCGGAAATGTCCGGTCTGGAGTTGCTGACCTGGTGCCGTGAGCAGGACAACCTCAAGACCATGCCGTTCGTGATGGTGACCAGCCGTGGCGATAAAGAAAACGTGGTCCAGGCGATCCAGGCCGGGGTTTCCGGCTACGTCAGCAAGCCATTCACCAACGAGCAGCTGTTGACCAAGGTCAAGCAGGCCCTGAACAAGGTCGGCAAGCTCGATACCTTGATGAACAGCGCGCCGACCAAAATGAACTCGGCGTTCGGCAACGATTCCCTGAGCGCATTGACCGGTGGCAAAGCGGCGGTAGTCGCACCCTCGGCTGCAGCGGTCAACCCGTTTGCCAAACCTGCCGCCGCCGCGCCAGCCCCGGCTGCGGCGCCGTCTCGCGGCCTGCTCAACAATCCACCGGTCAAGGCGCCTGCCTCCGCATCAGCTGGCGGTCGTGGCCAAGGCCAACTGCGCCTGTCGAGCGGCACACAGCAATGCGTGATCAAGGCCTTGAGCATCAAGGAAGCGCTGCTGGTGGTGAAACGCACCGACACCTTGCCGCAAGTCCTCGACAACGCCGTACTCGACCTGGAGCAGGGCGACAATGCCGAAACTGCCCGTCTTAACGGCTACTTGCACGCCATCGTCGCCCACGAGCCGAAGCCGGACAGCGAGTGGCTGCAACTGACGTTCCGCTTTGTCGACCAGGATGCACAGAAGCTCGACTACATCTCCCGCCTGATCGCCCGTGGCACCGCGCAGAAGCACTTCGTACCGGGTGCGTAACGTGTACCGCTGATCGTTCCCACGCTCTGCGTGGGAATACCTCCCCGGACGCTCCACGTCCGCTTCGGATGGGACGCAGAGCGTCCCGTGCTGCATTCCCAGGCAGAGCGTGGGAATGATCATTTGAAACATCTGTCGACTACGCAGGTCCATTTCTGCTGCTAGGCTCCTTCCCAGGCCTACTCAACAGAATTTTGCCCATGCTCGCGCGCCTGCTGTTTTTCTGTGGTCTTTTCATGGCCTCCACCTCGGCTGTGGCCATGACGATCTATAAGTCCACTGATGCCAGTGGCGTGGTCTCTTACAGCGACCGCCCCACCAAAGGCGCGAAGGTGTTCGTTTTTCGCGACCGAATGGTCGAACACCTTGAGCGGCAGGTGTACCTCGACATCAAGAGGCTGAATGGCATGGACAGCGTGTTCGTGCGCAACGACCTGTATGCGCCGGTCGAGATCGAGCTGAGTTTCGACAGACTGCAGAACGTCAGCGGAGCGCCGAGCCGACCGATCCGGCGGGTGATGCCGGCGCGCAGTAACCTTCGTCTGGCCCTGCTCACGCCGACGAAGGCCGGAAGGCCGATCGTGTATAACCCAAGGTTCGCATATTTCCTGGGCGACCCCTCAGGGGCTGCCATGGCCTATCGATATCCGTTGCCCTGGCGTGGCGGTCCGTTTCGGCTGACCCAGGGCCCCAATGGCCAATACAGCCACTACGGACCGAAGAACCGTTACGCGATGGATATCGCCATGCCCGAAGGCACGCCGATCATCGCGGCGCGCGGCGGGGTGGTGGTGAAAACCGAGAATGGCCAGACCGGGCGCGGCAACGATCCATCGGGCAATTTCGTGCGGGTATTGCACGATGACGGGACCATGGGCGTGTACCTGCACCTCAAGAAAGGTTCAGTCTGCGTACGGGAAGGTCAGCGGGTAGTGGTGGGCAGTGCGCTGGCGCTGTCGGGCAACACCGGCAACAGCAGCGGCCCGCACCTGCACTTCGTGGTGCAGCGCAATACCGGGTTGGGTCTGGTGTCCATTCCGTACCAGTTCAATCAACCGGTGGGGGCGTTGCCCAACTTTGCGTTGGGCAGTAGGAGCCGGCTTGCTGGCGATGAACGATAACGCGGTATAACAGAGACACCGCAGCGCTCCTGATCGCCAGCAAGCCGGCTCCTACAAGGGCGTGGCTCAGTCCAGCATCAACACCTTGGCCAATATGATCTTCGGCCCTTTCATCTTTTTGATGATGATCCGCAAACCTTCGACTTCCAGCACTTCTTCCTCTTCGGGCACCCGTTTCAGGGTTTCGTAGACCAGCCCGGCGAGGGTTTCGGCTTCAATGTGGTCCAGGTCGATGCCCAGCAGGCGTTCCACCTTGAACAGCGGCGTATCACCCCGCACCAGCAGCTTGCCCGGCTGATACGCGAGGATCCCGCGTTCAGCCTTGCGGTGTTCGTCCTGAATGTCGCCCACCAGCACTTCCAGCACATCTTCCATGGTCAGGTAGCCGATGATGTTGCCGTCGGCTTCCTCGACCACGGCGAAGTGCGAGCCGCCCTTGCGGAACTGTTCCAGGAGTTGCGACAGCGGCATGTGCCGCGACACGCGCTCCAGCGGCCGGGTCAGTTCGGCGAGGTTGAACGACTCGGGAATATGATCCAGGGCAGCCAGTTCCAGCAGCAGATCCTTGATGTGCAGCAGGCCGACGAACTCCTTGCGCTCGCTGTCGTACACCGGGTAGCGGCTGAACTTGTGGCGACGGAACAACGCCAGGATTTCCTTGAGCGGAGCGTTGAACTCAAGTGTGACCAGGTCTTCCCGGGAATTGGCCCAGTCGACCACTTCCAGTTCGCCCATTTCCACCGCCGAGGCCAGTACGCGCATGCCTTGGTCGCTTGGGTCCTGGCCACGGCTGGAGTGCAGGATCAGTTTCAGTTCTTCGCGGCTGTAATGGTGCTCGTGGTGCGGGCCGGGCTCACCTTGCCCGGCGATGCGCAGGATCTGGTTGGCGCTGGCGTTGAGCAGGTAGATGGCCGGGTACATGGCCCAGTAGAACAAGTACAGCGGCACCGCCGTCCACAGCGACAGCAACTCGGGTTTGCGGATGGCCCAGGATTTTGGTGCCAGCTCACCGACCACGATGTGCAGGTACGAAATGATGAAGAACGCCGTGAAGAACGAAACTGCCTTGACCACTTCAGCGGAATCTACACCCACGGCACTCAACACAGGCTCCAGGAGGTGCGCGAACGCCGGTTCGCCGACCCAGCCCAGACCCAGAGAGGCGAGGGTGATACCCAATTGGCACGCTGACAGGTAAGCATCGAGCTGACTGTGTACGGTGCGCAGGATGTGCCCGCGCCAGCCGTGCTGTTCAGCGATGGCTTCGACCCGGGTCGAGCGCAGTTTGACCATGGCAAACTCTGCCGCAACGAAAAAGCCGTTGAGCAAAACCAGGATCAGAGCAAAAAGAATCATGCCGAAGTCGGCGAATATTGTTGCGAGGGTCAAGCCAGGGGAAGGGTCCATGATGGAGTTTTGCGGGTTCCGTGTATTCAAAAAAGGGGGAAATGCAGTGCCTGAAGGGCAGGCACAAGTCAGCCAATGTAGCGGCTGACTGATCGATTGCCTAGTGGCGAGTGCTAGTCGGTATCAGTCCGCGGCGCTGATCACGCGGGATTTGGTGACCTGGGCCGGCGCAAAATGGCAGGTAAACGTGCTGCCATGCCCCGGCACACTGCTGATTTCCATGCGGGCCCGGTGGCGCAGTAGCACGTGCTTGACGATGGCCAGCCCCAGCCCGGTGCCGCCGGTGTTGGAATTGCGGCTGGAATCGACGCGATAGAAGCGTTCGGTCAGGCGCGGCAGGTGTTTGCTGTCGATGCCGATTCCCGAATCCTGCACGCTCAGGTGTGCACCTTGCTCGTCACCCCACCAGCGAATGCGGATATTGCCTTCGGCCGGGGTGTATTTCACCGCGTTGAACACCAGATTGGAAAACGCACTGCGCAGTTCGGCTTCACTGCCCTTGAGCAGAATCGTCGGGTCGGCTTCCAGGGTGATGCGCTGATTTTTCTGACCCGACAGCTGCTGGGCGTCGCTCTTGATCGATTGCAGCAGGCTATCGATGGACACTGGTTGGTTGTCCGATGGGTAATCGGTGGCTTCCAGTTTAGCCAGCAGCAGCAAATCGTTAAGCAAGGTCTGCATGCGCCCGCCTTGCTGCTGCATTTGCTGCAGGGCACGGGTCCAGCGCGGATTCACGTCCTCGACGTTATCGAGCAGGGTTTCCAGGTAGCCGCAAATCACCGTCAGGGGCGTGCGCAGCTCGTGGGACACGTTGGCGATGAAGTCTTTGCGCATCTGCTCCAGCTGATGGATACGCGTCACGTCGCGCACCAGCATCAAGTGTTCGTTGTTGCCGTAGCGGGTGATGTACAGCTGAATGCGCAGGCGATCGTTGATCGGCGACGGAATCTCCAATGGTTCGGCGTAGTTGTCCTGCTCGAAGTATTCCTTGAAACGCGGATGGCGCACCAGGTTGGTCACCGGCTGGCCGCTGTCCTGAGGAGTCTTGAGGCCGAGCAGGGTTTCGGCGGCGCGGTTCCACCACTCGAGGTTGCCGTCGCTGTCGAGCATGATCACTGCGTCTTTCAGCGCGGCAGTGGATTCCTGGACCCGGTCGATCACCGCTTGCAGGCGCCCGCGTACCCGTTGGTCGCGGCGTTGCAGGTGATAGATGCTGTCGAATACTTCGCCCCACAGGCCATAGCCGTCGGGCGGTGCTTCATCGGGTTGGTGCAGGCGCAGCCATTCGTGCAGGCGCAGCAGCTGTTTGAGGGTCCAGGCCAGGTAAACACCCAGGCCCACGGCGAGACTCCAGCCGTAGTAGCCGGAAATCAGGCCGATCACCAGGCAGGCGGTGACCAGCAACAGCATGTGGCGAATCAGGGTGCCATGCCAGTTTTGGTTCACGGAAAATATGCGTCCTTGTCAGCGAGGCTGGCGGTCTGTTCAGGCCTTGGTGGAAAACCGGTAGCCGGTGCCGCGCACGGTTTGTACCAGATTTTCGTAGGCATCGCCGAGGGCTTTGCGCAGGCGACGGATGTGCACGTCGACAGTGCGCTCTTCGACGTAGACATTGCCGCCCCAGACCTGATCCAGCAACTGGCCGCGGGTGTAGGCGCGTTCCTGGTGGGTCATGAAGAATTGCAGCAAACGGTACTCGGTCGGGCCCATCTCGGCAGGTTTGCCGTCGATGGTCACGCGGTGGCTGATCGGGTCCAGCAGCAGGCCGCCGACTTCGATCGGCGCTTCGCCATCGGTCGGGCCGGCGCGACGCAGCACGGCTTTGAGGCGGGCCACCAGTTCGCGGGGGGAAAACGGTTTGGTGATGTAGTCGTCGGCGCCGACTTCCAGGCCCTGGATCTTGTTGTCCTCTTCGCCCTTGGCGGTAAGCATGATGATCGGGATGTCCCCGGTCAGCTCGTCGCGCTTGAGGCGGCGGGCCAACTCGATGCCGGAAGTGCCGGGCAGCATCCAGTCGAGCAAAATCAGGTCCGGTTTGCGGTCGACGATAATGGCATGGGCCTGCTGGGAGTTCTCCGCCTCCAGGCAGTCATAGCCGGCCATTTCCAACGCAACGGCGATCATTTCGCGAATGGGCGCTTCGTCGTCGACGATCAGAATGCTCCTGCCAACCATGCCTTAATCCTCTTGTCATTTAACTGTCTTGCGCCGCATTAGATAACGGAATTATTGCAGTCGTGTGACAGTATTTTAGCCGGCCTGCGATTGTCGCGATCCTGAACTAAGCTCTAATTCCGAATCCTGACAACCACAAAAGGAAGGTTTCCATGAATCACATTGCTAAATCCTGGAAGGTCCTGCTGGTCACGGCTGCGCTAACGCTGCCGTCCATGGCCTTTGCGGCAGAACCCGCCATGATGAAAGGCGGCATGATGGTCGATCAGAAGGGTATGACCTTGTATACCTTTGACAAGGACAAGGACGGCAAGTCGATGTGCATGGGTGAGTGTGCGAAGAACTGGCCGCCGATGATGGCTCCGATGGATGCCAAGCCCATGGGTGAATGGAAGCCGATCAAGCGTGACGACGGCACAATGCAATGGACTTACGACGGTAAGCCAATGTACACCTACAAAATGGATAGCAAGCCGGGAGACATGAAAGGCGACGGCATGATGAAAATGTGGCACGTGATTGGCGAACACAAGTAAGCGATTTGCCTGCCCTGTAAACAGCCTGTAGCAGCTGGCGAAGCCTGAGTTCGGCAGCTGCTACAGATCAATCGCAGTCAACGTAACGCGTAATCCAGCACAATCCCCACAAAAATCGCCAACCCCGCCCAGTGGTTATGCAAAAACGCCTGGAAGCAACGCATCCGGTCTTTGCTGCGGGTGTACCAGAACTCCCACGCAAAGCAGCCTGCCGCCACCAGCAACCCAAGGTGGAACCAGCCACCGAGATGGAATTTCGAGCCAGCCAGCAACAGGCAGCCCAGCGCCAGGCCTTGCAAGGTCAGAATGATCACCCGGTCGGCATCGCCAAACAGGATCGCGGTGGATTTCACCCCGATCTTCAGGTCATCGTCGCGGTCGGTCATGGCGTAATAGGTGTCGTAGCCCACGGTCCACAGCAAGTTGGCGATCCACAGCAACCAGGCTGTCGCCGGCAGCTCACCGGTCTCGGCGGTGAACGCCATCGGCATGCCCCAGGAGAACGCCGCTCCCAGCACCACTTGCGGGTAATAGGTGTAGCGCTTCATGAACGGATAACTGGACGCCAGGGCCAAACCGCCCAGCGATAGCCAGACAGTCGCCGCGTTGGTGCACAGCACCAGCAAGAAGCTCACGCCCATCAGCACCGCGAAGAACACCAGGGCTTCTTTGGAGCTGATCTTGCCGCTCACCAGCGGCCGCTGCTCGGTGCGTTTCACATGGCCATCGACCTTGCGGTCCGCCCAATCGTTGATCACGCAACCGCCGGCACGGGTCAGTACCACGCCGAGCACGAAAATCACGATATTGGCCAGTGACGGCGAACCTTCACCGGCAATCCACAGTGCCCACAATGTCGGCCACAGCAGCAGGTAAATGCCGATCGGCTTGTCCATGCGGGTCAGCTGAATGAAATCCCAGGCCCGAGGATTCATGCGGTTCAGAGACTTGAGCAGGTTCTGGTACATCAGCAGTTCTCCGGATGCGCGCGGGCGGCGCTCCACAGGGTCGGCAGGAAAACCTCGGCCACCAGCACGCTCAGGGCGCCACGGTCGAAACGCGAGCGCCGGCCCCACAGTTCAGGCGCCTGAGCCTCCATCGGCAACCACGCTTGGGGATAGTGACAAACCTCGATGGCCCGGCGCTGAAACGCCCGATCGCAAAACAGCAGTTCGCCCAGGGAGCGGCTACCCAGCTCATCCATATGCAATCCGTCGCCCTGCAGCGCGCTACGCGCCGCCACGCTGCGGGCAAACACCCAAGCTTCACCGTGGCCGCGCAGATACACCTCGCGCACCCAGCCTTCGCTGCCTTCGGCCAGCTCCAGCGCGGCACATTCGTCGGCGCGCAGCGATTGCCAGCCTTCGAACAGCGGCGTGACGCTGAAACCGTCATTCGACAAACGGGTCAGGCGTCGGGTCAGTGACCCTTCATCGAACAACCAATCGAGCGTAGACGTGTCGGGGCGGGGCATCAGTTGGCTTTGAGAAAGCCAGAGCGGCGTCGGGGAGGGGGCTTTTGAGTGCGGCACAGTGAGTCATTATTGGCAGCAAATGAGGCGGCGAGCTTACCATGTCAGGCGGCGAGTTTGATTGATCCGGCCTGCCGTTGCGCCGAACAGGCTTGCATCTGTCGGGCCCGATCAGTACAAAACGCCCTGAGCCGGACGGCAACGCTTCATCTATCGACCGTTCGCGCCGGCAAAAGCCTGAATCCCGAGGAAGTACCTGAATGAAAAAGTGGCAATGTGTGGTCTGCGGCCTGATCTATAACGAAGCCGAAGGCTGGCCGGACGACGGTATTGCGGCGGGCACACCGTGGCAGGACGTGCCGGAAGACTGGCTGTGCCCGGACTGCGGCGTGGGCAAAATGGATTTTGAAATGATTGAAATCAACTAAGCATCCAAGGAGCTAGGAATGAACGCACCTGTCGTGATCGTCGGCACTGGGCTGGCTGGCTACAACCTGGCCCGGGAGTTTCGCAAACTCGATGGCGAAACCCCGCTGCTGTTGATTACCGCAGATGACGGACGCTCCTACTCCAAGCCGATGCTTTCCACCGGCTTTGGCAAGAATAAAGACGCCGATGGCCTGAGCATGGCCGAACCGGGCGCCATGGCCGAGCAATTGAAAGCCGAAGTGCGCACCCACACGCGCATCAGCGGCATCGATCCGGGCCACAAGCGCCTGTGGATCGGCGAAGAATCAGTGATCTATCGTGACCTGATCCTGGCCTGGGGCGCGGAAACCGTGCGCGTGCCGATCGAAGGCGACGCGGCCGACGCGGTTTTCCCGATCAACGACCTTGAAGACTACGCACGTTTTCGCGCGGCGGCGGCCGGCAAGCGTCGGGTGCTGCTGCTGGGCGCCGGTTTGATTGGCTGCGAATTTGCCAACGACCTGATTCTCGGTGGCTACGAAGTGCAACTGGTTGCTCCCTGCGAACAAGTCATGCCGACCTTGCTCCACCCGGCGGCGGCTGCTGCGGTCCAGGCCGGCCTGGAAAGCCTGGGCGCGCGCTTCCACCTCGGGCCGGTGCTCAATCGCTTGCAGCGAGTGGCGGACGGCCTGGAAGCGTATCTGTCTGACGGCCAGGTCATCCCTTGCGACGTAGTGGTGTCAGCCATCGGTCTGCGTCCGCGCATCGACCTGGCGGCCGCTGCCGGGGTGCAGGTCAATCGTGGCGTGGTGGTTGACCGTCACCTGAAAACCTCTCACGCCAACATCTACGCCCTGGGCGATTGCGCCGAGGTCGATGGGCTGAATCTGTTGTACGTCATGCCCCTCATGAGCTGTGCGAGAGCGCTGGCCCAGACCCTCGCCGGAAACCCTACGGCGGTGAGTTACGGCCCGATGCCGATCACCGTGAAAACCCCGGTCTGCCCATTGGTGGTTTCGCCGCCGCCACGGGGCGCGGAGGGCGTCTGGACGGTCGAAGGGCAGGGCGCGGACATCAAGGTGCTGTGCCGCGACAGCGCCGGCAAATTGCTGGGCTATGCCCTGACCGGCGCGGCGGTGATGGAAAAACTCGCCCTGAACAAAGAACTTCCGGCCCTGTTGGCGTAAATGCCGGTCGTTCTGTCGGAATCACCCCGTTTTTGCCCCCACAAAGGTCGCGGGGAGACTGGCGCCGCTCTTGCGCGCATGCCATCCTCATTCCCGTCTGCCGCAGAGTAGAGCACCTGCGGCGCCTTGGGCGCTGTTCCAACGAGAACAGCACGGACATAACAACAAAAAACCGTCAAAGGGGCTTCACTCATGCGTAAACCAGAACTCGCCGCTGCCATCGCGGAAAAAGCAGATCTCACCAAAGAACAGGCCAATCGCGTTCTCAACGCCGTTCTCGAAGAAATCACCGGCGCTCTGCATCGCAAGGATAGCGTCACGCTGGTGGGCTTCGGCACCTTCCTGCAACGCCATCGCGGTGCCCGCACCGGCAAAAACCCGCAAACCGGTGAGCCGGTGAAGATCAAGGCCAGCAACACTGTTGCGTTCAAGCCAGGCAAATCGTTGAAAGACAGCGTTAATCCGTAACACGCACCGACTTCCCGCACAGCGGGCGAGCGGGATAAAAAATGGGCACGCCAACGAGGTTGGGTGCCCATTTTTTCTGTCTGGCGGATCAGCCGACTCGGCTTTGTTTCCTGGCGAGAATCGCTGCTATTTCCGGCTCATTCAGGTGATCCAGCGCGCGCTCTACCAACAAATGCACCCCGTCGGCCATGCGGCTGAGCGCCAGGGCTACGGAGCGGCGTGAACCGTCCACGTCGTCGGCGAGGTCGGCGGCGATGGCGCTGATGGACAAGATATCTTCCGAGGCATTGGCGAGGAGGGCTTCAGTGTTGATGCCCGGGCAGACGCTGAAGAGCTGGCCTTTGCGTTTCGGTGGCTTTGGTTCGGCTGGCGGGAAGTGGTGGTCGAGGGCGCGTTCGGCGGCATCGTTGAGTTTTTTTGAATCAGGGCTTTCGTATGGGGAGACCGGATCGGTGTCCGGTGGGTTAGGTGTAACTTTGAACATGATCTTCAATTCCATGAGTGATGCTGACACCCCTTCGCCGACTAAACGAAGGGGTGGCGGCTGTACGCAGGTTAGTCGGACCGGGGAATTGAAGAAGCCGGCGCACCCAAAGGTGCCCTACGCACAGCCACCATCAAAATGCAGGTAGCAAGTACCTGTCTGACGGACGCATGTACAACTTCAATTACCAGCGGGCGACTAAACCCGACCACTGACGATCAGTGACACGAATTAAGTTACCGACCGACCCCAAAGCGCACAAGCCGGCGGATTCTGGCGTAGCCGTAGGCAACGACGCAAGGTGTTGTAGCTTTCACGACGTTACCTACAAGGCTTTTAAACAAGCACTGTCAGGCATTGGCGTGGGACCGACTGGAATACCATTTTTGATCGGGATTGGGGTTGCCTACGTAATCGTCAGGTAGAAAGCATTAGTACTTCCTTGTTGATTTGGCGACTGACCGGATGGCGAGAGAACATGATGAGTGCGAGCTGGAAAAATGGGCACGCCGACTGGGTCGGGTGCCCATTTTTGTTGGACGCAGAGATGAACTTCTAACGAAGACCCTCCACCAGTCTCTGGTCTTTTTCTCCGCCCCAAGGATCGCCCAACAGGGACTTGGCTGGTGCTTTGCCGCTCCACCTTTCTACTGCATTATCTCTGGATCCGGAGCCGGAATGACCACACTCGCCCAACTGGCTGTACGTTTGCGTTGTGTCAGAGCACGCAATGCTGCTGTGTCGGGTTCGCCTTTTTTCTTGAATTTGACAGGCACCAAAACATAGAGCATCACCTTTTCATCGTCGGGGATGATCTCTTTTTCAGTTTTCGTATCCCAGGCTTTATCCACGGCCACGAAAGCATCCACTTCGTCTGGCCAGGCCAGGTTGGCATACATGGCATCGGAACGACGAATCAAGAAGCCTTCCGACAAGGGGCCATTATCGAACGTGTGGCGAGCGAGCAGAGACAGCAACTCAACCGGAAAAACCCAAGGACTGTGGGGGGGAAAACCATGCTGCGTAAGAGGCCAGTCGCCAGGTAAGCATACGAATAATTCGGTATGAGGATTTTTGGCAAAAAGTCCGATGGTAAAGAGTAACTTGAACTTGCTTTTGCCATCAATACAGCTGATACGCAGCTCCAGCCCCCCTTCATTAGTGATGGGACTCAGTTGCGCGGGTAGAACCCAGCCAGCGGTGTTGTGCACGAAAGTGACTATAGAACCACCAAATTCCTCAGGCTGGCTTTCAACGTCCATGATACTGACCGCCCCGGATTTTCTTAAGGTGGACGCAATCTCTGTAAATCCCCAGGTGTTGGCGATGTCCAATGGCGCAGTATTCAGCCTGGTGTGCAGTCGATTGATGTTGGCATGGTGTTCTACAAGAAGATTGACGACGTCCTGATGCCCAAAGGTAATCGCGTCAATCAGCGGGGTGGTTATGCTGTTAGGCCACCCATCCACCAAAGCACCGGCCTCAAGAAACCATTGGCATGTTTGTAAGTGTCCATTGCCAGCGGCTGCGGCAAGTGGCGTGCTATTGCCGGAACTGGCGGCAGGCTGGTCCAGCGCAATACCTAAAGACACCAATAAGCGGCAAATTTCGGTTTGCCCCTGTTCAGCGGCCATGTGCAGCAGGGTTTCATGCCCATCAAGACCATACATGGGCAAGTGCAATAGAACGGAATTTTTCTCTAGGCACTTTTTTAGTGAGGCTGCATTTCCCGACGCGATGTCTGCGTGAATGGCTAATAAAGTTTTAATGTTCTTTTCATAAATTTCTTCTGGGTTGTTCATTTAAAAAATACCTTTTGTCATTTGAGCACCCATGTTTTTCAATGCGTTTTGGACACTGGCCAGCCCGCCGACGTCTGCTTTCTGTAGTATTTCATAGACTTTTTTGGCGCTGGCTATCGAGTGATTCCCTCCACCATTTTGGGCCCAGGTGAAGTTGCGCGGGTCGTTGTTTAGGCCAATTTTGTGTTTGGCCAGAATTTTTTGCGAGTCGGTAATGTACTTTTGATTTTGAGCTTTCCAGCTTTTCGGAGCTTTTTCGCGGACGATATGATGGTAATGCGGCTTTACCATACCCTTAGGTGCAGGCCCCATCGCTCTCTTCTGTGAGGCGCTGAGTCGACAAACTTCCCACCCCCACGGATCCACCCACCCAATCGGATTCGGTGCGTATTGATAGAGGTTGAATCCCCCCGCCAACCCAATCGGATCCGGCGTAGTAAACCGCCCCACATCCGGATCATAAAACCTGAACGTATTGAAATGCAGCCCCGTCTCCAGGTACTGCCCCTGAAACCTCAGGTGTCGGCCCTAGAGCCCTCGGCCATGGTCAGGCTTTTTTCTCTAAATAGAACTTCAGATATTTTTTTAATATTTCTTGAAAGGCTCGTGCCTTACCGAAGCTATAAGCATCGTCAAAGTATTTATAAGCCTGTGAATAATCTTTCAGTTCAAAGTAGACCATTCCCAAGTTGATCAACGGACCTGTATCGATATCTGACTCTCGGCCATCCAGGGTCTTTTGTGCCCAATCTTTAGCGGCCTCGAAGTCACCGTTGTCGAAGTGCAGGTTGAAAAAAGAACCTGTGACCCATGACGACAAAGGTGTCCATTCTAGTTTTGGCTCAGGAAGCAAGTCCCATGCTTTTTGGTACAAGGCCTGGGCTTCATTTTTTTTGTTTTGCTCATCGAGCTCATTGCCCGAGGCCATAATGGCCATTATCTCATCTGCCAGCGTGGGGTTTTTATCTGCCAAGTTCTTCATATGATAGTTCTGTATTTATGGTAGACGTGACCACGCTGCCGTTTTCATTGCGCACTTCGATCAACCGACTCTCGGCGTCGTAACCGAAACGCTGCACGCCCCGTTTAGTACTGCGTTCTTCGATCATCCGGCCTAACGAGTCATAGCGGTAACGTTTGTCCTGATAGGTCAGCAGTTTGTTGTGCACCACCAGCCCAGAGCCGCCCCTAAAAATGTCGATCATCATGGGGGCCAGAAGCCTAGGCCTGATTTTTATAAGGGACAAATGTGCGGTTGGCGATATAGAAACCCAAGCCTTTGTTGCTTTTGAATTTTTTCTCGATCATAGAATCGGCCAACTGCTGAGAGATCAGAAGGTCTCCTGACTCTGGCTCACGAGCGATTCCGCGCATGCCGGCAGCATCGTCCAGGAACCAGGTTTTAGTGAAATAGATGATCGATCCGTCATCATCCCGTTCAGCGGCAGATTGCCCTTGATCTATCGCGTTGACGGTATTGATTGCATTCACTATGAAAAAAGCTTCGTCGACCTCTTCCCCGTCTGCAATGACGACAGCAGGTTGAATGAGCTGAATGTCCTGAGCAGATTGATTGGTGAGAAAATTCGCAAGTCGCTCAGTGACTAGTGGGACTCCCCCAAGTAGCCATAGGCAGTCATACGCAAGCAGCTTTTTTTTCTTGCACGGAAAATAGACCTTTGGCTTGTCCATATTCAATGGATAGGGTTTTCCCGCCAACAATGACAGGTAGTCAAAATTCGAACCGGCGGTTTCATAAGAACCGCTTTCGATGTCATACGAGCCGATCAGTTGTTCGCTGTAATAGGTAGGGGCTTTCCAACTTAAGATCATGCTTGATTTTCCTAATCGTAATAAGCGCCGGGACGGGCATTTTTGTTCAGTTGCCTCTCGCCGGAACGGAGTAGTTTGCGCTCATCGGAAACTATTTTATCCAGGGCCTTGCGATATTGCGCCTGATTCCAGTTGTTCCGCTTGCCAGCTTGTTCTGCTTGTGTCATTCGTCCGGCCAGGTTGTCGTTGACTCTACCGGCGTGACGTCCCTCATGAATTGATCGGCGTCCATCGGCCATGGCGGTGGCCTTGTTGGGTAGGAAAATTTTATTTTGTCTGCTTTGCAGGTCAAATCCAGCCAACTTCAGCAGCGGATGATTTTTGGTACTGGCGTGTTTGTCACTCAGAATGTGATGGTCCTGATAGCCCTGCTTCTTCAGCTTGTTGATTCGTTTGTTAATGGATGACGAGCAACTCCATCCCAGCGGGTCTACCCAGCCGAGTGGGTTGGCCGCATACAAGTAGAGATTGATCCCTCCCGCCAACCCAATCGGATCCGGTGTCGTAAACCGCCCCACATCCGGATCATAAAACCTGAACGTATTGAAATGCAGCCCCGTCTCCCGGTCCAGGTACTGTCCCTGAAACCGCAGATTCTGCTCCTCAATGTAATACGGCTCGCGCACCTCTTCTAACGTGTTGCCCCACACCCGATAACTCGCCTGCCAGACGTTGTGGCCGTCTGCTTCGGTGAGTTGTTCCGGCAGGCCGTTGAGGTCGTTGTGGTAGTAGCGGATTTTTTGCAGCGGGCCGGTGCCGTCGACACGGGCCAGGGGTTCGTAACCTTCGTCTTCGTAGAGGTAGAGGCTGGTCTGTTGATGGCGATGTTCCTGCAACAGGCGCAGGCCGTCCCACGTGAAGCGGGTTTCGCCGAGGGGGTAGCCGTTGGTGTCGTGTACGGTTTTTTCGATGCGCCGGCCCAGTGGGTCGTAGGTCATTCTGACCACGCTGCCGTTTTCATTGCGCACTTCAATCAACCGGCTTTCGGCGTCGTAACCGAAGCGCTGCAGGCCTCGTTTAGCGCTGCGTTTTTCGATCATCCGGCCAAAGGCGTCGTAGCGATAACGCTTGTCCTGGTAGGTCAGCAGTTTGTTGTGCACCACCAGCCCGGCGCCGGGTTGTGGGCCGTCCAGCAGGTTGGCGGCGGCGTCGTAGGCGAAGGTTTCGCGCTGGCCGTGCAGGCTGTCCTGGCTGGCGATGATGCGGCCGGTGGCGTCGTAGTGCAGCAGTTGGCGGTGTTGCGCGGCGGGTTGCTGGTCGAGTTTGCCGATCAGGTTGTCGGCGGGGTCGTACTCGAAATGTTTCTGCACCGCTGCCGGCATCAGTGATGGCTGGCTGCTGTGTCGACGTTGGCGTGAGCGTAAGCGCCCGCTGCGGTCGTATTCGCTGCGGGTGCTGATCTGGCCTTGGGTGCGCAGCACTTCGCGGTGCAGGCGGTCGCGTTCGAAGTCGCTGATGACCTGGCCGTCGAGGTTGATCTGGTGCAGGTGGCCGCTGCCGTAGTACAGGCGATTGAGCCAGCGGCCGTCGGGCAGTTGGGTCTGGATCAGGTTGCCGAGTTCGTCATAGTGATATTGCAGGCTGCCAGCCGCGCTTTGTTCTTCGAGCAATTGACCGAGGGCATCGTAGGCGAAGCTCAGGGTTTGTGCGTTGCCCTGGTGGTCGGTGAAGGTGACGGCGGTGAGCTGGTCCAGTGGGTCGTAGGAGTAGTCGGTGCGGCCATCGTCGGTGACTTTGGCGATCAGCCGGCCGACGGCGTCGCGTTCCAGTCGGTGAACGATGGGAGCGGGGGGCGACTCGGGGACGACGGCCAGGCCGTTGCCGTAAGGCGCCGGAACAGCCGTGACCGCCGCGACGTTATCCAGCAGGTCATAGGTGTAGCGCTTGGCGCTGCCATCCAGATCCTGTTGTTCAATCAGTCGATCCCCAGCATCCCAGGCAAACCGATAACACTCGCCATTTTCGTTGGTCAGCGCCTGCAGCCGCCCATAGCGGTCGTACCCAAACTGCACCTGCCGGCCGTGGGCGTCGGTGCGTTGGCGGACCTGGCCGCGACGGTTGTGTTGGTAGAGCGTGGTGTGCCCGGCCGGGTCGGTATAGCCGGTCAACTGGCCGCTGACGTCGCGCTGATACTGCTCGGTGCGACCGTCCGGCAACTGGCTGCTGAGCAACCGCCCCTGGGCGTCGTAGCTGAACTGGGTGCGTTCGCCGAGGGCATCGGTGATGGTTTGCAGATAGCCCCGGTGGTCGTAGCTGAACCGCGTCGGGTAACCCGAGCAATCGATGTGTTCGACCAGTTGGCCGAACGGGCTCCAGCGCAGTCTTTTGCTTTTGCCGGTGGCGTCGATGATCTCGACGACCTGGCCTTGGGTGTCGTAGCGGTAGCGGGTGACATGGTCCAGCGGATCGGTTTCGGCGATGCAGTTGCCTCGCTGATCGTAGCGATATTGCCAGCTGTTGCCGGCGGCATCGGTTTCCACCAGCGGCAAGGCCCAGTGCTCGAGCCATAAGGTCGAGTCGCTGCGGCCCAGCGGGTCGGTTTCGCCGATCAGGTTGCCGGCGTCGTCGTAGCTGTATTCGTAGCGCCCGCTCTGTGGATCGGTGGCGCTGAGCAGTTGGCGTTCGTCGTTCCATTCGAACTGCCAGGTCTGGCCGAGGTTGTCGGTGTACTCGGTGATCTGGTGCTGGGTGTTCCAGCGGCGTGTACTGACGCGCTGTGAGCCATCGGTGATGCGCGTGACACCGGCCACGAGGTCATAGTCGAACTGGTAAGTGTCGCCTTCGTCGGTCCAGTGCCCGACCACGCGCCATTCTTGGTCTTCGATCAAGGCCCATTCATAGAAGCATCGCAGCCCCGTAGGCAACTGATGCTCGACCATCCGCCGCCCGGCGTCGTAGGCGAAGCGCCGTTGCACCTGGCCGGTGGCGTCGCGCACTTCGGCCAGGTTGCCCATTGCGTCGTAACCGTAGCTGACGAGTATTTCGCGGTGTTGGTCGGGGTATAGGCGTTCCACCCGAGCCACGCGACCGCCTTCTTGAATCAGCTCGACCTGCACCAGATCGAAAGTATCCCGCAGGCGCGCCAACCGTCCGGTTTCGTCATAGTCGAGGTGGATACGGTTGTCATTGCGGTCGCCCAATTGATCAAGGCGCAGCAGTGCTGTATTGCCCGGCGTCGGATTGAACAAGCGGTACATGCCGTCATCGCTTTCAATCAACAGTTGTCCATTAACGTGCCGCCGAACACTCAGCCCTTCACCCGCGCTGAACACCGCACCGCCCAAGGGGATCGACCCCATATCGATGCGCCGGGCCTGCTCATCGGTGTACACCAGCGTTTCCCCGCCCTCCGGGTGAGGCAGGATTTCAACGCACACCTCGTAGGACACGCTCCAACCCGCGCCGAACAAGCTGTCGCGGCGTTCGTCGCGGCTGTTGTAGAAGCGCTGCCAATCGATCGGCAAGATGCCCGGCAACACGAAATCCAGCTCTTCATCGCCCCCCAGCACCTTGGCCCCGGTGGCGGCATGCACCGGGTTCGACGAACCCATGGCGGCGTTGGCCATGGCGCCCATGGCGCTGCTGACAGCCATCGACGTCGCGCCGCCGATCAGCATGCACGGCAGTTTGCTGAAGAACTTGCCCTTGCCGCCCTTGAGCATCAGCAACGCGGTGACCGCCAGCCCCACGCCCGGGGTCTTGCCGCTGCGGATCTCACGCACTACCACCGAACCGCCACCAATGGTCACGTTCGATGAGATCAGCCCGGACGATACGACCTTGGCGTCGCAGGTGGTGCGGTCGCCGCTGCGCACGGCGGGCTGGCCGTTGATGGTGACTTTGTCCGAGCCCTCGGCCAGAAACTGCGGCGGCATCGGCGGATGCTTCATGCAGGTGACCAGGTCCAGCGGCTTGGGTACGGCGCCGGGCGCCGGGGTGGCGACGGTAGGGCGCCACATCTGCGAGAAGAAGCTCTCGGCCATGTCCAGATAGCTGGGCTCGGCTTCGGGCTCGGGTGTCTCCAGCTCGGTGCCGGCCGGCGCGACATGGGACGGAATCGCCCCGGCGGCCCGGGCGGCGGGCATGTTGTTGGTCAGGGTGTTGGTGGAACCGGTGAGAATCGTCGCCTGCACTGTGGGCGGAAACAGCGAATTGCTAAAACTCTCGCACAGGTTGCTCAAGCCTTTGTCGGCCCCGGTCTTGCTCATGGCGAGGCCGACGATGGTACCCACCACCGCGCCCAGCAGGAAGCAGCCGAGGCCGCCGGTGGCGACGGTGATGCCCGTGGCCGCCACCACGGCAGCCGTCGCCACTGCGGTGATCGCGATGTTGGCCGCCACCTCCAGCACGCCGCCAAGAATGTCGGCCATCATCGAGGTGTGGTCGAGTGCATCGCCCAGGCGGGCGGCCCAGAGTGCGTCAGACATGCAGGGTGCTCATCAGGCCGGAACGTCGAACAACAGCGAACTCTTGATGGTTGCCCAATGCGCGGCTTCGGCATCGCCGAGTTTTTCCGCCTTCACGTAGCTCAGGGCGAGCATTTTACGGGTGCCGGGCAATACCAGCGCCAATTGATACTGGAAAACTTTGTCGTTGCCCTTGTTGAACTGGCTGCGCAACTCGATGCCTTCGACCTCCTGGCTGGCGCCCAGGCGCACGGCGACGCCCGGCTGAAAACGCAAGTCCTGCACTTGTTTTTCCAGGCGCTTGAGCTGGTCGTCGAAGTTGCTTTGCAGGGTTTCGCCCTCGGCCAGCAAGCTGCGGCTGACAATCAGCGAGGTGCCCAGTTCGGGGAACTTGAGGATGTTGATCGTCGCGTCTTGCAGCTCGCCTGCCGGCAGCTGGAACTGGAACTCATTGATGCGGTAAGTCATGGCGCTTGAATCTCGTGGTTAGCCCTTGGGCTTGGGGAATGCGGCATTGATATTGGCGTCGATGCTGGCCTTGACGCCCTGGCCGTCAGGCGTGGCGCCAGGGCCGCCGCCGTTGTTCAGGTGCAGCACGCCGCCAGTGTTGATCTCGGCGTCACCGCTGGCATAGAAGCTTATTTGCACGCCGGTCAGGTTGATCTGGCCGCTGGCATTGAGCTCCAGGATGCTTTCGCCGCATACCAGCCGCAGGTTTTCGCCCACTTCGATGACGTAGCTCTGGCTGATGCTGTCGGTCTTGCGCTGGCCCACCGACAGAATGTCTTCCTGCTTGACGATGCGCAGCCGGTTGTTGCCGATGGTCACCGTCTCGTTATGCCCGATGCTTTTGTTGCGGTCGTGGCCCACCGAGTGGCTTTCATCCACCTCGACCACGATGTCCTGATTGCGCTCGGCATGGATGTACAACTGCTCGGCGCCTTTTTTGTCTTCCATGCGGATTTCGTTGAAATTGGCCGGCGAGCCGCCCTTGCTCGAACGGCTTTTCATACCGCTCTGGGTAGCGTTTTCCGGCAAGTCGTAGGGCACGGTCTGCTCGGCGTTGTAGACGCGACCGGTGATGATCGGCCGGTCCGGGTCGCCTTCGAGGAAGCTGACGATCACTTCCTGGCCGATCCGCGGGATCTGCATCGAGCCCCAGTTTTTTCCGGCCCAGGATTGCGACACGCGTATCCAGCACGAACTGTTTTCGTTGGACTGGTCGTGCCGGTCCCAATAGAAATGCACTTTCACCCGGCCGAATTGGTCGGTCCAGATTTCCTCACCCTTGGGGCCGACCACCAATGCGGTCTGCGGGCCTTTGACGATTGGGCGGTGGGTGTTGGGCAGGGGGCGATAGCTTTGTTGTGCATCAATGCAGGTCAGGCTGCTTTCGAACTGCGCCGAGGCCGCGCCACCGCTGGTTTCCAGGCTTTCCTGGTCAATGTGGTAGCGGGCGCCGACGATCAGGTATTCGCGGTTCTGGTCCTGGCGGCTGAAGCCGGTGAGGCTGAACAAATGACCCGACCCCAGGCCTCGGGCGTTGCCGGCCAGCTCGACCTGTTCGTGCAGGGTCTGCAAGGCTTCGATGCGGGTACGTGCGTAGTGTTCGCCGTCTTCGCTTTGCACATAGGTGCCGGGGTAGTCGTACAGCGGATAATCGCCGGCGGTGTGCGGACGAGGCATGGCCGAGCGAACGTCAATCCGCGCGCCAGGGCGCTGGAAGTCATAGTCGTTGAGTTCCAGCGAGCCCGGCTGGACTTGCTGGGCCAGGTGCCAGTCGTGGATGTGATCGCGTTCGCGCTGCTGTTCATTCTTGGGGTAGTAGGGCACCGAGGCATAGCCGGGCACGTTGGCATGGGCGCCGTAGGCATCGGCCAGCACAAGCACATGACGACCCTGTTCATGGCGGAAGAAGTAGTAGATTCCTTCCTGTTCCATCAGGCGGCTGACGAAGTCGAAGCTGGTTTCGCGATACTGCACGCAGTATTCCCACTCGCGATAGGGCCGGCTCAGGGTATCTTCGAAATCCGAGAAACCCAGGTCACGAAACACCTGCTTGATGATCTGCGGAATGGTCAGGTTCTGGAAAATCCGGCAATCGGACGTGCGGGTCAACAGCCATAGCCAGGGCCGCAGCGTGACCTGGTAACTGGCGAACTGGCCCTGGTCGACGTTCTGGCTGCAACGGGCAACGATGCCATGGAAATGACGCTCGCCACCGCCGTCCAGTTGCAGGCTCAGGCACATGGGTTTGCCGAGCAACTGGTTGAGGTCGATGGCGTTGTCCAGCGAGTGCAGCTGCAACTCATAGTTGAACAGCCGCCCCAGCTCTTCGCCGCCGCCCATGTCCTTGAGCAACAGCACCTCAGGTCCCAGCGGGCTGGTGATCTTTGCCAGGCGTGAGGCTTGATTGAATAACATGGTTGTCCTTATCGCTGCCGCAATCCTTTTGACGCTGCCGAAGATTGCAGCTTTTTGACTTTAAAGATCAAGAGATTGCAACCTTCGGCAGCTCGTACAGAGGAGCGTGATCGCCTGGGGCGGTAACGCTGAAGCCATAATGTAGTTCGTTAGTTGAGGGAGAGGAACCAGGTTCTTGATTGTTGCCAGGCATTACCTGAATATCTGCTCCTCCGCGCGTCACCTCACGTCCATGGAAGGCGATCACTGTGACCTCTTACCGCATTCAAGAAGCTGATCTCGAAATCCCCGATACCTGGCAGGACCAGAGCATCAATATTTTTAAGCTCAGTGAAGCGCTAAAGGCATACGTGGAAAAAGCAGACGCTGACTCAATTCGCGTTCGAATTATTGATCCCACGCTGGACTCCGCTTTGCATGCTATCGGGTTTTCGAAGACGGCAGAGAATGATGTTTATTTTTTGGATGTCCCGGACGATAAGCAGAAGGCTAGGGTATTTGATGCTCTACGTTTACTGGGAGCGGCCTTTTCGGCGGGTAAGGAATGGTGCCCGTCTGAAATCTTTGAATACCTTCGGGACATGGGTTTGCTGAGCGGTAAGTATTTGAGAGTCTCGTGGACGCAGCCCGGCCAATACCTTCTTACGGACGCCTGAGTCATGGCAACAAGGGGAGAGTTTTCAATGAGTACCCATCCAGAGAATGTATTGCTGCTTGCCCTGGCCAATGATGAATTGGATAAATTCCTCGTAGGCGAGCCGTTCTACTTTCAAGAAGCCAAAAACGACTACGAGGAACCGCAAAATATCTTCGTGGCCTTCGATTCGCTGGTATTGCGTTACTGGCAGCAGACCCGGGATGCCAGCTTCCCTGCATGCTTCGTGGCGGCTCTTCTCAAGCTTCTCGCGACCTACCCCGATCGTAATCGGGCGATCTATGCCGTAGCGGGCTGGGTTTGGTACTACCTTTTTTGCCTGAGCCAAAAGCGCGAGGAGCCCGAGGGGCTCTATGCCGAGCTGTTCGAAATCGACATGGGGTCCGTGGCCTTAGCCCTTCGAAGGCAGCTTGAGATCAATCAGGCAGCGCTTATCCTGGATACACGTTGGGCTGGTGGCAGCTGGAACAGCGAGAGCGGTTTATGGGAGCCGTTGATGCGTACCGCCCTGAACGTCAGGGACAAGCTTGGAGGACCGGACTGCGTGCCTGCCAATATCTGATGAGTTATGGATCGCTGGATGTAATCGATGTCGGAAGCATTTCACTAAACGACCTCAGTTGAACGGTATTGGCGTTTTAGAGATGACTGTGAAATTTCAGGATGTTTTGGTAAGTCGCGAACACATGTTCTCTGTGGGCTTCGAACAAGACTCGGGCCGATTTTACGTATCTATACCGGTCAGCAACGGCATGGTCGACTACGAGGAATACTATGAAGTTGATCGCGCGACCTTTGATCTTTTTAAGCGTGACCCGGATGCTGCACTGCCGTTTGTTATGCGTTGCAGGAAACGTGAAGTGGACGAACTGTTGATTGTCCAGCCGGGTACCAACCGCGGCACCGCCATCTGATGATGGGCTCGCGCCGCTTTTTCCCTGGCGGAACCGGATCAAGTGTGGGAGTTCAGCTGTCTATCGATATGCCTTCAAAATAAAAACCATCAAGACAGTTGCTCCCACATTGACCGTGTTCTGGTCAGGTCATGCGGCGTCGCTGAAGTCGTAGTGCAATTCGTTGTCCCGGGCGCTGATCCGTACCCCTGCCAGCGCCTTGCCTTCGAGCATGCGGGTGAGGAACTCGCGGCTCATGTCCGGTAGCAGGCTGTTGGTCAGAATGGTGTCGATCATCCGCCCACCACTTTCGGTTTCGGTGCAACGGGAGACGATCAGGTCGATCACCGCGTCGTCGTAATCGAAGGCCACCTTGTGGGTGTTCTCCACGCGCTTCTTGATGCGGTTGAGTTGCAGGCGGGTGATGGCCTTAAGCATCTCGTCGCTGAGCGGGTAATACGGAATGGTCACCAGCCGGCCCAGCAATGCCGGCGGGAAAATCTCCAGCAGTGGTTGGCGCAGGGCCTTGGCGATTTCTTCGGGCTCCGGCACGTTTTGCGGGTCTTTGCAGACCTGGGCAATCAGCTCGGTGCCAGCGTTGGTGGTCAGCAGAATCAAGGTGTTCTTGAAGTCGATCACCCGGCCTTCGCCGTCCTCCATCACACCTTTGTCGAAGACCTGGAAGAAGATCTCGTGCACGTCCGGGTGGGCCTTTTCCACCTCGTCCAGCAGCACCACGCTGTAGGGTTTGCGCCGCACGGCTTCGGTCAGCACGCCGCCTTCGCCATAGCCGATGTAGCCCGGTGGCGCACCCTTGAGAGTGGACACCGTGTGGGCTTCCTGGAATTCGCTCATGTTGATGGTGATGACGTTCTGCTCGCCGCCGTACATGGCTTCGGCCAGGGCTAGGGCGGTTTCGGTCTTGCCCACGCCGGAGGTGCCGGCGAGCATGAATACCCCGATCGGCTTGCTCGGGTTGTCGAGGCCGGCGCGGGAGGTCTGGATGCGTTTGGCGATCATCTGCAAGGCGTGGTCCTGGCCGATGATGCGTTTCTTCAAGTGCTGGTCGAGGTTGAGTACGGTTTCCAGTTCGTTACGGGCCATGCGGCCCACCGGAATCCCGGTCCAGTCGGCGACCACCGAGGCCACGGCCTGGTAATCGACCGTCGGCAGAATCAGTGGCGTTTCCCCTTGCAGGGCGCTGAGACGCTGTTGCAGGTCCACCAGTTTTTCGCGCAAGGCGTGGCTGGTCTCGCTGCCGTCCTCGCTGTCCACCACGCCGACGCGCTCGCGCAGGGTGGCGCGGGTGGCGAGCAATTCGTCTACCAGGGTTTTCTCTTCGGCCCAGCGACTTTCCAGCTCGGCGAGGCGTTCGCGTTCGGCACTCAGCAGGTTTTCGCTTTGGGTTTGGCGGGCGCCGATGACGATGCCGATGGCGTGCTCGCGGGCGATGATCTGCAGCTCGGTTTCCAACGCCTCGATGCGCCGACGGCTGTCGTCCACTTCGGCCGGCACGGCGTGCAGGCTGATGGCAACGCGGGCGCAGGCGGTGTCCAGCAGGCTCACGGATTTGTCCGGCAACTGGCGCGCGGGGATGTAGCGATGGGACAGTTTGACCGAGGCTTCCAGGGCTTCGTCTAGGATCTGCACCTGATGGTGTTTTTCCATGGTCGAGGCCACGCCGCGCATCATCAGCAGCGCCTTGTCTTCGGACGGTTCGGCGACTTGCACCACCTGAAAGCGGCGGGTCAGGGCCGGATCTTTTTCAATATGCTTTTTGTACTCGGCCCAGGTCGTGGCGGCCACGGTGCGCAGGGTACCCCGGGCCAGGGCCGGCTTGAGCAGGTTGGCCGCGTCCCCGGTGCCGGCGGCGCCACCGGCACCTACCAGGGTGTGGGCTTCGTCGATAAACAGGATGATCGGTTTTGGTGAGGCCTGGACGTCTTCGATGACTTGGCGCAGGCGCTGTTCGAATTCACCTTTCATGCTCGCGCCGGCCTGCAACAGGCCGACGTCCAGGCTGCGCAGTTCCACATCCTTGAGCGCCGGCGGCACGTCACCGGCGACGATGCGCAGGGCAAAACCTTCGACCACGGCGGTTTTACCGACGCCGGCTTCACCGGTCAGAATCGGGTTGTTCTGCCGACGACGCATGAGGATGTCTACCAATTGGCGGATCTCTTCGTCACGGCCGACGATCGGGTCAAGCTTGCCACTGCGCGCTTGTTCGGTGAGGTCGACGGTAAAACGCTTGAGCGCTTCCTGCTTGCCCATGGCACTTGGGGCCATGGCGCCACTGGCTTCACCGGGCACGCTGCCGGCGTTGAAACCATCGCTGGCGCTGAGTGCATTTTCCGGCGAGTCGCCGACGTACTCGTCAAAACGCTCGCTCAGGGCCTCGACCTTGATCTTGTCGAACTCTGCCGACAGTCCCAGTAATCCATGGCGCAGGCTTGGGGTCTTGAGGATGCCCAGCACCAGATAACCGGTACGCACCTGGCTTTCGCCGAACATCAGGCTGCCGTAGACCCAGCCACGCTCCACGGCTTCTTCCACATGGGAAGACAAGTCAGTGATTGACGTCGAGCCCCGTGGCAAACGGTCCAGGGCTTCGGTCAGGTCCCGGGCCAGGCGCGCCGGCTCGATATTGAACTGGCGGATGAGGCGGTGCAGGTCTGAATCCTGCAATTGCAGCAATTGATGAAACCAGTGGGCCAGTTCCACATAAGGGTTACCGCGCAACTTGCAGAACACGGTGGCGGCTTCGATGGCTTTGTAGGCCACGCTGTTGAGTTTGCCGAATAACGCGGCGCGACTGATTTCACCCATGCTCTTGGCTCCTTGAGATCTGTGAGGTGTTGGCTTGCTCGGCGTAATGCCGGGCCAGTATTAAGTCCTTGGCATCTTTTGCGGGCTTGCCCACCCAGGTATTGAACCCCAGGCGGAAGCGGCCATTGAGTTGCAGCGTCGGCACTTCGGGCTGTTTCAGAACCAGGTTCAGATCCCAGTCCAGTTCATGGCCCAGGTATTCGGCCACCCAGGCCACCAGCTCATTGAAGGATGGGCTGCCGGGCAACATGCTCATGTAGTCATCCAGCTTGAGCGGCCCCAGGCGAATGCGGAATTTGTGCTGGCGATCCCAGACGCAACGGCCCAGGCAAAAATCCACGCCCAATTGATGGGCGCTGACGCCCACGCGGCTGCGCTCCGGCAGCACCAGCCATTGACCGACGTATTCTTCGATCTCCACCGGCAGGCCGAAGTACTCGCCGATGATTGCCTTCAAACCGTCGGGATAGCGGGTTTGTGCCGACAGATGACCGCTGTAATGCAGCTTCGCCGTGTCGGGTATCAGGCCTTGTTTGAGCAGGCTCGGCATGCCTCGACCGCTCAGCGCTGCCAGACGTGCCGACCAGTAGTCATCGTCCGGGCGATCATGGCTGACTGTCGGTCGCGCTTCGGCCCATGCCCGGTAAAACAGGCTCAGCAGGCGATGGTGGAATACATCCAGAAAGCGTTTGCTGGTGCTGTCGGCGTTGTTGCGCTGGCGTTCACGCACATACTCGGTGAGGTGCAGCGGCAACGGGCCGTTGGGGCCGCCGAGGCCAAAAAAGAATTGTTCCAGACGTGCCGGCGAACCGTCGATACCCGGCTGTACCGAGGCCAGGGTCGCTGGGGCGAAGGTGCAATCGGCTTGTTGCCCAAGGCGCAAGGGGTCATCGGCCAGGCGCAACGAATGACCCAGGCGCGGAAGCTCAGGCGATTCGCACTCGATGCGCCGTAATGCCTGGAAGAAGTCGTATTCCCAGGGCTCCTGGTGCATCGCGTCCAGGGTATTCACAGGGTCGGACGACGTCCGGGTTTGGCTTTCCATCGCATGATCTCGCCGCGCTCGGTGGTACGGATCACCGTCTCGGTAAAACTGTTGATCGACACGTAACGTGCCAGGAAGCGCTCGAACACTGCACCGAGCAAAAAGACGCCCGTGCCACGAAACGCGTTCTCATCGAATTCCAGGGTGATTTCCATACCGCGGCCAAACACGATCGGGCCCGGCATTGGCAAACGTCGGGTGCAGGCCTTGCTGCTGACTTCGCGCAGGCCTTCGATCTGCAATTGCAAGGCTGCATCGTTGTCGTCGCCATACAGGCGCAGCAGCTCGCGCAGGGCGGCGGCGCCCTGGCCTTGCTCGCTGAGGGACAAGTAATTGAGCGAAAGCTGGCTGATCAACCGCCAGGCCTTGGCGTCGTGGGCATGGCTGGCGCGTGGGCGGCTCGGGCCGGCCACGCAGCGTACCGCCGCTACCGGTGCGCTGTCGGCCAGGGTGAAGTCGGTCTTGTTGTTGCCCACGCTCATGAACAGGGGCAGGTCGCGGTTGGTGCATAACGCCGTTACGCCCAATTGGCGCAGGTCGTGACGATAGGGCGCCTGCTGGCTGTCCACCAGACTGACGAAGGTTTCGCTGCCGATGTAAGTCGAACGTGGGCCGTTGCGCCGCTGGCCGCTGGAGAGCATGCGGGGTTCGCGCCGCACCGTGTAATACGCCTGATCGCGGCCGTAGCGAGACGGATCGCGGACGGCGTAGAACGGCAAAAAAGGCTGTTCCGACCCGGTGCCATGGCCGGTGAGGGCGGTCAGGGAATGAATCTCGAAATCCATCGGCCGGGTACGGTCGGCGATCACATGGTGTTCATTCACCCGTTCCGACAAGTGGATGCGATCCAGGCGCTTGGGAAACAAGTTGATTGCCGGGGTGCAGAACGGCAGGAACTGTGCGGCACCGACACTGCCTTCCAGGCTCGGATCGTGACGGTCGAACAGCACGATCAATTCCAGCTCCTGGCCCTGGCAGCGTTTGACCGCCCGGCTCAACCCGGTGAAGTCGACAAACAGAAAGCGGCGGGGCAGGGCGAAGTATTCCTGCAACAGGCGATAGCCCTGGAAGGCTCGCGACACCACGGGCAGCGCGGCGTCGGTATCGTCGAACCCCACGGAGCGCAGTGCATCCTGGGGCAGGCGTTCTACCCAATCGCCGCCGGGCTGACGGGCGAAGACGGCGCAGGCGTTACCCAGCAACTGTTCGTAGAGGCGAAAGGGTTGTTCGTCGGCGCCGTTGAGGTACAGCGGCAGGTTGTCCAGGGCCAGACTGTTGAACGGCAGTTCGGCACCGGTGCGCAGGGTCAGGCGCAGGCCAGCCTTGGCCTTGGGGGCACTGGCGGCCAGGCGCCCGAGCACGGCGGACGGGTTGCCGAAGTACTCGGCCTGGCTGACCTGCAATGGCCACAACGTCACCGCATGGGCGGTGCGGTACTCACAGCAGGTTTGGCTTTCGCGACCCAGGGCTGCGCGCAGAACCGTGTCCCGGGGCAACGGGAAGCCGCTGCTCAGTGAGCCTTCATCGGGGTCTGCCTGAAATTGCACCACGGTCATCGACGGTGTCGGCGCCAGGTAATGGGGGTACGCGATTTCCAGCAGGTTGTGGGTGAAGGTCGGGTATTCGGCATCGAGCTTGAGCTGTACCCGCGCCGTCAGGTAGGCGAACCCTTCCAGTAAGCGTTCGACGTACGGATCGGCGCAGTCCATGCCGGACAACGTCAGCCGGCTGGCGATTTTCGGGTACTCCTGGGCGAACTCCGCCGCGCTTTCGCGCACGTGGTGCAGTTCCTGGTTGTACAGTTCCAGCAGGCGCGGGTTCATGAGTGTCTCCGCTGGTCGGCGTTGACCACTCGCACATGGCCGGATTCCAGGTCCAGGTCGGTTTGCAGCATCAGGCGCAGCGGCACTGGCTGCGCCCAGAGATCGCCTTCGATCTCGAAACTCAGGGCGTTGTGATTCATCTCGGCGGATGCCCGGGCCCGCACGCGCAGGGTATGGCGCAGAATCCGCGGCTCGAACGTGGCGATGGCCTGGTGGATCAGTGCTTCAAGCGCCGCGATATCGACGTTCGATGCACTGTTGCCGGCCAGGGCTGGCAGCCCGAAGTTGACCACCGAAGTGCCGGCCGGTGTGTGCAGCGTCGCATCGGCGCTGAGCAATGACGTGGTGTTGAGCAGCCACGCCAGGTCCCGCAGCACCGAGGCTTTGAGTTGGGTCAGGGACAGCACGCGCTTGTCGGCGCTTTCCTTGAGGTTGCCTGGGTCGTCGTCGGTCAACCGATCCAGCAGGGACGGTTGCAGGCGATCGCGGGTGGCGATGTCGGTTACCACGTAAATGGCGCTACATACATTTTTTGGTCCCCTCCCGTGCCGCAGGACGCAAACGTGTTGACCGCTCCCGCCTCCAGCCCTCCCGGGATCTGGCGGATAGCCTGCATTTTGCTGAGGCAGTCGCGGCTGGGCGCAGGCATGTGCTCGCTGCGCCAGACCGAAAATATCGGGATGTTGTTGAACGTTTCTACGCGCAGTTGCTGTTGTTTATTCAGGCTGAAGCTGCAAGGCCATTCCATGTCCAGCTTCATGCGACTCTGGTCGGGTTTGACCAGCGTGCATTGACCCTGGTCGTCAATCAGGCTGAGTTGCTGCCCAACAAAGACGGCCTGGGTTGTTGGCATCTGGGCATGTTCGGCGCATGCGCTCAGGCTGGTCAGGCTTATCGCCAGGCACATGGCGAGCCGGTGATTTTTCATTATGCGAGCTCCCAGAACCAGACAGCTCTGGACCTGTAAAAGAGGTCGCCGGTTTGGGTCAGTCCCCGATTCCATAGATCAATATGATCGCCAGTACGATTGTCCGCCGACTCCCCTGACTGCTGGAAACAGTCCTTGAAGAAGATAAGCCCGGTCTTGCCCATCAACGTGCGACGCTCCTCGGCGCTGTTACCCAGAATGGTTGGCCGCCCCAGATGATGCTTCCACAACCAGTTCGCCAGCGACTCGGCACCCCGGGCGTGCTCATGTGCACACTTGGGTTCGGTATAGGTGGATTTGTTGACCTTGATGGTCAGCTCTGCATTGAGTGTCGCGCTCATGCGGATAGCACACTGGTTTTCCCAAGGGCCCTCACAGGGCTTGGCGTCAGGATACGTAACCAGAAGGTCGGAATAGGCTTTCCACAAATTGACAAACGAAGGCTTGGCCATGACTCAGACACCGGATGGGAAAGGATTGGATTCGAGCAAGCACCAAAATGCCCCCGGCGCATAACGACGGGGGCACGTTCGATTACACCTTGACGTTCTGGCGGATGTTCCAGCCGAACTTGATCGGCCCGCCTTCCTTGGTGCCGTCGGCTTTTTGCGGCTGGTAGTCCACCAGCACCTTGGCGAAGTTCAGGGTGACGTTTTCAGTCAGACGATCATCGCTGCCCGAGCCGCCGGTGCTCAGGGAACTGATCAGCACTTCTTCCAGGTTGATGATCATGTACTCGACCTGGCTTTCGCCGCCGGCCTTGCGCACGGTCAGCTTGACCTTGTCGATGTGCTTGCCGCTGGCGCAGTGCATCATCAGGTTGGGTGTAGCCTTGTCGACGTACTTGGTCAGCGACAGGTCCTGGACGTTCACCTTGCCGGCTCCGCCGCCGCCGCCCACGTGCATATTGCCGGACTGAGACATGCCCCAGCTCCAGTTCAAGACGTCGATTTCGTCCTTGTGGGCCTTGTCCATGGACTCGCCCTTGATGTCGCCGATCTTGATGAAAATATCAACAGCCATGTTCTCTCCCTGTGTGGTGTCTACCACGTTGTGTTTTTCTGATCGTTCCCACGCTGAGCGTGGGAACGATCACATCAAGGGCGGTGTTACGCGCCTTTGGCCGAAGGCAGCTTGGATACCAGGCGCAGTGACACAGTCAGACCTTCGAGCTGATAGTGCGGGCGCAGGTAGAACCGGGAGTTGTAATACCCCGGGTTGCCTTCCACCTCTTCGACAATCACTTCGGCCGCCGCCAATGGGTGCTGGGCCTTGGTGGTTTCGGTGGAGTGCGCTGGGTCACCGTCGACGTAGTTGAGGATCCAGTCCTGCAACCAGCGCTGCATTTCGTCCTTCTCTTTGAAGGAGCCGATCTTGTCGCGCACGATGCACTTCAAGTAATGGGCGAAACGGCAGGTGGCGAACAGGTAGGGCAGGCGCGCGGCCAGGTTGGCGTTGGCGGTAGCATCCGGGTCGTCGTACTCAGCCGGCTTTTGCAGCGACTGGGCGCCGATGAACGCGGCGAAGTCGGTGTTTTTCTTGTGCAGCAGCGGCATGAAACCGTTCTTCGCCAGTTCCGCTTCACGGCGGTCCGAAATGGCGATTTCGGTCGGGCACTTCATGTCCACGCCACCGTCGTCGGTCGGGAAGGTGTGCGCCGGCAGGTTCTCCACTTCACCACCAGACTCCACGCCACGAATGCGCGAGCACCAGCCAAAGTGTTTGAACGAGCGGTTGATGTTCACCGCCATCGCGTAAGCGGCGTTGGCCCAGGTGTACTTGGAGCTGTCGGCGCCGTCGGTGTTTTCTTCGAAGGCGAAGGCTTCCACCGGGTCGGTCTTGGCACCGTACGGCAGGCGTGCCAGGAAGCGCGGCATGGTCAGGCCGATGTAACGCGAGTCTTCCGATTCACGCAGCGAGCGCCAGCCGGCATATTCCGGGGTGGTGAAGATTTTGGTCAGATCGCGCGGGTTCGACAGTTCCTGCCACGAGCCCATGCCCATCACGGTCGGCGATGCGGCGGCAATGAATGGCGCGTGCATGGCGGCGCAGACTTTCGACAGTTCGCCCAGCAATTCGACATCCGGCGGCGACTGGTCGAAGTAGTAATCGCCCACCAGGCAGCCGTAAGGTTCGCCGCCGAACTGGCCGTATTCTTCTTCGTACATCTTTTTGAAGATCGGGCTCTGGTCCCATGCGGTGCCCTTGAATTTCTTCAGGGTCTTGTGCAGGTCGGTCTTGGAGATGTTGAGCACGCGGATCTTGAGCTGCTCGTCGCTCTCGGTATTGTTGACCAGGTAGTGCAAGCCACGCCAGGCGCTTTCCAGTTGCTGGAACTCCGGGTGATGGATGACCTGGTTGACCTGGGCGGTGAGCTTGGCGTCGATGGCGGCGATGATCGACTCGATCGACTTGATGGCGTCGTTGGACACCAGGTCGGTCTGCGCCAGGGCCTGCTCGGCCAGGGTGCGCACGGCGGTCTCGACGGCTTCACGGGCGCGTTCGGTCTTGGGTTTGAATTCTTGCAGCAGCAGGGAGGCGAACTCGCTGGCTTCTTCGGTGGTGCCCAGTGTCTGGGCGCTTGCGCGTACTGGATCGGTCATGATCATTCGTCCTGATTAAGCCTGAGGCTCGGCGGGCTTGGGCGCACTGGCAAGTGCCTGGAGCAGCGCCGGATCCTTGATGGCCTTCATGATGATTTCTTCGGCACCGGTCTTGCCGTCCATGTAGGTCAGCAGGTTGGCCAATTGAGTGCGCGCTTCGAGCAGTTTGTTCAGCGAGTCGACCTTGCGCGCCACGGCGGCCGGGCTGAAGTCGTCCATGCTTTCAAAGGTGATGTCCAGGCTCAGGTTGCCTTCGCCGGTCAGCTCGTTGGGCACGTGGAACGCAACGCGTGGCTGCATGGCCTTGAGGCGGGAGTCGAAGTTGTCCACATCCACTTCAAGGAACTTGCGATCGGCCACAGGTGCCAGAGGCTCGGCCGGCTTGCCGGCGAGGTCAGCCATAACGCCCATTACGAAGGGCAACTGGACCTTTTTCTCGGCGCCGTAAAGCTCGACGTCGTACTCGATCTGCACTCGAGGCGCACGGTTGCGCGCGATGAATTTCTGAGAACTTTGCTTCGCCACGTTGCTGCTCCTGGTCGCTCAAGCGACGGTGTTGGCGTCATCGGCGGTGCCGGTGACGTGACTGCGTGATCCGTACGCTTTTTATTCGCTGTCTGGTCCGCGCAGGTTTTCAAATTGGCTGATGCCGTCGGGAATCAGGTTGCGCACGATCGCCGCGAAGTCGGCGTGCACCAGATTCTTTGCCCGATTCAACAGCACCGGCAGGGGGCTGGAGGGCTCGTGACGGGTGTAATACGCAAGAATCCGGTCCAGGCTGCGCAGCACGTCGTCACGGTTGTTGATTTCGCCGCTGCTGGCGTTAGCGTTGCGCGGCGCGCTTGGCGCGGTGGTGTATTCAACCGGCGCGGCACTGTCGTCGCTGATGGCATCGGGCTGGGGGCTGTCGCCGCTCTGCGGGGCGAACTGGCCGAGAATCTGCAAGGCCATTTTGAGCGGTTGCTTCAATGGGCCAAGGTCAACGCCCTGGGCGGAGCCGACTTGTTCGCTGACGTGTTGCTCGATGGTCTCGGCGGCGCTACGGGCCTCGTGCAAGGCTTTGCGGATGATGTCCAACTGTTCGGGATCGCTGTCGAGGAACGCTCCGGCGAGTTGTTCGGCGCCGAGGTTTTCGTCAGGGAAGCTTTGCAGACCGCTGGCGTTGGCGGCGGCGCGCAGGCTGACAGCGCCAAAGGTTCGCGAACGGGCCAGGATACTTTCGCGCAACAGGCGAATGGTGGCATCGGACGCCAGGCCGGCGAGGGCATTGATGCGCACGGTGGGATCGTTGTCGTCTTCGGCATCCAGGCGTGGATGCAGGTCGGCCCAGTATTGCTTGAGCAATTCGCTGATCAGCGTCAGGACGCGGGCCAGGCCGGGGACACCTTCCAGGGCAAGGGAGCTTTGCAAAAGGAAATGGGTGATACGCAGGTCTTTGCTGCGTTGCAACAAATCCAGGCTTTGCTGCTGGATGCTGCGCCATTCAGGCGGTTCGGCAGGCAATATCGAATCGCCCATGCTGCGCTCGGGCTGGCCTTGGGAATCGCGTTCCAGGCGCAAAAAGTCAGCGTCGTATTCCAGATCTTCGCCACAAGGCGAAGTCGCGGAAACGGCGGCGAGCAGCAAAGGCACTTCCACTGAAATTGATCTCCCTATCGCCCGCGACAGAAACGGGCAGTTCACACGTTAGTTCCAAGTGGAACTTCGCATGTTTCCTTGTGTGTAATGGCCCTTTGGATCCTCTGTGATCTTAAAGTGCCATCACTGTATTCAAGAAAGTTGTTCATTTTTGGTGTAGTACTTATGGCTTGTCAAGGTAAGCTATTTCTCCTGTGTGACAGATGTGAGGTGCTTAACAACCCTCGCGACCGGTAGGTCCAAGAAGGTACTGACGCAGATTTTTTGTCACGTAAACCGGTTAAGATCAGCAAATGTGCTGGTAAAAAGCTGTTTTTTAGGTTGTTTGCAAGGTTTGTCGGCGAGCTTCGCGGGGATTGATCCCTTCATTCGCCGGCGCGCAAAGTGTGCAGCAAGGAGGCAAGATGCCGCTGTGTTTGACTATCACTAGTTATCACAAGATTACCCCTGGTCAATGCTCTGAAAAATCCATGGATCAGGGAGTAATGGCAATTGGCCGTAATTCTGATAATGACTGGGTATTGCCCGATCCAGAGCGCTTGGTTTCCGGAAAGCATTGCGTTATTCAATATAAAGATGGCCGGTATTATTTAACCGATAACAGCACTAATGGTGTGGAATTGGTTAAGGCCGGCATCCGTCTGCGCAAAGGAAACAGCGAGCCATTGCAAGATGGGGAAGTGATCCGCATAGGTGATTATGAAATCCAGGCGCGCATCGATTTCAATCTGCCGGTGACTGACAACAACCCTTTTGCCGATTCGTCCAACAGCTTCGAGGCTCTGATGGGGCGTCAGGGCGCCGGCGTGGCTACGCCGACATCGTCGCCCATGACACCACCTGCACATTTCCAGGGTGTGTCGGCCATGGACACGCTGCCGGACTTGTTCGACTTTCTGGCACCGAGCAGCATCCCGCCAGCCACTCAGTCCGACCATGTTCCGGCTGAGCAGCACGATTTCCGCCCACCGACCCCGATCCCCAACCCGACACCCATGGCCGAGCCTGTGCCGCTGGCGTCGGCCCCAGCCCCAGCGCCGGTGATTCCGGAAGATTGGGACCTGTTCAGCGACCAGCCTGCGCCGATGGCGATTGCTCCCTTGCCTGTTGCAGAAGTTGCGCCACCACCCGTACCTCAAATCAGCGTGCCGATCGAGCCGGCACCCCTGCGCGAACCGCCCGTGGCTATCGTCGAGCCCCCGGTCAATCCGGTCAATCCGGTCAGCCCGGTCGACCATTCGCAACCCGACCTGTTACGAGCCTTTCTGCGCGGCGCCGGGCTGGATCAAGTGCGCCTGGAAAAGGCCCAGGCCGAAGCGCAGATGGAAAACATCGGCCGCAGTTATCGATTGATGGTCGAAGGCCTGATCGATGTCTTGCGCGCCCGCAGCAGCCTCAAGGGCGAGTTTCGCATTCAGCAGACGATGATTCAGCCGGTGGAAAACAACCCGCTGAAATTCGCTCCCAACGTCGATGAGGCCTTGCTGCTGCTGTTGCGCCACACCAATCAGGCGTTCATGGCGCCGGACCTGGCGGTGCGCGACAGCTTCGATGACTTGCGTGCCCACCAGTTGGCGGTGATGGCCGGTGTGGAAGCGGCGATCAAGCATCTGCTGTCGCGTTTCGAGCCGGCACAACTGGAAGAGCGCATGGGCAAGCCCGCTGGCCTGTCGAGCATTTTCAATGGTTCACGACAGGCCCAGTACTGGCAGCAGTTCACCGAGCTCTACAGCAATATTTCCCGTGAGGCCCAAGAGGATTTCCAGGACCTGTTCGGTCGGGAATTCAGCCGTGCCTACGAAGAACACAGTACCAGGCAACGCCGCCGCTGAGCGTGGCCGTTGCATAACGGCATTCAGAGCAAAGAACGGAACAACGGATAGCTGAAACGTCATTGAGGACGCAGGATGATTCACAGGTTTTTACTCGCAGTCGCCACCGCGCTTCTGCTGACCGCGTGTGCCAAGGAGGCCACCAAACCCCAGCCCGAAGAGGCTGAGGCCGACACGGCCGCCGTCGAGTTGCACTTTCACGCCATCGCCGGGCTCAACCCCGGAGCCACTGGCCAGCCGGCCCCGGTCCGGGTGCGCATTTTCGAATTGAAGAATGCCGCCACCTTCGGTCGTTCCGATTATTTCGCACTGGCCGAACGAGCCCAGGCGACGCTCGGTGCGGATCTGATCGACCAGGACGAAGTGCTGATCCAGCCTGGCCAGCAGTTGAGTCTGCAGCGTGACCTCGATCCGGCCACCCGCCATATCGGCGTGCTGGTGGGGTATCGCGAGCTGGATCAGTCGCTGTGGCGCACGGTAATGAACGTCCCGCCGCGCCAATACACCGAATACCAGATCAGCCTCGACGTGCGAGCCGTGCGCAGCGCCGTCGCGGTTCCCCCATCCAGCCCTGCCCAATAAACAATCGGAGCCCCCCATGTCCTGGAACAATCGCGTGGTCTGGTCGGAAGGCATGTTCATTGGAACGCAGCACTTCCAGCAGCATGACCGTTACCTGGAGAATCTCATCGACGCCCGGAGTCGCCCATTGTCGGCCGGTGCCTGGGGGTTTTCTGAGTTGCTGATCGACCAGGGCCTGCTGGCCCAGGGCAAACTGGCGATCATCTCGGCGCGGGGCCTGTTGCCAGACGGCACGCCATTCAACATTCCCCAGGATGATCTGGCGCCGAGCCCGCTGAATATCGATGACAACCTGCGCGATGGTTTGGTGTACCTGGCCTTGCCGCTCAAGCGCGCCGGCGCGCGTGACACCGTTGACGAAGGCGAGGCCCTGGGCGCTGCGCGCTATGTGAGTCAGGTGCGCGAAGTGCGGGACGACAACGCGCCGTTCGAAAACCAGGCCCCGGTGGCCGTGGGGTCGAGGGCACTGCGATTATTGGTCGCCCGGGATGGCATCAGCGACTACGCGGCCATCGGCCTGGTGCGAATCAAGGAGAAACGCGCCGACCGCGCCTTGGTGCTCGATGACACTTACATCCCGCCGCTGCTGGATGTGGTCGCCTCCACGCCCTTGGCTGCGTTTCGCAACGAGCTACTGGGCCTGCTTCATCAACGCGGAGAAGCGCTCGCTGGGCGGGTGGTGGCGTCCGGTGCCGGCGGTGCTTCGGAGATTGCCGACTTCATGCTGCTGCAACTGGTCAACCGTGCTCAGCCGTTGATCCAGCACTTGAGCCACTTGAGCCCTTTGCATCCCGAGCGCTTCTACAGCGAGTTGGTGAGCCTGGCCGGGGAATTCTCGACTTTTACCGCTTCCGGGCGGCGACCGCAGGAATTCCCGCAGTACCAGCATGATGACCTCGCGCTGAGTTTTGCGCCGGTGATGCAAGCCCTGCGTGAAGCGCTGTCGATGCTGATCGACAGCAAGGCCACGCCGATTCCGATCGTCGAAAAAGCCTATGGCATTCATGTGGCCATGCTGGCTGACAAGACCCTGCTCGACAACGCCAGTTTTATTCTGGTGGTGCGCGCCGATGTACCTGCCGAGACCCTGCGCAGCCGCTTCGGCCTGCAGAGCAAAATCGGCTCGGTGGAACACATTCGCGACATGGTCAACCTGCAATTGCCGGGCATCGGCCTGCTGCCGCTGCCGGTGGCGCCACGGCAGATTCCCTATCACGCCGGCTCCACCTATTACGAACTCGACCGGGGCAGCGAGCATTGGCAACAACTGGCCAACTCCGGCGGTTTTGCGTTCCACATCGCGGGTCAGTTCCCGGGGTTGAACCTGGCTTTCTGGGCGATCCGAGGATAAACCGCGATGAATAACGACGATCGTACCCAGTTCATGCCGACCCCCGGTGGCCGTGGCGCCGAGCCGGCCCGCCCGGACCCTGGCCGCGCCCAGCCCGCGCCACTGTCGATGCCGGCCGCGCCGCTGTTGACCGGCAAAGCCGAAGGTCTCAACCCCCTGGAGAGCGCCGCGGGCCCGCTGCTGGCTTTGCTGACCCGCTTGCGCAACACCATTGCCCACCCGGCACCGGCGAGTCTGCGGGCGCAACTACTGGCCTACCTGCGCCAGTTCGAGGAGCGCGCCGAGGCCGCCGGCGTGGTGCGCAACGATGTGTTGCTGGCCCGTTACGCCTTGTGCACCGCCCTGGATGAAGCGGTGTTGAGTACGCCGTGGGGTGGCACCGGCGACTGGGGCAAGCAGAGCCTGCTGATCACCGTGCACAACGAGGCCTGGGGCGGCGAGAAGGTGTTCCAGCTATTGGAACATTGCCTGCAAAGCCCCCGCGAACGTTTGTATCTGTTGGAGCTGTTGTACCTGTGCATGTGCCTGGGTTTCGAAGGGCGTTATCGGGTCATGAATGATGGTCGCAGCCAACTGGAGGCGTTGCGTGAGCGCACCAGTGCGGTTATCCGCAGCGCCCGTGGCGAATATGAGCGTGAACTGTCGCCCCATTGGCGCGGCGTGACCATGGCGCGCGATCGACTGGCGCAATTCATGCCGCCATGGATCGCGGTGGCCATCGGTGTGGCGTTGCTGCTGGCCCTGGTGTTCGGCCTGCGCTTGAAACTGGCCGCCGATGCCGAGCCGGTGTTTAAAAACATTCATGCGCTGGGCGAGATCCCGGTGCAGGCCATCGACCGTCCGGTGGTGCAGCCGAAACTGGTCGAGCGGCCACGCTTGGCCGGTTTTCTCGCTGATGAAATCAAGGCTGGCCGGGTGGCCGTGGAAGATGCCGTTGACCGTTCAGTGGTGACCATCCGTGGCGATGAGCTGTTCGCCTCGGGCAGCGCCAGTATCGTCGACAATTTCCAGCCGCTGATGCTGCGCATCGCCGATGCCATTCGCAAGGTCAAGGGCCAGGTCCGGGTGACCGGCCACAGTGACAATCGCCCGATTGCCACCTTGAGGTTTCCATCGAACTGGGCGTTGTCCGAGGCGCGGGCCACTTCGGTGCTGCAAATCCTTTCGGCCAAGACCGGCCAGCCCGAGCGCTTCAGCGCCGAAGGCCGCAGCGACACCGAGCCGTTGGCCTCGAACGCTACGACCGAGGGCCGCGCACGCAATCGTCGGGTCGAAATCACAGTGTTGGCGGAGGGGGTCGAGTGAAGGCGTTTTTCAGTTTTATGACTCGCTGGGTCATTCCGTTGCTGGGGCTGATTGCCCTGAGCCTGATCATCTGGTTTGTCGGGCCGCTGCTTGAACTCCTGGTGCCCGAAGGCCGGCGCTGGACGCTGATCATTCTGGTATTCGCGGTGTGGATCGCCTATCGAGTGTTTCGCATCATCCAGGCCCGCCGTCAGGCCGCCGAAGTCATGCGCAGTCTGGCGGCGCAAACCCCGCCGGACCCGACCAGCATCGCTACGGCCGAAGAGCTCGAAACCCTGCGTCAACGTATGGACGAAGCCCTGACGCTGTTGAAGAAAGCCAAGCTGGGCGGCGACGAACGACGCAATCTCTACGAATTGCCGTGGTACGTGATCATCGGCCCGCCGGGTTCGGGCAAGACCACGGCGCTGGTCAACTCCGGTCTGCATTTTCCGTTGGCCGCGCAGTTGGGCGCCGGTGCGGTGCGCGGCGTCGGCGGTACGCGTAATTGTGATTGGTGGTTTACCGACCAGGCTGTGCTGCTCGACACCGCAGGCCGCTACACCACTCAGGACAGCGACGCGACGGTCGACAAGGCAGCATGGCTGGGCTTTCTGGGGCTGTTGAAAAAACAGCGGGCCCGTCGCCCGATCGACGGTGCATTTATCGCCATCAGCCTCTCCGACCTGTTGCTGGGCAGCGATGCCGAACGCGCCGCCCATGCCGCTGCGATACGCCTGCGCATTCAGGAGCTGTACACCCAACTGGGCGTGCGCTTCCCGATCTACCTGATGCTGACCAAGCTCGATCTGGTGCCTGGGTTCATGGAGTATTTCGACACCCTGAGCAAGGAAGAGCGAGCCCAGGTCTGGGGCATGACCTTCGCTCTGGATGACGGCAAAAGCAATGACAGCCCGCTGGCCCATCTGCAAAGCGAATTCGCCGGTCTGGAGCAACGCCTGAATGATCGGCTGGTGGAGCGCTTGCAGCAGGAACGCGACCCGGCGCGGCGCGATCTGATCTACGGTTTTCCACAGCAGTTCGGCGCGTTGAAGGATTGCCTGCAAAGCTTCCTTGAGGGCGTGTTCAAACCCAACGCCTTTGAAGAGCGGGCGCTGTTGCGCGGGGTGTATTTCACCAGCGGCACCCAGGAAGGCAGCCCGATTGACCGGCTGATCGGCTCCATGGCCCAGAGCATGAACCTGGACCGCCAGCACCTGGTGCGCCAGAACGGCACCGGGCGCAGTTACTTCATCGAAAAGCTCTTCAGCGCCGTGGCCTTTGCCGAGCGTGGGCTGGTGGGTGTCAATCCGAAAGTCGAACGTCGACGCAAGTGGATCGCCCAGGGCGTGCTGGCCTCGACCGTAGCCTTGGTGCTGGTGGTCGGGACCTTGTGGTGGGTCAGCTACCGCGCCAATCAGGCGTATATCGCGCAAGTCGATCAGAAAGTCGTGCCCCTGGGCCAGGCCGTGCAGAACCTCAGCCCGGCCCAGCGGGACGTGCTCGCCGTGTTGCCCTTGCTCAACGCAGTGAAGCACTTGGCCGATGATGCGCCGAACTGGGCCGAAGGCCTGGGTCTGTATCAGGGCGACATGCTTGAAGCCGAGTCCGGCAGCGTTTATCGCAAGCTGTTGATCGCGGTCTTCGCGCCGCGCTTGCTCACGCGTATCGAGGAGCAACTGCACGGCGGCGGCAATTCGGACTTCCTTTACGAAGGCTTGAAGGCCTACCTGATGCTCGCCGACAGTGAGCATTACGATGCTGATTTCATCAAGGCGTGGATCGCCCTGGACTGGGACCGCAGCCTGCCGCGCGACTTGCCGGCCGAGCAGCGCGTAGCCCTCGGTGAGCACTTGCAGGCGCTGTTCGAACGCCATCCGCCCACTGCGCGTCTCGACCCACGCCTGATCGACGATTTACGCCGGCAGTTGCAACAGCTGCCGGTGGCCCAGCGTGTCTACGACCGGATCAAACGGCAGAAGCTGCCGGACGGCATTGCGGACTTTCGTCTTAACGAAGCGGCCGGGCGCGATGCTGCGCTGGTGTTCAGCCGCAAGAGCGGCAAGCCGCTGGGCGACCCCTTGAGTGGCTTCTTCACGGCCAAGGGTTACCGCCAAGGGTTTTTGCTCACCAGCCTGAACCAGACCGGCACCCTGGCCGAGGAGCAGTGGGTGCTCGGTCGCGATCAGGCAGAACAACAGAACGTCGCCAGCCTGGCTGCCGATGTACGCCGTTTGTATTTCCAGGATTACCAGCGCCAGTGGGACGCCTTGTTGGCTGATATCGACTTCGTGCCGATCACCAGCGTGGCCCAGGCCGCCGATGTGCTGCGGGTGATTTCCGGGCCGACTTCGCCGTTGAAAAAACTGCTGGTGGCGGTGGCGAAGGAAACCGACCTGCAACAGGAAGAACGCGTGCTGGCCGCCAAGGGCGCGCCGGTGGAGGGCGGGGTCGACAAGCTCAAAGAGCGCTTGGGCACTTTGCTCGGCCAGGAGCAGGCGATGCAAAACACGCCTGAGGCCAGTGACGATCCAGTCACCGCGCATTTTGCCGAACTCAACCGCATCGTCAGCAAGAACGAAGGCGAGCCGGCAGCCATCGACGGCCTGCTGGCCGACATGAACGCCCTGTATGTGCAGGTCAGCGCCATGGTCGGTGCCAGCGGCGACGCCTTGCTTGGCGAAGCCAAGAACCAGGCCGCAGCGGCGGCGACGCGGGTCAGCCTCAACGCCGAGCGTCAACCGGCGTTGGTGCAGGGCCTGGTCAAGTCGGTGGTCAACTCCACCACCAACAGCATGATGGGTGGAGTACGCAATCAACTGAACGCGGCCTGGACCAGCGAAGTGGTGAACATCTATCGCCAGTCCCTGGCCGGGCGTTATCCGATGTCGCCAGGCAGTGCACGGGACGCGACCCTCGACGACTTCGGTCAGTTCTTCGGCGTGGGCGGGGTAATGGACAACTACTTCCGTAAATACCTGCAGCCCTACGTGGATACCTCGACCCAGGCCTGGCGCTGGCAACCGGGCGCCGCGCAGAAGCTCGGCATCGCCCCGGGCGTGCTGCAAACCTTCCAGCGGGCAGCGACCATCCGGGATGCGTTTTTCCGTTCCGGCGGTACCCAGCCGATGGTGCGCTTCGAACTCAAGCCCGTGGCCATGGATTCCACCATCACCCAGTTTTTGCTCGACCTCGACGGCCAGCAATTGAGCTACGACCACGGACCTAGCCGTCCGACCGCGATGCAATGGCCCAACCCCGGCAGCATCGGCGTGGTGCGGATCTCGATCATGCCGCCCACGGCCAGCGGTCGGTCCGGCATCACCCTGGACGGGCCCTGGGCCTGGTTCCGCCTGCTCGAGCAATCGGACCTGACCGCCGGCAACTCGCCGGACCGCTTCAACCTGCGGTTGCGGGTCGATGGCGCCAGCGCCTCTTATGAGCTACGGGCCAACAGCGCCTTCAACCCGTTCAAGAGCCGTGTGCTCAGCGGTTTCAGCCTGCCGGAGCGCTTATGAGCACGCCGGGCTTCTATGGAAAGTTGGCCAGTCGCGGGGACTTTGTCAGCCGTGGTTTGCCGCAGAGTTTTATCGGCCCTTGGGATTCGTGGCTGGCAGCGGGGTTGCTCGCCAGCCAGAGCCTTGGCGACCGTTGGCTGAATGCCTATCTGGTCAGTCCGCTGTGGCGCTTTATGGTTGCGCCCGGTGTGTGTGGGCCGCAGGCCGCCGTGGGGGTGGTGATGCCGAGCATTGATCGGGTTGGCCGGTATTTTCCGCTGACCGTCGCGGTGCTGCTGGATCACGACGCTGATCCTGCGTCGGTGATAGGCGGTTCGGATATCTGGTTTGAACAGGTCGAGCAATTGCTGTTGAGCACCTTGAACGTGGAGGCAAGCTTCGAGGCCTTCGGTGCAGGACTGGAGGCGCTGGGCAGCCCGGCTTATCTGCGACGCACCCCGAGCGGCCGTTTTGCCGGTTTGCACCGCTTTGATGTCACTGATCCGCAGGCGCGAATGATCGCCCTCGCCGAACAGGCCTGCGAAGGGGCCAGTGTGTGGTGGGGCCAGGGTTCGGAGCGCATCGCCCCCGGTTTGTTGCGGTGCCAGGGCCTGCCGGCCGCCGCTGATTTTGCGCAATTTTTGCTCGGCCAAGAAGGTGTTGTGTAGATGTGTTCAAACGTGGGAAGGACCCTCAAGTCTGCAAGCAAAAGCCATGTCGGCATGGTCCGCCAGGTTAACGAAGACGCTTGCCTGGACCTGCCGCAAAAAGGCCTGTGGGTGGTCGCCGACGGCATGGGCGGGCACGCGGCGGGCGACTACGTCAGCAGTCTGATTGTCGACAGTCTGCGTAGCATTGCTGTGGGCCGTTCGCTGGATGAATACGTCGCGGCGTTGAAAACCGACCTGCTGCGGGTCAACGCCGCCGTGCGTGAAGAAACCGCCAACCGCGGCGTGACCATGATGGGCAGCACGGTGGTGGCGCTGGCGGCGCGTGACTTGCGTGGGGTGTGTCTGTGGGCGGGCGACAGCCGCTTGTATCGCCTGCGTGACGGCCGACTCAAACGCATCTCGCGGGATCACAGTTACGTCCAGGATCTGCAGGACAGCGGCCTGCTCAGTGAAGCCGAAGCCCGGGTGCACCCGCGGTCCAATATTGTCACCCGCGCCATCGGGGTCCAGGCACAGCTGGAGCTGGCGATGGTCGAGTTGCTGTTGAAGCCCGGCGACAGTTACCTGTTGTGCAGCGACGGGCTGAACAAAACCGTTGAAGATCATGAGATCCGCGAGGTGCTGGGCCACGACGAGCCAGGGGAAATCGCCAGCAGCCTGGTGTCCCTGGGCCTGATGCGCGGCGCTCCGGACAACATCACCGTCATCGTCGTGAAGGTGCCTTCATGAACCTCACCGCGAACATTCTGATCCCGGGCTACGACATCGACGGTGAGATCGGTGAGGGCGCCATGGCCAGCGTTTACCTGGCGACCCAACGCTCGCTGGAGCGCAAGGTGGCGTTGAAGGTCATGGCCGCCGCGCTGGCAGCCGATCCGAGTTTCTGCGAGCGCTTCCTGCGCGAAGGCAAAACCCTGGCGCGCCTGTCTCACCCGCATACGGTCACCATCCATGACATCGGCAATGTCGGTGAGCTGTATTACATGGCCATGGAGTACCTGCCCAACGGTACGCTCAAGGAGCGCATTGCCGCCGGCCTGACGCCGGAGCAGGGCCTGATCTACATCCGCCAGATCGCCTCGGCGCTGGGCTATGCCCATGGTCTGGGGCTGGTTCATCGCGACGTCAAACCGGCGAACATTCTGTTCCGCGCCGATGGCACAGCGGTGCTCTCGGACTTCGGCATCGCCAAGTCGCTGGACGACCGCACCCAGTTCACCCAAGCGGGTTTCGCCGTCGGCACGCCCAGCTACATGAGCCCGGAACAGGCGCGCGGCCAGGACATTGACGGCCGGGCCGATCTTTATGCCCTGGGCGTGGTGCTCTACGAAATCCTCGTCGGCAAACTGCCGTACACCGGCAACGACGCGCTCTCTACGGCCCTGGCGCATTTGACCGAACCGCTGCCGGAGCTGCCGGTGCACCACGGTCGTTATCAAGAGGTGCTGCGCAAGCTGTTGGCCAAGGATCCGGCCGAGCGTTTCCCGGATGCAAAGGCGTTGTTGCAGGCGCTGGATAATCTGCCCGGGGAATCGGTTGAAGCGACCACGATCCGGCCGTTGCCCCTTCCGGTGGGCAATGACCTGGCGGGACTGACGCCGGTGTCTATCGACATTCCGACGAGCCCTGCACAGCCACAACCCCAAGCCAAGCCTGTTGCGCCGACGGCGAAGTCGACGCCGCAATCCCCGGCCTCGGAGCAGCGCAAGGGACCGGTGTTCGCGCTTGCCGCTGTTGCGGTAGCCGTGGTGCTGGCCTTGGGCGGCGCGGGTTATTGGTGGCTGTCCGGTGACGTCGAAGCGGACGCCAAGGCGCCAGTGGCTTCAGTGCCTTCAGTGCCTTCAGTGCCTCCAGTCAAAACACCGCCGCCAGCCGTGGCGCCACCGGTGAACCCCCCTGTGGCGACAGAAGTCGATAACGGTCAGCGCCCGCTGCTGATGGCCGGCAAAAAAACCTTGTTCCAGCGGGTGCTCAGCAAGCCGGGAGCGAAACTCGCCAGTGAACCGGGGGCAGCACCTGACAAGGCCTTGCCGGCGTTTTCCGTGCTGTACGTCTATCAGCGCCAAGAGGTGGCCGGCAGCCCGTGGCTACGCGTCGGCGCCGCCACCGACGGGCGCAGTGACGGCTGGTTGCCAGCCGAACAAGTCAGCGACTGGAAGCAAAGCCTGGTGCTCAAGTTCACCGAACGCTCCGGTCGTGCGCCGGTGATGTTCCTGCGTCAGCCCGGCGAAGTGGAGCGGCTGCTGGCCGATCCGTCGGCTGCAAAAAACCTGTTGCTCAAGGCCCAGCAGAACCGTGAAGACAATCAGCAGGTGCTGGCCCTGGAACCGGCCGCCAGCGCGGTGCCGCAGAACCAGTTTTATCTGTTGCCGATTTTTGATTCGCGCGAGAGCTTCGATGAAAACGGCCAGCCGGTGCAGTTGCTGAACGTGGCGTCCATCGACCCCGGCAATGCACCGAAGGCCACTGTCGGCAACACTCCGATCAGCGCCGCCAATGCCGATGCATTTCGCACCGCTGTGGTGTTGGTCGTCGACACCACGGTGTCCATGCAGCCCTACATCGATCAGGTCCGCGACGTGGTGCACCAACTGCAAACCCGCATCGCCGAGCGGGGCGAGCTGGACAGTGTCAGCTTTGGCCTGGTGGGGTTTCGAAACAGCATCCAGAAAACCCCGGGCCTGGAATACGTCGCCAAAACCTTGATCACCCTGGACCAGGGCCGCGACCCACAGCGCTTCATGGACCTGGCGCGGCAGGTCAAGGCGTCCACGGTCTCGAGCCATTCGTTCAACGAAGATGCGTTTGCCGGCGTGATGGAAGCGGTCGAGGGCATGGACTGGTCCGGTTATGGCGGACGCTTGATTCTGTTGGTCACCGATGCCGGTGCGTTGCGCAAGAACGACCCGTATGCCGCCACGCAAATGAACGAGGCCGAAGTGCGTCAGGCCGCATTGGGCAAACAGATCAAAATCTACGCCTTGCACCTGCTCAGCGATGCCGGCAAGAAAACCCATGGCGGTGCGCAAAGTCAGTATCGAACCCTGACCGCCGACGCCAACCCGCAGATCGGCGATCTGTACATCCCGGTGCCGGGCGCCGATGTGCGCAAGTTCGGTGAACGGGTGGACGAGATCGGTTCGGTGTTTGCCGACCTGGTGCATCAGGTGCGCAGCAACAAGTCGCAAACCGTGCCGCTGCTGAGCGCCGCGCCGAGCCTGGCCGACAAATCGGCGGCCATCGGCTACGCGATGCACATGGACTTCCTGGGGCGAAAAGCCGCCAGCCAGGCGCCGCAACTGGTCAGCGCCTGGACCGCCGACCGCGACCTGACCAACCCGGCCCTGCCGGCGTTCCAAGTGTGCGTGATGCTGACCAAACTGCAGCTCAACGACTTGCAGCAATCGCTGAAACTGATCGTTGACGCCGCCCGCAAGACCCAGACCTCACCGAAGAATTTCTTCCAGGAAATCGCCAGTGCCAGTGCCTACATGAGCCGAGATCCCTCGGCCTTGCGCAAGGGCGGCAATCTGGCCGATGGCGGGGTTTTGGGGGAGTACCTGGAAGGACTGCCTTATCGCAGCAAGTCGCTGAACATGACCCAGGATTTGTGGCTTTCCCTGAGCGTGGCCGAGCAGGAGGACTTTATCGACGAGCTGGACTCGAAAATCCGCCTCTACGAAACCTTCCACAACGACCTGGCCAACTGGGTGCGTTTCGGCGATGCCGAACCGGGTGATGCCTTGTACCGCGTTCCATTGTCGACGCTGCCGTGATGCTGAACATGAGCGCAGTGCACAAAAGCCGGGGCGCCGGCAGCCAGCGCTACAGCCTGGTGATTCCACGGCTGCAACTGCGTGCCGGTGAACAACTGGCGGTGGTCGGTCCCAGTGGCTGCGGCAAAAGCACGTTGCTCGATTTGCTGGCGCTGGTGCTGGCGCCGGATCAGGCCGGGCAGTTTGATTTTGCGTCCGGCCAAACCACGACGGACATTGCCGGGCTGTGGCGCGCAGATGCGCAAAGTGCCTTGGCGAACCTGCGCAGCCGGCACTTGGGCTACGTGCTGCAAACCGGTGGCCTGCTGGATTTTCTGGACGTGCGCGGCAACATCGACCTGTCGCGCCAACTGCTCGGCTTGAAAGACGACGGCAGCGTGGATCGCCTGGCCGGGGCGTTGGATATCACCGATCAACTGGGCAAAAGACCGTGCGACTTGTCCGTCGGCCAACGGCAACGGGTGAGTTGTGCCCGCGCCCTGGCCCATGGGCCGCGCCTGCTGTTGGCCGATGAACCGACCGCTGCCCTCGATCCGCTGAATGCGGAACGCGTGATGCAGTTACTGGTGACCCAGGCTCGTGAACACAGGGTGTGCTGCGTCGTTGCCACCCACGACGAGTCACTGGCCCGCGCCAGCGGTTTGCAGGTGCGACGCATCAGTTGTCATCGCGACGTCGATGGCGGTGTCACCGCCACCCTTGGGGAGGCCTGCTGATGCGCGGCGCGCTGGTGGCTTCCCTGGCCTGGCAGGATTACCGCAACGATGCCTGGCTGTCGGCCTGCTCGGTATTGGCGCTGGTGGCGGTGATCGCACCGCTGCTGGTGCTGTTCGGTTTGAAATTCGGCCTGGTCAGCAGTTTGACCGAGCGCCTGGAAAACGACCCGGCCACCCGGGAGATCATCCCCCTGGGTGGCGGCCGGTTCAGTGCCGCGTTTATCGAGCAGTTGAGCCAGCGCAGCGACGTGTCGTTCGCCTTGCCGCGCACCCGGCAGATTGCCGCGACAGCGGATCTGACCGCTGGCGCTTCGACGGTGACTGTGGAAATGATCCCCACCGCCACCAACGATCCGTTGCTCGGCAGTCTGCCGGTACCCCAAGGGCTGGATCAGGTGCTGCTCAGCCAGACCGCCGCCGAAAAGCTTGGGGCCAAGGCCGGTGATTGGTTACAGGCCGGTTTTGGCCGGCAGGTGGCCGGTCGTGGCGAGGCGCAGCGCACTCGCGTTCAGGTGCTGCAGGTTCTGCCACTGGAAGCCTTCGCCCGGGACGGATTGTTCGCGCCGTTGACGTTACTGGAAGCGGCTGAAGATTACCGGGACGGCCGCGCCGTGCCTGCGTTCGATTGGCCAGGTGATGCGGTGGGTGCGACGGAGCAGCGGGTATATCCGGCGTTTCGCCTGTACGCCCGCAGCCTCCAGGATGTCGAACCGCTGCGCCAATACTTCGCTGCACAGAACCTGCTGGTCTCGACCCAGGCCCAGGCCATCGCCCAAGTGCAATCGCTGAGCCGCAACCTGTCGATCGTGTTCTGGATCATCGCCGGATTGGCCGTGGCGGGAGCGTTCGCGGCGATTTTTGCCGGGGCGCTGGCTGCGGTCGAGCGCAAGCGTCGAGCGTTATCGGTGCTGCGCTTGCTGGGGTTTTCCACGGCGGCGTTGCTGTTGTTTGTGGTGGTGCAGGCGCTGTACAGCGCCGGCCTTGCCGCCCTGTTGAGTGCCGGGCTGTATGGCCTGGCGCAATCGGGCCTGAACCATTTATTTGCGCAGATGCCGGGCGAGTACGCCAGCCATCTGCTGGCGCGTCACTACGCGTTGGCCCTGGCGGCCGTGCTCGGCGTCAGCGCCGTGGCGGCGGTTTGTGGTGGCTGGCGAGTGGCGCGTATCCAGGCGTGTGAAGGAATCCGAGATGTATAAGTTACTGGGCGCCGCTATGGCGCTGAGCCTGGCCGGCATGGTCTGGGCCGATGAAGGCATCGACAAACTGGACAACCCCAAGCCGTTGCCCGATGACGTCAGCCTGCCGCTGCCGTGCGAAGGGCAGATGGTGTTCCGTTACGTCTACATCCTGGCCCAGGGCAGTCTGGACGACCGCGAGATCAGCCTCGGTTACCCGTTCAGCGAAGGCGAGGCCGGCTATCAGCAGTCGTTCATTTCCGGTTATCGCCGGGACTTCATCAATGGCCAGTTCACCCTCAAGGATCTGCCCAAGGACTGGAGTAAAAGCATCACCCCGTTGATGCCCAAGACCGACGCCAACACCCCGCTCAAACCGATGCTCTATTTCATTGGCAAATACGAAGTCACCGCCCGCCAATACGCGCAGGTCATGGCCCAGGCGCAATCGTTGGCCAGCGGCGAGCCGGCGCCGGCTTGCGAGGCGTTGCAGGCTGAAATTCCGCAAGGCATGGCCGGGCGCTTGCCCAAGGTGAAGCTGTCGCGATTCGAGGCGGAACGCTTCTCGGCGGTGTACAGCGCCTGGCTGATGAAATACCACAAGGACCTGCTGCCGGTGAGCGGTCGCGGCACCTCGGCAGAGGAGGGCGGGCTGGGTTTTGTGCGCTTGCCGACCGAAGTCGAATGGGAATTTGCTGCCCGTGGCGGGCAGGCCGTCAGCCGTCAGGACCTGGAAGGGCGCCTGTTTCCCCGGCGCCTGGACGGCAGCGAAAGCGACGGACCGCTGGCCGATTGGGCGGTCTTCAATCAGGTCGCCGGCGGCACCGGTCAGGCCGCGCGGTTGATGCCGATCGGTACCAAACTGGCAAACCCCATTGGCTTGTTCGACGTGATCGGCAACGCCGCCGAAATGGTCCAGGAGTCCTTCCAGCTGGTGCACGCCGGACGCCGCCAGGGCACCTACGGCGGCTTCGTGGTCAAGGGCGGCAATTACCTGGAAGGCGAGGGCACCTTGTTCACCGGGATGCGCCGCGAGTACCCGCTGTTCGCCGCCGACGGCACCGAGCAAAACAACGAAACCACCGGCTTCCGGGTCGCGGTTGGCGCGTTGTCGGCGCCCCGTTCGCGCTACAAGGAACTGTTTGCCCAATGGCAGAAAGAAGGTCGGCTGGCTTCGCTGACCGATGCCATCGATGACGCCCAGGACCCGACCAAACGCCTGGACAGCATCATTGCCGCCAGCGTCGATCCGCGTTTGCAAGCCGAGTTGGGGCTGGTCAACGAAGAGCTCAAGCGCAACGTCTCGCTCATCGCCCAACAGCGCGAGGAAGCGGCCGGCAACCTGATCCAGTCGGCGGCCCTGGTGGCCGAGACCGTCAACAACTACAACATTCGCCTGACCAATTTGCAGAAGAGTCGCCAGCAGGCCGTGGACGCCAAGGACGAGGCCAGCGCCAAGCTGTTCGCCATGGCCATCGACAACGGCCGCAGCGCGCTGGACGGCGCGGTGGCGATCTACATCGACAACCTGGCGACTGGCACGCGCTACACCGATGCCGTGATCCAGGCGCAGTTTCAACGCATCAAGGAAGAGTTGGAGCGCAAGCCGGTACTGGGCAAGAGCCTGGTGACGCGCGCGACGTTATTCGTTCGCCATGTCGGTGATTATCGTCAGCAACGACGAGCCGACCCGGCGGCGATATTGAAGGAATTGCTCGCATCGAACGCTCAGCGGTCTTGATCGTTCGTTGTACAGCGAGCTTGGAAGGGACTCAGGCGGCGATGGGCCGTGCTGAGCTGGTCAAACTTAAACGAGAACACAACTATGCTTTCCTCCCGTAAAGCTTTTGCTTCGGTTTCCAAGCGTCACTTGCTGCTGATCGCTGTTGGCTTCAGCACCGTACTGACCGGTTGCGCTACGTCGCCGACGTCCAAGGTCGCCTCGAGCACCAAGGTCGAGTACTACCCGAACTGCTACGAGCCGGTGCAGCACCTGCGCGCCACCGATTCGAACATGACCAAGTCGGTGGTTACCGGTGCGGCGGTCGGCGCTGTCGGCGGTGCACTGTTGGGCGCCCTGACCGATTCCGAGAACCGTGGCCGCAACGCCGCCATCGGTGCAGCAGGCGGTGCCCTGGCGGGCGGCGCGGTCGGTTACTACAACGAGCGTCAGAAGCAGATCGCCGATGACAACCAGCGCATCGCGTCCTACGCCTCCGACGTCAACAAAAGCGCCGCCGACATCGACCGCAGCACCGCGTACGCCAAGGCTTCGCAACAGTGCTACCAGAGCGCGTTCACCAAACTGGTCGCCGACCGCAAGGCCAAGACCGTCAGCGACACCGAGGGCCGCAAGCGCCTGGCAGAAATCGTCGCCGGCCTCAAAGAGTCCAACGACCTGATCGTCGCGGTGAACGGTAAAGCCAGCGAAGACCTGAACAACTACACCCAGGCCTACGAAAAAGACCTGCAGCAAGTAGGCGTGCAGCGCACTGACGTGGTCACCGTGGCGACCGCCGACACCACACCGGTCGTGACCCCGACCAAGAGCAAAAAAGCGGTGAAACCGGCGAAAAAACCGGTGCTGCCAACCGTGCCGAAAGAAGCGGTCACCACCGAGAAAACCCTGCAAACCGCACAAGCCAAACAGGCGGAAAGCAAGCAAGTCGCCAGCGCAGGCACCACTCAGGTCAACAGCATGTGCAAGAACCCGGACCTGGGCGACTGGGCACCGGTACCTTGCCCGAATGTTTGATTGAGCTTTCTGTAGGGCTTTGATCATTCCCGCGCGCTGCGTGGGAATGATCTGTACTGGCTACGCCTGGGCGCCATGCGCCGCCATCTCCTGCGCTGGCAAATGATCCAGCGCTCGCTTCACCAGCAACTGCGGATTGTCCGCCATTCTGCTCAACGCCAATTTACATCCCTGCCAGCCTCCGTAGGGGATGCCGAGTTGGAGCAAGCGCAAACTACCCGACACGCTTACAAGCGAACAAAAGAATGATGTCGGACGCCTCCAGAAAGTACGTCAGAGTTTTCCGCGTTTCAGAATGTTGCGTCAGCAACGCGCGAAGGGCTTCCGATACTTTTGTAAGAAATTTGAGGCGAACAGAATATGTATTTGGAGAGAAGTGGATCAAATACAAGGCGCCATCATTTTGACGGAATCTTGTATTGCTTATTGTCTGTCACTGCTATGTCCATAGATGACTGTAACTTTTCGGAAACCTCCTACATTTTTCATTTTTTATTTTTGTCATGCTGGGTTCCGCTTCAGGGCGTGAATGTTCAGTGATTATCCACTGGTTTGATAAACCGCTCTGGCCCAATGGTTTCGGGGGCAATTCGTCGAGATGGGAGGGTTAAAGCCAGCGTCAGGGAATCCCCTGTCACATATAGGGCTTTCTCCTACATGCAATAGAGAAACCGCCGTTTTATTGTTTATTTGGGTGCTTGCTAATGGCCATCATTGTGATTAGGATGCGCGCACTTGAAAGAGCACGAACTCAATTGGATGAGACTCATCGCAGCTCTTTGATACTGTCCGGCGCCATTGCAACTGCAATGGCCGCATGACCGTTTTCCTAATTAAAGGCCATGGATGTCCTACTCAAGCAAACTTTCTGCCCATTACCTTGAACTCGCAAAAGCCTCTGTTTCCCAAGAGAGTTTCGCGGGCGAGGATGTTCGCTTTTCGAGCGAATACGAGGCATTGGAAAGCGAACTGGCCAAAGCCCAGTCCATGCACGAAAGTGGTCAGATCGACTGGCTGAAAATCCGTGAAAACAGCGAAAACCTGCTGCGCACTCAATCCAAGGATTTGCGTGTCGGCGCGTGGCTGACCTGGGCGCTATACCAGCGTGAATCCTTCCAGGGGCTGCTGGCCGGCCTCGGTTTGTTGCACCATCTCTGTGAAAACCATTGGGCCGAAGTTCACCCGAACAAGGCCCGCACCCGCTCCGCCGCCATCAGCTGGTTGGTGCCGCGTCTTGAGCAGGTGCTGAACGAAAACGTTGCGATCAAAGAGCAGCTGCCGCTGTTCCGCCGGCTGGTCGAGCATCTGGAAGGCCTCGACGCCGCGTGCACCGAGCACTTGGGCGATGACGCGCCGTTGCTGCTGCCGATCTCCCGCCGCTTGAAAAACATGGTTCAGCGCGCTGCCGACAACCAGCCGGAGCCCGGTGTGGTGGGCGCCGCAGTGGCCCAGGTCAAGCAGGCTGCGACTCAGCTGTTCACCCCCGGCGCACCGATCGACAACGAGAAAGAAGCCCATAAGGCCCTGCGCGCTCAGCAGGAAAGCGCCCGTCCGTTGTGCGCCTGGTGGCTCAAGCAGAAAGCCACCGACCTGCGCGCCCTGCGCCTCAATCGTACGCTGCTGTGGCTGCCCATCGACGCGGTGCCCGAGCGCAATGCCGAGCAGATCACCGTCCTGCGTGGCGTGCCGGCAGACAAACTCAAGGCCTATCAGGACCGCTTCGACCAAGGGAAATACGCTGATCTGCTGGTAGAGCTGGAGGCGAGCCTGGCGAAGGCGCCGTTCTGGTTCGATGGCCAGCGAATGGTCTGGGAATGCCTTCAGGGGCTGAACGCCGAGATGGCCATGCGCGAAGTGGAAATCCACTTCGCGCTTTTGGTTCAGCGCCTGCCCGGCATTATCGAATTGCGTTTCCACGACGGCGCGCCGTTCGCCGACCCGGCCACCCGCGCCTGGATCAGCGCCCACGTCATGCCGCACCTGCAAAGCGCCAGTGCGCCGCGCAAGGTCGAAGTCGCCGATACCCAGCCGGCCTGGGAACTGGCCCTGGAAGAAGTCATGCCGATTCTGCGCAAGGACGGCCTCAAGGCCGCCGTGCAGATTCTCAAGCAGGGCCTGCAAAGCGCCCACGGCGGGCGGGTTCGGTTCTTCTGGCAGTTCGCCCTCGCGCGGCTGTGCTTCATGGCCAAGAAATACGAACTGGCCAAGACCCAACTCGAAACCCTCGACCAAACATTACAGGACTCAGGCCTGCACGCCTGGGAGCCCGATCTTGCGCTGGAAGTGCTGCATTTGCTGCATAGCTGCTGCGAGTTGTTACCGCAGAACCATGCAGTGCGTGAACGCAAGGAAGAGATTTATCGCAGGCTGTGCCACCTCGATCTCGAAGTGGTACTCGAATAGGCCCCAGGGCCACAACCGCAAGGAGAAAAGCCATGGCCAAAGAAGGCTCGGTAGCCCCCAAGGAACGCATCAACGTCACCTTCAAACCCGCCACCGGCGGTGCTCAGGAAGAGATTGAACTGCCGCTGAAACTACTGGCAATCGGTGACTACACCCACCGCAAGGACGAACGCAAAGTCGAAGATCGCAAGCCGATCAGCATCGACAAGATGACCTTCGACGAAGTGCTGGCCAAGCAAGAGCTGAGCCTGACGCTGAGCGTACCGAACCGTCTTCAGGAAGAAAGCGACACTGAAGAACTGGCCGTGCAACTGCGCGTCAACTCGATGAAGGACTTCAACCCGGCATCCTTGGTCGAGCAAGTGCCTGAGCTGAAAAAACTGATGGAACTGCGCGACGCGCTGGTGGCCCTCAAAGGCCCGCTGGGTAACGCGCCTGCGTTCCGCAAAGCCATCGAAGGCGTGCTCGCCGACGACGAATCCCGCGGTCGCGTACTCGGTGAGCTGGGCCTGAACGCCGCAGCCCAGGACGCCTGAGCCCCCATCAGCCAAGGAAGCCAACACAATGAGCACTAGCGCAGCACAGCAAAAGAGCAACGAGAACGGCGAATACAGCATTCTCGACAGCATCATCGCCGAAACCCGCCTGACCCCGGATGACGAAGCCTACGACATCGCCAAGCGCGGTGTGTCGGCGTTCATCGAAGAGCTGCTCAAGCCGCAGAACAACGGTGAGCCGGTCAAGAAGGCCATGGTCGACCGCATGATCGCCGAGATCGATGCCAAGCTCAGCCGCCAGATGGACGAAATCCTGCACCACCCGGACTTCCAGTCCCTGGAATCGTCGTGGCGTGGCCTGCAGTTGCTGGTCGACCGCACCAACTTCCGCGAAAACATCAAGATCGAAATCCTCAACGTCTCCAAGGACGACCTGCTGGATGACTTCGAAGATTCGCCGGAAGTGATGCAGTCGGGCCTGTACAAGCACATCTACACCGCTGAATACGGCCAGTTCGGTGGTCAGCCGGTTGGCGCGATCATCGCCAACTACTACATGTCCCCAAGCTCGCCGGACGTGAAACTGATGCAGTACGTGTCCAGCGTAGCCTGCATGTCCCACGCGCCGTTTATTGCTGCCGCCGGCCCGAAATTCTTCGGCCTGGAAAGCTTCACCGGCCTGCCGGACCTGAAAGATCTGAAGGATCACTTCGAAGGCCCGCAGTTCGCCAAATGGCAGAGCTTCCGTCAGTCGGAAGACTCCCGTTACGTTGGCCTGACCGTGCCGCGCTTCCTGCTGCGTAACCCGTACGACCCGGAAGAAAACCCGGTCAAATCGTTCGTGTACAAAGAAACCGTCGCCAACAGCCACGAGCACTACCTGTGGGGCAACACGGCCTACGCGTTCGGCACCAAGCTGACCGACAGCTTCGCCAAATTCCGCTGGTGCCCGAACATCATCGGCCCACAGAGCGGTGGAGCGGTTGAAGACCTGCCGTTGCACCACTTCGAAAGCATGGGCGAAATCGAAACCAAGATTCCTACCGAAGTATTGGTTAGCGACCGTCGTGAATACGAACTGGCCGAGGAAGGTTTCATCTCCCTGACCATGCGCAAAGGCTCCGACAACGCGGCGTTCTTCTCCGCAAGCTCGGTGCAGAAGCCGAAGTTCTTCGGCATCAGCGCTGAAGGCAAGGCTGCAGAGCTGAACTACAAGCTCGGCACCCAACTGCCGTACATGATGATCGTCAACCGCCTGGCTCACTACTTGAAAGTGCTGCAGCGCGAGCAACTCGGTTCGTGGAAAGAACGTACCGACCTCGAGCTGGAACTCAACAAGTGGATCCGCCAGTACGTGGCCGACCAGGAAAACCCGAGCGCCGAAGTCCGTGGCCGTCGTCCACTGCGCGCAGCCCAAATCATCGTCAGCGATGTTGAAGGCGAGCCGGGCTGGTACCGCGTCAGCCTGAACGTGCGCCCGCACTTCAAGTACATGGGTGCCGATTTCACCCTGTCGCTGGTTGGCAAGCTGGACAAAGAGTAAGCGGAGCGACTCATGACTGGATACGGCAGCCTTTTCGAACGCCTGGGTGGCGACGCGGACAAACGCGTCGGCTGGAGCCGCGAGGTTTCCGCCATGGCGTCGGTGGCTGCCCATCTGGCCAAGATGCTCAGCACCCGTGCGGGCAGCGTGCAAACGCTGTCCGATTACGGGCTACCCGATCTCAATGACATGCGCCTGAGCCTGCACGACTCCCTGAGTCAGGCCCGCCGGGCCATCGAAAGCTTCATCGAAGCCTACGAACCGCGCCTGAGCAACGTGCGTGTCATCTCCCTGCCGCGTGACAACGATCAGCTTCGCCTGTCCTTCAGCATCGAAGGCCTGCTGGAAGTTGATGGTTTCAAGCGCCAGGTCAGTTTCGCCGCGCGCCTGGATGGCAGCGGTCAAGTAAAGGTCAATTAAGGAGACTCCGATGTCCGGCAAACCCGCAGCACGCGTATCCGACCCCACCGCTTGCCCGCTCCCCGGCCACGGCACCAACCCGATCGCCGCCGGTTCCGGCGACGTGTTCTTCGACGGCCTCGCGGCCGCCCGCCAAGGCGATGCCTCGGCGTGTGGTGGTGCGATGGTTGGCGACCTTGCGACGACTGTTTTGATTAACGGTAAACCGGCGGCGACCGTGGGCTCCGTTGGTGCTCATGGTAATAAAGTTACGGCCGGGTCCGGGACAGTGGTTATCGGGAACTCGCATTCGCCGGTGCCATTTGTGGCGCCGTTGCCTGTGATTATTCCCGGAATATTCAATCGTGTTTTTGACTTTAAAACCTCCGATGGAAGAACGGTTGAAAACTTGAACTACACCATGCGCTCCGACAGTGGAATTGAAAAAATCGGCTCAACCTCTACTGGTTTGTCAGGTGCTTTTTCTACCGGGAAAACAGCTGAAGCAGTAACTATTTATATTTCGGCGGATTGATAGCGATGGAGACCATAATCAACATCGATGGTGTTGCCTACACTTTTGTGACTCAGGACGAAGTGACCACGCTTAAAGTCCAATCTAAAACAACTGAAAGTAAGGATGCTAAGCCGAAAAAGGTTGATCTTCCGTCGGCATGGATTATTACCCGGCGCAGCGGTGTGCCTTTGTTCGCCTTGAAGCCAAACAAGGACGACTCTGCATTTCGAATTATCACCGCAGAAAAACTATACGCAGAAAAAGGCCAATGGTTTGAGCCCTTGGCCAGGTATTATAGAAAGCTGATATGGGTCAATCCCGAGACGACTCAGGCCGGTACGGAATCAAATACTGCATATAAGCATGTTACCTGGCAGGAGTTGATTGACTTTGCGACCATTGACCGCTTTTCCTTGAGTTTTCATGCTGGGATGTTGGGCGACTGGAAATGGCGGGGTGTGGGCGGTAACGAATTTTTGATGGTCTTCATGGAGGATAAACCTTACTGGACTGATGGAATTGGTCAGGTGCCTTTTGCGGTCAACACCTACAGGAAATATCTGCGGGAAACAAAGCAGGTAGACCTTGCAATAAAAATGGCTGGGGAAACAGGCGTCAAATGGGGGGACGGTAAAGCCTACACCGGTGCAGAACCTGGGCCGAAAGACGTTTACGATAACTTCATTATTCTGAGAGGCATATTGTGGGCGAAAGAAAACTGCAAATTGGTGGTAAAAAAAGAGACTATTTACGACAAGGGTATTCCTCACACTATTGAACTCACTGATGCGCCTTACGTGCCAGCGTCAAATGCCAAGTTGATCAATCCTATTTCGCAAGGAGATATGGATCAGTACGGGGTGTGGAATAAATGAATGTTCGTCGCTTGGTTGGCCTTGTTCCGCATTTGATCGTGTGTGCTCTGTACGTGCCTTTGCATAACTATGGTGTTGATATCTACATCGATACCTATGGTGGGCTGACGTCTAGAGGGATCGGTATAGGTATGACTCCCGATTTGATGGTTCAGTATTTTGTATTGATGAATGGTGTAACTTTTTTTGTTTCTAGGCTGAAGTTAAAGCTTGTTTTTGTCTCTCTGATGTTGGCCCTTATTTTGTATTATTTTTTGCCTCACTATCCCGTCCGTGCGATGGCGTACACGTTGATGGGGGGATCCCTGACTTTTGCAGCGATATTTTTTGGCCAGTTGCTTGATCGGCTGTTTTTCAGAAGAAAAAAAGATGAAATCTAAACTAAACATGCCATTGCCTAAGTTGTTTGCAGGGAATATTTGAGGCCAGCATGAGCTACTCAACACGTCTCGCCAGTGTCCGTTAATCCACATTCTCGGATGTTTGGCCTGGCGGCGAAATCCACAGGACAGTTTTTGATGAGTTCCACTACCAGGCAGGTAACCCGTGTCCTTTAACCACTACTACCAAAGCGAACTCACCGCACTTCGCCAGTTAGGTCGTCGTTTCGCCGAGCGTAGCCCGGCGTTGGCGCCTTTCCTTGGTCAGGCCGGGCGGGATCCGGATGTGGAGCGGTTGCTGGAGGGCTTTGCCTTTCTGACCGGTCGTCTGCGGCAAAAGCTCGACGACGAGTTGCCGGAGCTCAGCCATTCCCTGATGCAGTTGCTGTGGCCGAACTACATGCGGCCGCTGCCGGCGTTCAGCATTTTGCAGTTCGATCCGTTGAAGCGTTCCGGGCCGGCGTTGAGGGTTGAGCGTGATACGCCGGTCGAGAGTGTGCCGGTCGATGAGGTGCGCTGCCGTTTCCGCACGTGCTACCCGACCGAGGTGTTGCCGCTGGATCTGGCCGCGCTGAATTACTCGGTGAAGGGTGACGGTTCGCTGTTGAGCCTGCGGCTGGAGATGAGCGCGGATGGTCACCTCGGCGAGTTGGAGCTGAGTCGTCTGCGCCTGCATTTTGCCGGTGAGCGTTACATCAGCCAGATGCTTTACCTGAGCCTGTTGCGCAACCTCGAAGGCATTGAGCTGATCCCGCTGGACGGCGCCGGCAAGCCCATCAACGGCGTAAGCGGTCAACCGATGGCGTTCAAGATGCCCGGCGACCGTGTGCAGCCGGTGGGTTTTGCCGAAGAGGAAGCGTTGATCCCGTATCCGCTGAACACCTTCCGCGGCTATCGCTACCTGCAGGAGTATTTCGCTTTCCAGGACAAATTCCTGTTCGTTGATATCAACGGTCTGGACCTGCTCAAGGCATTGCCGGAAGACACCCTCAAGCAAATGCGCGGCCTTGAATTGCGCTTCGATATTCGCAAGAGCGGCATCATGCGGATGCGTCCGACCCTGGACAACGTGAAGCTCTACTGCACGCCGATCGTCAACCTGTTCGAGCACGATGCACTGCCGATTCGCCTCGACGGCAAGCAGGACGAATACCTGCTGCTGCCGGCCGAATACGACCTGGAAAACTGCGGCGTGTTTTCGGTGGAAACCGTGACTGGCTGGAAGCCCGGCGGCCTCGGTTATCAAGAGTACGTGCCGTTCGAATCCTTCGAGCACGACCCGAGTTTCGACGTGCCCAACAGCCGTCCGCATTACAGCATCCGCCAGCGTTCGTCGTTGCTTCACGACGGCCTCGACACCTACCTGAGCTTCGGCATCCGCCACACCGAAGCCCACGAAACCCTGTCGATCGAGCTGATGTGCACCAACCAGAACCTGCCGCGCAAGCTCAAGCTCGGCGACATCCGCATGGCCTGCGAAGAGACGCCGGAGTTTTTGAGTTTCCGCAATATCACCCCGGCTACCTCGAGTTTCGCGCCGCCGCTGAACCGCGACTTCCTCTGGAAGCTGATCAGCAACATGTCGCTCAACTATCTGTCGCTGGCCGACGTCAACGCGTTGAAGGTGATTCTCGAAACCTACGACCTGCCGCGCTACTACGACCAACACGCGGAAAAAGTCAGCAAACGCCTGCTGGGCGGGCTCAAGTCGATCAAGCACCAGCATGTCGACAGATTGCACCGAGGGTTGCCGGTTCGCGGGTTGCGCACCGAGCTGACCATCGACCCGGAAGGGTATATCGGCGAGGGCGACCTGTTCGTGTTCGCTTCGGTTCTTAACGAGTTTTTCGCGCTTTACGCCAGTCTCAATTCGTACCACGAGCTGCGGGTAAAAAGCACACAGGGAGAGGTGTACCAATGGACACCACGTATGGGCCTGCAGCCCCTGCTTTAAGCGGGCTGACCCGGGTAATACGCGAGTACTCGCTGTTTCAGGCCGTGCTGCTGGTGATTGACCGGCTGCGCGATGCACACCCGCACCTGAGCGAAGACGACCTGTACGACCAGCTGGAATTCCAGGCCAACCCGAGCCTGGGTTTCCCTGGCAGCGACGTCGATCGCGTGGAGTTTTTCGAAGAACACGGGATGAGGCGCGCGCGTCTGCGTTTCAACCTGATCGGCCTGGTCGGCTCCGGTTCGCCGTTGCCTGCGTTTTATGGCGAACAAGCGCTGGGTGACAGCGAAGACGGCAACCCGACCCGTAACTTTCTCGACCTGTTTCACCATCGCCTGCAACGGCTGATGCTGCCGATCTGGCGAAAGTATCGCTACCGCGCCAGTTTCCAGAGTGGCGCGCTCGACCCGTTTTCGGCGCAGTTGTTTGCCCTGATCGGCCTTGGTGGCGAAGAGATCCGTAAGGCCCAGGAACTGAACTGGAAACGCCTGCTGCCGTACCTCGGCCTGCTCAGCTTGCGGGCGCACTCGGCGGCGTTGATCGAAGCGGTGCTGCGCTACTACTTCAAGCACGCCGAGCTGACCATCGAACAGTGCATCGAGCGCCGCGTCGAAATCCTCGACGAGCAGCGTAATCGCCTCGGTCGCGGCAACAGCATGCTCGGCGAAGACCTGGTGCTGGGCGAGCACGTGCGCGACCGCAGCGGCAAGTTCCGCATTCACATACGCGAGCTCGACTGGCAACGCTTCCACGAATTCCTGCCGATCGGTTTCGGCTACCAGCCGCTGTGCGCGCTGGTGCGGTTCACCCTGCGTGACCCGCTCGATTACGACATTCGCCTGGTGCTGCGCCAGGAAGAAATCCGCGAACTTCGCATCGGTGAGCAGAACGCCTGTCGCCTGGGGTGGACCAGTTGGCTCGGCCGCGAAAAAGCGGACGGCGTGGTGACCCTGGGCAGCAAAATTCATTAAGGACAGATGACACATGATCAACGTAGACCTGCAACAACTTATCCAGGCGCTGGACGCCGAAACCCGTCGTGACCTGGAAAGTTCTGCCGAACGCTGCGTCGCCCGTGGCGGCAGCAAGATCCTCGTCGAAGACTTGCTACTGGGCCTGCTGGAGCGTCCGCAAGGCCTGCTCGCCCGGGCGTTGCAGGATGCCGAAGTGGACGCTGGCGAGCTGAGCGCCGCGCTGCAATCGCGGGTCGAGCACAGCGCCTCGCGCAACCCGGTGTTCGCCCCGGAACTGGTGCAGTGGCTGCAGGACGCCTTGCTGGTGGCCAACCTCGAACTGGGCCAGAGCCAGGTCGAGCAGGCCGCGTTGATCCTCGCATTGCTGCGCAACCCAATGCGCTATGCCGGCAGCCGTTATCAGTCGTTGCTGGCCAAGCTGAACATCGAGCGTCTGAAAGAATTCGCCCTGTCGCAGAAAGAACAACCGGCCACCGGCAAACCGGCGGTGCCCGGCGAATCACTGCTGGAGCGCTTCACCCACAACCTGACCCAGCAGGCTCGCGACGGCAAACTCGACCCGGTGCTGTGCCGCGATGGCGCGATCCGTCAGATGGTCGACATCCTCGCTCGTCGCCGCAAGAACAACCCGATTGTGGTGGGTGAAGCGGGCGTCGGTAAAACCGCTATCGTCGAAGGACTGGCCTCGCGCATCGCCGCCGGTGAAGTGCCGCAAGTCTTGAAAGGCGTTGAGCTGCTGTCGCTGGACATGGGCCTGTTGCAGGCCGGCGCCAGCGTCAAAGGCGAGTTCGAACGTCGCCTCAAAGGCGTGATCGACGAAGTCAAAGCCTCGCCGAAGCCAATCATCCTGTTCATCGACGAAGCCCATACCCTGATCGGCGCTGGCGGCAACGCTGGCGGTTCCGACGCGGCCAACCTGTTGAAACCGGCCCTGGCCCGTGGCGAGTTGCGCACCATCGCCGCCACCACCTGGGCGGAGTACAAAAAATACTTCGAGAAAGACCCGGCCCTGGCCCGTCGTTTCCAACCGGTGCAACTGCACGAACCGACTGTCAGCGAAGCGGTGACCATCCTGCGTGGCCTGGCTCAGGTCTACGAGAAGAGCCACGGCATCTACCTGCGTGATGACGCGGTGGTTGCCGCGGCTGAGTTGTCCGCCCGTTACCTGGCGGGTCGTCAGCTGCCGGACAAGGCTGTCGACGTGCTCGACACCGCCTGCGCCCGCGTACGCATCAGCCTCGCCGCAGCCCCGGAAAGCCTGGAGCGCCTGCGTGGCGAACTGGCCGAAGGTGGCCGTCAGCGTCAGGCCCTGCGTCGTGATGCCGAAGCCGGTTTGCTGATCGATCACGAAGCGCTGGACGCTCTGGAAGATCGTCTGGCCGACGCCGAAGACGAAAAGGTCGCCCTCGAAACGCTGTGGACCGAGCAGAAAGAACTGGCCGAGCGCCTGCTGGAGCTGCGTCAGCAACTGGCCAAGGCTCGCGAAGCCGCCGCCGTCGAGCCGACCATCACGGTCGAGGAAGACGCTGAAGGCACCGTGATCGAATCGCTGCCCGTAGACGAAGCGCAAAGCGTCGAAACCCTGGAAGCGGCGCTCAACGAAACCCACAAAACCCTGACCGAGCTGCAAGTCAAAGAACGTCTGGTGAGCTTCGAAGTCTGCCCGCGTCTGGTGGCCGAAGTGATCAGCGCCTGGACCGGTGTGCCATTGGCGCAACTGGCCCGCGAACACAACGCCAAGGTCGCAAGCTTCGCCACCGACCTGCGCACGCGCATCCGTGGTCAGGAACAAGCCGTTCACGCCCTTGATCGCTCGATGCGCGCCACCGCTGCTGGCCTGAACAAACCGGATGCGCCGGTCGGCGTGTTCCTGCTGGTCGGCCCGAGTGGCGTCGGCAAGACCGAAACCGCGCTGGCCCTCGCTGATTTGTTGTACGGCGGTGATCGTTTCATCACCACCATCAACATGTCCGAGTTCCAGGAGAAGCACACCGTGTCGCGTCTGATCGGTGCGCCGCCGGGCTACGTCGGTTACGGCGAGGGCGGCATGCTCACCGAAGCCGTGCGGCAGAAACCGTACTCGGTGGTGTTGCTTGATGAAGTCGAAAAAGCCGACCCGGACGTGCTCAACCTGTTCTACCAAATCTTCGACAAAGGCGTGGCCAACGACGGGGAAGGGCGCGAGATCGATTTCCGCAACACGCTGATCCTGATGACCTCGAACCTGGGCAGCGACCGCATCAGCGAACTCTGCGAAGACGGCGCGCGGCCGACCGCCGAAGTCCTCGAAGAAACCATTCGCCCGGTGCTCAGCAAACACTTCAAACCGGCGTTGCTGGCGCGCATGCGCGTGGTGCCTTACTACCCGGTGGGCGGCCCGGTGCTGCGCGAGCTGATCGAAATCAAACTCGGCCGTTTGGGCGAACGCCTGAACCGCCGTCAGCTGGATTTCACTTACTCCCAGGACCTCGTCGATCACCTGGCCGAGCGCTGCACTCAAAGCGACAGCGGCGCGCGCCTGATCGACCACTTGCTCGACCTGCATGTGCTGCCGCTGGTGGCCGATCGTTTGCTCGATGCGATGGCCACCGGTGAAAGCCTCAAGCGCGTGCATGCGACGCTCGACGGCAATGCCAGCGTGACGTGCGAGTTCGCCTGAGGTGGGTGTGATGTTCACTCAAGTGCCGCAACCGCTGGTCTATGCCGAAGCCTTGCTGGCGCAGTTCGCCAGCCTGTCGCGGGCGGCGGATAGCGCTGTGCTGCTGGGTGACTTCGTGCGCGGCCTGGCCGAGCTCAGCGGTTGCGAGCTGACGCAGTTGTACCTGCTGGATGCGACCCACACTTGCCTGGGGATGAACGCCGAGTGCCTGAACGGCGTTCTGCAACCCCGGGAAGGGGCCAGCCTGCCGGCGGATTACAACGGTGAACAACTGCTGCAATTCGCCCTGTGCCAGAACCGCGTGGTGTGCCTCAGCGAGCTGAGCGGCAGCCTGCACGAAACCAGCTTCCTGCCGCCCCAGGCCACGCCCTGGCAGTCGCTGCTGTGCGTGCCGCTGGTCAATCAGCAGAAGGCTGTCGAAGGTTTGCTGCTGTGCGCCAGTCGCCGGGTAATCGACCTGCAAGGCTTTGCCGATTCCCTCGGTCAACTGGGATCGTTCGTGCTCGGCCAACTGCACTTGCTGCAGCGTTTGCGTCAGCCGACCGGTGATACACGCCCGGCGCCGCTCAATGTCCCGAGCGCCAGCGGTTATGGCCTGATCGGCAAGAGCGCGGCGATGCGCCAGACCTATTCGCTGATCAGCAAAGTCCTGCACAGCCCGTACACCGTGCTGCTGCGTGGTGAGACCGGCACCGGCAAGGAAGTGGTCGCGCGGGCGATTCACGATTGCGGACCGCGCCGGTCCCAGGCGTTCATCGTGCAGAACTGCGCAGCGTTCCCCGAGAACCTGCTGGAAAGCGAGCTGTTCGGCTACCGCAAGGGCGCCTTCACCGGTGCCGATCGCGACCGTGCCGGGCTCTTCGATGCGGCCAACGGCGGCACCTTGCTGCTCGATGAAATCGGCGACATGCCGTTATCGCTGCAAGCCAAGTTGCTGCGGGTATTGCAGGAGGGTGAGATCCGCCCGCTGGGTTCCAACGACACCCACAAAATCGACGTGAGGATCATTGCCGCGACGCACCGGGATTTGTCGGTGCTGGTCAGCGAAGGCAAGTTCCGCGAGGACTTGTACTACCGCCTCGCGCAATTCCCGATCGAACTGCCGGCCCTGCGTCAACGCGAAGGCGACATCCTCGACCTGGCGCGGCACTTCGCCGACAAGGCTTGCTCGTTCTTGCAGCGCGATGCGGTGCGTTGGTCCGACGCGGCGCTGGATCACCTGTCCGGTTATGCCTTCCCCGGCAACGTTCGCGAACTCAAGGGTTTGGTCGAGCGCGCAGTACTGCTGTGCGAGGGCGGCGAGTTGCTGGCCGAGCATTTCTCCCTGCGCATGGAAGCCATGCCGGAAGACAGCAGCCTGAACCTGCGCGAACGCCTGGAGCAGGTCGAACGCAGTCTGCTGCTCGACTGCCTGCGCAAAAACGACGGCAACCAGACCCTCGCCGCCCGCGAACTCGGGCTGCCACGGCGCACGCTGCTGTACCGCCTCGGGCGGTTGAATATCAATTTGGGTGACTTCGATGGTTAACCCAAAACAAATTTCTGTGGCGAGTGGACTTCCTGTGGTGAGCAGGCTTTCTGTGGCGAGGGGGCTTGCCCCCGTTCGGCTGCGAAGCAGTCGTAGTCCGGTAAATGTGGTTTGCCTGAATAAACAGGATGGCCGGTTTTGGGGCCGCTTTGCGACCCAACGGGGGCAAGCCCCCTCGCCACAGGGGATCTGCTCTAAGCCTTGGATTAGAGCCTCCCAATCAAACTCATTCGCTTCTGATAGCGCCACCCGAAAGGGTCGGCGCTTTGTGCTTTGTCTACCTCTGGAGACCCTCTGATGCCTGTTCGTCACTGGCAAGCCGTCCTGCTGACCTTCGTCGTTCTATGCGGCCTCGGCGGCTGTAGCGGCAATTACAAATACAACGACAACACCTATCGCCCATTGGGTGATCCGCAGGCGGTCAATCGCGGCAAGTGACCGCAAGGAGCATCATCATGGAACTGGTTTTCGAAATGCTGAACACCAAGCAGTTCGTGCCCACGGATTTGTGCCAGAAGACCTTCAAACAGGCCGGTGGCGTGATCGGCCGGGGCGAGGACTGCGACTGGATCATCCCCGACCGCAAGCGTCACCTGTCTAACCACCACGCGGTGATCAGCTACCGCGAAGGCACGTTTTTCCTGACCGATACCAGCAGCAACGGTATCCAGGACAGCGAAAGCGGCGCGCGCCTGCGCAAGGGCGAGCCGATGCGCATCGAACACGGCAGCGTGTATGTGCTGGGTGACTTCGAGATTCGCGCGCGACTGGTGCGCGACCCGGCGACGTTCGACGTCGAAGTCGGCCGTCCGCAGGCCGCGGGCAGCATCATCCCGGACGATGCGTTCCTCGACCTTGACCCGCTCAATGCCCTCGACCAGCAAGAACGCGTGTACTCGGAGATCGAGGAGCTGATTTCCCCGAGCACGGTGATCGAGGACACCCGTCAGCGCGCCGACTACGCGCGCATCGACATGGAAAGCCTGATGGTGCCGGAGCTGATCGCCGCCCCGGCAGAACCAGCGCCAGCCCCGCTGCCAAAAGCGGTTGAGCGTCAGAGCGAAGGTTTCTGGGAGCACTTCGGTGCGGCGTTGGGCGTGGACCTCAAAGGCCTCGACCACGATGCCCGCGAAGCCCTGGCCCTGAACGCCGCACGCCTGCTCAAGCAGAGCGTCGGCGGTTTGCAGCAGAGCCTGCGCACCCGAAGCGAGCTGAAAAACGAACTGCGCCTGGCCCAGACCACCGTGCAGGGCAGCCAAAAGAACCCGTTGAAATTCGCCGTCGATGCCGGTGAAGCGCTGGGCATTCTGTTGCAGGGCAACAAGCCGGGCCAATTGCCGGCCGAGCAAGCGATCTCCCGTGCGTTCCGCGATTTGCAGGCGCATCAGGTGGCCTTGCTGACCGCCAGCCGCGCCGCCGTTCGCGGCACTCTTGAGCACTTCTCGCCACAACAGCTGACCCTGCGTTTCGAGCGCGACAACAAGCCGTTGCTCGCCACCTCCGGCAGTCGCTGGAGAGCTTATGGGCGTTATCACCAGGCCCTGCGTCAGGACGATGACTGGAGCGAACGTCTGTTGGCCCGCGACTTCGCCCAGGCCTACGAAGAACAGATCCGCCTGATTTCCACCCTTCACACCGACCACCAAGGATGATGCGCATGTCTCGCTGTTCCACCGCTTTTTTCAAGATGCTGACTGCGTTCGCTGCTTTGGTGCTGCTGGCCGGTTGCTCGTCGCTGTCGCCGTATTCCACCGTGACCAAACTCAACCTGAAGCTGACCGCCAGCGATCAATTGAACCCGGACCTCAACGGTCGTCCGTCGCCGATCGTCGTGCGCCTGTTCGAGCTCAAGCACCCGGTGGCCTTCGAGAACGCTGATTTCTTCAGCCTCTACGAACGCGCCAAGGAATCCCTGGCCCCGGACCTGGTGGCCAGCGAAGAACTGGAACTGCGCCCAGGCGAAACCGTCGAGCTCAAGCTCAGCGTGGAAGAGGGCAGCCGTTACGTTGGCGTGCTCGCCGCCTACCGCGACCTGCCGGAAACCAAGTGGCGCTACACCGTGCAAATCACTCCGGTGCAAGTCACCGCGGCTGACCTGACCCTCGATCAGGCCGGCATCCGCAACACCCATGAAACGCTCGCCAAGGCGGATGACTGAACATGAATGCCCATAAAGTCATTTGGCAGGAAGGCATGCTGCTGCGTCCGCAGCACTTCCAGCACAACGATCGTTACTACGACCACCAGATGAAGACCCGCACCCAGTTGCTGGGCAGCTACACCTGGGGCTTCCTCAATCTGGAAATCGACTTGCAGTTCCTCAACATGGGCAAACTGGTGATCAGCCAGGCCTCGGGGATTCTGCCCGACGGCAGCCTGTTCGAACTGGGCGGTAACACCGAGCCGTTGGCCCTGGACGTGCCGCCGAACACCGGCAATACGCCGATCTACCTGGCACTGCCGTTGGTGACGGGTAACCACATCGAGGCCCGCCGCCCGGAGCAATCCGACGTGCTGGCGCGCTACACCGCGTATGAAGCGGAAGTGGCCGACTCCAACGCCGGTGATGACTCCGCCAGCCAGGTCAGTTGCGCCCGTCCGGACTTCAAGCTATTGCTCGGCGAGCAGCAGAGCGATCAGGCCTACGTGAAGCTGAAGATCTGCGAAGTGCTCGACACCACGCCTGACGGCGTGATCAGCCTCGACCCGGATTTCGTGCCGACCTACATTCAGGCGCACTCGTCCAGCTACCTGCTGTCATGCCTCAAAGAAGTGATCAGCATGCTCGGCCACCGGGGCGACACCATTGCCGACCGGATCCGCTCCAACGGCAAGGTCGGTGGCGCGGAAGTCGGCGACTTCATGATGCTGCAACTGATCAACCGCACTGAACTGTTGCTGCGCCATTACCTCGGCCTGGAACAGGTTCACCCGGAAGAGTTGTACCGCACGCTGCTGACCATGCTCGGCGATCTGGCGACGTTTTCCAGCGACAGCAAACGCCCGCGTCTGGACAGCCGTTACCAGCACAGCGACCAGGGCGCGAGCTTCCGCAAACTGATGGAAGCGATTCGTCAGGTGCTGTCGATGGTGCTCGAACAGCACGCCATCGAACTGGTTCTGCAAGCGCGTCAGTACGGGATCATCGTGTCGCCGTTGCACGACCACAAACTGCTGGGCTCGGCTTCGTTCGTGCTCGCGGCCAGTGCCAACTGCGACTCCGAAGAACTGCGCCATCGCCTGCCGGCGCACCTCAAGGTCGGCCCGGTGGAGCGCATCCGCCAACTGGTCAACCTGCACCTGCCGGGCATCAAGGTCAAACCGTTGCCGGTGGCCCCACGGCAGATCGCGTTCCACTCCAACAAAACCTATTTCATCCTCGAACTCAGTTCCGAAGACCTGGCGCAACTCGAACGCTCCGGCGGCTTCGCGTTCCACGTGTCCGGCGAATTCGCCGAGCTTGAACTGAAATTCTGGGCCATCAGGAACTGACCGACATGATCAAGGACATGGAACACACCCAGGACGACAAAACCGTCCTGCTCGACCGCCAGGGCCACGGCCCGGCCTCGAGTCCGCTGACTGACTTCGCGGCACCGCCGCGTTTTGAACAGTTGGAAGAACGGATGATCTACGCCGCGCGCCTGCGCCCGGCCGAAGCGTTCAACATCAGCCTCAATTCGCTGGTGGCGGCGGCGTCCGAGCTGCTGTCGGAAGTGGTGCGGCTCAAACACAGCGACACCCGCGAAGACCTGTACGCGCTCAACGAGCGGCTGACCGCCGGGCTGAAACTGTTTGAAGTGCGGGCGCTGCACAATGGCGCCGAAAGCAGCCAGGTGATGGCCGCCCGTTACGTGCTCTGCACCGTGGTCGACGAAGCCGTAGTCACCACGCCGTGGGGCAACGAAAGCGAGTGGTCGCAGATGAGCCTGCTCAGCAGCTTCCACAACGAAACCTTCGGTGGCGAGAAGTTCTTCCAGCTGCTGGATCGTCTGTCGAAAAACCCGGTCAAGCACCTGCCGATGCTGGAGCTGATGTACCTGTGCCTGTCCCTCGGCTTCGAAGGCAAGTACCGCGTGCAAGCCCGCGGCATGCTCGAACTCGAAGGCATCCGCGACGCTTTGTATCGGCAGATTCGCCAACTGCGCGGCGACGTGCCTCGCGAGTTGTCGCCGCATTGGGAAGGCTTGAACGATCAGCGTCGCAGCCTGGTGCGCATCGTGCCAGCGTGGATGGTGGTGCTGTTCACCGTGGTGTGCCTGGTGGTGATGTATTCGGGCTTTGCCTGGGTGCTGGGCGAACAACGCGAAACCGTTCTGCAACCTTATCAGCAGCTTGATCCGGCCACGGCTCAGCCGCAGTCGAAGCCGTAAACAGGGACGTGTGATGAAAAAGTTTTTCAAGAAAGTCGGCGCATTCCTGCGCCAGACCTGGGTATGGACCCTGTTGCTGGTGCTGTTCGTCGCGCTGCTGGTGTGGTTCGTCGGGCCGCTGCTGGCGGTCAATGACTACAAATTCTGGGAAGGTTCGACCTCCCGGTTGCTGACCATCAGTGTGTTGTTCCTGATCTGGGGCCTGACCATGGTCTTCGTCAGCTGGCGTGCCGGTGTGCGCAAAAAGGCTGTGGAAGCCACCGAAGACGGCCAGGACCGTATCCGCCGTGAAGAGCTGATCGACGAAGAAGAGAAAGAGTTGAAGGTGCGTTTCAAGGACGCCCTGAAAACCCTGAAAACCTCGAGCCTGTATCGCGGCCGCAGCGAACGCTGGCGCAGTGATTTGCCGTGGTACTTGCTGATCGGCCCGCAGGGCAGCGGCAAGACCAGCCTGCTGGACTTCTCGGGCCTTGAGTTTCCGATCAACAAGATCGACCGCAAACTCACCCGCGACACCCTCGGCACGCGGCACTGCGACTGGTACTTCGCCGACCACGGCGTGCTGATCGACACCGCCGGGCGTTACCTGACCCAGCCGGACGCCGAAGTCGATGGCAGTGCCTGGAGCACCTTGCTCGACCTGCTGCGCAAGCGTCGCCGCAACCGCCCGTTGAACGGCGTGCTGGTGACCATTCCGGTGGAAACCCTGCTGGGCGGCAGCGAGCAGGACCTCGAAACCCTGGCCCGCCAGGTGCGTGCGCGCCTGCAAGACGTGCATCAGAAACTGCACGTCGATGTGCCGATTTATCTGGTGTTGAGCAAGGCCGATCGCCTGCTCGGTTTCGACGAGTTCTTCGATCAACTGACCCGCGAAGAAAGCGATCAGGTCCTCGGCACCAGCTTCCGCAAAGAGCAGAGCGGCACCGATGTGGCCGTGCTGCGCGCCGAGTTCGAAGAGCTGCTGCGTCGCCTCAACAGCCAGGTGATCATGCGCATGCACCAGGAGCGCGACACCCAGCGCCGTGGCCGCATCCTCGACTTCCCGCATCAACTGGGGCAGATCGGCGAGCGCCTGTGCCTGTTCGTCGACCTGGCGTTCACCGGCAACCGCTACCAGCGTGTCAGCCAGTTGCGCGGTTTCTACCTGACCAGCGCACCGCACCTGACTCAACAGATGGACCAGACCACCGCCAGTATCGGCGCCAACCTGGGCATGAGCGCCGGCATGCTGCCAACCCTGCGCAGCGGCCGTTCGCGGTTCATTCACCATTTGCTCAGCCGGGTGATCTTCCCCGAGGCCGACCTGGCCGGTCTGGACAAGCGCGAGCGCAGCCGCATCCACTGGGGTCAACGTGCCCTGTACGTGGGCGCACTGGCGGCATTGGCGCTGTTCGGCATGCTCTGGGCGGGCGGCTTTTCGGCCAACTATGAGCGTCTGGAAAACCTGCGTTCCCTGGCACAAACCTGGAACCAGCAACGCTCGGCCCTGACTGCGCGCGATGATTCCATGGCGGTGCTCAAGACCCTCGACACCAGCTACGCGGCGACACAAGTGTTCCCGAACAAAGGTGACGTGTCGTACCACGAACGTGGTGGCCTGTACCAGGGCGAAGACGCCAATCCGGTGGTCAAGAGCGCCTACGAGCGTGAGCTCGAAGCGCAACTGCTGCCACGGGTTACGACGCTGCTGGAAGGGCAGATCCGCGCCAACATGAAGGACCGCGAACGCCTGCTCAACAGCCTGCGCGCATACCTGATGCTGAACATGAAAGATCGCCGCGATGCGGCATGGCTGAAGGATTGGGTCGCTACCGAATGGTCCCAGCGTTACGCCGGCAACACCGCGGTGCAGAACGGTTTGAACACCCACTTCGAGCGTTTGCTCAAGCAGCCGTTTATCTACCCGCTCAACGAACAACTGGTGGCGCAGGCGCGTCAGGTGCTGCGCAGCGAGTCGCTGGCCAACGTGGTTTACCGGATGCTGCGCGAGCAGGCTCGCAACCTGCCGGAATACCGCCTGAGCCAACACATCGGCCCGCAGGGTTCGTTGTTTGTCGGCACCGATTACGTGATTCCGGGGTTCTACACCCAACAGGGTTATCAGCAGTATTTCTCGGTCCAGGGTTCGGCGCTGGTCACCGATATCCTGCGTGATAACTGGGTGCTGGGCGAAGGCTCGGGCATCAGCGGCATGGACTTGCGTCGCCTGATGGTCGAGCTGGAGCAGCTGTACTTCCGCGACTACGCCAACTTCTGGAGCGAAGCGGTCGGCCAGGTGGCTCTGCCCGCGATCAGCGATTTCAGTGAGGGTGCCGAGCAACTGGCGGGCCTGACGTCGGCCAATTCCCCGGTGCTGCAACTGCTGGTGGAAGTGCGCGAGAACACCCGTTTCCCGGCGGAAGCCGAACCGGTTGATGAAGCCGCCGATGCCGCCGCGAAACTGGGCGAGCAGAAGGGCAAGCTCGGCAAGTTGGGCAAACTGGCGTCGGCCGCAGCGGACGCGGCGTCTGACATGGCCGCGACCAAAAACCTGCCGGACACCGCGAAGAAATCCCTGCAACGTCGCTTCGAACCGCTGCACCGCTTGCTGGATGACAACAACGGCCCGGCCGCTGATTTGACTCCGGCCCTGCAAGCACTCAACGACCTGCAAATGCAAATGGCAAGCCTGGCCCGCGCCAGTTCACCGGAGCAGGCCGCGTTCGAAATGGCCAAGACCCGCATGAGCGGCCAGCGTGATGCGCTGAGCACCCTGCGCAATGCGTCGAACCGTCTGCCGCGCCCTGTCAGCGTGTGGTTCAACGTGCTGGCCGAGGACACCTGGCGTCTGGTGCTCAACGATTCCTACCAGTACCTGAACCAGCGTTATCAGAGCGAGCTGTACAGCTTCTACGGCAAGGCGATCAACAAGCGTTACCCGTTCAGCGCCCACAGCACCAGCGACGTCGCGATCAGCGATTTCCGCGAGTTCTTCAAGGCCCAGGGCATCGCCGATCGGTTCTTTGATACCTACATGCGTCCATTCGTCAGTGGCGACCCAGGCAACTACCGCCTGCGCAGCATTGACGGTCACAGCATGCCGATCTCCAAGGTCTACCTCGACCAGATGGCCGCGGCACAAGTGATCCGCCAGAGCTTCTTCGCCATCAACCCGGCCGAGCCGCAAGTGCAGTTCAAACTGGAGCCGTACACCCTCGACCCGGCGGTCAGCCGTTCCGAGTTCAAGTTTGGCGACAAGACCATCGAATACCGCCACGGCCCGATCGTGCCGGTGTCGTTCAAATGGCCGACCGATGCCGAAGACGGTCGCACCAGCCTGGTTCTCGACAAAATGGCTGGCCGCCCGATCGGCATCGAGAAGAACACCGGCCCATGGTCGTTGTTCCGTCTGTTCGACCTGATGCAGACCGAGTACCTGACCGGTCGCGACGTGCTGGTGCTCAAGGCTGATGTGGGTGGCCTGCGCGCCAACTACTTGCTGTCGAGCCAACGCACGCCGAACCCGTTCGACATGGGCGTGCTGCGCACCTTCCGTATGCCGGTGCAGCTCTGATGCTGGTTGCCGGCCCCTGGCGCAGCGCTGCGCGTACCGATCCGGGCAAGGTTCGGGCGCGCAACGAAGATGCCTTTCTCGACTGTCCACAGCAGGGGCTGTGGGTGGTCGCGGACGGCATGGGCGGTCATCAGGGTGGCGACATCGCCAGCCAGTTGATCGTCGCCAGCCTGGCGGAATTGCCGGTGCAGGATGACTTCGACGAACGACTCAAAGGTATTCGCCAGTGTCTGCACTGGCTCAACCGCCGCTTGGGTCAGGAGTTGACCGTCACCGCCGGCCGTCACGACAGCATCATGGGCAGCACCGTGGTGGCGCTGCTGGTGGAAGGCAATCGCGCGGCCTGCATCTGGGCCGGCGACAGCCGCTGCTACCTGTGGCGCGGCCAGCGTTTGTATCAGCTGTCCAAGGACCATTCGCTGCAACAACAACTGATCGACGAACAGAACATGAGCGTCGAAGACGCTCGCGCGCATCCTGCCGCTCATGCGCTGACCCGTGCGGTCGGCGCGGCCGAGCAACTGACGCTGGATGTGTTGGAACTCGAGGTCTATCCCGGCGATGCGTTTCTGTTGTGCAGCGACGGTTTGTATCAAGGGCTGACCAGCGATGCCCTGGGCAACGCCCTGAGCCTGACCGCGCCGCACGTTGCGCTGGAGCGTCTGTTCGACGGCGCTCTGCGTGGCTCGGCCCGGGATAACCTGACTGCCGTGGTGATCCGCCAATGACTGAACTCATGCCACCGATCGACGACCTGCTGGTGACCGAGGAAGAAGCCAATAACCTGACTTACTTCGCTTTCGCCACATCGCTAAACGGAAAGCCGCATCAGGCCAAACCTGCGCTGGCGCCGACCCGGGCCAGCATCAGTGAACTGCCCGACGTGCTGGCGGGACGTTACCGCATTGAGCGTCTGCTCGGTGCCGGTGGCATGGGCGCGGTTTACCGTGCACGGGATCTGCTGCGCGAACAGTTCGGCGATCCCGACCCTTACATTGCGCTGAAAATCCTCAGCGAAGAATTTGCCGAATCGCCGGACGCCAGTGCCTTGCTCTACAGCGAGTTCACCCTGACCCGGCGACTGCGCCACGACAACGTGCTGCGTTTGCACACCTTTGAAGTGGACACCGACTGCCAGCGGGCCTTCATCACCATGGAACTCATGCGTGGGCTGACCCTGGACAAATTACTCTGCGAGCGGCCCCTGGGCCTGCCGTGGTTCGAGCTGCGCGACATCGCGCTGCCGCTGCTTGATGCGCTGGCCTACACCCACGCCCGCGGCGTGCTGCACGGCGACCTGAAGCCGAGCAACGTGATGCTCAGCGAAGAGGGCGTGCGTCTGTTCGACTACGGCCTCGGCCAGGCCGAAGAGGGCATCTTGCCCGGCCTGCCGCACCTGAGCCGCGACCGCTTCAACGCCTGGACCCCCGGCTACGCCGCCCCCGAACTGCTCGAAGGCCAGCAACTCTCAGCCAGCGCGGACGTGTACGGCGTGGCCTGCGTGCTCTACGAATTGGCGGGCGGCAAACACCCGTTCCGCCGCTTGCCGTCGACCGAGGCCCGCGACGGCCATCTCGACCGCGAGCTGCACGCACCTCGGAATCTACCCAAACACTGCTGGCCAGCCCTGCGAACGGCGCTGGCTTTCGATGCGGCCAAGCGCACCATCACCGCCGCCCAATTGCGTGACGCCCTGGGCGCCACTTCGTCTTTGCTGCAACGCCTGCGACTGCGGGCGTAACGGATGACTACCGAACAGGGAGCAAGCAATGTTCAACTCAGCTAACGAAACGCACTTCAGCCTCACCGTCGAAGACTATGCCGGCGACCTGCAAGTGCTGTCGTTCACCGGCACCGAAGGCATCAGCCAGCCGTATCGCTTCGACCTGGAACTGGTCAGCGAAAACCCGGATCTGGACCTGGAAAAGCTCCTGCACAAGCAGGCATTCCTCGCATTCGACCCGAAGGGTTCTGGCATCCACGGCCAGATCTACCGCGTCGCCCAAGGCGATGCCGGCAAGCGCCTGACTCGCTACAAAGTCTCCCTGGTGCCGCACCTGCAATACCTGCATCACCGCACCAACCAGCGCATCTACCAGCAGATGTCGGCGCCGAAAATCATCGCCCTGATCCTCGAAGAACACGGCATCAAGGGCAACGCCTACCGCTTCCAGCTGAGCACCCCGTGCCCGGACCGCGACTACTGCGTGCAATACGACGAAACCGACCTGCACTTCGTCCAGCGCCTGTGCGAAGAAGAAGGCATTCACTACCACTTCCAGCACAGCGAAAAAGCCCACCTGCTGGTGTTCGGCGACGACCAGACCGTGTTCCCGAAACTCGGCCAGCCCACCGCCTACGTGCAAGGCAGCGGCATGGTCGCCGACGAGCCAGTGATCAAAGGCTTCAAACTGCGCCTGGAAACCCGCACCGGCCGCGTCACCCGCCGCGACTACGACTTCGAAAAGCCCAACCTGCGACTTGAAGCGGCGTACAAACCCGACGGCGAAAGCACCGAACCGGACCTGGAAGACTACGACTACCCCGGCCGCTTCCTCGACCGTGCACGCGGCAAATTCCTCAGCCAACGCGCCCTCGAACGCCACCGCGCCGACTACCAACAAGCCGAAGGCCATGGCGACCAGACCACCCTCGTCAGCGGCCACTTCGTGGAAATGTCCGACCACCCACGCACCGAGTGGAACGACCTCTGGCTGCTCACCGAAATCGTCCACGAAGGCAAACAGCCGCAAGTGCTCGAAGAGGCGGTGACCAGCGACACCACCGACAACAAAGACGACTTCCACCAGGGCTACCGCAACCGCTTCCTCGCCACCCCGTGGAACGTGTTCTACCGCCCAGCCCTGGAACACCCAAAACCCCGCGTCCTCGGCAGCCAGACCGCCATGGTCACCGGCCCCAAAGGAGAAGAAATCCACTGCGACCAATACGGCCGCATCAAAGTGCAATTCCACTGGGACCGCGAAGGCCTGGCCGACGACAAAACCAGCTGCTGGATGCGCGTCTCTTCGAGCTGGGCCGGCGACCGCTACGGCGCCATCGCCATCCCGCGCATCGGCATGGAAGTCCTCGTCACCTTCCTCGAAGGCGACCCCGACCAACCGCTGGTAACCGGTTGCCTGTACCACAAGGAAAACCAGGTTCCCTACGACCTGCCAGCGAACAAAACCCGCACCGTCTTCAAAACCCTCAGCTCACCGGGGGGCGGCGGGTACAACGAACTGCGGATCGAAGACAAGAAAGGGGCGGAGCAGATCTTCATCCATGCCCAGCGGGATTGGGATGAAAACGTCGAGCACGACCAGAAGATTCGGGTGGGGAATGAACGCCACGACACAGTGGTGAAGAACACCTACACCGAGCTGAAGGCCGAAGAACACCGCACCACCATCGCCGACCGCAAGACTGAAGCGCGGATGGATGATCACCTGACGGTGGGGCAGAACCAGCACATCAAGCTGGGGACTGCGCAGCTGACCAGTGCCGGGAAGGAGATTCACCTGAAGGCTGGGGACAAGATTGTCATCGAAGCAGGGATGGAACTGACGGTAAAAGCGGGCGGGAGCTTCATCAAGCTCAATGCCGGTGGGGTTACCGTGGTTGGGCCGGTGGTGAAGATTAATGCTGGCGGGTCGGCGGGGAGTGGGACCGGGATTGGGATTAAGCCACCGGTGCTGCCGGGGGCGGCGGATAAGGATAAGGCGGGGAGTTTGATGGATCAGGCGTTGGGGAATGCTTCGCCTGAGAAGGTTAAACCGAAGGCTTTTTTTGTGTTTTCTGAGTGATCGACATGAATGGTGTTTTGAAGAAGAGTGGTGGCCTCGCTGTAGCGGTTTTCACCGCGTCGCTGCTGAGCCTGTTTCATGGCAGTGCTTATGCGGATGAATGCCCGTCTGAGGATTTTGCCCAGTTCCTTCCGGCGTTCTCTGCGAATGCTGAAACTCAGCAGCGGTTGACTGCGATGACGGTGAAGTCGCTGGTTTTGAAACCGGTGGGAGAGCATGGAGTTTTTGAGCCACAAACGACGGGAGTTAACAGCTCCAATTTGGCGTTTCCGCTAATGGCGCCTGTGGGCACAGACAAGACTGAGGGTGTTGAGGTCGAAGCGATCGACGATAGTCATTTCAACGTAGTGGATAAGCGAGCGGGCAACAGCAACATCAAGATTTTCAACTTTTCTCGACAAGCGTGTTGGGTCTTGGAGGGAGTTGAGGATTGGTCGATTAGTGAGAAAGATCTCGTAGTGGCGAGCAATCCTCACATGAGCAAGGCAGAGAGCTTTTGCTTTCAACGTGCGGAAGCCTTTAGAGGTTTGGGGGGGCTGGAGCAGTACCGACTCACGGGGGAGTTGTTTGAAGCCTCTCTGGAAAACTATCTATGCGCTGCAGCTTCCGGCGATCCTCAAGCCAGTTTGAATGCTGCAAGTTTGAGTCTTTCCGGTATGGCGCCGCAGTTAAAAAACGAGAAGGTTGAGCAGCTATTCAAGGCAGCAGCAACCACCTTGCCGGAGGGGGCAATGAGTCTTTCGTTATTTTATTGCGTTGGTAACAACATTTCCTCTGACGGTCCTTGCCAGCATCCAGCACAGGCTGAAGAAGCGCTGACGCACGCTGCCCGTATGGGAAGTGCCTTCGCGATAAATGCACTCGGGCGTGCCTTTGAAACGGGAGAATTGGTTACAAAGGACATGTCCAGGGCGGTTGCTTGCTACCAACTCGCTGCCAAACAAGGCAGTAAAGGGGCTATCGCACATCTGGACCGCTTGAATAAGCAGCCAGCCGGAACTTTCAAAGCCAGCTATTGCTATTGATTATTGCAGGAAGCAGAAATGACAGAGCCACTTGATTTTTCGAGCAACTATACCAGCGCTAATTATAGATATAAGGAGGGAGGGAACGGTTTTGACGTTGAGAATGGAAAAAAAGTTGTCGACTGCTCTCATATGGTTAACTTGCTGCTTACAAGTGCCGGCTACGAAGTCCCTTATCAGAATACAGCGGCTCTCAATGACGGGGAGGCCCTTCAATACTATGATGTGATTAGTCCTGCTAATGTAAGGCGTGGAGATATCGTCCTCTGGATTAACGCAACGTCCAATCATGAAAATAAGACGTTAAATCATACGGGGATTGTCGAGTTTTATGACAGCACATTAGACTCTGAGTTTGGCGAGTTCTTTGGGGCACAAAGTTCTGGTCCAGCCACTGCACCATTCGGCGCTTTGGGGAAGGCTTGGTATTGGCCAGTTCCTACAAAGTTTTTGAGAGTTAAAGAGTCGACAAGGACGGGGGGGAATCCAACTCCGACACCTGCCCCTGCACCCGCTCCCGCCCCTGTTCCAGCGACATCGCCGTTAATGAACTTCCAATATCCTTTTAGAAAGGCTGACGGAAAACAGTTCACTGATGCTGAGGAAGTCTACAAAGCACTTGAGGGTGAAAAGTCAGGCCATTACCTACTGGGGAGCAACAAATTTTGGCATGGCGGCATCCACATCAGCGATGCAAGTGCCCCACAATGCGTACTGAATGAGCCGATACGCTGCATGGCCGATGGCGAAGTCGTTGCGTATCGCCTTAACGAGGATTATTTGGAGTCGACCTTCGGTGACAACGAGAAAAAGCTGAAATATTCCAACTCCTTCTGCCTGGTGCGTCACGAGTACAAGTCGGCACCCAATCCGGAAGAAGGGCCGAACAAAGGCAAGCAAAACAAGCTGAACTTCTACAGTCTGTATATGCATTTGTTGCCTTATAAGCGCTACCCGCTATCCGAGGAAGAAACACCAAAACCCAAAGTGACCATGAAGGTAAATGACTTCAAGGCATACGACGAGTTTCCCGAAACAAGCAGCGTTCAGTCACCCGGAAAACTGGCTATGGGCACCAAGCTTGAGGTGCTGGAGGAGAGACGCGTCGGTAACGTCACCTATGCCAAAGGAAAAATTCTTTCTGGCAGTGTAAAGAACGGGTCGCACAAAGTTCGTGAAGCAGGGAGAGAGGTCTGGTTCGCCTATTTGAAGAATGATGCACCTTACCAAAACTCCCAACCTAAACGTATTTGGCTCGCGGACGATGTTCCAGAACGTGCGAAGCCAAAGTATTGGCAAGGGAAAGTAAAAGCTAGGACGTGCAAACGCTTGGCGATGTATGCCGCACCAGCGAGCTCTACGAATGGGCAACCTGCAGGTGCGCGTATAGAAGAAAGTCGAGAGATAACGGTCAGCAGCACTATTGCGTTCGATAGCAAAGATGTTGTGAGCCTGGTTCTCGACAACAAATTGCGGCGAATGGCCCCATGTACACCGGTGGTAGCTAGCATATGGACAGGCACGGGGAACGTACCAGCAAATTTCTGGGCCATTGTCGAAAACGATCCGGATAGCCAGTACGTGCAGTGGGAGACGCTCACGCCTACAGAGTTTGAGGTTGTGACGACTAGCATTGGAATCAAGGCTGGCGACCCGATCGGTTACTTGGGTAAAACTGAAAATCTCGTCGACGAACAGGGCATGACGGACAGTAAATTCCAAGTTCATGTTGAGATATTCAGCGCCGAAGCCGACGTTAATGATTTCCTCGATAACGTCGCCGGTTTGAAAATTGGTAGGCAGTACCTGCATTTACCGGTAGGTACGCAGCTTAAGAAAAAATTGCCCGCTACCGGGACGAGTGATCCTTCCAAGAATGAGCATGCTATCGACTTGGGTAAGGTGCCAGTTGTCAAGGAGGGCAGCGAGGATTGGTATGAAGTCTCCGTCATTGAGGACGATCAACCGATTTCCGGATTGATAAAAAAATCTGACGCGAAAATGATCACTCCACACGATTGGAAGAAAATGGGCTTTCAAATTGTGGAGGAAAGTAACCCGAAAGCCGATGGCTTTCTTGATCCTGAGGATATGCCCCAGTTCTTTAAGGATCTTTTCAAGAAAATAGACAAAAACGGTGATGGTGAAGTAGAACCTACTGAGCTTGCTGAGGCATTGAAGGGTGCTGCCACAAGAGACCAATGGACAAAGCTAGTAGCCCACCATCCTACAGAGTGGAAAGAAGAGTCGGGATCTGAAAAATGGAAGAGACTAGACTCACTTTTGGAGGTTTCAAAGAAACGTCTGGCACATGAGAAAGAAAGAATAGATGGGTATGTTTTTTGGGATAAGTTGTCTGATAAGTCCCCGGTTGCTTCTGGGTTGATTTATCACTTTCATCCTGTCGGGTTTGTTGCCAATTTTCTAGCCATGGAAGATGACAATGACTTGAAGTGGCTTAAAGTCGATAAAGGTCAATTAACATTTGATGCGGAGGGAAATGATCTGGAAGATTCCGCGAACCCTTTGCACCAGTATTTCAGTCGGAAAGTGCATTGGCCAGGTGGTGCGTCCGGTATTACGATTGGCAGGGGATATGACCTTGGTCAAAAGTCGGATCCACAGGGTGATCTTGCAGCGGTAGGCATTTCTGAGCCATTACTAGGTTGGTTGATAGGGTCGAAGGGCCTAAGCGGTACTGCCGCTAGAGATTATCTTAATAATGCCAGTCCTGAGATTCGGAAAATCTTTATTACGCGTAAGCAGCAGTACAAATTGTTTACTTCTGTTTATGACGATATGAAAAATAAAGTTATTACAATATCAGGGCAGGCTTTTAATATTGGTGAGTACGGTGCGTTGAATTGGGATGCGATTGATCCAAAAATTCAAGATATGATTGTGGATCTGAGGTATCGAGGGGATTATACGCCGACATCAAGGATATTGGTTCAGCGGCCTTTTGTTCAAAACAATAGGGCTGAATTGAAGTCTATTATGTCCAATCAAAACAATTGGTCAAATGTTCCGTTAGATCGCTTTACTAGGCGTAAAAATTATCTATAAGGTGAGAAATGAAAAACTTAATGCTGTTGGTAGGTTTGGCTTTTTCCTGCTGCGCCTTGGCCGCGGATGAAAAAGATCCAGTTGTAAATATATATAAAGCCGATACGGCTGTCATTTCTGGTAAGTTAGTTCGCTACTATCAGTCGCTGGGCAGCCCTTGCATAAAAGTTCAGGTCCTAAAGCCAGGTGGCAAAGGTGCTGCCAGTAACTCAATGGATTTTTGCAGTATTTCTGGAAAAGGCTTCAACACCGATTTCTCGGAGGTTGTGCTGGAAAAAGGAGAGTTTTCCAATAATGAACTTTTATTCACTCTAACTCTTATGTCTCTAACACAGGGCGCAGACATTACTGAGGTATGTAAGTTTAAGATTGACGGTGAAGCGCTCAGTGGGCCGAGCTGTGATACGCGCTAATGCTCTTAACAGGCGTAAAGGGGGCGGATTTATTTGTGAGATGGATTTAACTTTCGATAAATAAATCTGTCCCGAATGGTACTTGTGTTAATGGTTGTTGCGAACGAAAAAGCATACACATATTACATTTATCGCATGAAATGGGGGCAGACCACGCTTCAATAATTATCTGTAAAGAAATGAAGTGGGGCCCGACCACGATTCAATAATGATCTGAAAAACGTGGTCGGGCCCCGTGTTCTCTGGGGGTCGCCGACTCTAACGATATACCGAAAATGACCAGGCGTATTAGAGGGGATGGTAATTTAGTTGGAACGGATTCGGAACATCCCTGGCCGCCTGAAGCTCATTTCACGGATCGAGAAGCAATGACAAATAAATTACTAAAGTTTTTTTGAGGCGTACCCGAATGATTCGACTGATCATACTATCGCTTTTTATCTACAGTGGCGCGGCTTGGTCTAACCCAGTAGAACATAAGCTATTGTGTAAAGATTCTGACCAAGATTCCGACTCAGAAGTTGGTTTGGTGCTCTCTTTCGAAGGGGGGACTTTTTCTCTTAAAAATCCTGATCGCGGGTGTCGGTCTGATTATATCTATAGAGAGGCGTCAGATAAACCTAGCGATTCCGTCATATTTTCTTATCCAACCAGTGATGATATGGGGCTTAATGCTCAGGTCATGATTTTTTCTGCTTCAGCTAAAGGCGGTGAAGCTAACTATATTGGATCTATTCCTGCTAGCGCCTCTGAGTTGCAGGACGGGAGCTACAAAGATATTCAACAATCTGGCGGCTCAATATACGAAAGTATTTATCGTATTGATGGCGCTAAAGTTTTGACTTTGACGCCAAGCAAGGAGTTGATCATTTCCGATGAACAATGTGTCTATAAAGAAAAAAGTAGTAGTGCTTGTCGGAAAATGCGGGGTAGCTTTAAACACCCTATATGTGTTTTTAACTACGGTGAACGTAAAGTTCTTGCCGACGCGGATGAATGCGCGGATATGAGCGAGAACCTTTAAAACTTGACAGCGAAAAGGGGACTGATTTATTTACAAGGTAGCTTTGGCTGTTGATAAGTAAATTTTTCCACTTTTCTGTTAGCATTCATGCTATGGATTGTCTGAATTGGTAACCTCTCCGCCGAGTGTGTTCCATAAGAGGGTATTATGATGAGGTTACACACTTGCTGGCAGTGGCTGATTGCGTCAATTCTGGCGTCTGGTGTTGCTCACGCAGATTCGTTAGAAGCGTGTGGGGCATTTATACCTGAAATACCTGGGTTTAAAGTGACGGTGAAATCGGAGAATAGTATTTGCTATGGGGAGTTGGTTTCTCTCGTAGAGTTAAGTCCACCAATCCTTGTTGAGGAAAACACTTTTACCATCCGGCCGATTTCATTTCGAAATGCGCTAAAGGAGTCTGGGCGCTTTAGTAGAAAAGGTGGCTATATTTATAATTACTCGGTAGATGGAGCTATTGAACAAGTTTCTGAGAAAGGAAAGGTGAACGTTGAACGTTCAGTTGCGTTTGGGGCAGCAGAGCTGCGAGTGACAATGTCCCCGTTTACTCTGTGGGATTCAGAAAAAAGCATTAGCAAAGTGCAGGAAAAATTTTCAATCTTGAAGTCTGGCTTAAAGTTTAGTTGTTTTTACGGTCTCGTGGGTGTGGGACGCTCGACAGCGACGTTGTCTGCGTGTGTACCTAAGTCCTCTAATAAAACGGACCCTACCATTGAAGATATCAAGGCTGCGTTTGAGAAAATAAAGCCTTTACGCGGATGAAGATGGGTAAGCGAAAAGGGGGCAGATTTATTTACGAAGGCCAGCCTCCGCAAAAAATAACAGCAGCTCTTTCCTACCCCTGTGACTAGTTCTAAGGCGCGCCCTTTTCTCCTGAACGGATTCGAGATGAAAAAGCTACTCCCGTTACTCATATTTTTCCTCCCCCTGACAGCCCACAGCCAAGTCACCTCCGACAACTACTGCTTCGAAGGCACCAACTCGATCAAGTTCGAGTTCCGAACCTTCTACGACCACGACAGCAATTGGTCGGGTGGTTTCGTCAAATACGCCAAGTCGAAAACGCCCATTTCTATCGTGCTGACGGATCACCAGGAGGAAATACTCGATCCTGACGCGCCATCGCAGCTCACCTCGACTTGGTCCGAGATTGTCGACGGCAAGGTCACGGGAACCTATGAGTGGGTCACCCAAGCGGCGATGAGCGTTTCGATGGTGTACACAAAGAAGTCCAACGGCAAGGAATACAGTTTCCTGCTTAACCCCAATGTCGATGTTTCTCTAGACGGTGGTTGCAAGTGGGAGCAGGGCGATCAATGACTCGGGTGAGTTTGGGTTTGGCGCTGTTCGGGTTATTGGGTTCGGCGTCGGCGGGGGCCGAGGTAACATCGTTCAACCCTGTTAAAAACGTTGAAGCGATGTTGGAAGTGAACGGGCCGAAGGTGACGGTGACGGTTCAAGTCGATGCTCGCGAGCCGCGAACCATCGACTTTGCCGCTGAAAAATCCCTGCACGTCGCTATCGATGATTTCAACTTCGATGGCATGAAAGATTTTTCTGTCTGGCAGATCGACGACGGCATGGGCACCTACACGATCCACCGGATTTTCATCTACCGGCCGAAAACCGCTGACTTCGAGGAAGTGCAGCCGGATTGTGGCGATGGTTTCGTCAATCTCCGTGTAGACAAGAAACGCAAAGTCTTGCTCAGCACTTACTGGGGAATGGACGGGCGGCAGTCATGCGTGACGCGCTTTCACAAGCGCTGAGCCTGAACCCGTCACGGTAAACGTTTAACGCTTGTGCATCTGACAACCCCCATTTTCCATTAAACTCCCCGCCCTCAAGGAATGCGCTCAGGACACGGAATGCCAGCCCCCTCTTTCTCTCTTCGCTCCACGATGGTGCTTTGGCTGTATGCCGCCGCGATCGTGCATGTGCTCGCCGGTCTCACGCTGACCTGGGCCGGTCATTCCGGATTACTTGACGGCTATCTTCACGCCCTCGAACTCGCGTTCTGGGGCGCCGATGCGGTTCCTGCTGCCGGTCACGAGCAGCAGGTCTGGTGGCTCGCGTTGTTCGGCGCGACGCTGCAAAGTTATTCGCTGTACATGCTCGCGTTGGTGCACCTCGGCAACCGTCTTAAAGCACCCGCAATTTGGGGATGGTTGATGGCTGGCGTTCTGTTATGGGCACCGCAGGACATGTGGCTTTCAGCGCAAAAACAGGTCAGGTCGCATCTGTGGCTCGACGGTTTTGCGCTGCTGGTGCTGTTGCCGCCGCTGGTCTGGTTGCTGCGCCATGATCGTCGGAAATCCCCTCCAGAAAGATAGTGAGCAAGTCCAACCCGTTTGCCGGCGGCGCCTACAAGCGGGTGCTGATCAGCAAAAAGGGGACGAATTTATTTTGTAAAGTAGGTTTTAACTTTCGATAAATAAATATCTCCCCATTTTTTAAACTAAATGGAATTAAGCTCTGTGGTTAAAAATACAATTTTCTTGGCGTGCTCAGCATTTTTTGTATTTAGCGTCGCTACCGTTAAAGCAGAACCGTTCTATTCCGCGAAGATATTACAGGCCGACTATTCTGCGGCCCCTAACTTGAGACTGCTAATTAGAATTCAAGATGTAGAAACGGGAAGTAATGAGCCGAGCGGCTCTACTCGAGCGGACTGTATGCGTGCTAGCAAGTCAGCTGCTCAGCCTGGGCCAACCCCTTGCTTTTCTTTCGAGCTGGATGAGGGAGATGGAAATGTCGGTGTTTTAAAGCAGACTCTGCTAAATGATCCGCAGCGGGGAAGCGACCCAATTTATATTGAGTTGCTTTACAAGTCGGAGCAGACAAAAAATCAATATGGGTGGTTTGATAATAAAACGGTTAAGCTAAGAGTTGATGACAATAATGGATTGAATAACTGGGATGCGGATCTGCCTCAGGGTTTGCCTCAAGTAAAAATAGTGCAAGAGAGCGATATTTATCAGTTGGTTTTGGCGGATGCGGATGCGCTGCTTAATTCGGCTTACCATGATAAGGCAAATCGTTTAAGTGACGAAAAAAGAACCGCGTTTCGTGAGGTTCAACGAGCTTGGATGAAGTTTCGGGATCTCGAGTGCGTAAAGTCTATATATGGTGAGCAATCTGCTAGTTGCTTGATTCGTCTGACCCTTGATCGTGCCAGGCAAATCGCGGTTGCTCCGCCATCAAAGTAGCTGAAATAAACTTAAAAATAGGTATGTTCCATAATCAAGGATTGAAGACAGTGAAACGCTTTGTTTTAGGGTTAACCAGTGTGCTAATCGCGTTCGCGCTACTGCCGGTTTCAGCCGCGTTCGCCCAAGACGACTGCAGTGAAATCAGCTCTAGCTCGCAGGTTGTCCCGTGTTCCGAGGCTGCAAAGAATTCCGCAGATTCTCAGTTGAATACGAGCTATCACCAACTGATGGCAAGGCTTGAATCTCAATATTCAGTTGACCCGAAATTAGGGGGGGAGTATTCGACGCAGGTAAAGGAATCCCAGCGTGCGTGGATCAAATTACGGGATACGAATTGCACCGTAGAGGCGTTCGAGATTGAGGCAGCCATGCCGGCTCATGTGGCGGTTGTGAACAATTGCATTGCAAAGATGAGTCGGGAGCGTTCGGCTTATTTGGATGGGATCGCGCCTGAGACTGTGGGTCGTTCAGGCAGTGGGGGCGGGGGAAGTGCTTCGTGTCCTTCCTCAGACTTCGCGCAGTTTCTGCCAGCGTTTTCCGCCAATGCCGAGTCCCAGAAGCGCCTAACCGCACTGGCGGTGAAAATATTGGTATTGAAGCGGACCTCGGACCCTGGTCGATTTGAACCGCAAATTACTGCGGAGACTGGCACCAGTTTGACGTTTCCGTTGATGGCAGCGATGGAGGGCAAGACTGAAGGGGTTGAGATCGAAACAGTCGATGACGCTCACATGAATGTTGTGGATAAACGGGCCGGTAACAGCAACATCAAGATTTTTAACTTTGCTAAAAAGTCGTGCTGGTCGCTGGTGGGGATTGAGGATTGGTCGATCAGCGAGAAGGAGCTTGTCGCACCCGATAGACCCGGAATGAGCCGCGCGGAGAACCTTTGTTATCAACGTGCTGAGGGCTTGGGTGGGTTGGGGTTTCTTGAACGATACCGGCTGACTGGGGAGTTGATTGAAGCGTCCCTGGAAAACTATGTCTGTGCTGCAGAATCGGGTGATCCACAGGCAAGTCTATCGGCGGCAAGCTTAAGTCTTTCGCAGATGGCGCCTCAGCTGGAAACCAGCAAGGTTGAGGCTTTGTTCAAAGCGGCATCGACGACAGCGAGCGGCGCGCTGGGTTATGCCACTTATTTTTGTAACGGTAATTCCACCGACTATAACGGCCCTTGCCTCCACCCCGAGCAGGCAGAAAGGGAAGTTATTCGCGCGGTTTCCATGGGATCCACAGAGGCGATGAACTACCTGGGGTCTTCTTTTGAGAGTGGTGAATTGGGAACAAAGGATATGTCCCGGGCGTTGGCCTGTTATCAGATGTCAGCTGATAAAGGTAGCCCGGGGGGTAGCGACGGCGTGAAGCGTTTGGTTTCGCAAGGCTCAGACATAAAGGCCAGTCACTGCCTGTAAATTTCGCGGTGCAGGTATAACGCTGAGGAAGGGGACGTTAAGTCCCCTTCATATTTTTCGCTACGCCTTCGCCCGATGCTCCGCCGGATTCGGCAAATCAATATGATCCAGCGCTCGCTCCACCAACAACTGCGCCCCATCCGCCATTCTGCTGAGTGCCAGGGCGACTGAGCGGCGGGTGCCTTCGATGTCGTCGGCCAGGTCGGCGGCGATGGCACTGATGGATTTCAGGTCTTCTGAGGCGTTGGCCAGGAGGGCTTCGGTGTCGATGTCGGGGGAGACGGTGAAGAGCTTGCCTTTGCGCTTGGGTTTTTCGTTGGGGGGTGGGGCGAAATGATGGTCGAGGGCGCGTTCAGCGGCTTCGTGGAGTTTTCTGGAATCGAAGGATTCGTAGGGGGATGTGGCTTCGTTTTCAGGAGGATTTGGTGTTGGCTTGAACATAGATGTAATCCCGTAATTAAGGAGCCGACACCGTTTCGCGTGCACTTCGAAAGAGGTGGCAGCTGTGCATAGGTGTGCAAGACCGGCGGGATTACCCGGCAGACCCGAAGGTCTCCCATACACAGCCGCCATAACGGTTCGCGAGCATAGAAAAATGCTCGATGAATTGCCATAACCATTGTGTATCCCGCCGGACTTGCACGTCCGTGTCACCGATTTTGCGGTGACGAACAGAGGTTATCGATGAGCGCGAGCGCTGGATAGTTCATGAACAGCCCGGCGTGTTGAAGGAAATGTCCGATGGTGTCGACGTCTACGTAGGCGGATGATTGAGCGTTTTTAAACACGACACCTGAGCCGTTTAAACCGTAGGTTTTTTGAGTGATCAACATGGATTGTATTTTTAAAAAAGGATACGGCTTCACGGCGGCGCTGATGGGCGCCGTTGTTCTGAGCCTGTTCCTTGGCGGCACGGATGCGTTCGCTGAAGATCAACCTTGCCCGTTCGACGTGCCTCAAACAGAACTGAAGGTTGCAAGCTGCGTTCAGGAAGGGGGCGTGAACGTACTCAAGCTTGTACCCCGTAACCAGCCGGACTACGCCAACAACTTCGATAGTCTCCCCACTGTCATTGTCACTGGGAAAAATCTGCAGGACATTTTGGCGGTTGTCGGAATCGACAATACACGGCGCTACAACAAGCTGATCGAACTGCCTGATGCTGAATCAATCATGGAGTTTTCGGACGCTACGGCGACAGCCAAAGCGTCGATGCAGCAGCAAGGCTGGAAGCTGCTGGACATGAAAAACGTCATTTATCCTGGGCCGGGCGGTGTTGAAGGGTTCGGATTAATCTGCAACACACTTCAAGCAGAAACAGCACAGGGCTTTGTCGTTGTTTCTCAGTGCAATACTTTTTATGAAAGCGAGAGATCAAGCCTGAAAAAGATCCTTTCCAGGATCACCTGCGAACCCCCAAAAAGTGAAGCATTCCCAGCGCTCAACACAGACTCGGGCTCTATCGTTTTCAACCACGCCAAACTGCCCGAAGACGAATCCCAAGACGCCGATGACGTCGCCATCAACGTCGATTATGTAAATTGTGCCGATGGTACAAAAAAGAACATAGGCGGCCTGCCATTTTTGGCGGCCACTGGACGAGTGCAAGCGGCTTTCTTTGCGCAGGCTGAACCCGAAGCCGAGCCGATGCTATTCGTCATTCATGCGGTCGGAATCAGAGCTGATACGGGCGTTAATTATTTGGGCGAGTATTACACCACTCATGCGTATTCCCGTACGGCGGCGGGTTATGTGAGAGATGAGCGGCTGTCGAATTATTTTGGTAATGGCGGCGATATTGCGCGCGATTCCGAGTCGTCGGAGTTGATCTACACGTTCCCTTATAAAACCGCTGAGGGGATCGTCGCCAAACTCAATTCTGCCGCCTATAAACGCTGGGCAGCGGGGGACAGGGTGACGCTCACGATTAACAAAAAGACCTCGATTCACAGTTCGCCCGTTTTGGCGGACATGACGAAAATGTATTTGATCAAGGGCGACTCGGTGTTGCAGGAAGGGGTTGAGGCCGGGTGGCTGCAAATCATGTTTAAAACCCCCAAAGGAAAGGAAATTCGGGGCTGGGTTCAATGCAACGATGCCGATGGTTGTTAGTCGACTTTCTATTAGAAATTTTAGAGGCGAGACCGGTCCTGTGATTAATCACTAAATCTCCCGATTTCCTTTAGACTTGCGCCCCTCAAGGAAGACCTCAGGACACGGAATGCCAGTCCCCTCAAATACCCTTCGCCAAGCCCTGGTCGTTTGGCTATACGCCGCCGCACTGGTGCATCTGCTCGTCAGCATCCTGCTGACCTGGGCCGGCCATTCCGGTTTGCTCGACGGCTATCTGCAAACTATCGAAAAAGCCTTCTGGTTGGCCGACACCGTACCCACCGCCGCCCGCGCGCAACAAGTCTGGTGGCTCGCCCTATTCGGCGCCACGCTGCAAAGCTATTCCCTCTACATGCTCGCCCTCGTGCACTTCGGCCATCGTCTTAAAACCCCTATGGCATGGGGCTGGTTGATTGCCGGCATCGTGCTCTGGGCGCCGCAGGACATGTTGATTTCCCTCCAGGCGCAGGTCTGGTCGCATCTGTGGTTCGACAGCTTCGCGCTGCTCACTTTACTGCCTCCGCTGATCTGGCTGTATCGCCACGACCGCCGCACCTCCACCTCAACACACACCGAGTGATGCCAACCATGCCTGACTTTTCTCTCCTGGATTGGGCGATTGCTCTGTTGATTGCCCAGGCCTGCCTGGGTGCGCTCGATACCCTGTACCACCACGAACTGACGGTGGCGTTGCCGTATCGCCACAGTGCCCGGCTGGAGTTGTCGATCCACGCGATGCGCTCGTGTTTCTACGGGATTCTGTTTCTGGGCATGGCGCATCTGGCATTCCACGGCACGTGGGCGATTGTGATTGCGCTGCTGTTCGCGCTGGAGATCGGCCTGACGCTGTGGGACTTCGTGGTCGAGGACCGCAGCCGCAAGTTGCCGGCCATCGAGCGCATCATGCATACCGTGCTGGCGGTGAACGGCGGGGCTTTCTTTGCTCTGTACGGGGGGCAATTGGCGCAGTGGGCGAGTTTGCCTACCGGCCTGAGCGCTATCGATTTCGGCTGGCGTGGCAGGTTGCTGACGCTGTTCGCTATCGGCGTTACGGCTTCGGGTATTCGTGACGGATTGGCGGCGTTGCGCATGCAGCGCGAAGGTAAGCCGTCTAACCCGTTCGCTGGCGGAGCTTACAAACGGGTACTGGTGACCGGTGGCACCGGGTTTATCGGTGAAGCCTTGGTCAATCAATTGCTCGACGCCGGCCACACCGTCAGCGTGCTGGCTCGCGATCCTTTGAAAGCCGCGTACCTGTTCGACGGCCGCGCCCGTTGCCTGCGCTCGCTGAGCAAACTCGGTTACAACGAAACCTTCGACGTGGTGATCAACCTGGCGGGGGCACCGGTTGCTGGTCCGCGTTGGAGCGCCAAGCGTCAGGCGCAACTGATCGCCAGTCGCGTCAATACCACCGAAGCGCTGATGACTTGGCTGAAAAATGCCACGCATAAACCGGCGTTGTGGGTTCAGGCGTCGGCCATTGGTTTCTACGGCGTGCGCGATGCCAGCGAACGTCTCGATGAAACATCGACCAGGGGCGATGGCTTCATGGCCGAACTCTGCGCGCAATGGGAAACGGCCGCGCAACCGGCCACTGAGTTCGGTGTGCGTCAGGTGGTGATGCGCCTCGGCGTGGTGTTCGGGCCGGGCGGTGCGTTGTTGCCGTTGCTGATTCCGTTTCGCCTGGGCTTTGGCGGACGCATGGGCGATGGTCAGCAGATCATGAGCTGGGTGCATCGCGACGATGTGATTCAAGTGATCGCACGCGCGTTCGATGATGAGAGCTTGAGCGGCACTTACAACTTGGTGGCGCCGGATACGGTCAGTCAGGCAGCGTTTGCGGAGCAGGTCGGCAAGGTCTTGAAGCGTCCGGTGTGGTTTCACATTCCGGCGGCACCGGTGCGCGCACTGGCGGGGGAAATGGCTCAACTGTTTTTCGACGGCCAGCGTGTGGTGCCCGAGCGTTTGAGCGAGGCGGGCTACACGTTCCGCTATCCAACCCTCAACGCCGCCCTGCGCGATCTGGCCTGAGGATTGTTCATGAGCAAGCCCCTGATGTACCTGCTGGCCGGCAACGGTAGCGCCGCCGATTGGTGGGATGATGCGCTGCCGCACTTTCAGCGCTATCAGGTGGTGCCGCTGGAGTTGCCGGGCTTTGGCAACAATCCACAGGCACCCTGCGAAGACCTCGCGGCGTACGCTCAAGCGTTGCTCGCGATGACGGTGCAGGGCAGCGCGATCATGGCGGTCGGGGTGAATGCGTTGCTGGTGTTGCATGCGCTGCAACGTCAGCCGGGGCACTTTTGCCGCAGTGTGTTGCTCGCGCCAGTCGGGGCGTTCTTGTGGCAACGACGGCTGCCAGCGTTGATGTCGCCGCTGCCGATTCGCAAGACCATTCACTGGTTGCTGGCGAACAAACCAGCGCTTTTTAAACACAAGTTCTCCAATCAGACTTGGACACCCGCGCAATACCAGCGCATGGGCGCCGGGTATGCCCGCTGCCGCGCGTTTGTGCCGCACTGGGACTTGGTGCGAGCAGACACCGCGTTGCCGCTGCTGGAGTGGATCACTGATCCGGTCGAGCTGGTCTGGGGCGATCAGGACAATGTGCTGGGCATCGCTCAGGCCGCAGCATGGTCAGCCATTCTTGCCCGCGCCGATTTGACCATCAGCCTGAAACCCGGTTGGGGTCATTACCCGTGGATCGACTCGCCGGCCGAATTCGCTGCGTGGCTGGAGTCGGGCGAGCGTGGGTTCGTCGCGCATACCAAGGGCGGGCGCTTGCGTCTGGCCGAGTTGGCCAGGCAAGCGGTGCCGCCGGCGCTGTCACTCAATGATTGTCACGATGAACGTCTGCCGGCGTTTCTCGCGAGCCAACCGGACGCCACGTGGGCGGTGCGCTCCTCCAGTTATGGCGAGGATCAAGCCGATGCGGCGAATGCGGGTTTGAGTACCACGTTCCTGCGGGAACCGACGCCCAACGTGCCCGCGCGCATTGCCGAGCTGAGCGCGGCAGGTGTGGAAGAAGTGGTGGTGCAACGCTTCATCACACCGCAGTTGTCCGGGATCGCTTTTGTGCGACATCTGTCGGTGGAACTGGAATGGGTCGAAGGTCATCTTGAGTCGTTGGCCGATGGTCGGGTGAGCCCCGAGCGGGCGATCCTTTCCCGCCTCGGCGACTCTTGGGGCAGCGATACTTTCAAACCTTCCCACGGCCTGACAGCGGACCTGTTGTGGCGTTTTCTGCAAGACGTGTTGCGAGTCTTCCATTACGTGCCTGGCGACGTCGAATGGGCCTGGGATGGCCAGCAACTATGGTTGCTGCAATACCGGCCGATCAGCGATTACGGCTGGCGTCGGCACCTGACTGCCGCCAACATCGCCGAGATCCTGCCGCCCCAACCCAGCACTTTGGTGGAGTACGCCCAACGGCGTGCAGCGGCGAGTATTCCAGCGATCATGGCGCGTTGGGATTCGCGGGTGTTGCAGGACAACGAACCGTTCACGGCGGTGTTTAGCGGCGCCTCGTACATCAACAACGATTTGTTTCTCGCACGACTCGCAGACTGGGGCATCTCTGCCAGCAGCTACGCCGGCGAAGTCGGTGGCGCGACTCCGTATCTGCCTTGGCGACCGCTACGGATGTTACATTCGCTACCGTTATTCCTGCGTATGCAGCGCGTTGCTCGCGGGCATTTGCTGAGCCTTGAGCATGGCTTGCGGCGCTTCGACGGTGAACTGTCCGAGCTCACCACCCAAGGCGCCGACGGCCGGCAACTGGCCGACTGGTTCACCCGATTTTATGTGTTCGTGGTGCAAGGCAATCTGTGCATCGCCACCTCACTGGCCAGCAGCGGCGGCGACCTGTTGGGACGGCCACCGACGGCTTATGACGACCTTGAACACAGCCCACATCGTCTGCCGTGGGAAACCGATCCCGCCACACCGCGCCCGGCACCAACCGACCTGCCGTTGCAGGCCTTCCCACAGTGGCCGGGGTTTATCCGCTTAGCCCATTCAACTGGCCTGCCGGGCCTGCGCGGCTACTACCTGCAAGTGCGTGAGTGGTATCGCGACAATCTCATGCGGATCTTCTTCCGCCTCCATCACGCCATGCCGCTGGCAGATCGAGAGCATTGGTTTGCGCCGCATCCCGACGTTCGTACCCGCGACGGCAGCTTCTGGCAGGACGGTCGCGAAGGCACGGAGCAGGCGACCGGGTTCATGATTTATCCGGGGCAGGTGCAAGGCGTGCTCGGCGCCGACATCCTGCTCGAAGACACCCTCGATCCGGGGCGTCATGCCCACTATCAGGCAGCGCGGGCGGTGATTGCGCGAATGGGCGGGCGCCTGTCCCATGGCTCGACGCTGCTGCGCGAGCTGTGTAAACCTTCGGCGGTGATGCCGCAGGTTGATCCGGGGTGGGTCGGGTGTGAGGTGTTGTATCGCGATGGTGAGTTGAAGCTGATCATTCCAGCGAACAAGGGATGAACCGACTGCTGTTGAGCAGTCGTCGATAACGTTATGCACAGGGATGTCGGTTGATGGGCTTAATCAAGTCTTCATGGCTGCGGAGTTCGCTACTTGGCTGGGTTGCGCTGACGCATACAGCTCTCGCCGCCGATGCCGTGGTGGTCGGCGGTGAGTCAGGCCAGTCGGCGGTTGCACACGGTCCGACCGAGGCTGTTGTCGAGCTGGATACGTGTCGGTTCTCCATGCCGTTGTTGCAAGACCAATGGCTGACGTTCGATCGCTTTTATCTGGTGTTTGTCGCGGGTAAACAACTGCCCGCTCGGGCCCGCGCGCCTGGTTTATGGCAGGCGGAAACATCGAGCGGTTATGACTGGCATTTCGAGAAGTCCGACAACCTGAGTCAGCCGTGGTTTGGCGTGATGTGTGAAAACGCTGACAGCTTCTCCCGGCTCACGGCCCGGAAGCCCCCGGAAGAGGACTCCATCGCGCTGCAAGTCCTACGTGATGACAACGACCGCAGATGCCCGGCGACCCTGACCGATCACGGTTGGGAGCCCACGTCGCTGGCGGGCCCCAAGAAAAGCTACACCTTCGAGGCACTGGGTGGGGAGAAGTCATCTGGGTTCATCTTCGGTTTCCATGACAAATCACGACGTCACATCACTCGCGTTGCTTTCTGCTTGCTCAGGGGCGAAAGCGTACTGATCGGCTCAGCAGAGTCAGGCTCATCCACTCCTTTGGCTATCAGCGCCGAAGGGTTTGAACAAATCAAAACAGCGGTGCGCAGTATTGTTTTTGAGAAAGCAGCCCAATGATGTACCCCATATACGGAGTTACAGCGTGAAAGGATGTTCAGTTCTACTCGGAGGCCTCTCGGTCATTGCCACGTCTATGGCTTTCGCCGCCGACCCGGACTTCAAGGACTACACCGTCACCCCAGTGTTCACCGGCACCAACCATGAACCGGTACCGCAAGAAAACGGCAACGCGATGATGGATCAAGCACGAGCGCGGGCTCTGAAAGGCAAGGTCAATTTCGCCGGTCATTACATCCTGTACAGGCTCGGTTGTGGCGGCAGCGCCATTTGCGGCGAAGTGCTGGATGCGCGTACGGGGGACGTTGTCGTCGGGCTGCCGAACGCATACGACGGCAGCACTTTCGATATGGCCTACCAGTCCGATAGCCGCTTGATCTTCATTTCCGGCCTCGCGCTCGATGGCGAAGAGGACGCGCAAGGCAATCGGTTGGAAAGTCGTTACCGGGATCGTTACTACGAGTTTGTGAACAATGAGTTTCGGCTGCTGACGATCACTGACGCGGAATCACCGCCGCTTGATTAAGGATGATTGGATGAACCGTTTTTTCATTCAGCCCACGCTGAATGCTCTTTTACTTTTGCCCCTCGCCTACGCCATCCCGGTAACCGCCGAAGCAGGAGCCGACGGCTATGCAAAGTGCCTCGCAAAAAAACAGCCCAGTTAACGGTGAAAGGGAATTTTCCATGAATCAGCGTCTTCTCGCGGGCAGCCTTTCGCTGCTGCTCTCGTTTCCAACTTTCGCTGCGCCTGCGGATGCCTACACCCAACGCGATGTCATGCAGTGTGACGGCGTTCAAGTGGTGTTGGTTTCGTCCTGTCGATCCGTGACGGTGCAGGAAACTGAAACCCACGTAATCCCGGTCTGCTCCGACCAGACAATCAACATCGGCGGCAAAGTGCTTCGGCGCAACATCGACAAGGTTTCACAGCTCACGTCCGACGGTGCGAAGACGAAGATGCTGAGTAACGTGGTAGTGGCGATGGATTGTGTGAAAGGAACCACGGGCAGCCTGGTTTCAATCGGCGGTTATGGCGGGTGCGGATCCTGCCCGGAGTGGCGCGGGTATTACTCCACGGCCGGCCGGTTAGAGCATTACAGCTACAGCAATAGCTATCGGTCGTTTGGTTCGAAAGGTTCTTGGGAAGGGCTCATCGAGGCTTATGGCGTCACGAAGAGACAACTGCAATCGGAAAGCCCTGCAGTGAAAAGGATTGTTTATGGCCAGCCTTAAGTGGGTGTTGATATTCGGCTGCCTGTTTGCCGCCAGAGCCTTTGCCCAAGACCTGCCAATAGTCGGTGTCGGCGGGCACACAGTGACGTTTCGGGCGACAGAATGGACGATGCCCGGTGTGGAGTCGGCGACCGCTTGGTTCACCGCAAACGGCAAAACTTTCCCGCTCTTCGGCCCCGATATTGGCGCCGATGCACACCCCGATTTGCTCAGTCCTGACAAGAAAACCTTGTTGCTCGACCCGGTGAGCTTCGGCATGTTGTCGGTCGAGAGTGGTGAAGAAAAACTGGTGTCGCAACAGCATTGCGATGTGATCTCGATGGAGACCGGTTGCGTGCTGGCTGAGCGTTCTGCCAGTTTTTGTGTCGGTAAATGGGTGGGCAATCAGTGGGTTTCCAACGACGGTGAAGTGTTCAATCCCGTCCTGGAGACGAAGCCCCCAAAGGACTTGTTGAGGCATGTCGTGGACATCGAGCCGGCGCAGTCCCGCGCGGAATCCATCGAATGGAGCCTGAGCTTTTTGAGTCCGGAGTCCTACATGGCGTGTCATCCACCGGCGCGTAATGTTCAGGCGTTCAATAACTTGGGTTTCTACTTGGCCGAGGGTGGTAACGATGAGCTTGCTCTGAAATTTTATCGCGGCGTTGAGGCGCTCGGTAAACGCACAGTGTTGATGTTGAACATCGCCGATTCACTGTGGCGCCTTGGTCGCGAAGACGAAGCGCAGCGCTATTACAGCCAATACCGCGACGCAATGAGCGCCGATGGCAAGGCGCAGAAAATTCCGCAACGTGTAGTTGAGCGATCTGTAATTCAGGGAATGAAAATTTGAATATGTTTGTGCGCTGTATCGCGTTGTCCTTTGGATGCCTGTTTGCCTCCATCGCGATGGCCAAGGACGAATGCAAAGAGACCACCGTGAGCTGGCAGATCGATCTGTGCGTGGAAGCGGCACGCAAAGAAGCCGACGTACAGCTCAATGCTAGTTACAAGAAACTGCTAGCGCGGTTCGAGTCTCAGCAGCGGCGCGACCCTGAACAGGGCAAGGCGTTGATGGCGATGGCCAGAGAGGCCCAGCGCGCGTGGATCAAGCTGCGCGACACCACGTGCCCGCTCGAAGCCACGGAAAGCGAGCCCGGTGTGGCGCTGCATATTACGACTATCAACAACTGCGTGGCCAGAATGAGCCTGGAGCGTGCGGCTTATCTGGACACTATCGTCGCTGATGAGCCGGGTAATGTGGTTGATCTCAACAAGGTGTTCCTGTCCGGCTCCCAGCGCTTCGGCGATGTCGTGGCGCGTTATGTCAGCACCTTTGGCAGCCCTTGTTTGACGGTTCAGATTCTGGCGCCTAACGGCGGTTGGAGAGTGCTTTCCTCCAAGCGGTTTTGCAGTTTTGACGGCAAATCGTTTTGGGATGGCTATGCCAGTGCGTTGTTTGAGGATCATGCATTTGCTGCCGATGGTTTACACCTGACGCTCAGCTTGTTCGAGCTTCGTGGGGACGGAGAGAAGCGCCTCGCCTGCGTGATTCCGATTCAGAATGAGCAAATCAAAGAACTGAAGTGCAGCGCTCCTGAAGCAGCGTGAAACCATCAGTGTAAATATTTGAAGATTGATCAACAGGGAAGTGGGTGGAATTGGCCAGGCTCTTAAGTTTTATTGCTGCGCTCGGATGCATGGTCGGTTTGTCGGCTCAACCGGCATCGGCAAGTGACCTACAAACCATAGGCGAGCTGCATCCGCCGGTGGTTGCTTCGTTGGGTGATCAAAAGATCACGGTGTTCTTTTTGAAGAACAACCTTAAAGGTCAGGTTGGGGGCGTGCATGTGCCTGATGCTGAAATTTTCTACGCACCCATGAATGCGGTGAAGCCTTCGCTGAATTATGTGTGGAAGGTCGAAGTCGAACAAATTGCCTCGGTGTTCTTCTTCGAGCGCAAATTCCCTGAGCGAGCGGGGAAGTCCATGTTTGTTCTGACAAAACACAAAGTCTCGCACAGCCATTTCGAAGGTGATTCCTATTCGGTGCTGGAACTGCCGCTCTTCAAGGACGGCGATCACTTGTCCTTGCGGTTTTTTCGCGGTGACCCGCCAGACCCTGAGTTGCAGAACTGCCGCGACGGTCTAAATCTGGAAGATGACGTAGAAGTCGAGTGTGCTTACAAGGATGCGGCGAGCATTAAGAAGCGCTTGGAAGACTTGGATGCAAAGATGATTGCGGATTCAAAACTGGGTCAGGGCAACCGTCAGAAGACACTACAAACCGATGGTGACGCGGCCAGTGATTCTTGCCCCTCGACCGACTTTTCAACGTTCCTCTCAGCTTTCTCCGAACGCGCAGACGTGCAAAAAGCCTTCGTCCAACAGCCGCTGAAAATGCTCACGACTGTGGCGGGAGATCCCGAGCCTGAGATGGAAAAGCGCAGCGTCAGCGGCGATCAGATCAAGTTTCCAATCATCCCGGATCGTGTGAAACGAGAGGCCGATGGTCTTACGTTGACCGTCAAGGAAGAGCGGGGCAACAACGCCACGGCGATCCTGCAGAAGCCGGATACCGATTATGTCTTCGAGTATCAGTTTGTTCGTGGGCAATGTTGGCGGCTTGCAAAAGTCTCGGATTTTTCACTTTAGGCATGCGGTAAGCTCTACTGAGAGCACGACATCGTTTTCAAAAAAATGAGATCAGAGGGATCTGTGAAGAAGTTATTTTTAATGCTGTTGTTGGTATTGCCGCTGACGGCCCGTAGTGAGATCACAACACAGGTCTCGTGTTTCCGTTCGCTGGAAGGTAAAAACATCAATTTCGAATTCAGAACCTATTACGACTCGGTTACCCAATGGAGCGGCACTGGGGTTAGGTATAGCAAGTCGAAGAAGGCCATTTCTCTAGTCCATCGAAGCACCGAGCAAGAAATCCTGGCAGAGGATCGGCCCTATCAATTCACGACAACTTGGGTGGAAGTTTCCGAGGGGGCACTGACGGGTGAGTATGAGATGGTCCGTCAGGGTGCTCGGATCTATGGGATGACCTATACGAATTACAAATCCGGTAAGAAATATTCGTTCGATCAGGATATCAGCATGGAGGCGTCACCAGAGACAGGCTGTCAGTGGTGAGTCGAGATCATCGAGAAAGGGGACTCAACGTCCCCTTTCTCTTTCCGCGATTTCGCTACGCCTTCACCCGATGCTCCGCCGGATTCGGCGAATCAATATGATCCAGCGCTCGCTCCACCAACAACTGCACCCCATCGGCCATTCTGCTGAGCGCCAGGGCGACTGAGCGGCGGGTGCCTTCGATGTCGTCAGCCAGGTCGGCGGCGATGGCGCTGATGGACTTCAGGTCTTCGGAGGCGTTGGCCAGGAGGGCTTCGGTGTCGATGTCGGGGGAGACGGTGAAGAGTTTGCCTTTGCGCTTGGGTTTTTCTTTGGGAGGTGGGGCGAAATGGTGGTCGAGGGCGCGTTCGGCGGCTTCGTGGAGTTTTCTGGAATCTAAGGATTCGTAGGGGGATGTGGCTGGGTTTTCTGGGGGATTCGGTGTTGGCTTGATCATAGATGTTAACTTCCTGGAGTTAAGAGGCTGACACCGTTTCGCTTTGCACTTCGAAAGAGGTGGCAGCTGTGCGTTGGTGTGCAAGACCGGTCCAGGTGCCCGGCAGACCCGAAGGTCTCCGACGCACAGCCGCCATAACGATCCGCGAGCATAGGAAAACGCTCGATGAATTGCCACCAACGATTGTGCACCTGAATCGGACTTGCACGTCCGAGTCACCGATTTTGCGGTGACGAACAGAGGTTATCGGTGAACGCCAAGGTCGCCTAGTTCACGGACAGCCCGGCGTTTTGAAGGAAATGTCCGAGTGGTTTGAGGGCATTAAGATCAAAAGATCGCAGCCTTCGGCAGCTCCTACAGGAATGTGTTTCTTTAGGTGTAGGTCGGGTCCCTCAGAATGAAGTGCAAAGCGTGACTTAGCGGTCATCATGCGGGAAAAGCGGTTCATCTTCTTCTAACACAACCCGACAGTGGCGTTCTGGCTTGGAGCCGCTACACTGCGCCGGCCGTTCATTTTTCTTTTGAGGCTGTGCGCATGAAATTTCGTTTTCTTCTGTGGATGCTGGGTTTGTTGATGGGTAAGGCCAGTCGGACTAATCCTGCGTTTCAGCAGCAGTTGGGTGACAAGGCGTTGGTGTTTCAGCTACAGACCCTGGACGGGAAGGTGGCTCGGCATTTCTTTGTGAAGGACCAGCGCATTACCAGCAAGTCGGGCGTGTATGCAGAGCCTGCGTTTGCGATTGCCTTTAAAGACGCGGCGTATGGCTTTGCCACGATGCAGGCGAAGAACAAGCAGCTGGCGTTTATGACGGGGATTCAGGACAAGTCGATTCAGATCAAGGGCAACCCGGCGCTGGTGATCTGGTTTCAGGGGTTGACCAAGTATTTGAAGCCTAGGAAGGCGAAGGCTAAGGCCTGAGAACCTTGATCCAGTCAGGAGTGGAGGAGGCTTTTGTGGCGAGGGAGCTTGCTCCCGCTGGGCTGCGAAGCGGCCCTAAACCTGAGATTGGGTTGTTTCAGGTCGACCGTGTGGGCCGGGGTTGCGACTGCAGCGCAGTCGAGCGGGAGCAAGCTCCCTCGCCACAGGGGTTGTGGTGATCAGGTAGATCGGCGGGGGATTCATCGCGGGCAAGCCACGCTCCCACAGGGATCACCTGAAACCTGTGGGAGCGTGGCTTGGTCCGGGCGGCGATCCGACGATGCTTTTAGGCTTGGCTAAATTGCGAAGCCAATTCGCGCAGCAGCACTTCAGCTTCAAGCACTTTGCTGACCACGTCGTTGGCCTTGTCGCGAGTCAGGCCCACACGCTCCAGCAAGGCATCCGGAATGTCTTCATCCGGACCCGAACCAATCCCGCGACTACGCAGCAAACGCACGGCCAAACATACGAGGTTCGGGTACTCGGCGTAGTCGCCGTCGTAGCTCGGGTCGTGCTGGAAGCGCAGGGCGGTGGCCAGTTCTTCTGGCATGTCCCAGTAGCGCATCAGCCATGAGCCGATCTGTTCGCGGCTGATGCCCAGCAGGTGTTGCTCGACGTAGCTGTGGCACAGGTGCGGGTTGACCTCCAGGTGGCGGCAGATCAGCGAGAAGTGCGGCGGGAACACGTGGGCCAGCAGCAGGTAGCCGAAGTTGTGCAGCAGGCCGGCGAGGTAGGTCAGGCCGGCTTCCGGGCGCTGGGCGCGGGGCATGGCGCGGGTCAGGCCTTCGATGACGGCGGCGGTGTAGATCGATTGCTGCCAGTACGGCGTGGAGTGTTGCGGGTGGTCTTTGGGCAGGCTCAGGGTTTTACCCAGGGCCAGGCCCAGCGCCAGGTTGATCACCAGGTCGAAACCCAGCACGCGGACGATGGCGTCTTCCACTGAACGAATCTTGCCCGGCGAGGCGTAGTACGGCGACGCTGCCCAGCTGACGACTTGCGCGGCCAGTGCCGGGTCGGTTTCGACCACGCCGGTGATGTCGTCGATGGTGGCGTTGGGGTCGACCCGCAATTTGATGATTTTCTGCGCGGTTTCGGCCAGTGGCGGAATTTCGATGGTCGCTTCCAGGCGTTGCTGAATGCGCCGCGCGGTGAACGCTTGCACGGCCTGGGTGATTTCCTCGCGGTCATCGTCGGGACGGTCGAGGTTCGGGCGGATGCTGTGCACGGCTTCGCCGAAGTTGCCGGCGCTGGCCTTGGTCAGCATGGTTTTGAAATCTTCGCTGGTGATTTCCAGCAGCACGCCTGGCTCGCCCGAGTTGATCAGCAACTTCGGTTCGCGCAGCAGGCTTTCTTCGTACAGGCACGGTGAGCTGGTGAGCGCCGGCAGGCCGGGCAGCAGGCTCAGGCTGTGTTTGCCGAGCATTTTTACCAGGCGTTCGGTGGATACGGCGGTCAACCGGCGGCCGGTGAGTTCGGCGAGGCGGTTGAGGTCGAGCAATTGACTTTGCGGAAACAGCACCATGAGCGCGCCGACGGCATCGTCCAGCAAAACTGCCTGCACTTTGCGTGAGGCGTTCAGGCCGTGATGGTCGAGGACTTCCTGGTAGGCGATGCCCAGTTTGCCGAGCAGCAGCCGAATAACAGACGGAGCGTGCGGGGTTTCAGGGGCGAGGGCAGCTTCTGTCATGGTCTGTATCCGTTTTCAAACAATTGCAGGAGTATAACCAGCTTGTTTAAGGCCAGGGTCCAGAAACTGCGACAGTGCTCACACTTGGCCGTATTGCTGCCCATGGCGTAGCCAGCGGTCGAGCAGCGGGCTGACGTGATCCGGCCAGCGTTCGAGCAAGGCTTGGGCGGCGTCGCGCACGGCGGGCAGTAAATCGGCATCGCGCATCAGGTCCGCGACCTTGAATTGCAGCAGGCCGGTCTGGCGTGTGCCGAGCATTTCGCCGGGGCCGCGCAGTTCGAGGTCTTTTTCGGCGATGACAAAACCGTCGTTGGTTTCGCGCATGATGCCCAGCCGCTGACGGCCGATCTGCGACAGCGGTGGATGGTAGAGCAGCACGCAATGGCTGACGGCGCTGCCCCGGCCGACGCGGCCACGTAACTGGTGCAATTGTGCGAGGCCAAGGCGTTCGGGGTTTTCGATGATCATCAGGCTGGCGTTGGGCACGTCCACGCCAACTTCGATCACGGTGGTGGCGACCAGCAGTTGCAGGTTGCCGGCCTTGAATTCGGCCATGACGGCAGCTTTTTCGGCGGGCTTCATGCGGCCGTGGATCAGGCCGACCTTCAACTCGCCGAGGGCGGCGGTGAGGTCTTCGTGTGTGGTTTCGGCGGCCTGGCAGGTCAGCTCTTCCGACTCTTCGATTAGCGTGCACACCCAATAGGCCTGACGGCCCTCGGCACAAGCGCCGCGCACCCGTTCGATCACTTCGACGCGCCGGGTGTCGGTGACCAGCACCGTATTCACCGGGGTGCGGCCGGGGGGCAATTCGTCGAGGATCGAGGTGTCGAGGTCGGCGTAGGCGCTCATGGCCAGCGTCCGCGGGATCGGCGTGGCGGTCATGATCAGCTGGTGCGGACACATCCGCCCGCCGACGCCTTTCTGCCGCAATGCCAGGCGCTGCTGCACGCCGAAGCGGTGCTGTTCGTCGATGATCGCCAGTGCCAGGTTCTTGAATTGCACTTCGTCCTGGAACAGTGCGTGGGTGCCGACCACCATCGGTGCGCCGCCCGCGATCTGCTCCAGCGCGGCCACGCGGTTTTTGCCCTTGAGCTTGCCCGCCAGCCACGCAACTTCGATGCCCAGCGGTTCGAGCCAGCGCTTGAAGGTGATGAAGTGCTGCTCGGCGAGAATTTCGGTGGGCGCCATCAGTGCGACCTGATAACCGGCCTCCAGTGCTTGCAGCGCGGCGAGGGCGGCGACTACGGTTTTGCCTGCGCCCACGTCGCCCTGAATCAGCCGCAGCATCGGTTCGTGCTGGCTGAGGTCGTAAGCGATTTCGTTGCCGACCCGTTGCTGGGCGCCGGTCGGGGTGAAGCCGAGGTTAGCCAGATACTGTTGTGGCAGTTTCGTGGCTTTGGGCATGGCCGGCGCGCGCAGGGCACGCATGCTCTCGCGCAGGCGCTGCTGGGACAGTTGATGGGTCAGCAGCTCTTCGAAGGCCAGGCGGTGCTGGGCCCAGTGATGACCGAGGGCGAGCTCATCGACGTCAGCATCGGCGGGCGGGTGATGCAGGTAGCGGATCGCATCGGCCAGCGGCGCCAGTTGATAATCCCTGGCCAGTTCGGTCGGTAGCCAGTCGGGCAGGCTGCTGGGGCCGAGCAGGGTCAGGGTTTGCATGCACAATTGGCGCAAACGCTGCTGGGTCAGGCCTTCGGTGAGCGGGTAGACCGGGGTCAGGGTTTCATCCACCGGCGGCGGCTCGTCACCGGTGATGGCGCGGTATTCCGGGTGGTAGATTTCCAGCCCCGAGGCGCCGGGCCGCGCTTCCCCGTAGCAGCGAATCCGTGTGCCGCGTTTGAGGCCTTCTTTCTGGGCGTTGCTGAAATGATAGAAGCGCAGGCTGAGCCCGCCGGTGCCGTCCTGCAGACGGACAACCAGGCTACGGCGCCGGCCCATGACCACATCGGCGCCGCTGACGGTGCCTTCGATCACCGCGTCTTGCCCGGGTCGCAAATGGCCGATCGGGACCACGCGAGTGCGGTCCTGATAGCGCAACGGCAGGTGGAACAGCACGTCCTGGAGATTCTCCAGACCGACCTTGGCCAGTTTCTCGGCCATGGCTTCGCCGACACCCTTGAGTGCCGTCACCGACACTTGCGACAACTCGGTCATGACAGCGACTTAACCGGCCACCACCGGCGCTGGCGGCTTGGCCACCGAGCACAGGCGAATGGAGTCGGCGAGGATTTCAATCGCCTTGGGCCGTGGGAAGCTCGCGCGCCAGGCGATGGCCACGGTGCGGAACGGCACCGGCGCACTCAATGGACGCACTTCGATCACGCCGGGGGCGTAGTGGTGGCTGTCCACCGCCGACAGCGGCAGGATCGAAATGCCCAGGCCAGAGGCGACCATGTGGCGGATGGTTTCCAGCGAGCTGGATTCCACGGTGGTGTGCTTGGCGCCGTCGTTGCCTTTGGCCAGGGTCGGGCAGGCTTCCAGCACTTGATCGCGGAAGCAGTGGCCTTCGCCGAGCAGCAGCAGGCTCTTGTCGTTGAGCAGGGCGGCGTCGATGGATTCTTTTTGCGTCCACGGATGCTGGGCTGGCATCAGGACGTAGAACGGCTCGTCGTAGAGCTGCAAGGTCAGTACATCGGCTTCGTTGAACGGCAGGGCGATGATGATCGCGTCGAGCTCGCCGTTGCGCAGTTTGTCGCGCAGCACGTGGGTGAAGTTTTCTTCGATGTACAACGGCATCTGCGGGGCGACCCGGTGCAGTTGTGGAATCAGGTGCGGGAACAGGTACGGGCCGACGGTGTAGATCGCGCCGACTTTCAGCGGGGCGGTCAGCTGGTTCTTGCCGGCCTGGGCCAGTTCGCGGATGCCTTGGGCCTGTTCCAGGACTTTCTGTGCCTGGGCAACAATGCCTTCGCCCACCGGGGTCAGGCGCACGGCGCTCTTGCTGCGCTCGAAAATCAGCACACCGAGTTCGTCTTCAAGCTTTTTCACGCCCACCGACAGGGTCGGCTGGCTGACGTGGCAACGCTCGGCCGCGTGACCGAAGTGCTGCTCTTGGGCGAGGGTAACGATGTAGCGTAATTCTGTGAGAGTCATAGCAAGCGTCCATGAAGTTGCGGGCCAAGCATACCGGCTGCAATCGATAGACGCACGTTATCAGACTGAGTGTGCTAAGTGACACTGGGCAATGCAGGTTTGCCGTTTCCAGATATGCAAAAAGGCACCTTTCGGTGCCTTTTATAGGTTTTGTAACCGCCGAAGAACCTGTGGGAGCGGCGGTGTTTTTAGCGTCTGCGTTCCAGCGAGTAAACAAACGGTGCAACGATTTCGATGGTGCCGTTGTTCAGCATGTCGGCCGGTGGCTTGGGCAGCGGTTGGGCGCGGCGGATCATTTCCAGGGTAGCCCGGTCCAGATCGGCGTTGCCGGAGCGGCCCACCAGTTCGAACGACAGCACGTTACCTTCGGCATCCACCACAAAGCGCAGACGGTTCAAACCTTCCTTGCCGCGTTGCTGTGCGCTGGCCGGGTACTTTTTGTACTTGGCCAGGTGCGCGAGCAGGGTGCCTTGCCAACTGGCCTTGGCGGCTTGTTGCGCGGGCGATGGACCGGGAGCCGGCTGAGCGGACTTCTCCGTCGGCGCCTGGGTTGGCTGCGTGTCGCTAGGCTTCTCCTCGGAAGGCTTTTCCTTCGGTGGCTCCGGCTTTTTCTCCACAGGCTTGGGCGGTTGCGGCTTCGGCTTGGGTTTGACCGGCTTGGGCACGGCAATCTCGGCCTTCGGCGCTTCAGCGAGTTTTGGAATCGGCAGTTCTTCCACCGGTGCCGGTGGCTGTGGCGGCGTGATCACCTTCGGCGGTGCGGGCGGTGGCGGGGCCGGCATCGGCGCCAGCTCGACCATCATCGCTTGTGGCGGCAGCTCGATCGGCGGGCGCGAGGTCCAGTTCAGCGCGAGCGCAATGGCCAGCGCATGGACGCCCAGCACCACGGCCAGGCTACCGCTGTAACGCGTCAGCTTTTGGCGCGTGTTGATCATTTTTTGGCTGCCGTCTCGAGTCCGACCAGACCGACCTTCAGGTAGCCGGCGGCGCGCAGGGCGTCCATCACGCTCATCAGGTCGCCGTAGTCCACGCCTTTGTCGGCCTGGAAGAAGATCGTCGTGTCTTTCTTGCCCCGGGTCTTGGCGTCGAGTGTGGCGCCGAGGGCTTCGGTCTTCACTTCGTCTTCGCCGAGGAACAGGCGCTGGTCAGCTTTGACGCTGAGGAACACCGGTTTCTCTGGCCGCGGCGCCGGTTTGGCGGTGGAGGCGGGCAGGTCGACCTTGATGTCCACGGTGGCCAGCGGCGCCGCCACCATGAAGATGATCAACAGCACCAGCATTACGTCGATGAACGGCGTGACGTTGATTTCGTGGTTCTCGGCCAGATCGTCGTCTGCGCCTTCTTTCAAATGCAGGCCCATGGCCGATTACCCCACTTTCACCATGTGCGGTTGCGAGCTGCGCTCGGGCGGCTGGTGGTCGAGGTCGCGGCTGACCAGCAGCAGGACTTCTGCCGAGGCGTCGGACACTTGTGCCTTGTATCCGGCAATGGAGCGGGCGAAGACGTTGTAGATGACCACCGCAGGAATCGCTGCAACCAGACCCAGCGCGGTCGCCAGCAGGGCTTCGGCGATGCCGGGGGCCACGACGGCGAGGTTGGTGGTCTGGGTTTTGGCGATGCCGATGAAGCTGTTCATGATGCCCCATACGGTACCGAACAGGCCGACGAACGGCGCGGTGGAACCGATGGTGGCCAGCACGCCGGTGCCGCTGCTCATGTTGCGACCGCAGGCTGCGACGAGGCGCTCCAGGCGGAAGCTCACGCGTTCCTTGATGCCTTCCTTCTCGCGGCTGTTGGCCGACAGGCGCATTTCTTCCAGCGCGTCATGGACCAGCAGGTTGGCCAGGGTGCCTTCCTTGGCCGCCGTGGTGCTGGCTTCCTTAAGGGTGGCGGCTTTTTTCAGATGAGCGATTTCAGCGCGCAGACGACGCTTGGCGCCCATCAGCTCGAAGCCCTTGGCGATCCAGATGGTCCAGGTGATGATCGAGGCGATGGCCAGGCCGATCATCACGATTTTCACGATAATATCGGCGTTCTTGTACATGCCCCATGGCGACAGGTCGTGGGCCATGCCCAGGGAGTTGTCGGCTTCGAGAGCTTGCGGCATGTCCGCGGCGTCTACGGCCTGGACCGGATCGGTCGCGACAGGTGCGGTTTGAACGGCTGGTGTTTGAGTGGCCGCAGGCTGTGTGGCCGGCGCTTGCGCATCGGCGAATGCGGCGGTCGGCGCCAGCATCAGGCTGAGCAGCAGGGCGGCTACCGCGCTCCAGGCGCGAGGTCGTTTGGTTGGCGAAGCGGAGAGTTGATTGCGTGTCATGCTGGCCGGACCTGAGAGGAAAAGACGGTAAGTGTTCTTCCAGGCCTCGTAAGGCCGAGAACAAAAGTGGCTGGCATTATTGCAATTAATTCTTGTTAACAAAAGTAATAGCGTCTCTTTTTTTCTTCCATTGCTAGCTGCTTATCCATTTCGGGCGCTAGTCTGTACCTTTCTTGAGGGAGTCTTCTGATGTCCGCGCCTTCTGTTTTGATCGCCGGCTGCGGTGATGTCGGCAGCCGTCTGGCTACGCAATTGCTGGCAGGGCACTGGCAGGTTTATGGTCTGCGCCGCAATGTGTCGCGCTTGCCAGCCGGAGTGGTTGGCGTTGCGGGTGACCTGTTCAGCGCGCAATGCCCGGCTGACTGGCCGACCACGCCACTGGACTATCTGGTGTACAGCGCCGCTGCCACCGACCACGACGAGGCGGGCTATCGCGCCGCCTATGTCGAAGGCTTGCAGCATGTGCTGGGATGGTTGAAACAACATGGCCAGCAGCCAAAGCGCATTCTGTTTGTCTCCAGCAGCAGTGTTTACGGTCAGCAGGACGGTGAGTGGGTCGATGAAACCTCGCCGACGGTGGCGGGCGGTTATTCGGGGCGTTTGATGCTGGAAGCCGAGCAAGTGGCGCGTGATAGCGGCATCCCGGCCAGCATCGTGCGTCTGACCGGTATTTATGGTCCGGGTCGAGAGTGGCTACTGACTCAGGTTCGTCGCGGTTATCGCGTGGCGATCGATCCCCCGCTGTACGCCAATCGCATTCACGTCGACGACGCGGCGGGGTTGCTGGCGTTCCTGCTTGAGGCGGATCGGCGTGGAGTGGCGCTGGATGATGCTTATATAGGTGTCGATGATGCGCCTGCGCCAATGGCAGAGGTGGTGGGCTGGTTGCGTGAGTATCTGGGCGTGACCGAATGGGCCGATGATGCCAGTGTGCGTCGTGCCGGCAGCAAGCGCTGCAGCAATGCTCGGGCGAAGGCGTTGGGCTGGACGCCGCGCTATCCGAGTTTTCGCGAAGGTTATGCCGCGATCCTCGAAGGCCGCTGCTGACTTCCAGTCACCTCAAACCAAATGTGGGAGCAGGCTTGCTCGCGAAGGGGACATAACATTCAACATCATCGTTGATTGTTACACCGCTTTCGCGAGCAAGCCTGCTCCCACATGGGTTCTGCGTTGGCTTCAGGGCCGGCTTACTGCTTTTCGAGCAACCACTTGCGATCACCCGGTGTGAACGAAGGCATCTCGTCCGCCAGTGCAGTGTTCACCGTCTGGAAAATCTCCAGTTCTTTGCCCTTGCGCGCAAAGATCCAGGTATTGCCCTGGCCATTCAACTGCAGCCAGATGTTGTCGTTGCCGCCGCTCATCGACGCGCAATCGCCTGCCAGGCACAGGGCATAGCGATCTGCACCGGGCAGACCGGCGACCTGACCGTCTGCCTGGAACTGGACGGTGCTGCCTTCGCCCGGGCCGCTGAGGATTTTCCAGCTGCCGCCCATGTAAGCCGAATACAGCGCGCGCTCGAAACTAGCGCCAATAGGCGCTCCTTCCGGAACCTGGACCGATGCACGGTCGAAGACTTGCTCGGGCTCGTTGTCGTTGGCAGCCTGGTTCAGTCGCTTGCCATCACGCTTCAGCTCGCTGGCGGAGCTGCCATAAAAGTCGACATTCCAGGCGCCGGACTTTTCGCCCAGCAGCTTGCCTTCGACGTTTTCAAAACCATTGGTGTAGCGGGCCTGACCGGCCCTGGTGTTGACGTTCCATTCCAGATTCGGGCCATAGGCCTGGAGCGCTTCACGCAGGGGGCCGCCTTTGGATGCGGCATCGATCGCCACCTGGTTGATCCAGGTGCCGCTGATATCACGGTCGGCAGGGTTGCTGGCACATCCGCCCAAGAGTAGGGCGACCAGCGAGAGAGCTAGCGCGTGGCGCATGGTGGAATCCTTTCAGAACCCTTTGTACAAGATCAGTCGGCGCAGCCTCGCAAGGCTGCGCCAGACACATTACTCGATGACCAGAATGGCATCCATTTCAACCTGCGAACCCTTTGGCAGGGCTGCAACGCCGATGGCGGCGCGGGCTGGGTAAGGCTGGTCGAAGTACTTGCCCATGATCTCGTTGACCTTGGCGAAGTGGCTCAGGTCGGTGAGGAAAATGTTCAGTTTGACGATGTCTTTAAACGAACCACCGGCGGCTTCAGCCACGGCTTTGAGGTTCTCGAATACCTGGACGGTCTGGGCTTCGAAGCCTTCGACCAGTTCCATGGTTTTTGGGTCCAGAGGAATCTGACCCGACATGTACACGGTGTTGCCAGCCTTGATCGCCTGGGAGTAAGTACCGATGGCGGCCGGGGCCTTGTCGCTGTTGATAACGGTCTTGGTCATGTATGACTCCTTGTGAAGGGTGGGCTACGCGCGCATGCGGGTGATGCGGATGACCCCGGTCAGGGCGCGCAGTTTCTTGATCACGCGGGCCAGGTGCACGCGGTCGTGCACGCTGACCACCAGTTGGACCACGCTGATACGACCGTCGCGTTCGTCCATGCTGATTTTTTCGATATTGCCGTCGGCCGCGTTGACGCTGCTGGCCAGCAGGGCGATCAGGCCGCGCTGGTGTTCCAGTTCGACGCGCAGCTCGACGTTGAATTCGCCGGTGACATCCTTGGCCCACGAGAGCTGGATGCATTTTTCCGGGTTGTGGCGGATTTCGCTGATGTTGCGGCAGTTGTCCAGGTGCACCACCATCCCTTTGCCGGCGGACAGATGGCCAACGATCGGGTCGCCAGGGATCGGCGTGCAGCACTTGGCGTAACTGAGCACCAGGCCTTCGGTGCCGCGAATGGCCAGCGGACCTTCCGGGCTTGGCAGCTGTTCGCCTTCGCCGAGCAGGCGGCGGGCGACTACGTAAGCCATGCGATTGCCCAGTCCGATGTCTTCGAGCAGGTCTTCGATCAGTTCCAGGCGATATTCGTGGAGCATCAACTGCACACGCTCGGCCGGGACTTTTTCCAGCGAGCTGTCGAAACCGTTGAGCACCTTGTTCAGCAGGCGTTCGCCGAGGCTGATGGATTCGGAGCGGCGTTGCAGCTTAAGCGCATGGCGGATGTGGGTCCGCGCCTTGCCGGTGACCACGAAGTTGAGCCATGCCGGGTTCGGCCGTGCGCCGGGGGCGCTGACGATCTCGACCGTGGAGCCGCTTTGCAGCGGTTCGGACAGCGGCGCGAGACGACGGTTGATCCGGCAGGCAATGCAGCTGTTGCCCACGTCGGTGTGTACCGCGTAAGCGAAGTCGACCGCCGTGGAGCCTTTTGGAAGCTCCATGATCCGGCCCTTGGGCGTGAACACGTAGACCTCGTCCGGGAACAGGTCGATCTTCACGCTCTCGATGAATTCCAGCGAGTTGCCGGCCCGTTGCTGCATCTCCAGCACGCCTTTGACCCACTGGCGGGCGCGGGCATGAGTGCCTTTGGGCTGTTCGTCGCCGCTGGATTTGTACAGCCAATGGGCGGCGATGCCATTGTTGGCCATCTCTTCCATTTCACGGGTGCGGATCTGGATCTCGATCGGTACACCGTGCATGCCGAACAGCGTGGTATGCAGCGACTGGTAGCCGTTGGCCTTGGGGATCGCGATGTAATCCTTGAAGCGCCCCGGCAACGGTTTGTACAAATTATGCACAGCACCCAGCACGCGGTAGCAGGTATCGACCTTGTCGACGATGATCCGGAACGCATAAACGTCCATGATCTCGTTGAAGGCCCGACGCTTGCCGCGCATTTTCTTGTAGATGCCGTAGAGGTGTTTCTGACGACCGCTGACCTCACCCTGGATGCCGTCGATGGCCAGGCAGTGGCTGAGGGACTCTTCGATCTTGTTGACGATTTCCTTGCGGTTGCCCCGGGCGCGTTTGACTGCCTGGTTGATCCGCGCGGAACGCATCGGGTGCATGGCCTTGAAGCCGAGGTCTTCGAATTCTATGCGGATGGCGTGCATGCCCAGCCGGTTGGCGATGGGCGCATAGATTTCCAGGGTTTCCTTGGCGATCCGCCGGCGTTTTTCGCCGGACAGCACTTCCAGGGTACGCATGTTGTGCAGGCGGTCGGCCAGCTTGACCAGGATCACGCGAATATCGCGTGCCATGGCCATGGCCATTTTCTGGAAGTTTTCGGCCTGGGCTTCGGCTTTGGTCTCGAAGTTCATCTGGGTCAGTTTGCTGACCCCGTCGACCAGTTCGGCCACGGTTTCGCCGAACTGCGCTTGCAGCGCTTCCTTGGCAATACCGGTGTCTTCGATCACGTCATGCAGCATTGCAGCCATCAAGCTTTGATGGTCCATGTGCATGTCGGCAAGAATATTCGCCACCGCAAGAGGATGCGTGACGTACGCCTCACCGCTGCGGCGGCGTTGACCGTCGTGGGCTTGTTCGGCGTAGAAGTACGCTCGGCGGACCAGGTTGACCTGGTCCTTGCCGAGGTAGGTCGATAAGCGATCGGCGAGGGCGTCTATGCTCGGCATGATAATTCCTGCCGTTTGCTATGACCCCGCGCCGTGCTACGTCGACCAGGCATGGCTTATACTGCCTCGTTGGACTCGTCCTCGAACGCTGCGAACAGCGGTTCGTCTTCGACGATTTCAGCGTTGGCGATGAACTCGTAGCTCATCAGGCCTTCAGCGATTTCACGCAGCGCTACAACTGTAGGCTTGTCGTTTTCCCACTGAACCAGGGGCTCTTTGCCACCAGTGGCCAGTTGACGGGCACGCTTGGTAGAGAGCATGACCAGCTCAAAGCGGTTTTCCACGTGTTCTAGGCAGTCTTCAACGGTTACGCGGGCCATGGTATTCCTCGGAGCGAATGCAATATGCGCGCTGCCCGGTTGGGCGAGCGGACTCAACAGTTTAAAAAATCACCAGCGATTAGGGAAGCGCTGATTTTTTGACCAGGCTCTTCAACGCGCTATAAGCACCAATGTAAAGCCCTTGCAGCGGTTTTGGGAAGAGCTGATTAGCCGAGCAATTCAGCTAATAATTTGCCATGACGCTGCTGCTGACGCTTCTGATGCAGCTGATTGGCGCGGAAAATCGCCTTCAGGTCGTCCAGTGCGTGGGCGAAATTGTCGTTGATGATCAGGTAATCGTAGTCGACGTAATGGCTCATCTCGCTGACGGCTTCGCGCATCCGGCCTTCGATGATCTCGTCACTGTCCTGGCCGCGATTGGTCAGGCGTTGGTGCAGGGCCTCCAGGGACGGCGGCAGAATGAAGATCGAACGGGCCTGGGGCATCAACTTGCGCACTTGCTCTGCACCCTGCCAGTCAATTTCCAGAATCAGGTCGTGGCCTTCATCCAGGGTCTGCTGCAGGTGGCTTTGCGAAGTGCCATAGAGATTGCCAAACACTTCGGCGCGCTCGAGGAAATCTCCGTGCTCGATCATCTTCACGAACTCGCTGCGTTCGACGAAGTGATAGTTCACGCCGTTCACTTCACCAGGGCGCATGGCGCGGGTGGTGTGGGAGACCGAGACGCGGATCTCCTGATCAGCGTCGGTCAGGGCTTTGACCAGGCTGCTCTTGCCCGCACCCGAAGGTGCGGAAATGATGTACAGGGTGCCGGTACTGTGGGTCATGTCAGGTTTGCCTTACTCAATATTCTGTACTTGTTCGCGCATCTGCTCGATCAACACCTTGAGGTTGACCGCCGCTTGGGTGCTGCGCGGGTCGAAGGCTTTGGAGCCCAGTGTGTTGGCTTCGCGGTTGAGCTCCTGCATCAGGAAATCCAGGCGTCGACCGGCAGCGCCGCCGGATTTGAGCACCCGGCGAACTTCGATGATGTGAGTGCTCAGGCGATCCAGTTCTTCGGCGACGTCGCTCTTTTGCGCGAGCATGACCATTTCCTGCTCCAGGCGCTGCGGGTCGAGGTCGGCCTTCATGTCGGTGAAGCGGTCGAGGACTTTCTGACGCTGCGTGGCGAGCATCTGCGGGACCAGCTCACGCAGGATCACCACATCTTCTTCAATGGACGTCAGGCGTTCGTTGATCAACCGCGCCAGCTCCGCGCCTTCGCGCTCGCGGCCGGCCTTGAGTTCTTTCAGGCCTTGGTTGAACAGCGCCATGGCTTCGGCATTCAGCGCTTGCGGGTCGGCGGCGTCGGCCACCAGCACGCCGGGCCAGGCCAGGACTTCCAGCGGGTTCAGCGCGGCAGGGTTCTTGATCAGGCTGGCGACGGTCTCGGCGGCAGCGACCAATTGCGCGGCGCGCTCGCGGTCCACTTGCAGCGGTTTGCCAGTGCTTTCTTCGGTGAAACGCAGGGTGCATTCGAGCTTGCCCCGGGAAATTCCCTGGCGCAGGGCTTCGCGGACGGCGCCCTCGAGGTCGCGGAAAGATTCCGGCAGGCGCAGATGGGGTTCCAGGTAGCGGCTGTTGACCGAGCGCAGCTCCCAGCTCAGGGTGCCCTGGACGCCGGCTTTCTCGACGCGGGCGAAGGCGGTCATGCTGTGCACCATGGAGGTACCTCGCAATGCAGGTCGGCGCGTAACCCATGGTTCGCGGACCCGCTATCTGTGAATTAAAGCCGACAGGCAGCAAAGGCGCAGGATTGTAGCGCAGTGGGGCGGATGCGCCCAATCACACGCTGTGACAATGGGCTGCAGGCCGTCGGCTACGCTCTATTCAGAGCCTTCAATCGTCGGGTGATTTTTTTAGAAGTGCCCACTCGCGGCCCACGGCTCTATAATGCTCGGCAGTTTTCCGTCCCCCGTACAGGTAATCCCTATGAAACGTCCAAGTGGTCGCGCTGCCGATCAGCTCCGCTCGATCCGCATTACCCGCAACTACACCAAACACGCCGAGGGATCTGTACTGGTCGAGTTCGGTGATACCAAGGTCATCTGCACCGTCAGCGTCGAGAACGGCGTGCCGCGTTTCCTCAAGGGGCAGGGCCAGGGCTGGTTGACCGCTGAATACGGCATGCTGCCGCGCGCCACTGGCGAGCGTAACCAGCGTGAGGCGAGCCGCGGCAAGCAAGGTGGCCGCACTCTGGAAATCCAGCGGCTGATTGGTCGTTCCCTGCGCGCTGCGCTGGACATGTCCAAGCTGGGCGACGTCACCTTGTACGTCGACTGCGACGTGATCCAGGCTGATGGCGGCACCCGCACCGCGTCCATCACCGGCGCCATGGTTGCACTGGTCGATGCCTTGAAAGTGATCAAGAAGCGCGGCGGCCTCAAAGGTGGCGACCCGCTCAAGCAAATGATCGCTGCCGTTTCGGTAGGCATGTATCAGGGCGAACCTGTGCTTGACCTCGACTACCTGGAAGACTCGGCTGCCGAGACTGACCTCAACGTGGTGATGACCAGCACTGGTGGTTTCATCGAAGTCCAGGGCACTGCCGAAGGCGCACCGTTCCAGCCGGAAGAGCTGAACGCGATGCTGGCACTGGCGAAGAAAGGCATGATCGAGATTTTCGAACTGCAGAAGGCTGCACTGGCTGACTGATTGTTTTGATGTCCGGCAAAGGAGAGCGCCATGAGTGATGAACAGCAGTTGCTTCCCACCCCGAGCTCCGAGGCTCGCCAGTGGGCGATGTTTTGTCACCTCTCGGCGTTTCTCGGTGTCTGGTTTCCGTTCGGTCACCTGATCGGGCCGCTGATACTCTGGCAGTGGAAGCGTGAAGCCGACCCGTTCATCGATGCCCAAGGCAAAGAAGCGCTGAACTTTCAGATTACCGTGGCCCTGGTCTCGGGCATCTGTTACGTGCTGATGCTGGTGTTGATCGGTTTTGCGCTGCTGCCGCTGGTCCTGATCGGGGCGATGGTGCTGTGCATCATTGCCGGGCTCAAGGCCAATGACGGGGTGCCTTACCGCTATCCCTTCACCTGGCGGTTGATCAAATAACAGGCAGTAAAAATCAGCGCGCACAAAAAAGCCGACAGCAATGTCGGCTTTTTTGCATCTGCGAAAAGACGCTTAGATCGTCAGCGTCCAGTCGTAGTCCACGATCAACGGTGCGTGCTGCGAGAACCGTGGCTGACGTGGCAGGCGTGCGCTGCGTACGAAGCGGCGCAGGCCAGGGGTCAGCAACTGGTAGTCGAAACGCCAGCCCAGGTTGAGCATCTCGGCCTGTTCGTTGTCCGGCCACCAGCTGTACTGGTCGCCTTCGCGGCTGACTTCCCGCAGGGCGTCGACATAACCCATGTTGCCGACAATCTCGTCCATCCAGGCACGCTCAGGCGCCAGGAAGCCCGGGGATTGCTGGCTGTCGCGCCAGTTCTTGATATCCAGCTTCTGTTGCGCCACGTACAGCGAGCCACAATAAATGTACTCGCGACGTTTGCGTCGCTGTTTATCCAGATAACGGGCGAAGTCGTCCATTAGCTTGAACTTCTGGTTCAAGTCTTCATCGCCATTCTGCCCCGAAGGGAGCAGCAAGGTCGCGATGCTGACCTTGTCGAAATCGGCTTGCAGGTAGCGCCCGTAGCGGTCGGCCGTCTCGAAGCCGAGACCGCTGATGACAGCCTTCGGTTGCAACCGCGAGTACAAAGCCACGCCACCTTGGGCGGGAACTTCGGCTTCGCAGGCATAAAGGAAGTAGCCATCCAGTTGGAAGGCTGGATCGTCCAGTTCAAAGGCGGAGGCGCGGGTGTCCTGCAGGCAGATGACGTCGGCATTCTGTGCTTGCAGCCAACTGAGCAAACCACGCTCGACTGCAGCCTGAATACCATTGACGTTCACACTGATGATCCGCATAAGTGGCCCCAAAAATCGCGTGCGGGTATGATACACGGCGTCTACCTAATTAGCTAAATCCGTGGTATTTGGGGTTTTTTTCATGCAAGCGTATCAACGCGATTTCATTCGTTTTGCCATCGATCGCGGCGTTTTGCGCTTCGGTGAGTTCACCCTGAAGTCCGGGCGCACCAGTCCATACTTCTTCAATGCCGGCCTGTTCAACTCAGGGAAGGCCCTGGCACAGCTGGGCCGTTTCTATGCGGCAGCCATCGTCGAGAGCGGTATTTCCTTCGACGTACTGTTCGGCCCGGCCTACAAAGGCATCCCGTTGGCGGCAGCCACCGCCGTGGCACTGGCCGAACATCACGACCGTGACCTGCCATGGTGCTTCAATCGCAAGGAAGCCAAGGCCCACGGCGAAGGTGGCAGCCTGGTTGGCGCGCCATTGACTGGCGACGTGCTGATCATCGACGACGTGATCACCGCGGGCACCGCCATCCGCGAAGTGATGCAGATCATCGCTTCCCAGGACGGCGCCAAAGCTGCCGGTGTGCTGATCGCCCTGAACCGTCAGGAGCGTGGCAATGGTGAGTTGTCGGCCATCCAGGAAGTGGAACGTGACTTCGGCATTCCGGTGATCAGCATCGTTTCGCTGAACCAGGTGCTGGAGTTCCTGGCTGACGATCCGCAGCTCAAGCAACATTTGCCTGCGGTTGAAGCCTACCGCGCCCAGTTCGGCGTGTAATCACGCTCCCACAGGGATTGCAGACAGCAAAAGACCCCGCTCAGCATGTTGAGCGGGGTCTTTTGTTTATGTATGGCCCAGTCCCCCAGCATTATTTTTTGCTGGTGCTGCTGAATGTCTCGGCTTTTTTGATCCCGCTGGGTTCATTGGTTTTCTCCGGGTACGGATCAGCCACAGCATCGCCCTGGCCAGTCAGAATTCTCCAGCCATGACGGGTGTGTGCGGTCTTGCGGAGTTGCGGGCAGGGCGGCATCGATGTTTTGCCCTGATTCGAGTATTCGTGACCGCAATCGACACAGGCATAGGTGCCAGGTGAAACATCGCTGTCGTAAGGGACGTAGTCTTTTTGCATGGGTAGACCTCCTGTGGATTCAGAGAAGATCCTATGCAGATTGCTTCCTTCGTGAAGTCGGACGTTTCGCCCAATCAGGTCAGGCATTTCCGGCGCGCATAAAAAAGATCGCAGACTTCGTCAGCTCCTACAGGTTTTTCGTACATCCGAAATCCGTAGGTGCTGCCGAAGGCTGCGATCTTTTTAAGGTTTTGAATCAGGGACGCTTGCGATTGCTGATCAGCGTACCCACACCGGTGTCGGTGAAGATTTCCAGCAGAATTGCATTTGGCACCCGACCATCAATGATCAGCGAGCTGCCCACGCCACCCTGTACCGCTTCCAGCGCGCAACGGATCTTCGGCAGCATGCCGCCGTAGATGGTGCCGTCGGCGATCAGGTCGTCGACTTGCTGGGTGCTCAGGCCGGTCAGGACCTTGCCGCTCTTGTCCATCAGGCCGGCAATGTTGGTCAGCAGCATCAGCTTCTCAGCTTTCAGAGCCTCGGCCACTTTACCGGCCACCAGATCGGCGTTGATGTTGTACGACTCGCCGTTGGCACCGACGCCGATCGGCGCGATCACCGGAATGAAATCGCCTTTGACCAGCAGGTTCAGCAGGTCGGTGTTGATCCCGACCACTTCGCCGACGTGGCCGATGTCGATGATTTCCGGCTGGGTCATCTCAGGGGTCTGGCGGGTGACGGTGAGCTTCTTCGCGCGAATCAGCTCGGCGTCTTTACCGGTCAGGCCGATGGCGCTGCCGCCGTGACGGTTGATCAGGTTGACGATGTCCTTGTTGACCTGGCCGCCGAGGACCATTTCCACCACGTCCATGGTCGCGGCGTCGGTGACGCGCATGCCATCGACAAAGTGGCTCTCGATCGACAGTCGCTTGAGCAGGTCGCCGATTTGCGGGCCGCCGCCGTGAACCACCACCGGGTTGATGCCCACGGCTTTCATCAGCACGATGTCGCGGGCGAAGCCGGTTTTCAGCTCCTCGCTTTCCATCGCGTTGCCGCCGTATTTGATCACCAGCGTCTTGCCGACATAGCGGCGAATGTAAGGCAGCGCTTCGGACAGGACCTTGGCGGTGTTGGCGGCGGCTTCGCGTTCGAGGGTCATTCAGGGCTCCGGGTGCTTCAATAGATCAAAACGGTAGTTGGAGATCAGGTGCAACGCGCTTCAGCTGGACGTGGAATACATCCTTGATGCGCTGCAATTCAGCCTCGTCATCGGCCTCGAAGCGCAGCACCAGCACCGGTGTGGTGTTGGAGGCGCGAACCAGGCCCCAGCCTTTGGCATAGTCGACTCGCACGCCGTCAATGGTGGTCAGGTCGGCGCCTTCACCCCACTGTGCGTCGTGCAGTGCATCAATGATGCTGAATTTGCTCTCTTCGGTCACATGGATATTGATTTCCGGCGTAGAAATATCGTTCGGGAAGGTCGCGAACAACTCTTCCGCAGTGGATTTCTCTTTGCTGAGGATCTCCAGCAGCCGCGCAGCGCTGTAAATGCCGTCGTCGAAACCGAACCAGCGCTCCTTGAAGAAGATATGCCCGCTCATTTCGCCGGCCAACAGGGCGCCGGATTGTTTCATTTTCTTTTTGATCAGCGAGTGACCTGTTTTCCACATCAGTGGGCGACCGCCATATTCTTTGATCAGCGGGATCAGGCGACGGGTGCATTTGACGTCGAAGATGATTTCCGCGTCGGGGTTGCGTGCTACCACATCCTTGGCGAACAGCATCAGCAGGCGGTCCGGGAACACGACGCTGCCGGTGTTGGTGACCACGCCTACGCGGTCGCCATCGCCGTCGAAGGCCAGGCCCAGGTCGGCGTTGGTTTCCTTGACCTTGGCGATCAGGTCTACCAGGTTTTCCAGCTTGCCCGGGTCCGGGTGATGGTTCGGGAAGTTGCCATCGACATCGCAGAACAGCGGGATGACTTCGCAGTTCAGGGCTTCGATCAGTTGCGGGGCAATCACGCCGGCCGCGCCGTTGCCGCAATCGACCACCACTTTCAGGCGGCGGGCGAGTTTGATGTCCTGGACGATTTCGGTGTTGTAGCGGTCGAGGATCTCGACCTTGGTGATGCTGCCCTTGCCGCTGCTCAGGTTGTTGGTCTTGAGGCGGTCGTGCAGGGCCTGGATCTGTTCGTTGGCCAGGGTATCGCCAGCTATGACGATCTTGAAGCCGTTGTAGTTCGACGGGTTGTGGCTGCCGGTGAGCATCACCCCGGATTTGCCGGCCAGTACGTTGGCGGCGTAGTACAGCGCTGGCGTTGGCACCAGGCCGACGTCGCTGACGTGGCAACCGCTGTCGGCCAGGCCCTGAATCAGTTGTTCCACCAGTTCCGGGCCGGACAGGCGACCGTCGCGGCCGACGGACACATTGGGCTCGCCCTGGGCCAGGCTCTGGGAGCCGATGGCGCGACCGAGCCAATAAGCGGTTTCAGCGTTCAAGAATTCCGGGACGGTGCCGCGAATGTCGTAGGCGCGGAAGATGCTGTCGGGGAACTTGGGTGCGACTTGGGCTGGGGTGCTCATCTGTAGGAATGCTCCATCTCGAAAGTGGCTGGACCTGCCGGCGAAGAACTCGTCGGCTGGCTCGGACTGAAGGGTATGACGGCGTTTTCCGCAGAGAGTTCGTGGTGCGAAAAGGCCATGCCACCAATGTCGACGAGTATTGGGTCGATCAATGCCTTGATTTTCAGTGGTAAACCTTCCAGATGACGTCTGTGTGATTTGTGGCGAGGGAGCTTGCTCCCGCTTGAGTGTGCAGCACTCACAAAGTCGGCAATTGTTGCCAGAATCATGGGGCCGCTACGCTTTCCAGCGCGAGCAAGCTCACTCGCCACAGGGGGCATATCAGTGGCTGCCGGAATGTCCGAAGCCGCCGGTGCCGCGCTGGGTTTCGACAAACTCTTCGACCATTTCGAAGTGCGCTTGAACCACTGGTACCAGAACAAGTTGTGCGAGGCGTTCGCCAACGACCATGTTGAAATCGGTCTGGCCACGGTTCCAGCACGACACCATCAGCGGGCCCTGGTAATCGGAGTCGATCAGGCCGACCAGGTTGCCCAGCACGATGCCGTGCTTATGGCCCAGGCCGGAGCGCGGCAGAATCAAGGCCGCCAGGCCCGGATCGCCGATATACACCGACAGGCCGGTAGGGATCAGCAGGGTCTCGCCCGGCTTGATGACAGTGTCTTTTTCCAGCATGGCGCGCAGGTCGAGGCCGGCGGAGCCGGGCGTGGCGTACTGCGGCAGCGGAAATTCGCTGCCGATGCGTGGGTCGAGGATCTTGGCTTGCAAAGCGTGCATGTAAATTAAACCTGGTTCAGACGTTCGGCGATAAAAGTGATCAGCTGGCGGGCAATCTTGCCTTTGCTGGTCTGGGCAAAAATAGTGGCGTGCAGCTCACGGTCGATCACGCTGCAGGCGTTTTCTTCGCTGTTGAAGCCAATACTCGGGTTGGCGACGTCGTTGGCGACGATCAGATCGAGGTTCTTGTCTTTCAACTTGCGGGCAGCGTAGTCGAGCAGGTGTTCGGTTTCGGCGGCAAAGCCGACACTGAACGGACGGTCGGGACGGGTGGCGATGGTGGCCAGAATGTCTGGGTTGCGTACCATCTGTAGCAACAAGCCGTCGCCGCTTGTAGGGTCTTTCTTGAGTTTCTGTGGGGCCACGACTTCCGGACGGTAGTCCGCGACCGCTGCCGAGGCGATGAACAGGTCGCAAGGAATCGCGGCTTCACAAGCGGCGAGCATGTCCCGGGCGCTGACCACGTCGATGCGTGTGACGCGATCCGGGGTCGGCAGGTGCACGGGGCCGGTGATCAGGGTCACGCGGGCGCCGGCTTCTACCGCGGCTTCGGCCAGGGCAAAGCCCATTTTGCCGGAGCTGTGGTTGGTGATGTAGCGCACCGGGTCGATGTTTTCCTGGGTCGGGCCGGCGGTGATCAGCACGTGTTTGCCGGTCAGCGCTTGGCGCTGGAAGCAGTCTGCCGCGCACTGGGCGAGGTCGGTGGCTTCGAGCATGCGGCCCATGCCGACGTCGCCGCAGGCCTGGCTGCCGGAGGCCGGGCCGAAGACTTTGAAGTCGCGGCTTTCGAGGGTTTGCAGGTTGGCCTGGGTCGCCGGGTCGCGCCACATGGCTTGATTCATCGCCGGCGCCACGGCGACTACCGCGTCGGTGGCCAGCACCAGCGTGGTCAGCAGGTCGTCGGCAATGCCTTGGGCCAGGCGAGCGATCAGGTCCGCAGTGGCGGGGGCGATCAATACCAGGTCGGCCCATTTGGCCAGTTCGATGTGACCCATGGCGGCTTCGGCCGCCGGGTCCAGCAGGTCCAGGTGGACCGGGTGCCCGGACAGGGCCTGCATGGTCAGCGGGGTAATGAATTCGCTGCCGCCACGGGTCATGACCACGCGCACTTCGGCGCCCTGGTCGATCAGGCGGCGAACCAGCTCGGCGCTCTTGTAGGCAGCAATGCCGCCGCCGACGCCCAGAACGATGCGTTTCCGATACAGCCGCTGCATAGGTCTGCCTTTCATTTCGTTGATGACTGCATGGCGATACCCCCTCCCCAGGGGTGAAATCGCCCGCAAAAAAGATGGGCTACGATATCACAGCGACCGCTACGGAACAGCGGCGCCCACTTACATGGAGGTGTTATGAGCATTCGCGATTGGCCAGCGGCGGAGCGACCGCGGGAGAGGTTACTTGAGTTGGGTTCGGCGAGTCTTTCGGACGCCGAGTTGCTAGCGATTTTTTTACGCACCGGTGTATCGGGTAAAAGTGCAGTAGATCTGGCACGGCATCTGTTGAGTCAGTTTGGCAGCCTGCGTTCACTGCTCGAAGCCGATCAAACTGCGTTCAGCAGGCAATTGGGGCTCGGGCCGGCGAAATTCGCTCAGTTGCAAGCGGCACAGGAAATGGGCAGGCGGCATTTAGCCGAACGTGCGCGCCAGAAATCGGCACTGGAAAATCCGCAGGCGGTTCGTGATTACCTGAAGTCGATGCTGCGCCACGAGCCTCACGAGGTATTCGGCTGTCTGTTTCTGGATTCAAAACATCAAGTGCTGACCTTTGAAGTGCTGTTTCGCGGCTCCATCGACAGTACCAGTGTCTATCCAAGACAAGTGGTTAAACGCGCTTTGGCCCACAACGCCGCAGCGTTGATCCTCTGCCACAACCATCCGTCGGGTAACTCCAATCCCAGTCAAGCCGACCGGATGCTGACCAAGCGCCTGCAAGAAGCGCTGGACCTGATCGATGTGCGGGTGCTCGATCATTTCATCGTCGGTGATGGCGATCCGTTGTCCATGGCCGAGTACGGGTGGATGTGAAGAGGAAAGGCTAGATGAGTCACTGTGGGAGCGAGCCTGCTCCCACGGCTTTTGTGGTGACGCTGATTACTTGAAGTTGACCTTGGAGTAATCCTGCCGGCCAAACGGGCTGACGCGATAACCCTCGACGTCTTTGCGCGTCAGGGCGAAGGCCGTGGGGTGGGCCAGTGGCAGCCACAATGCCTGTTGCTGTATTTGCGCCTGGGCCTGTTCGTAGAGCTTGGTGCGTACACCTTGCTCGCCAGTGGTCTTGCCGGCGCTGATCAGCTTGTCCAGATCCTGGTTGCAGTAACGGGCGAAGTTGGTGCCGGCTTTGATCGCCGCGCAGGAAAACTGCGGCGTGAGGAAGTTGTCCGGGTCACCGTTGTCGCCGGCCCAGCCCATGAACAGCAGGTCATGCTCGCCGGCCTTGGCGCGGCGAATCAGTTCGCCCCATTCGATCACGCGGATCTCTGCTTGAATGCCGATTTCCGCCAGGTCGGACTGAAGCAATTGCGCACCGAGGCTCGGGTTGGGGTTCAGCAGGCTGCCGGAAGGACGGGTCCAGATGGTGGTCTGAAAACCGTTCTTGAGCCCGGCCTTGGCCATTAATGCCCGGGCTTTCTCGACATCATGCGGGTAGCCCGGCAAGTTTTTGGCATAGCTCCAGGTGTTGGGTGGGTAGGGCCCATTGGCAGGCTCGGCGGTGTCTTCGAATACGGCTTTGAGGTAATTGGCCTTGTCGAACGCCAGGTTGATTGCCTGGCGCACTTCCGGCTTGTCCAGCGGCGGATGTTGGCTGTTGATGCCGACGAATGCGGTCATGAAGGCGTCAGTCTTTTCCACCTTCAGGGTCGGCTCCTGCTTCGCAGCCTGCACGTCCAGCGGTTTCGGCGACAGGGCGATCTGACACTCGTTGCGGCGCAATTTCTGCAAGCGCACGTTGGCGTCCGGGGTGATCGCGAAGATCAACGGGTCCACCGATGGCTTGCCCTGGAAGTAGTCGCGGTTGGCCTTGTAGCGAATCGAGGCATCTTTCTGGAAACGCGTGAAGATGAACGGGCCGCTACCGATCGGCTGGCTGTTGAGCTTCTCCGGAGTGCCGGCCTTCATCAGTTGCTCGGCGTACTCGGCCGAATAGATCGAGGCGAAGCCCATGGTCAGGGTCGGCAGGAACGTCGAGTCCGGGTGATCGAGGGTGAAGCGGATGGTGAGTGGGTCCAGGGCGTCGATCTTTTTGATCAGTGTCGGTAACTGCATCGATTGAGCGTGTGGGAAGCCACTCTGGGCTACTTTGTGCCACGGGTTCGCCGGGTCGAGCATGCGGTCGAAGCTGAACTTGACGTCTTCGGCGGTCAGGTCGCGCGTCGGGCTGAAGTACTCGGTGTGGTGAAATTTCACCTGCGGGTGCAATTTGAAAACGTAAGTCAGGCCGTCCGGCGTGACTTCCCAGCTGTCCGCGAGGCTGGCGACCACTTTGCCGCTGGCCGTGTCGAAGTCCACCAGGCGGTTCATCAGCACGTCGGCCGAGGCGTTGGTGGTGGTCAGCGAGTTGTATTGCACCACGTCGAACCCTTCCGGGCTGGCCTCGGTGCAGACGCTCAGGGCGGCTGCATGGGCCAGGGGGCTCAGTAGAAGCGGTGCGAGCAGCAGCGGTAGGGCAGCGAGGCGCATGGTTGGATTCCTTTACAGATGAAGGCCCATCTGCAAGTGCAGTCTGGAAAAGGCCTACCCTAGTGGGCTCTTTTGCAAATGACTATCCCCTTTTTCATTTTCAGGGGAGTATGGGCGATTGTTTTCGGTGAGTGACGGTTGAGAAAAACCCTGAATTGTCCCGTTGGCCGATTCTCTGCGACGAGCGGTCGCTATCGGGCTTAGCCTTTGCCCAAGGCGCTCGGCGCCCGAAAAAACGGGTTTTTATCAACTCAATTCACACCGGTTGTTGTTGCTCTCTGGTCTTTCTGGTATAAAGCAGCGCTCTTTTCTAGGGGCCCGGTTCCTTCGTTTGTAGGTGTAGCCGGTAAGACCCTTAAAGAAACGCGGCGCCTGGCGCCAAATGACTGAGAGATTAAGCGGCCAACCCATGCCGGGTTGGGCATGTGGTTTTAGAGGGCTGAGGCATGTCGAGAGTCTGTCAAGTTACCGGTAAGGGTCCGGTGACTGGGAATAACATTTCCCACGCAAACAACAAAACCCGTCGTCGTTTCCTGCCGAACCTGCAGCATCACCGCTTCTGGGTTGAGTCCGAGAAACGTTTTGTGCGTCTGCGCGTATCTGCCAAAGGCATGCGTATCATCGACAAGCGTGGCATTGATGTCGTGCTGGCCGAAATCCGTCGCGATGGCAAGATCTAAGGGAGCTAATCATGCGTGAATTGATTCGTTTGATTTCGAGCGCCGGTACTGGTCACTTCTACACTACCGACAAGAACAAGCGCACTACTCCGGACAAAATCGAGATCAAGAAATATGATCCGGTTGTTCGTAAGCACGTGATCTACAAAGAAGGCAAAATCAAGTAATTGATTTTTCCTCCTTACGAAAAAGGCCCGTATCGCGAGATACGGGCCTTTTTTGTTGCCTGTCGGTTCAAGCGGCACAAACCCTCAAGCCTTCTGTTCAAACACCACATAAATCTTGCGGCACGGCTCCAGCACTTCCCAGGTGCCTTTGAAACCGGCCGGAATCACGAAGCGATCGCCCACGCGCAGGGTCTTGGCGCCGCCGTTGTCATCGCGCAGCACTGACACCCCCTGAACGATTTCGCAGTATTCGTGTTCGGTGTAGTTCACCCGCCACTGACCGACTTCGCCTTCCCAGACACCTGCACTCATCTGGCCGCACGGGCTGTTGTAGTGGTTGTACACCGTTTGTTCGGGGTCGCCCTTGAGGACTTTGGCCGGGTCTGGCCGATAGCGATCGGGCTGGGTGGTGGCCTGACTGAAATCGACGATATCCTGAATGCTCATGTTGGTATTCCCACGTGATTGCGGCGCGACTGACTGGAAAGTTGAAAGTCTATGTTTATTAAAATGAACATCGCAAGGCCATTTAACGGTCCTTTGTCAAATATATTGAAACTTCACCCGTCGCTGGTTTAGGGTAACGGTTGCCTTGAGCCGAAAAGCAGGCTGGCCGGGCAGAATTCCTGACAGCACCCGCGAAGAGCGCGGGCGCTCGTATTCAATAAGAGGAGGACACTCGTATGACCACCCTGACTCGTGCCGACTGGGAACAACGGGCTCGCGATCTGAAGATCGAAGGCCGTGCCTACATCAATGGCGAATACACCGATGCAGTCTCCGGTGAAACGTTCGAGTGCATCAGCCCTGTCGATGGCCGTCTGCTGGGCAAGATTGCCAGCTGTGACGCCGCCGACGCCCAGCGCGCCGTGGAAAACGCTCGCGCCACGTTCAATTCCGGCGCCTGGTCGCGCCTGGCGCCGACCAAGCGCAAAGCCACCATGATTCGTTTTGCCGGCCTGCTGAAACAGCACGCCGAAGAGCTGGCCCTGCTCGAAACCCTGGACATGGGCAAGCCGATCAGCGATTCCCTGTACATCGACGTTCCCGGTGCGGCACAAGCCCTGAGCTGGAGTGGTGAGGCCATCGACAAGCTTTACGACGAAGTCGCCGCCACCCCGCACGATCAGCTGGGGCTGGTGACTCGCGAGCCGGTCGGTGTGGTCGGCGCGATCGTGCCGTGGAACTTCCCGTTGATGATGGCCTGCTGGAAACTCGGCCCGGCGCTGTCCACCGGTAACTCAGTGATCCTCAAGCCTTCGGAAAAATCGCCGCTGACGGCTATTCGTATTGCAGCGCTGGCAGTTGAAGCCGGCATCCCGAAAGGTGTGCTGAACGTGCTGCCGGGTTACGGTCATACCGTCGGCAAGGCCCTGGCCTTGCACAATGATGTCGACACCTTGGTGTTCACCGGTTCGACCAAGATCGCCAAGCAACTGCTGATCTACTCCGGCGAATCGAACATGAAGCGTGTCTGGCTCGAAGCCGGTGGCAAGAGCCCGAACATCGTGTTCGCCGATGCGCCGGACCTGCAAGCCGCCGCCGAGTCGGCTGCCAGCGCTATTGCCTTCAACCAGGGCGAAGTCTGCACCGCCGGTTCGCGCTTGCTGGTCGAGCGTTCGATCAAAGACAAATTCCTGCCGCTGGTAATCGAAGCCCTCAAGGCCTGGAAGCCAGGCAATCCGCTGGACCCGGCGACCAACGTCGGTGCGCTGGTGGATACCCAGCAGATGAACACCGTGCTGTCCTACATCGAATCCGGTCACACCGATGGCGCCAAACTGGTGGCTGGTGGCAAGCGTATTCTTCAGGAAACCGGGGGCACCTACGTCGAGCCGACGATTTTCGACGGTGTCAGCAACGCGATGAAAATTGCCCAGGAAGAAATCTTTGGCCCGGTGTTGTCGGTGATCACTTTCGATACCGCCGAAGAAGCCGTTGCGATTGCCAACGACACGCCGTACGGCCTCGCGGCTGCGGTATGGACCACGGACATCTCGAAGGCTCACCTCACCGCCAAGGCTTTGCGCGCCGGCAGTGTGTGGGTCAACCAGTACGACGGCGGCGATATGACTGCGCCGTTCGGTGGCTTCAAACAGTCCGGCAACGGTCGCGACAAGTCGCTGCATGCGTTCGACAAGTACACCGAGCTGAAGGCGACCTGGATCAAGTTGTAAGCCTGTGTGGAGCCCGATCGAACATCGGGCTCCCGAGCGACACAGATCCCCTGTGGGAGCGGGCTTGCTCGCGAAGGCGCCGTAACAGCCAACGATGATGTTGGATGTGATGGCCTCTTCGCGAGCAAGCCCGCTCCCACATTTACTTTGTGCGGCCAGTAAAAATAACAATCCACAGGAGCGTGGAACATGCGTTGGGCGACTTATTTCGCCGTCTTGGCGTCTGTCTTGAGTGTCGGCCTGGCCCTGGGCGTCAGCATGCCGTTAGTGTCGCTGCGCCTGGAAGGCTGGGGTTACGGCTCGTTCGCGATTGGCGTGATGGCGGCGATGCCGGCCATTGGCGTGTTGCTGGGGGCGAAGATCTCCAGCCATCTCGCGGCCCGTCTTGGCACGGCCAATCTGATGCGCCTGTGCCTGTGGGCCGGGGCGGTGTCCATCGGCTTGCTAGCGCTATGGCCGAGCTACCCGATCTGGCTGGTGCTGCGGTTGATGATCGGGGTGATCCTGACACTCGTCTTCATCCTTGGTGAAAGCTGGATCAACCAACTGGTGGTCGAGCAATGGCGCGGCCGATTGGTAGCGCTGTATGGCAGCAGTTATGCGCTGAGTCAGCTGGCCGGGCCGCTACTGTTGGGGGCGTTGGGCACCGAGCACGATTACGGTTTCTGGGTGGGCGTCGGTTTGCTGATGACGTCACCGTTCCTGCTGCTGGGTCGTAGCGGAGCACCCACCAGTGAAGCCTGCAGCGTGACCCTCAACGATTTGCTGAACTTCTGCCGTGGCCTGCCGGCAATTGCCTGGGCGGTGTCGCTGTTTGCTGCGTTCGAAGCGATGATCCTGACCTTGTTGCCGGTCTACTGCCTGCGTCAGGGCTTCACCACGGAAATCGCCCTGGCGATGGTCAGTACGGTGGTGGTGGGGGATGCCTTGCTGCAATTGCCGATTGGTGCGCTGGCTGATCGCTTGTCGCGGCGTACATTGTTTACCGGCTGCGCAATGCTCTTGCTGCTGTCGAGCCTGGCGATTCCATTGCTGATCGATACGTTGCTGATCTGGCCGCTGTGGGTGTTGTTTGGCGCCAGCGCCGGCGGTCTGTTCACCTTGTCGCTGATTCTGATCGGTGAGCGTTACCGCGACGATGCGCTGGTGCGGGCCAATGCCCATATCGCGCAGCTGTGGGGGATCGGTTGCCTGATCGGGCCGTTGGCGGCCGGTGCCGGGAGCCAGTGGGTCAGCGGGCACGCCTTGCCGTTGCTGATGGCGGCGGGCGCGTTGGGGTTGGTGATTCTGGTATCGCGGCAGGGGGCGTTTGGGGTGGTGCAGCCGGCATAGCTCCAGGTAATTCAAGCTACAGCATCCGCTCCAGGCCGACCATGCTACTGAGCCATGAATTGAAATGCTTCCACCAACTTCCCGGTTCTTTGGTCAGTGTGTGCGGCTTGTCGTCATCTTCAGTGGCCCAGACCATCTGGCCCTTTTCCAGTCGGACCTGATAGCTGAGAGGGGGCGCCATACCCTCCAGCGCCAATTCACGCACCCGTCCGGCGAGCTGTGGGTTGTCCACCAGTACTCCGACCTCGGTGTTCCACAGTACCGAGCGCGGGTCGAAATTGAATGAGCCGATGAAGGCTTTTTGTCGGTCGAAGATCATGGCCTTGCTGTGCAGGCTGGAGTCGGAGCTACGGGAGGAACTGCTCCCGCTGTGAAACAGGCTCGGTCCACTGCCGCTGCCTCCGTTGTCGCCGGGCTGGCGGCGTAATTCGAACAGCTGCACGCCATGCTCCAGCAAGGCTTTGCGATAAGGTGCGTAACCACCGTGCGTGGCCGGCACATCGGTGGCTTCCAGTGAATTGGTCAGCAAACTTATCGACACGCCGGCATCGGCGCGACCGGTCAGGTACACCAGGCCCGGTTGGGCGGGTACGATGTAGGGCGAGACCATGATCAACTCCTTGCTGACTCCATTGAGCTCGGGTGCCAACTGGGTGGACAGCTGCAAGTACGGAGCCGGCTCGCCGTCGGCCAGCACCTTGGTTGGTGCGTCCCACAGCGCCTGGTTCCAGGCCCAGATCAGCTCCTGGCGCCAGGTCTCCAGGCGAGGATGAGTGGTATAGGTCATCAACTGTTGGTAGAGCGCGTGATTCTGTTTGCGCGTTTCCTCCAGGGATTCGTCCAGTCGCGTCCGGGTATTTTCCAGGTCCTTGGGTGTCGGCCTGATCGAGAGAAACTGCTCGATCGGCTTGCTCAGAGCACTGTTCCAATACTCGTCGAAGCTATGCCCCAGCTGCTCGGCAACCGGGCCGACGCTGAGCATGTCGATGTCGGTGAAATTACGGTTGGGCTCGGCATCGAAGTACTCGTCCCCCAAGTTGCGCCCGCCAACGATTGCCACGCTATTGTCCGCCACCCACAGTTTGTTGTGCATGCGGCGATGTTGCTGCGACAGGTTGAACAGCCGGCCCATGGTACGCGTCACGACGGTGCTGCGGCCCAGGTGCAGCGGGTTGAAGACGCGGATCTGAATCTTCGGATGGACAGCGAGGGTTGCGATGATCTGGTCCAGGCCATCGCTGGTGGTGTCGTCGAGCAGAATCCGCACCCGCACGCCTCGGTCGGCGGCTTTGAGCAGCTCGCTGATCAGTATCCGTGTGCTGATGCCGTCATGGACGATGTAATACTGCAAATCGAGGCTGCTTTGGGCATTTCGAATCAGCTCGGCGCGGGCGGTGAAGGCCTCGGTGCTATCGGATAGCAAGCGGAAGCCCGACTGACCCTGGTGGGGAGCGGCCTGGGCCTGGATCGAGCGGCCGAAAGCAGAGTCGGTCGCCGGCAGGGCCTGGCTCGGTTCGCGAGGGACGTGGAGCGTCGTGCAGCCACCCAGGAACGAGGCGAGTAACAGCAGAGCAAGCAGGGGCTGTCTGATTCTCACGGCGCATATTCCGGATGGTGGCGGATAGCATATGGACGCCGTATCCCGAAGAAAGGTCAGTCGGTTTCCGCCAGCAGTTTGATTGCTGTCGCACCGACCTTGCGCACAGCTTCTTCAATCTGCGGGGTCGTTTTGGCAGCGTAGTTCATCCGCAGGCAATTACGGTATTTGCCCGAGGCGGAAAAGATACTGCCCACGGCAATCTGTACGCCCTGATCATGCAGTGCGCGATTGAGTTTCAGGGTGTCGAAGCCCTCCGGCAGCTCAACCCACAGCATGAAGCTGCCTTGCGGACGGCTGGCGCGGGTGCCGGCCGGGAAATAACGGGTGACCCAATCGATCATTGCGTCGCGATTGCGCTGGTATTGCATCCGCATCCGCCGCAAATGTGGTTCGAAGTGCCCGGCCTTGAGAAATTCGGCAATCGCAATCTGTGGTTGCGTCGCGGTGGAGCCGGTGCTGATGTACTTCATGTGCAGCACGCGCTCCAGATACCGGCCCGGCGCGACCCAGCCAATGCGCAGGCCCGGTGCCAGGGTCTTGGAAAAGGAACTGCAGAGCAGGACGCGGCCGTCTTCGTCGAAGGATTTGATCGTGCGCGGGCGGGGGTAGGTGTAGGCCAGTTCGCCATACACATCGTCCTCGATAATCGCCACGTCGAAACGCTGTGCGAGGTTCAACAGCGCACGTTTGCGTGACTCCGGCATGATGTAGCCCAGCGGGTTGTTACAGTTGGGGGTCAACTGTATGGCTTTGATCGGCCATTGCTCCAACGCCAGTTCCAACGCTTCGAGGCTGATGCCGGTGAGCGGGTCGGTGGGGATTTCCAGCGCTTTCATGCCCAGGCCCTTGAGGGTCTGCATGGCGCCGTGAAAGCTTGGCGAATCCACTGCGACGATGTCACCCGGTCCGCAGATGGCGCGGATGCTGGTCGACAGCGCTTCGTGGCAACCGGTAGTGATCACCAGATCGTTGGCGCTCAATTGGCAGCCGGAATCGAGCATCAGGCGGGCGATTTGTTCGCGCAGTTCGAGGGTGCCGCAGATGTTGTCGTAATACAGGCCTCGCATGTCCTGCTGGCGGCTGATACGTGCGAGGTTGCGCAGCAGCGGTTTCATGGTCGGCGAGGTGATGTCCGGCATACCGCGGCCCAACTGCACGACATCCTTGCGCGGCACGGCGCGGATCAGTTCCAGCACCTGATCCCACTGTGAAATATCCACCGGTCGTTGGGCTGGGCGGCCGACCACGGGTAGCTCTGGCAGTTCGCGGCTCACCGGTACGAAATAGCCGGATTTGGGTTTGGGCATCGCCAGGCCTACGTCTTCCAGCACTCGATAGGCCTGTTGCACCGTGCTCAGGCTGACCCCGTGCTCGACACTCAGCGCCCGCACCGAGGGTAGCCGGTCACCGGGGCGATAGAAGCCCTGTTCGATACGTGTGCCGAGCAACTCGGCGAGGTTGACGTAAAGGGTCATGGTGCAGTCTCGATGTGGGTGATTCGGTTAACCAATACAGATGGGGCAAAAATAAGCGATTCAGAGGCCGAAACAGAAAAACTGTATGGAATTAATACTGCTCTGTTGAATCTGTAATGCTTTTTGCCGTCCGCGCATCATGAAAGCTCTGGCTACCCAAGTAAACAGGAGCGACGAAAATGAACGGCTTGAGCGATGTGCGGCTGACGTTACACAGTCAGGAACTGGCGGCAGGGCAACAGAACGGCGCGCGCGAGGCAATTATGCGCAATGCACCGTCCTGCCTGGGGCGCTGGGGTCTGTTCTGGCATCGTCTGCACACGCGTAAGGCGTTGTTGGAGCTGACGCCGGAGCAACTCAAGGATGTCGGGTTGAGTCGGGAGCAGGCGCGGGAGGAGGGGCTTAAACCTTTCTGGCATCTGTGAGATGAACCGCGATCCCTTGCAGGTGCAGCCTTTGGCAGCTCCTGCAAGGGTTCAGGCCAGTTCTTTAAGACGATGCCAAAGCATTCCCAACGCCAACAACGGCGAGCGCAAATGTTTGCCGCCTGGAAAGGTAATGTGCGGCACCTTGGCAAACAGATCGAAACCACCACTGTGCTGGCCGCTGATGGCCTCAGCCAACAACTTGCCTGCCAGGTGCGTGGCGTTTACGCCATGACCAGAATAGGCCTGGGCGTAATACACATTCGGTTGCTCCTTGAGCCGGCCGATCTGCGGCAGGCGATTAGCCCCGATGCCGATCATCCCGCCCCACTGATAGTCGATTTTCACCCCGGCCAGTTGCGGGAACACCGCCAGCATCTTCGGACGCATGTATGCGGCGATGTCTTTCGGATCGCGTCCTGAATAATGGCAGGCGCCGCCGAACAGCAGGCGGCGGTCCGCCGAGAGTCGGTAATAATCCAGCGCTACCCGTTGATCGCAGACCGCCATGTTCTGCGGCAGCAGCGCGTGAGCCTGCTCTTCACTCAAGGGTTCGGTGGCGATGATGTAACTGCCGGCGGGCAGCACCTTGCCGCCAAGTTGCGGGTTGAGATCGTTGAGGTAGGCGTTGCAGCCCAGCACCAGGGTCTTGGCGCGGACCGAGCCCCGGGCGGTGTGGACCTTGACCTCGCGGCCATAATCGATGCGGGTTACAGCCGATTGCTCAAACAGTTTGGCGCCCAATTGCCGGGCTGCGGCCGCTTCGCCCAGTGCCAGGTTCAGTGGGTGCAGATGCCCGGAGCCCATGTCGATCAAACCACCGACATAGCGATCGGAACCCACCACGCTGTGCATTTCGTTGGCTTGCAGCAGACGGGTTTCGTAACGGTAACCGAGGCTGCGCAGCTCGCTGGCGTCTTCAGCGAAGCCTTCCAGGTCATGGGCCTTGTTGGCGAGGTCGCAGTAGCCCCAGGTCAGGTCGCAAGGGATCTGAAAGCGCTCGATTCGCTGTCGGACGATTTCCACCGCTTCCAGCCCCATCAGTTTCATCTGACGCACGCCGTCTGCACCGATCACGTTGGCGAACTGATCGAGGCCATGGCCGACGCCGCGAATCAATTGCCCGCCATTACGTCCGCTGGCGCCCCAACCGATCTTGTGCGCTTCAAGGAGCACCACGCGCAAGCCTCGTTCAGCCAGTTCCAGCGCGGTGTTCAGCCCCGAGAACCCGCCGCCCACCACGCACACGTCTGCAACCAGCTCACCTGTGAGCGCCGGAAGGTCGGGTTGCGGCAGGCTGCTGGCGGCGTAATAAGAGGCGACGTGCCGGTGGTTAGGGGCAGGTTGCTGAACGGGGGCGTTCATGGACGTCATCCTGATGCGTGTGTTTGAAAAAGTTGACGGAGCATAAGCCGCCCCTTCGGATACGGGCAACATTGGTCGGTTGGCGCTGTCTGGATTGGGGCTTTTGCGTCAGAATCCCGGTCTATTCCGCATTCGGGTCACCGCTTCGATGAGCTGCAACAGTCAGAAAATTCGCGCGCTGCGCCAGCAGATTCCCACCTTCGAGTGCGTGCCCGGCTGCCATGATTGCTGTGGGCCGGTCACTACCTCGCCCGAAGAAATGTCCCGCCTGCCGCGCAAGACCCGGGCCGAGCAGGACGCGGCGATGGACGAACTCAATTGCGTCCATCTGGGGCCCAACGGCTGCACGGTGTATGACGAGCGACCGCTGATTTGCCGTCTGTTCGGTACCACCAAGACATTGCCTTGCCCCAATGGACGGCGGCCGGTGGAGCTGATTCACCCGCGGGTCGAGAAGCAGATCCACGAATACATGGCCAGTACCCGGCAGGTGTTGGTGTAGGGCTCAATCCGGAATCGGCAGACTCAAACTCTCTTTCACTTCTTCCATCACGATATAGCTCTTGGATTCGCGCACATGCGGCAACTTGAGCAGGATGTCGCCCAGCAATTTGCGGTACGAGGCCATTTCGGAAATCCGCGCTTTCACCAGGTAATCGAAGTCCCCTGACACCAAATGGCATTCAAGTACGTGGGGCAGTTTCAGCACCGCGCGTCGGAACTCTTCGAAAGTATCGCCGGATTTGTAGTCGAGACTGATCTCGACGAACACCAACAGACTACCCTTCAAGTGCTGCGGATTCAGCCGGGCGTTGTAGCCCATGATGATCCCTTCGCGCTCCAGGCGCCGTACCCGTTCAGTGCAGGGGGTGGTGGAGAGGCCGACCTTTTCCCCCAGTTCGGTGAAGGAGATACGCCCGTCCGCTTGCAGGATCCGCAGGATGTTGCGGTCGATCTTGTCCAGCTCACGTTTGGTCTGAGTGTTGGTCCGCATAGGGGATGCGCCTCCGTGAAAAGGGTTTTTGCCGAGAATTGTCGCCAAATATAAGCACTTATATAGTGAAAAGCACTGGCTAATCTTTTTTAAACTGCCCACATCTTCGGTCTGCACAATAAACGTCAGCGGTAAGCCGCGATGAGGGATATGAAAATGCGCGTTCTGGTCTTGGGTAGCGGCGTCATCGGTACCGCCAGTGCCTATTATCTGGCACGAGCCGGCTTTGAAGTGACGGTTGTGGACCGTCAGCCAGCGCCGGCCATGGAAACCAGTTTCGCCAACGCCGGGCAGGTTTCGCCGGGTTATGCCTCACCGTGGGCCGCACCGGGCGTGCCGCTCAAAGCCATCAAGTGGCTGTTGCAGCGTCACGCGCCATTGGCGATCAAGGCCACTGCCAATATCGACCAATACCTGTGGATGGCGCAGATGCTGCGCAACTGCACCGCCAGCCGTTACGCGGTGAACAAGGAGCGCATGGTGCGTCTGTCCGAGTACAGCCGCGACTGCCTCGACGAATTGCGCGCCGAAACCGGCATTGCCTACGAAGGCCGTAGCCTGGGGACTACCCAGCTATTCCGCACCCAGGCGCAGCTCGATGGCGCCGCCAAAGACATCGCCGTGCTGAAAGAGTCCGGTGTGCCGTTCGAACTGCTCGACCGCGCCGGCATTGCCCGGGTCGAACCGGCCCTGGCCAGCGTCACCGACATCCTCGCCGGTGCCTTGCGCCTGCCGAACGACCAGACCGGCGACTGCCAGATATTCACCACCCGCCTGGCCGAAATGGCCGTGAAACTGGGTGTGGAGTTCCGTTTCGGCCAGGACATCCAGCGCCTCGACTTCGCCGGTGATCGCATCAACGGTGTGTGGATCGATGGCAAGCTGGAAACCGCCGACCGTTACGTGCTGGCCCTCGGCAGTTACTCGCCGCAGTTGCTCAAGCCGCTGGGCATCAAGGCCCCGGTGTACCCACTCAAGGGTTACTCGCTGACCGTGCCGATCACTAACCCGGCGATGGCCCCGACGTCGACCATTCTCGATGAGACCTACAAGGTCGCGATCACCCGCTTCGACAACCGCATCCGCGTCGGCGGCATGGCTGAAATCGCCGGTTTTGACCTGTCGTTGAACCCGCGCCGGCGCGAAACCCTGGAGATGATCGTCAACGACCTTTATCCTCAGGGCGGCAATCTGCCCGAAGCGAGTTTCTGGACCGGCCTGCGTCCGACCACTCCGGACGGCACGCCGATTGTCGGTGCCACACCGTTCAAAAACCTGTTCTTGAACACGGGCCACGGTACGCTCGGCTGGACCATGGCTTGTGGGTCCGGTCGTTTGCTGGCTGACCTGATGGCCAAGAGAACGCCGCAGATCAGCGCCGAAGGCCTCGATATTTCCCGTTATGGCAACACACTTAAGGAGCCTGCAAAACATGTCAATCCAGCGCCAGCTCACCAATGAGCGCATGAGCCAGATCGTTGTCCATAACGGTACTGTGTATCTGGCAGGACAGGTCGGCGACGACATGAGTGCCGGGATTGAACAGCAGACCCGTGAAGCCCTCGCCAATATCGAGCGTTTGCTGGATCTGGCCGGGACGGACAAGAACCGTCTGCTGTCGGTGACCATTTACCTGAAAGACATCGACGCGCACTTCGCAGGCATGAATTCGGTGTGGGACCAGTGGCTGCCAAAAGGCGTCGCGCCGGCCCGTGCCACGGTCGAATCGAAGCTGTGCGAACCGCAAATCCTGGTCGAGCTGTCGGTCGTTGCCGCGCTGCCATAAACGCTCTGCCATAAATCAAGTCACAAAGATCCCTCTCCCGGCGCTGTTGGTGGTTCACGCTGTCAGCCAGCGCCGGTTTTTTTCCAATGATCGCCTAGAAGTCTGCCGCCATGCGTCCTGCCCGTGCCCTGATCGACCTCCAAGCCCTGCGCCACAACTACCGGATTGCCCGTGATGTCACGGGTGCCCGTGCCCTCGCGGTGATCAAGGCCGATGCCTATGGTCATGGCGCGGTATGTTGCGCCCAGGCGCTGGAAGCCGAGGCGGACGGCTTTGCCGTGGCGTGTATCGAAGAGGCCCTGGAGCTACGTGCCGCCGGTATTCGTGCGCCGGTGTTGCTGCTGGAAGGTTTTTTCGAAGCCAATGAGTTGGCGCTGATCGTCGAGCATGACTTCTGGTGTGTGGTGCATTCGTTGTGGCAACTCGAAGCCATCGAAAAAGCCACGCTGAGCAAACCGATTACGGTGTGGCTCAAGCTCGACTCCGGCATGCATCGGGTTGGCCTGCATCCAGCGGATTACCAGGCCGCCTATCAACGGCTGCTGGCCAGCGGCAAAGTGGCGAAGATCGTGTTAATGAGTCACTTCGCCCGTGCCGATGAACTGCACTGCCACGCCAGCGTCGATCAGGTCGCGGTATTCGAAGCGGCGCGTAAGGGTTTGGCGGCCGAAATCAGCCTGCGTAACTCGCCGGCGGTGCTTGGTTGGCCGCAGATTCCGAGCGACTGGGTGCGCCCGGGCATCATGCTCTACGGCGCGACGCCGTTCGAAGAGGCCAATGCCGTGGCGTCTCGCCTGCAACCGGTGATGACCCTGGAATCGAAGGTGATTTGCGTGCGTGAACTGCCGGCCGGCGAGCCGATTGGTTACGGCGCGAAATTCGTCACCCCCAAGCCGATGCGTGTGGGTGTGGTGGCGATGGGGTATGCCGATGGTTATCCGCGTCAGGCTCCGAGCGGCACGCCGGTGCTGGTGGCCGGGCAGCGCAGTCAATTGCTTGGGCGGGTATCGATGGACATGCTCTGCGTCGACCTGACCGACGTGCCGCAAGCCGGCCTCGGTTCGCCCGTCGAGCTATGGGGTAAAAATATCCTCGCCAGTGATGTCGCGACAGCCGCCGACACGATTCCTTATCAGATCTTCTGCAACCTGCGTCGGGTTCCGCTGCTCTATTCCGGGGCCTGACAAACAGCGCTCCCGACCGAAAGTCGCTTCGCCAGGCTGGATTCAGGCGCAAGTGTTGTAAATACTGAACGCTGTCGCCATGATAACGCTCAATATTCTTGCAACCTGAATCCCTGGAGGCTCCAGCATTGGACGTCGGTGAACGACTGCAATCGATCCGTAAGCTCAAAGGTCTTTCCCAGCGTGAGCTCGCCAAACGCGCGGGTGTTACCAACAGCACCATATCGATGATCGAGAAGAACAGCGTCAGCCCCTCGATCAGTTCGCTGAGGAAGGTACTGGGCGGGATTCCCATGTCCATGGTCGAGTTCTTTTCCGAAGAAATCCTGCAGGAAAAGCCGACTCAGATCGTCTACAAGGCCCACGAGCTGATCGATATTTCCGATGGCGCAGTGACCATGAAGCTCGTCGGTCGGGCTCACCCGAGCCGGGCTATCGCGTTCCTCAACGAAATCTACCCGCCAGGCGCCGACACCGGCGAGGAGATGCTCACCCACGAGGGCGAGGAAACCGGGATCCTGGTGGAGGGTCGGCTGGAACTGGTGGTAGGGCTCGAAACATTTGTGCTCGAGGCCGGCGACAGCTACTACTTTGAAAGTACCAAGCCGCACCGTTTCCGGAATCCGTTCGATGCCCCGGCGCGACTAATCAGCGCAGCCACTCCAGCGAATTTCTAAGAGGCACGGCGTCGTGCCCGGATTGCACAGACGCCCATGCTGTATTCCCGCCTTGTGATAAGACCCCTTCGACTTTGGGGTTGTTTCAGTGTGGCGGGCTTACCGCTATACTTGCGCCCGCCTGCGAACCGTGGCCGCAGGCGTGACTAGCCACCATTGAGGGTGTACGCGTGAACCTAATTATGAAAATGCTGGCCGCACCAGCAACCGTATTGGCCCTTTGGGCAGTCAGCGCACAAGCTGCGACCAACGACGATATCGCTAAACGTCTTGAACCAGTCGGCCAAGTCTGTGTGCAGGGTAAAGAATGCAAGGGGATGGAAGTCGCTGCTTCGGTTGGCGGCGGTGCGTCGAAAACTCCTGACGAAATTATTGCCAAACACTGCAATGCTTGCCATGGCACCGGCCTGTTGGGCGCACCGAAGATCGGTGATGCCGCAGACTGGAAAAAACGTGCCGATAAAGAAGGCGGCACCGCTGCTGGCTTGGCGAAGGTAGCGTTGAGCGGGCTCAATGCGATGCCACCAAAAGGCACATGCAGTGACTGCGAACTGAAAGACCTTGAAGGCGCCATCCAGAAGATGTCTGGCCTGAAATAAGCCTGTTTTCAACGAAAAGCCGCTTGCGAGCGGCTTTTTTGTGCCTGCGATTTGCCTGAGGCTATTCTTTGCAGCAAAGACCCGGCAAGCTCGGTTCAACCCAATTCATGGGTTGGGCGGGAGGATCAGATGGTGCAGTTGTGTTCTATCGAGCAGGCGGTCGATGACGTTCTGGCACGGTTGCCGGCGCATATCCATATGGGCCTGCCGCTGGGGCTGGGCAAACCCAACCACTTCGTCAACGCGCTGTATCAACGCATTGCGCAACTGCCCGAGCGGCAGCTGACGGTCTACACCGCCCTGTGTCTCGGTCGTCCGCCCTTGGGTGATGGCTTGCAAAAGCGCTTCCTCGAACCCTTCATCGAGCGGGTGTTCGGCGATTACCCGGAACTGGATTTCCTCGCCGACCTGCATCGCGACAGCCTGCCGAACAACATCCACATTCATCAGTTTTTCATGCAACCGGGCAGCCTGCTGAACAGCGCCCCGGCCCAGCAGGATTACGTCAGCAGCAATTACAGCCACGCCGCACGGGACATCAATGCCGCCGGTTTGAATCTGGTGGCGCAACTGGTCGCCAGCCACAGCGAACATCCCGATCGCTTGAGTATGAGCTGCAACCCGGACATCACCCTCGACCTGTTGCCGATGATCGCCAAGCGCCGGGCAGCGGGGGAGACGATCCTGATGGTGGGCCAGGTGCACAACGATTTGCCGTACATGCCCGGTGACGCGGAAGTCGGCATCGACACCTTCGACCTGCTGATCGACGCCAAGGACAACACCACGTTGTTCTCCACACCGAACATGCCGGTAGGTTGCCAGGATCATTTCATCGGGCTGCACGCCAGCACGCTGGTGCGCGATGGGGGCACCTTGCAGGTCGGCATCGGCGCCATGGGCGATGCCCTGACGGCGGCGTTACTGGCGCGGCAGGCGGACAGTGACGGTTACAAGGCGTTGCTGGCGGATCTGAATCTCAGCCAGTGGGCGCAGTTGATCGAGCGCGAAGGTGGCGTCGAACCGTTTGCCAAGGGCCTTTATGGTTGCAGCGAAATGTTCGTCAACGGCTTGCTGGTGCTGGCGGACGCCGGGATCGTGCGACGCAAGGTCTACCCGGATGTGCAGACCCAGCAGCAGGCGAACGCCGGGACGCTGAATGAGTCGGCGCAAACCGATGGCATCTCGGTACATGGCGGGTTTTTCCTCGGGCCGCGCAGTTTCTACGAGCGCTTGCGCGAGTTGCCGCAGAGCAAACGGCTCGAATTCAACATGACCCGCATCAGTTACATCAACGAGCTCTACGGTCAGGAAGAGCTCAAACGCTTGCAGCGCCTTGATGCGCGCTTCATCAACACTGTGTTCACCATGACGTTGCTCGGTGCGGGCGTGGCGGATCAACTTGAAGACGGGCGGGTACTCAGCGGCGTTGGCGGGCAATACAACTTCGTGGCCCAGGGTCATGCACTGGAAGGCGCGCGCTCAATCCTGCTCCTGCGCAGTTGGCGCGAGTCGGGCGGTGAGGTCAGTTCGAACATCGTCTGGGAATACGGCCATTGCACGATCCCACGGCATCTGCGGGACATCGTCATCACCGAGTACGGCATCGCCGATTTGCGGGGCAAGACCGACGCGGCGGTGATCGAGGCGTTGCTGAACATCAGCGACTCACGCTTCCAGCCGGGGCTGATCGAACAGGCGCAGAACGCTGGCAAATTATCGAAGCATTTTCGCCTCGATCCGCGTTTCGCCGACAACAGCCCGCAGCGTTTACAGGCCATTCAGGCCCGGCATTCGAATCTGTTTCCGGAATATCCGTTGGGCTGCGATTTCACGACGCAGGAGCGGGATTTATTGCGGGCGCTGAACTGGTTGAAGAGCAAGTTCAAGCTCACGGAGATTCTGGAATTGGGCAAGGCGGCGCTGGATGCGCCGGAGCCGGCGGAGTTTCCCGAGCATCTGGAGCGGATGCAGCTGACGAAACCCGAAGGATTGAAAGAGGATTTGTTTCAGCGGTTGTTGCTCACTGGCCTCAAAGCCACCGCGCAATAACTGGCAGTCGAAATCAAATGTGGGGGCGAGCCTGCTCGCTCCCACATTGGTTATTCGGTGTAGTGGCTTTATTCGATGAAGGTTACAACGCCATCCTTCAGCGACTGCACCCGAGCCAACGATTCCACTCGATAACCCTGGGCATCCAGTTCCGCACGGCCACCCTGGAACGACTTCTCGATCACGATGCCCAGACCGGCCACGGTCGCGCCGGCCTGTTTGATGATCGAGATCAGCGCTTGCGAAGCCTTACCGTTGGCCAGGAAGTCGTCGATGATCAGCACGCGGTCGCTGCTGGTCAGGTGACGCGGGGAGATCGCCACAGTGCTTTCGGTCTGCTTGGTGAACGAGTAGACCGTCGCCGACAGCAGGTTTTCAGTCAGGGTCAGGGACTGATGCTTGCGCGCGAAAATCACCGGTACGCCGAGGTTCAGGCCGGTCATGATCGCCGGGGCGATACCCGAGGCTTCGATGGTGACGATCTTGGTAATGCCCGAATCCTTGAACAGCGAGGCGAATTCGTCGCCGATCAGCTTCATCAGGGCCGGGTCGATCTGGTGGTTCAGAAAAGCGTCGACTTTCAGGACCTGGTCGGAAAGCACGATGCCTTCTTCGCGAATTTTCTTGTGCAGTGCTTCCATGAAGCTGTCCTCTGTTGGCGTCTTTTGTGCCGAAGGTCTAAATAAAAGTGGCTAATTCTAGCGCTTTAACATCGCGCGTATATCTGCCAGCGCGCTGTTGCCGCGAACGGCTTTGACTTCGGTCGGGGTGTCGTCGTTGCCTTCCCAGGCCAGGTCGTCCGGCGGCAGTTCATCGAGGAAGCGGCTGGGCGCGCAGTCGATGATCTCGCCATATTGCTTACGCTTGGCGGCGAAAGTGAAAGCCAGCGTCTGACGCGCTCGGGTAATCCCGACGTAGGCCAGGCGGCGTTCCTCTTCGATGGTGTCGGCTTCGATGCTGGAGCGGTGCGGGAGGATTTCCTCTTCCATGCCCATGATGAACACGTAAGGGAATTCCAGGCCCTTGGAGGCGTGCAAGGTCATCATCTGCACCCCTTCGGCGCCATCTTCCTCTTCCTGCTGACGCTCCAGCATGTCGCGCAGCACGAGTTTGCCGATGGCGTCTTCGACGGTCATCTCGCCGTCTTCGTCTTTCTCCAGCGTGTTCTTCAGTGCCTCGATCAGGAACCAGACGTTACCCATGCGGTAATCGGCGGCCTTGTCACTGGAGCTGTTGGTGCGCAGCCAGTTCTCGTAGTCGATGTCCATGACCATGCTGCGCAGGGCGGAGATCGGGTCTTCGCCGGCGCACTGCTCGCGGACCTTGTCCATGAAGCGCTTGAAGCGCGACAGGCGATCGGTGAAGCGGCTGTCCAGGTGTTCGCCCAGGCCGATTTCGTCGGTGGCGGCGTACATCGAGATTTTTCGCTCGGTGGCGTAGTTGCCCAGCTTCTCCAGTGTGGTCGAACCGATCTCCCGGCGTGGGACGTTGATCACCCGCAGGAAGGCGTTGTCGTCGTCCGGGTTCACGATCAGGCGGAAGTAGGCCATCAGGTCCTTCACTTCCTGGCGTCCGAAAAAGCTGTTGCCGCCGGACAGTCGGTAAGGCACCTGGTGATGCTGCAGCTTCAGCTCGATCAGCTTGGCCTGGTAGTTGCCGCGATACAGAATCGCGAAATCGCTGTAGGGCCGGTCGGTGCGCAAGTGCAGGCTGAGGATTTCCACGGCCACGCGCTCGGCTTCGGCGTCTTCGTTGCGGCAGCGGATCACGCGGATCTCGTCGCCGTGACCCATTTCACTCCACAGCTGCTTTTCGAATTCGTGCGGGTTGTTCGAAATCAGCACGTTGGCGCAGCGCAGGATGCGGCTGGTGGAGCGGTAGTTCTGCTCCAGCATCACCACTTTCAGGGACGGGTAATCGTCCTTGAGCAGCATCAGGTTTTCCGGGCGGGCGCCGCGCCAGGCGTAGATCGATTGGTCGTCGTCGCCTACCACGGTGAACTGGTTGCGTTTGCCGATCAGCAGTTTCACCAGCAAATACTGACTGGCGTTGGTGTCCTGGTATTCGTCCACCAGCAGGTAGCGGACCTTGTTCTGCCATTTTTCCAGGATGTCGTCGTGTTCCTGGAACAGTTTTACCGGCAGCAGGATCAGGTCGTCGAAGTCCACCGCGTTGAACGCCTTGAGCGTGCGCTGGTAGTGGGTGTAGACGATGGCGGCGGTCTGTTCCTTGGGGTTGCGTGCGTTTTCCAGGGCTTCGGGCGGCAGGATCAGGTCGTTTTTCCAGGCGCCGATCATGTTCTTGATCTCGTCGACGCCGTCGTCGCCCGAGTATTCCTTCTGCATGATGTCGGTCATCAGGGCTTTGACGTCGGTCTCGTCGAAGATCGAGAAGCCCGGTTTATAGCCCAGCCGCACATGTTCCTTGCGGATGATGTTCAGGCCCAGGTTGTGAAAGGTGCACACCGTCAGGCCGCGGCCTTCTCCGCCCTTGAGCAGCGTGCCGACCCGTTCCTTCATCTCCCGCGCGGCCTTGTTGGTAAAGGTCATGGCGACGATGTACTGGGCACGGATGCCGCAGCTCTGGATCAGATGCGCAATTTTGCGGGTGATCACGCTGGTCTTGCCGGAGCCTGCGCCGGCGAGCACCAAAAGAGGGCCGCCGACGTAGCTCACGGCTTCTTGCTGCCGGGGATTGAGTCGGGACATACGAAATCAGGGAGTCGTTAGCGAAATGGGCCGGCATTTTAACAGGCTCAGAGAATTGTGCTGCTCTCTCCGACTTGTGACGCAACACGCGATCTCTATTTGCCGGTTTTGATACTTTCACGCAGGATGCGCAATGAATTCGCGTCTAATGTACGTATTCAAGACTCGAAGTCGTGTTTGATAACCGATGATATTGGGTCATTGGTTACCCGAGCGGCATAATGCGCGCCGCCTACATCTTTGCAGAGTCTAGGGAGCTAGCTTGTCTACGCCTGTCGAACCCTTGCGTTTGCTGCTACTGGCCCAAGAGCCGGCGTGGGCAGCGTTGTTGCGCGAGTGTCTGGCTCCAATGGGGAGTTCGGCAGTGCTGCTCAGCGCGCCGAGCTGGGAGTCGGTCAGCAACCTGTTCGATGACAACCGCAGCGCGGTGTTGTTGACGATTCCTGCTCTGCAGCCAGCACCCGGCCGTTGCAGCCTGCCGACGGTGTTGCTGCTCGAACACGAGCCGCTGGCGCCGCCCGACGGTGTGAGCGACTGGCTGGTGCGCAACCTGCTGGATCCCGGCATGTTGCGCCGCTGTCTGCGTCATGTGCGTGAGCGCGGGGTGCTGGAAAACACCTTGCAGCGCCTGGCCGAGCAGGATCCGCTGACCGGCATCGCCAACCGTCAGGGTTTTCAGACCTTGCTGGCGGCGCGGCTGGCGGAAAACGACGGACGTGGTCTGGCCCTCGGTCACCTCGACCTCGACAATTTTCGACACGCCAATGACGCCCTCGGGCATCAGGCCGGCGACCGGTTGATCCTGCAGGTGGTTTCGCGGCTGAAAAGCCAGCTGGAGGCCGGCGATCAACTGGCGCGGCTGGGTAGCGATGAATTCGCCCTGCTGATCGACACCCGCCGCGCCCCCCAGCGTGCCGAATGGATGGCCGAACGGATTACCGAAGCGCTGTCCGAACCCTATTGGATCGACGGCGAAAGCCTGTTGATCGGTTCCAGTCTCGGCATTGCTCACGCCCGGGCGCAGGCCGGCGCCGACCCGCTGATGTGGCATGCGCACATCGCCATGCAGCAGGCCAAGAGTACTCAAGGCTGCACCTTTCACATCTTCAACGAGCGGATCAATCGCAATGCCCGCAGCATCGCCGACCTTGAAAGCGAGCTGCGCCGGGCCTTGCGTCGCGATGAGCTGGAGTTGCATTACCAGCCACGCCTGAACCTTGCGGACGGCCAGATCGTCGGCCTCGAAGCTTTGGTGCGCTGGCGTCATGGCGAACGCGGTTTGCTGCCCCCCAGCGAGTTCGTGCCGCTGGCCGAGCAAAGCGGCTTGATCGTGCCGCTGGGTTACTGGGTGATTTCCCGAGCCCTGCGGGACATGCAGGCGTTGCGCGAACGGGGGTTGCCGGCGTTGCATATGGCGATCAACCTGTCGTTCCGGCAGTTTCAGGACAGCCAGTTGCTGGCGACCTTGAGCCGGCTGATTGCCGAGCGTGGGGTCGAGGCGCAATGGCTGGAGTTCGAACTGACCGAAACCGCGGTGATGCGTCGCAGTGACCTGGTCAAGCAGACCATGGACGCCCTCGGGCGGCTCGGTGTGCGCTTCTCGCTGGACGATTTCGGCACCGGGTTCTCATCGTTCGTGCACCTGAACAGCCTGCCGATCGCCTTGTTGAAGGTCGACAAGAGCTTTGTCGGCGGCATGGAAGAGCGGGAAGAGAATCGCAAACTGGTGCACGCCATGATCAACCTGGCGCACAACCTCAACCTCGAAGTGGTTGCCGAAGGGGTGGAAACACCGGAGCAGCTGGATTTGTTGCGCGGGTTTGGGTGCGATCAGGTGCAGGGGTATCTGATCAGCAAGCCGTTGCCGTTGGCGGAATTGGTTGAGTATTTGACCTTCGGCAGTAGTCAGCAGCCCTTACTGGAAGTCGTAAGCTAACCACAAACAACGGTGGATGCTTTTGTGGTCAGGGAGCAAGCTCCCTCGCCACACAGCCTCGCTCCTGCAGGGTTTAATCAGGCTGGGTGATTTGGAAGCTCGGCTGCGACGATGGCTCGCGCCGAATCATCCGCGTCATCTTCCACTCAAACGCCAGCGTCAGGCTCACCGCCGCACACGCCAGCCCCAGCGCCAACCCCCACCAGACGCCCGTCGGCCCCCAGTTCAGATGGAAGGCCATCCACCAAGCGGCCGGCGCACCAATCAGCCAATAGCAGCCCAAACCTACCAGGAACGTGGTCTTGGCATCCTTGAGTCCGCGAATGCAGCCCATGGCAATGGTTTGCGTGCCGTCGAACAGCTCGAACCACGCCGCCACCGCCAACAAGCTCACGGCCAGTTCGATGACCGGGCGAAAGGCCGGATCGTTGTGGTCGAGGAACAAGCCGATCAACTGATTCGGCAGCAGCCAGAAGACCATCGCAAACCCCAGCATCGACACCGCCCCGAAGGCGATCCCGACCCGTCCGGCCAGCCGCGCATCCAGCAATTGCCCGGCGCCGTAATGCTGGCCGATGCGCATGGTGATCGCGTAGGAAAGCCCCGCCGGCACCATGAACGCCACTGAGACGATTTGCAGGGCGATCTGGTGCGCCGCCAGTTGCGTACTGCCCATGGTGCCCATGCACAGCGCGGCGAAGGCAAACAGGCCGACTTCCACTGCATAGGTACCGCCAATCGGCAGGCCCAGGCGCCACAACTCCTTCAAGTACTGACGATTGGGCCGCGACAGCCCCTGGCGCAACGGATAAGCGTCATAGGCCGGGTGCCGACGAATGTGCAGCGCGAGCGCCAGCGCCATCAGGTTGGCCACGATCGCTGTGACCAGACCGATGCCCATCAGGCCCATTTTCGGCAGGCCGAACATGCCGGTGATCAACGCATAGTTGAGCAGGAAGTTGGCCACGGTGCCGCCGAGGCTGATGACCATCACCGGCGTCGCCCGGCCGATCGCGCTGGTGAAGCCGCGCAGTGCCATGAAACTCAGGTAGCCGGGCAGGGCGAACGGCAGGATCAACAGAAACTGGCCGGCGGCCTGGACGTTGGTTGCGGTCTGGCCGAACAGCAGCAACACCGGTTTGAGGTTCCACAGCAGCAGACCCGCCACCAGCGCCATCAACCAGGCCAGCCACAAACCGGCCTGGGTCAGCCGCGCTGCGCCGATGATGTCGCCCGCGCCCTGACGGATCGCCACCAGGGTGCCGACCGCCGCGATCACGCCGATGCAGAAGATCGACACGAACGAATACGTCGCCGCGCCCAGACCGCCGCCGGCCAGCGCCTCGGGACTCAGGCGCGCCATCATCAAGGTGTCGGTGAGGACCATCAACATGTGCGCCAACTGCGAGGCAATCAACGGCCCCGCCAGCCGCAGGATGGCCCAGAGTTCAATACGCGCTGGATGCTGCATGATCATCACGCTCGATTGTCAGAGAGAACAGGAAGCGTCGATTCTCGGCGCTCTGCGGGGATTCCACAAAGGGATAAAAAGGATGGGTGGCATGATTAAAACTCATGCTCGGGACTTTCTGATAAGTTGAGGCAACCGCGCTATAGGAGGTTTCCCAATGTCTCGTCGTCTCCCTCCCTTGTATGCCCTTCGAGCATTCGAAGCGGCGGCGCGGCATAGTTCGTTTACCCGCGCCGCCGAAGAGTTGTCGATCACACAAAGTGCGGTCAGCCGGCACATTCGTACGCTCGAAGAGCATTTCGCCTGTCGGCTGTTTCATCGCAGCGGGCGCAACCTGCAACTGACCGAATCGGCGCGGCTGATCCTGCCGGGCATTCGCGAAGGCTTCACCGCCCTTGAGCGGGCCTGCAACACCTTGCGCGCCGAGGACGACATCTTGCGCATGAAAGCCCCGTCGACCCTGACCATGCGTTGGCTGTTGGCGCGGCTCAGTCGCTTTCGCCACCTGCGACCGGGGAACGAGGTGCAATTGACCAGCGCCTGGATGGACGTCGATACGGTGGACTTCAACCACGAACCCTTCGACTGCGCCGTCATCCTCAGCAACGGACATTTTCCACCGGACTGGGAGACGACTTTGCTGTTCCCCGAAGAGTTGATTCCGGTGGGCGCGCCGAATCTGCTGAAGGATCAACCGTGGGACGTTGCGCGCCTGGCCAGCACCGAACTGCTGCACCCGACGCCGGACCGCCGTGACTGGCGCAACTGGCTGGAGCGCATGGGCCTGAGCGATCAGGTCTCGCTCAAGGGCGGGCAGGTGTTCGACACCCTGGAACTGGGCATGATCGCTGCCGCCCGTGGCTACGGCGTGTCCATGGGTGATTTGCTGATGGTGGCGGAGGATGTCGCGCAGGGACGTCTGAGTTTGCCGTGGCCGACGGCCGTCGCCAGTGGTGAGAATTATTACCTGGTCTGGCCGAAAACCCGCCCGGGAGGTGAACGTTTGCGCCGGCTCAGCGATTTCCTGCAAGGCGAAGTCCGGGCCATGGAATTACCGGATGTCGAACGCCTGGGTTGAATCGATGGAGCCGCTGCAATGGCAGCCTTGAGCCATATCCCCGTTAATCACTCAAGTATTCGGCTTTGCCGCCGAAAATCTGCTGATGGAACCTTCGTACCAGGCTCCACGTTTTCCCCTCTATCAGAAATTTAGCCGAGTGCGACGGGATCAGGATGATCCGGCCCACTGGGTCAGGAGCTGTCATGTCTCAACCTCGTGCTCGGATTGCCTCACAGCTGGGTCTTGCGCTTGCCGTGATACTGGCGATTGTCATCAGCGGCAGCACCGTGTTTGCCCTGCGCTCGCTGGACGCCGCCAACCTCGCCACCCGCGAAGAGCACCTGGCCAGCGAGGCGCGGCTGCTGGCCGATCAGCTGAGCACGTTCCACGGCACGTTGCGTGAGAGTACCCAGCGCCTCAGCGGCCTGTTCGAGAAGCGCTTCAGCGCCGGTTTGAGCGTGCATCCGGATGAGCCGGTGACCGTGGCGGGCGTGCAGACCCCGGGCCTGCACCTGGGTGGCGAAGTGTTGAACAACAACTTCAAGGAAGTGGATGAGTTCAAGCAAATGACTGCCGGCGTTGCGACGCTGTTCGTGCGCAGTGGCGAAGACTTCATCCGGGTCAGCACGTCCCTGAGCAAACAGGACGGCACCCGGGCCATCGGCACATTGCTGGATCACGCTCACCCGGCTTATGCGCGCTTGATGGCCGGGCAGAGCTACGTCGGTCGCGCCTTGCTCTTCGAACGGTCCTACATGACTCAGTACACCCCCGTACGCGACGGCGGCGGTAAGGTGATTGCCGTGCTGTTCGTAGGATTCGATTACACCGACGCACAGAACGCCCAGTTCGAAAACCTCAAGCGCTTCCGCATCGGCCAGACCGGCTCCCTGGCGTTGCTCGATGAGCAGAACAAATGGCTGGTGCCGATCGCCGGTGTGCAAGCGTTGGACGTGGCAGCACCGGCCATCGTCGGTCTGGCCAAGACACCGGGCAAGGGCGATTTCTGGAGCGACAAGTCGCAAGACTTCTACAGCATTGCCGTACCGTTCGAAGGCGGCCCATGGTCGGTGGTGGCGAGCATGCCGAAAGCGGAAATCCGCGCGGTGACCTGGAGCGTCGGCATTCGTCTGGCCATCGGCAGCCTGTTGGCAATGTTGCTGGCGGTGGGTTCGGCGGTCTGGTTGTTGCGCAGCAAACTGGCGCCGCTGGGGGATCTGGTGCGTCAGGCCGAAGCCTTGGGTGCCGGTGATTTGAGCGTGCGCCTGAACGTGTCGAGCAACGACGAAATCGGTCAGTTGGCCCGCGCTTTCAACCAGATGAGCCAGGCCTTGTCGACCATGGTCGAGCACATTCGTAGAGCCTCGGAAGAGGTCAACAGCCGCGCCCAGGCGTTGTCCGGTCTGTCTGGCGGTGCCTATGAAGGGATGGAGCAGCAGTCCGGCGAAATCACCAGCATGGCCGGCGCCGTGGAAGAATTCAGCGCCACCTCGCTGAACATCGCCGACAACATGGGCAACACCCAGCGCCTGGCGCAGGAAAACGCACAGCAAACCCAGATCGGTCGTACGTCGATGGACGAAGCGTCCTCATCCCTGGAGCAAATCGCCGGTGCGCTGAACAGCACCGCGACGGTAATCAACACCTTGGGTCAGCGCTCCCAGGAAATCGGCGGCATCGTCGGGGTGATCACCGCGATCGCCGAGCAAACCAATTTGCTGGCGCTCAACGCTGCCATCGAAGCCGCCCGTGCCGGTGAACAAGGTCGTGGGTTTGCGGTGGTGGCCGATGAGGTGCGTAACCTCGCCTCACGTACTCGCCAGGCCACTGACGAAATTTCCGGGATGATCCAGAGTATCCAGCAGGAAACCGGCAACGCGATCAGCACCATGGAGCAGGGTAACGTGCTAATGCAGGAAGGCTTGTCGCGCAACGCCAACGTCGCCTCAGCCCTGGCGCGGATCGATGAGCAAAGCCGCTCGGCCGGTCAGCAATTCGCCGCCATCACCACCGCGACCCAGGAGCAAAGCAGCACCGCGACCTTGCTCAGCAGCAACCTGCAAAGCATTGCCTTGGCGAACAGTGAGCAGCGGGAAGTGGTGTCGAACCTGGCAGTGACTGCCAAAGAGCTGGAGAAGCTCGCGGCGGACTTGCGGCAAGAGGTTGATCGGTTCCGCTGAGGCACCTCCGAAACAGCCATCGCGAGCAGGCTCGCGATGGCATCAACTCGATTCTCCGCGTTATCCACAAGCCCCGTATCGACGATCATTTGGCATTTGCCGTCGTGATCTTGATTTTTATGCTTGCTGAAACGTTTCTTCAAGTTTATAAAAATGGCACAACTCCAAGAAAGGCTGCTGCCATGACCCCGCTCAAACTCTTCGTTGCCCTCAGCGCACTGTCCGCTGCTTCCCACGCCATGGCCTGGGATTACGTCCTGCTCGATACCGACAAAGCCGCCCAGAACTGGCAGATCACCAGCCAGCAACTCGGCGTGAAAACCGACAAGCCCTTCTCCGTGACCCTGCGCACCTTGCATGGCGGTCGGCAGGAGGGCGTCAGCATTGTCGACATCGATAACGGCGCGATGAAACTCTCGGTGGTGCCGACTCGCGGCATGAACGTGCTGCAAGCTTCGGTCGGCAATGTGCGCATGGGCTGGGATTCGCCGGTCAAGGAAGTGGTCAACCCGTCCTTCATCGAACTCAACGGCCGCGGTGGCCTGGGCTGGCTGGAAGGTTTCAATGAACTGGTCACCCGCTGCGGCTACGAATGGGTCGGCCATCCCGGCATGGACAATGGCGAGCTGCTGACCCTGCACGGTCGCGCCGCCAACATCCCGGCCAACAAAGTCACCCTGCACATTGATGAAAAACCGCCATACGCCATCAGCCTGCGCGGTGAACTGAAAGAGCAGGCATTCAAGAAAGTCGACTTCTCCGTCGCGACCGAACTGGTTACCGAGCCCGGCAGCGTAGTGTTCACCCTCAACGACACCCTGACCAACAATGGTGATTATCCGAAGGAATACCAGGCGCTGTATCACAGCAACTTCAGCACTCCGTTCCTGGAACAGGGCGCCCGTTTCGCCGCTCCGGTGAAGCAGGTGTCGCCGTTCAACGACAAAGCCAAGGGCGATTTGCCGGACTGGCAAACCTACCGCGCACCGACCAAGGACTACGACGAAACGGTTTACAACGTGGTGCCGTATGCCGATGCCAAGGGCGATACGTTGACCGTGCTGCATGACAAGGCCGGCAGCCTGGGTGTCTCGGTCGGGTTCAACACTCAAACACTGCCGGTGTTCTCCCTGTGGAAAAACACCGATACCCAGGGCCAGGGCTATGTTACGGGGCTGGAGCCGGGAACGAGCTTTTCCTATAACCGCCGGTATCAGCGGCCACTGAACCTGGTGCCGACAATTGCGCCGAAGGAACAGAAGCAGTTCCGTATCAGCTACAGCTTGTTGGCGGATAAGGCGGCTGTGGATAAGGCGTTGAAACGGGTGAGCGAGATTCAGGGCGGGCGCGAGACTGAAGTGCGGCAGACGCCGTTGGTTGATCTGACCAAGGGGTGACACGGACTAGAGCGTTGTTGGCCGATATTGCAGCGCTTCGGCCAAGTGTTCGCGTCTGATCCCGTCGGCTTGTTCAAGGTCCGCCAGCGTGCGCGCGACCTTGAGCAGTCGATGGGCCGCTCGCAACGACAGCGTTAAACGCTCGCAGGCGGATTCCAGCCAGTTTTCATCGGCTGTGGATAATTTACAGTGCCGGCGTAGGCCTGGCAGGTCGAGGAAGGCATTGGCGCAACCCTGGCGTTTGTGTTGCCGCTCTCTTGCATCAGCAACCAACTCGGCGGCGGTGGCTGTATCGTCGCCGGGTTTCAACGCAGGATTCAACGCCGTGGCCTCACGAGCAACCGTCAGGTGCAGATCGATGCGGTCCAGCAGCGGCCCCGACAGTTTGTTGCGATAGCGCTGCACCATGTCCGGCGTGCAGGAACAACGACCACTTGGCTCGCCAAGATATCCACAGGGGCAGGGGTTCATCGCTGCGACCAGTTGAAAGCGCGCCGGAAAGCGTACGCGGTCCTTGGCGCGGGAAATCACGATGTGGCCGGATTCCAGTGGCTCTCTCAATACCTCCAAGACCTTGCGATCAAATTCCGGGAGTTCATCGAGGAACAGCACGCCATGGTGGGCGAGAGTGATTTCACCGGGTTGCGGTTTCGAACCGCCGCCCACCAGTGCGGGGCCTGAAGCGGAGTGGTGGGGCTGTCGGAAGGGACGCTGTGGCCAATGACTCAACGGCACACAACTGGCGACCGATTGAATCGCCGCGACTTCCAGTGCTTCGCTCTCGGCCAATGGCGGTAACAACCCCGGCAGACGACTCGCCAACAACGTTTTCCCCGTCCCCGGCGGACCGCTGAACAGCAGGTTATGAGCCCCCGCCGCTGCAATCAGCAAGGCTCGCTTGGCCGCCAGTTGTCCCTGAACTTCATTCAAGTCGGGATAGGGTTTGCTGGCGTAGAGCAAACCGTTGGAAGCGTAGGGTTCGATGGGCGTGTGACCATTGAAATGCGCGACCGCTTGAAGCAGATGATCCACCGCAATCACCTTCAACCCCGACGCCAGGCAGGCTTCTTCAGCGTTCGCTCGCGGGACTACCAGCGTGCGCCCGGCCTTGCGTGCCGCCAACGCCGCCGGCAACACCCCACGAACCGCCCGCACTGCTCCCGACAGTGCCAGCTCTCCCAGGCACTCCACGTCATCCAGCGTCAACGTCGGCACTTGCACACTGGCCGACAGAATCCCCAAGGCAATCGCCAGATCGAAACGCCCGCCATCCTTCGGCAAATCGGCGGGAGCGAGATTCAAGGTGATGCGCCGCGCTGGAAATTGCAGCCCCGAATTGATGATCGCGCTACGCACCCGATCCTTGCTTTCCTTCACCGCCGCCTCGGGCAGCCCGACCATGGTCAGCGACGGCAAGCCGTTGGCCAGATGCACTTCTACGGTGACGGCGGGCGCATCCACGCCAATCTGGGCGCGGCTGTGGACGATGGAGAGGGACATGGTCGTTCCTTGAGCTGACGGGGAACCGCTTCCTGCGGCTTTTTTAAAGCGTAGTAGGAGAGGGGCGCTTTAACGTGGCAGAAGAGCCGCCAAACTTTCGCAGGATGTTGCTGGGGCCGGTGAGTTGATTCCAGCCAGTTAAGCCATAACACGATCCGTAGCAGCTGGCGGAGCCGGCGTACGGCTGCGCAGCAGTCGTAAAATCAGATCACGCGGTGGATCAGGCAGACCGTACAACTTGGATTTACGACTGCTGCGCAGTCGAACGCAGCCTTCGGCAGCTGCTACAAAGGTTACGTCGCGGCTGGTATTTGGGCGTAATCAACCGAGGAGCTAGATTTCTTTGTAGGACCGGGCCTGGATAGATGAAGGACTTCGGTGAAAGAGTTCGGACGCTCTTGTCGGATCGGGGGGGATGCTTATGATCACAGCTGATCAAGCCCTAAGGAGGGGAGATGAGCAATTCTGGAATGCGGCCGATTCATCCTGGCGAAATCCTTGAAAAGGAGTTTCTAGAGCCTCTGGGCATTACGGCGACTGGTCTGGCTAGCGTGTTGAATGAAGGCACGGGTGAAGTGAGTGCCCTTTTCATGCAGGAGAGAGGTATTAGTCCTGAGCTCACAAAGAAGCTATCGCGCTACCTGAAAACCACGCCCGGATTCTGGTTAAAACTGCAATCGACCTACGATCAGCGCAGGGCCGAAATCGAGCGTGGTTGAGCTTCGGGTACTTAAAAAGACTGCAGCGTCCGCGAAGCATGCTTGAACGATGGTTCCCACGCTCTGCGTGGGAACCACCCCGTGACGCTCTGCGTCACATCTGGAGCGTCCCTGGCGGCATTCCCACGCAGAGCATGGGAACGACCAGGTTACTCGGTGTCAGCAGGTGGATTGAGCTTCGCTTCCAGCTCCGCCACTTTCGCCTCCAGGCTCTCCAACCGGGCGCGGGTCCGGGCCAGTACGACCATCTGGCTGTCGAATTCTTCACGGCTTACCAGGTCCAGCTTGCTGAAGCCGCTCTGAAGCAGGGCCTTGAACTGGCTTTCGATTTCGCTTTTCGGCAGTGGGGTGTCGCCGCTGAAGAGGCGGGAGGCGGTGCCGCTCAGGGCGTCGAGGAAGTCTTTGGGCGCGAGCATGGGAAATGTCCTGTCAACAATGGCGGGCAGTGTACCACGCAGTGTCTATAGTCAATCTCGAAGGCTGGGATGCACGCTTTTCGCGCATGCGAGTGGACAGCCACGCACTGTTGTTGTGCGTAACCGTGGCGTCAATCGGCTGGAGAGGCCTGCGTTAGCGGCCAAGGGCTTGAAATCAATGGCTTTTGGATAGATGGCAAGCTTTCTGCTTAGTCGCTGGTGACCCATGCACTGATGCAGTCGCTGTGACGAATGCAGTGCGCCAAGCGGAACGGGGGAAGTTTCGTGCGGAGTGGTTAGCTGGCGTCGGACGGGCAGGTAAAGCCGACGATGCGTTACAAAGCCAGGCACTGCGCTTAGACTTGAGTCGGGTTTGTTTTCCTGGGGCAAGTCCACCAATTCGGGAGAGAGTTTTCATGAAGCTAGTCACTGCCATCATCAAGCCGTTCAAACTGGACGACGTGCGCGAGTCGCTGTCCGAGATCGGCGTGCAGGGCATTACCGTTACTGAGGTCAAAGGCTTCGGTCGGCAGAAGGGTCACACCGAGCTGTATCGCGGCGCGGAGTACGTGGTCGATTTTCTGCCTAAGGTGAAGATCGATGTCGCCATTGACGACAAGGATCTGGACCGGGTTATCGAGGCGATAACCAAGGCCGCCAACACCGGCAAGATCGGTGACGGCAAGATCTTCGTGGTCAATCTGGAACAGGCGATTCGCATCCGTACCGGCGAAACCGATACCGACGCAATCTAAGCCGCCACAAACCCAACGCCCCAGGAGAAAACAAAATGACTCTGCGTAAATTCGCAGGGCTAGGAGCCCTGTTGTCCATCGTAATGCCTGGCCTGGCCATGGCGGCAGATCCGGTGGCGCCTCCAGTCCTCAATTCCGGCGATACCGCCTGGATGATGACCTCGACAGCCCTTGTGCTGTTCATGACCATCCCCGGCCTCGCGCTGTTCTACGGCGGCATGGTTCGTTCCAAAAACGTTCTTTCGTTGATGATGCAATGCTTCGCCATTACCGGCCTGGTCACCATCCTGTGGTTCCTTTACGGCTACAGCATGGCGTTTGACACAACGGGTATGGAAGCTAACGTCGTCAACCTCAATTCGTTTGTCGGCAGCTTCGCCAAGGCATTCCTCGCCGGCATCACGCCTGCCAGTATTACCGGCCCCGCGGCGCTGTTTCCCGAGGCGGTGTTTGTCACCTATCAGATGACCTTCGCCATCATCACCCCCGCGCTGATCGTCGGTGCTTTCGCCGAGCGGATGAAGTTCTCCGCAATGCTGGTGTTCATGGGGATCTGGTTCACCCTGGTTTACGCGCCGATTGCGCACATGGTCTGGAGCGGTCCGGGTTCGCTGTTGGGCGACTGGGGCGTGCTCGACTTCGCAGGCGGCACCGTGGTGCACATCAACGCCGGTGTGGCCGGGCTGATCGCCTGTCTGGTACTGGGCAAGCGTAAAGGCTTCCCAACCACCCCGATGGCTCCGCACAACCTCGGCTATACCCTGATGGGTGCCGCGATGCTCTGGGTTGGCTGGTTCGGTTTCAACGCCGGTTCCGCTGCCGCAGCCAACGGCACAGCCGGTATGGCCATGCTGGTGACTCAGATCGCTACCGCCGCCGCAGCCTTGGGCTGGATGTTTGCCGAGTGGCTGACCCACGGTAAACCGAGCGCACTGGGTATCGCTTCGGGCGTGGTGGCCGGTCTGGTTGCGATCACTCCGGCGGCGGGTACCGTTGGCCCGATGGGCTCGATGATCATCGGTCTGGCAGCGGGCGTGGTGTGCTTCTTCTGCGCCACGACTCTGAAACGCAAAATGGGTTACGACGACTCCCTCGACGCTTTTGGCGTGCACGGTATCGGCGGTATCCTCGGCGCGATCCTGACGGGTGTGTTCGCTGCACCGTCCCTGGGTGGTTTCGGCACCGTCACCGACATCGCGGCTCAAGTCTGGATTCAGTGCAAAGGCGTGGGCTTCACGGTGATCTACACCGCGATCGTCACCTTCATCATCCTCAAGGTGCTGGACGCTGTCATGGGTCTGCGCATCACCGAGGAAGAAGAAGCAGTCGGCATCGATCTGGCGCTGCACAACGAACGCGGCTACAACTTGTAAGCACGCCTATAAAAAATGCCCGGCTTGCCGGGTATTTTTTTGTCTTGATTTTGTCAGTGAAGGAAAGGCTGAAAGGTTTTTTCATACACGTTCAGGGGCGTTTACAACGGGTGTTTTTCTGCGGCCAATGGCTTACACGATTGAAGGAATATTAGGGCCTTTGTTTTTTCCCAGAGCGCGCTAGAATGCGCCCCGAACGTGCGGAGAACTGTATGTGGCAACAGACTCTGATTACCCTGCGGGCACGGCCCCGGGGCTTTCATCTGGTAACGGACGAGTTACTCGCCGGCTTGCCTGAACTCAAGGCGTGTCGGGTCGGTCTGTTGCATTTGTGGCTACAGCATACCTCGGCGTCGTTGACCATCAACGAGAACGCCGATCCGGCGGTACGTCGCGACTTCGAACGATTTTTCAATCGTCTGATCCCACAAGGAACGGACGACTATGAGCATAACGACGAAGGCCAGGACGACCTCCCGGCGCACTTCAAGGCCAGCGTACTTGGCTGTCAGCTCAGTTTGCCGATCTCGGCAGGCCGACTGGCGTTGGGAACCTGGCAAGGCGTTTATCTGGGCGAGCACCGTGATCATGGCGGTGCCCGTAAAGTCCTCGCCACCGTGCACGGTGAAGGGGAATAAACCGCTGGTCACCAGCGGTGGTTGAATTTTTTCCGGCGGCCTTCGACAGAAGGCAAAGCTGGGCTATAACTAATCTGCTTTTCGCAAGTCATGAGGTAGAACATGAGCGACGATGATCTGGAAAACGACGACCTCGAAGTAGGCGACGACGACGAAACCGAAGAAGGCCTGGAAGCGGCGGCTGAAGACGTCGCTGAAGACGACGGCGGTGATGTGCCCGTTCCGACTGCCAAAGGCAAAGCCAAGGCAGCGGTATCGGTCGATGAGCTGCCGAGCGTTGAAGCCAAGAACAAGGAACGCGATGCCCTGGCCAAGGCCATGGAAGAGTTTCTGGCACGGGGCGGCAAGGTGCAGGAAGTGGAGGCCAATGTGGTCGCCGATCCTCCCAAGAAGCCTGATAACAAGTACGGCAGCCGGCCTATCTAAGCGCCTGCTTCCTGCTTGCTGAAAAAAGCCCGCCGTCGCTGCGGGCTTTTTCATGGGTGAAAATCAAAAGATCGCAGCACCTCAAATATCGACTGAGTTCCAGCGGGCGAGCAGTGCAGGCAACTCGGTCAAACTGCGAATCTCGGCATCCGGCGCCTTCTCGGCTTCCCACACTTTGCCCGCCGGGTTAAACCAGATCGCTCGCAACCCCGCCTGCTGTGCTCCGGCAATGTCATCGCCAGGATGATCGCCGATATGCACCGCGGTTTCGGCGGTCGCGCCGCCCCGTTGCAACGCTTCATGAAACAGTCGCGCATCCGGTTTGGCGATGCCGATGTCTTCGGCGCACAGGGCAAACCTGAAGTAATCCGCCAGGCCCAGTCGGCGCACATCGGCGTTGCCGTTGGTCACTACACCGAGGGCGTAGTGCTTGGCGAGTGTCTCCAGCGTCGGCTCGACTTCGGGGAAAACTTCCAATTGATGCCGGGCATGCAGAAACACTTCAAAACTTTGATCAGCCAGGTCTGAGGCTTGACCATGGTCGTAACCAGCCTCTTCCAGAGCATGAAAAAGCACCCGCCGACGCAGCGCACTGATTCGGTGCTTGAGGTTCGGCTCGTTGCTCAACACCCGCTCGCGAATCGACCACAAATGCTCCACCGGCACCGCGCCCAGGTTCGGCGCATGCTCGGTCAGCCATTCACGCAATATGGCTTCGGCGCTGGCGATTACCGGGGCGGTGTCCCACAGGGTGTCGTCGAGGTCGAAGGTGATCAGTTGGATGGTCATGAATCATCGCCTTTAATGCGTTTGGCCCGTGGATGGGCGCTGTCGTAGACCGTCGCCAGGTGCTGGAAGTCCAGATGGGTGTAGATTTGGGTGGTCTTGATGTCTGAGTGGCCGAGTAGCTCTTGCACGGCGCGCAAGTCCTGAGAGGACTCCAGCAAATGGCTGGCGAAAGAGTGTCGCAACATGTGCGGGTGCAGGTTCTGCCCCAGCTCGCGCTCGCCGGCGGCCTTGACCCGCACCTGAATCGCCCGAGGACCGAGGCGCCGACCTTGCTGGCTGACAAACACTGCGTCGTCCGCCGGGTTGGTCATGGCCCGCAACGGCAGCCACAGTTCCAGTGCTTCGCGAGCCTTTTTACCCACTGGCAACAGCCGGGTCTTGCTGCCTTTACCGAGGACCTGGACCATGCCGTCAGCCAGGTCCAGCTGATCGAGGTTGAGCCCGGTCAGTTCGGAAAGGCGCAAGCCGGAGGAGTAGAACAACTCCAGAATCGCCTGATCCCGACGGGCCAGAAAATCATCCTCCACCGCGCCTTCCAGCAGTTGCAGCGCACGGTCGGTGTCGAGGGTTTTCGGCAGACGACGCTCGCCTTTGGGCGGTGCCAGGCCGTTGGCCGGATCGTGGTCGCACAGGCCTTCGCGGTTCAGATAATGATAGAGCCCGCGCACCGCCGACAGTAGCCGTGCCAGGCTGCGGGACGATTGGCCTTGTGCATGCAAGCGGGCGATCAGGCTGCGCAGCCGCTGGATATCCAGTGCGGCCCAGCTGCCGATGTTCTGTTTGACGCACCAGCCAAGCACTTTATCGAGGTCGCGGCGGTAGGCGTACAGCGTATGCGGCGACACTTGCCGCTCACTGCGCAGGTGTTCGCAGTAAGCGTCCAGTTGCCGTTCCACGATCATCGTACCGAGCGCAGGGAGTTGTTGACCCGTGGCAGTACGCGACCCATGACTTCGGCGATGTAGCTGAGGAACAATGTGCCCACCGAACTCTTGTAGTGCTGCGGATCGCGGCTGGCGATGGCCAGAACACCGTGGATGCCTTGGTGGCTGATGGCGACGACGGCGGTGGAGCCGATCTGCTTGCGCTGTTCTTCGCCGAACAGGAAGTCCAGTTCATGCTCACGCAGGCTGCCGCAGACGCTCTTGTCTTCCGAGAGCAGGCCGCCGATGGCCGTCTGTGCGTCGGCGTGGGTGACCCAGCGGCCTACCGGCATCGGGTTGTCGCCCAGCAGGATCAGGCTGACGAAGGGCACCTGAAAGTCCTGGCGCAGGCTGTCTTCGACGCCGATCACCACGTCTTCCAGGCTGGTCGCATCCATCAACGTGAGAATCAGACGGCGGGTCTTGTCGAACAGGCGATCGTTGTCGCGGGCCACGTCCATCAAGTGCGAGAGACGATGACGCAACTCGATGTTGCGATCGCGCAGAATTGTCATCTGGCGTTCGACCAGCGAAATGGTGTCGCCGCGCTGGTGCGGAATGCGCAGGGCCGGGAGCAGTTCTTCATGCTCGATGAAGAAATCCGGATGAGCCTCCAGGTACGCGGCAATCGCCGCCGCCTCAAGGCTTTCGGAAGGGGATTCGTCGGGCTGTAGGGCGGGAACCTGGGGCTTGTCGGTCATGGATTTCGCTCACTCAAAGACGCACTTGTCCTTCGTATACGCGTACTGCCGGGCCGGTCATCATGACCGGTTGGCCAGGGCCTGCCCATTCAATGGACAGGCGCCCGCCGGGCAGGTCGATCAATAGCGGCGAATCCATCCACCCCTGGCTGATCGCGGCCACCGCGGCAGCACAAGCGCCGGTTCCGCAGGCCTGGGTTTCCCCGGCCCCGCGTTCCCAGACGCGCAACTGCGCGCGGTTCCGGTCGATGACCTGGAGAAAACCGACATTGACCCGTGCCGGAAAGCGCGGGTGATGTTCGATTTTCGGCCCCAGTTCATGCACCGGTGCTTTGTTGATGTCGTTGACCCGCAACACGGCATGGGGGTTGCCCATGGACACCGCAGCCAGTTCGACCATGGTGCCGTCGACGTCGACCTGATAGCTCAGGGCCTGGCTTGGGGCTTCGAACGGAATCTCGGCCGGCACCAGGCGCGGGGCGCCCATGTTAACGCTGATCTGGCCATCGTTGCGGATGTCCAGTTCGATGATGCCGCTTTTGGTCTCGACGCGAATCTGCCGCTTGGCGGTCAGGCGCTTGTCGAGCACGAAGCGGGCGAAGCATCGAGCGCCGTTACCGCACTGTTCCACTTCGGAGCCGTCGGCGTTGAAGATCCGATAGCGGAAATCCACGTCCGGGTTGCTGGGCGCCTCGACGATCAGCAACTGGTCGAACCCGATGCCGGTGTGCCGATCGCCCCATTGCTTGGCATGCTTGGGCAGAATGTGCGCGTGCTGGCTGACCAGGTCGAGAACCATGAAGTCATTGCCCAGGCCGTGCATCTTGGTAAAACGCAGCAGCATGGGGTTACTCCGGCAGCAGGCTTTCGCCAGCAAACAACTCGGCTACCGTCTCGCGGCGACGCACTTCGATTGCCTGATCACCGTCCACCAACACTTCAGCGGCGCGGCCGCGAGTGTTGTAGTTGGAACTCATGACAAACCCGTAGGCGCCGGCCGAATGCACGGCCAGCAGGTCGCCTTCTTCCAGCGCCAGTTGACGATCCTTGGCCAGGAAGTCGCCGGTTTCGCAGATCGGGCCGACGATGTCGTAGGCACGCGCGGCGGTATCGCGAGGGCGCACGGCGGTAACGTCCATCCAGGCCTGGTACAGCGCCGGGCGGATCAGGTCGTTCATGGCCGCATCGACGATGGCGAAGTCTTTGTGTTCGGTGTGCTTGAGGTACTCGACCTGGGTCAGCAGCACGCCGGCGTTGGCAACGATGAAGCGGCCTGGCTCGAACACCAGCGCCAGGTCACGACCGTCGAGACGTTCGCGCACGGCCTTGATGTAGTCGGCGGCCAATGGCGGCTCTTCATCGCGATAACGCACGCCCAGACCGCCACCCAGATCGATGTGGCGCAGGTAGATGCCGCAATCGCCGAGGCGGTCGACCAGGCCCAGCAGGCGGTCGAGGGCATCGATGAAGGGCGGCAGGGTGGTCAGTTGCGAGCCGATGTGGCAATCGACGCCGACCACTTCCAGGTTAGGCAGTTGCGCGGCGCGGACGTACACGTCTTCGGCGTCGGCGATGGCGATGCCGAACTTGTTTTCTTTGAGGCCGGTGGAAATGTACGGGTGCGTGCCGGCATCGACGTCCGGGTTGACGCGCAGCGAGATCGGCGCGCGAACGCCCAGCTCGGCGGCGACTACTTGCAGACGCTCGAGCTCGTCGGTGGATTCGACGTTGAAGCAGTGCACGCCGACTTCCAGGGCGCGACGCATGTCGTCACGGGTCTTGCCGACACCGGAGAACACGATCTTTTCGGGGCTGCCGCCAGCGGCCAGTACACGCTCCAGCTCGCCACGGGAAACGATGTCGAAACCGGCGCCCAAACGGGCCAGGACATTCAGTACACCCAGGTTGGAGTTGGCCTTGACCGCAAAGCAGACCAGGTGAGACGTGCCGGCCAGCGCATCGGCGTAAGCCAGGTACTGGGCTTCGATGTGGGCACGGGAGTAGACGTAGGTCGGTGTACCAAAGCGTTCGGCGATGGCGGACAGGGCAACACCTTCCGCGAACAGCTCACCGTCACGGTAGTTAAAAGCGTCCATGGCGTTCCCTTATTGGTAGACGTCGTGTTTGTGTGCTTTCGACGGAGACTGTTGCGACGACTTGGCCTGCTCTGCAGGATCCTGGCTGTCATCGGGCAGGTACAGCGGGCCTTTTTGACCACAGGCCGATACCAGGCAGGCAACCGCGACGAGCGCAGCAAGGGAAGAGATCAGGCGCTTCATGGCGAAATCCTTGAAAATGCGTTAATTGCGCCGGAGTATACCGGCCACCCGGCAGCTTGCCTATGTGACGCGGCTCCCGTCCGGCGGGCCTTTGACTGTGGCGCAGTAACTTGTCCTGCGTTGCGCAGGGATATTTCGTACCGCACCTCGTCCTTGGTGGTTATTCTTTGCAATCATCGGGGCTCGCCCGTATCTTGCGGCGCTTGAGCGTGAGTAGACACTTTTTGAGGTTCCCGTAATGAGTTTGACTGAAGCCCGTTTTCACGACCTGGTCGATGCCACCCAGCAGACGCTGGAGGATATTTTCGATGAGAGTGACCTGGATATCGATCTGGAGAGCTCGGCCGGTGTGCTCACCGTCAAGTTCGAAAACGGCAGCCAGTTGATCTTCAGTCGTCAGGAGCCGTTGCGGCAATTGTGGTTGGCGGCGGTGTCGGGTGGCTTCCACTTCGACTACGACGAAGAGAGCAAGCGCTGGATGTGTGACAAGAGCGACGAGCAACTGGGTGAGATGCTCGAGCGCATCGTCAAGCAGCAAGCCGACGTCGAACTCGAATTCGAAGGTCTGTGAGATCGTGACCCAGCCTGCGCCCGTTCGCCCGCCCAAACCGCTCTATAGCAACGTCAGCCCGGCAGTGCCTTCGCCGTGCAGCGGTGTGTGCCGGCTGGATGAGCAGAAGGTTTGCCTGGGGTGTTTTCGGCATGTCGAAGATATCCGCGAATGGCGCTCGGCCGATGATGAGCGGCGGCGGGTGATTTGTGCGCAGGCTGTACAACGCAAGATCTTGGCTTAAGGGCTTTTGTGGCGAGGGGGCTTGCCCCCGTTCGGCTGCGCAGCAGTCGTAAGCTTTTTGGGGCCGCTTCGCGACCCAACGGGGGCAAGCCCCCTCGCTACATCGCTCCCTCGCCACAATGGTCAGCGCTGGGCCGTGGTCGCCCCCGGCTTGTTTATTTATTGAGCTGTGATAGTGTCCAGATACGCCTCAACCCATCGAGGCTCGTGAAAACCCCGCCTTTTTCTGGCGGGGTTTTGCTTTTTTCGTGCAGAAGAAAGGAGTCTGCCCTGATCATGACCGCACCTTCCATCACCCTTACCCGTCTGGACGTGCAACGTCTGGAGCGCCTGATCGACAGCCTGGATGACTCGCTGCCGGGCGTTATCGCGCTGCAAACCGAACTGGATCGCGCCGATACCCTGGTCGGTCACGAAGAGGTGCCGGCCGATGTCGTGACCATGAATTCTAAAGTGCATTGCCGCGAAGAAAGCAGTGGCAAGGACTACCACCTGACCCTGGTCTACCCCAAGGATGCCAACGCCGACGAAGGCAGGATTTCCATTCTGGCGCCGGTGGGCAGTGCGTTGCTCGGCCTGAAGGTTGGCCAGCACATCGACTGGCCGGCACCGGGTGGCAAGACCCTCAAACTGACCCTGCTGGAAGTTGAATCGCAGCCTGCCAATGGCGGCGCGTTCCCGGAATGAACCCCTCAGACCTGCTCGAGCGCCTCGTTCAATGCGCGCTCCAGGTCGGCCTTGTAGCGCAAATACAGATTGCTTGAACTCTGACCATCACCGAGCAGGCCCGACAGGTCCAGGTCGGTGATGTAGCAGCGATAGCGTTCGGTCTCGCGGCGCTGTTCGACGATTTCCCGGGCGACCACGCTGAACAGTTGGTCGCCATGTTCCAGCTCTGAAAATTCCCGCTGATTGCAATACAACGTGACTTGCACCTGTCCCGGTGCGGCTTTGCCGACGATCGCCTGCACGTCATAGAACGGTTTGTTGACCGGGGTTTGCGGCGCCGGTCGGGCTTCGACCCGACGCGCCCGCGCGGTGCCTGAAGGCAATAACTGGTAATACAAAGTCTCCAGGCTCAGCGGCTGGGCGGCGTCCATCGGTAGCAAGGCGTCGCGCCGGTACTGGATCGATTGCAGGAAACGTTGCAGCGGCACCAGCAGGCTTTGTTCGTCGTGATAGGGCAAGCGTTGTTGCCACAAGGCATTGAACTCATCCAGTACGTACAGATCGGCCTGGTGTTCGTTGATCCGGTAGAACACCTGAACGCAGTCGGGTTGCCCCATGGGCAGGATCAGCGCCAGGTCGTGGTCTTCCAGTGCCATCGGGTCCAGATGCAGCGGGCTGTAGCTGGCCAGCTCTTCGCCAAGGTAGTCAAACAGCGCCGGCAGCGTGGCGAGGGCAACGTGATTGACCTGGCCGGGCACCAGCTCCAGCACGTGGTAATGCTGCTGGACCTGAATCAGGTAGCGATGATTGAGTTTGCTCAGCAGCAGGTTTTGCGCGGTATCGAGAACTTCTTCGACTCGTCGGGCTATGAATTGCGCGCGGTTGTGGCAGAAGCAACGTACCCGCAGCTTGGGCTGCTGTGGCCCGTCCGGCAGGTTGTTGAGGTAATCGCGCAGGCAGTCGAGCAGGGCATGGGGACCGTCAAAGCGGCTGACCAGCACCTCGTTCCAGCTGTTTAGCGTGACCTGATCCAGGGTCAGCACCAGATTTTCCCGCACGCCGGCGTAGCTCAGGGAATCGGTGCGCTCGGTGGTCATCAGGATGTTCATGTCGCGATGGTGCTTGAGCGGATCGACGCCGACGTTCACCAGAATCAGTATTTCGCTCGGCACGCTGGCGCGCAGCAAAGGCTCTTCGGCGACGGTGGTCAGGGGCAGGGCGATGCTTTGCTGCAGGCTGCCGAGCAGGTTGAACAGTTCGAACTCGCTCAAGTCGCTGGTGCCGGGGTGCAGGGCCAGGCGGGTGCTGCTGTCGATCACGCCGTTACGGTGACACCAGGTGAGCAGTTCGAGTAACTGGCGGCTGCGCTTGATCGGCGCGAAATGCTCCCACTCATGAGCGGTCAGGCTGCCGTTGTACAAACCCCATTGGGTTTGCCCCGGCTCTCTCTTGTTCGGGGCCTGCACCAGCGTCAGGGTGTCTTCGGCCAGATCGGGGGCGATGCCCGGGTTGATGCATTCGACCTTGTCGGCCTTGCGCTCGAAGGCCGCGTACAACCGCCGGCCCAGCACATTGAGGTCGCGCTTGTTGATCAGGCTGACGGTCTGCTCGTTACGGGCAAACTGTGTCAGGAAGCGGTAGCTGTAATTCAGTTCGCCGACCAAGGCACGGCGCTCGGCGCTGACCTGGCGGACTTTCCACTGGCTGCGGCTGTCGAGCAACGCCAACTGACGCTGATCCCAATGCCATTCGTGGGCCAGACGTTCGAGCAGCGAACGCTGCCAGCTCTGGGTGCGACCGCTGCTGCCGGTGAGCTTGCGATTGACCTTCAGGTACAGCGCACGACGTACCAGTTCGAGCCGCTCCGGTTCGCCCCGAGCCGTGAGGTATTCCTCGATGCGCCGGTAAACCACCATGTACGGGTCCAGTTCATCGAGGTCCAGTCGATTGGCAAACACCGCCTGTTTGAAACGCAGGCTCAGGCAGTGGACTTTCGGGTGTTCACTGGCGTAGACCTCGGTCAGCAGCAGTTTGAGCACTGATTTGTAGGGCGATTCGATGCCTTTGAACAGCTGCCAGAGCCCGGCACCGATGAACTCCCCGGGAGGGATGTACGCCAGATGCCCCAGGTCCAGGGTTTCGTCGGCACGGATGAAACGCTTGGAAAGCAGCGTGTGGGTGTAACGGTCGTACGCAGCCTCTTCGTAGACCGGCACCAGCCACCAGATGGGGGTGCGTCCGGCCAGCCAGATCGCGGTTCGATAGAACTCGTCCAGCAGCAGATAGTGCTGGGTGGTGCCACAGTCTTCCGAGCTCAACTGCGTATCGCGCTCGCCGAGCACGAAGCGGGCCGGGTCGATCAGGAAAAAGTGCGCCTCGGCGCCCTGGCTGGCGGCCCAGACTTCCAGCAACTGGCATTTCTTGCGCAGTTCAGCGAGCTCGCATTCGCTCAGGTCCGGCCCATGACAGACCCACACGTCCATGTCGCTCTGATCGGCCTGGGCCAGAGTGCCGAGGCTGCCCATCAGGAACAGGCCGTGAATGGGGCGCGGCGGATTGCTGCCGTGGCGCGGTTTGTAGGAAAACGAGCGGGTCAGGCGCTGGGCTTCGGCGAGGGTGTTGGTGTCGGGGTCGTAATTCGACAGGCCGGCCGGGGTGCTACCCGAAACGTAACCCGGCAATAGCGGATGATTGACGTGGAAAAACAGCGGCAGCAGGGTCAGCACCGTTTGCTGGCGGGTCGACAACCCTTCCATCGCACGGGCCATGCGACCCTCGTTGAGCTTCAGGAAACGGGCGCGCAGCTGGCTGAGAACCTTGCGATCGATTCCCTCGTCCAGATCGGGGCGGATTTCATGGGTGCGGGTCATGTCAGCTCAATCCGGCTCGCGGGGCTCGGACGCAGGAGGGCTCAGGGTGAGGGGCAGTTTAGCGCCTCGGCCCCGGGACTTTTAAGCTGATTTTGTTTTCCTGGCGTCAGATTTCTATCGTTTGGCGACGGCAGGTCACAGGGCCAGTCATCAAGTGTGCCCGCGGAAATCCCGTGACAGAGCTTTCCGTGGGCTATGCAGTGATGCTCAGGCTGTTTCCCGCACGGACAGAATGGTGAGAACGGTTTGCACGTTTTGTGCGGCGTCACGCCCCAGGCTGGTCAGATAACCGCCATCGGGCTGGGTGATCAATTCTTTGTCGAACAGTCTTTGTGCGGCGGCAATGGCTTTCGGGGCAGCGGTCTGATGAATTTTCAAACCTTCCTGGGAACTGTCCAGGTTGAAGAGTGCGAGGATTTCCAGTTCGGCAACCAACTCAGGGGTAAGCGACATAAGGACTCCAGACTTTCTAGGAATTAGACGATAGCGCCCCTAAGGTGAACCCGTCGGTGAGGCATGTCCAGTGCTGGCAACAGGGTTTTTCTCCCCGAGAGGCATTCCCCGGAGGGTGATAAGGACAGCGGGGGTGGTTTCTGTAGGAGCGAGCGCGCTCCTACAGGGGGAGGGCGGGGTTATTGCTTTTCCGGCGGCAACTCTGGCAGTGCGCGCAGCGCCGTTTCATACCATTCGGTGTCGAATGCACGGTCCTCATCGAGCATAGCGTCGATCTCGTAGGCCAGCACATGGGCCATCAGGTTGAGGATTTCTTCACGCTCGTAACCCACCAGGGTCAGCTTGTTGAAGGTTGCCTTGGCCGCTGGCGGGTTGTCGCTTTCGATCTGGTTTTCGATTGCTTCGATCAGCGTCGTTTCGGCGAATTCTTCTTCGTCGTTGTCGATGTCGTTTGGCTCGCTCATGGCAGGCTCCTCAAGGAAAGGCGGCCAGTTTACCTGCATTCAGCATTGTGATGCTGCTGGCAAGAAGTGCCTGGGCGTTCTATAACTGGCGCTGCCAACCCCCTGCACGGCCTGGAGGCTATGTAATGCTCAAGCTTTATGGATTTTGCGTCAGCAACTACTACAACATGGTCAAGCTGGCGTTGCTGGAGAAGGGACTGCCGTTTGAAGAGGTGCCGTTTTACCCAGGCTCCAGCCCCGAGGCGCTGGCCATCAGCCCGCGCGGCAAGGTTCCGGTACTGGGCGTCGAGCAAGGTTTCGTCAACGAAACCAGCGTGATTCTCGAGTACCTCGAGCAGAGCCAGAAAGGCACACCGCTGCTGCCGAGCGAGCCCTTCGAGCGAGCGCAGGCGCTGGCTTTGGCCAAGGAAATCGAGTTGTACATCGAACTGCCAGCGCGAGCCTGCTACCCCGAAGCGTTTTTCGGCATGTCAGTGCCGGAAGCGATCAAGGACAAGACCAAGGCCGAGTTGCTGCTGGGGTTCGCCTCACTGGGCCGGCACGGCAAGTTCGCCCCTTACGTGGCGGGCGACCGTCTCAGCATTGCGGATTTGTATTTCCTGTACAGCGTGCCGATGGCTTGTGCCGTGGCGCAGAAGCTGTTCGATATTGATCTGCTGGCTGAGATGCCGGCGGCCAGGGCGCTGCTGGAGCGTCTGGGGCAGAATCCGAACGTGCAGCGAATTGCGGCAGAAAAGGGCGCAGCAATGCCCGCGTTTCTGGAGATGATCGCGTCGAAGAAATAGATTGTGTAACGATCTTGAGAATGCCTTCGCGGGCAAGTCTCGCGCCTGAGGGGTACGGTCCCCTGTAGGCGCGAGCGGTGCGGCGATCCGACTTGCCCGCGAAGCTTTTAACGGCTGGCGAGCAATGCCTGACCGCGAGCCACGGCAGCCTTGACCTGTGCCGGCGCGGTTCCGCCGATATGGTCACGGGCATTCACCGAACCTTCCAGGGTCAGCACGGCAAACACGTCCTGCTCGATCTGGTCGCTGAACTTGCGCAGTTCTTCCAGGCTCATTTCCGCCAGGTCCTTGCCGCTGTCTACGCCGTACTTCACCGCGTGGCCAACGATCTCGTGGCAATCACGGAACGGCAAGCCGCGGCGTACCAGGTAGTCGGCCAGGTCGGTGGCGGTCGAGAAACCGCGCAGGGCCGCTTCGCGCATCATCGCGTGCTTGGGCTTGATCGCCGGGATCATGTCTGCGAAGGCTCGCAGCGAGTCGCGCAGGGTGTCGGCGGCGTCGAACAGCGGTTCCTTGTCTTCCTGGTTGTCCTTGTTGTAGGCCAACGGCTGGCCTTTCATCAGGGTCAGCAGGCCCATCAGCGCGCCGAACACCCGGCCAGTCTTGCCGCGAACCAGCTCCGGCACGTCCGGGTTTTTCTTTTGCGGCATGATCGAGCTACCGGTGCAGAAACGGTCCGGCAGATCGATGAACTGGAACTGCGCACTGGTCCACAGCACGAGCTCTTCGGAGAACCGCGACAAGTGCATCATCGCGATGCTCGCGGCCGAGCAGAACTCGATGGCGAAGTCGCGATCGGACACGTTGTCCAGGGAGTTGCCGCCAACAGCGTCAAAGCCCAGCAACTGAGCGGTGTACTCGCGGTCGATCGGGTAAGTGGTACCAGCCAGTGCAGCACTGCCCAGCGGCATGCGGTTGGTACGCTTGCGGCAGTCCACCAGGCGCTCGTAGTCGCGGCTGAGCATTTCGAACCAGGCCAGCATGTGGTGCCCGAAAGTCACCGGCTGCGCGGTTTGCAGGTGGGTGAAGCCTGGCATGATGCTGCCGGCTTCGCGCTCGGCCTGCTCCAGCAAGCCTTTTTGCAGGCGGGTGATCTCAGCCAAGATCAGGTCGATCTCGTCACGCAGCCACAGACGAATGTCGGTGGCGACCTGGTCGTTGCGGCTACGGCCGGTGTGCAGCTTTTTACCGGTCACGCCGATGCGGTCGGTCAGGCGCGCCTCGATGTTCATGTGCACGTCTTCGAGGTCGATGCGCCAGTCGAACTGGCCGGCCTCGATTTCACCCTGGATGGTCTTCAGGCCATCGATGATGCTGTCGCGCTCGGCATCGGTCAGCACGCCGACCTTGGCCAGCATCGTGGCGTGGGCGATCGAGCCCATGATGTCGTGGCGATACAGGCGCTGGTCGAAGGTGACGGAGGCGGTGAAGCGGGCAACGAAGGCGTCGACGGGTTCACTGAAGCGGCCGCCCCAGGACTGATTGGTCTTGTCAGTGCTCATGAATTCGCTCGTATCGGCTTGAAGAAAGATGGCGTGGAACGCTGACGCGGATAATAACAGGGTTGCCAATCCTGTCGCTGACACTGGTCGATACGTTTTTTTCTCATGGGGCGATCCATACTCGAAGCCAGCGATGCGCAAATTGCGCAACGATATTTCTCATTTGAGCAATATCGTCGCGGCAACCGTCTACAGTTGGACAGTAGGATCAGCGCACTTCTCGATGCTGCAGCTGACTATAGAGAGAAGAGGGGTGTTCATATTGTGTATCAGCAAACCTTATGGCGATGCCTCGCCAACGCGGGCCTGGGCCGTCAGTCACCCGGCAGATGAAAATTTAGCCGCCGGTCTTGCGGCACTTTTTGGCCCTCGCGCTAGTCTTAGCGTGGATCGCGGTGACGGACGTCACTTCACCTGTCTACGCTATCTTTGTGCGAGACTCACGCAGGAATCCAGCGCAATATGAATGTCCTGATCGTTGATGACGAACCCCTGGCCCGCGAGCGCCTGAGCCGAATGGTCGGCGAACTCGAGGGATACAACGTCCTGGAGCCCAGCGCCACGAATGGCGAAGAGGCGTTGGCACTGATCGACAGCCACAAGCCGGATATCGTACTACTCGATATTCGCATGCCGGGCCTCGATGGCCTGCAAGTGGCGGCACGATTGTGCGAACGCGAAACCCCGCCCGCCGTGGTGTTTTGCACAGGGCCCGATGAATTTGCCTTGGAAGCCCTACAGGCCAGCGCCGTGGGCTATCTGGTGAAGCCAGTGCGCACAGAACAGTTACATGAAGCATTGAAAAAAGCCGAACGCCCCAATCGCATCCAGCTCGCCGCCTTGACTCGTCCCGCCGCCGAAACCGGCAGCGGCCCACGCAGCCATATCAGCGCCCGCACCCGTAAAGGTATTGAACTGATCCCGTTGGGCCAGGTGGTCTACTTTATTGCCGACCACAAGTACGTGACCTTGCGCCATGAAGGTGGCGAGGTGCTGCTGGATGAGCCACTCAAGGCCCTCGAAGACGAATTTGGCGACCGTTTCGTGCGGATCCACCGCAATGCACTGGTCGCCCGCGAACGCATTGAACGGCTGCAACGCACCCCCCTGGGGCATTTCCAGCTGTTTCTCAAAGGCCTGAACGGCGACGCCCTGATCGTCAGCCGACGCCATGTGGCCGGCGTGCGCAAAATGATGCAGCAGCTTTAATCCGCCATTCAGGGCGGATTTCTACCCTGTTTTAGGGCCTTGAGGGCCAGGGAGGCCATGCAGTTTCTGATACAAGTCAAAGTGGATTTGGCTGAGCTGTTATTATCCGCCGTATCTATTCAGTACGGATTGATCCATGTCCTCTCGCGAAATCCGCATCGCCACCCGCAAAAGTGCTCTCGCCCTGTGGCAGGCCGAATACGTCAAGGCTCGTCTGGAACAGGCCCATCCGGGCCTGCTCGTGACACTGGTGCCCATGGTCAGTCGCGGCGACAAGCTGCTCGATTCGCCCCTGTCGAAAATCGGCGGCAAGGGCCTGTTCGTCAAGGAGCTGGAAACCGCGCTGCTGGAAAACGAAGCCGACATCGCCGTGCACTCCATGAAGGACGTGCCGATGGACTTCCCCGAAGGCCTCGGTCTGTTCTGCATCTGCGAGCGCGAAGACCCGCGCGATGCATTTGTCTCCAATACCTTCGCCAGCCTGGATGAGTTGCCACCAGGCAGCATCGTCGGCACCTCCAGCCTGCGCCGCCAGGCTCAGTTGCTGACCCGTCGCCCGGATCTGGAAATCCGCTTCCTGCGTGGCAACGTCAACACGCGCCTGGCCAAGCTCGATGCCGGCGAATACGACGCCATCATCCTCGCCGCGGCGGGTTTGATTCGTCTGGGCTTCGAACACCGCATCACCTCGGCCATCAGTGTCGATGACAGCCTGCCGGCCGGAGGCCAGGGCGCGGTCGGTATCGAGTGCCGTAGCGCCGACACTGAGATTCATGCACTGCTCGCGCCGCTGCATCATCAGGATACGGCCATCCGCGTGACCGCTGAACGTGCCCTCAACAAACATCTGAATGGCGGCTGCCAGGTGCCGATCGCCTGCTACGCCGTGCTTGAAGGCGAGCAGATCTGGTTGCGTGGCTTGGTGGGCGATCCGAACGGCGGCCTGCTGCTCTGCGCCGAGGCCCGAGCGCCACGCAGCAAGGCCGAGGCCCTGGGCGTGCAAGTGGCCGAAGACCTGCTGAGTCAGGGCGCCGACGCCATTCTCAAAGCAGTCTACGGCGAGGCTGGGCACGAGTGACTGGCTGGCGCCTGCTGCTGACGCGCCCTGCGGATGAATCAGCGGTGCTTGCCCGTGTGTTGGCTGACGCGGGGGTTTTCAGTAGCAGCTTGCCGCTTTTGGACATCGAGCCGATGCCGGCCTCTGCCACAATGCGCGCAGTGATTCAGGACCTGGATCACTATTGCGCGGTGATCGTGGTCAGTAAGCCGGCCGCCAGAATCGCTGTCGAGCTGCTCCACCAGCATTGGCCGCAACCGCCGGTTCTGACGTGGTTCAGCGTCGGCGCGGCAACGGCGCAGATCCTCGAGGCTAACGGGCTGGATGTGAGTTTCCCGGCCGACGGTGATGACAGCGAAGCCTTGCTTGAACTTCCACGATTGCGCGAGGCTATCGCCCGTCCCGATCCTCGGGTGTTGATCGTGCGTGGGGAGGGTGGGCGCGAGTTGCTGGCTGAGCGTTTGCGCGAGCTTGGTGCTAGTGTCGAGTATCTGGAGTTGTACCGACGCGGCTTACCGCAGTACCCACCGGCAGCGTTGCCTGAGCGGATCGAGGCGGAACGCTTGAACGGGCTGGTGGTCAGCAGTGGACAGGGTTTTGAGCACCTGCACCGATTGGCTGGCGATGCCTGGCCGATCATGGCGCGGTTGCCGTTGTTTGTTCCAAGCCCCAGGGTCGCCGAGCTGGCACGCGCCGCCGGGGCCCAAACAGTTGTGGATTGTCGTGGCGCCAGTGCCGCGGCCTTGCTGACGGCGTTACGGGAGCACCCCGTACCCGTTTTCTAATGCAAAGGATGGATACGTGAGCAAAACAGCCTTGCCTAAAGATGACGTCCAGCCGGTGCTCGATGCGCCGGTAGAAGCACCGGTTGTAACCGGGCCACCTGCTACTGAGCCGCGCCGAGGCAATGGGCTGGCAATCGTCGCGCTGCTGTTGGGCGCTGCCGGTGTTGCCGTGGGCGGTTGGGGAGTCTGGCAGGTGCGTCACCTGCAAGCCGATAACCTGCAACAGTTGAGTCAGGTACAGGCGTTGAACGATCAGGCGCAGAGCCTGAAGCTCAACGAGCAGCGTCTGACCGCTCGCCTCGAACAAATGCCTGCCGCCGAAGAGCTCGATGCGCGCAGTCGCTTGGTCACTCAACTTCAGGGCGATCAACAGCGTTTGAATCAACGCCTGGAAACCGTCCTCGGTGCCAGCCGCAAGGATTGGCGTCTGGCCGAGGCTGAGCATTTGCTGCGACTGGCCAGCCTGCGTCTGTCGGCGTTGCAGGACATCAGCAGCGCCCAGGCCCTGGTGCAGGGGGCCGATGAGATACTCCGTGAACAGAATGACCCGGGGGCTTTTGCCGCTCGCGAGCAAGTGGCCAAAACCCTGGTGGCCCTGCGCAGTACCGAACAGCCGGATCGCACCGGGTTGTTCCTGCGACTGGGTGCCTTGCGCGATCAAGTGATCAGCCTCACCGAACTGGCGCCCGAGTACAAGGACCGTGGCGAATCCCTGCTGGGCCTGACGGCCGATGGCGACGGCGCCAGTCGCTGGGCGCAATGGTGGGATCAGATCTCGCGTTACATCCGAATCGATTTCAACGCCGACAAGAATGTCCGTCCATTGCTGGCAGGGCAGAGCCTGAGCCAGGTGCGTCTGGCCTTGAGCCTGGCGCTGGAACAGGCGCAGTGGGCCGCGCTCAACGGTCAGGCTGCGGTCTACACTCAGGCGCTGACCGAGGCGCGGGACGTGCTCAAGGGTAACTTCAACCCGGACAACCCTCAGAGCAAGATCATGCTGGAGCAGGTGGCCGAGTTGAGCAAACAGCCAGTCACGGTGGTCACGCCGGATCTGACAGGCACGTTGAGCGCCGTCCAGGCTTACCTTGAGCGACGCAACGTCAACGCCGAGGACTCAGTGAAACCTCTTGGCAAACCTGCCGCGAGCACTGCGCAGGAGGCCACGCCATGAAGCGTCTCTATGTGATCGTGTTCGTGGTCATCGCTGCCGCCGCCGCTTTGGGGCTGGCGATTGCCGAGCATTCCGGCTACGTGCTGATCGCCTACAAGAGCTTCCGTTACGAATCGAGCCTGTGGGCAACCCTGGCCTTGGTGGCCGTGCTGTGGCTGGTGTTCTGGGGCATCAAGGCGCTGGTCGAACTGGTGACGACTTCCGGTGGGGTGGTCAACCCATGGTCGCGGCGCAATCGCAGTCGACGGGTGCAAGTGGCGATCGAGCACGGCCAGCTGGATTTGGCCGAGGGCCGCTGGGCCAGTGCTCAGCGTCACCTGTATCGCGCGGCAGAAGCCGAGCGTCAGCCACTGCTCTACTACTTGGGTGCTGCCCGCGCCGCGAACGAACAAGGTCTCTACCAGGAAAGCGATAACTTGCTGGAGCGCGCTTTGGAGCGACAGCCCCAGGCCGAGCTGGCGATTGCCTTGAGTCATGCCCAATTGCAGACCGACCGCGGCGACACCGACGGCGCCCTGGTCACCCTGCAGGCCATGCACGAGCGTCATCCTCATAACGTCCAGACCCTGCGCCAGTTGCAACGCCTGCATCAGCAACGGGGCGACTGGTCGGCAGTGATTCGCTTGCTGCCGGAGTTACGCAAGGACAAGGTGCTGCCGCCGGCGGAGCTGGCTGAACTGGAGCAACGCGCCTGGGGTAAGAATCTTTCGTTGGCGGCGCACCGGGAAGAGGACGGAACGGTCGGTTTGCAATCGCTCGCTCGTGCCTGGCAGCAGCTCACCGCCGCTCAGCGGCAGGAACCGCAACTGGTGCTCGCCTATGCCGAGCAACTGCGGCAACTGGGAGCGCAGGTCGAGGCCGAAGAGGTTCTGCGTACGGCTCTCAAGCGCAAATACGACAGTCATCTGGCACGCCTGTACGGTCTGGTTCGCGGTAGCGATCCGGCCAGACAGCTGCACACCGCTGAAGGTTGGCTCAAGGATCATCCGGCCGACCCGAGCCTGTTGCTGACGTTGGGCCGTTTGTGTCTGCAAAGCAGTCTGTGGGGCAAGGCCCGGGATTATCTGGAAAACAGTCTGCGTGTACAGCGTAATCCTGAAGCCTGCGCCGAACTGGCGCGGTTGCTGGCGCAATTGGGTGACACTGAACGCAGTAATCAGTTGTTCCAGGAGGGCTTGGGCCTGCTGGACGAGCGCTTGCTGTCGGCTCCGCTGCCGGTGCCGGCTCATGCTTGATGCCGGCCTGTAGCCGCTGCCGAAGGCTGCGTTCGGCTGCGCAGCAGTCGTAAATCAGGCGCCGCAGTCGGATCAGGTGAGTCGTGTTAAACCGATTACGACTGCTGCGCAGCCGAACGCCGGCTGCGCCAGCTGCTACAGGGGGAGTCGTTCGTCAGGGCAATCCAACCGCTCCGAGTCTGCCACTGTTTTTGAGTTGTGGTCCTGGTCTGGCAAAGTCCTACAGCGGACTACATCTTATCCTCTCGACTCTGTCGGGAATTCCCTACACTTCTGGTGAAGTGTCCGTGCTGGCCTGCCTTGAAAGGCTGCTGCGCTTTCCTCTACCGTAACCGCTTGTCTCTACAGTTACGGAAAAGCCATGTCTTTGGCCTGCTCACGCTCCTTGTTTTTCATGGTTTTCATTGCAGGTGCCCTGGCCTTGGGCGTTTCCTATTACCTGGAATATGCGGTCGGCCTCAAGCCTTGCGGGTTGTGCCTGTTGCAACGGGTTTGCCTGGCGCTGCTCACGGGTGTCTGCCTGATGGCTTCGGTGCAGGGGCCTGGTCGCTTCGGATCATTCCTGTATTGGTTACTGGGTCTGCTATGCAGTGTGGCGGGTACCGTCACGGCGTGGCGGCAGGTTGTGTTGCAGAGTGATCCGGTGCATCAGCTCTCGGCATGCTCGCCCAACCTGACTGATCTGTTTGCCAGTACGCCCTGGTTGTGTGCCTTGCAACGGTTGTTCAAGGGAACCGACGACTGCGCGGAAATTTCCTGGACGCTGTTCGACCTGAGTATCCCGGAATGGAGCCTGTTGTTCTTCGTTGCGATGATGATTCTGGGCGGGTATCAATTGCTGCGCCTTGTCTGGATCGCCTGTCAGCTGACCGCTCAGCGGCGAGTCGTCGCACCGGGTATTGACGGGCGATTAAACACTTGTATGAACTTTATCTCCTGCGTACCTTGAAGCCATAGGCGCGCGGGCATAATCTGGCCCGCACGTATCATTGGAATTATGTTGCTCGTTGCTGTTCTGCCTGACCCAGACCGGATGTGCCGAGTCTTGGTCAGGCGTAGAACGGCATGACCCATTAGGGAAGAGAGATCGCCATGTTAGATAGTTGTCAGAATGCTCAGGAACGCTGGGGTGGGGTTCATAAGCTCATTGACCGCTGGCTACAAGAGCGTGAAGAGTTGATAAAGTCGTTCCACGACTTGCGAAATGCCAAACCGGCTTTCGCCGACAAGTCCTTGAACGGTCGGTTCTGCGAGATTCTTGTCGATTACGTTTCTGCCTGGCACTTCGAAGTGAGTGAGCATCTGGTCAATGAGGCCAAGGCCTTTGGCGACGATGGCGGCCTTGAACTGGCGGAGCAGATCAACCCGCGTATCGACGTGAGCACCGAGATGGCGCTGTCGTTCAATGATCATTGTCACAAGGGTGACTGCAACGACACCGAGCGTTTCGCCGAAGCGCTGGAAAAGCTGGGCAGCCAACTGCGTGAACGCTTCGAACTGGAAGATTGCCTGATCGAAGTGCTGCACACCGCCCACAAGGAAGAGAGTTCGGTTCAGGCCTGAACCCTTCCCGGCTAGACACTGAAAACGGTGCGCAATGCGCACCGTTTTTCGTTTCCGGCATTCAGCTTGTAGCACCACGCAATTCGACTTCGAATACCAGCGGCGTGAACGGCGCGATCAAGTCGCCGGCACCGTCGGCGCCATAGGCTTGCGCCGATGGAATTACCAGGCGCCATTTTGCGCCGACCGGCATATTTTGCAGCGCGCTACGCCAGCCGCTGATCACACTATCAAGACTGAACCACTGCGGCTGACTGTTCTGATCGAACACGGTGCCATCAGGTAGACGACCGATATACAGCACCTGGACTTTGCCGTTCGGTCCTGCCTTCGCGCCGGTTCCGGGAGCCAGCTCGGTCAGCAATACTCCATCTGCCAATTGACGGACGCCAGGTTTGGTTTTTTCCTCATCGAGAAAGCGCCGCTCTTTTTCGAGGGCAACTTCGCTTTGCGCGACGGCGGGTTGCTCGGCGACCTGGGCTTCGTGCTCGGCAAGAATCTGTTCGATCTGCTCGTCTTTCAGCGCTAGCGGCTTACCTTGGTAGGCTTGCTGCAAACCTTCGAGCAGTGCCTGAAGTTGCAGGTCCGGAACCTCCTGGCGCAAGCGTTCGCCAAGGCTCGCACCCAAGCTGTAAGCGAGATCGTGAGCGTCATTTGTGGTGGTTTTTTCGGCGGCCTGGACCACGGAAAAAAACATGCACAGCGATAAAAAAAGGTAGCGCGACATAGGCACTCTCCGACCTGAGATGCGCAGGATTATGCCAGTGTGAATGCTCTCGAAGGTGAACTGGTTTTGCGTAAGCGCAGAACATTTTTACTTCGTTGCAACGCAGCGCTTTCGATACTGTCAACATGCCCTAGCGGCGGTTGCAGCAGAGGTCTAGTATGAGCCGCATTCACGTCAGCCAGGAGGTAAACCATGTCGGCCACCAAGAAGCCAGTAAATACTCCGTTGCACTTACTCCAACAACTCTCGGGCAGCCTGCTCGAGCACTTGGAAAACGCTTGTTCCCAAGCCTTGGCTGATGCTGAAAAACTGCTCGCCAAACTGGAAAAGCAGCGCGGAAAAGCGCAGGAAAAACTGCATAAATCCCGCACCAAATTGCAGGACGCTGCGGCGGCCGGCAAAGCCAAGGCACAAGCCAAGGCCAAAGATGCGGTGAAAGAACTTGAGGACCTGCTTGACGCCCTCAAGGCTCGTCAGTCCGAAACTCGCAGCTACATCCTGCAACTCAAACGCGACGCTCAAGAAAGCCTGAAACTGGCCCAGGGTGTCGGTCGTGTCCAAGAGGCTGTCGGCAAGGCGTTGTCCCTGCGTTCGGCCAAGCCAGCCGCGGCACCTGCGAAGAAAGCCGCTGCCAAACCGGTTGCTGCAAAAGCACCGGCCAAGCCTGCTGCGGCTCCTGTTAAAAAAACCGCCGCCAAAGCACCGGTAAAAGCTGCAGCGAAACCAGCCGCAAAACCTGCGGCGAAAAAACCAGTCGCTGCCAGCGCTGCGAAACCAGCAGCTAAAACGACAGCTGCCAAACCTGCCGCTAAGCCAGTCGCTGCCAAAACAGCTGCCGCTAAACCCGCTGCCAAAACCACGGCTGCCAAACCCGCCGTGGCGAAAACTGCAGCTGCCAAACCGGCCGCTAAACCTGCTGCAAAACCAGCAGCCAAAACTGCCGCCAAACCTGTCGCGGCTAAAACCGCTGCAGCCAAGCCTGCAGCCAAGCCTGCTGCAAAACCGGCGGCGAAACCTGCTGCAAAAACTGCAGCCAAACCCGCCGCTAAACCGGCTGCCAAAACTGCTGCTGCGAAACCTGCCGTCGCTGCCAAGCCAGCCACTGCCGCCAAACCAGCTGTAGCGAAACCAGCAGCCAAACCTGCCGCTGCCAAACCGGCTGCAAAACCTGCCGCCAAGCCAGCAGCAAAACCGGCCGTGAAAAAGCCAGTCGTTGCTGCAAAGCCGACTGCCGCACCTGTTGCCAAGCCAGTAACCCCGGCCCCGGCTGCATCGGCTTCGCCGGCTCCGGTAGCCACTACCTCGACAGCTTCGCCTGCGCCAGCGGCATCGTCGAGCACCAGCACTACCCCAACCAGCGCTTCCTAAGTGCCGGTTACCGCGACGCGCAGCTGATGCAGCGCGTCGCGGCTCAGGTTGGCGGCGCCTGCTGCCATACCTTCCAGCCAGGCCGTTGGATCGGTCGCTCCACACTGCGGCCAACTCTGCGCCAAACGCTCCAGTCGCAGCAACAAATGCCTTTCGGCTTCCATCTCCAGTGTCTTCACTTTTTCGCGCAAATCATCCAGACCGGCATCCTCGCTGGCAGCGGCTTTCCATTGCTGGCGCAAGGTGCGTAACGGTTGCACGACATCCACGTCCCAAGGCCCGGCTACATCGCGTAGCAGCTGCAAGCGTTGTTCGTTGCAGGCGACTCCACGTTGCCCCAGCCACAATCCACAGAGCAGCAGGCACACATTCACACCCGCTGCCTGCAATTGCAGGCAGGCGTGTTCAACGCCGGGACGGGCGTAAGTGTCGAGGGAAAAGCTCCACAGGTCAGAGGACATAGTGCTACTCGCGCCAGTTGCGAGCGAAGCTGGTAGACTCCGCCGCCATTATGATTCGACTTCAGAACCTGACTTTACAGCGTGGCCCGCAACGTCTGCTAGAAGACGCCGAGCTGACCCTGCACGCCGGCCACAAAGCCGGCCTCATCGGTGCCAACGGCGCCGGCAAATCGAGCCTGTTCGCCTTGCTTCGGGGCGAACTGCACCCGGACTCGGGTGACTGCTTCCTGCCGGCCGACTGGCGCATCGCCCACATGCGCCAGGAGGTCGACACCCTCGAGCGCCTGGCGGTCGACTACGTGCTCGATGGCGACCTGCGCCTGCGTCAGGTGCAACGCGACCTGGCGGCGGCCGAAGCGGCCCATGACGGTGCCGCTCAGGCCCGCCTGCACTCGGAGCTCGACAGCGCCGATGGGTACACCGCCGATGCCCGGGCTCGCAAGCTATTGGCGGGCCTTGGGTTCACCAACGAGCAAATGGACCGGCAAGTAGGAGATTTCTCCGGTGGCTGGCGGATGCGTCTGAATCTGGCGCAGGCTTTGATGTGCCCCTCGGACCTGTTGCTGCTCGACGAACCGACCAACCACTTGGACCTCGACGCCATCATCTGGCTCGAAGAGTGGCTCAAAAGCTACCCTGGCACTTTATTGCTGATTTCCCACGACCGGGACTTCCTCGATGCCGTGGTCGATCACGTAGCTCACGTCGATCAACGCAAGATCACCCTGTATCGCGGCGGTTACACCGCGTTTGAACGGGCCCGTGCCGAACGTCTGGCACAGCAACAGCAGGCGTACGAGAAGCAACAGGCGCAACGTGCGCACATGGAAAGCTACATTGCCCGCTTCAAGGCCCAGGCCACCAAGGCCCGTCAGGCCCAGAGCCGGATCAAGGCGCTGGAGCGGATGGAAGAGCTGTCCGCCGCGCACGTCGATTCGCCGTTCGATTTCGTCTTTCGCGAATCGCAGAAAATCTCCAGCCCGCTGATCGATCTATCGGACGCTCGCTTGGGTTATGGCGAAAAAACCGTGCTGGAGAAGGTCAAGCTGCAACTGACCCCTGGCGCGCGGATCGGTTTGCTCGGCCCCAACGGTGCCGGTAAATCGACCCTGATCAAGAACCTCTCCGGTGAGCTCGAGCCATTGGCGGGCCGACTGACCCGGGGCGAGAACACCGTGGTCGGTTACTTCGCCCAGCATCAACTGGATTCCCTCGATTCCAAGGCCAGCCCGTTGCTGCACTTGCAGCGCCTGGCGCCAACCGAACGTGAGCAGACCCTGCGTGACTTCCTCGGTGGTTTCGACTTCCGGGGTGCACGTATCGATGAGCCGGTGTTGAATTTCTCCGGTGGCGAAAAGGCGCGACTGGCCCTGGCGCTGATCGCCTGGGGCCGACCGAACCTGTTGCTGCTCGACGAACCGACCAACCACCTGGACCTGGAAATGCGCCTGGCGCTGACCATGGCGTTGCAGGAATTCAGTGGCGCGGTTCTGGTGGTCTCCCACGATCGTCATTTGCTTAAAAGCACCACCGACAATTTCTATCTGGTGGCAGACGGCAAGGTCGAGGAGTTCGACGGCGACCTGGAAGACTACACCCGTTGGCTGGTGGAGTACCGTCAGCGCAACGTGCCGGTCAGCAATACCCCGGTCAACCCGGACAAGACCGACAAGAAAGCCCAGCGCCAGGCCGCCGCCGCGTTGCGTCAGCAACTGGCACCGCACAAGCGCGAGGCCGACAAGCTCGAAGCCGAGTTGGGCAAGCTGCACGAGAAACTGGCGAAGATCGACGCCAGCCTCGGCGACAGCGATATTTACGAGCCGGCACGCAAGAACGAATTGCGTGATCTGCTGGCCGAGCAGGCCCGGCTGAAGGTGCGTGAAGCCGAGCTGGAAGAAGCCTGGATGGAAGCGCTCGAATTGCTCGAAAGCATGCAGGCGGAGCTGGAGGCGCTGTCTTGATGGAGGCCTTCAAGCTGCCGTTGCCGGCGATGTGGGTCGAGCCGCTCTGGCTGGTCGTGCAAATCCTGCTGATCCTGCTGGCCGGCTATGTCGCTCAGCGCGTCGTCGCTAAAGGCCTGACTCGCCTGGGCGAGCGTTACCCGTTCCCGCCGCAGTTCTTGATGCCGCTGCGCGGTGGTTTGCGTTGGCTGATCATGGGTAGCGCGCTGATCTTCGTGCTGGAGCGTCTTGGGGTGTCGGCCACGGTGCTCTGGACCGCGTTGTCCGGCTTCGTGGCGGTGGCTGCCGTGGCGTTTTTCGCCATGTGGAGCGTGCTGTCCAATCTGTTGTGCGCGATCCTGATCTTCACCGTCGGACCATTCCGAATCGGCGATGTGGTCGAGTTGGTGGACACCACCGACAAGCCGGGCGTCAAGGGTCGGGTGGTGGCGATTAATCTGCTCTACACCACGCTGATCGAAGCCGAAGAGCTCGGTACCGGCAGTGCCATGGTGCAAGTGCCCAACAGCCTGTTCTTCCAGCGCTCGGTTCGACGCTGGCGCGGTACTGATGTATTTCCTTCAAACGGGTTCGAAAAGCAGGCTCGATAGGACGCTACCGCCGTCAACGCTGGTCGGCAGTCACTCTGTCCTGCAAAAAATCGGTAGTCATTGATCGTAAGGCGCATTAGCTTAGACGTTTGTCACGAGTCTGAGTCGAGGTGTGCAATGCTGCTTCAAACATGGCTGGCATTTTTTGCCGCCTGCTGGGTGATCAGTCTTTCCCCCGGTGCCGGCGCCATTGCGTCGATGTCCAGCGGCCTGCGCTACGGTTTCTGGCGCGGTTACTGGAACGCCCTGGGTCTGCAACTGGGCCTGGCGTTGCAAATTGCGATTGTCGCTGCCGGTGTCGGTGCGATCCTCGCGGCCTCCGCCACTGCCTTTTATGCGATCAAATGGTTCGGCGTGGCTTACCTGGTCTACCTCGCGGTCAAGCAATGGCGCGCGCTGCCCAATGAGATGAGCGACGACGCTGCCATTCGGCAGATCGGCAAGCCGATGGCGCTGGTGTTCCGCGGTTTTCTAGTGAACGTCAGCAACCCCAAGGCTTTGGTGTTCATGCTCGCGGTGCTGCCGCAATTCATCGATCCCCATGCGCCGCTAGTGGCCCAGTACCTGATCCTCGGCGTGACCATGATCTGTGTCGACCTGATCGTCATGGCCGGCTACACCGGGCTGGCGGCCAAGGTCCTGCGTTTGTTGCGCACGCCCAGGCAGCAGAAACGCATGAACCGCACTTTTGCCGGGCTGTTCATCGGCGCGGCGGCATTCATGGCGACTTTGCGCAAAGCAGCGACATAAAGCTTCAGGCACAAAAAAGGCGACCTATTGAGGTCGCCTTTTTCATTACTACAGAGTAGCCAGTCTGAGATCAGTGCAGAATCACCGGCGCCGTATCTCGCGGCAGGTTATTACGCAGCGGTGCCTGCCCCGGCTGCTCGTAACCGCCACCACCGAGCTGTTGGCTCAGTTGTGAAGCCACGTCTTCACCCAACGCCTTGGACACGTCACGCACCACCCGTGGGCGGTTCAGGGAAACCCGGATGTCCCGGCCATTCACCAGTTTGGTGTCCTGACCTTCGCCCATCGCCGTGAAGGCCGAGGTGATCTCGAAGGTCTTGGTGTTGATCAGGCTGAAGTCCGCCACCAGCGTCAACGCCAGCACCGCCGAGTAACTGTCGGTGTTGGCCAGCTCATTCATGTCGCGGGTGAAGTCGATGTCTGACACGGTGCCGAACAGCACATAGTCGGCACCCTTGAAGCTACCGGCCTTGATGCGCTTGATCACGTCATACACGTCGCCTTTGGACGATGCCGTGTAAGGCGTGCCCTGCACCAGCTGGAACATGCCGGTGCGCAGGATCTCGCCCTTGATGTCGCCGGTGAATTTGCGCAACTCGCCTTGCTCGATGTAGCTGCTGGTGGCTTCGTACTCTTCGTAACTGGATGAACCACTGGCGCCGTAATAGCTCTGGCTATGGTTACTCTGTGCCGAAACAGTGTGGACGTATTGCTCCACGCGCTCCTGGTACGCCAGATCCGCTACTGCAACTTTCGGGGCCGCTTGCACGCTGAATGCGCAAGCCAGGGCCATCATGCCAATCCATGTGCGCATCGATTAACGCTCCGTGGTTTTGCGGATCTCTTTTTCGTCCATCCACTCGGCCAGACCGCTTTCAACGTCGATCAATTGCAGGCTGAATTTGTAGAAGACGTCCTTGTAGTCGCTGCTGCGCTTGACGATCGAGCTGATCGAACCTTCAAGACGGTATTGGGCGGCAATCATGTTGCCGGTCTTGGCCACGGTGCTCTTCTTGTACAGGCCGCTCTGGTTTTGCAGCTTGAGCTGGTCGACCTGGCTCTGCATTGCGGTGTTGTCGCTGGCGAAACGGGCGACGCCGGACTTCATCAGCTGGGTCTTGATGCTGGTAGTGATTTCGCGGGTATCGATGTACTCGCTGGTCTTGTTCTTCACGTCGTAGACCTGAACCACCGGACGGCCTTGCAGGATGCCGGACTGTGCCAGGGAGCGGGTCATGGATTCGGCGATCATCTGCAGGTCGGTGGAGCCGAACTCGTTGGTCACGGTTTCAACCGCTTTGGTGTCGCCGTAGCTGATGTTTTTGCTGCCCAGCGTCGGTGAAGTGTTGGCGCAACCGCTGGCCAGGAGGGCGATGACGGCGATGAACGAAAAGCGTGCAAACATGGGAATGCTCTCTAGAACTGAACGAATAGGTGTCGGGCTTAAGGCGTTTTGATTTCGAGACGGAAATCCACGGCTTTGGCGGTTGGCGCAATGGCCTGGATGAAACTGGTCTGCTCGCCGTACATCATCTGGCTTTTCCAGGTTTCCTCTTCGGCAACCGGGAAGCCTTCAGGGCCGAGCCAGGCAAAGCGGTAGTAGAAGGTCTTGTTGTTGTAGCTGGTGTTGCTCAGCTGTGCGTTGACGGTCATGAAGCCGTTTTCCCGCGCCACGCGCATGGCGCCGACCACGATGTTCTTGAGCTTGCCCATGGCCACGACCTTGCTGGCAGCGCTGCCTGGCTCCGGTGGTGGCGGGGTGGCGCAGCCGGCCAGCAAGGCCAGGGCGACGACAGTGATGAGTTTGAAGCGCATGCAAAGACTCCGTTCTTAAGGTTGTTTGAGGCTGGCCACGGTGGTCGGGTTGGCGCTCGGGATCACATGAGCGGCCTGGCCGCTGGCGAATACCTGATTGCCCACGGCGCGCAGGCTGATGACCTGATAGCGCTGATCCACAGTGATCTTGACCACCGAACCGCCCACGGCGCTCGGCAGGGTGACTTGGTGCTCGCCTTTCTTCAAGCGTAGACGCACGACTTGAGTGGTGTCTGGCAGGGTACGCCATGTACGGGTATCGGCACCTTCGAGCACCGCTGAAGAGATCCCGACCGCAAGACCCGCCAGTGGGTTGGTTTCGTTGATCTTCTTCTGAGCCACGCCTTTGGTCACGGCACGGACGGTGGTGCGCAGGATGATGCCCGGCATGTCATCACGCAGCGCGCGGCGGGACATGGCGGTGGTGCTGTTGAGTTGCGTCAGGTTCACCTGCTGACCGTCTACGCCGATCTGGGCGAAGGGAGCGGTCGAGGTGTCCGGCTTGATGACCGGGAACGACAGCGGTGTGATCACCACCTGGTTGCTGATCGGCAATGGCAACGGAATGCGGATCGAGTCGCGGGACGGCGCCAGGCCGCTTTGCACGACGATCAGGATGTCGCTGTCCTCGTCCTTGGCGGGTTTGTCGAGATTCACCAGCGCCTGTTCCAGCAGCGGGGTGTTCGGGCGCAATTCGGCGGCCTTGCGATAGCCCGGTGCAGCCAGGTCTTTCTCGCCCAGGGCTTCATAGACGAAACCGGCCAGGTAATGGCTGAACGCACTCTGGTAGCTGTTTTTCAGGCTGACCACTTCTGGCGCGTCGAGGCTGGCCACCGGATAACCCTGGAGATCCTTGTACTGGGTTTTGACGCCTTCCTTCTCGGCCTGCTCTTCGCTCTTGAGGTATTCCTTGTCGCGCAGGTCGGCGATCACCGCTTCACGTTCGTGAGTTTTCTTGATCGCGGTGCGCGCGCCGTCGAAGTCGTTCACCGCCAGCAGGTTGAGGGCCATCTGCGTGGTCAGCATGACTTTCTCGTAGTCGTAGCCTTCGTAGCGACGGACTTTGTCATTGACCAGGAAGCTGCCGAACTGAGCCAGGTACTTTTCGGTGTCGAGCTTGACCGAGTCTTCCCACTTGCCCACCACCTGATCGGCGCTGCTCCAGGCATTCTGGCTGCCGGACAAGTCGCCCTTGGCGCGCAGCAGTTCACCCTTCTCGAAGTAATAGAGCAGGTCTTTGTCGGCGCCGGTGTTGTTCTTTTCCAACAAGGTCAAGGCGCCGTCGACGTTGCCGGCAGCCAGTTGCTGGTTGGTTTGTGCCAGTTCGGAATCGTAGTTGCGAAAAGCCGAACAGCCGGAGAGCAAGGTGACAGCGCTGAGCGCGATCGAGGTAAGGGCGCGAGAGGCCATAGGGGGTACTTCTTCCCTGAGTATAAGCAGCCGCGCGTGCTGGTCGGGCTGTTGGGACCCATCGGCAGGGAGACTGGCGCCCTGCCAATTCCTCATAAAAAGAGGAGCTTAAATGCCGTATCGCGATAACGACGGCGCGGCATTATAAACAGGGATGCTGGCTATGTAATGGCTTTTTAATTGTGTGTTTTCACAACGTGCCATTACTTATTTCTGGCCTGATACCGGCGCTGGCGAGGTTTGCACATAAGTCTTTCCGACGACGAATGCCACGGTGTTTATTGTGCGCAGGTTGATGACTTGAAAGTCGCGGTCGATGCGCAGGGTTACCGGCGGGGTGCCGGGCGCGTTCGGCGCGCTGAACAGGTGTTCACCTTTTTTCAGCCGCAGACGCGCGACCAGGGTTTTGTCCGGCAAGGTACGCCATGTGCGGGTGTCGGCCTCCTCGAATGGGTCTTCGCGCGTGACCACCAGCGATGCTTTGGCCGGGTTGCGTTGGTTTTCCTCAGCCTGGCCGATAGCCGCCATGTTGGCGCGGAACATGGCCCGCGAGATGATGGCGGGCATGTCATCACGCAAGGTGCGCAAGGCCATGTCGGTGACGCTGTTGAGTGCGGTCAGCGGCCGTTTTCGACCATCGACGATGATGTGGTCGAATGCTGGCGTGATGGTGTCCGGGATCATCACCGGGAAAGAAATCGGGGCAACGATCACCAGGTTTTCGTTGAGCCGTACCGGAATCGGCACGCGCACCGAGCTGCGTGCCGGTGCCAGGCCGCTTTGGACAATGATTAACACATCACTTTCATCGGCTTTTGCCGGCGGTTTGTCGAGATTGCGCAACGCCTGCTCGAGAAACGGCAGGTTCGGGCGCAATTCAATTGCCTGGCGATAGCCCGGCGCGGCGAGATCGCGTTCGCCGAGGGCTTCATAGGTGAAGCCAGCCAGGTAATGACTGAAGGCACTCTGATAGCCGTTTTTCAATTCGATGACGGCTGGCGCATCGAGGGTGGTCACCGGGTAGCCTTGCAGATCCTTGTAACGCACCGAAATGCCCTGGGCCTTGGCCTGCTCTTCGAGCTCTTCGTATTGCCGCTCGCGCTGGCGGGCAATCAGTGCTTCGCGTTCGTGGGTTTTCTTGATGTCGGCGCGGGCGCCGTCGAAGTCATTCGCAGCCAATTGGTTGAGAGCCATTTGCGTGGTCAGCATGACTTTTTCGTAATCGTAACCTTCGTAGCGACGCAGTTTGTCGTTGACCAGCATGGTGCCCATTTCATTGCCAAACCGTGTGAGCAGTTTCATGGCCCCGGAGGGCACCGCTTCTTCGCGCTGGAATACCATCTGGTCAGCGCTGCGCCAGGCTTTCTGGCTCTCCGGCAGCGCATTGGCGACACTAAGGATGGCGCCTTTCTCGAAGTAATAGAGCAGATCCTTGTCTTCCCAGGGATTGTGCAGCTCCACTAGGTCCAACGCACCCTGGAGGTTGCCCACCAATAGTTGGTCATTGGTCTGTTGCATCTCCTGATCATAATTTCGGTACGCGGCACAGCCACTCAGTTGTAGGGCGAAACTCAGCAGCAAAGAGAACAACAGGCAGGAGCGCATGGACGATGATTCTTCCCTGATCGGATACCGCGAGGAGATAGCAGTTTGCCGCCCAATGTACACGCCGTTATGCGGGAAATACCAACAAAGCTTGAGCGAAACTCATTGGAAGTGAACAATGTGTTACTTCGTATTTCCATTTGAGATTTATTCATGACTGGCTCCTCTCGTTTTCTGGCGTGGCTCGTGCTGCCGATGATCGCGTTCTGCAGCTTCAATGCGCTGGCCGAAACCGCGGAGGGTGCGCCCAAGGCCTTGCATTTGCTCGATTACATTGCCGCCGATTACCCGACGGCGGTCGAGGGAGGCAAGGTTATTGATGAGGCTGAGTATCTCGAACAGCAGACATTCCTGGGGGAGCTGCAAGGGTTGATCGCCGATTTGCCGGCCAAACCCCAGCGTGCCGAACTGGAGCAGGGCGTCAACGGTCTGCGCACCGCGATCGCCGCTCGCAAGGCCGGCGCGGACGTCACCCGTCAGGCGCGGCAACTGGGGGCAAAACTGGCGGTGACCTATGAAGTCAGCCAGGCTCCGGTCATTACCCCGGACCCGACCCGCGGCGCGCCGCTGTATGCCCAGCAATGCTCGGTGTGCCATGGCGATACGGGCATCGGTGACGGCCCGGCAGGTGTCGGCATGACGCCACCGCCGACCAATCTGCGCGATGCCGCGCGACTGGACCGTCTGAGCCTCTACGCGCTTTACAACACGCTGGGTATGGGCGTCGAAGGTACTGACATGCCGGCCTTCGCCGATCAGCTGGATGATCGTCAGCGTTGGGACCTGGCGACCTACATCGCCGGCTTCAGCGCCGATCCGGCCGCGGCAAAATCCGAAAAAACCTATAACATCGCCGACCTGGCGCGTCAGACGCCAGCCGAAGTGCAGGCCGTCGAAGGTCCGCAAGCGGCCGCGACCTTCCGCGCGCAACGAGCGCAACCGCCGCAGGTCAAGCGTGGCCCGGGGCAATTGCTTGAATACACGGCGGCCACGCTGGACAAGAGTATCGCCGCCTATCGCGCTGGCGAGCACGATCAGGCCTACGACCTGTCGGTGGCGGCGTACCTGGAAGGCTTCGAACTGGTTGAAAGCTCTCTGGACAACGTCGACGCCAACGTACGCAAAGACACTGAAAAGTCCCTGATGGCTTACCGTCAGTCGTTGCAGGACGGCTTGCCAGTGGCCCAGGTCGAGCAACGTCTGGAAGTGGCCAAGGCCAAGCTGAAAGAATCCGCTGGCCTGCTCGGTAGCGACGGCTTGAGCTGGTCGCTGAGCTACATTTCCGGTCTGTTGATTCTGTTGCGAGAAGGTCTGGAAGCCATTCTGGTGCTCGCGGCGGTCCTCGCGTTCCTGCGCAATACCGGCCAGCAATCGGCGGTGCGCAGCGTCAACATCGGTTGGGGCCTGGCGCTGTTGGCCGGGCTGGCGACCTGGGCGGTGGCGGCGTATGTGATTGACGTCAGCGGGGCCCAGCGTGAGCTGCTGGAAGGGGCCACTGCGCTGTTTGCCAGTGTCATGGTGCTCTGGCTCGGTGTATGGATGCACGACCGTCGCCACGCAGCGGCCTGGCAGGATTACATCAAGAGCAGCCTGGTGAGCGGCGGTGGGCGTTTCGGGTTTGCGATCCTGGCGTTCTTCTCGGTGTATCGCGAACTGTTCGAAGTGATCCTGTTTTACGAAACCTTGTGGTTGCAGGCGGGGCCTGCGGGGCATAACGCCGTAATGGCTGGCGGCGCGACGGCGCTGGTTATGCTGGTCGGTCTGGCCTGGGTGATTCTGCGCGGCTCGGCAAAGCTGCCGCTGGCACTGTTCTTCGGCATCAATGCCGGATTGCTGTGCGCGTTGTCGGTGGTGTTTGCCGGCCATGGCGTGAAGGCGTTGCAGGAAGCCGGGGTCTTCGGCACGCGGCCGGTACCGTTCTTTGACTTCGACTGGTTGGGGATCCACGCTGACGCGTATTCGCTGAGTGCCCAGGCTGTGGCGATCATTGCGATCATCGTGCTGTACAGTCGCAGCCGGATGGCCGAGAAGCGGCAGTTGCCGGCTTCTTAAAAGCATTCGCTGCGCTCATATTCGCGGGCAAGCCCGCTCCCACAGGTTCAGCGCTAACCTTATGGGAGCGGGCTTGCCCGCGATGCTTTTCAATAGAGGAAATCCAATGCGCGTATGGATCGATGCCGACGCCTGCCCTCGGGCAGCCAAGGATCTAGTGGTGAAGTTCGCCCTCAAGCGCCAGTTCGAAGTGGTACTGGTGGCCGGTCAGCCGCAGATCAAGCCGGGCCTTGCGCTGGTGAAACTGATCGTGGTGCCCAGCGGCCCGGATGCCGCCGACGATTACCTGGTGGAACACGCGGTGCCGGGGGAGTTGGTGATTTGCAGCGATGTGCCGCTGGCGGATCGGCTGGTGAAGAACGGCGTTGCGGCGCTGGATCCGCGGGGTAAGGAGTTCGATGCGCAGAACATGGGCGATCGACTCGCGGTGCGTAACCTGTTCACCGACTTGCGCGAGCAGGGGCAGATGAGCGGCGGCCCGGCGCCGTTCGGCGAGCGCGAGAAACAGGCGTTCGCCAATGCGCTGGACCGGATATTGACCCGGTTGTCGCGTAAAGCTTGAGCAAGACGGTAATGATCGTTCCCACGCGGAGTGGGAACAATCACGAGTGTTACTCGTCGTTTTCGTGGGTCAGTTCCAGTACGCGGTCGACCAATTTGTTGATGCCGGAAGCGGCTTCGCTGATCGATTGCGCGAGCATGTACGCCGGCGTGCTCACCAGCTTGCGCGCCTTGTCTTCGACAATGTCGGTCACTGCGCACTCGGCGTGGGTGGCGCCCATCTTGTTCATCGCGGCGGCGGTATCGGCATCGTTGCCGATGGTGCAGGTCACGCCCGGGCCGTAGATTTTTGCCGCCAGGGCCGGCGAGATGCAGATCAGCCCCACCGGTTTGCCAGCCTCGGCGAACGCTTCGGTCAAGGCGAGGACGTCAGGTTGAACGCTGCAGCCGGCACCTTCGACGGCAAAGTTCGACAGGTTCTTGGCCGCCCCGAAACCGCCGGGAACGATCAGCGCGTCGAAGTCTTCGACGTCCGCTTCACGGATATCCTTGATGTTGCCCCGGGCGATACGCGCCGATTCCACCAGCACGTTGCGCGATTCGGGCATTTCTTCGCCAGTCAGGTGGTTGATCACATGCAACTGCGCGATGTTGGGGGCGAAGCACTGCACCTGGGCACCGCGCTGGTCCAGCCGCAGCAGGGTGATCACGCTTTCGTGGATCTCGGCGCCGTCGTACACGCCACAGCCGGAAAGGATCACTGCAATTTTTTTGCTCATGGGCTTTTCTCCAGATTCATGGCGTTAAATGTCCACTAATTTGTCACTCGTTGCCATAGGGTTAATTCGCGGCTACACCTAATCTCTGCTGAACGATTCCGATCAGGTCGCGTCATGAACTTCATTCTGTATGCGGTGCCGTTTTTCTTTGTGCTGATTGCGGTCGAGTTGTTGGCCGACCGTTGGCGCGGGGTGAGCAATTACCGCGTGGCAGACGCGATCAACAGCCTCAGCACCGGCGTATTGTCGACTACCACGGGCCTGTTGACCAAAGGTGTCGGCCTGGTCACTTATGCCTTCGCCCTGGAACATCTGGCCTTGATCGAGCTGTCGGCCGACAGTGTCTGGGTCTGGGTGTTTGCATTCGTCTTCTACGACTTCTGCTACTACTGGCTGCACCGGATGGGCCATGAGCGCAACATCCTCTGGGCCGCGCATTCGGTGCATCACCAGAGCGAGGACTACAACCTCTCCACGGCCCTGCGCCAGACCAGCACCGGGTTTCTGTTGAGCTGGATTTTCTACCTGCCCCTGGCCGTGCTCGGCGTGCCGCTGCTGGTGTTCGTCAGCGTTGCGGCGTTGAACCTGCTGTACCAGTTCTGGGTGCATACCCGGCATATTCCCAAGCTTGGCTGGTTCGAGTGGTTCTTCGTCACGCCGTCCAATCATCGGGCTCACCATGCACAGAACGCTCGCTACATGGATCGCAACTACGGCGGGGTGTTCATTATTTGGGACCGTCTGTTCGGCTCGTTCCAGGAAGAGGACGATAACGAGCCGGTGATATTCGGCGTGACCACGCCGCTGGCGAGCTGGAATCCGTTGTGGGCGAACGTGCAGTTTTACGCGCAGTTGTGGGATGACGCCCGGCGCGCCGAGCGCTGGTGGGACAAGCTGCGGATCTGGTTCATGCGCACCGGTTGGCGGCCGGCGGACGTGGCGGCCAAATACCCGATGAACAAGCCGGACCTGGCTCAGTTCCGCAAATTCGAGGTGCCGCTGGAGGGACGTCAGCAGTGGTATGTGGCGCTGCAGTTCTGCGTCTACATCGCCTTGGGCAGTTACTTGATGAATTTGGAGCAGAGCCTGCCGACCGCAGCCCTGGTATTGGGTTGGGGCGCCGTGGCGTTGGGGTTGTTCGTGTTGGGCGCAGCCCTGGAGAATCGCCCGCAGGCGTTGAAGCTGGAGCTGTTGCGGCTGGTGTCGAACCTGCCGCTGGTGTGGCTGGCACCGATGGTCGGGCTATGGTCGGGCAGCGCGGTGGGCTGGGTGGTGCTGCTCAGTTACAGCCTGCTCAGCGGCATCGGTCTCTACTGCTGTAGAAACCGCGTCACTCGATGGGCGTCGTAGGTTCGTTGGACTTGGCCTGTTCGGCTTTCAGTGCCTGCTCATCGGCGTAGATCTTTTTCGCCAAGCGGGCATTCTTGAAGCGTCGCCGCAGCCACAGGACAAAGCCCAGGACCAGCAGGGCGCCCAGCACCCACAGCTCGTACTTCTTGACACTGCCCAGCATACCTTCGAGCACCGCGCCGAAGTGATACGCAGCCGCTGCCAGCGCCGCAGCCCAGATGGCCGCGCCAATCCCGTTGAGCAGCAGATAGCGTCCCGGCGGATAGCCCGACAGACCGATCGCCACCGGCATCACGGTGCGCAAACCATAGACAAAACGGAAGCTCAGCACCCAGATGTCCGGGTGCTTGCGGATATGTTCCAGTGCCCGATCGCCCATCAATTGCCAGCGCGGTTTGCGCGCCAGCAATTTGCGCCCGTGCTTGCGCCCCAGGAAGTACCACAGCTGATCGCCGGCATAACTGCCGAAGAACGCCACGACCACCACCAGGTTGATGTCCATGTACCCACGGAACGCGAGGAAGCCTGCGAGTACCAGAATGGTTTCGCCTTCGAAAAACGTGCCGAGGAACAGGGCAAAGTAGCCGAAGTCATGTAGGAATTGTTGGAGCATTGTCTGGGTGCTGGCGAAATGAACGCGCAGCCTAACCCTTCGTGCACATTCATGAAAGTGTCCAAATGTGTCTCGACGTGAACATTTCCTACAAGGACAATGGAATGCGGCTACCTGTCACAGGGGTGCACACAACTGTCATACGTTGGTCATAATGGCCGCTTATAACTGTCACGCTCGCCCGCCAGCGCGGGCTCAGGAGTCTGCCGTGAGCTTTACCCCCGCCAACCGTTTGTTTCCTGCAACCCGCCTGCGTCGCAACCGTCGTGATGATTTTTCGCGTCGTCTGGTCCGTGAAAACGTACTGACCGTCGATGACCTGATCCTGCCGGTATTCGTGCTGGACGGTGAAAACCGTCGCGAAGCAGTGGCATCGATGCCGGGCGTCGAACGCCTGACCATCGATCTGTTGCTGGAAGAGGCTGCCAAATGGGTCGAGCTGGGAATTCCGGCGCTGGCACTGTTCCCGGTGACGCCACCGGAACTCAAGTCACTGGATGCCGCCGAAGCCTGGAACCCCAACGGCATCGCCCAGCGCGCTACCCGCGCTCTGCGTGCGCAGTTCCCGGAGCTGGGTGTGATCACCGACGTCGCCCTGGACCCGTTCACCACTCATGGGCAAGACGGCATCCTCGACGAAGAAGGCTACGTGCAGAACGACATTACCGTCGACGCACTGGTTAAGCAGGCTTTGTCCCACGCCGAAGCCGGCGCTCAAGTGGTGGCTCCGTCAGACATGATGGACGGCCGCATTCAGGCGATCCGCGAAGCGCTGGAGCTGGCGGGGCACGTTAATGTGCGGATCATGGCCTACTCGGCCAAGTACGCCAGTGCCTACTACGGCCCGTTCCGCGATGCGGTGGGTTCGGCGTTGAACCTGGGCAAGGCCAACAAGGCCTCCTATCAGATGGACCCGGCCAACAGCAACGAAGCCCTGCACGAAGTGGCGGCCGACTTGTCAGAAGGCGCAGACATGGTCATGGTCAAGCCAGGCATGCCGTATCTGGATATTCTTTATCGGGTCAAGGAAGCGTTCAAAGTGCCGACCTTTGTGTATCAGGTCAGCGGCGAATACGCCATGCACATGGCGGCGATCCAGAATGGCTGGTTGAGCGAAGGGGTTATCCTCGAATCCCTGACCGCTTTTAAACGTGCAGGCGCAGATGGCATCCTGACTTACTTTGCCGTCCGTGCTGCTCAATTGTTACGAGAGCAAAAATAGCCCTCCCAGGAACATTCGATGAATACCGAAGGACTCACTGAAGTTGCCGTAAAAGACGCTCAACCTGTGGTGGAGCAAATCGCTGAAACTCCGCCGGAGCTGGAGCCCGCTCCACCTGCGGTGGTGGCCGAGCCCGTTGTGGCGGCGCCAGCGATTGCCATTCCCGGTCTGGATGACAGCAGCCTGTACATCCATCGCGAGCTCTCGCAACTGCAGTTCAACATCCGCGTGCTGGAACAGGCGCTGGATGAGTCCTACCCATTGCTGGAGCGGCTGAAGTTTCTGCTGATCTTCTCCAGCAACCTGGACGAGTTCTTCGAGATTCGTGTGGCCGGCCTGAAGAAGCAGATCACCTTCGCCCGTGAACAGGCTGGCGCCGATGGCCTGCAACCGCATCAGGCCCTGGCTCGCATCAGCGAATTGGTGCACGGTCACGTCGACCGCCAATACGCGATTCTCAACGACATTCTGTTACCGGAACTGGAAAAACATCAGGTCCGCTTCATCCGTCGTCGTTACTGGACTACCAAGCTCAAGACTTGGGTCCGCCGTTATTTCCGCGACGAGATCGCGCCGATCATCACCCCGATCGGCCTCGACCCGACGCACCCGTTCCCGTTGCTGGTGAACAAGAGCCTGAACTTCATCGTCGAGCTCGAAGGCATCGACGCCTTCGGTCGCGATTCCGGCCTGGCGATCATCCCGGCGCCGCGTCTGCTGCCGCGGATCATCAAGGTGCCGGAAGAAGTCGGCGGCCCGGGTGACAACTATGTATTCCTGTCGTCGATGATCCACGCGCACGCCGACGACCTGTTCCAGGGCATGAAGGTCAAGGGCTGCTACCAGTTCCGCCTGACCCGGAACGCCGACCTCGCGGTCGATACCGAAGACGTGGAAGACCTGGCCCGCGCCCTGCGCGGCGAGTTGTTCTCCCGTCGCTATGGTGATGCGGTGCGGCTGGAAGTGGCCGACACCTGCCCGAAACACCTGTCCGATTACCTGCTCAAGCAGTTCAACCTGCAGGAGACCGAGCTGTATCAGGTCAATGGTCCGGTCAACCTGACCCGGCTGTTCAGCATCACCGGCCTGGACAGTCATCCGGAGCTGCAATACACGCCGTTCACCCCGCAGATCCCGAAACTGCTGCAGAACAGCGAGAACATTTTCAGCGTGATCAGCAAGCAGGACATCTTGCTTCTGCACCCGTTCGAGTCCTTCACCCCGGTGGTCGACTTGCTGCGTCAGGCGGCCAAGGATCCACACGTGTTGGCGGTTCGCCAGACGTTGTATCGCAGCGGCGCCAACTCGGAGATCGTCGATGCGCTGGTGGATGCGGCGCGTAACGGCAAGGAAGTGACGGCGGTGATCGAATTGCGCGCGCGGTTCGATGAAGAATCCAACCTGCAGCTGGCCAGCCGTCTGCAGGCGGCCGGCGCCGTGGTGATTTACGGCGTGGTCGGCTTCAAGACCCACGCCAAGATGATGCTGATTCTGCGTCGCGAAGCCGGCGAGATTGTTCGCTACGCTCACTTGGGTACCGGCAACTACCACGCGGCCAACGCCCGTCTGTACACCGACTACAGCCTGCTGACCTCCGACGATGCCTTGTGCGAAGACGTCGGCAAACTGTTCAGCCAGTTGATCGGCATGGGTAAAACCCTGCGCATGAAAAAACTGCTGCACGCGCCGTTCACGTTGAAGAAGGGCATGCTCGACATGATTGCCCGGGAGACGCAATTCGCCCTCGACGGCAAACCGGCGCACATCATCGCCAAGTTCAACTCGCTGACCGATCCAAAGGTCATCCGCGCGTTGTACAAGGCCAGCCAGTCCGGGGTACGCATCGATCTGGTGGTGCGCGGCATGTGCTGCCTGCGACCGGGCATCGCCGGGGTATCGCACAACATCCACGTACGTTCGATCATCGGTCGTTTCCTGGAACACACCCGGGTCTTCTACTTCCTCAATGGCGGTGAAGAGCAGATGTTCCTGTCCAGTGCCGACTGGATGGAACGCAACCTCGACAAGCGCGTCGAGACTTGCTTCCCGGTCGAGGGCAAGAAGCTGATTTTGCGGGTCAAGAAAGAGCTGGAGCTTTATCTTACCGACAACACCCACAGCTGGAGCCTGCAGTCGGACGGTCGCTACGTCCGTAATACACCGACCGGCAACCAGAACCCGCGCAGCGCCCAGGCCACCTTGCTGGAGCGTTTGGGCAGCCCGATTCTGGCGGTGCGTTAACGCAAACCTTGAGCGATAAGAAATGGCGATCCATGTGGATCGCCATTTTCATTTCCACCACCGTCCCTTGTAGGAGCTGGCTTGCCAGCGAATGGCTTTCAAGTCATGCATCCATTTCAAGGACGCCTTCGCCAGCAAGCCGGCTCCTACAGGACCGTGTTCGGCGACCATTTTCGGTTTTTTAGCGAACGTTCAGCACGAAGCTGACGCGGGTCAGCCATTCGGCTTCCAGGGCGAAGTCGGCCTGGGTCAACTGGTTGTCATCCAGCCAATGTTCCGGGAATAACACATCCAGGCTGTCGCCGTTGGCGTGCAGCACGACCTGTGGCATTTCCTGGGTGCCACGGATGTGGTGGAACAGAATCGCGAAGCGCAGCAGCACGCACAGGCGAATCAGCTTGATGCCGTCGTCGCCAAAATCGGCAAACCTGTCCTTGGGAATATTGCGACGGTGGCCACGCACCAGTAGCGCGAGCATCAGTTGGTCTTCGCGGGAGAATCCGGCCAGGTCCGAGTGCTCGATCAGATAGGCGCCGTGTTTGTGGTACTGATAGTGCGCGATGTCCAGGCCCACTTCGTGGACCTTGGCCGCCCAGCTCAGCAGTTCGCGCCAGACACCGTCGTCCAGGTCCCAGTCCGCGGCCACTTGATCGAAGGCATGCAGCGCCTTGCGTTCGACCCGCGCGGCTTGCTCCAGGTCGACGTGGTAGCGCTCCATCAGCGAGCTGAGCGTGCGCTCACGGACATCTTCGTGATGATGACGGCCCAGCAGGTCATAGAGCACGCCTTCGCGCAGGGCGCCTTCACAGTGGTCCATGCGTTGCAGTTCGAGGGCATCGAAGATCGCTTCGAGAATCGCCAGCCCGGCGGGAAAGATCGCCCGGCGGTCGGGCTTGATGCCTTCGAAGTCGATTTTCTCGACATCACCGAGCTTGATCAGCTTGCGCTTGAGCCAGGCCAAGCCTTCGGCGTTCACCTCGCCAGTGCCATGTCCGCCGGCCTTCAGTGCCAGGCCAATGGCGCGAATGGTGCCCGAGGAGCCGATGGCTTCATCCCAGGTCAGGCGGTGCAGGGCGTGTTCGATGCTCATGATCTCCAGCCGCGCCGCGGTGTACGCCTGGGCGTAGCGGGCCGGGGTGATCTTGCCGTCCTTGAAATAGCGTTGGGTGTAGCTGACGCAACCCATTTGCAGGCTTTCGCGCAACAATGGCTCGAATCTCTGCCCGATGATGAATTCGGTACTGCCGCCGCCGATGTCGGCCACCAGGCGTTTGCCCGGGGTGTCGGCGAGGGTGTGGGAGACGCCGAGGTAAATCAGGCGCGCTTCTTCACGGCCGGAGATGACTTCTACCGGATGGCCGAGGATTTCTTCAGCCCGATGGATGAACTCTCCGCGGTTACGGGCTTCGCGCAGGGCGTTGGTGCCGACGATCCGCACGGTGCCGGGCGGCATACCGCTGATCAGTTGGGCGAAGCGCTTCAGGCAATCGAGCCCGCGTTGCATTGATTCTTCGCTGAGTTGACGCTCTTCGTCGATGCCGGCGGCCAGCTGAACCTTCTCCCCGAGACGCTCGAGAATCCGGATTTCGCCGTTCTGGGCCTTGGCCACGACCATGTGAAAGCTGTTGGAGCCCAGGTCGATTGCGGCGATCAGGGACAGATTCTTGACTTGGGATAGCGGCATGGTCAGGGGGTCTCGGTCGATAACCTCGACATCCTGCCACGATCAAACGCTCGCGCCAACGCGCAGAGTTGAAAGCCTTGATCCAACCCTGTGGCGAGGGGGCTTGCCCCCGTTCGGCTGCGCAGCAGTCGTAAAACCTGCATGCGCGGTCTATTTGGAGTTGATGTGAAAGGTTTTGGGGCTACTTCGTAGCCCAACGGGGGCAAGCCCCCTCGCCACAGGGGTGTCAGCCCGCCGCCTCCACGGTCCCAATGAAGTTCGCCAGCTCCGCCGTCTGCGGATTGGCAAACAACACCTTCGGATCTCCCACCTCATGCACCTTGCCCTGGTGCATGAACACCAATTTGTCGCCCACCTCCCGGGCAAAACGCATCTCATGGGTGACCATGATCAATGTCATACCTTCCCTGGCCAGTTGCCGGACCACGCTCAACACTTCATTGACCAGTTCCGGGTCCAAGGCCGAGGTGATTTCGTCGCACAGCAAGACTTTCGGCGACATGGCCAGCGCCCGGGCGATCGCCACCCGCTGTTGCTGGCCGCCAGAGAGTCGATCCGGGAAGGCGTCGAATTTCTCGCCCAGCCCGACCCGTTCCAGCATCTGTCGCGCCAGCTCGGTGGCTTTGGCTTTCGGCACTTTCTGCACCACTTGTGGCGCAAGCATGACGTTTTCGCCGACGGTCAGGTGCGGGAACAGGTTGAACTGCTGGAACACCATCCCGACTTTCTGCCGCAGGCTGCGCAGGTCGGCGCGGGCGGCGTCGAGGTATTCGCCGTCGACTTCGATCACGCCGTCATTGATCGATTCCAGACCATTGAGGGTGCGCAGCAAGGTGGACTTGCCCGAGCCGCTGCGACCGATGATCGCCACCACCTGGCCTTCCTCGATACTCAGATCGATGCCTTTGAGTACATGGTGGTCGCCGTAATATTTATGCAGGGCGGAAATTCTAAGCAGAGGCATGCAGTCTCCTTTCCAGGTAGCGCGCACTGAGGGACAAGGGGTAGCAGAGCAGGAAGTAACCGAGGGCGACGAGGCCGTAGACCATGAAGGGTTCGAAGGTCGCGTTGGCGAGCATGCCGCCGGTCTTGGTCAGTTCGGTGAAGCCGATGATCGAGGTGACGGCGGTGCCCTTGACCACTTGCACCGAGAAGCCCACGGTCGGCGCCACGGCGATGCGCAGTGCTTGTGGCAGGATCACGTAACGCAATTGCTCCAGCGGGTTGAGCGCCAGGCTCGATGAGGCTTCCCACTGGCCATTGGGGATCGAGTCGACGCAACCGCGCCAGATCTCCGCCAGGTAGGCGCTGGTGAACAGTGTCAAGGCAATCGCCGCCGCCATCCACGGTGAAATTTCCACACCGGCCAAGGCCACACCGAAGAACACCAGAAACAGCTGCATCAACAGCGGCGTGCCCTGGAACAATTCGATGTAGGTGCGGGCGAAGTGGCTGGGCAGGGATTTCTTAGAAATCCGCATCACCATGATCAGCAAACCGATCAGCCCGCCACCGATAAACGCCACCAGCGACAATGCCAGCGTCCATTGCAGGCCCGTGAGCAGGTTGCGCAGGATGTCCCAGAAGGTGAAATCGCTCATTGGCTGCTCCTTGCACTGCTTTTGGACAGGTAGCGGCGGCCGATCCAGTTCAGCAATTGGCGGATCAGCAGCGCCATGCACAGGTAGAGCAGCGTGGTCAGGGCGTAGGTTTCAAAGGCGCGAAAGTTGCGCGACTGAATGAAGTTGGCGGCGAAACTCAGCTCTTCGGTGGCGATCTGCGAACAGACCGCCGAGCCGAGCATGACGATGATGATCTGGCTGCTCAGGGCCGGCCAGACCTTGCCCAGTGCCGGCAGCAGAACCACGTGGCGGAAGGCTTCGAAACGCGACATTGCCAGGGCGGCTGCGGCTTCCAGTTGCCCGCGGGGGATCGCTTGAATGCCGGCGCGGATGATCTCGGTCGAATAGGCGCCCAGGTTGATCACCATCGCCAGCACCGCCGCCTGCCATTCGGAAATCTGCAGGCCCAGCGACGGCAAACCGAAGAAGATGAAAAACAACTGCACCAGAAAGGGTGTGTTGCGGATCAATTCGACGTAGACCCCGAAAATGCCGGCGAACGGGCGGATGTTCCACGCCCGCACCAGTGCGCCGATGATGCCCAGAGCGACCCCGAACACTGCGCCAACGGCCGTCAGCTCAAGGGTGAACAACGCACCGCGCAGCAGCAGGTCGGTGTTTTCCACCACCGGCAAGAAATCGAACTGATAAGCCATAAGTCGTCTCCCGAGCGAACGATCAGAGATCGGCCGGCAGCGGTTCTTTCAACCAGGTTTGCGAGTTCTTTTCCAGCGCACCGTCAGCCTTGGCGGTGGTGAGGATCTGATTGACCTTGTCCAGCAACGCCGGCTCGTTCTTGTTCACACCGACGTACACCGGCGAGTCCTTGAGCTTCACTTTCAGGGCCGGTACGCGTTTCGGGCTTTTCTCGCTGATGGCCACCATCACCACGTTGCCGCTGGCGATCAGGTCGACCTGGCCCGCGAGGTAGGCGGCGATGGTCGAGTTGTTGTCTTCGAAGCGTTTGATGGTCACGCCTTCCGGGGCGACTTTGGTCAGCTCAATGTCTTCGATGGCGCCACGGGTGACGCTGATGGTTTTGCCCTTGAGATCGTCCAAACCCTTGATGGCGGCGTCTGGCGGACCGAACACGGCGAGGTAGAACGGCGCGTAGGCACGGGAGAAATCGATGACTTTCTCGCGTTCAGGGTTCTTGCCGAGGCTGGAAATCACCAGGTCGACCTTGCCGGTGGTCAGGAACGGGATGCGGTTGGTGCTGTTGACCGGGGTCAGTTCGAGTTTGACCTTGAGTTGGTCGGCCAGCAGTTTGGCGGTGTCGATGTCGAGGCCGCGCGGTTTCATGTCCGGGCCGACCGAACCGAACGGCGGGAAGTCCTGGGGCACGGCGACTTTGAGGGTGCCGCGTTTGACCACATCCTCCAGACCGTCGGCGTGGGCAGGTGCCTGGCTCAGCATCAGGCTGGCAAACAGGGCGGCGAGGAGGGCGCTGTAACGCTGGGTCATGGCAAATCTCCGGATCGGCGGGAAGTGATTTCTGCGGATCGACAGAGCACGGGCCATGCCAAGATTCGGTTTCAGGGGTTGCAGGCCACGGTTTTGCTGGTGTTTCTCGGTCTTACTGGTCTGAACAGTTGGATGGCATTTCGCACCTTGATGGCGCAATCGTGAAAACTCCCGAACCCCCATGGGGCACGACTTGCCGGACGTCGCGAATAGCTTTACAACTAGCCGCTCATTGGCCTGGTTCGTCTGAAGAAACCATGAACTCGATCTCCCGCGCAGTACCTGAAGTGGCGCTGCAAGCCATCCGCAAACTGATCACCGAGCAAGGTTTCGGGCCGGGTGATGCCTTGCCCTCGCAACGGGACCTGGCGGTGCAATTGGGGGTCAGCCGGGCGTCGTTGCGCGAGGCGTTGTCGTCCCTGAGTGCGCTGGGCGTGATCAGCATCCAGCCTGGCAAGGGCGTGTTCGTGCAGTCACCGGTCGATCTGCCCCGGGGCGAGGCGGTGCCGGGCTGGCCATTCGCGGCCCAGGCATCGCCGCTGGACATCTTCCAGTTGCGCTATGCGCTGGAGGGTTTTGCCTCGGGTTTGGCGGCCGTGACCCTGAGCACCGAGGATCTCGATGCCCTGGAAGACAACGTCGCCGCCATGCGTAACGAACTGCGTGCCGCCAACTTCGATGCAGCGGCGCGACTGGACTTCGAGTTTCACCGGCGCATCCTCCTGGCCAGCGGCAATCAGGCGATGCTGAGCATCCTGACAGCCAGCGCCGACATCTTTCTGGAGAGCCAGAAGCTACCGTTCATCCGGGCCGAACGGGCCATGGAAACCTGGCAGGAACACCGTAAAATCCTCCGTGCACTGGCGCGCCGATCGTCCGGCGCCGCACAGAAGGCTATGCAGGAGCATGTGCGCAACGCCGCCCTGCGCACCGGGATTGCCTTCGTCGCTCCCGCCACCTCGTGACTTGAGCTATACCCAAATTCATGGGCCACCATAGCGAGACTCAATCATCTGCGGCTTCCTGAATGGGGGAAGGGCAGCTATGATGGGCCACGTTTTTTTGCTTACAACCTGGAGACTTCCATGAGCAGCGATCTTATCAAACACGTTAGCGACGCTAGCTTCGAGGCCGACGTACTCAAGGCCGAAGGCGCTGTACTGGTCGACTACTGGGCTGAGTGGTGCGGCCCTTGCAAAATGATCGCTCCTGTCCTGGACGAAATTGCCGAGACCTACAAAGGCAAGCTGACCGTTGCCAAACTGAACATCGACGAGAACCAGGAAACCCCGGCCAAGCATGGCGTGCGTGGTATCCCGACGCTGATGCTGTTCAAGAACGGCAACGTCGAAGCCACCAAGGTCGGTGCGCTTTCGAAGTCGCAATTGGCCGCTTTCCTCGACGCCAACATCTAAGCGTTGTTATAAAGCGTCATGAAAAGGCCCCGCATTATGCGGGGCCTTTTCGTTATTGAGGGCTAGACGCTCCGAAACTCAGGTGGTACATTCGGCCCCGCACTGGTTTCTCCACTGCCCCCTGCTAGCCGTCGCCGACGCACTCCTTTTCGAATAAGTACGCGATCCTGTCGCCTTCTCTGCGGCGCGGCCTCATTAAGCCAAAAGCTTAATTTCCCCCCTCCATAAATGATTACGTCATTCCTATATGAATCTGACTGAACTCAAGCAAAAGCCGATTACCGAACTGCTCGAATTGGCCGAACAGATGGGCATAGAAAATATGGCCCGTTCGCGCAAGCAGGACGTGATTTTCTCCCTGCTCAAAAAGCACGCTAAAAGCGGCGAGGAAATCTCCGGTGATGGCGTGCTGGAGATTCTCCAGGACGGCTTCGGCTTCCTGCGCTCCGCTGACGCTTCCTATCTCGCCGGCCCGGACGATATCTACGTCTCGCCGAGCCAGATCCGTCGCTTCAACTTGCGCACCGGTGACACCATCGTTGGCAAGATCCGTCCTCCGAAGGAAGGCGAGCGGTATTTCGCGCTGCTCAAGGTCGACACGATCAACTACGATCGTCCCGAGAACGCGAAAAACAAGATTCTCTTCGAGAACCTGACCCCGCTGTTCCCGACCGTGCGCATGAAGATGGAAGCCGGTAACGGTTCCACCGAAGACTTGACCGGTCGTGTCATCGACCTGTGCGCCCCGATCGGCAAAGGCCAGCGCGGCCTGATCGTTGCTCCGCCGAAAGCCGGTAAAACGATCATGCTGCAGAACATCGCGGCAAACATCGCGCGTAACAATCCTGAAGTTCACCTGATCGTGCTGTTGATCGACGAGCGTCCGGAAGAAGTGACCGAAATGCAGCGCACCGTGCGCGGCGAAGTGGTTGCCTCGACGTTCGACGAGCCGCCAACCCGCCACGTGCAGGTTGCTGAAATGGTGATCGAGAAGGCCAAGCGTCTGGTCGAGCACAAGAAGGACGTGGTGATTCTGCTCGACTCCATCACCCGTCTGGCGCGTGCCTACAACACCGTGATCCCGAGCTCCGGCAAGGTGCTGACCGGTGGTGTCGATGCCCACGCCCTGGAGAAACCGAAACGTTTCTTCGGTGCTGCACGGAACATCGAAGAAGGCGGCTCGTTGACCATTATCGCTACCGCGCTGGTTGAAACCGGTTCGAAGATGGACGAAGTGATCTACGAAGAATTCAAAGGCACCGGCAACATGGAACTGCCTCTGGATCGCAAGATCGCCGAAAAGCGTGTGTTCCCGGCCATCAACATCAACCGCTCCGGTACTCGCCGCGAAGAGTTGCTGACAGCCGACGACGAACTGCAGCGTATGTGGATCCTGCGCAAACTGCTGCACCCGATGGATGAAGTCTCTGCCATCGAGTTCCTGGTCGACAAGCTGAAACAGACCAAGACCAACGACGAGTTCTTCCTGTCGATGAAGCGCAAGTAAATCGAACAGGCCAAAAAGCCGGGGAAACCCGGCTTTTTGCTATCTGATTTTTGATCAACGGCAGTTCGTGGTTCTGAACTGAGGGGTTCGGCGCTAAACTGCCACCCCCGAACGCCACGGCCAAAACGAGGCTCACGCATGCAGTATCGCGACTTGCGCGACTTTATCAGCGGCCTGGAACAGCGCGGCGAACTCAAGCGCATCCAGGTTCCGGTGTCCCCAGTGCTCGAAATGACCGAGGTCTGCGACCGCACATTGCGCGCCAAAGGCCCGGCCCTGCTTTTCGAAAAGCCCACGGGTTATGACATCCCTGTGCTCGGCAATCTGTTCGGTACGCCTGAGCGCGTGGCGCTGGGCATGGGCGCAGAGGCGGTGAGCGAGTTGCGCGAAATCGGCAAGTTGCTGGCGTTCCTCAAGGAACCCGAGCCGCCGAAAGGTTTGAAGGACGCCTGGTCCAAGCTGCCGATCTTTCGCAAGATCATCTCGATGGCGCCGAAAGTCGTCAAAGACGCGGTGTGCCAGGAAGTGGTCATCGAAGGCGACGATGTCGACCTCGCGATGTTGCCGGTGCAGACCTGCTGGCCAGGCGATGTCGGCCCGCTGATCACCTGGGGCCTGACTGTCACCAAAGGTCCGAACAAGGATCGCCAGAACCTCGGCATTTACCGTCAACAGGTGATCGGTCGCAACAAGGTGATCATGCGCTGGTTGAGCCACCGTGGCGGCGCGCTGGATTACCGCGAATGGTGCGAAAAACACCCCGGCCAGCCGTTCCCGGTGTCCGTGGCGCTGGGCGCCGACCCGGCCACCATTCTTGGCGCCGTGACGCCGGTGCCGGACAGCCTCTCCGAATACGCTTTCGCCGGTCTGCTGCGGGGCAATCGCACCGAACTGGTGAAATGCCGCGGCAACGACCTGCAAGTACCGGCCACTGCCGAAATCGTCCTCGAAGGCGTGATCCATCCGGGCGAAATGGCCGATGAAGGTCCGTACGGCGACCACACCGGCTACTACAACGAAGTCGACAGCTTCCCGGTGTTCACCGTCGAGCGCATCACCCATCGGATCAAGCCGATCTACCACAGCACCTACACCGGCCGTCCGCCGGATGAGCCGGCGATTCTCGGTGTGGCGCTGAACGAAGTGTTCGTACCGATCCTGCAGAAGCAATTCCCGGAGATCACTGACTTCTACTTGCCGCCCGAAGGCTGCTCGTACCGCATGGCCATCGTGACCATGAAGAAGTCGTATCCCGGCCACGCCAAGCGGGTAATGCTCGGTGTCTGGTCGTTTTTGCGACAGTTCATGTACACCAAGTTCGTTATCGTCACCGACGACGATATCAACGCACGGGACTGGAACGACGTGATCTGGGCCATTACCACGCGCATGGACCCCAAGCGCGACACGGTGATGATCGATAACACGCCGATCGACTACCTGGACTTCGCCTCGCCGGTCTCCGGCCTGGGTTCGAAGATGGGGCTCGATGCCACGCATAAATGGCCAGGCGAAACCACCCGTGAGTGGGGCCGGGTCATCGTCAAGGATGAAGCCGTTACCCAACGGATCGATGCCATCTGGAATCAGTTAGGAATAGATTGATGCGTGTAACCTTGCAGCCCTCCGGAGCAGTGCTTGAGATTCTGCCCGGCGAGCGGATTCTTGATGGCGCGCGGCGCCTGGGCTATGAATGCCCGCAAAGCTGTCGTAACGGCAATTGCCATGTGTGCGGCGCATTGCTGGTGGAAGGGCGGGTCGAACAGGCTGGCGATGTGCGCGACCATGGCGAGTTCTACACTTGCATTGCAGAGCCGCTGGAAGACTGCATCGTGTTGTGGGATGGCGTGCTCGCGCTGGGAGAACTGCCGGTGCGCAGCGTGTCGTGTCAGGTCATTGAATGCAGGGACGTCGGTGGCGATACCTGGCGCGTGCGTCTGCGTGCGCCAGCGGGCAAGCCGCCGCGCTATCACGCCGGCCAGTACCTGATGATCGAGCGTGAGAGTGGCGAGAAATCCGCTTTTTCCCTGGCCTCTGCACCGCATTCCGGCCGCGACCTCGAAATTCATGTGCTGGCGCGCGAAAGCAGCGCGCTGAGCCTGATCGAACAGCTCCAGCGCAACCCGATGGTGCGGATCGAGATGCCGTTCGGCGACACCCATCTGGCGGAACTGCCGAACGGTCCTCTCGTACTGATTGCTGCCGGTACCGGCATGGGCCAGATTCACAGCCTGATCGAACATTGCCGCGCCACGGGCTTCAAGCATCCGGTGCACCTGTATTGGGGCGTACGTCGTCCCGAAGACTTTTATGAGATCGAACATTGGGATGAATGGCTGAAGCTGCCCAATCTGTTCCTGCATAAAGTCGTCAGCGATCAATGCGGCTGGCAGGGGCGTTGCGGCATGTTGCATGAGGCGGTGTGTGAAGATTTCCCTGATCTGAAAGCACTGCACGTCTATGCCAGCGGCTCTCCAGCCATGGTCTATGGCACGCTCGATGCTTTGGTCGAAGCGGGGATGGATGCCCATCAAATGCGTGCCGATGTATTTGCTTACGCCCCGCGATCGTAGGTGCGTGAACCGTTCTAGAAGCGCACCCCGGTTGTCACCATGGCGGCATTGAAGCCGAGCAACACCAGCTCGGCTGCCAATGGTCCGTAGTGTGCCCCGACTGAAGGAATGATCACCGGCGCGACCCCGAAGTGATTCAGAGGGATCTTGTCCTGAGACTTGCCGCTGTAACCTTGCAACAGACCACCGGTAAGTTTTATGTACACGGGATAGTCAGCGCTCTCGTAGCGTTTGCCCGCATACGCATAATATGAACGCTGGCTGAACGAGTTGCGAAAAGTTGCGCCACCAAACAACCAACCGGACGCTTGCTCGCGCTCAAGACCGATAAGGTCCTGATTGTTATTGTGGTCGGAGTCGGGGGAGAAGTGTCTGGTATAGACGCTGGCCTGCAAATACCAGGAGCCGGTGTCTTTCGCAGAGGTGTCCTCGGCCAGCGAGTGCTGCGCCGTGAGCATTAGAAGTAACCCGTAAATCCATGGTGTTTTCATTGTTCAGGCCTTTGAGGCAGTTTGGTTTGCGTCTTTGGGTGGCCGTTATACGCGACGTAAAGCTGCAATGGGTAGGCGGTAAATCCGAAGGGTTTGTAGGCATTTTCTCCTAGGTGAGCTTTATCCTAGACGCGCCGAATGCTTATGTATATTTCGTTCTGGTATTTAAGAATTCTCTTAAATGATATTAGGGTATATCGCCAAGCCCTCCAGCTTCAGTATTGGATTTTTTATAGGGGGCGCAAGGTCATAGGACGCTTAGTACTTTTCGTTTTAGTATTACTGCTATATGTTCTATGAAGTGAAAGTTGTTTATATTTTGTAATAATTGCTGGGCCAAAATTTTATTGCCATGAGCGCCATTGAATCTGCTTTTTTGAATCTGGCTTACCCTCCGCGGCTCGATCTGGGGCCGCAGCTTACACACGAACAATTGCTCTGCTCGATGCAGTCGACCATGGCGCGCCACAAGGGTGGGCCGGTCTGGTTATTCGCGTATGGTTCGCTGATCTGGCGGCCTGAATGTGCGGCGGTTGAGCGGGTGCGCGGCCGGGTGCATGGCTACCATCGCGGTTTGTACCTGTGGTCCCACGAGCATCGCGGCACGCCGGAAGTGCCGGGGCTGGTATTTGGCCTGGATCGCGGTGGTTCGTGCAGCGGGTTCGCCTATCGTTTGCCCGAAGAGCAACTCGAGGCTTCACTTTATGCACTCTGGCAGCGCGAGATGCCATTCCCTTCCTATCGTCCACACTGGCTCAACTGCCGTCTTGAAAACGGAAACCAGGTTCAGGCATTGGGATTTGTATTGGAGCGGCACCTGCCCAGCTATGCCGGCAACTTGCCGGATCACGTGCTGAGCCAAGTATTCGAGAACGCTTGCGGGCGCTATGGCACTACTCGCGAGTATGTCGAGCAGACCGCCCACGCCCTGCGTAGCCACGCCATGCCAGACCGGAATCTGGAGGCGCGGCTCAAGCGCTGTAAATCAAAGGCAGATCAGGCGAGCGCTTCGCGGCCCTGACTGGCGACGTTTTTGTGGCCCAGGGTGGGTGCCAGGAACGCCATCGCCAGCAGGCAGGCAACGACCAACAGAATGAAGCCGCCATTCCAGCCGAAATAGTCCACGGTGTAGCCCATCATGGCACTGGCCGCGACGGAACCACCCAAGTAACCGAACAGGCCGGTAAAGCCTGCGGCCGTACCCGCGGCCTTCTTCGGCACCAGTTCCAGCGCCTGCAGGCCGACCAGCATCACCGGGCCGTAGATCAGGAAGCCGATGGCGAACAGCGAGATCATGTCGATCATCGGATTGCCCGGTGGATTCAGCCAATACACGATTGTCGCAACGGTCACCAACGCCATGAACACCATGCCGGTCAGGCCACGGTTGCCACGGAAGATCTTGTCCGACATCCAGCCGCACAGCAGCGTGCCGGGAATGCCCGCCCACTCGTACAGGAAGTAAGCCCACGAGGTCTTGTCGAAGTCGAAGTGCTTGACCTCTTTGAGGTAGGTCGGCGCCCAGTCCAGAATGCCGTAGCGCAGCAGGTAGACGAAAACGTTAGCCAGTGCGATGAACCAGAGCATTTTGTTGCGCAGCACGTATTTGACGAAGATGTCCTTGGCGCTGAATTCCTCTTCGTGACTGGCGTCGTAGCCTTCCGGGTAATCGTTTTTGTACTTCTCAATCGGCGGCAGGCCCGTCGACTGCGGAGTATCGCGCATCACGATGAAGGCAAACACGGCGACCAACAGCGCCACGGCAGCCGGTACGTAGAACTTGCTGTGCCAGTCGTTGAACCAGCCCATGCCGAGAATCGCCAGCGGGCCGATCAAGCCACCGCCAACGTTATGCGCGGTGTTCCAGACCGAAACCACGCCGCCACGCTCTTTCTGTGACCACCAATGCACCATGGTTCGCCCGCTCGGCGGCCAGCCCATGCCTTGCGCCCAGCCGTTGATGAACAGCAGGATGAACATCATGGTCACGCTGGAGGTGGCCCAAGGTGCGAAACCGAAAACGAACATCACCGCGGCGGACACCACCAGGCCAAAGGGCAGGAAGTAACGCGGGTTGGAGCGGTCGGACACGATGCCCATCAGAAACTTGGACAGGCCGTAGGCGATTGCAATCGCCGACATCGCCACACCCAGTTGGCCTTTTGTATAGCCTTGGGCGATCAGGTCCGGGAACGCCAGGGTGAAGTTCTTGCGCAGCAGGTAGTAACCGGCATAGCCAATGAAAATCCCGGCGAAGATCTGCCAGCGAAGGCGTCGGTAGGTGCTGTCTATTTTTTCTTCAGGCAATGGAGCCTGATGTGCGGCAGGACGAAAGAAAGCAAACATTCAAGAGCTCCAGATTTCTTGTTTTGACTGCGGATGCGAATGTTACAGTTTCGTTACCGAAAATAGCACCGGTTCGCATCGGCAAAACAGCGGAAATGTTGGAGATTGCATGTTCCTTTATGAACATGTCGCTCAGGTATAAATGAGAGTCGGTACGGGGATGACGGAGCCAGGTCGCAGGCTGCGACCTGGCTTGAAAACGATCAACGAACCTGCACGACCACCTTTCCGACCGCCTTGCGCTGGCCAAGATCGTTGATCGCCTGCGCCGCATTGCTCAGTGGATACACCTGTGACACCAGCGGTTTCAACTTGCCTTCGGCGAACCAGTGAAACAACTGCTGGAAGTTCGCCGCGTTGTCCTGTGGTTGGCGCTGGGCAAACGAGCCCCAGAACACGCCGACCACTGCAGCACCTTTGAGCAGTGCCAGGTTCACTGGCAGTTCGGGGATGCGTCCACTGGCGAAACCGACCACCAGAAGACGACCGTTCCAGGCGATGGCGCGGATGGCCTGGTCGAACAGGTCGCCACCCACCGGGTCGTAGATCACGTCGGCGCCCTGGCCGTCGGTCAGGCGTTTGATTTCGTCCTTGAGGCTGGTTTCGCTGTAGTTGATCAGCTCATCGGCGCCGGCGGCTTTGGCCACCGCGAGTTTTTCCGCACTGCTCGCGGCGGCGATCACCCGGGCGCCCATGGCTTTGCCGATTTCCACGGCGGCGAGGCCGACGCCGCCGGACGCGCCGAGCACCAGCAAGGTTTCGCCGGGTTGCAGGTTGCCTCGTTGCTTGAGGGCGTGCATCGAAGTGCCGTAGGTCATGCTGAAAGCGGCGGCAGTATTGAAGTCCATCGATGGCGGGATCGGCAGCACGTTGTAGCCTGGCACCGCGACCTGCTCGGCGAAACTGCCCCAGCCAGTCAGGGCCATGACCCGGTCACCGACCTTGAGGTGGCTGACCTTTTCCCCCACCGCGCTGACCACGCCAGCTGCTTCGCCACCCGGTGAAAACGGGAAGGGCGGTTTGAACTGGTATTTGCCCTCGATGATCAGCGTGTCCGGGAAATTCACCCCGGCCGCGTGCACGTCCAGCAGGATTTCGTTCTTCTTCGCAACAGGACTGGCGACGTCTTCCAGCACCAGCGATTCGGCAGGGCCGAAGGCTTTGCACAGCACGGCTTTCATCAGGGCTATTCCTTTGGGAGTGATGGCCGATAAGTGTAGGTGTGTGAGTTAACGGGTCAACGAGCATGCCCGACCCTGATAGTCAGCCATAAGCTTGTGCTTGAGCGGCGGGTCGTTATGCTAGGCCGCAAACTGGATAAGGAGCGAATTGTGAAAGCGTGGATCATGTTGATGCTGGCCCTGTCTCTGCCTGTGGCGGCGATGGCCGAAGAAGCCAAAGAAGGTGAAGCCCCGAAGGTCAACTACATCACCCTGAGCCCGCCGTTCGTGGGCAACTATGGGTTGGATGGCACGCCGAAGCTCAAGGTTTACAAGGCCGATGTGGCGCTACGGGTGACTGGTGACGAGGCGACCAAGGCGGTGAAGGCCAATGAGCCGTTGATCCGCAATCAGCTGGTGGCGTTGTTTACCCAGCAGACCACTGAAACCATGAACAACGTCGAAGCCAAGGAAAAGCTGCGTCAGGAAGCCTTGAAGCAGACCCAGCAAGTGATGAACGACGAAACCGGCAAGCCGGTGGTTGAGGATCTGTTGTTCAACAACCTCATTATCCAGTAAGGCTTTTGTTGTCTGGGGCGGCCCCTTCGCGGACTTGCCCGCGAAGGGCGACTCGGCCCTTCAGGACGCCAGGCTCTTGCGAAACCGCAGCAGCGCAATGGTAAAGAACAGCAGGCCGATGGCGCTTAATGCCAGCAAGTCCGGCCAGACCACGCCAATGCCGGCGTCGCGAAACAGTATCGCGGCGCTGAGGCTGACGAAGTGCGTCGATGGCGAGCCCTGCATCACCCATTGCAGCCATTGCGGCATGCTGTCGAGGGGCGTACTGCCCCCGGAAAGCAGCAACATCGGGATAATCACCGGAATTGCCAACAAGCCGAACTGCGGTGTCGAGCGGGCGAGGGTCGCGAGGAATATCCCCAGCGCCGTGCTGGCGAACAGATAAACCGCCGTTACCAGCAAGAAAAAGCTCATGGAGCCAGCCAGCGGCACGCCAAGGGCGCCTTTGACAATGACTTCCAGCGACACCCAGGTGCACAGCACCACCACCAGCATGTTGCTCCAGACTTTCGCCAGCATGATTTCCAGTGCCGTCAGCGGCAGCACCAGCAAATGGTCGAGAGTGCCGTGTTCGCGTTCACGCAGCAGCGCCGTGCCCGTCAGGATGATGGCCAGGATCGTGATGTTGTTGACGATCTGAATCACCGCCAGGAACCAGCCACCCTCCAGATTGGTATTGAACAGCGCTCGTGTTGTCAGCCGCACGGGTGTCTGGCTCGCCGCATCGCCCTGGCCACTGTAGGTCAACAGCTCGCGCTGGAAAATCCGCCCGATATAGCCTGCCCCCATGAACGCCTGGCTCATGGCCGTGGCGTCGACGTTGACCTGCACCGCCGGCTGGTGGCCGCCCAGCAGATCGGCCTGAAAATTGGCTGGAACATTGATCACGAAGGTGTACCGCCCGTTGTCCAGCACCTCGTCCAGCTGACCATAAGGCAGCGGCACCGGTGGTTGAAATTCCGGCGGCCGCAGAATCTGGGCCAGTTGGCGTGACATGGGGCTGTGATCTTCATCGACCATGGCCACACTGGCGTTGTGCACACCGATCACTGAGCCCGCGGCCGGCATGTAGATCGCCACTGTAAAGGCGTAGAACAGGAACAGCAGCAATACACTGTCATGTCGCAGGCTGGTGAGTTCCTTGAGGCCAAGACGCAGGATGTGCGCGAGCTTATGCATCAGACCTCCTGCTTTTTCAGCATGGCCAGGCTGAGCCCGGTGAACCCGAGAAAGAACCCGAACAGCGCCAGGCATTGTGGCCACAACTGCCGGATATCCAGCGCCTTGGTAAAGGTGCCAACAGCGATATCGAGAAAATAGCCTGCCGGAAACAGCATCCCCATGACCGCGGCGGCGCCATCAAGGGACGACCGTGGCACGATCAGACCGGAAAACTGGATGGTCGGCAGACTGGTGATGATCATGGTGCCGAGAATGGCGGCGATCTGGGTTCGGGTGAACGCCGAAATCAACAGGCCCATGCTGGTGGTCGCCAGCACGTAGAGCAATCCGCCGAAGGCCAGGGTCAATGCGCTGCCCTTGAAAGGGACGCCGAACAGCCAGCGGTTCATGGCTGTCAGCACGGCGAGATTGATCAGACTGACGGCCAGATACGGCACCTGTTTACCTAACAGAAACTCCAGGCGGGTCAGCGGTGTGGCGTAGAAGTTGGTGATCGAGCCCAGTTCCTTCTCCCGCACAATGCCCAGCGCAGTCAGCATGGCCGGGATGAACGCCAGGATCAGCGCCATCACTCCAGGGCCGATGGCGTTGACGCTGACGACATCCTGGTTGTAGCGGAAACGGGTTTCCAGTTTGGCTGGCGCTTGCCGGGATGGTGCGGGACTGGACTGATCCGCCAGTTGCTCCAGGTTGGCCTGGTGTACCGCTTCCACATAGTTGCGGCTGGTTTCAGCGCGAAACGGCATACCGCCGTCGAGCCAGGCCGCCACCGTAGGCTGGCGACCGGCGAACAGATCCCGACCGAATCCGGGGGGAATCTCCAGCGCCAGTTTGATTTCCGAGCGTTGCAGTCGTCGATGCAACTGCGCCGGATCGCTTATCGGGGGTTGTTCGTCGAAGTAACGGGAGCCGCGGAAGGCCTCCAGATAAGCCCGGCTTTGCGGGGTCTGGTCCTGGTCGTAGACCGCGAAGGCGAGTTTCTCCACGTCCAGGGAAATGCCATAGCCGAAAATCACCATCATGAGCATCGCCCCGAGCAGCGCGAAGGCCAGGCGTACCCTATCGCGCAGCAGTTCCTTGCCTTCACGGCTCGCCAATGCCCGCAGTCGCCCAAAGCTGAAGCGACGGTCTTTCATCGATGGGGTGGGTGCGAGCGTTGTGTCGATGGGCGTTGGTGGCGTCTCTGTTGCGACCGGGCTCTGGGCCTGTTCCAGACAGGTGACGAACGCGGCCTCAAGTGTCTGGCCGTTGAACTGCTGTTGCAGTGCTGCCGGGGTGTCGCAGGCCAAAACCTTGCCTGCGTGCATCAATGAGATGCGGTCGCAACGCTGGGCTTCGTTCATGAAATGGGTGGACAGGAAGATCGTCACGTCCTGTTCACGGGACAGTTCGATCAGCAGTCGCCAGAAATCGTCCCGCGCCGCCGGGTCGACGCCGGAGGTAGGTTCGTCGAGGATCAGCACTTCCGGGCGATGCAGCACCGCCACCGCCAGGGATAATCGTTGGCGCAGACCCAGCGGCAATGCACCGGACGGCTGATGGGCGACGCTGGCCAGGCTGAAGCGCTGGATCAGTTCGTCGATGCGCTGAGTGCTGTCGGCCTGGGGCAGATCGAACAGTCGCGCATGCAGGTCCAGGTTCTGCCGAACGCTGAGTTCGCCATAGAGCGAGAAGCTCTGAGACATGAAGCCGACGCGCTTGCGGGTGGCCAGATCCTTGGCGTTCACCGGGTTGCCCAGCAGCGTGGCACTGCCTTCGCTGGCCGGGATCAGCCCGGTGAGCACTTTCATGGTGGTGGTTTTGCCGCAACCGTTGGAGCCCAGAAACCCGAAGATCTCGCCGCGGCCGATGGCGAAGCTGACTTTATCCACAGCGGTGAAATCGCCGAAGCGCAGGGTCAGGTCATGGGCTTGGATAGCGATGTCGGCCGTAGCATTGGTTCGGGGAGGGATCACTAGCGGCTGGTTGTCGTGGCCGGTGTCGCCCTGAAAGTGGGTGAAGGCTTCATCGAGCTTGCCGCTGGGGGTTACCGCCGCCAGATCGCGGCTCAAACCGGCGGCGATCAGCTTGCCGTCATCGAGCATCAGGCAATGCTCGAACTGCTCGGCCTCTTCCATGTACGCGGTGGCGACCAGTAGCGTCAGTTGCGGGCGTTGGCGCCGAACATCATCGATCAACTCCCAGAAATGCCGTCGGGACAAAGGGTCGACGCCAGTGGTCGGCTCATCGAGGATCAACAAATCCGGCTCATGGATCAGTGCGCAACAGAGTCCGAGCTTCTGTTTCATTCCGCCCGACAGCTTGCCGGCCGGGCGCTCGGCAAACCGCAGTAGATCGGTGGCCAGCAGCAGGCTGTGCATGCGCTGATCGCTTTCGGCCCTGGACAGCCCGAACAGTGTGGCGAAGAAGTGAATGTTCTCGCGGATCGACAGATCAGGGTACAGGTTGCCGCCCAGGCCTTGAGGCATGAACGCGATGCGCGAGTAGAGGCTGTTGCGGTGGCGCCGGTCCTGGATCGAGCCGCCGAGTACTTCCAGTTGGCCCTCCTGTAGCGTCTTCACGCCGGCGATCAATCCCAGCAGGCTGGATTTGCCGGCGCCATCCGGGCCAATCAACCCACACCGGGTACCAGTGGGCAGACTGAGCGTGATGTCGGTCAGTGCATGCCGTTCGCCATAGCGGTGCTGAAGGCGAGTGGCATGCAGTGCCAGGCCGGTCATTGAAGATTGGCCGGCCAGCCAATGGGAGCGGTGCGCACGTAACCATTGCCGGGCATCCCCGGTTTGGCCTGGGGCACTGCGCTGGGACGGGTCAGGCGTAGCTTGACCCGAAACACCAGTTTCTGACGTTCGTCGCGAGTCTCGACTTCTTTGGGCGTGAACTGCGATTTGGCTGCCACGAAGCTGATTTTTGCCGGCAGTGGTTGGTCGGGCAGGGCGTCCAGCAGGATCCGCGCTTCATCGCCGACCGCCAGGCGTCCGGCGACGGATGCTGCAAGATAGAGATTCATGTATTGATCGTTCGGGTCAATCAGCAGCAACACTCGCCCACCGGCGCCGAGCACTTCTCCGGGTTCGGCCATGCGAAGCTGAATCACCCCGTCGATAGGGGCCCGCAAGCTGCTGTCGTCGATTTCGCTGGTTAACTGAGCCACTTGTGCCTGCGCCGCGCCAATGGCTGCGCCGACGGCGGACACCTGGGCGCGGGCCGCAGTAACAGCTGCGTTGGCGGTGTCGAAGCGTGACTGCTGTTGGTCGATGATCTGGCCGCTGGCGAAACCGCGATTGAACAACGCCTGGGAGCGCTTGAGCTCTTGCTGGGCTAGCAGTTGCTCGCTCTGGCGCAGTTTCACATTGGCCTGGGCCGCGGAAAGATTTTCCCGGGCGCGTATCACTTCGGCTTCAGCCTGGTTGCGCTGTGCTTCGAGGGTACGGGTGTCCATGCGGGCCAACAGTTGCCCCTGGGTTACCTTGTCGCCTTCGTCCACCAGCACTTCAGCCAATCGACCGGGTGTTTTGCTGGCGATCTGCACTTCAGTGGCTTCAAGTCGACCATTGCCGACAGACAACCCTTGGGGCAGTCGGTTAACGGTCGACCGCCAATAACCAAACCCTCCGGCGGCCAGCAATACAGCCCCCAGCAAAAAAACGAAGAAAAGCGAAGAGCGGCTGTGCGTCGACATGTCTGCATCCTGCGTCTATTGCGTCCCAGTCTGACAGGAAAGTGCTAGGGCGACTTGATGTCAGTCAACTGAGGGGTAAGCCTGACCGTTTGGCAAGGTAAGCCAGAGTCACAGGCTGTAGCGCAGTATTTAGCGCAGATTAAGCACCACTGCCCATTGCTCGGCTGTCACCGGCATTACCGACAGGCGCGAGCCTTTCTGCACCAGTGGCATCTCGGCGAGTGCCGTTTGCTGCTTCAGATAATCGAGTTTAAGCACCTTGGAAAACGTCTCGACGTGAGCGACATCGATCGCGCTCCAGGCGTTTTTCTCGGCAGTGGCCTTCGGATCGAAGTAATGACTCTCGGGCTCCAGCGCCGTCGGGTCCGGATACGCCGCCTCGACGATCTTTCCGACCCCGGCAATCCCTGGCTCAGGGCAGCTGGAGTGATAGAAGAAAAACTCGTCGCCGACTGCCATGGCCCGTAAAAAGTTGCGCGCCTGGTAGTTGCGAACCCCGTCCCAGCGCGCTCGCCCAAGCTTCTCCAGGTCTTTGATGGAGAGTTCGTCGGGCTCGGATTTCATCAGCCAATAAGCCATGGTTTTGCTCCTTGCGAGGTAGGTGGGCAAGTGGTCAGGCAATTTTATGACAAACCGACAGTCGGTTGACGCCAGCGTTTGCGTGTCGGTTCACGTTGTCGCAAAATGCCGGCCTTCTTAGCTTGACGCTGCTGCACGGCCTACACCTACAACGGAAACCGCTGCTGTCATCGTGTTGATGTGCCTTTGGGGGGCAGTCGATGAAACGCAAACCGGATTTACTATGGATTTTGGTTATTTTATTCGGCCTTGGTGTCGTGACCACCGGCTATGCCCAAAGCCTGTGGAACAACAAACCCGATGCTCCCGTCGAGATCGCGCAGCAACAGCCGTCGGCGTTCAAGCGCTGAACCTGTCGCCTGGACGCCGCTGAGATCAGTGGCGTCTAGCCCGCGAAATACCACGCCTTGTCAGTGACCGTGCCCTGCAACGGTACATCCCAGCTCGCCTGAGCCAATCGTTGAACCTTCTGACATTCATGGGCCAGGCCCAGCAGCGTCGGCTTGCGCCAATTCTTGCGACGCGCCAAGTACGCCAGGCTTCGGTCGTAGAAGCCGCCGCCCATCCCCAGGCGTCCGCCGACATCGTCAAACCCCACCAGCGGCAACAACACCAGATCCAGCGCCCAGACCTTGCGTTGCCGGGCGAGGTTGTGCCGTGGTTCGGGAATGCGGAAGCGGTTGGGTTTGAGCTTTTCTCCGGGACGAATCCGCTGGAACACCATTTTGGTTCGCGGCCAGGCGCTGAGTACCGGCAGGTACGTCGCCTTGCCCCGACGTTGCGCGGCACGCATCAACAGGCGCGGGTCGATTTCACCGTCGGTGGGCAGGTACAGGGAGATGTGTTTTGCGCGGCGGAACAGTGGGTGCTGGGCCAATTGCTTATACAGCCCGCGAGCGGCCTCGCGCTGCTGACTGGGGGTCAGTGCGCGGCGGGCCTTGCGCAGCATGCGTCGAAGTTGCGGTCGGGGCAGCAGCGCAGGTTCGGTCATGGATTCAGGCTTCAGAAAGTGCGAGTACTAAAAGCGTACCCGTAAACATGCCGATGCCGGTATGAAAACCGGCATCGGATTGAAATCAGGCTCCCCGGATGAACCGCTGCTGACTTAGCCCTTGAACCCGAAAGTTCAAGGTGGAAGATGCAGTAGGCTTTAAGGCTTTCCGTCTAGCGGACATGCACACCAGCCCAACGTGCAACCTCCAGGGTAGTGCGAATCGGCTCAGGGACGTGGTCAACTGGCAAGCACCCCAGGGAGTGATGCGAGTATAACTCAAGCGGCCTGGCGAATCAGCCCTTGGTGACATCCGGATCGGTCGACAGCGCCAGGTCGACGCGGTCCAGCAGGTCGCGAACCTGTTCGCGGGTCGAACCGCTGGCCTGCACATCCGGACGTTCTTCCTTGTGCAGAAGGTCGTGCGTGATGTTCAGCGCAGCCATCACGGCAATGCGGTCGGCGCCGATGACTTTGCCGCTGCTGCGGATTTCGCGCATCTTGCCGTCCAGGTAACGGGCGGCGCTGATCAAGTTGCTGCGCTCTTCCTGGGGGCAGATGATCGAATATTCTTTGTCGAGGATCTGCACGGTAACGCTATTGCTTGAACTCATGAGTCTTGCTCCAGGGCCTTGAGGCGCGAAATCATCGATTCGACCTTACGCCGGGCGATTTCATTTTTTTCAATGAGGTGCGCGCGTTCCTCGCGCCAGGTCTTTTCTTGAGCTAGTAAGAGTGCGTTTTGACTCTTTAGTTGCTCGACTCGGGTAATCAGCAGCTCGAGTCTGGCCATCAGCGCTTGCAGGTCGGTGTCTTCCATTGTGTCCACGTGTTCGTCTGATGGGAGGTAGCTGGCGGACAGCCTTTAATAGTCTTGGCGAGTCTGTCGATGTAGGATACAAGGCCTTCATTCTAGACATAGCGCCGTCTGGCGCCTAGCTACCCATGCCCATTCAGAATTCTCCGTACCAAGCCTTCGCCACCCTGCTGAGTACCAGCGGCCATCCCGTCTCGCCTGCCGAGTTGCACGGCCTGCTGCTCGGCCGTAGCTGCGCCGGTGCCGGTTTCGATGCCGACAGCTGGCTGGCAGACGCCGCCGAGCTGCTCGAAGGCGAGCCGCAAGACAACGTTCGCAACGCCTTGATCGGCCTGCAAGAGATGGTCAAGGGCGAGCTTACCAGCGACGACATGACCGTTGTTCTGCTGCTGCCGAGCGACGACGCGCCGCTCACCGAGCGCGCAGCCGCGCTGGGCCAGTGGTGCCAGGGCTTCCTCACTGGCTTCGGCCTGACCCGTCGCGAATATGCCCTCAGCGCTGAAGCGACTGAAGTGCTGCAGGATCTGGCCGCCATTTCTCAGGTGCAAGACGCCCTGGAAGAGTCCGACGACGGCGAAAGCGACTACATGGAAGTCATGGAGTACCTGCGCGTCGCACCGTTGCTGCTGTTCACTGAAACCAAGAAAACCGACGAAGCAGCCGCCAAACCGTCGTTGCATTAATCGCGAGCCAGGAAAAGCCATCTGCCCATGATTCATATCCCGAAATCGGAATACAGCCGTCGCCGCAAGGCCCTGATGGCGCAGATGGAACCCAACAGCATCGCCATCCTGCCCGCCGCCGCGGTTGCCATTCGCAACCGTGACGTCGAGCACGTTTACCGTCAGGACAGCGACTTCCAGTACCTCAGCGGCTTTCCCGAGCCTCAGGCCGTTATCGTTTTGATTCCCGGTCGCGAACATGGCGAGTACATCCTGTTCTGCCGTGAACGCAATGCCGAGCGTGAGCTGTGGGACGGCCTGCGCGCCGGCCAGGAAGGCGCGATCCGCGACTTCGGCGCCGACGACGCTTTTCCCATCACCGACATCGACGACATCCTGCCGGGCCTGATCGAAGGCCGCGACCGGGTGTATTCGGCCATGGGCAGCAACCCGGAATTCGATCGACATCTGATGGACTGGATCAACGTGATCCGCTCCAAGGCGAATCTCGGTGCCCAGCCGCCGAACGAATTCGTTGCCCTGGATCATCTGCTGCACGACATGCGCCTGTATAAATCGGCGGCAGAAGTGAAGGTGATGCGCGAAGCCGCGCGGATTTCCGCCCAGGCGCATATCCGGGCGATGCAGGCCAGCCGTGCCGGTTTGCATGAGTTCAGCCTCGAAGCCGAGCTCGATTACGAGTTCCGCAAGGGCGGGGCGAAGATGCCGGCCTATGGTTCGATCGTCGCCGCCGGGCGCAACAGCTGCATCCTGCATTACCAGCAGAATGACGCGGTGCTCAAAGATGGCGATCTGGTGCTGATCGACGCCGGTTGCGAGATCGACTGCTATGCCAGCGACATCACCCGCACCTGGCCGGTCAACGGCAAGTATTCACCGGAACAGAAGGCGATCTACGAGCTGGTGCTGGCTTCCCAGGAAGCGGCGTTTGCCGAAATCGCACCGAACAAACACTGGAATCAGGCGCACGAAGCCACGGTTCGAGTCATTACCACGGGCCTTGTGAAGTTGGGCCTGTTGCAGGGCGACGTCGATGAACTGATCGCCAGCGAAGCCTACAAGGCGTTTTACATGCACCGCGCCGGCCACTGGCTGGGCATGGATGTGCATGATGTCGGCGAGTACAAGGTCGGCGGCGAATGGCGCGTGCTGGAAGTCGGCATGGCGCTGACGGTCGAGCCGGGCATCTACATTGCCCCGGACAACCAGAACGTGGCGAAGAAATGGCGCGGCATTGGCGTGCGCATCGAGGACGACGTGGTGGTCACCAAAACCGGTTGTGAAATCCTGACGAACGGCGTGCCGAAAACGGTCGCCGAAATCGAGGCCCTGATGGCCGCCGCACGGACACAAGCGGCATGAGTCGAGTCAATCTGGCAATCATCGGCGGCGGCCTGGTTGGCGCCAGCCTGGCGTTGGCGTTGCAGGCCGGGGCCAAGGCCCGTGGCTGGAAGATCGTGCTGATCGAACCCTTTGCCCCCGGCGATACGTACCAACCGAGCTATGACGCTCGCTCTTCAGCGTTGTCGTTCGGCGCCCGGCAGATTTATCAACGGCTGGGCGTGTGGCAGGAAATTTCCCGCCGCGCCGAGCCGATCAAGCAGATTCATGTCTCCGACCGTGGGCGTTTTTCCACGGCGCGGTTGTCGGCGATGGAAGAGGGCGTTCCAGCACTGGGTTATGTGGTGGAAAACGCCTGGCTCGGCCAATGCCTCTGGCACAGCCTGGACAAGGACGTGATCAGTTGGCGTTGCCCGGCGGAAGTCACCGCCATGGAGCCGCTGACCGACGGCTATCGCCTGACGCTCAACGATGAAACCCTGGTGGAATGCGACCTCGCGGTGTTGGCCGATGGCGGCCGTTCGGGCCTGCGTGAACAGCTGGGGATCGGCATCAAGAAGCGCCCGTACAACCAGAGCGCGCTGATCGCCAACATCACTCCGAGCGAAGCGCACAACGGCATGGCCTTCGAACGCTTCACTGACGACGGCCCAATGGCTTTGTTGCCGCTGCCGGAAAACCGCTGCGCCCTGGTCTGGACCCGTCTGGGCATGGACGCGCAACGGTTGGCGGCCCTTGATGACCGCAGCTTTCTCAACGAGTTGCAGGGCGTGTTCGGTTATCGCCTCGGCACGCTGAAACAGGTTGGCGCCCGCAATTTGTATCCGCTGTCGCTGATCGAAGCCGAGGAGCAAGTCCGCCCACATCTGGCGATCCTCGGCAACGCCGCGCACAGCCTGCACCCGATTGCCGGACAAGGCTTCAACCTGTCCCTGCGCGATGCCCAGGCTTTGGCTGACACCTTATTGAGCAGCGAGACCGCGCTCGGCGACTTTGCGACCTTGCAGGCTTATCGCGAGCGTCAGCGTCTGGACCAGAACCTGACCGTGGGCTTCTCCGATCAGGTCACCCGGTTGTTTGGCAGCACCCAGCCGCTGGTTTCCCTGGGGCGCAACATCGGCCTGCTCGGTCTCGATCTGCTGCCGCCGGCCAAGCGCTGGTTCGCCCGGCAGGCCATGGGCCTGGGTACACGTCCCGATGTTTAAGCGGGCGCACCTGCACATCAATATTCATGACGACGCGAGCACTTCGGTGACGCGCGTCGAGAGAACCCTTTACCTGCGGCTCAAGCCGCAAGAGAGACAGGCCTAAAGCATGGAAATGCGTGCAGATCTGCTGATTGTCGGGGCCGGAATGGTCGGCAGTGCCCTGGCGCTGGCGTTACAAAACAGCGGGCTTGAAGTCCTGCTGCTGGACGGCAGCCCTTTGAGCGTCAAACCCTTCGATGGCCAAGCGCCGTTCGAGCCGCGGGTGAGCGCCCTGTCGGCGGCCAGCCAACGAATACTCGAACGCCTGGGCGTGTGGGACGGCATCGCCAACCGGCGCAGCAGTCCTTACACCGACATGCACGTCTGGGATGGCAGCGGCACCGGGAAGATCCATTTCTCGGCGACCAGCGTACATGCCGACGTACTCGGGCATATCGTCGAGAACCGTGTGGTTCAGGACGCCTTGCTCGACCGGCTGCACGACTGCGACCTCGGGATGCTGGCCAATGCGCGTCTGGAGCAGATGCGCCGTTCCGGTGACGATTGGCTGCTGACCCTGGCCGATGGCCGCACCTTGCGGGCACCGTTGGTGATCGCGGCGGATGGCGCCAACTCGGCGGTGCGGCGCCTGACCGGCGTTGCGACCCGCGAATGGGATTACATGCACCACGCGATCGTCACCAGTGTGCACTGTTCCAAACCGCATCAAATGACCGCGTGGCAGCGTTTCACCGACAACGGCCCGCTGGCGTTTCTACCGCTGGAACGTGACGGTCAGCAGGATTGGTGCTCGATTGTCTGGTCGACCACGCCGAGCGAAGCCGAACGCCTGATGGCGCTGGACGACGAAAGCTTCTGCAAGGAGCTGGAGCGGGCCTTTGAAGGCTGCCTCGGCACGGTGCTCAGCGCCGACCCGCGTCTTTGCGTGCCGCTGCGTCAGCGTCATGCCAAGCGTTACGTGGCAGAAGGTCTGGCGCTGATCGGCGACGCGGCCCACACCATCCATCCGCTGGCCGGACAGGGCGTGAACCTCGGTTTCCTCGATGCCGCAGTGCTGGCCGAAGTGCTGCTGCAAGCGGCCGCGCGCGGTGAGCGATTGGCGGATGTGAAAGTGCTCAGTCGCTATGAGCGTCGGCGCATGCCCCACAACCTGGCGTTGATGGCGGCGATGGAAGGGTTCGAACGGCTGTTCCAGGCCGATCCGTTGCCGGTGCGCTGGTTGCGCAATACCGGATTGAAGATGGTCGACCAGATGCCCGAGGCCAAGGCGTTGTTCGTGCGCGAAGCGCTTGGGTTGATTGGGGATTTGCCGGCGTTGGCCAAGGCCTGAAGCCCACTCGCCACATTGTGATTCATTCGATTGTGCAACATCTGGTAACTCCTCCGCCCAGTGTTCGATTGAGAAGCGAAATGTGAGTCCTTATCATTTGGCCTCACTTCCCATTTCGAGAGACCGCTTCCATGTTGGCACCCAAGCGTCTACTGACCGCACTGGCCCTGACCCTGATAGGCAGCACCGCCGCCCAGGCTGCCGACGCGGTGGTGGTTTACTCCTCGCGTATCGATGAGCTGATCAAACCGGTCTTCGATGCCTACACCCAGAAAACCGGCGTACAGGTGAAGTTCATCACCGACAAGGAAGCGCCGTTGATGCAGCGGATCAAGGCCGAGGGCGAAAACGCCACTGCCGACCTGCTGCTGACCGTCGATGCCGGCAACCTTTGGCAGGCCGAGCAGATGGGCATCCTCCAGCCGTTCACCTCCAAGGTGATCGACGCCAACATCCCGCTGCAATACCGTGCATCCTCCCATGCCTGGACTGGCCTGAGCCTGCGGGCGCGGACCATCGCCTACTCCACCGACCGGGTGAAACCCGGTGAGCTGACCACCTACGAGGCGCTGGCCGATAAACAGTGGGAAGGCCGCCTGTGCCTGCGCACGGCGAAGAAGGTCTACAACCAGTCCCTGACCGCCACCATGATCGAAGTCCATGGCGCCGAGAAAACCGAGAAGATCCTCAAAGGCTGGGTCAACAACCTGTCCACCGACGTGTTCTCCGACGACATCGCCGTGCTGGAAGCGATCAATGCCGGTCAGTGCGATGTCGGCATCGTCAACACTTACTACTATGGCCGTCTGCACAAGCAGAAGCCGGACCTGCCGGTGAAACTGTTCTGGCCGAATCAGGGCGACCGTGGCGTGCACGTCAACCTGTCGGGTATCGGCCTGACCAAACATGCACCGCACCCGGAAGCCGCCAAGGCGCTGGTGGAGTGGATGACCACGCCTGAAGCGCAGAAGATTTTCGCTGACGTGAACCAGGAGTTCCCGGCCAACCCTGCCGTTCAGCCTTCGGCTGAAGTCGCGAGCTGGGGCAAGTTCGTGGCCGATACCTTGCCAGTGGAAATCGCCGGCAAGCGTCAGGCTGAAGCGATTCGGATGATGGATCGGGTCGGATGGAACTGAGTCTGCTGTTTTAAAGATCAAAAGATCGCAGCCTGCGGCAGCTCCTACCGGGTAAATACCATCCCGACGTAGGAGCTCCCGTAGGCTGCGATCTTTTTGCGGTTTGCATACACTTCGTTGATTTACCCGAGAGCTTTTCCTTGGCCCACCCCGCCCAACGCCGCTGGTATCCCCTGGTCTTCGCCATCGCTGCGCTGGTCCTGCTGCCCCTGAGCGTCCTGCTTCTTTCCTGGCAAACCATCGATCAGCAGATCTGGTCCCACCTGTGGGACACGCAGATGCCGCGGCTGCTGGGCAATACCCTCACGCTGGTCGTCGGCGTTGGCATCGGCGTGACGCTGTTGGGCGTCAGCCTCGCCTGGCTCACCAGCCTCTGTGAGTTCCCGGGGCGGCGGTGGCTGGACTGGGCGTTGATGCTGCCGTTCGCGATTCCTGCCTACGTGCTGGCCTTTGTCTTTGTAGGCCTGCTGGATTTCGCCGGGCCGGTGCAAACCCTGTTGCGCGAATGGTTCGGCAGTGGTCTGAGGCTGCCGCGAGTGCGTTCCACCGGTGGCGTGATTCTGGTGCTGGTGCTGGTTTTCTATCCCTACGTTTACCTGTTGGCGCGCACTGCATTTCTGGCTCAGGGCAAAGGCCTGATGGAAGCGGCGCGAGTCCTTGGGCAATCCCCATGGCAGGCGTTCTGGCGAGTGGCGTTGCCCATGGCTCGTCCGGCGATCGGCGCGGGGGTGGCGTTGGCGCTGATGGAAACCCTGGCGGATTTCGGTGCGGTGTCGGTGTTCAACTTCGATACCTTTACTACCGCTATCTACAAGACCTGGTACGGCTTTTTCAGTCTCTCCACCGCCGCGCAACTGGCCAGCCTGCTGCTGTTAGTGGTGATGGTGGTGTTATATGGCGAGCGCCGGGCTCGGGGAGCCAACCGGGCGGGCAACGAACGGCCGCGGGTCAAGGCGTTGTATCACCTGCATGGGGTCAAGGCGCTGGCGGCGATGAGCTGGTGTGGTCTGGTGTTCGCCTGCGCCTTCGTCATTCCCATGCTGCAACTGCTGGTGTGGTTCTGGCAACGCGGGCGCTTTGATCTGGACGAACGTTATGCCGGGTTGATCGTACACACCCTGTACCTGGGCGGCATGGCGGCGTTGATTACTGTCAGCGTCGCGCTGCTGCTGGCGTTTGCCCGTCGATTGGCACCGACCCGGGTGATCCGTTCCGGCATCAGTCTGGCCAACCTCGGCTATGCACTGCCGGGCTCGGTGTTGGCGGTGTCGATCATGCTGGCGTTCAGTTATCTGGATCGCGAACTGGTGATTCCGCTGTCGGGCTGGCTTGGCGGCGCGGGCAAACCGTTGCTGCTGGGCAGTCTGTCGGCGTTGTTGCTGGCCTATCTGGTGCGATTCATCGCCGTGGCTTACGGGCCGCTGGAAAGCAGCCTGGCGCGTATACGGCCCTCTTTGCCCGAAGCAGCACGTAGCCTTGGCGTCAGTGGGCCACGACTGTTTTTCAAAGTGTATCTGCCGCTGCTGCTTCCGGGCACGTTGAGCGCTGCGTTGCTGGTGTTCGTCGACGTGCTCAAGGAAATGCCCGCGACCCTGCTGATGCGCCCGTTCGGCTGGGACACGCTGGCGGTGCGGATCTTTGAAATGACCAGCGAAGGCGAGTGGGCGAGGGCCTCGTTGCCGGCAATGACCCTGGTTCTGGTCGGGCTGTTGCCGGTCATCGGATTAATCAGAAGGTCGGCGCATCGAAACGGCTAGGTGTCAGTCCTACACCTTGCGGCTACAATGCGCGGCATTCGGTGCGGTCCGTCTTTCAGACCGGGTTGCTGAAATCGGCTGAAAGCCTTTATTTCAAGGCATTTCACCCCGTACAGCGGCTGTCCGCACCTTCGCCACGCCCGGAAGGAGAAACCCATGGGACAGCGCACGCCTCTGTATGACCTTCATCTCGCCCTCGGCGCGAAGATGGTCGATTTTGGCGGTTGGGATATGCCTCTGCATTACGGCTCGCAGGTCGAGGAACACCATCAGGTGCGCCGCGATTGCGGGGTTTTCGATGTATCCCATATGACCGTGATCGATGTCGACGGCCCCCAGGCCAAGGCCTGGCTGCAATACTTACTGGCCAACGACGTCGAGCGCCTGCACAGCCCCGGCCGTGCCTTGTACAGCGCCATGCTCAACGAGCACGGCGGTATCGTCGATGACATGATCGTCTATCGCCTCGATGACGGATATCGGCTGGTGGTCAACGCCTCCACCCGCAATCAGGACCTGGCCTGGATGCAGGCTCATCTCGGCGACTTCGATGTGCGGCTCAACGAGCGCTCCGAACTGGCGATGCTGGCCATTCAAGGGCCTCACGCCCGGCACAAGATTGCCGAACTGGTGACCCAGTCCCGCGCTACGTTGATCCAGCAGCTCAAACCTTTCGAAGGTCAGGCCGACGGTGACTGGTTCATCGCCCGCACCGGTTACACCGGTGAGGACGGTCTGGAAATCGTGCTGCCGGCCGATCAGGCGCCGGGGTTTTTCAACGATCTGGTGGGCGCAGGAATTTCCCCGATCGGCCTCGGGGCGCGCGATACCTTGCGGGTCGAAGCCGGCATGAACCTGTACGGTCAGGATATTCATCAAGACGTTTCGCCATTGGCTTCCAACATGGCCTGGAGCATTGCCTGGGAACCGGCCACGCGCCAGTTCCTTGGCCGTACCGCCCTGGAGGCCGAGCAGGCCGCTGGCGTGCAGCACAAACTGGTCGGTCTGGTCCTTGAAGAACGTGGCGTTCTGCGGGCTCATCAGGTGGTTCGCATCGCCGATGTTGGCGAAGGGGAGATCACCAGTGGTAGTTTCTCTCCTACGCTTAGCAAGTCGATTGCACTGGCGCGCGTGCCGGCGGCTACCGCCGACCGCGCTGAAGTGGAAATCCGTGGCAAGTGGTACCCGGTTCGAGTGGTCAAGCCGACCTTCGTACGCCATGGCAAAACCTTGATCTAACCTTTTTTGGCGGTCAATGACTGCCGACATTTTTCTTGAGGACACAGAACATGAGCGAAATTCCTGTCGACCTGCGTTTTGCCGAAAGTCACGAATGGGCCCGTCTAGACCATGATGGCGGCGTGAAAGTGGGTATTTCAGACCATGCTCAGGAAGCCTTGGGTGATGTGGTGTTCGTCGAGCTGCCGGAAATCGGCAAAGTGTTCGCTGCCGGTGAGGCTGCGGGTGTCGTCGAGTCGGTCAAGGCTGCGTCGGATATCTACTCGCCGGTCTCCGGCACAGTCATTGCCGTCAACGAAGAGTTGGCCAACAGCCCGGAACTGGTCAACAGCGCGCCTTATGACAGCTGGTTCTTCAAACTGGAGCCAAGCGATACCTCTGAGCTGGACAAGCTGCTCGACCCGATGGGCTACAAGGCCGCCATCGGCGAGTAATACCCGCTTTGCAGGAGCTGTCTTCGGCAGCTCCTGCAAAGGCCGAATCAAGTCCGCAACACGGCTTTCACCGCAGCCACCGAACGCTCGACATCCGCTTTATCCATGGCCGTGAACATCGGCAGCGAGACGATCAGTCGTCCGACCCGTTCGGCGACCGGGAACATGCCTTCCTTGAACCCGCGTTCGCGGTAAAGACTCAGCAGGTGGATCGGCGGGTAGTGATAGCCGATACCCACTCCCAGTGCCTGCATCTGCTCCATGAAAGTGGCCCGTGCCGGTTTGCCATCCTGGCGTTCCGGGAGCACCAGTTGGAACAAATGCCAATTGCTGTTCTCGAAATCCGCCGGGGGCAGTTGAGCACCGTACTGCGCTTCGAAGTCCTCGCCGAAGCAAGCGAAGTAATGTTTGGCCAGCTCACGACGATGAGCGGTGATCGCTTCGATGTGGGCAAACTGCCCCAGGCCAATGGCTGCCGCGACATCGGTCATGTTGAACTTGCCGCCCAGCACATCAACCTCCAGCCCGTCGAAACCGCTGCGGGTGACGCCCTGCAAGCGGTACTTTTCCGCCAGCCGCGCTTCCTCGGCGTTGTTCAGTACCAGGCAACCGCCTTCTGAACAGGTGACGTTCTTGTTCGCCTGGAAACTGAAGGACACGAAATCGCCAGTCGCACCGATTCGCTGGCCGTTCCAGCTCGAACCCAATGCTTGGGCGGCATCTTCCACCACTCGCAAACCATGCTTTTTTGCAATCGCGTAAAGGCGCGTCATGTCCATGGGCAGTCCCGCGAGAAACACCGGGATGATGGCTTTGGTGCGTGGGGTAATCGCTGCTTCAAGCTGCGTCAGGTCTATATTGCGGGTGACTGGGTCGATGTCGGCAAACACCGGCGTGGCGCCAACTTCCAGAATCACGTTGGCGGTGGCCACCCAGGAAATCGGCGTGGTGATCACTTCATCACCCGGTCCGACGCCGGCAATTCGCAATGCGATCTCCATGGTGCAGGTGCCGGAATTGAACGTACGCACTGGGCGCCCGCCGAAATATTCCGAGAGTTGCGCTTCAAAAGCCTGCACCTTGGGGCCGCTGGTAATCCAGCCCGAGCGCAGCACATCGCCGACAGCGGCAATCGTGGCTTCATCGATGGTGGGTTTGGAGAAGGGCAGGAAAGACAGTTGGCTCATAAATGTGGATACCCGATCAGCGAACGTTTGTAGGCGCCGAGCATAATGATCCGGATTGACCGACAGCGCCACGCCATCCGTGCCGGTATCGACTGCTATGCTGCTTTGACCGAGTTGCATCGACGCTGAGCGCCAGTCATGAGAGAGCCCGTCATGTCCCAGTTGCCGTCCCTGAGCCAGTTACGCGACCCCAATACCTTCCTGCGCCGCCACCTCGGGCCCGATGCCGCCGAGCAGCAGGCGATGCTCGACAGCCTGGGCCTTGGCAGCCGCGTCGAGTTGATCGAGCAGACGGTGCCGCCGGGAATCCGCCTGAACCGACCGCTGGACCTGCCGCCGGCCCTCGATGAGGTAGCCGCACTGGCCAAACTGCGCGGCTACGCCGAACAGAACCAGGTCTGGACCAGCCTGATCGGCATGGGGTATCACGGCACCCTCACGCCAGCCGTCATCCTGCGCAACGTGCTGGAAAATCCCGGTTGGTACACCGCTTACACGCCTTACCAACCGGAGATTGCCCAAGGCCGGCTCGAAGCGCTGTTGAATTTCCAACAGCTGACCATCGACCTGACCGGCCTGGAACTGGCCAACGCCTCGCTGCTGGATGAAGCCACGGCGGCCGCCGAGGCCATGGCGCTGGCCAAGCGTGTCGCCAAGTCCAGAAGCAATCTGTTCTTCGTCGACGAAAACTGTCACCCGCAGACGATTTCCGTGGTGCAGACCCGGGCCGAAGGGTTCGGTTTCGACCTGGTCATCGACGCTGTGGATAACTTGAAGCAGCATCAAGTGTTCGGCGCGTTGCTGCAATATCCCGACACCCATGGCGAAATTCGCGACCTGCGTCCGCTGATCGATCATCTGCATGCCCAGCAAGCCTTGGCCTGCGTCGCCACCGACCTGCTCAGCCTGTTGTTGCTGACTCCGCCGGGAGAGTTGGGCGCCGATGTGGTGTTCGGTTCATCCCAGCGCTTCGGCGTGCCCATGGGGTACGGCGGCCCGCACGCGGCGTTTTTTGCCAGCCGCGACGAGTACAAACGCGCGATTCCCGGGCGGATCATCGGCGTGTCGAAAGATGCTCGCGGCAATGTCGCCCTGCGCATGGCCCTGCAAACCCGCGAGCAACACATTCGCCGGGAGAAGGCCAACTCGAATATCTGCACCGCCCAGGTGCTGCTGGCCAATATCGCCAGTTTCTATGCGGTCTACCATGGCCCGGAAGGGCTCAAAAATATTGCCCAGCGTGTCCATCGGCTGACCTGCATCCTCGCCGCCGGTCTGGAACGCCATGGCGTTACACGTGTGAACCAACAGTTCTTCGACACCCTGACCCTGGAGGTCGGTGGCACTCAGACCGCGATCATCGAAAGTGCCCAAGCGGCGCAGATCAACTTGCGCATTCTCGGTCGCGGGCGGTTGGGCCTGAGCCTCGATGAAACCTGTGACGAAGGCACCGTGGCGAAGCTGTTCGATGTATTTCTCGGTGCCGACCATGGGCTCAACGTCGAGGAACTGGATGCTGAGACCCTGGCGTCCGGCATTCCTGCAGGATTGCAGCGCAGTACGCCTTATCTGCGTCATCCGGTGTTCAACGCCCATCACAGCGAAACCGAAATGCTGCGTTACTTGAAGCAGCTGGAAAACAAAGACCTGGCGCTCAATCAGTCGATGATCCCGCTGGGATCCTGCACCATGAAGCTCAATGCCACCAGCGAGATGATCCCGATCACCTGGCCGCAGTTCGCCAACCTGCACCCGTTCGTGCCGAAAGAGCAGGTGGTGGGTTATTCCTTGATGATCGAGGAACTGGAACGCTGGCTCTGCGCAATCACCGGTTTCGATGCGATCTGCATGCAGCCCAACTCGGGCGCCCAGGGCGAATACGCCGGGTTGCTGGCGATCCGTAAATATCACGAGAGTCGTCATCAGGGCGCGCGGGATATCTGCCTGATCCCGTCTTCGGCCCACGGCACCAACCCGGCCTCGGCGCAAATGGCCGGGATGCGGGTAGTGATCGTCGAGTGCGACGAGGCGGGTAATGTCGATCTGGAAGACCTGAAAGAAAAGGCCATCGAGGCGGGGGACAAACTCGCCTGCCTGATGGCGACTTATCCTTCGACCCATGGGGTCTACGAGGAAGGCATCAGCGAGATCTGTGAAGTTATCCACCGCCATGGCGGTCAGGTATACATGGATGGCGCCAACCTCAACGCGCAAGTCGGGTTGGCGCGGCCGGCAGACATCGGCGCCGACGTGTCGCACATGAACCTGCACAAGACGTTCTGTATTCCCCACGGCGGTGGGGGGCCGGGGATGGGCCCGATTGGTGTCCGGGCGCACTTGGCGCCGTTTGTCGCCAATCACCCGGTGGTGCCGATCGATGGCCCGCTGCCGGGGAATGGTGCGGTAAGCGCAGCCCCTTGGGGCAGTGCAAGCATTCTGCCGATCAGCTGGATGTACATCGCGATGATGGGGCCGCAACTGGCGGATGCGAGTGAGGTGGCGATCCTCGCCGCGAATTACCTGGCGCAGCATTTGTCCGGGGCGTTCCCGGTGCTTTACACCGGGCGCAACGAGCGCGTGGCCCACGAATGTATCCTCGACTTGCGTCCGCTCAAGGTGCTGACCGGGATCAGCGAAGAAGACGTTGCCAAACGCCTGATGGACTACGGCTTCCATGCGCCGACCATGTCATTCCCGGTGCCGGGGACGTTGATGGTCGAACCGACCGAGAGTGAATCGAAGGCGGAACTGGACCGTTTTATCGATGCGATGCTGAGCATTCGCGCGGAAATCAACGAGGTGCAGAACGGCAACTGGCCGGCGGAGGACAACCCGCTGAAGCGTTCGCCGCATACCCTGGCCGACATCACCGGTGTCTGGGAGCGGCCGTACAGCATCGAGCAGGCGGTGACGCCGGATGCACACACCAAGGCCCATAAGTACTGGCCGGTGGTGAACCGTGTGGACAATGTCTACGGCGATCGCAACCTGTTTTGCGCGTGTGTGCCGGTGGATGAATACCGCTGAAGTCACTCGCCCCGACAAATCAGGGGTGAAAAAATGCCGCTCATTTAGAGCGGCATTTTTTGTTCAGCAACGAACCTTACTTCGAGGCGATGGCATTCTTCGCCAGGATGGCGTTCGCCAGTTCCATGTCCGTGGCTTGCAGGCCAGGGTTTTCAGCGCGGACTTTCTGCATGGCGGCTTCCAGATAGGGGCCGCGAATAGCGCCGTCACTGGCGACAAAGCTACCGGCGTCGTCCTGGGCGGCGACGATCAGCTTGTGATCCCTGGAGGTCAGGTAGGACGTACCGGTGGTGGCACCGGAAGTAAGGACGTTACGCAAAAAGCTGTCATCAGCCATCGCCGAACCGACTTGAAGGGACAACACGGCGACGGTAGCGACAGCAAGTTTGAGACGCATAAAAGGTGACTCCACTGGGTTTTAACTGCGGCCTTTGATTGCCAATAACCCAATCGAGTTCCGTGACGTTAGTCGGCCCGCTCCACCAGTAAAATCGCCCCTTGTTGCCCGATCACCCGAACACGGCTGCCGGACGCGGCTTCAGGCCCTCGGGCCATCCACACACCGTCGGCGACCTTGATCTTGCCGCGGCCATCGACAATCGCTTCAGTGACCACGAACACCTTGCCGATCAGCTCTTGCCCTCGCAGGTTCAGGTTCGGCTGATCGCTGGCCCGCACCACACTGCGCTGACGTCTCCACCAGTACAGGGCGGTGAGGATCGAAAAAACGGCAAACAACAGCACCTGCCATTCCCAGGGTAAACCCGGTATCAGGAACTTCAGCACGCCGACGGCGGCGGCTGCCATGCCGATCCACAGCAGATAACCGCCGGCACCGAACACCTCGAGGATCAGCAACAGCGCACCGAGGGCCAGCCAGCTCCAGAACGAGAACAGTTCCATGGGCGGCGACCTCAGCCTTTCTTGCCGTCGAAGGTGGCCTTGACGATTTCGCCGATGCCGCCGACTGCACCAATCATCGAACCGGCTTCGAGCGGCATCAGGATCACTTTGCTGTTGTTGGCCGAGGCCAGTTTGCCCAAGGCATCAATGTACTTCTGTGCGACGAAGTAGTTGACCGCCTGCACGTTACCGCCGGCGATGGCTTCGGACACCACTTTGGTGGCCTGGGCTTCGGCCTGGGCCTGACGTTCCCGGGCCTCGGCTTCGAGGAACGCCGCCTGACGACTGCCCTCGGCTTCGAGAATCTGCGCCTGCTTCTTGCCTTCGGCGGTGAGGATCGCCGAAGCGCGCAAACCTTCGGCTTCCAGAATCTGTGCGCGCTTGATCCGCTCGGCTTTCATCTGGCCGGACATGGCGGCCATCAGGTCGGCGGGAGGGCTGATGTCCTTGATCTCGATCCGGGTGATCTTGATGCCCCACGGCGCCGTGGCTTCGTCGACGGTGCGCAGCAGTTTTTCGTTGATGTTGTCGCGCTGGCTGAGCATCGCGTCCAGCTCCATGGACCCGAGCACGGTGCGGATATTGGTTTGCAGCAAATTGCGCACGGCATGTTCGAGGTTGTTCACCTCGTAGGCGGCCTGGGCAGTATTGACCACCTGGAAGAAGCACACAGCGTCGATCTGCACGGTGGCGTTGTCGGCGGTGATGACTTCCTGGGGCGGAATGTCCAGCACGCTTTCCATCACGTTGATCTTGCGGCCGATGCGGTCCATCACCGGAATGATGATGCTCAGGCCTGGCTTGAGGGTGTTGGTGTAACGGCCGAAGCGTTCGACCGTCCATTCAAACCCTTGGGGCACCACTTTGAAACCCATGAAAAGAATGGCCACGACCAGCGCGACGAAGAGAATCAGTGCAATGCTCATAACGGTCCCTGTCCAGTCTGGATTGAGTTGCGATGACCAGAGTGTAGGGCAAAAGGTTTGGATGCGACTTGGGGGAAGTATCCGAGCGCAATCTGTAACCTATTTCTGCTCACTCTGCGGTGTCACCCGCAACACCTCTTCAATCGTGGTCAACCCCGCCGCCACTTTCTGCGCCCCCGACAACCGCAAACTGCGCATGCCTTCCTTGAACGCCTGACGCCGGACCGCCAGCAAGTCGGTGTCGGGGTTGATCAGCGCTTTGATGCCATCCGTAAGCTGCATGATTTCGTAAACCCCGGCGCGACCGCGATAGCCGGTTTCGCGGCATTCCAGGCAACCGATGGCGCGCTGGGCATTGGTCGGCAGTGGCGCTTGCCAAGGCCGGGTCAGGGTTTGCCAGTCGTCTTCGCCCAACGTCAAGGGGGCCTTGCAGTGAGGGCATAACGTACGCACCAGGCGCTGGGCCATGACCCCGAGCACCGTGGCCTTGATCAGGTAATGCGGCACGCCGAGTTCCAGCAGGCGGCTGATGGCACTCGGGGCATCGTTGGTGTGCAATGTCGACAGCACCAGGTGCCCGGTGAGTGCCGCCTGAATTGCCATCTCGGCGGTTTCGAGGTCGCGGATCTCGCCGATCATGATGATGTCCGGGTCTTGTCGCATCAGCGCGCGCACGCCGGCGGCAAAGGTCAGGTCGATGTTGTGCTGGACCTGCATCTGGTTGAACGCCGGTTCGACCATTTCGATCGGGTCTTCAATGGTGCAGAGGTTGACCTCCGGCGTCGCCAGTTTTTTGAGGGTGGTGTACAGCGTGGTGGTCTTGCCCGAACCGGTTGGCCCGGTCACCAGAATGATGCCATTGGGCTGGCGGATCATGTCTTGCCAGCGGCGCAGGTCCTCGGCGGAAAAACCCAGTTGATCGAAGTCCTTGAGCAGCACTTCCGGGTCGAAGATCCGCATCACCATCTTCTCGCCGAACGCTGTCGGTAATGTCGACAACCGCAGCTCGACTTCGCCGCCGTCCGGGGTCTTGGTCTTGACCCGGCCGTCCTGGGGTTTGCGTTTTTCCGCAACGTTCATCCGCCCCAGGCTTTTCAGGCGGCTGACGATGGCCATGGTCACCTGCGGCGGGAATTGATAGACGTTGTGCAGCACGCCGTCGATGCGAAAGCGCACCGTGCCTTGCTCGCGCCGGGGTTCGATGTGGATATCGCTGGCCCGCTGCTGGAACGCGTATTGGAACAGCCAATCGACGATGTTGACGATGTGTGCATCGTTGGCGTCCGGCTCCTGGTCGCTGGCGCCGAGGTTGAGCAATTGTTCGAAGTTGCCCAGGTTGCTTGTCTTCTGATCGGCGTTGGTGGCGCCGGTGACCGATTTAGCCAGGCGGAAAAACTCCACGCTGAAGCGCTGGATATCCACCGGGTTGGCCACCACGCGCTTGATCGGCAGTTTCAATACGTGGGTCAGGTCGACTTCCCAGCCGCTGACGAAGGGCTGGGCGCTGGCCACGGTGACGGCATCGCGGTCGATGGCCACCGCCAGAATCTTGTGGCGCTGGGCGAAGGCATAGGACATCAGCGGCGTAATGGCGGCGACGTTGATTTTCAGTGGGTCGATGCGCAAGTAAGGCTGGCCGGCCTGCTGGGACAGCCACAGCGTCAGGCTTTCCAGATCGAGGTGTTTACCGGGACGGCTGAGGTCGTCCAGGTGTTGGCTGGCGATGAACTCCAGCGGATGTTGCTGAGCATTGGTGGCATGACGGCGGCGGGCGTTGAGTGCGTGTTCGGCCGAGTCCTGGCTGACAAAGCCCTGGGCGACCAGTTCACGCAGCAAATCGTTAAGGTCCAGCCAGCGGTCCTGAGTGGCAAGTTGAACGGACATGCGGGCTCCTTATGAACAACCGTTCGCAAAGGATAGCTGGGCACCCGCAGACCGTTGGGCCACTACCCGACCAACACGTGTCGGGTTTTTTCAGGGGAGGGGGTCAGCCCACTGCCTGCGCCGGCTCCTGCCACGCCGAATCGGCCGCTTGCAGATTCACCGAGCAGACGCTGATCAGGTTACGCAGCTTTTCCGCGATCACCTGGGCTCGGTGCCAGCTCAGGCCGTCCATGACGATGTCGATCGATAGCAGATCGTCCAGGCGCTGCACGTTGACCTGCTGCGGCGTCAGAAACTGCAAGGCGAACAGATTGAGCGCGCGGCACAGCAGATCCGGCTCGGCCTCGGCCAGCAGTTGGTATTGAACGCGGCAGTGGGTGTTGCTGACGTTCCAGACATCGGCGCGGGCGGGCGCGGTGTTCACGGCTTCGAGGGGCGGCATGGTCAGGCTCCAAAATCATTGGAGGAATTTTTACATTCGGTGTGGGGTATTTCTTATCTATGATTGGGCTTGTTGACGATTTATCGAATAGATCAATTCAAGATCATATTAATTTCAGGTTTTTCTATGCATAGCGAGCTGGATGGCTACGACCGCAAGATTCTCGCGTTGCTGCAAGAGGACGCTTCGCTCTCCAGCGCGCAGATCGCCGAACAGGTGGGACTCTCGCAGTCGCCCTGCTGGCGGCGGATTCAGCGGATGAAGGAGGAGGGGATCATTCGCGGTCAGGTGACGTTGCTTGACCGAAAGAAAATCGGCCTCAACACGCAAATCTTCGCCGAGATCAAACTCAACGCCCACGGGCGCTCGAACTTCACTGAGTTCACCGAAGCGATTCGCGGTTTTCCCGAAGTGCTGGAATGTTATGTGCTGATGGGATCGGTGGATTTCTTGTTGCGGATCGTCACGGCAGACATCGAGGCTTATGAGCGTTTCTTCTTCGAGAAACTGTCGATGGTGCCGGGGATACAGGAGGTCAACTCGATCGTGGCTTTGTCGGAAATCAAATCCACGACGAGTTTGCCGGTGTTACGTTGATTGTTGCGGTAGAGGTTTTTTGTGGCGAGGGGGCTTGCCCCCGTTGGGTCGCGAAGCGGCCCCAAAAGCTTTGCGACTGCTTCGCAGCCGAACGGGGGCAAGCCCCCTCGCCACAGGGTGTTACAGACGCAGCAGGGTCTTCCAGGCACGATTCTGATACACCGCAATCGCCTGCTGCTTACGCGCATCCAGCGACTCATCGGTGATCGGCTCGTTAGCTAGCAGGGCAAGCTGTTTCAGCTCACCGTACAGGCGATCCATTTCCGGGATGTCCAGCACGCTACGGGCGTGGTGCAGCCAGGCCTGGATACGCTCGATGCGCGGCAGTTGTTCGGCCAGGTCTTCCGGCTGTTGCTGGTAACGCTGCAGTTGCAGCGAGTTGGCTTCTTCGCCCAGAAGGCGTGGCAGCCAGCTGCCCAGTTGCGCGGCGCCCTGGCGATTGCCACGGGTGTTGCGATCGGCAGCCCAGGTACGGGCCAGCAACCAGCGCGAAGTGTTCAGCGAGAACAGGCCCCAACGCGGATCTTCCAGCTCTTCGAGGAACTGCTCCGGCGCGGCTTTGCGCACGTCTTCGTCGTCCAGGCCGGCCTGTACCAGCGGGCGCCAGTCTTCCAGCAAGGCATCCAGCGCGACCCGCAGATCGTGAGTCGACTGACGCGGCGCGGCTTGACCGAGGCTACTGATCAGCGCGCGCATTTCAGCGAGGTTTTCGACCCAGTCCTGCAGCAGGCGCCAGTGGCCATTAAAGCGATATTGCTCGGCCAGGCGCTGGCTGCTGCCAAGCAAATGCCAGCACAAGGCGGCGAACGCATCGTCCAGTGGCATTTCGGCGGTGATCTGCGGCGCCGGCAAGCTCAGCGAGTAGCTGTTGGCGTCGAACAGGCGATAACCGCGTTCGGCCTTGCTGATGTCGCATGGCATCAGCGGCAGGGTCGCGGCCAGTTCGGCGGCCAGTTCCAGCAGTGCGGCCGGCTCGCCTTCGCGCAGTTCCAGTTCCAGCTCGCAGATTTCTTCTTTCTGCTTGCCGACCACCACGTGGCCCAGGTCCAGCGCGGCTTCGATGACCACTTTGGTCTTGCCACGGCCCCAGGCGATTTCCGCGCGTTCACGCACGAAATCGGTGGTGAAGATGGCTTTCAGGGTTTTCTTGTCCAGTTCGGCCAACTGCTCGGGCCAGCATTCGCCGTCGAGCTTCTTCACGTCGAGTTTGGCTTTGGGCAGGTGCCAGTCGTACTCGTGACGTTCGGACAGACCGGCGACGCTCTGGCCACGGGTCTTGAGGGTCTGAATCACTTCTTCGCCATCGCGGCGCAGGCGCAGGGCAACCTTGGCGCGGGCCAGGTCGCGCTCGGGCGTGTCGAAGTACTGGTTCATCAACTCACGGCGTTCCCAGCCACTTTTGTTGCGTTTCTTCAGTAACGGGTGCTCGCGCAGGGCGGCGAGGGTTTCGCGGCTGACGCGGAGTTTGATTTCGGTTTCTTTCTGCATGGCCGGAAAATCCAGGATCGGGAGCGCAGCCGGGGAAATGTGTGGCTGCCAAGGTCGTGCAGTGTACAGGACTCAAGGGTTGTAGGGTCTGTTGACGCTTGGTGACGGCCGCGACGGTTTATTCCTGTCGCCGGATGGCTCTATGATGGACTTCAATTCGGGAGTTGGGAGTCAGCGATGCCTTTGCCGTCCATGAAAGATCAGTTCGCTGCGCTGATCGCCGCGCCGTCCGTCAGCTGTACCCAACCGAATCTGGATCAAACCAATCGGCCGGTCATCGACTTGTTGGCGACATGGCTCGGGGAGCTGGGTTTTGCCTGCGACATCCAGCAGGTCAGCCCCGGCAAGTTCAACCTGCTGGCCAGTTTCGGTTCCGGTCCCGGCGGCCTGGTGCTGGCCGGTCATAGCGATACGGTGCCGTACGACGCGGCGTTGTGGCAGACCGACCCGCTGAAACTGACGGAAGTGGACGGCCGTTGGGTCGGCCTGGGCAGTTGCGACATGAAGGGCTTTTTTGCCCTGGCCATCGAAGCCGTCAAACCCTTGCTCGACCAACCATTCAAGCAACCCTTGCTGATTCTTGCGACCTGCGATGAAGAAAGCTCGATGTCGGGTGCGCGTGCCTTGGCCGAAGCCGGGCGACCACTAGGTCGTGCGGCGGTGATTGGCGAGCCGACGGGGTTGAAACCGATCCGTCTGCACAAAGGCGTGATGATGGAGCGCATCGATATCCTCGGTCAGAGCGGTCACTCCTCGGACCCGAGCCTGGGCCATAGCGCCCTTGAAGCCATGCACGATGCCATCGGCGAACTGCGCGGCTTGCGTCTGGCGTGGCAGCGGGAATTTCGTAATCCGCAGTTCAGTGTGCCGCAGCCGACGATGAATTTCGGCTGCATTCACGGTGGCGATAACCCCAACCGCATCTGCGGCCAGTGCTCGCTGGAATTTGACTTGCGTCCGCTGCCGGGCATGGACCCCAGTGCCCTGCGCGCGGCGATTTTGCAGAAGCTCAACCCTATTGCCGCACGGCACCAGGTGAAGATCGATTACGCGCCATTGTTCCCCGAAGTGCCGCCATTCGAGCAGGCCGAAGACTCGGAATTGGTGAGGGTCGCCGAAAAGCTCACCGGCCATCGCGCCGAAGCAGTGGCGTTCGGCACAGAAGCGCCTTATCTTCAGCGCCTTGGCTGTGAAACACTGGTCTTGGGCCCCGGCGATATCGCCTGCGCCCACCAACCGGGGGAATACCTCGAAATGTCACGTTTGCAGCCTACCGTGCATCTATTACGTCAACTGATCGAACATTACTGCCTGACGCCGGCGTCGCTCGTATAAATTGCCAGTGTCACTACCCGTACTTATGAGGAGAGCGCGCGTGTCGCCAAGCCTGTTCCGACGATAACCATCAGCCCGCTGTGCGTTTACTGCGTTACTCTTTTTTCGGCTGCTATTTATTACAGGCCCAGGTTCATGCCCGAATACGTCAATTGGCTTCGTCACGCTTCGCCTTACATCAACGCCCACCGCGATTGCACCTTCGTCGTCATGCTGCCCGGCGACGGTGTGGAGCACCCGAACTTCGGCAATATCGTCCACGACCTGGTGCTGCTGCACAGCCTGGGCGTGCGACTGGTGCTGGTTCACGGTTCGCGTCCGCAAATTGAAACCCGCCTCGCTGCTCGCGGCCTGACCCCGCACTACCACCACGGCATGCGCATCACCGATGCGGCGACGCTGGAGTGCGTGATCGATGCGGTCGGCCAACTGCGCATTGCCATCGAAGCGCGGTTGTCCATGGACATGGCCTCGTCGCCGATGCAGGGCTCGCGCCTGCGGGTGGCCAGCGGCAATCTGGTCACTGCGCGGCCGATCGGCGTGCTCGAAGGTGTCGATTATCACCACACCGGCGAAGTGCGCCGGGTCGACCGCAAGGGCATCAATCGCCTGCTGGACGAACGCTCCATCGTGCTGTTGTCGCCGTTGGGTTACTCGCCGACCGGCGAAATCTTCAACCTCGCCTGCGAAGACGTCGCGACCCGCGCGGCCATCGACCTGGGCGCAGACAAGTTGCTGCTGTTCGGCGCCGAGCTCGGTCTGCTGGATGAACAGGGTCGTCTGGTTCGCGAGTTGCGTCCGCAACAAGTGCCGGCACACCTGCAACGCCTGGGCAGCAACTATCAGGCCGAGCTGCTGGATGCGGCCGCTGAGGCATGTCGGGGCGGTGTGGCGCGCAGTCATATCGTCAGCTACGCCGAAGACGGCGCGCTGCTGACCGAACTGTTCACCCGTGACGGTGGCGGTACGCTGGTGGCCCAGGAGCAATTCGAGGTGGTGCGCGAGGCGGCCATCGAGGACGTCGGCGGTTTGCTGGACTTGATCAGCCCGCTGGAAGAGCAGGGCATTCTGGTACGCCGTTCCCGCGAGGTGCTGGAGCGTGAGATCGAGCAGTTCAGTGTGGTCGAGCGTGAAGGCATGATTATCGCCTGCGCGGCGCTGTATCAGATTGCCGATTCGGATGCGGGGGAGCTGGCGTGCCTGGCGGTGAACCCGGAATACCGCCATGGTGGTCGCGGTGATGAATTGCTGGAGCGCATCGAAACCCGCGCCCGGGCTCAGGGCCTGAAAACCCTGTTCGTGCTCACCACCCGGACCGCCCACTGGTTCCGTGAGCGAGGTTTCGTGCCGAGCAGCGTCGATCGCCTGCCGTCGGCGCGGGCGTCGCTGTACAACTATCAGCGTAATTCGAAGATCTTCGAAAAAGCCCTCTGACTGAGTGGCTGTGATCGTTCCCACGCTCCGCGTGGGAATGCAACCCGGGACGCTCCGCGTTCCATCGAGAGCCGAACGCAGAGCGTCCGAAGAGGCATTCCCACGCAGAGCGTGGGAACGATCATCACTCAGTGACGTATTTGGCGCTGACATACGGCGAATAATCCGGCAGCACCGTTTCTACCCTCCCTTGCTCCCGCAAGAACTTCGCCATCTCTCCAATCGTCTTCGTCGTGCCGCCAACGCACCGCGGTCTGCTGCGCGGCGCTGACCACTTACGAACCGCGATTGAAACGACGCCAATCGACTTTATGGCCTATGGTTTCTCGAATCGCCGTCGGCTCGAAGGCCTGCGGTGGGGGGGGGACGCCGGTTTGATAGCCGAACGCGAGCGTCGTCGCCTGAGTGGAAAGAGAAAATATTAGCGATACACAAACTGTAACAAATTGACTAGATAGTGCGCGTTTAGCCATGATGGCGTCGCCTTTTCGATAGGGATTGACGCGTACGGGATGTGCCAAAGCCAATGGGAATAAAAAAAAGGCTGGTAAATACCCTTTAGGAATTAGCTTTTGGGCCAATGCCGTTATATCCGGTTCGATGAGCCGCCGGCAGGGACTCAATATTCGACGTTAGACCTTGGTCGTAGACATACATGGTTACGATTGACTTGGCAGTCACGGTCTGGCGCTAATCGCGCATCTGTGGATCCAGGGCTCTCGACCCAAGACCAAAGAACACAAAAATTAGAAAACGAGAGGAGCGAAACATGAATAAGTCCACCTTAGCCCTGGCTGTGGCCGTGGGGGTTTTGGCGCAGCAGGCAGGCGCAGCGGGTTTCCTGGAAGATAGCAAGGCTTCCGTCAGTTCCCGGACCATGTATTACGACGCCGATGTCCGTGAAGGCGACAATAGAGCTGCAAACCGTCAGCGAGAAACCGCTGAGGGTCTCAAGTTCGATTACCTGTCCGGGTTCACCCAGGGTACCGTTGGTTTCGGTATCGACGCCCAGGCACTGGTCGGCATCCATCTGGATGGCGGCAGGGGACATCACCCGCTCGGTAACAGCAACTCCTTCTTCCCGAGCGACGGCGACAGGTCCGCCGACGAGTGGAGTCGTCTGGATGGCAACGTCAAGGCGCGCTTCTCGAAGACCGAGGCCCACTTGGGTGGCGCTTTGGCACCTAACTTGCCGATCCTGATCGCGAACGACAGCCGTGTGCTGCCGCAGACCTTTGATGGTGGCACCATCACCTCGAAGGAAATTGACAATGTGACCTTCAACTTGGGTCAACTGGAGCACGCGTCGGGTCGCGCCTCCTCCAACAGAACTGGCCTGGCAGTGGCTGGCGGTACTCAGGACAGCAACCAGTTCCGTTACGCCGGTGCTGACTGGAAAGTCACCAAAGACCTCACGCTGCAGTACTACTACGCGAACCTGGAAGACTACTACAAGCAGAACTTCCTCGGCCTGGTGCACGTCTACCCGATCGCCCCGAACCAGTCGTTCAAGACTGATATTCGTTATTTCGACAGCAGCTCCGATGGCAAGAACGGCGACGTCGGCTACCGCTTCAACAACAACAATGGCTACGCCAAGAATCCAGGCGAGGTCGATAACAAGACCTGGAGCGCGACGTTCACCTACACCCTGGGTGGCAGCGCGTTCCTGCTTGGTCATCAGCGTGTCAGCGATGACGGCGGCTTTGTCTTCTTGAACCAGGGCAGCCTGATCGATAGCAAAGGTCGTCAAGAAGGTGCCGGTGGCGCCAGCTTCTATTCGTTCACCGACGCCACCGTGGGCAGCTTCATCCGTGCCGGTGAAAACACCACGTACGGTCAGTACTCCTATGACTTCGCCTCACTGGGCGTGCCAGGTTTGAAAGCTTCGATTGCTTACCTCGATGGCCGAGACATCAAGGCAACCAACGGCGTGGGTAAAGACCTGAATGAGCACGAGACCGACGCGCGTGTGGACTACGTGATTCAAACGGGCCCACTCAAAGGGTTTGGCACGACTCTGCGTCACGGTACTTACAGCGGTAATACCAGCACCGCTGACCAAGACCAGACCCGTCTGATCTTCAACTACACCTACAGCTTCCTGTAATAACCCTCAAAAAAAAGCCTCGCCTGTTGGCGAGGTTTTTTTTGGTGTGTTTTTTTATATTCCAAAAAAATAGCTTAAGTTGATTATTTATTCTTTTTTGTTTTTTACCCAAGTCTATAAAATGAATCCATCAGGTACTCATTGGCAGCGACACGAGTATCGGATTCAGCACCCCCCGATTTTGAAGATCAAGGAATTGGTTCATGAGCCGATACCTTATGTCCCGGCATGGATATATATGCCTAAATGGCATTAAAAAATACTGCAATAAATCTTTTGGTTTGTCATGTCGGCAAAAACAAGGGGGCTGACCACCCGGCGCTCATTGCGCATCTTTGGATCCGGGCACTCGACCAGGACCAGGAACCCAGAATTAGAAATGAGAGGAGCGAAACAATGAACAAGTCCACCTTGGCCCTGGCTGTGGCCGTAGGGGTTTTGGCGCAGCAGGCAGGCGCCGCCGGTTTCATCGAAGACAGCAAGGCTACATTGGGGCTGCGTAACTTCTACATCAACACCGATAACCGCGATTCCGACGCGGGTACCGCCAAGGTCAAGGCCAACGGCGTTCAAAGCAAGAACGAAGAATGGGGCCAAGGTTTCGATCTGCGCTTCACTTCCGGCTACACCCAAGGCACTGTCGGCTTCGGTATCGATGCCATCGGCCTGTTGGGCGTGCGTCTGGACACCGGTGGCGGTACTAACGGCGCCACTTCGACTTCTTACGGCGGCACTGTTTTCCCAAGTGAGTCCAACGGCAAAGCGGTTGATAACTTCTCCAGCCTGGGCCTGACTGCCAAAGCCAAGATTTCCCAAACCGAATTGAAGTTGGGTACCCTGCAGCCAAAACTGCCGGTGATCGTGACCAACGACGGTCGTCTGCTGCCGCAAACCTTCCAGGGCGGTCAGATCACCTCGAACGAAATCAAAGACCTGACACTGGTCGGCGGTCAGATCGAGCACGCCAAGGGGCGTAACTCCAGCAACAACGAAGAGTTGTCGATCGCTGGTGCCAACGCTCACACTGCTGCCGGTCGTGACAGCAACAAGTTCATCTATGGCGGTGGCGACTACAAAATCACCAAGGACCTGACCGCCCAGTACTACTACGGCAACCTGGAAGATTTCTACAAGCAGCACTTCCTGGGTCTGGTTCACAACTGGTCGATTGGTCCAGGTGTACTGAAGTCTGACTTCCGTTACTTCAACAGCCGTAACGATGGCGCCAACGGCCATGACTCTGCCTATTTCACTACAGGTGACTACGGAACCGGCATTACCAAAGGTAAAGTCGACAATAACCTGTATAGCGGTCTTTTCCTGTACTCGGTTGCCGGTCACACCTTCGGCGGCGGTTACCAGGTCAGCAATGGTAATAGCGACTTCCCTTGGCTGAACCAGGGTGATGGCTCGTCGGCTTACCTGACTACCGACAGCCAGATCGCCAAGTTTGCCCGTGCTGGCGAACGTACCTGGCAAGCTCGCTACGCGTTCGATTTTGCCAAAGTCGGCGTCCCAGGCCTGACTGCGGGCATGGTTTATCTGCGTGGCGATAACATCGACACAACCGGTAAAGTGGGGGCAGCTCAGACTAGCGTCAACGCAACTGGCCGTTCCGAGTGGGAACGCGACCTGACCCTGGCGTACGTAGTACAAGAAGGCCCGTTGAAAAACCTGGGCCTCACCTGGAAAAACGCTATGTGGCGCAACGACATCCCAGGTCAGCGCGACCAGGACGAAAACCGTCTGATCGTCAGCTACTCGATCCCGCTGTTGTAATAGCGCTCGCATAACCGACGAAAAAAAGCCCCGCCCGGCATCACGCCGGGCGGGGCTTTTGTGTTTTCAAGGCGGGCTCACCCCCGTAAACCCTCCTTGAAGTTCCCTTTTTGCAACAACTCAAGGCCTTCTCGAACCTTGGGATCGATGTTCGTCTCGATGGCGGATCAGGTCCAGTGAACAGATCTTTAATATTTCTTTATGATCTAAATAAATTGATATTTATTCTTTTTAATTAAGTTGGAACGCAGGCACAGTTGAGCTCAACAAGCACTCACCAGGAGCAGCACCATGAGCCTCAGACTTGGCGATATCGCCCCCGATTTCGAACAGGATTCCAGCGCCGGCACCCTCCGTTTCCACGAATGGCTGGGCGATAGCTGGGGCGTGCTGTTTTCCCATCCGGCAGACTTTACGCCGGTGTGCACCACCGAGCTGGGCTTCACCGCCAGGCTCAAGGATGAATTCGCCCAGCGCGGCGTCAAAGCCATTGCCCTGTCCGTGGACCCGGTGGATTCGCATCACAAGTGGATCGAGGACATCAACGAAACCCAGAACGCCATCGTCAATTTCCCGATCCTCGCCGATGCGGACCGCAAAGTGTCCGACCTGTACGACCTGATCCATCCGAATGCCAACGACACCTTGACCGTGCGCTCGTTGTTCGTGATCGATCCGAACAAGAAGATCCGGCTGACCATCACTTACCCGGCGAGTACCGGCCGTAACTTCAATGAGATTCTGCGGGTAATCGATTCGCTGCAGCTCACCGACAACTACAAGGTGGCCACACCGGCCAATTGGCAGGACGGTGATGAGGTGGTGATCGTGCCGTCGCTCAAGGACGAAGATGAAATCCAGCGACGTTTTCCCAAGGGTTATCGCGCGGTGAAACCGTACCTGCGCCTGACGCCGCAGCCGAATCGTTAACGTCAAAAGATCGCTCCCACGCAGAGCGTGGGAACGATCATGTCTACCAAGGCAGGGGATTTTCAGGCCGTTTCGACGGCCTGTTTTTTTGTCCGGAAAAAGACAAACAGCATATTCACTTAAGATATAACCAAATGAATAAATATGATTTATGGATATATAAATCACCTGTTAAGGTCATTCCATCGACGCGAGATCGCAAGCTGCGAATCGCCAACACCGCTCAAGGAATTGTCTGAATGCTGGTCGTCTCACTCGGTGGCAGCCCCAGCCCACGCTCCCGTTCCGGGGTGTTGCTGGAGCGCTCCAAACGCTGGTTGCAAGAGCAAGGTGTGGAAGTGGTGAGTTACCAGGTACGGGACTTCCCGGCTGAAGATTTACTGCATGCCCGCTTTGACAGCCCGAAGGTGATCGATCTGTTGCAACAGATTGATAACGCCGACGGCCTGCTCATCGCCACACCGGTTTACAAAGCGTCGTTCTCCGGCGCGTTGAAAACCGTACTGGATTTGCTGCCCGAACGCGCCCTGGCCCACAAAGTGGTTCTGCCAATGGCGACCGGCGGTAGCATCGCCCATATGCTGGCGGTGGATTACGCGCTCAAGCCAGTGCTGTCGGCGTTGAAGGCCCAGGAAATGCTCCACGGGATTTTCGCCGTAGACAGTCAGATCGCTTACGGCGAAGGCAGCGCCCAGGCGCAGTTGGCTCCCGAGCTTGCACAACGACTGAATGAATCGCTGGAGCTGTTCTACAGCGCCATGGCTCGCCGGCCCAAGCCGCTCGATCCGAACCTGTTGAACGAACGTTTGTTGAGTGCTCGCTGGAGCATTTAAGCCAGCCCTCAAGCAACATCTGAATTTGAAGTACTCACCTTACTGGCCCGCCAACGGGCAAGCAGGTGCAGCCAAAACCCAACTGCAAAAAGGAGAGCGCCATGCGCCCTGTCATTTTGCGTCGTGGTCTGGTCGCTCTGTTTGCTGCGGCTGTGTCCTTCGGCGTCATTACTCAAGCCCAAGCCGAGACTTTGCGAATCGGCTATCAGAAATACGGCACCCTGGTGCTGCTCAAAGCCAAAGGCACTTTGGAAAAACGCCTCGCCGCCCAAGGTGTGGACGTGCAATGGACGGAGTTCCCCGGCGGCCCGCAACTGCTTGAAGGCCTGAACGTCGGCTCCATCGACTTCGGCGTCACCGGCGAAACGCCTCCGGTTTTCGCTCAGGCCGCGGGCGCCGATCTGCTCTACGTCGCTTATGAACCGCCAGCGCCCCACAGCGAAGCGATCCTGGTGCCGAAGGGCTCGCCGATCAAATCGGTGCAGGAACTCAAGGGCAAGAAAGTCGTGCTCAACAAAGGCTCGAACGTGCACTACCTGCTGGTGCGTGCGCTGGAAGACGCCGGCCTCAAATACACCGATATCCAGACCGTGTTCCTGCCGCCCGCCGATGCCCGCGCCGCATTCGAGCGCGGCAGCGTCGATGCCTGGGTGATCTGGGACCCGTACCAGGCTGCCGCCGAACAGCAACTGCAAGCGCGCACCTTGCGCGATGGCAAAGGCATCGTCGACAACCATCAGTTCTATCTGGCGACCAAGCCTTATGCGCAGAAAAATCCTGAAGTGATCAAAACCCTGGTGGAAGAAGTGCGCGCGGTCGGTGAATGGTCCCGGGCCAATCCCGAGGACGTAACCCGACAGGTTTCGCCACTGCTCGGCCTGCCGGCGGACATCACCCTGACTTCGGTGAAGCGCCAGGGCTACGGCGCGCTGTTCCTGACCCCTGAGGTGGTCGCCGCCCAACAGAAAATCGCCGACAGCTTCTACCAGCTCAAGCTGATTCCCAAGCCCTTGAGTATCAAGGACGTGATCTGGACGCCACCGGCAGCCGTCGCCAAAGCGCCGTAATTCGATTCCCCAAGGAGACCACTCCATGAGCCTCAATATCTTCTGGTTCCTGCCTACCCACGGCGACGGCCATTACCTTGGTACCGCCGAAGGCGCTCGCGCCGTCGACCACGGTTACTTGCAACAAGTCGCGCAAGCGGCGGATCGTCTGGGTTTCGGCGGGGTGCTGATTCCCACCGGTCGCTCCTGCGAAGATTCGTGGCTGGTGGCCGCCTCGCTGATCCCGGTGACCCAGCGGTTGAAATTCCTCGTCGCCCTGCGCCCCGGGATCATTTCCCCGACGGTGGCGGCGCGTCAGGCCGCGACCCTGGATCGTCTGTCCGGCGGTCGTGCGCTGTTCAACCTGGTCACCGGTGGTGATCCGGAAGAACTGGCCGGCGACGGTCTGTTCCTCAGTCACGAAGAGCGCTATCAGGCCTCGGTGGAATTCACCCGCATCTGGCGCCGGGTACTGGAAGGCGAAACCGTCGATTACGACGGTCAGCACATCAGCGTGAAGGGCGCCAAGTTACTCTATCCGCCGATCCAGCAACCGCGTCCGCCGCTGTATTTCGGCGGCTCTTCGGAAGCGGCGCAGGATCTGGCGGCGGAGCAGGTCGAAATGGTCCTGACCTGGGGTGAGCCACCGGCCGCCGTTGCCGAGAAAATCGCACAGGTTCGCGCCAAAGCCGCGAAGCTCGGACGCACCGTGCGCTTCGGTATTCGCCTGCATGTAATCGTTCGCGAAACCAACGCCGAGGCGTGGCAAGCGGCGGATCGACTGATCTCTCATCTGGACGATGACACCATTGCCCGCGCCCAGGCTTCTCTGGCGCGTTTCGATTCGGTCGGCCAGCAACGCATGGCCGCTTTGCATGGCGGCAGTCGCGACAACCTGGAAGTCAGTCCCAACCTCTGGGCCGGTGTCGGTCTGGTGCGCGGCGGGGCCGGTACGGCGCTGGTCGGCGATGGTCCGACCGTGGCCGCTCGGGTGAAGGAATACGCCGATCTGGGCATCGATACGTTCATCTTCTCCGGTTATCCACACCTGGAAGAATCCTATCGGGTGGCCGAGTTGCTGTTCCCGCACCTGGACATCGAGCGCCCGGAACTGCCGAAAAGCGCCGGTTACGTCAGCCCGTTCGGCGAGATGGTGGCCAACGACATTCTTCCCAAAGCCGCGTCCCAGAGCTGAGGCGTGGCCATGAAGAAAACTATCCACAGCCTCGCACCCTGGGTGTTGCCGATTCTGTTGCTGGCGGTATGGCAGTTGTCGGTGTCGGCGGGCTGGTTGTCGACGCGGATTCTGCCGGCACCGATCGCGGTGATCGAAGCCGGTGTGAGCCTGTTCCGCAGCGGTGAAATCTGGACTCACCTGGCTATCAGCGGCTGGCGCGCGGCACTCGGGTTCGCCATCGGCGGCGGCATTGGCCTGGCGCTGGGCTTTATCACCGGCCTGTCGAAGTGGGGCGAGCGCCTACTCGACAGTTCGGTGCAGATGATCCGCAACATACCGCACCTGGCGCTGATCCCGCTGGTGATCCTGTGGTTCGGCATCGATGAGTCGGCGAAGATTTTCCTGGTGGCGTTGGGCACGTTGTTCCCGATCTACCTCAACACGTACCACGGCATCCGCAACGTCGATCCGGCGCTGGTGGAAATGTCCCGCAGTTATGGCCTGTCCGGTTTCAGCCTGTTCCGTCAGGTGATCCTGCCGGGTGCGCTGCCTTCGATTCTGGTCGGCGTGCGTTTTGCCCTGGGCTTCATGTGGCTGACCCTGATCGTCGCCGAAACCATCTCTGCCAACGCCGGCATCGGTTACCTGGCAATGAATGCCCGGGAGTTCTTGCAGACCGACGTAGTGGTGCTGGCGATTCTTTTGTATGCCGTGCTCGGCAAACTCGCTGATCTCGCGGCCCGTGGACTTGAACGCGTGTGGCTGCGCTGGCATCCGGCCTATCAGGTTGCCAAGGGAGGTGCCGCATGACGGCTCAACAACCTCCACGCCTGCTGCGCGGAATCCCGCTGGCAGTGCGCAAGCTGCAAAAGACCTTCGGTTCGCGGCAAGTGCTGCGTGAAATCGACCTGCACATTCCTGCCGGGCAGTTTGTGGCGGTGGTCGGGCGCAGCGGTTGTGGCAAAAGCACCTTGTTGCGCTTGCTCGCCGGTCTCGACAAACCTACGGCTGGCGAGTTGTTTGCTGGCTCCGCGCCGCTGAGTGATGCCCGGGGAGACACCCGGCTGATGTTTCAGGAAGCGCGGTTGCTGCCGTGGAAGAAGGTCATCGACAACGTCGGGCTCGGGCTCAAGGGCAACTGGCGGCCGCAAGCACTGGAAGCGTTGGAGTCGGTCGGCCTGGCGGATCGCGCCCACGAATGGCCGGCGGCGCTGTCCGGTGGCCAGAAGCAACGCGTAGCCCTGGCCCGCGCGCTGATCCATCAACCGCGCCTGCTGTTGCTCGACGAACCGCTGGGGGCACTGGATGCCCTGACCCGTATTGAAATGCAGCAACTGATTGAACGGCTCTGGCAGAAGCACGGTTTCACCGTGTTGCTGGTGACCCACGACGTCAGTGAGGCGGTGGCGATTGCCGATCGGGTGATTCTGATTGAAGAGGGCGAAGTCGGCCTCGACCTGGCAGTGGAATTGCCGCGCCCTCGGGTTCGCGGCTCCCATCGGCTGGCGGCGCTGGAAACCGAAGTGCTCAACCGCGTGCTGTCGGTACCCGGCCAACCGCCGGAACCGGAACCTGTTTCACCATTGCCCACGCAATTGCGCTGGGCTCAATAACGTAAAAACTCATCCAACGACAGGAATCAACATCATGACTATCAAAGCCATCAACGTTCGTAACCAGTTCAAAGGCTCGATCAAGGAAATCGTGCTCGGCGACGTCCTCTCGGAAATCGACGTGCAGACTGCCTCCGGCATCGTCACTTCGGTGATTACCACTCGTTCGGTGAAAGAGCTGGAACTGGTGGTCGGCAGCGAAGTGATCGCGTTTGTGAAATCCACCGAGGTGTCGATCGCCAAGTTGTAAGTGCGTGCGCCAACAACAACCCCGGAGGGTGTGAGCCCTTCGGGGTTTTTTATGCGTGCAGTGGTAGTGGTGGTGTATTCGAAGGCCGCGATCTTTTAAAGCGCTACGCGCTTGGGCAGGTACGGCGGCAAATACAGCCCGAGGTAGGCATCAAACACCCGCATCCCTTCTTCAGCCATGCGCGGCGTGATCTGCCCATGTTGCTGCACCGAGCGCGCATACACTCGATCTCCCAGCTCCATGGCCAGGGCAAACACATCGACATCTGTCGGCAGCTTTGGCAGCTCGAAGTGATGGTCGAACAGTTTGTGCATCAGGTCGCCGAGTTCGATGTCGTGCTGGCGGTCAGCCTGGGTGACTTCGGTCAGGCCGTGCTGGGCGAGGATGAGTTGGCGGGCAGCGGCGTCTTCGTCGTAGATGTCGAGCATGCGTTGCTCCACCAGTCGCGACAGATCGCGCCAGCCGTTGAGGGCGTGGTGGTCGATGGGCGCTTGCAGGCAAGCACGGAACGCGGCGTGGACGTCGGCGGTCAGGGCTTCGAGCAGGGCCGGCACGCTGGCGAAAAAGTGGTAGACGGAGGAGGGCGGGATCTCTGCGCGTTCAGCGACGCTGTAGATCGACAGACTGGCCACGCCCTCGGCGGCCAGCAGCGTGCGGGCGGCATCGAGTATCGAGTCGATCCGGGCCTGGCTGCGTGCGCGGGGTTTGCGTGGGGTGGCGAGTCGGGTCATTGAAGTCTCCTGCAGGGCAGCAGGCATTGTACGCAGAGCACAGAGATGATCCATACCCCGTGGTGAGGGGGCTTGCCCCCGTTGGAGTGCAGCAGTCCCCAATCCAGCTAACGCGGTATCCCTGATACAACGAGATTGCCCCCGTTGGGCTGCTACGCAGCCCAACGGGGGCAAGCCCCCTCGCCACAATGTTTAGTGGTTGGCCATAAAAAAACGCCGCAGGCGGTAAGGCCGGCGGCGTTGTTTTTACGGCAACCGTTTACACGGTATGCAGGTACCAGTTGTATTCGAGGTCGGAGATGGAGTGTTCGAACTCCTCCAGCTCGCTCTCTTTACAGGCGACGAAGATATCGATGTATTTCGGATCGATGTACTTGGCCATGACTTCGCTGTCGTCCAGCTCGCGCAGTGCATCGCGCAGGTTGTTCGGCAGGCTTTGCTCGTTCTGCTCGTAGCTGTTGCCTTCCACGGGCGCGCCCGGCTCGATCTTGTTGACCAGGCCGTGGTGCACGCCGGCCAGGACCGAGGCCATCAGCAGGTACGGGTTGGCATCGGCGCCAGCCACACGGTGTTCAATGCGCACGGCATCGGAGGAGCCGGTCGGTACGCGAATCGCCACGGTGCGGTTGTCCAGGCCCCAGCACGGCGAGTTCGGCACGTAGAACTGCGCGCCGAAACGACGGTAGGAGTTGACGTTCGGGCAGAGGAAAGCCATCTGCGCCGGCAGGGTCTCGAGCACACCGCCGATCGCGTGACGCAGTGCGGCGTTCTGCTCGGGATCCTCGCTGGCAAAAATGTTTTTGCCATCTTTATCAAGAATCGAGATGTGGACGTGCAGACCATTACCCGCCTGGCCTGGATAAGGCTTGGCCATGAAGGTGGTGTCCATCTCATGGTCGTAGGCGATGTTTTTGATCAGACGCTTGAGCAGCACCGCGTAGTCGCAGGCCTTTATAGGGTCGGCCACGTGGTGCAGGTTCACTTCGAACTGCGCCGGGGCGCTTTCCTTGACGATCGCGTCGGCAGGGATGCCTTGCTCTTTCGCACCTTCCAGAATGTCCTGGAGGCAGTCGACATATTCATCCAGATCGTCGATCAGGTAGACCTGGGTCGAGTGCGGACGTTTGCCGGAGATCGGCGAGCGTGGCGGTTGCGGGCGACCGTTCACGTTTTCCTGGTCGATCAGGTAGAACTCCAGTTCGAACGCGGCGCAGATGGTCAGGCCCATCTCATCGAACTTGGTCACCACTTGACGCAGGACTTCGCGCGGGTCGGCGAAGAAAGGTTCACCTTCGAGTTCGTGCATGGTCATCAGCAGTTGCGCAGTCGGGCGCTTCTGCCAGGGCTCATTGCACAGGGTGTCGGGGATTGGATAGCAGATTCGGTCAGCATCGCCGATGTCCAGGCCCAGGCCGGTGCTTTCCACCGTCGAGCCATTGATATCCAGAGCAAATAGAGAGGCCGGCAGGTTGATGCCTTTCTCGTAAACCTTGTGGAGGCTGGTGCGTTCGATGCGCTTGCCGCGCACCACACCATTCATATCCGCAATCAGAAGGTCAACGTACAGAACCTCAGGATGTTCCTTAAGGAACGCGTTCGCTTCGTTAAGCTGAACGGCACGCGGGGGTACCGACATGATGCAACACCTTTGTTGTTAAAAATATCAATCATTGATCTTTTCAGATTCCAGTCAACCCGAACGGCATGCCGAAGTCAAGCGAGGCCTTTTTTGCCCTAAAAAAGCGCTCGCAAGGCTTTTTTGAGGCACTTTGGGGCGTATTTTTGTCTTCTGACGTCTTGGCTCCCGCGGGCTTGAGCGGGCCGTGTTGTATTTTTTACGGGGGTGTTGTGTAAAAAAATGAACAAGGCTAAGCTCGATTCAAACCCATAACAGCAATAATACCGGGGTGCTTCATGTCTCGCCTGCCGTTAATCGGCGTCACCGCCTGCTCAAAGCAGATCGGTCTGCATGCTTATCACATCAGTGGCGACAAATACGTACGCGCCGTGGCTTCAGCTGCCAAAGGCCTGCCGTTGATTCTTCCATCCCTGGCAGATCGACTGGCGCCGTCCGATATTCTGGACGCTCTGGACGGCATTCTTTTTACAGGCTCTCCTTCTAATATAGAACCGTTTCACTACAACGGCCCGGCCAGCGCGCCGGGTACTGCTCATGATTCTGCACGCGATGCCACCACTCTCCCGCTGATCCGCGCCGCTGTCGAGGCTGGCGTTCCCGTGCTCGGTATCTGCCGCGGCTTCCAGGAAATGAATGTGGCATTCGGTGGCAGCCTGCATCAGAAGGTCCACGAGGCCGGTCCCTTCATGGACCACCGTGAAGACGACAGCCTGCCGCTCGAAGGGCAGTACGCCCCCAGTCACCCGGTGCACGTCCAGCCGGGTGGTGTACTTGCGGGGCTGGGCCTGGCGAGCGACATTCAAGTCAACTCGATTCATGGTCAGGGCGTCGAGCGGCTGGCGCCGGGCCTTCGTGTGGAAGCTGTGGCGCCCGATGGGCTGATCGAAGCGGTCTCTGTGATCGAAGGCAAAGCTTTTGCTTTAGGCGTGCAATGGCATCCCGAATGGCAGGTAAGCTTGAATCCTGACTACCTTGCGATTTTCCAGGCATTTGGCGATGCCTGCCGCAAGCGCGCATTACAACGCGACGCCGATGCGTCAAACAACGCCTGACTTATAAAAGTCAGGAAACTCAAGCCTAAGAGGCATTTATGAGTAACAACCTCGACCAGCTCACCGATTGGTTGAAAGACCACAAGATCACAGAAGTCGAATGCATGATTGGCGACCTGACCGGCATCACCCGGGGCAAGATCTCGCCGACCAATAAGTTCATCGCCGAAAAAGGCATGCGCCTGCCCGAAAGCGTTCTGTTACAGACCGTGACCGGCGACTATGTCGAAGACGACATCTATTACGAGCTGCTCGACCCGGCCGACATCGACATGGTCTGCCGCCCCGACCAGAACGCCGTGTTCCTGGTGCCCTGGGCCATCGAACCCACCGCCATCGTGATCCACGACACCTACGACAAGCAGGGCAACCCGATCGAGCTGTCGCCGCGCAACGTGCTCAAGAAGGTACTGAAACTCTACGCCGACCACGGCTGGCAGCCGATCGTGGCGCCGGAAATGGAGTTCTACCTCACTAAGCGCAGCGATGACCCGGACTACCCGTTGCAACCGCCGATTGGCCGTTCCGGTCGTCCGGAAACCGGTCGCCAGTCGTTCTCCATTGAAGCGGCGAACGAATTCGACCCGTTGTTCGAAGACGTCTACGACTGGTGCGAATTGCAGGAGCTGGACCTCGACACGTTGATCCACGAGGACGGCACTGCGCAGATGGAAATCAACTTCCGTCACGGCGATGCCCTGTCCCTGGCCGACCAGATTCTGGTGTTCAAACGCACCATGCGAGAAGCCGCACTCAAGCACAACGTGGCGGCGACCTTCATGGCCAAGCCCATGACTGGCGAGCCGGGCAGTGCCATGCATTTGCACCAGAGCATCATCGACATCGAGACCGGCAAAAACGTCTTCTCCAATGAAGACGGGACCATGAGCCAGCTGTTCCTCCATCACATCGGCGGTTTGCAGAAATTCATCCCTGAGTTGCTGCCGCTGTTCGCGCCCAACGTCAATTCGTTCCGCCGCTTCCTGCCGGATACCTCGGCACCGGTGAACGTGGAGTGGGGCGAAGAGAACCGCACCGTGGGCCTGCGGGTTCCGGATGCCGGGCCGCAGAACCGTCGGGTGGAAAACCGTCTGCCGGGTGCCGACGCCAACCCTTACCTGGCCATCGCCGCCAGCCTGTTGTGCGGCCTGATCGGGATGCTCGAAGGGCATAACCCGAGTGCCCCGGTGGTGGGGCGTGGTTACGAGCGGCGCAATCTGCGCCTGCCGTTAACCATCGAAGACGCGCTGGATCGTATGGAAAACAGCAAGACCATCGAAAAGTATCTGAGCAAGAAATTCATCACAGGCTACGTCGCGGTCAAGCGGGCCGAGCATGAAAACTTCAAGCGCGTGATCAGTTCGTGGGAGCGGGAGTTCCTGCTCTTCGCCGTCTGATGCGCCGGGAGCGACAAGGGGCGTGATTGCCCTCTGACGTCGCGCCGTCACTGCAATCCAAGGAGAATTCGCATGACCAGCAACAACCCGCAAACCCGTGCATGGCAAACCCTGAGCAATGATCACCACCTGGCCCCGTTCAGCGACTTCAAGCAGCTGAAAGAGAAAGGCCCGCGGATCATCACCAATGCCAAGGGTGTTTACCTCTGGGACAGCGAAGGCAACAAGATCCTCGACGGCATGGCCGGTCTGTGGTGCGTCGCGATCGGCTATGGTCGCGATGAACTGGCCGATGCCGCCGCCAAGCAAATGCGCGAACTGCCTTATTACAACCTGTTCTTCCAGACCGCTCACCCGCCGGTGCTGGAGCTGGCCAAGGTCATCGCTGAAATCGCGCCTGAAGGCATGAATCATGTGTTCTTCACCGGTTCCGGTTCTGAAGGCAACGACACCATGCTGCGGATGGTTCGCCACTACTGGGCGATCAAGGGCCAGCCGAAGAAGAAAGTCATCATCAGTCGCAAGAACGGCTATCACGGCTCCACCGTGGCCGGCGCGAGCCTGGGTGGCATGACGTACATGCACGAACAGGGCGATTTGCCGATCCCGGGCATCGTCCACATCGCCCAACCGTATTGGTTCGGTGAAGGCGGTGACATGACGCCACAAGAGTTCGGTATCTGGGCGGCCAATCAGCTGGAAGAGAAGATTCTGGAAATCGGCGTCGACAACGTCGGTGCCTTTATTGCCGAGCCGATCCAGGGCGCCGGCGGCGTGATCATTCCGCCAGACAGCTACTGGCCGCGCATCAAGGAAATCCTCGCCAAGTACGACATCCTGTTCGTGGCCGACGAGGTGATCTGCGGTTTCGGTCGTACCGGTGAGTGGTTCGGTACCGATTTCTACGACCTCAAGCCCCACATGATGACCATCGCCAAAGGTCTGACGTCCGGCTACATCCCGATGGGTGGCCTGATCGTGCATGACGATGTGGTCGAGGTGCTCAACGAAGGTGGTGATTTCAACCACGGTTTCACCTATTCCGGGCACCCGGTGGCCGCGGCGGTGGCGCTGGAAAACATCCGCATCCTGCGCGATGAGAAAATTGTCGAGCATGTGCGGGCAGAAACGGCACCTTATTTGCAAAAGCGTCTACGGGAACTGAACGATCACCCGTTGGTGGGGGAAGTGCGTGGGGTCGGTCTGTTGGGGGCTATCGAGCTGGTTCAGGACAAGGCCACTCGCAAACGTTACGAAGGCAAGGGCGTCGGCATGATCTGCCGGCAGTTCTGCTTCGACAACGGCCTGATCATGCGCGCCGTTGGCGACACCATGATCATTGCTCCGCCACTGGTGATTACACCGGCTGAAATCGACGAGTTGGTGACCAAGGCGCGCAAGTGCCTGGACCTGACCCTGAGTGCGTTGCAGGGCTAAGTGCTAGGCTCTGAGCGAGGTGCATTGTCTGCACTTCGCTCAGTGCAAACAAAGGATGGGGCTTTCCTTGAAAGCCTGCCTTGGATCTTGCCAGACTAACGGTTGTTCGGATGCCCTGTAACAGGCCGCTGAGCACGTGGTTAAAAAGAAAAACTGGAGCATTACCCATGAAGGCATTAGGTATGAAGATAACTGGCAAGACCCTCCTCGCCATGTCCCTGATGGGCGTGATGGCGGGCGCCGTTCAGGCCGACGATAAAGTGCTGCACGTGTACAACTGGTCCGATTACATCGCACCGGACACCATCGCGAACTTCGAAAAAGAGTCCGGGATCAAGGTGGTGTACGACGTATTCGACAGCAACGAAACCCTGGAAGCCAAGTTGCTGGCAGGCAAGTCCGGTTACGACGTTGTCGTACCGTCGAACAACTTCCTCGCCAAGCAAATCAAGGCCGGTGTTTACCGGGAGCTGGACAAGTCCAAGCTGTCCAACTACGGCAACCTGAACAAATCACTGCTTAAAGCGGTTTCCGTCAGTGACCCGGACAACAAACACGCCTTCCCTTACATGTGGGGCTCGATCGGGATCGGTTACAACCCCGAGAAAGTCAAGGCAGCACTGGGCGTCGACACGATCGATTCCTGGGACACCCTGCTCAAGCCTGAAAACATTGCCAAGCTCAAGGGCTGCGGTGTGAGCTTCCTGGATTCGCCTACCGAAATGCTGCCGGTCGCCCTGCATTACCTGGGTCTGCCAACCGACAGCCAGAAGAAAGAAGACATCAAGAAAGCCGAGGAGCTGTTCCTCAAGATTCGTCCTTCGATCACCTACTTCCACTCCTCGAAGTACATCTCGGACCTGGCCAACGGCAACATCTGCGTAGCCGTCGGCTATTCGGGTGACGTCCAGCAAGCCAAGTCCCGTGCTGCCGAAGCCGGTGACAAGGTGAAAGTCAGCTACGCCATTCCAAAAGAAGGCGCTGGCAGCTTCTACGACATGGTCGCAATCCCCAAGGATGCGGAAAACGTCGAGGGGGCCTACAAGTTCATGAACTACCTGCTGCAACCGAAAGTAATGGCTGACATCACCAACGCTGTGCGTTTCCCTAACGGTAATGCTGAAGCCACCCAGTATGTGAGCAAGGACATCACTTCGGATCCGGGCATCTATCCGACTCCTGAAGTACAGGCCAAGCTGTATGCGATCGCTGATTTGCCAGCCGCAACCCAGCGTGAACTGACCCGCAGCTGGACCAAGATCAAATCCGGTAAATAAGTAATAAACCCTGTAGCAGCTGCCGAAGGCTGCGTTGAGGTCCGAAGGACCTCCGCTTTTCGACAGCACAACTGCTTCGCAGTTGAACGCAGCCTGCGGCCGCTGCTACAGGATCTTCATAAAGTTTGCTGGAACGGTTTTTCGAGGGTAAGTTGCGCGCCGGTTTTGTTGTCAGGCAGCCATGGCTGTCATGTAGCGCGGGGCAACTTGGGCCCAACTAATTTTAGAGGACCTCCACTTGCCTGTTTTTTCTTTGTTGCGCAATGCCCTGCTGGTCGGCGCCGGGCTGACGCTTGCCGTCAGTGCCCAGGCCACCGGCACGGTGCATATTTATAACTGGTCGGACTACATTGGTGAGACCACCCTGGCCGACTTCCAGAAAGACGCCGGTATCAAGCCGATTTACGACGTATTCGATTCCAACGAAACCCTGGAAGGTAAATTGCTGGCCGGGCGTACCGGTTACGACGTGGTCGTGCCGTCCAACCATTTCCTTGGCAAGCAGATCAAGGCCGGCGCTTTCCAGAAGCTCGACAAGTCTAAGCTAGGCAACTATTCCAACCTCGATCCGGTGTTGCTCAAGCGCCTGGAGCAGAACGATCCGGGTAACCAATATGCCGTGCCATATCTGTGGGGCACCAACGGCATCGGTTACAACGTCGACAAGATCAAGGCTGTGCAGGGGCTCGACAAGATCGATTCCTGGGATGTGGTGTTCGAGCCGCAAAACATCAAGAAGCTGCACAGTTGCGGCGTCGCGTTCCTCGACTCCGCCGATGAAATGATGCCCACGGTCCTTAACTACATGGGCCTGAACGCCAATAGCACCAACCCCGAAGACTACAAAAAGGCCGAGGCTAAATTGCTGGCGGTGCGGCCTTATGTGACGTACTTCCACTCATCCAAATACATCGCGGACCTGGCCAACGGCGATATCTGCGTTGCGATCGGTTTTTCCGGCGACATTTTCCAGGCCAAGGCACGCGCGGCTGAAGCCGGTAAAGGCATGAACATCGCCTACTCGATTCCAAAAGAGGGCGGCGCGCTCTGGTTCGATATGCTGGCGATCCCCAAGGATGCGGCCAACGTCAAGGAAGCCCACGCCTTCATCAACTATTTGCTCAAGCCTGAGGTAATCGCCAAGGTCAGCGATGCCGTGGGCTACGCCAACCCAAACCCTGGGTCGGACAAACTGATGGAACAATCCATACGCACTGACGCGTCGGTTTATCCGCCGCAAGCGGTCCTCGACAAGATGTACGTGTCCATCGAGTTACCGCCGAACATTCAACGTTTGATGACGCGCAGCTGGACCAAGGTCAAGTCGGGCAAATAGCGTCAAACTATCCAGGTTCGCCACATTGAGCGAACTGCAAATTCTGTTGGGAGTTTCGTAAATGGCAGTTGCCTCCGGCGCCTATAAGAAAGCCCTCGAGGGCGACCAATCACCTAAACAGGTGTTGGTCAAAATCGACCGGGTCACCAAAAAGTTCGACGAGACGATTGCCGTGGACGACGTGTCCCTGGAAATCAAGAAAGGCGAAATCTTCGCCTTGCTCGGCGGCTCGGGTTCGGGCAAATCCACCTTGCTGCGGATGCTGGCAGGTTTCGAACGGCCCACGGAGGGGCGCATTTTCCTCGATGGCGTAGACATCACTGACATGCCGCCGTACGAGCGGCCGATCAACATGATGTTCCAGTCCTACGCCTTGTTCCCGCACATGACCGTGGCGCAGAACATCGCTTTCGGCCTCAAGCAGGACAAGATCCCGACGGCCGAGGTCGATGCCCGCGTGGCCGAGATGCTCAAGCTGGTGCAGATGAGCGAGTACGCCAAGCGCAAACCGCATCAGTTGTCCGGTGGTCAGCGTCAGCGCGTGGCCCTGGCGCGTTCGTTGGCCAAGCGGCCGAAGCTGTTGTTGCTCGACGAACCGATGGGCGCGCTGGACAAGAAACTGCGTTCGCAAATGCAGCTGGAACTGGTCGAGATCATCGAACGCGTCGGCGTAACCTGCGTCATGGTGACCCACGACCAGGAAGAGGCCATGACCATGGCCGAGCGCATCGCGATCATGCACCTGGGCTGGATCGCCCAGATCGGCAGCCCGATCGACATCTACGAAACCCCGACCAGCCGACTGGTCTGCGAATTCATCGGCAACGTCAACATCTTCGAAGGTGAAGTGGTGGACGACGCCGAGGGCCATGCACTGATCACCTGCAAGGATCTGGACCGCAACATTTACGTGGGTCACGGCATCAGCACCTCGGTGCAGGACAAGTCCGTTACCTATGCGATCCGTCCGGAAAAACTGCTGGTGACGGCCGAAATGCCGACCTGCGAACACAACTGGTCCAGCGGCAAGGTGCACGACATCGCCTACCTCGGCGGCCATTCGGTGTTCTACGTCGAACTGCCGAGCGGCAAGCTGGTGCAGTCCTTCGTCGCCAACGCCGAGCGCCGTGGCCAGCGCCCGACCTGGGGTGACCAGGTTTACGTGTGGTGGGAAGACGACAGCGGCGTGGTACTTCGCTCATGAACATGCGCAAACTCAAACGCCGGCTCAATCGAATACTTCCCGGTGGCCGTCAGCTGGTCATCGGGGTTCCGTTCATCTGGCTGTTCATGTTCTTCATGCTGCCGTTCTTCATCGTCCTGAAGATCAGCTTCGCTGAAGCCGACGTGGCCATTCCGCCGTACACCGAGATCTACACCTTCGTTGACCAGAAACTGCAGGTGCTGCTCAACCTGGCCAACTACGCGATGCTGGGCGATGACGAGTTGTACATCGCCGCTTACCTAGGCTCGCTGAAGATGGCGCTGTTCAGCACCATCCTCTGTCTGCTGATCGGCTACCCGATGGCCTATGGCATTGCCACCGCCCGCAAAGAGCTGCAAACGGTGCTGGTGCTGCTGATCATGATGCCGACCTGGACCGCGATCCTGATCCGCGTGTACGCGTGGATGGGCATCCTCAGCAACAACGGGCTGCTCAATGGTTTTCTGATGAGCATGGGCTGGATCGACGAGCCGTTGCAGATCCTCAATACCAACCTGGCGGTTTATATCGGGGTTGTTTACTCCTATCTGCCGTTCATGATCCTGCCGCTCTACGCCAACCTGGTGAAACACGATCACAGCCTGCTGGAAGCCGCATCGGACCTCGGTTCGAGCAACTTCAACAGCTTCTGGAAGATCACCGTGCCGCTGTCGAAAAACGGCATTATCGCCGGCTGCATGCTGGTGTTCATCCCGGTGGTGGGGGAGTTCGTGATCCCGGAACTGCTCGGTGGTCCGGAAACCCTGATGATCGGTAAAGTGCTCTGGCAAGAGTTCTTCAACAACCGCGACTGGCCGGTGGCGTCTGCCCTGGCGGTGGTGATGCTGGCAATCCTGATTGTGCCGATCATCCTGTTCAACCGCAGTCAGGCCAAGGAAATGGAGGGTAAAGAATGAAGCGCTTCCGTTTCTCGAACCTGATGCTGGTGCTGGGTCTGCTGTTCATCTACGCACCGATGCTGATCCTGGTGATCTACTCGTTCAACGCCTCGAAACTGGTAACGGTGTGGGGCGGCTGGTCGGTGAAGTGGTACGTCGGCCTGCTCGACAACACGCAACTGATGGGCTCAGTGGTGCGCTCGCTGGAAATCGCTTGCTACACGGCGATAGCGGCGGTGGCATTGGGGACGCTGGCGGCGTTCGTGCTGACCCGCATCACCCGCTTCAAGGGCCGCACACTGTTTGGCGGCCTGGTCACCGCACCGCTGGTGATGCCGGAAGTGATCACCGGTCTGTCGCTGTTGCTGCTGTTCGTGGCCATGGCGCAGATGATCGGCTGGCCGCAGGAGCGCGGCATCGTCACCATCTGGATCGCTCACACCACATTCTGTGCAGCCTATGTGGCGGTGGTGGTGTCGGCGCGCTTGCGTGAATTGGATTTGTCCATCGAAGAAGCCGCCATGGACCTCGGTGCGCGGCCATGGAAAGTGTTCTTCCTGATCACCATCCCGATGATCGCGCCGTCACTGGCGGCCGGCGGCATGATGTCGTTTGCCTTGTCGCTGGATGATTTGGTGTTGGCGAGCTTCGTGTCCGGGCCAGGCTCCACGACCCTGCCGATGGAAGTGTTCTCGGCGGTGCGCCTGGGCGTGAAGCCTGAGATCAACGCCGTGGCCAGCCTGATTCTGCTGGCGGTGTCGCTGGTGACCTTCCTGGTCTGGTTCTTCAGCCGTCGCGCCGAAGAAAGCCGCAAACGTGCGATCCAGCAAGCCATCGAGGAAGCCGCTGCCGACTCCTGGAAACAACCGGACGTACGTCGGGCGCAGGCACCGGAAGCGGCTTAAAACTGCTGCCGATCAAAAGATCGCAACCTGCGGCAGCTCCTACAGTGGAATGTGAATCCCGTAAGAGTTGCCGCAGGCTGCGATCTTTTGACTTTATGGCCCAGAGTTTTGCGGCGAAGGCGTCAGCCCGGCCAGAAAAAATCTACCGCGCCGGCAACAGCTTCAAGGTGCTGCGGGTATTGGCCATCACTTCTTCCTCGTTGAAATTCGCCTGGTAATAAACCCCTTCGATATACGCCTCGGCCTGGTCGGCATAATGGCTGTCGAACGGCACGCCGCTCTGGCCCACCGGGTTGATGGTCAGGCTGTGGGCCGGGTCGGCGAAGTCGATCAGCCGCCGGGTCGACGGGCCGTAGGTCACGGGCCACGGCGCCGGGCCGATCTTGGCCGAGAGGTTGTTCGGTACTTCGTGGGTGCCGGGTGCCGCGAATGGGCCAACGTTGAAAATCTGGTCCAGGGGCTTTTGCATCCCCAGCGGATGGCCGTGGGTCAGGGTGTGCGCCTTGCCCCACTGCCATTGCGCGGAATCGGCGCCAAGGGTGGCTTTGAGATGAGCCATGCTCGCTTGCCAGGCCACCTTGACCGTATCGGCGCGGGTTTCCTTGCCGGGGGTGTTGCGGTTGTCCCACCACGGCGAGTCGGCGGAGGCCGCCAGGCGCGGCAGCGCGGCATCGATCACCCGGGTCGGGAGCAGCGTTTCGAAGAAGTCATTGCCCAGTTCATCGCGCAGCGCCGCGTCGGCGAGGTTGAACAGGAACTGGTTGAACAGGGTGGCGCTGATGGAGTCCAGCGGGTAATCGCCGCTCCACTGCGCCAGTTGCTCCACCAGTTTGAGTTCGGCCGGATCGCTCACCACTTCACGCAGTACCGGCAGCAAAGGCGCCAGCAAGCGCGGCCCGTAGGCGGTGGTCGTACCCAGTTGCAGCTTCTGGTTGGCCGCGTTGTCCCACTTCACGTTCTTGTCGCTGAGCTGGCGATTGAGCTGCTGCCCGCGATCGGCGAGGTTGTAGTAGCCGGGAATTTCCATGCCGGTCGGCGACACCGGTTGGAAGTTGGCCGAGACGATGTAGCCCCGCGCCGGGTTCTCTTCCTGCGGGTTGGCACTGAACGGGTAAAAACCTTCCTTGTCCGCCTGAGGGGTGCTGCCGTCGAGGATGAAACCGGGCTTCACCCCGGCCGGACGCTTGGGCAGCAACGCCGAGGCCCACCAGCCGATGTCGCCCTTGGCGTTGGCGTAGACGATGTTCAACCCTGGAGCCTGAACCTTGGCGGCCGCGGCGCGGGCCTTGGCCAGGGTGTCGGCGCGATTGAGCTGGTAGAAGCCGTCGAGGATCGGATTCGGGGTTTCGAGGAACGCCCACCACATGGCAACCGGCGTCTTGCCGGCGGCAGTGCCAAGCGCATCGTTGACGATCGGGCCATGGGGCGACTGGCGCAGCGTCAATGTGACCGGTGACTGGCCTTTCACGGCGATCTGTTGTTCGGTGGTGACCATGTCCACCCACTTGCCGCGATACCAGACCTGGTTCGGGTTGTCCGGGTTGACCTTCTCGGCGATCAGGTCCAGATCGTCGTTCTGGAACATCGTCAGGCTCCAGCCGAAGTCCAGGTTGTGGCCGAGAAATGCAAACGGCACCAGCGCCTGATGGTAGCCATACAGCTCGAAGCCTGGCGCCGACAGGTGCGCCTCGTACCACACTGACGGTACCGAGAAGCGTATGTGCGGATCACCGGCCAGCAGCGGCTTACCGCTTTTGCTGCGGTTGCCGGAAATCACCCAGGCGTTGCTGCCTTCGAATTGCGGCAGGCCGTGGTCGGCCAGCGCCTGTTCGCTCAGGCGGGCGAGGGCGTTCAGATCCTTCCAGTCACTGGCGGCGAGCGTCGGCGCAGGGCTGGCGTGACCTTTGACCAGCACGCCCTTGGGCTGCCAGTCGAGGTCGAAGATGTTCAGGTAATCGGCGCCCAGTTGATCACGCACGTAAGTCAGCAAGGGTTCGGTGCGAAACGCCGCGGCAAAGCTGTAGGCCATGTAGCCGGCGATGCTGATGCTGTCTTCGGCGGTGAAAGGGCGCTTGGGGATTCCCAGCACGTCGAACTCTACTGGCGCGGCGTGGCTGTCCTGATATTGATTGATGCCGTCCAGATAGGCTTGCAGGGCCTTCCACGCCGGCGACTCACGATCCAGCGCGGCCACGTAACTGTCAGCACGTTCGCGGATGCGCAGGCTGCGAAACAGTTTGTCGGTGTCGAGCAGTTTCGGGCCGAGGACTTCGGCCAGCTCACCACGGGCCAGGCGCCGCACGGCTTCCATCTGGAATAGTCGGTCCTGGGCCTGCACGTAGCCGAGGGCGCGGTAGAGGTCGGTTTCGTTTTCGGCGCGGATATGCGGCACGCCGCGCTCGTCGTAGCGCACGGTCACTGAGCCTTGCAGATGCTGCAACGCCACCTGGCCCTGGCGCGTCGGTTGTTTGCTGTACACATACCAGCCGCCCCCGGCGGCGAGCGCGACGATCAGCAAGGCAAGTACGGTCAGGACGCGTTTCATGGTGACTCCTTGTTCTTTCAGGGGTTGCCACCCGTGCGGGCTGCAAACGTGTAGCACAGACCTCCTGTGCCGGGCATCGCGGTCCTGGAAAAGTCAGGAATGCCTTACTTCGCCACCGCGGGCCACGGGCAGTAGCAACCCACCGCCATCGTATGGGTGGCGTTCACCGCCCTGCCTGCGTTCAGCGCCTGCAGGATAGGCTCGATAAAACTGTTGCTCGAATTGCAGGTCAGGCCTTCGCTGTACGGGCCGAAATATGCCAGCTTGCCGTCGCGGTCCCATATCGCCACTGCCGGACTGGCGGGAATCTGTTCGGAGCCAGGCAGGGCAGCGAGGGTTTTCAGGCGGCTCAAGGTGCCGGGCAACTGGCCGTGACTGCCGGGCTTTTGTACCGTATAGAACTCGACGCCCTGCGGTACATATTGCTCAACCAGTTCAGTCAGGTGTTGTTGGTTGCCGACATTGCATGGGCAGGCCGGGTCCCAGAAGTGCACCAGGCGAATGGCGCCGGGGCCGGCGAGTTCGTCGGGCAGGCGCAACGGGTCGCCGGAGAACACGGCGGTGTGCGAACTGAAGGCTCGCAGGTAGCGTCCCTGAAACCAGTCGTAAGCGGCCCACAGCACACTGGCACACACAAGGGCGAGCAGGCTGGCAAGCAGTGTGGTGCGATAGGCCGGGCGCATGGGTTTCAATCCTCGAAGGTCGGCTAGCTTGCCATGCTTGCTGCGACAGATGAATATCGCAGGCCGATAAAGTCCGTTTAGCGCTCTGGAATAGCCCATGTCTGCCACTTTCGACCCCGATCATTTGCGTGCCAGCCTGCGGCCGTTGGCCGAGTGGCGGCCGCTGTCGACGGAGGCCATGGCCTATCAGCGTTTTTACGGGCTGGATTTTCCACAGCGGACCCTGCGCCGTGGCTTGGGGCGTTTCGAGATCGATGGTTATGAAGTGGTCAGCCAGCTCTGGTGGCCCGAGCGGGCGAAGGCGACGCTGTTTCTATTTCACGGCTTCTACGATCACACCGGGCTCTACCGGCATGTGATCGAGTGGGCGCTGGACCAAGGGTTTTCGGTAATCGCCTGCGACCTGCCGGGGCATGGCTTGTCCAGTGGCGAACGGGCGAGTATCAAGGACTTCGCCGAGTACCAGAGCGCCCTGCAAGGCCTGCTGGCCGAGGCGCAGTCGTTGGGACTTCCGCAGCCCTGGCACTTGTGCGGGCAAAGCACCGGCGGGGCGATTGTGATCGACCATGTACTCAATCAAGGTGCGAGCAGCCCGGCCCAGGGGCAAGTGATTCTGCTGTCGCCCTTGGTGCGGCCGCGAGCCTGGGGTTGGTCGCGGCTCAGTTATTACCTGCTCAAGCCGTTTGTCAAAGGCATCGCCCGGCGCTTCAGCGAGAATTCCAACGACCCTGACTTCCTCGCGTTCCTGCAGGCCGATCCGCTGCAACCGCTGCGTCTGCCAACGGCCTGGGTCGGTGCGCTGGGACGGTGGATCAAGCGTATCGAAGCGGCACCGAGCAGCCCGCGGCGGCCGCTGATCGTGCAGGGGCAGGCGGACATGACCGTGGATTGGGAGCACAACCTTGAAGTGCTGCGAGGCAAGTTCGATCGGCCCCAGGTGTTGATGCTGCCTGAGGCGCGGCATCATCTGGCGAATGAGTCGCCGGGGCTGCGGCGGGAGTATTTCGGGTTTTTGACCAAGCGCATGAGTCGGGATCGGCGGTGACATTTCGATAGTCTTCGCGGGCCATTTCACGGACGCCAAAAATTACTGGGTCAGGCTCGACGTACTTTGCCCCACTGCCAACCCTGCCCGAATCGCCGCCAATGCCGCTTGGTAATAAGCCTTGCCTTCAGAGGACTCGGCAAAGGTCGAAAACTCTTCCAGTTCGTCATCCGACAGGTCGCGATAGACATACAGCAGCGTGTTGTTCAGGTCGGCGCCGATCTGCTCCATCAGGCGCTGGCGCTGACCGTTCAACATGCCTTGAGCCTGACCGTTGCCGAGCAAGCCAGGGATCATCGAACTCAGGCTGTCGGCCGCGACGCCTGCGATCGCCAGGCTGACTTCAGCGCCGGCCTCGCGGGCGGGCAGGGCCTGGGCCAGGTGGCCGATGATCAGTTGACGGGTATCGCTGGCCTGCATCTTCGGCAAGCCCTTGGCGTTTTTCGCCAATTGATCGCGACGGGTCGCCAGCAGTTCGGCGGCGACGATTTTCTTGCCCAGGGGCGATTGAAAGAAGGTCAGCGCAGGTTTCGGGTCGGCGAGCTTCTTGCGCAGTTGCGCTTCGGCGCGCTGGTCCATGGCCTTGGGGGCGAACCGTAGATTGCTGTTGTCGACCAGGGCCTGGAACACTGCCGGTGGCAAGCTGTTCTGATAGCGCTGCTGAGCGGCCGAGAGAGCATCGTTGAAATGCGCGCGTTGTTCTGGCCAACCGGCGACCTTGTACAACTGGTCGTGGCCGTCCGCCCAGGCGGGCAAAACGCAGAACATCAACAGTGAGAAAAGCAAGCGACGCATAGGGACTCCTGTCAGCAGGCGACTATTCTCCGTGCGGCATTCGTACTTGTCGAGAATTCGTATCAGGTTGAGTACCTTATCCGACCAATCCTCCGCTGCGTGGCTCTGTCGGATTTGCGGGCACAGGAATACTATGCGCGCCATGCACATACCCTCTGATCATCCACTGCTGTTACGTATCGTCGACGACCTGGCCGAACACGGCTGGTCGCAGCAGAATATTTTCCTGCCCCTGGACCTGACCCGGGCGCTGGCCGCCGAATGTCGTAAACGTGCCGCCGAGGGTGAGCTTGCCCCGGCCGCCGTGGGGCGCGGGGCGTTTTCGGAGATTCGCGAGGGCATTCGCGGCGACCATATCCAGTGGCTCGAACCCGGCCAGGCCGAGTCCTGCGACAGCTACCTGGGGTTGATGGACAGCCTGCGTGAGGCGATGAATCGTGGTTTGTTCCTGGGCCTGGAAGATTTCGAAAGCCATTTCGCCCTGTACCCCCCCGGCGCTTTCTACCTCAAGCATGTCGACCGTTTCCGTGACGACGACCGGCGCATGGTCTCGGCGGTGATCTACCTCAACGACGCCTGGCTGCCCGAGCATGGCGGTCAGTTGCGCATGTACCTGGACGAAGGCGTCGAACACGATGTGGTGCCCACCGGCGGATGCCTGGTGGTGTTCCTGTCGGGCGACGTGCCCCACGAAGTCCTGCCAGCGACCCGAGAACGCCTGTCGTTGACGGGCTGGTTCCGCCGTCGTGGCAACGAGCCGTTCTGATCATGCAAAAAATTCTGGTAAGCCGCTGTTTGCTCGGTCACCGCGTCCGTTACGACGGCGGGGCCAGCGGGCCGTTCGATCTGTTGGAACAGTGGATTGCCGAGGGCCGGGTGGTGCCGTTGTGTCCGGAAGTCGCCGGCGGGTTGCCGACACCCAGGGCTGCGGCGGAAATTCCCGGCGGGCAGGGCGGTGAAGTGCTTGATGGCCTTGCATCGGTCATCACCACCGAGGGCGAGGACGTCAGTGCCGAGTTTCTATCGGGGGCTTCTCAGGCGCTGGAGCTGGTGCAACAGCACGGCATCCGGATTGCCGTGCTCAAGGCCAACAGCCCGTCTTGCGGGAATCTGCTGACCTATGACGGGACGTTCAGTGGAGTGAAGGTCAGCGGTGAGGGCGTGACCGCCGCGCTGCTCAAGCGCCATGGTGTGCAAGTCTTCAGCGAGCTGGAGTTGCCGCAAGCGGCGCAGGCCCTGGCAACCCTGAAGTAACAGCCCGCAGGGTTACTCATTCGCCCGAATCAAGGTTTCGGCGCCACACCCGCATCTGCCCCAAACCACTTTTGCTCCAGCGCCTCCAGCCGGCCATCGGCCTTGATCCGCTGCATTGCATTCTCAAGGCTGGCATGAAACGCCGGATTACCCTTCTGAAACGGAATCGCCAGGCTCACAGGGGTGGCCTTCGGTTTTTGTTCCGTCAGCGACTGCACCAACAGGATTGATCGCGGTTGCTCTTCTTTCTGCGCGATCAATTGTGCGTTGGTATGAATGTAAGGTTCGCTGAAGTCGAAACGATCCTTCAGGTCCGGGGTCAGTGCTATGTGATTGATGGCAACGTCGTATTTGCCGCTTTCGACGCCGGTCATCAGATCGTCGGAATCGGTGACGACGAAGTCAGCCCGTACATCCAGCTCATTGGCCAGCAGTTGACCCAACTCGACCTCGAACCCGGTCAGTTTGCCGTCATCCTTGAAATTGAAGGGCGGTGTATTAGCCTCAAGAGCAATGCGCAATTCGCCGCGGTCGTTTACATCGTCCATCAGTTCGGCATGAGCCAAAGGGCTCAAAAGGGGTAGCAGGCAGATCAGGCCAGGCAAAAAGCGCATGGTCACTCCTTTGAATTCATTTATCTATCGCGACGCGCTGTTCAGGCTCGCTTTGCTATGGTTATTGAGTGCCTTCGACAACGAATGGCCGTTAAGTTGTTCACGGTCGAGCGAATTTTACGGAAAAACTGGAGAAGAGAATGAAAAGCTTTATGTCACGAGCAGCATTGGCTGGTGTGCTGATGGGTGTTTCGGTGCTGGCCGGTGCCGCCACCCCGGCTCCGAAGGGGGCAGAAGTGTTCATCGTATCTCCTGCGGACGGAGCCACGGTCGCGCAAACCTTTACAGTGAATTTCGGCGTCAAGGAAATCGCACTGGCACCAGCGGGCGACACCACCAAAAACACTGGGCACCACCATCTGCTGATCGATGTCGACAAACTACCGGCTGCCGGCGCTCCGATTCCAAACGATGCCAATCACATGCACTTTGGCAAAGCGCAGACTCACGCTGAAATCAAACTGGCACCGGGCAAGCACACCTTGCAGCTCGAGCTGGGCGACAGCGGTCACATGCCGTTCGATCCGCCGATCGTGTCGAAGAAAATCACCGTGAATGTGCAGTGACTTTTCCGCTGCCATGAAAAAGCAGCCGTAAAAAAGGGAGCTCCGAGGAGCTCCCTTTTTTGTCGCTCAAGTCGCGATCAGAACAACACGCGGCAACGAATGGTGCCGTTGATGTGCTGCAGCTTCTCTTGCGCCATTTCCGAGTAATCGGCATCGACGTCGATCACGACGTAGCCGACTTTCTCGTTGGTCTGCAGGAACTGACCGGAAATGTTGATGCCGTTTTCGGCGAAGACCTTGTTGATCTCGCTCATCACACCCGGAATGTTTTCGTGGATGTGCAGCAGACGGTGCTTGCCAGGGTGAGCCGGCAGGGCCACTTCCGGGAAGTTCACGGACGATACCGACGTACCGTTGTCGCTGTACTTGACCAGTTTTTCCGCCACTTCCAGGCCGATGTTGGCCTGCGCTTCAGCGGTAGAACCACCGATGTGCGGGGTCAGGATCACGTTGTCCAGGCCACGCAGCGGGCTTTCGAACTCTTCTTCGTTGGAGCGTGGCTCCACCGGGAATACGTCGATGGCCGCGCCGATCAGGTGCTTGTCCTTGATCGCGTCCGCCAGGGCGTCCAGTTCGACCACGGTGCCGCGCGCGGCGTTGATCAGGATGCCGCCCTTCTTGATGGCGCGGATTTCCTTCTCGCCGATCATCCACTGGGTGGCAGCGGTTTCCGGAACGTGCAGGGTGACGATGTCGGACATGCCCAACAGCTCGTGCAGGTTGCCGACCTGGGTGGCGTTGCCCAATGGCAGCTTGGTCACGGTGTCGTAGAAGTAAACCTGCATGCCCAGGCCTTCCGCCAGGACCGACAGTTGAGTGCCGATCGAGCCGTAACCGACGATACCCAGCTTTTTACCGCGGATTTCGAAGGAGTTGGCTGCGCTTTTGATCCAGCCGCCACGGTGGCAGGAAGCGTTCTTCTCAGGGATGCCGCGCAGCAACAGGATCGCCTCGGCCAGCACCAGCTCGGCAACGGAGCGAGTGTTGGAGTACGGCGCGTTGAATACCGCGATACCGCGTTCGCGAGCCGCGTTGAGGTCGACCTGGTTGGTGCCGATGCAGAAACAGCCGACAGCCACCAGTTTCTTCGCGTGATCGAAGATCTCTTCGGTCAGTTGAGTGCGGGAGCGAATGCCGATGAAGTGAGCATCAGCGATCTTTTCCTTCAGCTGGGCGTCCGGCAGAGAACCTGTGAGGTACTCGATGCTGGTGTAGCCCGCCGCCTTGAGGACGTCGACAGCCGATTGGTGGACGCCTTCGAGAAGAAGGAACTTGATCTTGCTCTTATCGAGAGAAGTCTTGCTCATCTGCGTAAACCTGTGTCCCGGAGAAAAAATGGCAGGGAAGGGAGCAGCCAGAGCTGACCCGGACGGCAGGAAAGCCGTCGCCGCAGAACAGCCTTTGGGCACTATCCTGCGGGGTCGGTATGCTAGCATATGCGACCTGCTAACACTCATTCTGCGACGTGAAGCGTACTCAGGATGACCATGAATTGTTCGAGAGTTCTGTCGATGACCAATCCTGCGCTGATTGATGAGCTGAAGACCCTGGTTGAGCCTGGCAAGGTGCTGACCGACGCCGACTCCCTGAACGCTTACGGCAAGGATTGGACCAAACATTTCGCCCCGGCCCCGACGGCCATTGTGTTCCCCAAGACCATCGAGCAGGTCCAGGCCATTGTCCGTTGGGCCAATGAACACAAGGTTGCGCTGGTGCCGTCCGGCGGTCGTACCGGGCTTTCTGCCGCAGCAGTGGCGGCCAATGGCGAAGTGGTCGTGTCCTTCGACTACATGAACCAGATTCTCGACGTGAACCTCACCGATCGCACCGTTGTTTGTCAGCCGGGCGTGGTTACCGAACAATTACAGAACAAGGCTGAAGAGCACGGTTTGTACTATCCGGTGGACTTCGCTTCGGCAGGTTCCAGCCAGATTGGTGGCAATATCGGCACCAATGCCGGCGGGATCAAGGTAATTCGCTACGGCATGACCCGTAACTGGGTGGCCGGCATGAAAGTCGTCACCGGCAAGGGCGATCTGCTGGAACTGAACAAAGACCTGATCAAGAACGCCACCGGCTACGACCTGCGTCAGCTGTTCATCGGCGCTGAAGGCACCCTGGGTTTTGTCGTCGAAGCCACCATGCGTCTGGACCGTGCGCCGAAAAACCTCACCGCGATGGTGCTCGGTACCGCCGATTTCGATTCGATCATGCCGGTATTGCACGCGTTCCAGAGCAAACTTGACCTGACTGCCTTCGAATTCTTTTCCGACAAAGCCCTGGCCAAGGTCATGGCACGCGGCGATGTGCCGGCGCCATTCGAATCCGACTGCCCGTTCTATGCGCTGCTGGAATTCGAAGCGACCACCGATGAAGTAGCCAACCACGCCCTGGAAACCTTCGAGCACTGCGTCGAGCAGGGCTGGGTGCTGGACGGCGTGATGAGCCAGAGCGAAACCCAGTTGCAGAACCTCTGGAAGCTGCGCGAGTACATCTCCGAAACCATTTCCCACTGGACGCCGTACAAAAACGACATTTCGGTCACTGTGTCGAAAGTCCCGGGGTTCCTGAAGGAAATCGACGCGATCGTCGGCGAACACTACCCGGACTTCGAAATCGTCTGGTTCGGCCACATCGGCGACGGCAACCTGCACTTGAACATCCTCAAGCCGGATAACCTGAGCAAGGATGAGTTCTTCGCCAAGTGCGCCACCGTCAACAAGTGGGTGTTCGAAACCGTTGAGAAGTACAACGGTTCGATTTCCGCCGAACACGGCGTGGGCATGACCAAGCGTGATTACTTGACCTATAGCCGCTCACCGGTTGAGATCGAGTACATGAAAGCCGTCAAGGCGGTGTTCGACCCGAATGGCATCATGAACCCAGGCAAGATTTTCGCTGTTTGAATCAACAAGGCAGGAGTCGGTCAATGAGCTATCAGCACCAGTATGTCGACGGAACGCGTATTCATTTTCCGCTGGGGAAAGTGGTGTGCATCGGCCGCAACTACGCCGAACACGCCAAGGAACTGGACAACCCGGTGCCCACCGAACCACTGCTGTTCATCAAGCCCGGCAGCTGCGTGGTGCCACTGGAAGGCAGCTTCAGCATTCCGACCGAGCGCGGTTCGGTGCATTACGAAGCAGAAATAGCGGTGCTGATCGGCAAGCCATTGTCGACCAAGCCGAGCCGCGAAGAAGTGCTGGATGCCATCTCCGGCTTCGCCCCGGCCCTGGACCTGACCCTGCGCGACAAGCAGGCCGAGCTTAAAGCCAAGGGCCTGCCGTGGGAAATCGCCAAGTGCTTCGACGGTGCGGCGGTGATTGCGCCATTCGTGGCTGGCAGCACGTTTACCGACCTGACCGACATCGGCATCCGCCTGACCATCAATGGCGAAGTCCGCCAGGATGGCAACAGCAAGGACATGCTCAATCCGATCGTGCCGATGATCCAGTACATGGCCGGCTGCTTCTCGCTGCAGGCCGGGGACGTGATCCTCACTGGCACGCCGGTGGGCGTTGGCCCGCTGAATGTCGGTGACGAACTGGTGCTCGAATTGCCGGGTGTCAGCCGCTTTACCAGTAGCGTTCTCTAAAAAGCAAAAGATCGCAGCCTGCCGCAGGCTGCGATCTTTTGATCTTGGCTGCCCACACAGGGCAATCCGGCCATTTCCCGTTTTTTTCACATTTTGTCTGGATAATTCCGGGGCTTATGGCATCTGAGCCTGTCCCAATGTGCTATTACCCATAGCCTGAATTTCTGGAACGCATCCCTGAATGGCCATCGAATCGCTGCCCAAGCTGAAAACTGCCCGCCGCTCGCGCTTTGTCATGCGTTGGTATTTCTGGCTTTTACTGGTGGCGGTCGCCGCTTATGGCCTTGCGTTTGCGATGCATTGGGATGATCGCGGTGTGCTCTGGGTGAAGGAACGCTTCGAAAGCCCTGCCGAACGAAAAGAGAGTGTCTGGCTGCCGGACTATCGGGCGGTGATCGACGCCAAACTGCTGCCGGGCATGGAGAAGGACGAAGCGTCGGACGTGTCTTACGACCCGCAGACCAAAACCCTGTTCTCCGTGATGGGCAAGAACCCGTTCCTGGTCGAGCTGACGTTGCAAGGCGACGTGTTGCGCAAAATGCCGCTGGTGGGGTGGAGCAACCCGGAAGGGGTGACGGTAATGGGCAATGGTTTGCTGGCGATTACCGATGAGCGCGAACACCTGCTCTCGATCGTCAAGGTCGATGCCGATACGCGCGAGCTGAACATCGCCAATTTCCCGAAGTACGATCTCGGTCCCTCGAAAAACCAGAATAAAGGCTTCGAAGCCGTCGTCTGGGATGCCCGTCGCCAGCAACTGCTGCTGGGTGAAGAGCGTCCACCAGCGCTGTTCAGCTGGAAAAGCGATGGCAGCCAGATCCTGAAGGGGGACAAGCAGAAACTCTCCAGCGACGCACTGGATGTCCGTAACCTGTCGGCCCTGGCCATCGATCCGCGCACCGGTCACACCCTGGTGCTGTCCGCCGACTCTCACTTGTTGCTGGAACTGGACGAGAAGGGCGAGCAGGTCAGTTTCATGACCTTGCTCGGAGGGTTCAATGGCCTGAAGAAAACCATTCCCCGTGCCGAAGGCGTCACCATGGACGAAGCGGGCACGCTGTACATGGTGAGCGAGCCGAACCTGTTCTACCGCTTCGAAAAGCAACAGGTTCGGTAGTTGCGGTAGAAGGTCGCGGGCCATTAGGGTTTTAATTCAGGCAGCCGTGGTGTTTCATCCGCCCGTCCTGTTTCCGAGTTTGCCTGAATGCGTCGACTTGTCCGCCCCAAACCCCTGATGCTGATCCTGTCGGTCATTGCCCTGATCGTGTTGGTTGCTGTCGGCCAGTACCAGCGCCTGTTCGAGCGCAGCGGGTTCAATGTGCAGGCGCTATGGCAGCCGATGAATGCCCAGCCCATTGGCCTGGACCAGTATCAGGTGGCGATCGAGGCGCGAGTCATTGACGGTCTGGACGACGATGTTTCCGCGCTGACCTTCGATCCCGTGCGCAAAAACCTGTTCACGGTCACCCACAAAAACGCCGAGCTGATCGAGTTGTCCCTGGAAGGCAAAATCCTGCGGCGTGTGGCGCTGGTCGGATTCGGCGACCCGGAAGCAGTGGAGTTCATTAGCGCTGACACTTACGTGATCACCGATGAGCGTGAGCAACGGCTGATCAAGATTCATCTGCGCAAGGGCACGACGTTCCTCGATGCCGCGGACGCCGAGCAGATGACCCTCGGCGTGCACATGAGCGGCAACAAGGGATTCGAGGGGTTGGCCTATGACTCGGTGGGCAAGCGCTTGTTCGTCGCCAAGGAGCGCGACCCGATGCTGATCTACGAAGTGCAGGGCTTTCCCCATTACAACCCGGAGAAGTCCTACGCGGTGCACGTGGTGAACAATCCCAAGCGCGATGGCGGAATGTTCGTGCGAGACCTGTCGAGCCTGCAATATGACGAGCGCAGCGGCCATTTGCTGGCACTGTCCGATGAGTCGCGGTTGATTCTTGAACTGGATGTGGACGGGCGACCGCTGAGCACGCTGTCACTGAGCAAGGGCCGTCAGGGATTGCACAAGCCGGAAGGCATTGCCATGGATGACGACGGCACCCTGTACCTCGTCAGCGAGCCGAACCTGTTCTATGTCTTCAAAAAACCGTCGCAACCCTGACCAACATCCCAAAACTAAATTGTAGGAGCGAGCAAGCTTCGCTCCTACAAATGGGTGTGGCATCAGGCCTTGAGGGTTTTCACGCCTTCGCTCGTGCCCAACAGCAGCAAGTCCGCCGGGCGCGCCGCGAACAAACCGTTGGTGACCACGCCGACGATGGCGTTGATCTGTGCTTCCAGCTCCACCGGGTTGGTGATCTGCATGTTGTGCACGTCAAGGATGATGTTGCCGTTATCGGTCAGCACGCCTTCACGGTAAACCGGGTCGCCGCCCAGCTTCACCAGTTCGCGGGCCACGTGGCTGCGAGCCATCGGGATCACTTCCACCGGCAATGGGAACGCACCGAGCACCGGCACCAGTTTGCTGGCGTCGGCGATGCAGATGAAGGTCTTGGCCACGGCCGCCACGATCTTCTCGCGGGTCAGGGCTGCACCGCCGCCTTTAATCAGGTGCAGGTGCTCGTCGCTTTCATCGGCGCCGTCGACGTAGAACTCCAGATCGCTGACGGTATTGAGCTCATACACCGGAATCCCGTGGCCCTTGAGGCGCGCGGCGGTGGCTTCGGAACTGGCCACTGCGCCGTCAAACGCGCCTTTGTGCTTGGCCAGGGCGTCGATGAAGCAATTGGCGGTAGAGCCGGTGCCGACCCCGACGATGCTCTTGTCATCGAGTTTCGGGAGGATGAAGTCGACGGCGGCCTGAGCCACTGCCTGTTTGAGTTGATCCTGGGTCATGCGGGCTCCGAGGTGCCGAAGAGGGGGACGAAAGGCCGGCATTATAGGCCTCGCGATAGTGCAGGGGGAAACACTCCTGTGGCGAGGGGGCTTGCCCCCGTTGGAGTGCGCAGCGCTCCCCTGGCATTCTTTCAGACGTACCGCATAAACAGATTTTACGACTGCTTCGCAGCCGAACGGGGGAAAGCCCCCTCGCCACAATGGATCCGCGATGTCTGCAAAGGCTAAAACCTCTTGATTCGTGTGGTCGCCCGCCCGAAAGCCGGGTTAGACTCCTTGGCCCTGCCCAACCCGTTCAGTGATGCTTTCCGATGCTCGAACAGTACGTCAAAAAGATCCTCACCTCGCGCGTTTATGACGTTGCCGTAGAAACCCCATTGCAGACTGCTCGCCAGCTCTCCGAGCGGCTGGGCAACGAGATTTGGCTCAAGCGTGAAGACTTGCAGCCGGTGTTCTCGTTCAAGATTCGCGGCGCTTACAACAAGCTGACGCAACTGAGCGATGAAGAGCGCGCCCGTGGCGTGGTCACCGCTTCGGCGGGCAACCATGCGCAAGGCCTGGCCCTGGCAGCCAAAGTGCTGGGCGTGAAAGCGACCATCGTGATGCCCAAGACCACCCCGGAGATCAAGGTCGAAGGCGTGCGTTCGCGCGGCGGCAAAGTGGTACTGCACGGCGATTCGTTCCCGGAAGCCCTGGCCTACTCGCTGAAACTGGTCGACGAAAAAGGCTACGTCTACATTCACCCCTACGACGATCCCCACACCATTGCCGGGCAGGGCACGGTGGCCATGGAGATTCTGCGCCAGCACCCGGGGCGTCTGGATGCGATCTTCGTTCCGGTGGGCGGTGGCGGATTGATCGCCGGGATTGCGGCGTACGTGAAATACCTGCGTCCGGACATCAAGATCATCGGCGTCGAACCGGATGACTCCAACTGCCTGCAAGCCGCCATGGCGGCCGGTGAGCGCGTGGTGTTGCCGACCGTGGGCCTGTTTGCCGATGGCGTCGCGGTGGCGCAGATCGGCCAGCACACCTTCGATATCTGCAAAGACTACGTTGATGAAGTGATCACCGTCAGCACCGATGAAATCTGTGCGGCGATCAAGGATATCTACGACGATACCCGCTCGATCACTGAACCTGCCGGCGCCTTGGGCGTGGCCGGGATCAAGAAATACGTCGAGCAACGTGGCGTCACCGGCCAGACCTTCGTGGCCATCGATTCCGGCGCCAACGTCAACTTCGACCGCTTGCGACACGTCGCCGAGCGTGCCGAGCTGGGCGAGGGCCGCGAAGCCATCATCGCCGTGACCATCCCCGAGAAACCGGGCAGCTTCAAGGCGTTCTGCGAAGCCATCGGCAAGCGCCAGATCACCGAATTCAACTACCGCTACAACACCGGTAGCGAAGCGCACATCTTTGTCGGCGTGCAGACCCATCCGGAAAACGACCCGCGCAGTGCGCTGCTCGCCAGCCTGACCGAGCAGGGTTTCCCGGTACTCGACCTGACCGACAACGAACTGGCCAAATTGCACATTCGCCATATGGTTGGCGGGCGTGCCGCCCAGGTGGTCGATGAGGTGGTGCTGCGCTTCGAGTTCCCGGAGCGTCCGGGTGCGTTGTTCAACTTCCTCAACAAGCTCGGTGGGCGCTGGAATATTTCGATGTTCCACTACCGCAACCACGGCGCGGCGGATGGCCGTGTGGTCGCGGGCCTGCAAGTGCCCCACGACGAGCGTCATCTGGTACCGGCGGCGCTGGAAGAAATCGGCTACCCGTACTGGGACGAAAGCGACAACCCGGCCTATCAGCTGTTTCTCGGCTGAGCGGCTACGCTGATGGGCAGCCTATAAGGAAATCGAACAATGGAAACGCTAACCGCCCTCAAAGTCGCGCATGGCGTGGCGACGGTGCTGCTGTTGATCAGCGCACTGGGGCTGGCAATCTGGGTCTGGCGCACTCGTCGTAACGGTGATGCGACGGCGCCTGCGCGTACCTTGCAGCGACCGCAGGTGTTCATCTGGCTGTTGATGGGCCTGGCGCTGTTGAGCATGCCGTTTACTGGCTGGTGGATGGTGCATCTGGTGGGCTGGCCGTTGGGGCAGACCTGGTTGCTGGCGTCCAGTGTGCTGTACACCGTGGCGGCGCTGGGCTGGTTCTGGCTGCTGGTGCGGCTCAATCGGCTGCGCAAGGCGCCAGCGGCGGGGAATGGGAAGTTTACGTTGGCGTTGGCGTTGTTCAGTTTTGTCTGCTTGATCGCCATTGCGGGGTTGATGGGGGCCAAGCCGGTATAGCGCGGAATCTGTAGCAGCTGCCGAGGCACGAGACCGCGATGGGCTGCGAAGCGGGCCCAAGGGCGGTCCTGCGGACCGCAACGCAGCCTCGTACCTCGGCAGCTGCTACAGGCTTAATCAGTCGCGCAGACTGATCACCGGCCAACCCCGCTTCTCGGCTTCGGCCCGCAGGTTCGGATCCGGATCGACCGCAATCGGGTTGGTCACTATCTCCAGCAATGCCAAGTCGTTCATCGAGTCGCTGTAGAAATAGCTGTTTTCCAGGCTGTGGCCGGTCTCTTCCAGCCAACGAGTCAACCGGGTCACCTTGCCTTCACGGAAGCACGGGATATCGGTGCTGCGCCCGCTGTACCGGCCGTCGATCATTTCGCATTCGGTGGCGATCAGGGTTTCAACGCCTAAACGCGTGGCAATCGGCCCGGTCACAAAGCGGTTGGTGGCGGTGATGATGACCAGCTTGTCGCCGGCTTCACGGTGTTGGGCCAACAGTTCGAGGCCCTTGGGCAGCACGAGCGGTTCGATGCAGTCGCGCATGTAATCCAGGTGCCATTGATCCAGTGTCGCCATTTCGGTGCGGCCGAGGACTTCCAGGCAGAAGTTCAGGTAGGCGGCCTGATCCAGCTTGCCGGCCAGGTAGTCCTGATAGAACTCGTCGTTGCGTGCCTTGTAGGCGACGGCGTCGAGGAAACCGCGTTCGCACAGATAATCGCCCCAGGCGTGGTCACTGTCGCCGCCCAGAAGCGTGTTGTCCAAGTCGAATAAAGCCAGCCGCATTGCAGTTACTCGCTGAAAAGTCTGTAGAAAGGTCTCCAGAATACGGACTTTTCACAAGAGTGCACATAAGGTAGGTCGGCTCGTTGCTGCTTTCACAACCTTTGTGGAACAATGCGGCGACATGCGTTTGCGAGGTTGTTGCCGTGATCGACCCCGATGGTTTCCGCCCCAATGTCGGGATCATTCTGACGAATGATGCTGGCCAGGTGCTATGGGCTCGCCGAATCAATCAAGATGCCTGGCAGTTTCCACAGGGCGGGATCAACCCCCAGGAGACGCCGGAAGACGCCTTGTACCGCGAGTTGAACGAAGAAGTGGGCCTGGAGCGCGAAGATGTTGAAATTCTCGCCTGCACCCGGGGCTGGTTGCGTTATCGTTTGCCGCAACGTCTGGTCAGAACGCACAGCCAACCGCTGTGCATCGGCCAGAAGCAGAAATGGTTTCTCCTGCGCCTGATCTCCAACGAGCAGCGGGTGCGGATGGATTTGACCGGTAAACCGGAATTCGATGGCTGGCGCTGGGTCAGCTATTGGTATCCGTTGGGCCAGGTGGTGACATTCAAGCGCGAGGTGTATCGACGCGCTCTCAAAGAGCTTGCCCCGCGCCTTTTAGCGCGCGACTGACGACGGAGTTCGACCCCGAGCCATGCTCAATACGCTGCGCAAGATCGTCCAGGAAGTTAACTCCGCCAAGGATCTCAAGGCGGCGTTGGGGATTATTGTGTTGCGCGTCAAAGAGGCCATGGGCAGCCAGGTCTGCTCGGTCTACCTGCTTGATCCAGAGACCAACCGCTTCGTGCTGATGGCCACCGAGGGCTTGAACAAGCGCTCGATCGGCAAAGTCAGCATGGCACCCAACGAAGGTCTGGTCGGCCTGGTCGGCACGCGTGAAGAACCCCTGAACCTCGAAAACGCCGCGGATCACCCGCGCTACCGTTACTTCGCCGAGACCGGTGAAGAGCGCTACGCGTCGTTCCTCGGGGCGCCGATCATTCACCACCGCCGCGTCGTCGGCGTGTTGGTCATTCAACAAAAGGAACGCCGCCAGTTCGATGAGGGTGAAGAAGCCTTCCTCGTGACCATGAGCGCGCAGCTCGCCGGCGTTATCGCCCATGCCGAGGCCACCGGTTCGATCCGTGGCCTGGGCCGTCAGGGCAAAGGTATCCAGGAAGCAAAGTTCGTCGGCGTACCGGGTTCGCCGGGCGCGGCGGTCGGCACCGCAGTCGTCATGCTGCCGCCGGCCGATCTGGATGTGGTGCCGGACAAGACCATCACCGACATCGATGCAGAACTTGGGCTGTTCAAGACGGCCATCGAAGGCGTGCGCGCCGACATGCGTGCCTTGTCCGCCAAGCTGGCAACCCAGCTGCGACCTGAAGAGCGGGCGCTGTTCGACGTCTACTTGATGATGCTCGACGATGCTTCGCTCGGCAGCGAAGTCACCACCGTGATCAAGACCGGTCAGTGGGCCCAGGGCGCGCTGCGTCAGGTGGTTACCGATCACGTCAACCGTTTCGAACTGATGGACGACGCCTACCTGCGTGAGCGGGCCTCGGACGTCAAGGACCTCGGCCGCCGTTTGCTCGCCTACTTGCAGGAAGAGCGGCAGCAGACGCTGGTCTACCCCGACAACACCATTCTGGTCAGCGAAGAACTGACGCCGGCGATGCTCGGCGAGGTGCCGGAAGGCAAGCTGGTGGGCCTGGTGTCGGTACTCGGTTCCGGCAACTCCCACGTTGCGATCCTGGCGCGTGCCATGGGTATTCCGACGGTGATGGGGCTGGTCGACCTGCCGTATTCCAAGGTCGACGGCATCCAGATGATCGTCGACGGCTACCACGGCGAGGTTTACACCAACCCGAGTGACGTGCTGCGCAAGCAGTTCGCCGACGTGGTCGAGGAAGAGAAACAGCTGGCCCTCGGGCTGGATGCATTGCGCGACCTGCCGTGCGTAACGGTCGACGGTCACCGCATGCCGTTGTGGGTCAATACCGGCCTGCTGGCGGACGTGGCACGGGCGCAGAAGCGTGGTGCCGAGGGCGTGGGTCTGTACCGCACCGAAGTGCCGTTCATGATCAACCAGCGTTTCCCGAGCGAAAAGGAACAACTGGCGATCTATCGCGAGCAACTTGCCGCGTTCCATCCACAACCAGTGACCATGCGTAGCCTGGACATTGGCGGTGACAAGGCGCTGTCGTACTTCCCGATCAAGGAAGACAACCCGTTCCTCGGCTGGCGCGGGATTCGCGTGACCCTCGACCACCCGGAAATCTTCCTGGTGCAGACCCGCGCCATGCTCAAGGCCAGCGAAGGCCTGAACAACCTGCGTATTCTGCTGCCGATGATTTCCGGCACCCATGAACTGGAAGAAGCCTTGCACCTGATCCACCGGGCCTGGGGCGAAGTCCGCGACGAAGGCACCGACGTGCCGATGCCGCCGGTTGGCGTGATGATCGAGATTCCGGCAGCGGTGTATCAGACCAAGGAACTGGCGCGGCAGGTGGACTTCCTGTCGGTCGGCTCCAACGACCTGACCCAGTACCTGCTGGCCGTGGACCGAAACAACCCACGGGTGGCCGACCTCTACGACTACCTGCACCCGGCGGTGCTGCAAGCCCTGCAGAGCGTGGTGCGCGATGCGCATGCCGAAGGCAAACCGGTGAGTATCTGCGGCGAAATGGCCGGTGACCCGGCGGCGGCGGTGCTGTTGATGGCAATGGGCTTCGACAGCCTATCGATGAACGCCACCAACTTGCCGAAAGTGAAGTGGATGCTGCGTCAGATCAACCTGAGCAAGGCCAAGGAGTTGCTGGCGGAGCTGATGACCATCGACAACCCGCAAGTTATCCACAGCTCGCTGCAACTGGCGCTGAAAAACCTTGGGTTGGCACGGATGATCAATCCGGCTTCGGTCAAGACCCTCTAGGTCAGCGGCGGCCCTGTGGCGAGGGAGCTTGCTCCCGTTCGGCTGCGAAGCAGTCGTGATCCAGCCGATGCGATCTCTATGAAAGAACGCATCGGCCGGATCGGGAGCGCTTTGCACTCTAGCGGGAGCAAGCTCCCTCGCCACAGTTTATTGCCCGACCTTCAAACCCTGATTTCCACTTCCCCTAGATGCCCCCCATACGGCCCGAAACTCCGCTCGACCATATGCCGCATCCCATTCGCCTGAACAATCAACGCCGTGCTCGCCCGCGTCCCATAAGCCTGGCTCTTGATAAACACGCTCGACAACAACGTCTCGGTGGCTTGCCCCACGCCAGTGTCCGGCAGCTCGGCAAGCGGCGCCGTCTGTGGATCGCAGAGCAAGGCCAATAGCGCCTGCGGCTGCGGGTCGTCCAGCACTTCGCTCAAGGCTGCCTTGGCCTTGAGCACTTTTGGCCACGGCGTATCCAGCCCCGCGTTCGATAACCCATAAATCCCTGGTTCGAGCCTGACCGCCGCGGTTTCCCGAGCGTTGAAGTGCCAGAGCTCTTTGGCATTGCCGGCCAGCAGATTGAACCCGGCATATTCAGCCGAACGTGCGATAACGTCGCTTAAATAGTCTTCAATGGGCGTTTCCCCGCTGAGAAACTGCGCCACCAGTTCGCCTCGCGACTTGGCGGCCGGCGGTTGAAGGGGATTACGGATGTTGGTCAGTGCGGCGAAGCGCCCATTGGCGCCGACACCGAGCCACGTACCGCCGGCCTCGAGGTCACGCCCGGCGTAGACATGCGGGGCGTGCGGCCATTGCGCCAGGGGCAGGCTGGGCCGGGCATAGAATTCGTCGCGGTTGGCCGCCACGATCAGCGGCTGGGCATGACCCGGCCGCCAGGCAAAGACAATCAGGCACATAAGGTGGTCCTTGTGTGTTTTTTGCTCACTCTACGCAGACATCGCTCATCGATCCATCGCCATCCGCAGTGGAGCCCGAGGCCATGCATCCGTTACCATGCCGCTCCTGTTTCGGGATGCTTGGGGATGTGGCCATGGAATTTCTGCTCTATCTGGCGCTGGGCGCCTGTGCGGGCGTGCTGGCCGGGCTGTTTGGGGTAGGCGGCGGGATTATCATCGTCCCGGTGCTGGTGTTCAGCTTCACCTTGCAGGGATTTGATCCGTCGATCCTGACGCATCTTGCAGTCGGCACTTCCCTGGCGACGATCATTTTTACGTCGGTCAATGCGGTTCGCGAACATCATCGCCGTGGCGCCGTGCGTTGGCCGATTTTTGCCTGGATGACCCTCGGCATTCTGATCGGTGCCGGTTTCGGCGCGCTGACCGCCGAAGCGATCTCCGGGCCGAATCTGCAGAAGATCATCGGCGTATTCGCGTTGATCATCGCTGTTCAACTCGCCTTGGACTTCAAACCCAAGGCCAGCCGAACGGTGCCCGGTAAAGTCGGTCTGACCGTGGCCGGCAGTGTGATTGGCTGGGCTTCGGCGATTTTCGGGATCGGCGGCGGCTCGCTGACCGTGCCATTCCTGACCTGGCGCAGCGTACCGATGCAGCAAGCGGTGGCCACTTCGTCGGCCTGTGGCTTGCCCATCGCTTTGGCAAGTGCATTAAGTTTCATGATTCTGGGCTGGCACGATCCACTGTTGCCGGCCCATAGTCTCGGTTTTGTTTATTTGCCGGCGCTGTTGGGCATCGCGCTCACCAGCATGGTCTTCGCCCGCCTCGGTGCACGACTGGCCCACAGGCTGTCGCCACGCTTGCTGAAAAGACTGTTTGCCGCTTTGCTGTTTTGCGTCGGCTTGAACTTCCTGCTCTGACACGTAACGCAATCCTGGCTTAATCCTGGCGTGACAGCGTCGCCCGGGAATTTTGAAGGTTTCAACTCTAACGAGGAGTCGCAATGCTGCCTTACCCGCAGATCGACCCGGTGGCCCTGGCCATCGGTCCGCTGAAAATCCACTGGTACGGCCTGATGTATCTGGTCGGCATCGGCGGCGCGTGGCTGCTGGCGTCCCGTCGGCTGAACCGCTTCGACCCGACCTGGACCAAGGAGAAACTCTCCGACATGGTGTTCTGGATGTCGATGGGCGTCATCGTCGGTGGCCGCTTGGGTTATGTGCTGTTTTATGATCTGAGCGCTTACCTGGCCAACCCGATGTTGATCTTCGAAGTGTGGAAGGGCGGCATGTCGTTCCACGGTGGCTTCATCGGTGTGATGCTCGCAGCGTTGTGGTTTGGTAAAAAGAACAACAAGTCGTTCTTCCAGCTGATGGACTTCGTTGCGCCGATGGTGCCGATCGGTCTGGGTGCCGGGCGCATCGGCAACTTCATCAACGCCGAGTTGTGGGGCAAGCCGACCGACGTGCCGTGGGCGATGATCTTCCCGCCGTTCAGCGACCCGGCGCAGTTGCCGCGTCACCCGTCGCAGCTGTACCAGTTTGCGCTGGAAGGTGTGGCGCTGTTCCTGATCCTCTGGCTGTTCTCGCGCAAGCCACGGCCGACCATGGCGGTGTCCGGGATGTTTGCGCTGTTCTATGGCATTTTCCGTTTCATCGTCGAGTTCGTCCGCGTTCCGGATGCGCAACTGGGCTATCTGGCGTGGAATTGGCTGACTATGGGCCAGGTGTTGTGCGTACCGATGATCGTCGGCGGTCTATTCCTGATCTGGCTAGCTTATCGACGCGCCCCGGCGGCCCCCGCAGCGGCTGTATAAGCAGCTGGCGCAAAAAATTCGAACCCCGGGGCGACGGCTCCGGGTTCAAGGACACAGGTAATTCATGAAGCAATATCTCGATCTGGTCGCCCACGTCATCAAGAACGGCACCAAACAGGCCAACCGCACCGGCGTGAACACCATCAGCTTTCCGGGTGCGATGCTGCGCTTCGATTTGCAGGAAGGTTTCCCGGCGATCACCACCCGCAAGATGGCATTCAAGTCGGCCATCGGCGAGATGTGCGGTTTTCTGCGCGGGGTGAACAACGCCGCTGAATTCCGTGCGCTGGGTTGCAAGGTCTGGGACCAGAACGCCAACGAAAACGCCCAGTGGCTGGCCAACCCGTTCCGTCAGGGCGAAGACGACCTCGGCGAGATCTACGGCGTGCAATGGCGCAAATGGCCGGCGTACAAGCAAATCCCGGTCAGCAACCAGGCCGCCATCGAGCAGACCCTGAGCCAGGGTTATCGGCAGATCGCCGAAGGCGAAGAAGACGGCCAGGCTTATGTGGTGCTGTACAAGGCGATCGACCAGATCCGCCAGTGCGTCGACACCATCATCAAGGACCCGGGCAGCCGACGCATCCTGTTCCACGGCTGGAACGTTGCGCAGCTCGATGAGATGGCCCTGCCGCCGTGCCACTTGCTGTACCAATTCCACCCGAATGTCGAGACCAGGGAAATCTCCCTGACCCTCTACATCCGCTCCAACGACCTGGGCCTGGGCACGCCGTTCAACCTCACCGAAGGCGCTGCGCTGCTGAGCCTGATCGGCCGCCTGACCGGTTACACGCCGCGCTGGTTCACCTATTTCATTGGCGATGCCCACGTCTACGAAAACCACCTGGACATGCTCAACGAACAGCTCAAGCGCGAGCCATTCGCTATGCCGAAGCTGAAGATCTCCGATCGCGTGCCGGAGTTCGCCAAGACCGGTGTGTACCAGCCGGAGTGGCTGGAGCTGATCGAGCCAAGTGATTTCTCGCTCGAAGGCTACGAGCACCACGCGCCGATGACGGCGCCGATGGCGGTTTAAGCCTTAACGCCGACCAAATGAGGGAGCGAGCAAGCCTGCTCCCTCATTGTTTTAGTGGTGTTTTTAGTGGCCATGACTTCTCCCGACATGGGAATGTTCAACCTCCGTCGCGACAACCCCGCCACTCACCTCCAGCCGCTGCAAAATCCCGCACTGATCGATATCCGGCCCTTCGCTGCAGCGTTGGCGCAGGTCGAGCAGTTGTGTCTGCAAGGCCAGCAAGCCGTCGATTCGTGCCTTCACATGATGGATATGCTCGTCAATCAACGCGTTGACGTTTTCGCATTGATCCTGCGGGCTGTCGCGCAGGGCCAGCAGGCTGCGGATTTCCTCCAGGGTCATGTCGAGGGTGCGGCAATTGCGGATGAAGGTAAGGCGTTCGGCGTGGGCCTGGGTGTAGACGCGGTAATTGCCGTCGCTGCGGGCCGGTTCCGGCAGCAGGTTTTCGCGCTCGTAGTAGCGGATGGTTTCTACGGCGCAGTCGGTGAGTTTCGCCAGTTCTCCTATTTTCATCGCGTCAATCTCCAAAAGGGTGCTTGACCCTATAGTGGCTACAGGGTCTTTACTTGGCAACAGGCACCTTCATGGACGCGACCAATGAGCGATTCTCTTCACACCCACAAACCCGAGGCTGATCACGATCACGATCACGATCACGATCACGATCACAGCCACAAGCTGCAGCCTGCGTCCCAGCATGCCCATGGTAGCCATGATCATGGCGGCCACGGCGATTCCTGCTGTTCCTCCAAAGCCGCGGCGCCATCGCTGATCAAGTTGAGCGAGACACCGACCGCCGGCGCGCGGCTGAGCAGCTTCCGCATCGAGGCCATGGACTGCCCGACCGAGCAGACGCTGATCCAGAACAAACTCGGCAAGCTTGCGGGCGTGCAGCAACTGGAGTTCAACCTGATCAACCGGGTGTTGGGCGTGACCCATGACCTGCCAGGCACTGCGCCGATCATCGAGGCGATCAAGTCCCTCGGCATGCACGCCGAGCCGCTGGAGCAAGGCGTCGAAGCGCCAATACCTGTGCCAGAGAAAAAACCTTGGTGGCCATTGGCGCTGTCCGGCGTTGGTGCGTTGGCGGCTGAAGTGATCCACTTCACTAACGCGGCGCCCACTTGGGTGGTGGCGGTGATTGCGCTGATCTCAATCCTCAGTGGCGGCCTGGGTACCTATAAAAAGGGCTGGATCGCCCTGAAAAACCTCAACCTGAACATCAACGCGCTGATGAGCATCGCGGTGACCGGTGCGGTCCTGATCGGCCAGTGGCCGGAAGCGGCGATGGTGATGTTCCTGTTCACCGTCGCCGAGTTGATCGAAGCCAGGTCCCTGGACCGGGCGCGCAACGCCATCGGCGGACTGATGCAGATGGCGCCCGAGCAAGCCACGGTGCAGCAAGCCGACGGCAGTTGGGTCGTACAACCAGTGAAAAGCATCGTACTGGGCGCACGGGTGCGGGTGCGTCCCGGTGAGCGGATCGGTCTGGACGGTGAAGTGTTGTCTGGCAGCTCGACCATCAACCAGGCGCCGATCACCGGTGAAAGCCTGCCGGTCGAAAAAACCATCGGCGACAAAGTGTTCGCCGGCACCATCAACCAGTCCGGTTCACTGGAATACACCGTGACCGCAGCGGCCGATCACTCGACCCTCGCGCGGATCATCCACGCCGTCGAACAGGCCCAGGGCGCGCGGGCGCCGACCCAGCGTTTCGTCGACAGCTTTTCGAAAATCTACACACCGGCGGTGTTCATCCTGGCCCTCGCCGTGGCGGTGATCCCGCCGCTGTTCATGGATGCGCTGTGGTTCGACTGGATCTATCGGGCGCTGGTGTTGCTGGTGGTCGCCTGCCCATGCGCCTTGGTGATTTCCACCCCGGTGACCATCGTCAGCGGCCTCGCGGCAGCGGCGCGCAAAGGGATTCTGGTCAAGGGCGGCGTCTACCTGGAGCACGGCTACAAACTCGACTACCTGGCCCTCGACAAGACCGGCACCCTCACGCATGGCAAACCGGTGCAGACCGACTATTTGTCCCTCGACCCGACCGCCGATCAAACAGCCCCGGCCCTTGCGGCGGCGCTGGCTGGTCGCTCGGATCACCCGGTGTCGCTGGCCATCGCCAACGCGGCAGTTGTGGATAACCAGCGCGCGCCGCTGACTGTGGATAACTTCCACGCCCTGGAGGGGCGAGGCGTGCGCGGCGAGATCAATGGTGAGCTCTACCACTTGGGCAATCACCGTCTGGTGGAAGATCTGGGCCTGTGTTCTCCAGCGCTGGAAGAGCAGCTGTTTGCGCTGGAGAAACAGGGCAAGTCGGTGGTGCTGTTGCTCGACAAGTCGGGTCCGCTGGCCTTGTTTGCCGTCGCGGACACTGTGAAAGCGACCAGTCGCGAAGCGATCCAGCAGTTGCATGAACTGGGCATCAAAACCCTGATGCTGACCGGTGACAACGTTCACACCGCCGAGGTCATCGCCGCCCATGTGGGCATCGATCAGGCGCAAGGCGATCTGTTGCCGAGCGAGAAGCTGCAGGCCATCGAAACGCTGTATGCCCAGGGCTATCGCGTGGGGATGGTCGGCGACGGCATCAACGACGCTCCTGCACTGGCGCGGGCCGAGATCGGTTTCGCCATGGCGGCCGCCGGGACCGACACCGCCATCGAAACCGCCGATGTCGCCCTGATGGACGATGATCTGCGCAAGATCCCGGCCTTCATCAGCCTGTCGCGGCAGACCTCCAATATCCTCAAACAGAACATTGCCCTGGCATTGGTCATCAAAGCGATCTTTCTTGGGGTAACCTTCGCCGGGATCGCCACCATGTGGATGGCGGTGTTCGCCGACATGGGCGTGAGCCTGTTGGTGGTGTTCAACGGTTTGCGCCTGTTGCGCAAATAGACGATGAGGGACGGGTGTGCTGAGTGCCGAGCTGAAGGCGTTTTACATGGCGGCCCGGCTGGGCAGCATTACCCTGGCGGCGAAAAAGCTCGGCCTGAGCCAACCGACGGTGACGACCCAGATCCGGCATCTGGAAAGCCAGTATTCGGTTGAGCTGTTCTACCGTGGCGGCCGCCGCCTCAGCGTCAGCGACGAAGGTGCGCGGCTGTTGCCGATGGTCAAGGCACTGCTGCAGCAGGAAGCCGATATCGAGTTCTTCCTGCGTAACAGTGGTCAGGTCCAGGGCACGTTGCGCATCGCCGCCACGGCGCCGTATTACATCCTCGATCTGGTGAAGACCTTTCGCGAGCGCTTGCCGCAGGTGGAGGTGTCGGTGGAAATCGGCAACTCCCAGCAGGTGCTCGAAGCGCTGGAGGATTACCGGGTCGATGTCGCCGCGTCCTCACAGTTGCTCGACGATGCGCGGCTGATCCGCCGGGTGCTCGGCAGTGATCCACTGGTGTTGGCGGTGCATCGCGATCATCCGCTGGCGGTGCATGACCATGTGCCGCTCAGTGCGTTGGCGGGGCATACCTTGTTGATGCGCGAGTCGGGCTCGACCACCCGGCGCTTGACCGAAGAGTTGCTGGCCAGTGCCGGGGTGAGTTTCGGGCCGCTGCTGGAGATTGGCAGCCGCGAGTCGATTCGTGAAGCGGTTTTGCGCAACATCGGCATCAGCATCATTGCCCGGCAGGAAGTGCCACACGACCCGCAATTGCGGGTGCTGACCCTCGAGAATGCGCCGCAGATTCCCGAGTACCTGTACTGCCTCAAGGAGCGAAAAGGCGCCCGGCTGCCGGCGGCGTTTCTCGGATTGGCGCAGGAAATGGCCCCGGCGTAGATCCCTGTGGCGAGGGAGCTTGCTCCCGCTGGACTGCGCAGCAGGCCCATTTTCTGGGGCCGCTTCGCAACCCAGCGGGAGCAAGCTCCCTCGCCACAGGTTATTCACTGTTCGCTCCATCCAACTAAAATCCCCGAATACCACTATCAGCCGTTTTTGCCTCGTTGCCACATGACGGACGCATTGCAAACCTAGGATGGCCCTCATCTGCTTGATGAGGCCTGTCCATGAACCACTCGATCGCAACTGCCCTGACCAACCCCGGCGCGCCGATGAAAGTGCGCGGCGTGCAGAAGCGCTTCGGTGCGTTCACCGCGCTGGATAACGTTTCCCTCGACGTGGCAGCCGGTGAACTGGTGTGTCTGCTGGGGCCGTCGGGTTGCGGCAAGACCACCTTGCTGCGTTGCATCGCCGGCCTTGAGCGCCAGGACAGCGGCGAGTTATACCTCGGTGATCGCGACGTTTCCCACCTGGCGCCTCAGGCCCGGGACTACGGCATTCTCTTCCAGTCCTACGCGCTGTTTCCCAATCTCACCGTCGAAGCGAACATCGCCTACGGCCTCTCTAGCAGCAGTCGCGATGAAGTGCGCCAGCGCGTCGGTCAGATGCTGGAGCTGGTTGGCCTCACCGGCAGCGAGAAAAAATACCCCGGCCAGTTGTCCGGCGGTCAGCAGCAACGCGTAGCGCTGGCCCGGGCTCTGGCGCCGGCCCCTTCCTTGTTGCTGCTGGACGAACCGATGTCGGCGCTCGATGCCCGGGTCCGCGAGCATCTGTGCACCGAGTTGCGCCAATTGCAGCGCAATCTCGGCATCACCACCCTGATGGTCACCCACAATCAGGACGAAGCCATGCTGATGGCCGATCGCATCGCCGTGATGAACAACGGCAGGGTCGAGCAGTACGCCACGCCGCAGGACATCTACGACCGCCCGGCCACGCCGTTTGTGGCGGAGTTCGTCGGTCAGGGCAACTGGCTGCCGTTTCGCCGTAGCAGCGACAGTCATGCCCAGGTCGGCGGGATGCACATACGCTTGGCCGAAGGCAGTGCGAAAACCTCGTCGGGCCGGTTGTTCTGCCGCCCCGAAGCGATCAACGTCAACCCGCTGGTGTACGAAGAAAACCTGTTCCCGGCCAAGGTTCGCGAAATCACTTTCCTCGGCAATCGTTGCCGCATGAGCTTCGAACTCGATCAACTGCCGGGTCATGCATTGCTGGCGGAACTGGCGCCGGAAGCGATGCCGCGTCTCGGTGCGCAGCAGATCATGGTCGCCTTGCCGCCGCGTAGCCTGCAGGTGTTCGCCTGATGAGCGCGAACGTCGCGCTGCCGATACCGCACAAGCAGCTTCGGCAGGCCTCCCGTGCCGAGATCGGCGACCGGCTGTTCGTGGTCGGCGGCAAGCTGCTGTTGTTGGTGTTGCTCTGTGTGGCAGTGTTGATGCCGTTACTGGCGATCTTCTGGCGCGGGTTCAGTTCGCAGGCCGGGCAGGGCGGTGGTCTGGTGGCTGCCGGTGAATTGCTGACCAGCGCGAATTTCCATTGGTTGCTCGGTAACAGCCTGAAGGTTTCCCTCAGCGTGGCGGCGATGGTCGTACCGTTGGCCTACCTGTTTGCCTACGCCCTGCAACGCACGTTGATTCCTGGCAAAGGTATCTGGCGCGGCATGTCGCTGCTGCCGTTGATGGCGCCGTCGATGTTGCCGGGGATTGCGCTGGTTTATCTGTTCGGCAATCAGGGCCTGTTGCGCGGTCTGTTTTCGGACAACATCTACGGCTTCTGGGGCATTGTGCTCGGCGAGGTCATCTACACCTTCCCGCACGCCTTGATGATTTTGCTGTCAGCGCTGTCCCTGGCGGATGCGCGACTGTTCGATGCCGCCTCCAGCATGGGCGCGAGCCCGGCGAAAGCCTTTCGCAGCATCACTTGGCCGGCGACGCGTCAGGCGGTGTTCGCAGCGTTCTGTCTGGTGTTCACCCTGACCATCACCGACTTCGGTGTGCCCGTGGTGGTCGGTGGCGACTATCAGGTATTGGCGCTGGAAGCCTACAAAGCGGTGGTCGGCCAGCAACAATTCGGTCGCGGCGCACTGATCGGCATGGTTCTGCTGCTGCCGGCGCTGTTCAGCTTTGGTGTCGACGCCTGGCTGCGTCGGCGTCATGGCGATTCCATGAGTGGTCGGGCGCAAGTCTTTCAGCCAATGCCGTCGAGGCTGCGCGACGGTTGTTATCTGGCCATCGTGCTGCTGATCTGCGCGGTGTTGCTGCTGGTGTTCGGCATGGCGGTGTACTCGTCGCTGGTGAAATTCTGGCCGTACAACCTGTCGCTGTCGCTCAACCATTACCAGTTCAACGATACCGCGGGCGGCGGCTGGCTGGCCTACGGCAACAGCGTGAAGATGGCGTTGTGCACGGCGTTGATCGGCAGCGTGCTGATCTTCACCGGCGCCTACCTGATGGAGAAAACCCGTGGCCAGCGCGGGCTGAATCTGACACTGCGCATGCTCAGTTTCGTACCGATGGCGGTGCCGGGTCTGGTGCTGGGCCTGGGTTACGTCTTCTTCTTCAACCTCAGCGGCAATCCGCTGCATGTGCTCTACGGCAGCATGACGCTGCTGGTGGTTTGCACCATTGCTCACTATTTGACCACTGCGCAAATGACCGCGACCACCGCGCTGCGCCAGCTCGACGCCGAGTTCGAAGCCGCCGCGCTGTCGCTCAAGGCGCCGCTGTATCGGCATTACCTGCGAGTCACCGTGCCGATCTGCCTGCCGGCGTTGCTGGACATCGTGCGCTACCTGTTCGTCTCGGCCATGACCACCGTTTCGGCGGCAATCTTCCTCTACAGCCCTGACACCATCCTCGCGGCGGTGGCGGTGCTGAACATGGACGACGCCGGCAACGTCGGCGGTGCGGCGGCGATGTCGACCCTGATTCTGTTCACCTCGGCGGGCGTGTCCCTGCTGCTGGCCTGGGCCTCGCGCGGTTTATTGCGCCGCTCCCAGGCCTGGCGGCAGACCGCGCCCGGTCTTTGATTCACATCTTCAACTCACACAGGAATTGCACCATGTTCAAGCCCTTGGCCCTGGCCGCTGCTGTCCTCACCGCTTTCAGCCTGAACGCCTTCGCTGCGAAAACCGAGTTGACGGTGTACACCGCCCTCGAAGCCGAACAACTGAAGACCTACAAAGAAGCCTTCGAGAAGGCCAACCCGGACGTCGAGATCAAGTGGGTGCGCGATTCCACCGGCATCATCACCGCCAAGCTGCTGGCCGAAAAAGCTCGCCCGCAAGCCGACGCGGTGTGGGGTCTGGCGGCATCGAGCCTGGCGATCCTCGATCAGCAAGGCATGCTGCAAAGCTACGCGCCGAAGGACCTGGGCAAGATCGGCGGTAACTACCGTGATGTTGCCAACCCACCGGCCTGGGTCGGCATGGACGTGTGGGCGGCGACCATTTGCTTCAACACCGTCGAAGCCGAAAAGCAGGGCCTGAGCAAACCCGTGAGCTGGCAGGACCTGACCAAGCCTGAGTACAAAGGCAAGATCGTCATGCCTAACCCCGCGTCGTCGGGAACCGGTTTCCTCGACGTCAGCGCCTGGCTGCAAACCTTCGGCGAGAAGCAGGGCTGGCAGTACATGGATGATCTGCACCAGAACATCGGCCAGTACGTTCACTCCGGTTCCAAGCCGTGCAAGCTCGCCGCTGCCGGTGAATTCCCGATCGGTATTTCCTTCGAATACCCGGCTGTTCAGCTGAAACGCCAGGGCGCGCCGCTGGACATCATCCTGCCGAAAGAAGGCTTGGGCTGGGAGATCGAAGCGACTGCCGTGATCAAAGGCACCGCGCATGAAGAAGCAGCGAAGAAACTGGCCGACTTCTCTGCAAGCCCGGCGGCGATGGAGCTTTATAAAGAGAACTTCGCGGTGCTCGCACAACCGGGTATCGCCAAGCCACAGACCGAATTGCCGGCGGACTATGAGCAGCGCCTGATCAAGAACGACTTTGCCTGGGCCTCGAAGAATCGCGACGAGATCCTGACTGAATGGCGCAAGCGCTATGACGGCAAGTCCGAGAAAGTGGCTGCCAAGTAACTGACTCACACCTTGTGGCGAGGGAGCTTGCTCCCGTTGGACTGCGCAGCAGGCCCCTTCTTTTCAGATAGAGAGGGGGGGGGCCGCTACGCGCCCCAGCGGGAGCAAGCTCCCTCGCCACAAAAAGCGGGATTATCTTCATGACACACCACAGCGACATGCTGATCGTCGGCGCCGGCATTCTCGGCCTGTCCCACGCCTATGCCGCCGCCAGGCGCGGCCTCAAGGTCAAAGTCTTCGAACGCAGCGCCACACCATTGGGCGCATCTGTACGCAACTTCGGCCAGGCACTGGTCACCGGCCAACCGCCGGGACCAATGCTGGAACTGGCCAAGGCCAGCCGCGACATCTGGGGCCAATGGGCAGAACTTGCCGGCCTGCCCCTCAAGCGCAACGGCTCGTACCTGTTCGCGCGTACCGAAGCGGAAGAACACCTGCTGGAAGCCTTCTGCGCCGGGCGTGCCGTGGAGCACGGTTACCGTGTCGAGCTGTTGCGCGGCAACCCATTGCGGGATTTATACGGCGGTCAATTCAGCCATCACCGCGCCGCGTTGCACGGCATGGAAGATCAACAGCTGTATTCCCGCGAGGCGATGCCGGCATTGATCGACTACCTGCGCCGTGAGTGGGGTGTCGAGTTTCACTTCTCCACCCTGGTGCGCGACATCGAGCCGGGCCGCTTGCACAGCACAGCTGGCACCTTCAGCGCCGAGCAGATCATCGTTTGCTCCGGCCACGATTATCAAACTTTGCTGGCCGAGCCGATTGCCGAACTCAACCCGCAAGTCTGCCGTCTGCAAATGCTCCGTGCCCGGCCGCAGATCAACCTCAACCTGCAACACGTACTGCTCACCGGTCTGAGTTGCGTGCACTACGGCGCCTTCGCCGATCTGCCGGAAGCCGCGGCGGTACAGGCGCAGATTTTGCGCGACACACCTCATCTGTATGAAAACGGCATTCACCTGCTGATCAGCCCGACACCGTACGGTGAGTTGATCATCGGCGACTCTCACCATTACGGCAGCGATCCGTCACCGTTCAATGCCGAACAAGTGGACGACTGGATGCTCGAACTGGCCGAGCAGACGTTGGGCTGCAAAGTGCAAGTGGTCGAGCGCTGGCAGGGTGTTTACGGTTCACGCGGCCCCGGCCCGTTTTCTTTTCTGCGTCCGATGCCGGGTGTGAGCGTGGCGCTGATGCACTCCGGTGTCGGCATGAGCGTCGGGCCGGCGTTGGCGGAACGTAATGTCGCCAGCTTATTGGGAGACAGTTGATGGACCACCATCAGCAAGTGATCGCCGAGGTGTTCGGTCTGTACGAACGGTTTGGCGATAACGACTACATCGGTGAACCGGTGTCGCAGATCGAGCACATGTCGCAAGCGGCCGAACTGGCGATGGCCGAGGGTTTCGATGATGAAGTGGTGCTGGCGGCGTTCTTTCACGACATCGGGCATCTCTGTGCCGAGGGGGCCGAGAGCATGGGTGGCTTCGGGGTGGTCAGCCATGAGCGTTTGGGCGCTGATTATTTGCGTCGGGCCGGTTTCAGCGAACGCATGGCGCGGCTGGTGGAATATCACGTGCAGGCCAAGCGTTATCTGACGCTCAGAGAGCCTGGGTACTACGAGCGTTTGAGTGAAGCCAGTCGGCGGACGCTGGAGTATCAGGGCGGGGTGATGAGCGCTGAAGAGGCTGAGGCTTTTGAGCGCGATCCATTGTGCGATGTCAGTCTGCGGATGCGTCAGTGGGATGAGCGCGCCAAGGACATGGACGTGCCGGTGATGGACCTCGACATCTTGAAACGCAAGGCTGCGGGCCTGTTGTCCGGCGTTCTGCGCTGAGTTGTCTGACACACGATAGGGAATCGGTTTATGGATCAACGCGCGTCGAAGCATCAATCTGGCCTTTTCGCAAAGGAGCGCACGGATGCATTTTCTGAAAGTGATTGCACAAGATCGAGGCGGGAAGGGCTCGGCAGATACCGTCGTTTTCCAGTTCTTTGAAGGTGAACAGTTGCAGCGCGAGGCGACGGACGCGGATCGTCAACAGCTCAAGTCGTTTGGCAAAACGTACTTGAAATGCGCCTGGTATAACGCGGATGAAGCTGAGGAGCGGCACTTGCGCATCTTCTCGCAGAATCCATCCGCTGACGGTACGCCTGAGACGGTACGACTGCATTTTCATGACGGACCGAGGATTGCCTACAAGGCTGCGGTCCGCGATCTGGATAACGATGGGGTTTTTGAGTGGGTGTTGAGCTCGGATGTGGACAATGACGGGCGAGCGAACAGGACCGATCGTAGCCGTGTGAAGGCATTGGCCAAAGAGTTTCTGAAACTGGATTGGCGCTGACGATCTTTGGTTAGAGCTGCTGCGCCAACACCTCAACCTGCTCCTGCCGCTCCGCCTGATTCACCTTCGAATGAGGATTGAGCGACGACCACAGCGGATGTGCCCGCGCCTTGTTCAGCGCTTCCGGCAGTTTGCCTTCGCGCCAGGTTTTGTCCTGTGGTGTGGCGACCTGAATGCTGTCCAGCGCCGCGTGCCCGCGCTGGTTCAGGGCTTGCAACAGTTGTCGCTGACGCAGGGCCAACAACCGCAGCACGCTGTCGTCGACAGTCAGTTCTCGCTGGCCCTTGATCTTGCCCAGCAGGCGGCTGCCGTAACTGCGGGCGGTTTGCAGGGCGCCGCCGGCAATCGCTCCGGCCAGTGCCGCCGCGCCGAGGGTCAGGCCGCCCACCAGCAAATCGACGCCGGCCCCGGCCGCCGCGCCAGCCGCGATGCCACCGCCGACCCGTACACCGAGCTGCTTCAGGGTTTCCGGGTTGAACAGGTCATCGCCCCAGCGGCCATCGAGCAGCGGCAGGTCACTGGCCGCCGCGTCCTGTGGGCGGAAGGCGTAGAGCTTGAGCAAGGCTTCGACGCAACGTTGTTCACGCTGACGCACCGCTTTGCGCAGTTCGCTGATCGCTTGCTGTTCCTGCTCCGCCTCGCTGGCGACACTGCGGCGGCAGGCGGCGCAATCGATCAATAAATCGGCAATCAACTGCGCTGCACTCTGCTGACGGGCCAGGCGTTGGGCCTGCTGATCGGCGATCAGGCGTTCCAGTTGTTCGCGGGAGTTTTCCAGCAGCAGCGCGAGGCTTTCATACAGTCGGCGTTCGCCATCTTCCGGCGGCGCGACGCTGTCGAACCGCACCAAGGCATGCAAGCCCAACCGCGCCAGGGCTTCACGCCAATCCGGTTCGCGCTGCTGGGCGCTGCTGACAAAGTTCAGCACCGGCAGCAGCGGTTTGCCGCAACTGGCCAGCACTTGCAGTTCGTCGCGGTACTTGGCCAGCACTGGCTCCCGAGCGTCGATCACATAGAGGCCGGCGTCGGAGGCGAGCAATTGTCGCAACACCTTGGCTTCCTGTTCGAAGCGCTGCCGGGCTTCGCTGCCCTCAAGGAAGCGCGCCAGCCGCGCCGGGCCGTCGAGGCGTTCGCCGGGCCGTTCCAGGCGCTCGAGGTAGTCGAGCAGGGCGATGGCGTCTTCCAGGCCCGGCGTGTCGAACAGATCGAGCAGAGGCTCGCCGTCCACCGACAATCGCGCGCCCTCGACGTGGCGCGTGGTGCTGGGGCGATGGGACACTTCGCCGAAGCCGACATCCCGCGTCAGCGTGCGCAGCAACGAGGTTTTGCCGACGTTGGTGTGGCCGACCACGGCGAGCTTCAAGGGCTGTTTCCAGGTATCAGTCATGACCCGTCTCCAGCCAGTTCAATGGCGCGCAATCGGCGAATGGCAAGTCCAGTTGTTGCAGCGCAACGTGCCAGTCGCCCAGGCGTTCGGCATCCAGCGCTTCGCCGGGCGGCGCTTGCAGCAGCCACACGCGGGTAGCCGTAGCACTGCGAGCCAGTTCGGCAATCAGTGCCAGGCTGCCACGGTCCGGCGAACGCCGTGGATCGCAGGCGATGGCCAGGCGGGCCGGGGGAAAGCGACTCAGTTGTTCAAGCAGTTTGTGCCGGGATTCGCGGCTGTCGAGGATGCCGGCGTCGTTGACGCTTTTCGGCAGCTGCGGTGGCCAGGGGCGTTGATCGTCCAGCTCGATGGCCACCAACAGTGCGCCATCGCTTTGCAGATCGCTGGCCGCGTTTTCAACCCGGTGAAGTTGCTCAGGCGCGGCATCGCTAATACCCAGGCGTTCGCTGGTGGGCATCAGCCGTTCGCGCAGTTGGGCGTAGCCGGGCAGGTTCAAGTCCAGATGCAAGGCTGCCTGGCCGGTTTTCCAGCGCCACCGGCAGAACAATGCGAGCAGCAAACGCGGTAACACGCCGTACACCAGCAGCACGCCCACCAGCCACGCCGCCCAGGTCTGGCGGGCGCTTTCGATGTTCAGCGCGGCATCGCCGCTGGCGCGGATCATCTCCACGCTGGGCACACTGAAACCGAGCAAGGCCGGCAGGGCGCCGAGGGCCTGGGTCATGGCGACGAAGGTGTCGGCGCCGAGAATGGTGGTCTCCCAGACGAAGCCATAGCGCCGGGTCGCCATCAGCGTCAGCAGCATCACCAAGGCACTGAGCATCGCCAACAACCACAAGCCGTTGACCAGCACACCCAGCGCCCACCGATTGAGTTTCTGCCGTTGCAGTAACAGCAGCAGGGCTGGCGCCAGTTGCGCGGCGTTGGCATCGCGGGCGAGTTTTTCACTGAGCCACAACCACAAGCGTCCGAGGGCGGCGCTCTGTTCGCCGGCGAACACCAGGCCCAGGGCCCAGCTCAATAGCAGAATCAGGTTCAGCCCCAGCAGGCTGCCCAAGGCCCAGAACACATTGACCGGGGACTGGCCGTCGCCCAGCGCGGCAAACGCCAGGCCGGCGCCACTGATCACGGCCAGCACGGCGAGCACGATCAACGCCAGTCGCGCGCCTTGCAGCCAGTGTTTGAGGGCGCGGGTCTGCCCGTCGCGCTCGGCCAGCCACCGGGCGCGGCATTGAATACGCGTCGGCAGGTCGCCGCCGGCGCTACGGGCGACTCGGTTGGCTTCCAGATCATCCAGGGGGCCGGCGTGTTCTTCACGCAGGCGTATGGTTTCGCTCAGCCAGAGGTTTTGCAGGGGAGTCAGTTCAGTCACGCGGCATCCCGTCGCTTCATTGAGCGATGAGCATAACCGCTGTGACGCTTATCGGGGTAAGGGAGGCTCTGGTATCCTCGCCGGCATGACTAAATCACTCCCCCTCAGCCTGATCGCAGCCCTCGGTGAAAACCGTGTGATCGGCGTCGACAACAGCATGCCCTGGCACTTGCCGGGGGACTTCAAATACTTCAAGGCCACCACCCTCGGCAAGCCGATCATCATGGGGCGCAAGACCTGGGATTCCCTCGGTCGTCCGCTGCCGGGCCGGTTGAACATCGTGGTCAGTCGCCAGGTGGATTTGCAGCTGGAAGGCGCGGAGGTTTATCCGTCACTGGAGGCGGCCGTGGTTCGCGCCGAGGAATGGGCGCTGGAGCAGGGTGCCAATGAGTTGATGTTAATTGGTGGTGCGCAGTTGTATGCGCAAGGTCTGGAGCAGGCCGATCGGCTATACCTGACGCGCGTGGCGCTGAGCCCGGAAGGGGATGCGTGGTTTCCGGAGTTTGATGTGAACCAGTGGAAGCTGGTGTCGAATGTTCCGAATCCGGCAGAAGGCGACAAACCGGCGTATAGCTTTGAGGTTTGGGAGAAGGCCTGAGCGCATCGCGGGCAAGCCCGCGATAGCGATCCATCAGGCGCCAATCAAGCCTGAGCCAACGCCCCATGCTCATCTGCGTCCAACAGCGCTTTATCCGTCTGCTGCATGATCTGGCTGGTGATCGCCCCAGCGGTGATCGAGCCACTGACGTTCAACGCCGTGCGACCCATGTCGATCAGCGGTTCAACGGAAATCAGCAACGCCACCAGTGACACCGGCAAACCCATGGCCGGCAACACGATCAGCGCGGCGAAGGTTGCACCGCCACCAACCCCGGCCACCCCGGCCGAACTCAGCGTCACAATCGCCACCAACGTCGCGATCCACAAAGGGTCCAGCGGGTTGATGCCCACGGTTGGCGCAACCATCACCGCCAGCATTGCCGGGTACAGACCGGCACAGCCGTTCTGGCCAATGGTCGCGCCAAACGAGGCAGCGAAACTGGCGATGGACTGTGGAATACCCAAACGGCTGGTCTGGGCTTCGATGCTCAGCGGAATGGTGGCGGCGCTGGAGCGGCTGGTGAAGGCGAACGTCAGCACTGGCCAGATCTTGCGGAAGAAGCGCAACGGGTTGATCCCGGCGGCCGACACCAGCACGCCATGGATCACAAACATCAGGCCCAGGCCGATGTACGACACCACCACGAAACTGCCGAGCTTGATGATGTCTTGCAGGTTGGAGCCGGCGACCACTTTGGTCATCAGCGCCAACACGCCGTATGGGGTCAGCTTCATCACCAGGCGCACCAGACGCATCACCCAGGCTTGCAGGGTGTCGATGGCGTTGATCACTTTCTGACCTTTCTCGACATCATCCTTGAGCAGTTGCAGCGCCGCGACCCCAAGGAATGCGGCGAAGATCACCACACTGATGATCGACGTCGGTTTGGCGCGAGCGAGGTCGGCGAACGGGTTCTGCGGGATGAACGACAACAACAGTTGCGGCACATTCAGGTCGGCGACCTTGCCCGCATAGTCGGTCTGGATGGTTTGCAGACGAGCCATTTCCTGGGTGCCGGCGACCAGACCTTCGGCGGTGAGGCCGAACAGGTTGGTCAGGCCGATACCGATCAGCGCCGCGATGGCGGTGGTGAACAGCAGCGTGCCGATGGTCAGGAAGCTGATCTTGCCCAGCGACGAAGCGTTGTGCAGACGGGCCACGGCACTGAGGATCGAGGCGAACACCAGCGGGATCACGATCATCTGCAGCAACTGTACGTAACCGTTGCCCACCAGATCGAACCAACCGATCGAAGCTTTCAACACCGGGTTGCCCGCACCATAAATCGTGTGCAGGGCGATACCGAATACCACGCCCAGCACCAGAGCCAGCAGCACCTTTTTCGCCAGGCTCCAGGTGGTGTGACGGGTTTGCGCCAGGCCAAAGAGCAAGGCGAGGAACACCAGCAGATTGAGAATCAGCGGCAGATTCATAGAGGCTCCATAGACTTGTGCCAGCCACCTTCGTGTGTGACTGCGAACCGGTGAGCCTAACAGCTTGATATGTAATGATTTAATATCAAAAACAGCGGTCAACTGTCGTTTTTGGAATAAGCCAATGCCGCTATAAGGAATGCCGCTGACGGAATCAGGATGCAAGCGGTCGCGGGCAGGCGAGGACTGTCACACTTATTTGTTAGCGTCGATTTCTTTGAACCGGGGAGAAACGCCGATGAAGCTTGCACCGAAATTTCTTGCTGCTGCACTTGGATTGGGTTTGAGTCTTGGCCTTGCCGGCCAGGCGTTCGCTACCGACCTGAAGCACTGGCCAGCGGATCAGGCCAAGGCGCTGGACGCGATGATCGCGGCCAATGCCAACAAGGGTAACTTCGCGGTGTTCGACATGGACAACACCAGTTACCGCTACGACCTCGAAGAGTCATTGTTGCCGTTCATGGAAAACAAGGGCCTGATCACCCGCGAGAGCCTCGACCCCTCGCTGAAACTGATCCCGTTCAAAGACACCGCCGACCACAAGGAGAGCCTGTTCAGCTACTACTATCGTCTCTGCGAAATCGACGACATGGTCTGCTATCCATGGGTCGCCCAAGTGTTTTCCGGCTTCACGCTTCAAGAGCTCAAGGGCTACGTCGATGAGCTGATGGCGTCTGGCAAACCGGTGCCGAGCACTTATTACGACGGCGATGTGGTCAAGACCATCGACGTCCAGCCGCCGAAAGTCTTCACCGGCCAGGCCGAGCTCTACAACAAGCTGATGGAAAATGGCATTGAGGTCTACGTGATGACCGCTGCCTCCGAAGAATTGGTGCGCATGGTCGCTGCCGATCCGAAGTACGGCTACAACGTCAAACCGCAGAACGTGATCGGTGTGACCACGATGCTCAAGGACCGCAAGACTGGTGAACTGACCACGGCGCGTAAGCAGATCACTGCGGGCAAGTATGACGAGAAGGCCAACCTTGGCCTCGAGTTGACCCCGTACCTGTGGACTCCGGCAACCTGGATGGCCGGCAAGCAAGCGGCGATCCTGACCTACATCGATGAATGGAAAAAACCGGTCCTGGTGGGTGGTGATACGCCGAGCAGCGACGGTTACATGCTGTTCCACAGCGTCGACGTGTCCAAGGGCGGCATCCATTTGTGGGTCAACCGCAAAGACAAGTACATGACCCAGATTAACGGCATGATGGCCAAGCACGCAGCGGCCCAGGCGAAAGAAGGGTTGGCGGTGACGGCGGACAAGAACTGGGTGATCGTCAAACCGGAAGAGATTCAATAAGCGCTGTGATCTCGTTCCCACGCTCTGCGTGGGAACGATCAAAAAAATGCCCCGCACTTGGCGGGGCATTTTTTTGTTCGACGGTTAAGTATTACAGCCCGTCGAGCATCGCTTTGTTACGCACGGCACCCTTGTCGGCGCTGGTCGCCAACAGGGCATAGGCTTTCAGAGCGGTGGTCACTTTACGTGGACGCTTTTCCACCGGCTTCCAGCCTTTCTTGTCCTGCTCGACCCGGCGCGCGGCCAGTTCTTCGTCGCTGACCAACAGGTTGATCGAGCGGTTCGGAATGTCGATCAGGACCTTGTCGCCGTCCTGCACCAGACCGATCGCGCCACCGGCAGCGGCTTCTGGCGAAGCGTGGCCGATGGACAGGCCCGAAGTGCCGCCGGAGAAACGGCCGTCGGTCAGCAGGGCGCAGGCTTTGCCCAGGCCTTTGGATTTCAGGTAAGAGGTCGGGTAGAGCATTTCCTGCATGCCCGGGCCGCCTTTCGGGCCTTCGTAACGAATGATCACGATGTCGCCAGCCTTCACTTCGTCGGCGAGGATGCCGCGTACGGCGCTGTCCTGGCTTTCGAAGATCTTCGCGTTGCCTTCGAAGACGTGGATCGACTCGTCGACACCGGCGGTTTTCACCACGCAACCGTCCAGCGCGATGTTGCCGTACAGAACGGCCAGGCCGCCTTCTTTCGAGTAAGCGTGTTCGACACTGCGGATGCAGCCGTTTTCACGGTCGTCGTCCAGGGTTTCCCAGCGGGTCGACTGGCTGAACGCGGTTTGCGTCGGGATGCCCGCCGGGCCAGCCTTGAAGAAGTGATGCACCGCTTCGTCGTTGGTCTGGGTGATGTCCCACTTGGCGATGCCTTCGGCCATGGTCTTGCTGTGTACGGTCGGCAGGTCGGTGTGCAACAAGCCGCCACGGGCCAGGGAGCCGAGGATGCTGAAGATCCCGCCGGCACGGTGCACGTCTTCCATGTGGTATTTCTGGATGTTCGGCGCGACCTTGCACAGTTGCGGTACATGGCGGGAGAGGCGGTCGATGTCGCGCAGGTCGAAATCGATCTCGGCTTCTTGGGCCGCGGCCAGCAAGTGCAGGATGGTGTTGGTGGAACCGCCCATGGCGATGTCCAGGGTCATGGCGTTTTCGAACGCCTTGAAGTTGGCGATGTTGCGCGGCAACACCGACTCGTCGTTCTCGCCGTAGTAACGCTTGCACAGCTCGACGATGGTGCGGCCGGCTTGCAGGAACAGCTGTTCGCGGTCGCTGTGGGTGGCCAGGGTCGAACCGTTGCCCGGCAATGCGAGACCCAGGGCTTCGGTCAGGCAGTTCATCGAGTTGGCGGTGAACATGCCGGAGCAGGAGCCACAAGTAGGGCAGGCGCTACGCTCGTACTCGGCGACCTTCTCGTCAGAGGCGCTGGAGTCGGCGGCGATCACCATGGCGTCGACCAGGTCGAGACCGTGGCTGGCCAGTTTGGTCTTGCCGGCTTCCATCGGGCCGCCGGACACGAAGATTACCGGGATGTTCAGGCGCAAGGCGGCCATCAGCATGCCAGGGGTGATCTTGTCGCAGTTGGAAATGCAGACAATGGCGTCGGCGCAGTGGGCGTTGACCATGTATTCGACGGAGTCGGCGATGATCTCGCGGCTCGGCAGCGAATAGAGCATGCCGTCGTGGCCCATGGCAATGCCGTCATCCACGGCGATGGTGTTGAATTCTTTGGCTACACCGCCGGCCCGTTCGATTTCACGTGCGACCAGTTGACCCAGATCCTTCAGGTGCACATGGCCCGGTACGAATTGGGTAAAGGAGTTGGCAATAGCGATGATCGGCTTCTTGAAGTCGTCATCTTTCATCCCCGTGGCGCGCCACAGTGCGCGAGCACCGGCCATGTTGCGACCGTGGGTGGATGTTTTCGAGCGGTAATCAGGCATGGAGCACTCCGGGCGGCAAATCAGGTATCAAAAGGGAAGTGAGCTTCTATTGACGTCTGGAACACTCAGAAATGGCCGTGTGTCCGGAAGTTGCCGATAACTTTGCGGGATCGCCGCGCGCTTCAGCTTGAGCTCATAAACCCGCCGGGGGATGACTGGCGATGAATCTCGCGATTCTACACCGCTGGCGTCAGGAGGGAATGCCGGAAAACGTTGATCAAGTGCTGACGGGGCGTGTGGGATGACGACTGGCAGGATTATTCGACGCTTGGGCTGGCTCCCGGGCTCTTGGCTCGGCTATGGATACGACTGTTGAGTACCAGCGCCACGCTGCTCAGGATGATAAAGCTGTATCCCAGCGTGGATTGCAGGTTGGCCGGGCTCAGGCTGATGAGCGCACTGATCAACCCGCCACAGATGAAAATCACCGTACTGCCGGCCGACGCCGAAGTTCCCGCATTTTCAGGGAACAGGCTCATGGCTTTGGACGTGGCGGCCGGTCGGGCGATGGTAGTGCCGGCAGTACAGATGAGCATCGGTACCAGGACGGTAAACGGGGATAGCGTAAAGTGGCTTGAGAGGTAAAGCATGATCAGGCCGGACAGCAGGATCAGGCATAGCCCGCTGATGACTTGATGACCGGGACTGATACGTTTACCCAGCAGCGTCGCAACCGTGCCGCCGACAATGTAGGCGCCGCCATAGACCAGCAGAATCAGCGAGAAGTCATAGGCCGACAGCTGGAGTTGATCCATGAAAATCAGCGGCGAAATCACTATGAAGGAAAAATGGCAGGCGAAAGCAAAGGCGGAAATCAGCCAGTAGGACAGAAAGTCGACATCGCACAAGACCCGGCGGTAGGGCTGGAAGATATTCGATAGCGCCCCGGTTGCCGCAGGCCGAGTGCTTTCGAGAAAAAAACAGGCCTTGAGCAGTACTATTCCAGCCAGTGCGATAAACACCACAAAGCTGCCCTGCCAGCCCAGCGTGGCTTGCAGGAACGTGCCGGCCAACGGTGAGACCGAGATGAAAACGCCGGTGGCAGTCACCATCAGGATCCGCAACCGGTCACGCTCCTCGCCCTCGAACAGGTCCTGGATCAATGCTTGTGACAGCACGAAACACCCGCAGCCGAGTGCCTGAATCACACGGAACAACAGGAAGTGAACATAGTCCGTGGTCAGCATGCAGCCCACTGCACCCAGCATCGAGATGGTTATTCCAGCGAGCAACAGTCCTTTGCGCCCGATCACATCCGACAGCGGCCCGATCAGCAGTTGAGAGGCCGCTATGCCGACGGCAAACAGACTGATCGACAGCGTAATATCGGCGGGCGTACTGCGAAAGTGTTCGGCGAGCGCCGGGAAAGAGGGTAGCAGGACATCCAGCGGGAACACGCCAAGCAGCACCATGGCCAACAACAGGCTGACCGCCCCCCGACGTTGTTTGACGGTCGCCGCGGATTGTCCTTCACCCATCGATAAGCCCTGCCTTCATGAACAGTTGCTGGTTGGAGGGCAGGTCGAAGAAACCAGCCTTTTTTAACGCCTGAAGTGTTGCGCCAGCACCGGATCGCGCCCGTTGATGGGTGGCTTGGGGGCTGGTCAGTCCGCCAAGAATTTCCGTGATGGAGGTCTCGCCAAGACCCGCGCTGAGCAGGCTTTCGCGCATCCATCGCTCATCGGCTTCGAAGAACATCCGGATGATGTCCAGCAGCGCTTTGGCGACAAACGTGCGTTGAGGGCTGTTCAGCGTCAGCCACAGGTAATGGAACACTTCAGAGAAATAGCGACTATGGCGCGCCTCGTCCGCCAGATGATCCCTGAGCATTGCCTGGACGCTGGAAACCAGGTCGTTACGGCAGACATCGAGCAGTTCCTTGGCAATGATCGTCTCCGACACGAACCCGACGAGGAACCAGGCCAGCGCCCTGTATCTTTCCGGGGCGCCGTCAAGCAGGGCGTTCAATCGCATGATGCGGTGGGGCATGACCGGACGTCGGCTGATCCCGTAGAAACTGGCTACTTGCTCGGCAAGGCTGTTGGAAAACAGGGCGTGATAACCCTCGTCGGTATAAAGCTGAAGCGCGGCGGTCTTCATTCGTGCGGGAATGTGGACGTTCAGTTCATCATGGATGATGGTTTCCACGGAGCGGTTGACGATGCGGTGCTCAAGCAAGGTGGTGTAGTCGAGGAAGTACACCAGATGACTGGCCGACAACCGATGGATGACGGTTTGACCTGCCGCCTGGATGGCCGGGTGAGTCAGGTAAGCCAGGAAGCCTGGAGGAAACCAGTGGCGCGTTTCCAGTTGCTGTTCCAGGTCTGGTGGTAATAGATAGTCGTGTTCGCTGGTGCGCACTGACGCACGGGTATTCCAGTCGCCCAGGGTGTAACGATGAGCCCAGGACACGGGCTGCTCCAACGGGGCAATGATGGGAGTGGTCATTGTTGCGGCTCCCGACTGCTCAGAAGATCTTTCAATTCCTTGCACATCACTTGTCCGTCGCTGTAGCCACAGCCGACAAAAAACAAAGGTTGTTCCGCGCTGTTCTCGATCCCCAGCAAGACCTCGACCTGATCATCGGCCAGCGCCCCCGTCAGCCAGGTGTTCAACCCCAGTGCAGTGGCCACCAGTTGGAATGTTTGCGAGATATGCCCTGCTTCCACGAAGGCCATTCGGTAGGCTCGCGAGTGTTCATATTTCCACCACAGCTTGTCGAACCGACTGGTGATGAACAGGCCCACGGGCAGGTTGTTGATGAAGTGCTGTCCACACAGCAACTGCCCCAGTGGTGAGTCAGGTGTCGGGTTGACGAAACTCAAGGCGTGGTCGGTGGGGTGATAGGCGTAGAGCCCGGGTTTCAGGCCGCTGACGTTGTGTACATGAAGAAAGCCTTCGCAGGCATTCAGCCCGCCACCGGATGGGCTGCTGCGCCGGGCATCGAGACCTTCGACAAGGGTTTCGTCGACATCGTTTTCGCGCTCATGCAAGTAGCCAAGGGACAGGTAAAGCAGCGTGCCGATAGCTTCCAGTGAAACTGCTGCGTCCGTGAAGGTGCGGCAGGTTTTTCGGCCGATCAGGACGTTGGCAAGAGACCCTTCCGGCAGGCAGGAAGGCTTTGGCAGGCCAATCAGCTCCCGCGCCTGGCGTTCTGTGGGCCGGTTGCTCGGCGCAGGAGCGGCCAGCACTTCGGTGCAGTGGTCCAGGTAGTGTCTGGACCATTCATGAATATCCTGAGGGACATGTTCGCAGGGGATGTTTTTGGTACCGATATGGAATATCTTCGACAGTTCATCCCAGCCCCATTCAACAGTACCTTGTATTGATGTTGTCAGTATTCCTGCGTTCAGGAGTTGAGTGTCAACTATGTTGCTGTCGTTATAAAGTTCGGGGTTGTTGATTAGTTGCGTAAGTCTGCTTGAGTACTCAAGGCTTAGTTCAAATTGTTTGTGATTTTTGTAATCCCAGACTATTTGGCCGGGAGTGCGAGGAAGTATGAATAAATATGGGTTTATCTGCATGGTGGGGCGGTTCGCTCTGGACGGGTGCCATAGAACACGCTGGGTAGCCGGCACTCCCCAGCGTCTCATTTACTTAGCGGGCTTTTGGTGCAACCAGAAAAGCCAGGTTGGCGATTTTGTTAGCTTCCAGAGTAATTGCTTTCATGTTGTTGACTCCTTGTCATTTGATAGTGAGTGTCACTTCGAGGTGACAACTCAATCATAGGCTTTAATAGGCTCTTATCAAGGGGGGATTAAGTAGGAATATTCCAGTAATTTTGTCGGAGCGGTCTTGGGGTTGGAGAAAGTTTGTAAGTTATATTCTTTCAAATCAAATGTGCAGGGAAACGTCCTGCAAGTTTGTAGGACTGCAAGAGTAAGACGATGGGGCGGGAGAGGAGATGTCGCGGCGTCAGAATGGCTGACGGAGAGCCTGTCGGCTCCCCGTCAAACCGGCGTACTCAGCTGTTTGGCAGCAGACGGCAGGTAATGCTCTTGATGTAGCGGGTTTCGGCAATGGCTGGGTGAACCGGGTGATCCGGGCCTTGTCCGCCGCGCTCCAGCATCTGGATGTTGCGGTCCAGGTGACGGGCGCTGGTCAGCAGGATGTTCTGCAAATCGTCTTCCGGCAGGTGCATCGAGCACGATGCGCTGACCAGGATGCCGTCCTTGCTGAGCAGGCGCATGGCTTGTTCGTTCAGGCGACGGTAGGCACCTTCACCGTTTTTCATGTCTTTCTTGCGTTTGATGAATGCAGGAGGGTCGGCCACGATGACGTCGAAACGTTCTTCGCTGGCTTTCAGCTCTTTGAGGGCTTCGAACACGTCGCCTTCAATGCAGGTCATTTTTTCGGCGAAACCGTTCAGTGCGGCGTTGCGCTCGACGCCGTCGAGGGCGAAGGCCGACGCATCGACGCAGAACACTTCACTGGCGCCGAAGGCGGCCGCTTGCACGCCCCAGCCGCCGATGTAGCTGTACAAGTCCAGCACGCGTTTGCCTTTGGCATAAGGTGCCAGACGCGCGCGGTTCATGCGGTGGTCATAGAACCAGCCGGTTTTCTGGCCCTGGATGACCGGCGCTTCGAACTTCACGCCGTTTTCTTCCAGCGCCACCCACTCCGGCACCAGGCCGAACACGGTTTCGACGTAACGGTTGAGGCCTTCGGCGTCACGGGCTGCGGAGTCGTTCTTGAACAGGATGCCGCTTGGCTTGAGCACTTGGGTCAGGGCCGCGATCACGTCATCTTTGTGAGCTTCCATGGTCGCCGAAGCGATCTGGACCACCAGGATGTCGCCGAAACGGTCGACCACCAGGCCTGGCAGCAGGTCGGAGTCGCCGTAGACCAGACGATAGAACGGCTTGTCGAACAGGCGGTCGCGCAGCGACAGGGCGACGTTCAGGCGATGCACCAGCAGCGATTTGTCCAGCGGCAACTTGATGTCGCGCGACAGCAGGCGGGCGCAGATCAGATTGTTCGGGCTCATGGCAACGATGCCCAGCGGCTTGCCGCCGGCGGCTTCGAGGATCGCCTGATCGCCAGCCTTGAAGCCGTGCAATGGGGTGGCGGCTACATCGATTTCGTTGCTGTAGACCCACAGGTGACCGTTGCGCAGGCGTCGGTCGGCGTTGGCTTTGAGGCGCAGGCTAGGCAGGGACATGACGTCGCTCCGGAAAAAAGAGCGGGAGTATAGCGTGTTGAGGGAGTGGCGGGTTTGACGGACGATGAAACGCGCATGGCGCCATCGCGGGCCCGCACACATATGGATTGAGTTTGACTGGCTGTCGGATCGATCTTTTTAAGGGTTAGAATCCCCGCCTGACCCGGAGTGCGTACTTATGTCCCAAGAGCTGTCTTCTGAACAGATTCAACAGTCCCTGCAAGGCATCAGTGTGCCGGCCCAGCCGCAGATCATGGTGGATCTGCAGATGGAGCAATATATGCCCGACCCGGACCTGGAGGTGATCGCCAAACTGATCTCCCAGGACCCAGGCCTTTCGGGCGCTTTGTTGAAAATCGTCAATTCGCCGTACTACGGCTTGAGTAACAAGATCACCGCGATCCAGCGTGCAGTAAACCTGTTGGGCAGTCGTTCGATCATCAACCTGATCAACGCGCAGTCGATCAAGGGCGAGCTGAACGACGAGACCATCGTCACCCTCAACCGTTTCTGGGACACGGCGCAGGACGTGGCGATGACCTGCCTGAGCCTGGCCAAGCGCGTCGGTGTCCAGGCTGGCGATGAAGCTTATGCGCTGGGCCTGTTCCACGATTGCGGCATTCCGCTGATGCTCAAGAAATTCCCCGATTACATGAAAGTGCTGGAGCAGGCCTATGCCAACGCCAGCGTCGAATGCCGCGTGGTGGATACCGAGAACAAGCACTACAACACCAACCACGCCGTGGTCGGGTATTACACCGCCAAGTCCTGGCGTCTGCCGGAACATGTCACCCAGGCCATTGCCAACCATCACAATGCCCTGGCCATTTTCAGCGATGAGTCGTGCCGCAATACGCCGCTGAAGAACCTGCTGGCAATCCTGAAGATGGCCGAGCACATTTGTGCTTCCTATCGGGTGCTGGGCAACCAGTCTGAAGACCACGAATGGAACAATGTCGGGCATCTGGTGCTCGATTACATCGGTCTATCGGAATACGATTTCGAAACCCAGAAACAAGAAATTCGCGACCTCGCCACACGTTGAGTGTCGAACCTCGCCTGATTCGAGAGCCCCATGCCAGAACTGCCGGAAGTCGAAACCACCCGCCGCGGAATTGCACCGCACCTGGAAGGCCAGCGCGTCAGCCGGGTGATCGTGCGTGAGCGCCGTCTGCGCTGGCCGATCCCCGAAGACCTGGATGTGCGGCTGTCGGGCCAGCGCATCGTGCTGGTGGAACGGCGGGCCAAGTATTTACTGATCAATGCCGAAGTCGGCACGTTGATCAGCCATTTGGGCATGTCGGGGAATCTGCGGCTGGTGGAAGCCGGCTTGCCGGCGGCCAAGCATGAGCATGTGGACATCGAGCTGGAATCGGGCCTGGCCCTGCGTTACACAGACCCGCGTCGGTTCGGGGCGATGCTCTGGAGTCTGGACCCGCTGAATCACGAACTGCTGGTTCGCCTGGGGCCGGAGCCGTTGACCGATCTGTTCGATGGCGAACGTCTGTTCCAGCTGTCCCGCGGGCGATCCATGGCGGTCAAGCCGTTCATCATGGACAACGCGGTGGTGGTTGGCGTCGGCAATATCTACGCGACCGAAGCGCTGTTTGCTGCCGGCATCGACCCGCGCCGCGAGGCCAAGAGCATTTCCCGGGGGCGTTATTTGAAGCTGGCGATCGAGATCAAGCGCATCCTGGCGCTCGCCATCGAACGGGGCGGCACCACGTTGCGGGACTTTATCGGCGGCGACGGCCAGCCGGGGTACTTCCAGCAGGAGCTGTTCGTATACGGCCGTGGCGGTGAACACTGCAAGGTCTGTGGCACGGGGCTGCGGGAAGTCAAACTCGGGCAGCGCGCCAGCGTCTTTTGTCCGCGCTGTCAGAGCTGATATCGGCTACGGTCTATAGTCAGTGTTCTCACTGCCTAGCCGAAGGACCGTGCCATGAATCTGTTTCGAACCCTTGTCGTCACGCTGCTGCTGAGCATCGCTGCGCCCACGCTGGCTACTGAGAACGGCAGCGGCGACCCGCGTTACACCATCCAGAATCCACCGGCCTACGCCATGCTTGGCGATCTGCTGATTGCCCGACCGTTGCTGGTGGTGGCGACAGTGATCGGTGCTGGGGCGTTTGTGGTGTCGCTGCCATTTACCGCGTTGGGCGGCGGCATTGGCGATGCAGGGCAGGCGCTGGTGGTCGACCCGGCGAAAGCGGCGTTTGTGCGGTGTCTGGGGTGCGTCGGGGAAGGGTTTGAGCAGCGGGAGTGAGGCATAAAAAAGATCGTCCGAAGGTTCGGGCCGCCTTCGGACGATCTTTCCAGGCTTTCAAGCCTTACCGGTAATCTTCCGGTACTTCTCCATCAACTGTTCTTCAGTTTCCGGATGGGCCTCGTCCAGTGGAATGCAATCCACAGGGCAGACCTGCTGGCACTGCGGTTCGTCGTAGTGGCCGACACATTGCGTGCACAGGTTCGGGTCGATCACGTAGATCTCTTCGCCCTGGGAAATAGCGGCGTTCGGGCACTCGGGTTCGCAGACGTCGCAGTTGATGCAATCGTCGGTGATGATCAGGGACATGCTAACTCCAGCCGGGGCGGCAGGCCCTGGCGCAATAAACCAATGCGCACAATTGTGCCGCATTGGCGCCCGCAGTGCACGCGGGCGCGATCAAGTGCAGCAGATCGCAGCCTTCGGCAGCGCCTACTTTTTGAAGCGTTCGGTGAGGGCATCGGCCACCACCGGGTGGACGAACTTGGTGATATCGCCGCCCAGGGCCGCGATTTCACGGACCAGTGTCGAGGAAATGAACGAATAACGCTCGGACGGGGTAAGAAACAGGCTTTCCACATCCGGTGCCAGTTGGCGGTTCATATTGGCCAGCTGGAATTCATATTCGAAGTCCGACACCGCGCGCAAACCACGCAGGAACACATTGGCGTTCTGCTCTTTGGCGAAATGCGCGAGCAGCGTCGAGAAGCCGACGACTTCAACGTTCGGCAAATGTTTGGTGACCTCGCGGGCCAGCTCCACACGTTGTTCCAAGGGAAACAGCGGGTTTTTCTTCGGGCTGGCGGCGACGGCGATGATCACGTGATCGAACAGGCGCGAGGCGCGTTCGACCAGATCGCCATGGCCCTTGGTAATAGGGTCGAAGGTACCTGGGTACAACACTCGGTTCATCGCGTCGTCCTGGCGGGAGTCCGTTGGGGAGTCGGATGGTATCGCAGCCTTCCCGGTCGGCCAAGTCGCCTGTTGGGTAAGAAAGCACTATAGACGATGGGAATATTCCTCGTTTTCATGGGTTTTTCAAACGCTGGGCCAGTGAATTCGCCAGTTGTGCCGTCAGTCCGTAGACCGACAATTGTGGGTTTGCACCAATGCTGGTGGGGAATAGCGAGCCGTCGTGAATCGATAGATTGTGCAGTTGGTGATGTCGGCCGAGGCTATCGGTCACGGCGTTTTTCGGGTCTTCACCCATGGCACAACCGCCCATTACATGAGCACTGCCCAGGCGCGTGCGATACAGCTCAAGGCTCAATCCATCGATCAAGGCACGCGCTTCGGTGAGGGTTCTGACGTAACGGGCGTCGGCATGCATCGGCATCACGGCGTTGGCGCCACCGGCGAACTGGATCTCGGCCATGCTATGGAACGCCCGACGCAACCCGTCCCAGGCATACGATGAAACCTGATAGTCGAGCACCGGCGTGCCGTCACTGCGCAATTCGACATTGCCGCCGGGGCTGTCCGGGTGAAAACCGTCTCGCAGCAACGCCAGCATGGCGTGGGTATGTGGCAGATTCTCCATGTGCCGGGCGTTTTCCGTGCCGAAGCCACCGAGCAGGGTAGTGGCCAGCGCCGGGTGCAGCGGTGGGACCTCCAATTTGTAGGACATCTTGCCGGTGATGCCGTCCTGCCACTGGAAATGGTCGGAATAAATCGACTGCGGCGCGCCGTAGAACGGGTTGATTACCTCGTCGAACAGCCCGGCGGACATGTTGACCAAATGCAGGAACGTCCGTTTTCCCAGTCGCTCATGGGGATCCGGCGCCTCTGAACGTAATAGCAGCGCCGGGCTGTTGATCCCGCCGCCGGCCAGCACGTAATGCCGTGCCTTGACCGTGATTGTGCGTCCGGTAGAGGCAACGCAACGCTCATCCATCGCCACACAGTGCAGACCCGTGACCCTGTCATCCTTGATCGACAGCTTTTCAGCGCGAGCCAGATAGAGCAGCTCGCCACCTTTTTCCAGGGTCGCCGGGATGGTCGTGACCAGCATCGATTGTTTGGCGTTGGTCGGGCAACCCATGCCGCAGTAGCCGATGTTCCAGCAGCCGCGCACGTTGCGCGGGATCACATGCCAGGCGTAGCCGAGTTTTTCGCAGCCTTTGCGGATGACGTCGTTGTTGGCGTTGGGCGGCACTAGCCACGGGGCGACGCCCAGGCGTTGTTCCATTTTCTCGAACCAGGGCGCCATCTCGGCCGGTGCGTGGCCTACGACGTCATGTTCTTTGGCCCAGTGTTCGAGCGTCTGATCCGGGGTGCGAAAGCTCGAAGTCCAGTTGATCAGCGTGGTACCGCCCACCGCCCGGCCCTGGAGGATGGTGATCGCACCGTCCTTGCTCATGCGCCCGATGCCTTCCTGATAGAGGCTGGTGTAGGCCTGATCTTCGAGCATCTTGAAGTCGCTGCTGGTCTTGAGTGGGCCTTCTTCGATGAGCAAGACCTTGTAGCCTGCGGCGCTGAGGATTTCGGCGGTGGTTCCGCCGCCGGCACCGCTGCCGATGATCGCCACATCCGCTTCGAGGGTCAGGTCCTGGGGCAATTGCGAACCGTTATAGGTTTTCCAGCCACGGGCCAGGCCTTCGCGAAACGGATCGGGTACGGGCATGTTCGGGGTCTCTTGTTGTTATGTTTTGGGTGCGATGGTGAGGCGGCTTGCCCGCGAAAGGGACGCCACGGTTTCAGACCGTAGGCGGCCCCGGATACCCACAATGCACCCAAGATTCCGCTCGGCTGTACCACGCCATCATCACTATTTGCAGCAACGAGCTATGGCCCATGCGCAGCAAGCTCAGCGAGCTGTTTTCCCAGCGATCGAGAAAGTGCCGGATATCCTCGCCGCTGGCGTTTTCCCAGCTGCCCCAGATCCCGGTCAGTGGGCCGCGGGTGACGCTCATCCCCAGCACATCGAACAATTGCCGGGTCAGCTTGAGCATTTCCGCAGACAGGTGATCGAGGCTGTAATCCAGGCTCTTGAGGGTGCCTTCGACGGCGGCCGGCATTTTCTCGACGATCACGGCACCGTCGAGCATTACCGGGATCAGTGCCCGCAGAAACAACAGGTCACCGCTGCGCAGAGTCGCGAAACCGCTGGCCGCCGTGCTCGACGAGCAGCCGCTGAGGCTCGCGCCTAATCCTGCCGTGGCCAGAAAAGCGCTGGCGCCCAGGCTGAATTTAAGCAGGCCGCGCCGTGACAGCGCGGGTGTGTCGGACAGGCTTGGGCTCATTATTGTTATTACCCGGCGGTGTTGATCGTTAGCGAATAAACAGCTTCTGGATCAGTTTCTGAATGGCTTTGCCATACGGTGGATAGATCAGCTTCGCCGCGTTGAAGCGCTGTTTGATCAGCACACCCTTGGCCTTGCTGAAGGTCAGAAAACCTTCGTGGCCGTGGTAGTGGCCCATGCCCGAGGCACCGATGCCGCCGAACGGCATGTCGTCCTGGGCAACGTGCAGCAAGGTGTCATTGAGGCATACGCCGCCGGAATGGGTTTCGTGGAGAACGCGGTTTTGCTCGCGCTTGTCGTAGCCGAAGTAATACAGCGCCAGCGGACGAGGCCGTTGGTTGATGTAGGCAAATGCTTCATCGAGATCCTTGTAGGGGACGATCGGCAACAGCGGGCCGAAAATTTCGTCCTGCATCACCGTCATGTCGTCGCTGACGTTGAGCAGCAGGCTATGACCCATGCGTCGGCCCTGGCCCTGATCGAACAGCGGAATCAGCAGCGCGCCCTTGCTGGTAGCGTCGCTGAGGTAACCGTTGAGCCGCGCCAGTTGTCGGTCATTGATGATGGCGGTGTAGTCCGGATTGTCGGCCAGGGTCGGATAAAACCCGCGAATTGCCTGGCGATAGGCTTCGACGAAGGAGCCGACGCGGTCTTCCGGCACCAGCACGTAGTCCGGGGCGACACAGGTTTGCCCGGCGTTGAGGGTCTTGCCGAAAGCGATGCGTTCGGCGGCATCCTTGAGCGGCACATCGCGGGAAACGATGGCCGGGGACTTGCCGCCCAGTTCGAGGGTCACTGGAGTCAGGTTCTCGGCGGCGGCGCGCATCACGTGTTTGCCGATGCTGGTGGCGCCGGTGAACAGCAGGTGATCGAAGCGCAACCGGGAGAACGCCACGCCGATGTCGGCCTCGCCGAGCACCACGCAAACCAGGTCTTGAGGGAATATCCGCCCCAGCAATTCCTTGAGCAGCAAACCGGTGGCGGGGGTCGATTCGCTGAGTTTGAGCATCACCCGGTTACCCGCCGACAGCGCCCCCACCAGTGGCCCGATGGCCAGATACAGCGGGTAGTTCCACGGCACGATCACCCCGACTACGCCCAGCGGTTGATAAACGACTTTGGCCGAGGCGGGTTGAAAGGCGATGCCGACTTTACGCCGCGAGGCCTTCATCCAGCCTTTGAGGTGTTGGCTGGCGTAGTGAATACCATGCAGACTGGGCATCAATTCGGCGAGCAAGGTTTCGTCGGCGCTGCGGTGGCTGAAATCCTGGCTGATGGCGTCGATCAAGGCCTGGCGCTCATTGCTCAACAGGTCCCGCAATACCTTTAGCCATTGCTGGCGCTGAGCCGCGGGTGGCATCGGGTTGCCTGCATACGCGGCGCGTTGAGCATCGAACAGGGTTTGGAGCTCGTCCAGAGGCTGCTGCAAGTTCTTCAGGTAGGCGATGTCAGCAGGCATGGTCGGCTCCGGATTTATTGTAATGAGGGGGTTTTTAGAGTCCACGCTCTAAAAAGTCAAATGACATCCTGACGCAGCTTTGTTTTATCCACCCACGGATAGGTCGTAAGATGCCCGTCACCGCACTCTGAATTAAAGCTCAAGCCATGGCCCCTCGGATCAAAACCAGCGAGCGCATCGTGCAGAACAGCCTGGAGCTGTTCAATCAGCAGGGCGAGCGCAGCATCAGCACCAACCACATTGCTGCCCACATGGAGATTTCTCCGGGCAACCTGTACTACCACTTCCCCAACAAGCAGGCGATCATCGCTGTGCTGTTCAGTGAGTACGAAAGCCTGGTGGACAGCTTCCTGCGCCCACCCCAGGGCCGCGCCGCGACGGTCGAAGACAAGCGCTTCTACCTCAAGGAATTGCTCGCCGCCATGTGGCGCTACCGGTTTTTGCATCGCGACCTCGAGCACTTGCTAGACAGCGATCCCGAGCTGGCCGCCCGTTACCGGCGCTTTTCCCAGCGCTGCCTGATCCAGGGCACCGCCATTTACGAAGGGTTCGTCGCCGCTGGCATCCTGAACATGGATAAGGTTCAGATCGAGTCCCTGACGCTGAACGCCTGGATCATCCTCACGTCGTGGGTGCGGTTTCTGTGCACCACGCGGGAAAACTCCAACCACTTGAGCGAACAGGCTATTAAGCGCGGCGTGTATCAGGTGTTGGTGCTTGAGGCCGGGTTCGTCACCGATCAATCGCGCGACGCGGTAAATGCGCTGTTCGACGAATTTTACGTGCCACTGGCCCAGGCGCTGGAAGAAGTGCATTAGGATTCAAGATCGACAACATCACAGGAGCCCGTTATGCCCATTGCGCAACTGATCAGCCCGCAAGCGTTGGACCTGAAAAAGGAGACCCCGGGGCTGGTGATTCTGGATTGTCGTTTTGCCCTCGAAGACCCGGATTATGGTCAGCGCAGTTATGCCGAAGGGCATATTGCCGGGTCGAGTTTTGCCGATCTCGAGCGTGATCTGAGCGGGGCGGTGGTCAAGGGGGTTACCGGGCGTCATCCGTTGCCTGAACCCGAAAAGCTGATCGAGCGCCTGCAAGCCTGGGGCATCAATGCCGACAGCGAAGTGGTTTTGTACGATGACGGTCCTGGCGCCTACGCGGCGCGGGCCTGGTGGTTGCTGGCCTGGCTGGGCAAGCGCGACGGTGTGTTCATTCTCGATGGCGGGCTGAAAGCCTGGCATGCCGCCGGATTACCCCTGAGTCTTGATCCGCCGTCGATCAATCGCGGCACCTTCACCGGGACGCCGGATGCTTCGCTGGTGCTCAGCGCCAAACAGCTCCAGAAACGTCTCGGCCAGCCCGCGTTGACCTTGCTCGACGCCCGCGCCCTGCCGCGCTTCAAGGGCGAAGTGGAACCGATCGATCCGATTGCCGGGCACATCCCCGGCGCACAATGCGCAGCGTTCACCGAAAACCTGGGCAGCGACGGACGTTTTCTGCCCGCCGATCAGCTCAAGCAGCGGTTTGCCGCGAAGCTCGGTGATCGTTCGCCGACGGAGCTGGTCGCGTATTGCGGTTCCGGCGTGACGGCCTGCCACAACCTGTTCGCCCTGTGCCTGGCGGGTTATCCGTTGGGGGCGTTGTATGCCGGTTCGTGGAGCGAGTGGATCAACGACCCCGCGCGAGGCGTCGCCACCGGCGAGTAAGCGCAGAGCCAATGTGGGGGCTGGCTGGCTCTCACATTTGGATCTTTGGTGTCATCAACCGGGTAACTGCCGCGCGCTGCGATACGCCCCCGGTCCAACGCCATAAACCTGCTTGAATTGCCGGCTCAGATGGCTCTGGTCGGCAAAACCCAGTTGCGTCGCGACTTCCAGCGGCAGGCAGCCGTCCTGTAACAACGCCCGTGCCCGAGCGATACGCTGCTGCATCAGCCAAGAGTGCGGCGGCATGCCGGTGGCGCGGCGGAACACCCGGGCGAAGTGGAAGGGGGACAGGTTCACCGTCGCCGCCAGTTCTTCCAGCGAGGGCGGCGCCGCCAATTGCGATTGCAGCCGTTCTTTGGCCAAGGTCACCGCGCGGTGTTCCTTGCCGGGTTTGCCGACGATCGGGACGGCTGCGTGGCGTTGCAACAGCGACAACATCATTTCCCGCCAGACCGTTTGCTGCTGCAGGGCCGTGGACGGACTTTCCAGCAGTCGATGCAGTTGGCAGAACCCCCTCACCAGATCCGGGTCGCGGTACAGCGTGGCGCCAAACACCGGCAAGGTGTCGCTCGGCAGTTCAAGCTCTTCCAGCAGCGAGAGAATTTGCCCGCTGTCGGGATAAAACGCCCGGTACAACCAACCGTCTTCCGTACCTTTGTGGCCGGTGTGCAGTTCGTCCGGATTGATCAGCACCAGCGTGCCGCTGCCCGCCAGATGCTCGGCACCGCGATAGCGATAACGCTGGGCGCCGGCCATGATCATGCCGATCACATAGCCGTCATGCACATGCGGGGCGAAACGGTGTTCAATGTAGCGCGCAGACAACAACTCGACCCCGGCCAGCGGTGCCGTTTGCCAGAAGTGGATCGACTCGCCCTGATCGACTTCCACTGTTTACTTGCGCCCTGTGGCGGCCAGCCATTGGGGAATGCGCCGTTCAAGGTAGTAACCCGGTTGCCTGAACGAGCCCTCGACGAAACCGACATGCCCGCCCTTGGCCTGCAGCTCGAATTGAGTGCTGGCGGACAATTCGTCGGCTTGCGGCAGGCTATGCGGAAACACAAACGGATCGTCAGCCGCCTGGATAATCAGGGTCGGCGTGCGAATCTCTCCAAGGAAATAACGACTCGAAGCGCGACGATAGTAATCCGCGGCATCGGCGAAACCATTGAGCGGTGCGGTGACCCGGCCGTCGAAATCCCAGAAGGTACGCAAGTTCTCCAAAGAGCCCAGCGCCTCCAATGCCGCCAGGCCATCCTCATGTCCCTCGTGCTGGAATCTGCGTTGCTTGTTCTTGATGTAGGCGACCATCTCTCGCATGAAATGCGCTTGGTAGAACTGGGAAAAACCCTGGCTGATACGATCGGCACAGTGATCGAGGCGAAACGGCACCGACACTGCCACCGCACCGAGTACACCGCTGTTGCTGCCGGTTTCACCCAGATGCTTGAGCAACACGTTACCGCCCATGGAATAACCGACCGCATACAGCGGCGCGAGGGGGCGTTGGGTGCGCAGGTGCCTGATGGTTTCGGCCAAGTCTTCACTGGCCCCGGAATGGTAGCTGCGCGGCAACAGATTGGGCTCGCCGGAGCAGCCTCGCCAGTTCAACGCGACGCTGGCCCAACCCTGGGCACCCAACGCTTTCTGCATGCCGGCCACATAAGGCGAATTCGACGAGCCGGTCAGGCCGTGCAATACCAGCACCAACGGTGCATTCGCGCTGTGTGGGCCGTGCCAGTCCAGGTCAAGGAAATCGCCATCTTCAAGCCACAATCGCTCGCGCTCACGCTCGATATGTGTGGTTTTGCGCCATAGCGGTCCCCACAAGGTTTGTAAGTGCGGATTACCCAGGCCGTAGGCGGGCGTGAAGGCAGGGGTGAAACGTTCTGGCAGATGGGACACGATTGCTCTCGATGCTGCGGCGCGTACCCGCAGCGTTAGCTGACTGAGCTTCGCACCGTTTTCTCAGGCCGGACTAGCCGGCGATCCCTGCCATACGTTGCCACAACGCGTAGTACACACGTCCCGATTTTTGCTCCCGATGCAGGCGCCAATTTTCTGGCAAACCCAATATCGACGGTGCGCTTTCGCTTTCAGTGTAGACCCACGCATCGTCGGCCAGCCAATGACGTTCTTCGAGCAGAGTGCAAACCACAGGCAACAGATTCTGATTGAACGGCGGGTCGAGGAATACCAGGTCGAACGCCGTGGCCGGTTGGGTTTCCAGATAGCGCAGGGCGTCGGCAGTCTGTACCTGGCCGTTGGTGCAGCGCAGGGTGCCCAGATGTTCTTTCAGGCTGGACACCGCGATGTTGCTGGCGTCCAGCGCCTGGCCCATGGCCGCGCCACGGGACAAGGCTTCCAGGAACAGCGCGCCGCTGCCGGCAAACGGATCGAGCACCTTGGCCCCGGCGACGTAAGGCGCGAGCCAGTTGAACAGGGTTTCCCGCACCCGGTCCGGCGTCGGGCGCAGGCCTGGGGCATCCGGGAAGCTCAGCTTTCGGCTGCGCCATTCGCCACCGATGATGCGCAGTTGGTTCACACCGTTATGCACGTTGTGGACAGGTTTTTTTGGGCGAGTGGCCATTAATGCTCCGGAACCCCGAGCGGCTGCTCGGCAGGTTTGTCAGTAGGGGCCGGCAACGGCTTTTGTGGCACGGTCGGGCCAGCGCTGACGATGACCAGTTTATCCGTGCTCAGGTGTTTGTTCAGTGCGGCTTTGACTTGCTCGACGGTCAGGCTCTGGGACTGTTGCATGAAGTCTTCCAGGTAGCTCAGCGGCAAGTTGTAAAAGCCCATGGCGCCGAGCTGACCGACGATATCGGCGTTGCTGGCGGTGGACAGCGGGAAGCTGCCGGCCAGTTCACGCTTGGCGTCGTCGAGTTCTTTCTCGGTGGGGCCGGTCTTAAGGTAGTCGGCGAGCACATCCTGCACCAGTTTCAGGGTGCCTTCGCTCATTTCGGCGCGGGTTTGCAGGTTGATCATGAACGGGCCGCGAGCCTGCATCGGGCTGAAACCCGAATACACGCCATACGACAAGCCACGCTTCTCGCGCACTTCGCTCATCAGCCGGGTGCCGAAACCGCCGCCGCCAAGAATCTGGTTGCCCATGGACAGCGCTGCGTAATCCGGATCGTCACGGTCGATACCCAGTTGCGCGATCATCAGGTTGGTCTGTTTGGACGGAAACTCGATGTGGCCGATGCTGGGCTTGGGGTCGGTCGGTTGTTCGATTTTCGCCAGGGCCGGGCCTTTGGGCAGGTCGGCGGACACTTGTGCGGCAACTGCCTCTGCCTCGGCGCGCGACAGGTCGCCTACCAGCGCAATCACCACGTTGCCGGCGGCGTAGGCTTTCTGATGGAAGGCTCGCAACTGCGCCAGGGTAATCGGGGGAATACTCTTGGCTGTGCCGTCGCTGGAGTGTGCGTACGGATGATCGCCGTACAAACGGTTCATCAGCTCCAGGCTGGCGAGTTTGCCGGGGTTCTGTTTCTGGTATTCGAAGCCGGCGAGCATCTGGTTCTTGATGCGCGCAAACGAGTCGGCGGGGAAGGTCGGCTTGCCGACGACTTCAGCGAACAGCTTCAAGGCAGGCTCGCGTTTGTCCACGGCACTGAGGCTGCGCAGGGAGGCAAGCGCCATGTCCTTGTACGCGCCGTTGCTGAAGTCGGCGCCCAATCCTTCGAAGCCCTGAGCGATGGCGCCGACATCTTTGCCGGCCACACCTTCGTTGAGCATGGCGTTGGTCAGCAATGCCAGGCCGGGTGCATCACCGTCCTGGCTGCTGCCGGCGGCGAAGATCAGGCGCATGTCGAACATCGGCAGTTCACGGGCTTCAACGAACAATACCTTGGCGCCTTCGGCGGTATTCCAGGTCTGCACGTTCAGCGAGCGATGGCTTGGGGCCTTGCCGTCGAGTTCGGCCAGCGATTGCAGCTTTTGGCTGGACTTGGCCTTGTCGAGGGCTTCGCTGGCGTTGGACTCGTCGGGTTTTGACAGATAGAAGGCGCCAGACCCGATCAGTGCAACAGCGATCAGGCCGATCAGGGCCAGACGCGACTTTTTACGCTCACTCATGAGTCGTCTCCTGTGGCAGTACATGGGCGACGCTGAGACGTTCGCGGGTGAAATACAGCTTGGCGGCCTTTTGGATATCTTGCGGGGTCACGCTTTCCAGGTCGGCGAGTTCGGTGTCCATCAGTTTCCAGGACAGGCCGACGGTTTCCAACTGACCGATGGCGGTGGCCTGGCTGGTGATCGAGTCACGCTCAAAAACCAGGCCGGCAATGACCTGCGCTCGTACCCGCTCCAGTTCTTCAGCGGATGGCGCGGTGGTTTTCAGTTGTTCGAGCAGTTTCCACAGGCCGGCTTCGGCCTGGGCCATGGTTTTATTTTTCTGGGTGTTCGGCGAAGCCGACAAGGTGAACAGGCTGTCGCCACGGGTATAGGCGTCGTAGCTCGACGACCCGCCGGACACCAGCTCTTCGCCGCGTTCCAGTTGCGTCGGGATGCGGCCGCTGTAGCCGCCGTCAAGCAGGGCGGAAATCAAGCGCAGGGCGTTCACCGAGCGTTTGTCTTCGGCGGTGGCAATGCTCGGCACGTTGAAGGCCAGCATCAGGCTCGGCAATTGGGTCTGCACATGCAGGGTGATCTTGCGTTCGCCGGGCTCAGCCAGCTCCAGCGGGATTTTCGCCGGTGGCACGTCGCGCTTGGCGATCGGGCCGAAGTAACGCTGGGCCAGGGTTTTGACTTCGTCCGGGGTCACATCGCCGACCACCACCAGAGTGGCGTTGTTCGGCACATACCAGGACTGGTACCAATGGCGCAGTTCTTCGACTTTCATGCGGTCGAGGTCGGCCATCCAGCCGATGGTCGGCGTGTGGTAACCGCTGGCGGGGTAGGCCATGGCCATGAAACGTTCGTAGGCCTTGGACATCGGCTTGTCGTCGGTGCGCAGGCGACGCTCTTCTTTGATCACCTCGATTTCGCGGGTGAACTCGTCGGCCGGCAGGCGCAGGTTGGCCATGCGGTCGGCTTCCAGTTCGAAGGCCACGCCCAGACGGTCGCGGGCCAGCACCTGGTAATACGCGGTGAAGTCGTCGCTGGTGAAGGCGTTCTCCTCGGCGCCGAGGTCACGCAGGATCAGCGAGGCTTCGCCGGGGCCGACTTTCTCGCTGCCCTTGAACATCATGTGTTCCAGTGCGTGGGACAACCCGGTCTGGCCCGGGGTCTCGTAGCTGGAGCCGACCTTGTACCAGATCTGGGAAACGACGACCGGCGCACGATGGTCTTCGCGCACGACAACCTTCAGGCCGTTGTCGAGGGTGAATTCGTGGGTCGGTTGTGGATCGGCAGCCAGGGCCGAGAGGGGCAGACAAACTGTGCTGAGCAGCAGGCCTGCAGCGCGGCGGGCTAGAGCATTCATTCGTTTTTAAACCTGTTGGGCTGCCCGCTTGGTCTTAGCGTCGGCGGGCGAGAGGGTGCTAGGATACTGATCCGTTTTACTGGCGGCCACGCCTATCAAGCCTTTGATCGGCTTGCAGGTTGTATGGGTTACCGGCAGAAGCTTTGAGTTTGTCAGCTAAACTCTGCGTTTTCGCCGACGATGCCGTTCCAGTCCTTCGTATTAGTCGACCTTTGAGGCGCCGTTGGCTCCTCGACAAAATGTTGCGCGTGAACAAGCTGGATGAATCGCAGTCTGTTCAGCATCGAATTATTTATTTGCCGAGGCGCCTTTTGGCGCGTCGCTACCGTGAGATAGCCGTCCTCCATGTTTGGTTCCAACGACGACAAGAAGACCCCAGCTGCGGCTGGTGAGAAGAAAAGCCTGTTCGGATGGCTGCGCAAAAAGCCGCAGGAACCCGTTGTCGAACAGCCACAGCCACTTTCTGAGCCAACCCCGGCACCGGTTATAGAGCAAAAGCCTGCGCCGATTGCCGAGCCGGTGCTGCAACCTGCGGCCGCGCTCGTACCTGAAACCGAAGTCGCGGCCCCATTGCCGCTGACGCCAGTTGCCACGCCGTGGCTGACTTTGCCGGTAGCGGAAGAGCCGGTGGCGCTGGTTGAAGATGAGCAAGCGCCGCACATCACGCCACCGATTCCGGCCCCGACTGCGTTTGCTCCGGAGCCGGTTCGGGCGCCAGTGGTTGAGCCGGCAGTCGTTGCACCGGCAGCCGTTGCACCCGTGTTCGTGGCCGAACCTGCTCCAGTGGTTCCAGAGCCTGTAGTGCCAGCATTTGTTGCTCCGGTTGCTCCGGTTGCTCCAGCGCCTGCGCCTGCACCCGTCATCGCTCCTGTTGCCGCCACACCGGTTGCGCCCCTCGAAACTCCAGTCGAGCCTGTGCGTACCGAAGAGACCAAAGCCGGTTTCTTCGCCCGTCTCAAGCAAGGCCTGTCCAAGACCAGCGCCAGCATTGGCGAGGGCATGGCCAGCCTGTTCCTCGGCAAGAAAACCATTGATGACGAACTGCTCGAAGACATCGAAACCCGTCTGCTGACCGCCGATGTCGGCGTCGAAGCGACGTCGGTGATCATTCAGCGCCTGACTCAGAAAGTCGCCCGCAAGGAGCTGGCCGATGCCGACGCGCTGTACAAATCCCTGCAAGCCGAATTGGCAGCGATGCTCAAACCGGTCGAGCAGCCGCTGAAAATCACCTCGCAGAACAAGCCGTTCGTGATTCTGGTGGTCGGCGTCAACGGTGCCGGCAAAACCACCACCATCGGCAAGCTGGCGAAGAAGCTGCAACTGGAAGGCAAGAAAGTCATGCTCGCCGCCGGTGACACCTTCCGCGCCGCAGCGGTCGAGCAACTGCAGGTCTGGGGCGAGCGCAACAAGATCCCGGTGATCGCCCAGCACACCGGCGCCGACTCGGCTTCGGTAATTTTCGACGCTGTGCAGGCCGCCAAGGCCCGTGGCATTGATGTGTTGATCGCCGACACCGCCGGTCGCCTGCACACCAAAGACAATTTGATGGAAGAGTTGAAGAAGGTTCGCCGGGTGATCGGCAAGCTCGATGCCGACGCGCCTCATGAGGTGCTGTTGGTGCTCGACGCCGGTACCGGCCAGAACGCCATCAACCAGGCCAAGCAATTCAACCAGACCGTCGAATTGACCGGCCTGGCGCTGACCAAACTCGACGGCACCGCCAAGGGTGGGGTGATTTTCGCCCTGGCCAAGCAGTTTGGCTTGCCGATCCGTTACATCGGCGTTGGTGAAGGCATCGACGATTTGCGTACTTTTGAAGCAGAACCCTTTGTCCAGGCATTGTTTGCCGAGCGGGAGCGTTCATGATTCGTTTCGAACAGGTCGGTAAACGCTACCCGAACGGTCACGTCGGCTTGCATGAGCTGAGCTTTCGAGTCCGTCGGGGCGAATTCTTGTTTGTCACCGGCCATTCCGGCGCCGGTAAAAGCACCTTGTTGCGGCTGTTGCTGGCCATGGAGCGTCCGACCACCGGCAAATTGCTGCTGGCCGGGCAAGACCTGAGCACCATCAGCAATGCGCAGATTCCGTTCCTGCGCCGGCAGATCGGCGTGGTGTTCCAGAACCACCAGTTGCTGTTCGATCGCACGGTGTTCAATAACGTCGCGTTGCCGTTGCAGATCCTTGGCCTGTCCAAGGCCGAGGTCGTCAAGCGCGTGGACTCGGCCCTGGAGCGCGTGGCGCTCTCGGACAAAACCGATCTCTACCCTGGCGACCTGTCTACCGGCCAGCAGCAGCGCGTCGGCATCGCTCGCGCCATCGTTCACCGCCCGGCCTTGCTGCTGGCGGATGAACCGACCGGTAACCTCGACCCGCGTCTGGCGGCAGAAATCATGGGCGTGTTCGAAGATATCAACCGTCTGGGCACCAGCGTGCTGATCGCCAGTCACGACCTGGCGCTGATTGCCCGCATGCGTCATCGCATGCTGACCCTGCAGCGTGGCCGATTGATCGGCGACGGGGAGGCCGGCGTATGAGTGCGACACGTAGCCCCAAGGTTTCCGAGCGTGTGGCCCCGAAGGCCGCCGATCCGCAACCACAGCAGAAGAAAAAACGCGACGATGACGATGGCCCGGATTTCGCCACGCTGTTCCGCGCCTGGATCGAAAGTCATCGTGCCAGTTTGCTGGACAGCTTGCGTCGCTTGGGCAAGCACCCGATCGGCAGCTTTTTTACCTGCATGGTGATGGCGGTGGCCCTGAGCTTGCCGATGGGGCTGTCACTTTTGCTGAATAACGTCGAGCGTCTCGGTGGCTCCTGGCAGCGTGCGGCGCAGATTTCCCTGTACCTGCAACTTGAGGCCAGCCCTGCCGAGGGTGAGTCGTTGCGTGAGCAGATCAAAGGCATGCCGGGCGTAGCGGATGCCGAATACGTGGGTCGCGATCAGGCGCTGGAAGAGTTCCAGCAGCAGTCCGGTCTGGGCGAAGCCCTTAAGGAACTGCCGGAAAACCCGCTGCCGGGCGTGGTCCTGGTGACTCCGAAAGAGGTCGACAAGCCTGCGCTTGAAGCATTACGACAAAAACTTTCCGAGTTGCCGAAGGTACAACAGGCGCAACTTGATCTAGTCTGGGTCGAGCGTCTGGCGGCCATCCTCAAGCTGGGCGACCGTTTTGTCTTCGGTCTGACCGTGCTTTTGGTTTCTGCATTACTTTTGGTGATAGGCAATACCATTCGTCTTCATATTGAAAACCGCCGCACAGAGATAGAAGTGATTAAACTCGTCGGCGGCACGGACAGTTATGTGCGCAGGCCCTTTCTGTACATGGGCGCGCTTTATGGCTTCGGTGCGGGGATTCTTTCCTGGGGCGTATTGGCGTTCGGCCTGAACTGGCTGAACGACGCGGTGGTTGGACTGGCCGGTTTGTACGGCAGTGATTTTGCGCTGGCCGGAGTGCCAGTTGCCGACGGTCTGTCGCTCTTGCTTGGCGCGGTGCTGTTGGGGTATATCGGTGCATGGATTGCAGTCGCACGCCACCTGCGGGAGCTTGCGCCAAAGTAATATCATTTTGCTCGTATTGACCTTTCAGCGTTTATGGGAACTTGTTTTTTGGTTTCCGGTCAATTTTCAGCAGTGCTGAACTGCACGAGTTATGTAAGTCGGAGGTTTTTTCGTATGACCAATTCTTTGCAGCCTGCATATGCTCTGGTCCCGGGTGCGAACCTGGAGGCCTATGTGCACACGGTGAACAGCATTCCATTGCTGACGCCGGAGCAGGAGCGTGAACTGGCCGAGAGTCTCTATTATGAGCAGGATTTGGGGGCGGCTCGGCAGATGGTGCTCGCCCACCTGCGTTTTGTCGTACACATTGCCCGTAGCTATTCCGGTTACGGCCTGGCCCAGGCTGACCTGATCCAGGAAGGCAACGTCGGCCTGATGAAAGCGGTCAAGCGTTTCAACCCGGAAATGGGTGTGCGCCTGGTGTCCTTTGCGGTGCACTGGATCAAGGCGGAAATCCACGAGTTCATCCTGCGCAACTGGCGGATCGTCAAAGTCGCGACCACCAAGGCTCAGCGCAAGCTGTTCTTCAACCTGCGCAGCCAGAAGAAACGTCTGGCCTGGCTGAACAACGAGGAAGTCCACCGTGTGGCGGAAAGCCTCGGCGTAGAGCCGCGGGAAGTGCGCGAGATGGAAAGTCGCCTGACCGGCCATGACATGGCCTTCGACCCGGCCGCGGAAGCGGACGACGACAGTGCCTTCCAATCGCCGGCCAACTACCTGGAAGACCACCGGTACGACCCGGCCCGTCAACTGGAAGATGCCGACTGGAGCGACAACTCCAACCACAACCTGCACGAAGCGCTTGAAGTGCTGGACGACCGCAGCCGCGATATCCTCTACCAGCGCTGGCTGGCAGAAGAAAAAGCCACGCTGCACGACCTGGCGCAGAAGTACAAGGTGTCGGCCGAGCGTATTCGTCAGCTCGAGAAGAGCGCGATGAACAAGCTCAAGTTGTCGATCGCTGCGTAACTGCGGCAACGGCAATAAAAAACGCCCCGATCATTGATCGGGGCGTTTTTGTTTCTGCCCAATTTCCGGTTTAGCGTCGACCTTGTGGGATCTTCGGTGTCATTGAGCCCATGGCGCCCGGCGGGAATCGTTGAGGCCGACCAGATAGCTGTCACCGCCCAACTGATTCATCTGCTGGCGAATCCACCCCGCCCGCCTTGCAACGTAAGAAGTCGGATGGCTGGCACTCCACACCCGCGGGTTCGGCAGTACCGCGGCCAGCAAACTTGCCTGCTGCCGGGACAGCGAACCAGCGCCCACGCCAAAGTGATGTCGGGCCGCCGCTTCGGCGCCGAACACACCTTCATCCCACTCGACGCTATTGAGGTATACCTCAAGAATCCGCTGCTTGGGCCAGAACACTTCGATCAGCCCGGTAAACCAGGCTTCCAGGCCTTTACGCAGCCAGCTGCGGCCAGACCACAGAAACAGGTTTTTCGACACTTGCTGGCTCAGGGTGCTGGCGCCGCGAATCGAGCCGCCGCGCTCGTTATGTGCAAACGCCGCCTGAATCGCACTGAAATCAAAGCCCCAATGCTCGGCAAACTTCTGGTCTTCACCGGCAATCACCGCGACTTTCAGGTCGTCGGAGATTTCATCCCAGGGTTTCCAGGTGCGTTGCAGATCGATGGGCTCGCCGTCGATCCAGGATTCGATCTTGCGCTCGACCATCAACGCCGTTCCTGGTGGCGGCACCACCCGAAACAGCAGAACCAGCAAAACACTGCCGGCCGCGAACCAGAGCAGGGCCTTTGTGAAACGACGGAAAATTAACTGCAGCATAGAGATGGCTTGGCCGAACCCGTTGAGCCGGCCATTATACAGACCCTGCTGATCGAGTCTGACTGGAGTTCTTCATGCTGCGTAGCTTTCTGATGCTAGCCGCTTTCTTCGGTTTCACCGGCGTTGCCTTGGGCGCATTCGCCGCCCACGGCCTGAAAAACCGCCTGACGCCTGAGTATTTGGCGATTTTCCACACGGGCGTCACTTATCAACTGGTGCATACCCTGGCGTTGCTGGGTGTTGCATTGCTGGCCACGCAGATTCCCGGTCGTCTGATTACCTGGGCCGGCGCCTCGTTTGCCATTGGCATTGTGTTGTTTTCCGGCAGCCTGTATTTGTTGACGATGACTGGCGTCAGCAAGCTTGGGATCGTTACACCGTTCGGCGGTCTCGCGTTTCTGGTCGGCTGGGTTTGCCTGGGGCTAGCCGCCTGGCGGCTGAGCTGACCACGCAGTCCATTTCGTGACGAATGGCTTGGGTCGCCAAGTCTGATCGGGCTAGAATGCCAGCCCCTAAAAATGATGGCGGCATTCGGCATGCGCATTCAGTTGAACGGCGAATCCCTTGAACTGCCCGACGGTGAAACCGTTGCGGCCCTGCTGACCCGTCTGGAACTGACCGGGCGCCGGGTGGCGGTCGAGCTCAATCTGGATATCGTCCCGCGCAGCCAGCACGCTGAAACCACGCTGAACGACGGCGACTCTGTCGAAGTGGTGCACGCCATCGGCGGCGGCTAGCCGTCTGGCCCGAGCGGCCACAGAATCATTGTGCAAGAACCTCACCCCAACAGAGGATTTCCCATGAGCATCGTTCGTAGCGACAAGCCCTTCGTCCTGGCCGGTCGTACTTACCAGTCGCGTTTGCTGGTAGGCACCGGCAAGTACCGTGACATGGAAGAAACCCGCCTGGCCATCGAGGCTTCGGGTGCCGAGATCGTCACCTTCGCCGTGCGCCGGACCAACCTCGGCCAGAACCCGGGCGAACCGAACCTGCTCGAAGTCCTGTCGCCGGATCGCTACACCTTCCTGCCGAACACTGCCGGTTGCTACGACGCCATTGAAGCCGTGCGCACCTGCCGCCTGGCCCGTGAGCTGCTCGACGGCCACAACCTGGTGAAGCTGGAAGTGCTGGCGGATCAGAAAACCCTGTTCCCCAACGTGATCGAAACCCTCAAGGCCGCCGAAGTGCTGGTCAAGGAAGGTTTCGACGTGATGGTGTACACCAGCGATGATCCGATCATTGCCCGTCAACTGGCGGAAATCGGTTGTATCGCGGTCATGCCGCTGGCTGGTCTGATCGGCTCGGGCCTGGGGATCTGCAACCCGTACAACCTGCAGATCATCCTCGAAGAGGCGAAAATTCCGGTGCTGGTGGATGCCGGTGTCGGTACTGCCTCCGACGCCACCATCGCCATGGAGCTGGGCTGTGAAGCGGTGCTGATGAACTCGGCCATCGCCCATGCCCAGCAGCCGATCATGATGGCTGAAGCCATGAAACACGCCATCGTGGCAGGTCGTCTGGCCTACCTCGCGGGCCGCATGCCGAAAAAACTCTATGCCAGCGCCTCCTCGCCGCTGGATGGTCTGATCAAGTAAGAGCCATTGATGACTGAATCAAACGACACGCCTATCCAGCAGGAAGAAGGCGAAGAGCGCCAACACCGCCGCATCAAGAGTTTCGTGATGCGCGCCGGGCGCATGACCGAAGGCCAGCAACGCGGCCTGGAGCAGGGCGCTCCGCTGTTCGTGCTGCCTCTGGCCGATGCGCCGGTGGATTTCGACCAGGTGTTCGGCCGTTCGGCGCCGCGCTCGCTGGAAATCGGTTTCGGCATGGGCCATTCGCTGTTGGAAATGGCCGCGGCCTCGCCGGAGCAGGATTTCATTGGCGTTGAAGTTCACCGTCCGGGTGTTGGCGCGCTGCTCAATGGCGTGCTGACTCAGGGCCTGACCAACCTGCGTGTCTACGATTGCGATGCGATCGAAGTGCTCAACCGTTGCATCGCCGACAACAGCCTCGACCGCCTGATGCTGTTTTTCCCGGATCCGTGGCACAAGAGCCGTCACCACAAGCGTCGTATCGTTCAGGCATCGTTCGCTGAGCTGGTGCGCAGCAAGTTGAAGGTCGGCGGTGTGTTGCACATGGCCACCGACTGGGAGCCGTACGCCGAGTACATGCTGGAAGTGATGAACGTCGCTCCGGGCTATCGCAACCTCGCCGAAGACGGCAAGTGCGTCCCGCGCCCGGCCGAACGCCCGATCACCAAGTTCGAACGCCGCGGCGAACGTCTTGGGCATGGTGTATGGGATTTGAAGTTCGAAAAACTGGCTTAAGTACGGCGCTGTAAAAACTGTGGGAGCGGGCTTGCCCGCGATAGCGGTCTAACAATCAACGCAGAGGTTGAATGTTATGGCCTCATCGCGGGCAAGCCCGCTCCCACATTGTTTTGTGTGTTATTCGACGTCAGCGGCGGTCTGCCACAACCCCGATCAACACCAGCACCACCAACAACACCGGCGCCAGGCTGTAGTTGTTGAACTGGCTCAAGCCTTTGATGATCCATGGCGTGGCATAGATCAGCGCTACGCCGCTGCCGACCATGCACAGCAGGGCCATCAGCGGGATGCGCAAGGCGCCAGCGATGCTGCCCAGGCGTTGGTCGACCCAGCCCTTGAGGTCGGCGCCAAACAGCACGAGCAGGCAGCCCACCAGCGCCAGAGAGATTTCCGACAGGTTGCTACGGCTCCAGCGGGACACGGTGGCGAGCAGGTCGAGTACCAGATCCATTCGATTTCCTTATGTCAGAAAAGTCTGCAGCAAGTCATTGAGAAAGAGTTGTCCGCGCATCGTGGCTGCCAGACGTGACGGTTCGACCTGCAACAAGCCACTTTGTTCGGCCTCGCGGCGGCCTTCGGCAAGGCTTTCCAGGGGCAGCCCGGTGCGCTCCGTATACAACCGCGCTTCGACACCCTCGGTCAGGCGCAAGGCGTTCATCAGGAACTCGAACGGCAGTTCTTCGTTGGTCAGCGCTTTCTCGCCAGCCTTGAAGCTTTTGGCCGGATTGAGGTAATCCTTCGGCAGGCGAGTCTTCCAGGTGCGTACGATGCGCCCGTCCGGATGGCTGAGCTTGCCGTGGGCACCGGCGCCGATGCCGATGAAGTCGCCGAAACTCCAGTAATTGAGGTTATGCCGCGCTGGCCGGCCGGGCTGGGCATAGGCCGAGACTTCGTACTGCGCGTAACCGTGTTCGGCCAACAGCGCCTGGCCGGCCTCTTGAATATCCCACAGGGCGTCATCTTCCGGCAGCGTCGGCGGCTGGTTCCAGAACACCGTGTTCGGCTCCAGGGTCAGCTGATACCAGGACAGGTGCGTCGGCTTCAGGGCGATGGCCTGGCGCAGGTCGCTCAGGGCATCGTCCAGCGTCTGATCGGGCAAACCGTGCATCAGGTCCAGATTGAAGTTGTCGAAGCCAGCCTGGCGCGCCATGTCGGCGGCACGCACGGCTTCATCGCCGTTGTGGATCCGCCCCAGCGCCTTGAGTTTTTCTTCCTGAAAGCTCTGGATACCGATCGACAGGCGATTGATACCCAGCGCCCGGTAGGCGCGGAATTTCTCCTGCTCGAACGTTCCTGGGTTGGCTTCCAGGGTGATTTCTATGTCGCTGGCAAACGGAATACGTTGCTCGACACCCTTGAGCAAACGGCCCAACGCCTCGGCGCTGAACAGGCTCGGCGTACCGCCACCAAAGAAGATCGAGCTCAGTTCGCGGCCATAGACCGCATGCAGGTCCTGATCGAGGTCGGAGAGCAGGGCGTCCACATACTCTTGTTCCGGCAGCACCGGGCTGGCGGTGTGGGAGTTGAAGTCGCAATAAGGGCATTTGCGTACACACCACGGGATGTGGATGTACAGCGCCAAGGGCGGCAGCACAGGCAAAGCGGCCCGAGGCGATTGCGCGCCGCCGAAGATCAGCGGCGACGCGGACGATTCAATGGTCATTTCAAGCCCAGACGCTGGCGCAGCAGATCCATTGCACGGGCGCGGTGACTGATCTGGTTCTTGTCGCTGGGCTTAAGCTCGGCGCTGGAGCACTCGCGCTCCGGCACCCAGAACAGCGGATCGTAGCCAAAACCGTGCTCACCGCTGGCCTGGGTCAGGATGCGCCCATGCCACAGGCCTTCGCAAAGGATTGGCAACGGATCGTCGGCATGACGCACCAGCGCCAACACGCAGACGAATTGCGCGCCGCGCTCGGCTTGCGGCACGTCTTTCATGACGTCGAGCAGTTTGGCGTTATTCGCCGCATCGCCCTTGCCGTCGGCATAACGGGCCGAATAGATACCCGGCGCTCCGCCGAGGAAATCCACCGCCAGCCCCGAATCGTCGGCCAAGGCCGGCAGGCCGGAAATACGCGAGGCATTGCGGGCCTTGAGAATGGCGTTTTCGACGAACGACAGGCCGGTTTCTTCAGGCTCGACGCTGCTGAACTCGCCGATCGAGCGCAAGTGCACCGATTCGCCCAGCATGGCCTGGAGTTCCTTGAGTTTGCCGGCGTTATGGCTGGCCAGTACGAGTTGCGTGAAATTGATCATTCGCCGGGGAAGAGCTCTTGGTTGAAATTGATGGTGTTGATTTTGTCACCGGTCTGCACCTTGATTTCAAAGGTGCGGATTTCCTGCTGTGGCACCGGATACTGGGCGATGTAGTAGACCGCGCCGGTTTCGGTGATCTGTTTGAACTGCAATGGGACGCTTTGGCTGGTCAGGTCTTTGACCGTCCCGCTGACTTGTGCGGTTTGCGGTTTGCCGTCCTTGATCACCGAGACGTTGATCACGCCCTGGTTCTTGCTGCGGATCAGCTCGGCAGCCTTGGCGATGTCCGGTGTCAGATAAGTCGAGTTGAAGGTGTTGTAGTGCACTGTCACATCGCCAAATGTTTCCTGGCGTTCGCTTTTGATGACGTCGGCGGCCATGGCGGTGACGCTCAGGCAGGCAGTAAGTACAAACAGCGCTAGACGACCCATGATCGTTCTCCTCGAAGTGTCGTGATTCAGACCGCGACCTTGTGGTCCGGCAGACCGGGGCTGCTGACGCGATAGATACCGATCTCACCTAACAGATTAGGCCATAGCTTACTGGCCCACCCGTGTCGATGCTGTTGATCCACGGCAAGTCGATCAATGACCTTGGCTTCACGTTCGCGACACAGCGCTTCAAAGTCTTCGAAGGTGCAGAAGTGAATGTTTGGCGTGTTGTACCAGGTGTACGGCAGAAACTCCGAAACCGGCATCCGGCCCTTGCTCGCCAGGTACCAGCGGCAGCGCCAGTGGCCGAAGTTGGGGAAGGTGATGATGCACTGGCGACCGACCCGCAGCATTTCGTCGAGGATCTTGTCCGGGTAATGCACGGCTTGCAGGGCCTGGGTCATGACCACGATGTCGAAACTGTTGCTGGCAAAGTTGCCCAGGCCCTTGTCCAGGTCCTGCTCGATGACGTTGATGCCTTTGGCGACGCACTCGGCAATGTTGTCCGGGTCGTTTTCCAGGCCATAGCCGGTGACCTGCTTGTGGTCACGCAGCCAGGTCAGCAGCTCGCCGTCACCGCAGCCGAGGTCGAGCACGCGGCTGCCGGCGGGGATCCATTCCTGGATGATTTCCAGATCGGCTCTCATGTCTTCCTCAAAGCGATATGCGGTTCATGTAATTGCTGAAGGCCTGCAAGTAACGCGGGATCGGAATCAGGAAGGCATCATGGCCTTGCGGAGCATCGATCTCCAGATAGCAGACGTCTTTCCTGGCCGCCATCAGCGCGTCCACCAGCTCCCGCGAGCGGGCAGGGGAGAAACGCCAGTCGGTGGTGAAGGACATCACGCAGAACTTGGCTTTCGCGCCTTCGAAGGTTTTCGCCAGGTCATCGTCGAAGTTCGCCGCAGGGTCGAAGTAGTCCAGCGCCTTGGTCATCAGCAGATAGGTGTTGGCGTCGAAACGCCCGGAAAACTCTTCACCCTGATAGCGCAGGTAGCTTTCGACCTGGAACTCGACACTGTGGAAGTCGTAGTTGAGCTTTTCGCTCTTCAGACCGCGGCCGAATTTTTCGCCCATGGAGTCATCGGACAGGTACGTGATGTGCCCGACCATTCGCGCCAGCATCAGCCCGCGCTTGGGGATCACCCCGTATTCCTGGAATGAACCGCCGTGGAACTCCGGGTCGGTAAGAATCGCCTGGCGTGCGACTTCGTTGAACGCGATGTTCTGCGCCGACAGTTTCGGTGCCGAGGCGATCGCCAGGCAGTGCCGCACGCGATCCGGGTAGGTGATGGTCCACTGCAAGGCCTGCATGCCGCCCAGGCTGCCGCCGATCACCGCCGCCCATTGGCCGATACCGAGCAGGTCGGCCAGGCGTGCCTGGCTGTGCACCCAGTCTTCCACGGTCAGTACCGGGAAGTCGGCGCCGAACGGCTTGCCGGTTTCCGGATTGACGCTGCTGGGGCCGGTGGAGCCGTTGCAACCGCCGAGGTTGTTCAGGCTGACCACGAAGAATTTGCGGGTGTCGATCGGTTTGCCGGGGCCGATGCAGCTGTCCCACCAACCGGGTTTGCGGTCGTCGGGGCTGTGGAAGCCGGCGGCGTGATGGTGACCGGACAAGGCATGGCAGATCAGCACGGCATTGCTCGCCGTGGCGTTCAGCGTGCCATAGGTTTCATAGATCAGGTCATAAGCGGGCAGCGAACGACCGCAGGCCAGGGCCAGGGGTTCACTGAAGTGCGCCACTTGCGGCGTCACCAGACCAACAGAATCGGGGGGGAAGGCAGCTGGCATCGACCCTGCTCTCATTGAAATGAGGCGTAAGTCTAAAGACCGCTGTGGCTAGCGGCAAGCAAAGGCCGGGCCTGATTTTCCCTCGCCACATTGAGGTCAGGCCGGGCGCACCAGATCCAGCAAATCCGGCAGCTTCTTCGGCGAACAGATCCGCACCCGCTTCTGCCGGTTCAACTCGCCGCTGATCAGGCTGACCTGGCTCTTGGAAACCCCGAACGCCTTGGCCAGAAACGCCATCAGGTACGCATTGGCCTTGCCCTCGACCGGCGGCGCCGTCAGACGGATCTTCAGGCGATCACCGTGCAGTCCGCAGAAATCATCGCTGCGGGCCGCAGGTTGCAGGTGACATTCCAGAATCAGGTCATCACCGTCCCAGCGAAAGTAGCTCACCGGATCAGATCAGCAAGCGCAGGATCTGCGGCATCATGGTCAAGGCTGCGAGGTTGTTGATCACCAGCATGTCGATCAGCTTGAGCACCATGAACGCCAGGATCGGCGAGATATCCAGGCCGCCGAGGTTTGGCAGAATCTTGCGGAACGGCGCCAGGGCCGGCTCGCAGATCTGGTTCACCAGCTCGGCGCCGGGGTTGTGGCTGCCCGGCGCGACCCAGGACAGGATCACGCTGATGATCAGGGCATAGAAGAAGATATTCAGGAACAGCGCCGTTACGCCGATCAGCGACCAGATCAGCAATTGCAGCGGGTTACCGGTGGTGCCGAAGGTCAGCAGCAGGGTCAGGGCCATCAACGCCAGTTGCACGAGGATTGCCAACACCAGCGAGGACATGTCCAGGCCGAACAGGCTCGGGATGATCCGGCGCAGTGGCTTGAGCAGTGGCTGGGTGGCTTTCACGGCGAACTGGCACAGCGGGTTGTAGAAGTTTGCGCGCACCAGTTGCAGCACGAAACGCAGCAGCACGATCAGCAGGTACAGACTGCCGAGGGTTTGCAGCACGTAAATCGCCGCAGTGTTCAATCCAATCATGTAAGGCTCCTTATTTGCCCAGTTGTTCGGCCATCTCGGCCGAGCGGTGCGCGGCGGCGCCGAGTGCTTTTTCCACCAGGGCTTCGAAGCCGCCGGCCTGGAACGATTTGATCGCCGCTTCGGTGGTGCCCGCAGGCGAGGTCACGCGGCGACGCAGTTCAGCGGCGTCGACATCGCTGGCGACTGCCATGTGTGCAGCGCCCAGCGCGGTTTGCACGGTCAGTTGTGCAGCGATTTCGGGTGGCAGGCCGAGCTTCACGCCAGCGGCGGTCATGGCTTCGATCAGCAGGAAGAAATACGCAGGGCCAGAGCCGGAAACGGCGGTGACCGCGTCCAGTTGCTGTTCTTCGTCCAGCCACAAAGCGATGCCGACTGCCGACAGCAGCTCTTGCGCCTGCTGGCGTTGCTCGGCGCTCACTTGGGCCGTGGCGTACAAACCGCTCACGCCCTGGCGCACCAGCGCCGGGGTGTTGGGCATGCAGCGCACGATGGGCTGGGCACCCAGCCAATTGTTCATGCTGGCGCAGGTGATGCCGGCCGCAATCGACACCAGCAGCTGGTTCGGCTTAAGGCTTGGGCGAATGGCTTCGCAAACGGCTTTCATCGCCTGTGGCTTGACCGCCAGCACGACCACGTCCACGCCCTCAATGGCTTGGGCGTTGTCGGCAAACACTTCGATGCCGTGTTCGGCTTTCACGCGGGCACGGGTTTCTTCGCCCGGATCGCTGGCGCGGATCTGCGCGGCGTCCAGACCTTTGGCGCGCAGGCCGCCGATCAGGCTGGCGGCCATGTTGCCGGCTCCGATAAAGGCAATACGAGTCTTGCTCATGTCAGGTCCTTATAGAGAGGTGAGTCAGCCATGTTCATGGTCGACTGTAATCGCGGGCGCCAAACAGGGCCGTACCGATGCGGACCCAAGTGGCACCCTGGGCGATGGCCGACTCGAGGTCGTGGCTCATGCCCATGGAAAGTGTGTCGAGTGGCAGGTTCAGGCTGGCTTGCAGGCTCTGCACGGCAGCAAAGGCGGCGTCCTGGGCGGCGCGATCTTCAGTCGGCTCGGGAATCGCCATCAGTCCGCGCAATTTCAAACGCGGCAGCGCACTGATGGCATCGGCCAGGGCGGGCAGGTCGGCCGGGGTGCAGCCGGATTTGCTGGCTTCACCACTGACGTTGACCTGGATGCAGATGTTCAAGGGCGGCAAATCGGCAGGGCGCTGTTCGGACAGGCGTTGTGCGATTTTCAAACGATCCACGGAGTGCACCCAGTCGAAGTGCTCGGCGATAGCGCGAGTCTTGTTCGATTGAATGGGGCCGATGAAGTGCCAGATCAAGGGCAGGTCGGCCAATTCGAGCTGTTTGCCCAAGGCTTCCTGCAGGTAGTTTTCGCCAAAGTCGCGGATCCCGGCGGCATAGGCTTCACGCAGGGCCTCGGCGGGCTTGGTTTTGCTCACGGCCAATAGCTGGATGCTGTTCTCATCGCGGTGGGCGGCTTTGGCTGCTGCCTGGATGCGTGAACTAACCTGAAGAGTGTTGTCTGCTATCGTGGACATCAAGAGGCGCCAGCGGTCTGAAGGTTCGCGGCATTCTACTGGAATTGAGGAGCGCTATGGATATCACTGAGCTGCTGGCTTTCAGCGCCAAACAAGGCGCGTCCGACCTGCACCTGTCCGCCGGCCTGCCACCGATGATCCGTGTCGATGGCGATGTGCGACGCATCAACTTGCCGGCCCTGGACCACAAGGAAGTGCATGACCTGATCTACGACATCATGAACGACCTCCAGCGGGTGGACTTCGAGAAGCATCTTGAAACCGACTTTTCCTTCGAAGTGCCCGGCGTGGCGCGTTTCCGGGTCAATGCCTTCAACCAGAATCGTGGCGCGGGCGCGGTGTTCCGGACCATTCCGTCGAAGGTCCTGAGCATGGACGATCTGGGCATGGGGGACGTGTTTCGCAAGATTACCGAAGCGCCCCGGGGCCTGGTGCTGGTGACCGGCCCGACCGGCTCCGGCAAGTCCACCACGCTGGCGGCGATGATCGATTACCTGAACAACCATCGCCATCACCACATCCTCACCATCGAAGACCCCATCGAGTTCGTCCACGAATCGCGCAAATGCCTGATCAATCAGCGTGAAGTCCATCGCGATACCCGCAGCTTCGCCACGGCCCTGCGCTCGGCCCTGCGTGAAGACCCGGACGTGATTCTGGTGGGGGAAATGCGTGACCTGGAGACTATTCGGCTGGCATTGACCGCCGCCGAGACCGGCCACCTGGTATTCGGCACGCTACACACCACCTCGGCGGCGAAAACCATCGACCGGGTGGTGGACGTGTTTCCGGGTGACGAGAAATCGATGGTGCGCTCGATGCTCTCCGAGTCGTTGCTGGCGGTGGTGTCCCAGACACTGATCAAGAAAATCGGCGGCGGGCGGATTGCCGCCCACGAAATCATGCTCGGCACCTCGGCGATCCGTAACCTGATCCGTGAAGACAAGGTGGCGCAGATGTACTCGTCGATTCAGACCGGTGGGTCGCTGGGGATGCAGACGCTGGATATGTGCCTGAAGGATCTGGTGACCAAGGGTGTGATCAGTCGCGAGCATGCGCGGGAGAAGGCGCGGTCGCCGGATAATTTTTGAGGGTTGGAGCGCGACCTGTGGCGAGGGGGCTTGCCCCCGTTCGGCTGCGAAGCAGTCGCAAACTCGGGCGACGCGGTCTTTCTAGTAACGCTTGGTGGCAGGTTTTGGGGCCGCTCCGCGGCCCAACGGGGGCAAGCCCCCTCGCCACAATCGGATCAGCGCTGTACGACGCGCAGTTGATTCGGTTCTTTCGGCAGAACCCGCTTGGCAACCACATAGTGGTTATCCCAATACGGCTTCTTCAGGGTGTCGATGCTTACCGACTTGCCACGGCGTGGTGCGTGGATGAAGCGGTCGTTGCCCAGGTAGATGGCCACATGGTTGACCCGGCGGCTCTTGATGTTGAAGAAAATCAGGTCGCCTGGCTTCAGTTCGTTGCGATCGACTTTCTCACCGTGGCCGCTGGCCATGGCATTGGAGGTGCGTGGCAGGTCGAAGGTGGCGTCGTTGAACGCGTATTTCACCAGGCCGCTGCAATCGAACCCTTTACTTGGGCTGCTGCCACCCCAACGATAAGGTGTGCCGAGCACGTTTACCGCGCGGCTCAACACGTTGCTGCTTTCCTTGGTCGCCATCGGCTGAACCAGCTTGCCGTTGGCGCGGCTCAGTTGGGTAGAGCGTTTTACCGTCTGTTGGTTTTTGCTCGAAGGAGCAGAAACATGGGATTTTGGGGTGTAACCATTAACGTTCGGAAGACGTTGCTCACGATTGGTGGCGTGGGCGGCCAGGGGCAATAATAGGCAAATGGTTAGCCATGTCTTGAAAAATGGACGCATTAGGCAAGGCTCGTATGGGTTAGCGCGCAACTTTATAACAGCTTTTTTGTCCCTTCCGAGGCCGTTGGTCGATTCAACCTTGGGGTCAACGGAACCAAATAAGCGGAAAAAGGACGCAATTGTCTGACACAAGTCAGGCGGTACAGGGCTTTGATGGAAGTGAAGGTAGCATTTGCCGTATGTCGGCTGCCTGTAAAAAAGTCACAAAGAATTCAAGAATATTTCTCTATCGCGTGAATCGAGGTCATCCATGAACACCTATCGACAACCCGTTTCACAACAAGACACGCACAGCAAAGTGATCGGTTACCTGCTGTGGATTTTCGGTTTTACCGGGGCTCACCGCTTCTATTACGGCAGACCAGTGACCGGGACGATCTGGTTTTTGACCTTGGGCTTGCTGGGTATTGGCTGGTTGATCGACGTGTTCCTGATTCCGGCCATGGATCGTGAAGCAGACCTGCGCTTTACCGCCGGCCCCATCGAATACAACGTCGCGTGGATTCTGCTGACGTTCCTTGGGGTATTCGGCGTACACCGGATGTATCAGGGGAAGTGGATCAGCGGGTTGCTGTACCTTGTCACGGGTGGGTTGTTCTTTCTGGGGGTGTTGTATGACTTCTGGACGCTGAACGATCAGATTTCAATTCGTAACGCGCAGAACAGAGGCGCCTTCCAGTAAGTTGTGGTGAGGGAGCAAGCTCCCTCACCACAGGGTTCTACGCCTGGTGGCTGATCCGCCCATCCACCAGGGTGTAACGCACTACGCCCGGCAGGCTGTGGCCAATGAACGGGCAGTTTTCGCCCTTGGACAGCCAGGTTTCACCGGCCACGGTCGAGGCCGTCGGGTCAAACAGCACGATGTCTGCCGCGCCACCTACTGCCAATTTCCCTGCCGGCAGGCGCAACGCCTCGGCAGGGCCGGCACTCAGGCGTGCCAACAGCGTCGGCAGGTCGAGCAAACCGTCTTCCACCAAGGTCATCGCCAGCGGCAGCAGCAGTTCAACGCTGCTGATGCCCGGTTCGGTCGCACCGAATGGGGCCAGCTTGGCGTCGCGCTCATGGGGCTGGTGATGGCTGGAGATGGCGGATACCACACCGGACTTCACCGCTGCCCGCAGGCCGTCGCGGTCGGCGCGGGTGCGCAGCGGCGGCTGGACGTGATAGAGGCTGCTGAAGTCGATCAGCGCTTCGTCGGTGAGGATCAGTTGATACAACGCCACATCCGCCGTGACCTTCAGCCCGCGAGCCTGGGCCTGAGCGATCAGCGCTACGCCGCGCGCGCTGGTGAGCTGGCTGAAGTGCGCACGTACGCCGCTTTGCTCGACCAGCAGCAGATCCCGGGCCAGGGCCACGGTTTCGGCGGTTTCCGGAATGCCCGGCAGACCGAGGAAGCTTGCGGTCGGGCCTTCATGGGCCAGGCCACCTTCGGCCAAGTCGTGATCCTGCGAGTTGAAAATCACCGTCAGGTCGAACGTCGCCGCGTACTCCAGCGCCCGGCACAGGGTGCGGGTGTTGCGGAAGCTCTCCAGGCCATTGCCGAAAGCCACGCAGCCGGCATCGCGCAAGGCGACCAGTTCGGCCAGCTGCTCGCCGTCCAGGCCTTTGCTCAGGGCGCCGATCGGGAAGACTTTGGTGTTGCCGGCCTCACGAGCACGGTCGAGGATCAATTCGGCCACGGCCGAGGTGTCCAGCACCGGTTTGGTTTTCGGCGGGCAGCACAGGCTGGTCACGCCGCCGGCGGCAGCTGCGCGGGTTTCGCTGGCGATCGAGCCTTTGCGGCTGTAGCCCGGCTCGCGCAGGGCAACGTTCAGGTCAACCAGGCCCGGGGCGGCCACCAGGCCCTTGGCGTCGATGGTGTCGACGGCAACAAAACCGGCCGGAGCGGCGCCAAGGGCGACGATCTTGCAGGCTTCAACATGGATGTCAGTCACTTGATCCAGGCCGCTGGCCGGATCGATAACGCGTGCGCCGAGAATGCTGAGCTTCACTGGGCGTTCTCCTGCTCGAATTGGCGCTGGGCTGTTTGCCCGCTCATGGCCATGGACAGCACGGCCATACGAATCGCGATGCCGTAGGTCACCTGGTTGAGGATCACCGAGTGCGGACCGTCGGCCACCGCCGACTCAATTTCCACCCCACGGTTGATCGGCCCAGGGTGCATCACGATGGCATCGGGTTTGGCACCGGCCAGGCGCGCGGTGGTCAGGCCGAACAGGCGGTAGAACTCGCCTTCGCTCGGCAGCAGGCCGCCGGTCATGCGCTCACGCTGCAAGCGCAGCATGATCACCACGTCGACGTCTTTCAGGCCTTCGGTCATGTCTGTGTAGACCTTCACACCGTATTGCTCGATGCCGATCGGCAGCAGGGTTTTCGGCGCGATCACGCGGATGTCCGGGCAGCCGAGGGTTTTCAGGGCCAGCATGTTCGAGCGCGCCACCCGCGAGTGCAGGATGTCGCCGACGATGGCCACTGAGAGGTTTTCGAAGCCACCCTTGTGCCGACGAATGGTGAGCATGTCGAGCATGCCCTGGGTCGGGTGCGCGTGACGGCCGTCGCCACCGTTGATGATCGCCACTTGCGGGCAGACATGTTCGGCAATGAAGTGCGCCGCGCCAGAATCACCGTGACGCACGACGAACATGTCGGCGGCCATGGCTTCGAGGTTGCGCAGGGTGTCGAGCAGGGTTTCGCCCTTGCTCGCCGATGACGTGGACACGTTCAGGGTGATCACGTCGGCCGACAGCCGCTGGGCCGCCAGTTCGAAGGTGGTGCGGGTGCGGGTGGAGTTCTCGAAGAACACATTGCACACGGTCTTGCCGCGCAACAACGGGACTTTCTTCACCGCCCGGGCGCCGACTTCGAGGAACGAGTCGGCGGTGTCGAGGATTTCCGTCAGCAGCTCGCGGCGCAAACCGTCGAGCGAGAGGAAGTGGCGTAGCTGGCCCTGATCATTGAGCTGCAGCGGGCGCTTGGTTTCTAGAGGCGTCATCGCGAGGGGGACTCTCAATAGGGCGAATTAAAGGGCGAGGTCTTGCAGTTCGAGCTTGAGTTCCGGACCGGACAACTTCACCCGTTCGTGGGCCGCCAGTGACAGGGTCGCTCCGACTATATTCGGGCGGATCGGCAGCTCAGCGGCGTCCAGGTCCAGCAGGCACACCAGCGTCACGCTGGCCGGGCGGCCGTAGTCGAACAGTTCGTTCATCGCGGCGCGGATGGTCCGACCACTCATCAGTACGTCGTCGATCAGCACCAGATGCTGGCCTTCGATCTCGAAGGGCAGCGCCGAAGGGCGTACTTGCGGGTGCAGGCCGCTCTGGCTGAAGTCGTCGCGGTAGAAGGACACATCAAGGGTGCCCAGCGGCGCGTCGCTGCCCAACTCCTTGAGCAACGCCTGAGCGACCCAGATGCCACCGGTCCGAATACCGATATAACGCGGTTCGCTGATGCCACGGTTTTCCAGGTAAGCCTTGAGACGGATCGCCATCTGGCTGATCAGTTCGGCGGGATTAGGCAGGCTCATGGTTTGCTCCTTCTTGGTCCCGAGCCCTGCTTTTGGGGTAGAGCGCCTGGGTGGGGGCTCGGGTTGTAGCTAAAAGAGACGCGCAGCGACTCGTCAGGATCAGGTGCTTGAGGATTCGAACAGTGCGGTGTTTTCGTCGAGCCAGCCTTGCAGTAGCAGGGCGGCGGCGATGGCATCGACCGGGTTGTCGCGGTAACTGCCCTTCTGGCCGCCACGGACCAGGCGTTCGCCTTTGGCCTCGAAGGTGGTCAGGCGTTCGTCGTGAGTATAGAAGGGCAGGTTGTAGCGGCCGTTCAGGCGCCGGGCGAATTTTTCGGCCCGCAGGCACATGTCGCTGGGCGTGCCGTCCATGTTCAACGGCAGGCCGACCACCACGGCGTCGGGTTTCCACTCTTTGATCAGGGCTTCGACCTGATTCCAGTCGGGAATGCCATTTTGTGCCTTCAAGGTGCACAGCTCGCGGGCCTGGCCGGTAATCACCTGGCCGACCGCAACGCCGATCTGCTTGGTGCCGTAGTCGAAACCCAGAATCAGCCGCAGGGCCATCAGGCGTGCCCCGCCTGGCTGGTGAGCAGGCTGAGGTTGATACCCAGGTGCTTGGCCGCCGCTTCGAGACGTAACTCGCTGCTGGTGTTGAACAGGATGTCGGCATGGAACGGGCAAGTCAGCCAGGCGTTGTCGGCCAGTTCGGCTTCCAGTTGCCCGGCTTCCCAACCGGCATAGCCGAGGGTGATCACACTTTTCGCGGGGCCGACGCCATCGGCGATGGCGAACAGCACGTCCTGGGAGGTCGACAGCGACAACTCGCCATCCAGATCAACGGTAGCCTGATAGGTTTTTCCCGACGGGTGCAGGACAAAGCCGCGATCGGTTTGCACCGGGCCGCCGATAAAAATCGGCACGTGCTGGCAGAGCACTGGCGGTTCGATATCGGGGCGCAATTGCTCGAGGATATCGGCCAGGTTCAGGTCCTGCGGACGGTTGACCACCAGCCCCATGGCACCATTGGCCGTGTGCTCGACGATGTAGGTCAAGGTGTGCGCAAAGTTCGGGTCGGCCATGTGGGGCATGGCGATCAGGAAGTGATGCTTGAGGTAGCTGGGGCTGACGTTCTTCATGAGCGCTAGTGTGGCGTTGGAGGGGCGAACTGACAAGCTGAGGATGCACAGGAAATGCCTGTGCAGGTGTCTTTTTGATCCGGGCTTGCCCGCGAAGGCATTGGCTCGATCACTGCAAATCTTCCGGCTAATTACTGGACAACCGGTCCCCGCGCGCAAACCTCCAGGTGCGGATGATTTCCAGGCGGTCGATGTCCGACAGATCCCCGGTAAACGGTGCGAACGGCGCGGCCAGCCGCACGATGCGCTGCGCCGCCTGATCCAGCAGCGGTTGGCCGGACGATTCCAGCACCAACACTTCATACAGCGAGCCGTCGCGGTTGATCGAGACCATCAGGCGCAAATTGCCATAAATCTGTTTGCGTCGGGCCTCGTCGGGGTAGTTGAGGTTGCCGATGCGCTCGACCTTCTTGCGCCATTCATCCTTGTACCAGGCACCCTTGTCGCGCATGGTCGACGCGGCGCTCAAGCGGTGGATGCGCGGGCGCTTGGCGTACAGCTGTTGCTCGTTGGCCAGTTCCGCTTCCAGGCTGGCGATGTCGCTGGACAACTGTGAGCTGTCGAAGGTCGGTGCTTCGACCTTGGGCTTGGTCTCGGTCTTGACGTCTTCCTGCTTGGTCGCGGCTTTTTTCGGCTTCGGCGCGACCGTCGTCACGGCGGCCTTGGGCGCGGCTTCCTGCACTTGGGGTTTGGCGGTTGGCGGCGGAGTGACCGTCTGCACCTTGTTGTCCTGGAAGGGCGCGACCTCGGTGGTCTTTGGAATGGCCTTTTTATCCAGGGTGCCGCTGCCTTGCTGACTCTCTTGAGCGAGGAAATCGGCTTTTTTCGGCTTGGTTTCGCTTTTGAAGGTGGCGAGGGTGATTTCCAGGGTTTTGCTGATTTGCTTGGGTTCGACCATGGTGAACCCGACGCCCAACAGCAAGGCCAGGTGAATCAGCGCCGCGAGAAACAGGGTAAAACCGAGGCGATCGGCCGGGCGCACGCCACGATGGGCGAGTTCAGGGGGCAGATCGGACGGGAGTGTCATGACAAGAAAACCAACATCGCGTTTTTTACAGGCCGGCGATGATAACGCAATGTTGGTTGTCTCTTGGCTGTTCTCGATCAACGAGCCTTGAGCTTCTGATCGATGGCATCCATCAACTGGCCGCCGATGTCGGTGCCGAACGCGTTATCGATCTCGCGAATGCAGGTCGGGCTGGTGACGTTGATTTCGGTCAGGTGCTCACCGATCACGTCGAGACCGACGAACAGCAAGCCCTTCTCGCGCAGGGTCGGGCCGACTTGCGCGGCGATCCAGCGATCTTTCTCGGTCAGCGGTCGGGCTTCGCCACGGCCACCGGCGGCGAGGTTGCCACGGGTTTCGCCTGCTGCCGGAATCCGCGCCAGGCAATAATCCACAGGCTCGCCGTCGATCATCAGGATGCGCTTGTCGCCATCAACGATCGCCGGCAGGTAGCCCTGGATCATGATCTGCTGCTTGCCATGCAGGGTCAGGGTTTCGAGGATCACCGACAGGTTCGGGTGGCCCGCGGTGTGACGGAAGATCGACGAACCGCCCATGCCGTCCAGCGGCTTGAGGATCACGTCACCGTGATGGTCGGCGAATTCACGCAACACGTCCGGGCGACGGCTGACGATGGTCGGCGGCGTGCACTGCGGGAACAGCGTGGCGAACAGTTTCTCGTTGCAGTCACGCAGGCTTTGCGGCTTGTTGACCACCAGCACGCCGGCGTTCTCGGCTTGCTCCAGCAGGTAAGTGGAGTAGACGAACTCCATGTCGAACGGCGGATCTTTGCGCATCAGGATCACGTCCAGGTCACTCAGCAGTGCGTCGGATTCGGCGCCCAGCTCGAACCACTTGTGCGGGTCGGCGAAGACTTTCAGCGGACGCATCCGCGCGCGCGCCTGGCCCTCGGCCTGATACAAATCGCGCTGTTCCATATAGAACAGTTCCCAGCCACGCTTTTGCGCGGCCAACAGCATGGCCAGCGAGCTATCCTTTTTATAGGAGATGCTGGCGATAGGATCCATGACAATCCCGACGCGAACGCTCATGGGGTTTTCCTCGAAATTGGGGTGGAAAGTGCGATGAAAAAGTGGCGTCAGAGTGGCGCTGAGTGGGTTCCCGGTCAAGGAAAAACCACCGCACAGGTCACCCGATAGATTGGACGGGGAGACTGTGCTAAAAAGGCTGCCATGCCGTCTTGGCCCTTGAGTATCAAGGGTTTCGGGCCGCAAACGGACAAATTGATTCACAAAGGCGACGGTAGAGCCCCTATGGAACAGCATTCCAGCGCCTTGAAGGTCATGGTGATCGATGATTCGAAAACGATTCGTCGCACCGCCGAAACGCTGTTGAAAAACGTGGGCTGTGAAGTCATCACCGCAATCGATGGTTTCGATGCCCTGGCCAAGATTGCCGACAATCACCCAGGCATCATCTTTGTCGACATCATGATGCCGCGTCTGGATGGCTATCAGACCTGCGCGTTGATCAAGAACAACAGTGCGTTCAAGTCCACGCCAGTGATTATGCTGTCGTCCAGGGACGGGTTGTTCGACAAGGCCAAGGGGCGGATCGTCGGCTCCGACCAGTTTTTGACCAAGCCTTTCAGCAAGGAAGAACTGCTGAACGCGATTCAGGCCCACGTACCGGGCTTTGCTGTCGTTTCGCCGCAGTAGGACACGCACAGTGACGCTCGGCCATGGGGCCTGGTGTCGACAAGAATGGGGAAGACCATGGCACGTATTCTGATCGTCGATGATTCGCCGACCGAAATGTACAAACTGACCGGCATGCTCGAAAAGCACGGTCATGAAGTGTTGAAAGCCGAAAACGGCGCCGACGGCGTGGCCCTGGCCCGTCAGGAAAAACCCGACGCGGTACTGATGGACATCGTCATGCCCGGCCTCAATGGTTTCCAGGCGACCCGTCAGCTGACCAAAGACCCGGAAACCGGGCACATCCCGGTGATCATCATCACCACCAAGGATCAGGAAACCGACAAAGTCTGGGGCACGCGCCAGGGCGCCAAGGACTACCTGACCAAACCGGTCGATGAAGACACCCTGATCAAGACGCTGAACAACGTGCTGGCCGGTTGATCGTCCGGCCATGACCGAGTCGCTGACGGCCTTCGAACTGCTGCTGCAGATTGATCAGCGTTGTCGTCTGCTGGCGGCGGACCTGCCGTCCCAGCCGACTCGACAGGACAGCTGGAGCGGCATCGGTTTTCGCTTGGGCGAGCACGGGTACGTCGCGCCCATGGGCGAAGTCAGCGAAGTTCTGCACGAACCGCGCGTTACCCAAATGCCGGGGGTCAAGCCCTGGGTCAAGGGCGTAGCGAACCTGCGTGGGCGGCTGCTGCCGATCATGGATGTGTACGGCTTCTTTTACGGTTATGAGGCCGGCCATGAACTGTCGGCCCTGCGCAAGCAGCGGCGGATACTGGTGGTGGAGCACAACGACGTGTTCGCCGGGTTGCTGGTCGATGAGGTCTTCGGTTTGCAGCACTTTGCCCAGGACAGCCTGGAGCCGGTGCCCATGGACGAGCTGCAGGGGCCGATCGCGCCGTTCGTCAAAGGCCGCTTTCAGCGTGAGCAGAATTGGCAGGTGTTCAGCCCGTTTGCGTTGGCGCAGTCGCAAGGTTTCATGAATGTAGCGCTGTAGCCGGGGAGTAGGTTGAATTGGGCAGGACAGGCGAGGACCGATGATTAAAGCAAACGCAGGTACGCCGGAAGGGTCGCGCAGCCGGTCGCAGATCATCGTGCTGTTCATCGCGCTGATCATCTTCATCATGCTGCTGTTCGCCAACTTCGCGTACCTCAACACCCAGGCGAATTACGACAAGCAGTACATCGGCCACGCCGGTGAGCTGCGGGTGCTGTCGCAACGCATCGCCAAGAACGCCACCGAAGCCGCCGCTGGCAAGGCCGCGGCGTTCAAGTTGCTCAGCGATGCGCGCAACGACTTCGCCCTGCGTTGGGGCTATCTGAAGAAAGGCGATCCCTCCACCGGCCTGCCGCCGGCACCGTCCACCGTGCGCCCGGAAATGCGCGCGGTACAGCTGGATTGGGAGCGGCTGCTGAAAAACACCGACGCCATTCTCTCCAGCGAACAGACCGTGTTGTCATTGCATCAAGTCGCCGCGACGCTGGCCGAAACCGTGCCGCAATTGCAGGTCGAGTACGAAAAGGTCGTCGAAACCCTCCTGCAACGTGGCGCCCCGGCCGCTCAGGTGGCGATGGCCCAGCGTCAGTCGCTGCTGGCCGAGCGGATTCTCGGTGCAGTGAACACCGTGCTGTCCGGCGACGAAAACTCGCAGCAGGCCGCCGACGCCTTCGGTCGCGATGCGGCGCGTTTTGGCCAGGTGCTCAACGGCATGCTTCAGGGCAATGCGGCGCTGAAAATCAGCCAGGTCGAAGACCGCGATGCCCGTGCCCGGTTGACCGAGATTTCCGAACTGTTCGAATTCGTCTCGGGTTCGGTGGACGAAATCCTCGAAACCTCGCCGGAGCTGTTCAAGGTCCGCGAATCGGCCAGCAACATTTTTACCCTGTCGCAAACCCTGCTCGATGAAGCTTCGCACTTGGCCAGCCGTTTCGAAAACCTCGCCGGCGGGCGCAACACCGATACCATCGGCGGCTACGTGCTGGGTTTGCTCGCGTTGATGTCGATCATTCTCATTGGCCTGGTGATGGTGCGCGAAACCAACCGTCAGTTGCGTGAAACCGCTGAGAAGAACGAGCGCAATCAGAGCGCGATCATGCGCCTGCTGGACGAAATTGAAGACCTGGCCGACGGTGACCTGACCGTGACCGCCTCGGTGACCGAAGACTTCACCGGGACCATCGCCGACTCGATCAACTATTCCGTCGACCAGTTGCGCGATCTGGTGGCGACCATCAACCTCACCGCCGGCCAGGTCGCCGCCGCCGTGCAGGAAACCCAGGCCACCGCGATGCACCTGGCCCAGGCCTCGGAGCATCAGGCGCAGCAGATTTCCGAAGCCTCCATGGCGATCAACGACATGGCCGAGTCCATCGATCAGGTCTCGGCCAATGCCGCCGAATCCTCAGCGGTGGCCGAGCGCTCGGTGGAAATTGCCAACAAGGGCAACGAAGTGGTGCACAACACCATCCACGGCATGGACAATATTCGCGAGCAGATCCAGGACACCGCCAAGCGCATCAAGCGCCTCGGTGAGTCTTCTCAGGAAATCGGCGACATTGTCAGCCTGATCGATGACATTGCCGATCAGACCAACATCCTCGCCCTCAACGCGGCCATTCAGGCGTCCATGGCCGGTGACGCCGGGCGCGGTTTTGCGGTGGTGGCCGACGAAGTACAGCGGCTGGCCGAGCGCTCGTCCGCGGCGACCCGGCAGATCGAAACGCTGGTGCGGGCAATTCAGACCGACACCAACGAAGCGGTGATTTCCATGGAGCAGACCACCACCGAAGTGGTGCGCGGCGCGCGTCTGGCGCAGGATGCCGGAGTGGCCCTGGAAGAAATCGAAGGCGTATCGAAGACCCTCGCGGCATTGATCCAGAGTATTTCCAACGCCGCGCAGCAACAGACGTCTTCGGCCGGCCAGATTTCCCTGACGATGAACGTGATCCAGCAGATCACCACGCAGACCTCGTCCGGCTCCACCGCCACTGCCGAGAGCATTGGCAACCTGGCGAAAATGGCCAGCCAGCTGCGGCGTTCGGTGTCCGGTTTCACCTTGCCGGCCAAGCCTGCACAAGCTGCGGACAACGCTTGAACCGCCTCAGGGCGTATGCATTTGATTGGAGTAGTTATGGGTGATCGGCACGACTATGTGGCCCTCGAATGGGTCAAGGGCGAGATTGCCGAAACGCTGAAGCAGGCTCATCGGGCGATCGAAACCCTGATCGACGACCCGCAGGCGACGCACGCGCTGAGTGAGTGCCTGGCCTGTGTCCATCAGGTGCACGGCAGTTTGCAGATGGTCGAGTTCTACGGCGCGGCGCTGCTCGCCGAAGAGATCGAGCAACTGACCAGCGCCTTGCAGCAGAACCGCATCAGCCATCGCGACGAGGCCATTCGTTTGCTGCTGCATGCCCTGGGACAATTGCCGACTTACCTCGACCGGGTGCAGGGCGCCCGGCGTGACTTGCCGCTGGTGGTGTTGCCGCTGATCAACGATCTGCGCAGTGCCCGTGGCGAAAGCCTGTTGTCGGAAACCAGCCTGTTCAGCCCGCAACTCCCGGAACTGCCGCCCCTGAGCGAAGAGGCCCTGGCGCTGCTGGAGCCGTCCGACTTGCCGAATGTGCTGCGCAAGTTGCGGCAAATGTTGCAGATGGCGCTGGTCGGCTTGCTGCGCGAGCAGGATGACGAAACCCACTTGGCTTACCTGGCCAGGGTTTTTGCACGCCTTGAAGGGCTGTGCGGCAATGCGCCGCTGAGCCCGTTATGGCACGTCGCTTCGGCGCTGGTCGAAGGCATGCGCAATGGCTCGATCGCCAACAGCCCCGCGTTGCGCAGCCTGTTCAAGGAGGCCGACAAAGAGCTCAAGCGTCTGCTCGAGCAAGGCATGCCCGCGATCAATCAACCGGCACCGCCAGAGCTGCTCAAGAGTTTGTTGTTCTATATTGCCAAGGCCGAACACCCCACCGGGCAGATGCTGACCATGAAAGATCGCTACTCACTGGACGACGCGCTACCCGACAGTGCGATGGTCGATGAAGAACGGGCGAGGCTGGCCGGCCCTGATCGCGATGCCATGCGTTCGGTATTGGCGGCGTTGTGCGAAGAGCTGGTGCGGGTCAAGGAGCGCCTGGACCTGTTCGTGCGCAGCGACCGCCAGCGCACCTCGGACCTCGAAAGCCTGCTGGCGCCGCTGCGGCAAATCGCCGACACCCTGGCGGTGCTCGGTTTCGGCCAGCCGCGCAAGGTCATCATCGATCAACTGGCGGTGGTGCTGAGCCTCGCCCAGGGCCAGCGCGAACCTAACGACGCGACCCTCATGGACGTCGCCGGGGCCTTGCTCTACGTCGAAGCGACCCTGGCCGGAATGGTCGGCACCGTGGAGCCGGAAAGCCAGGAAGACAGCCGTCTGCCGACCACCGACCTGACGCAGATCCACCAGATCGTGATCAAGGAAGCGCGCATCTGCCTGCAGCAGGCCAAGGACATGATCGTCGACTACATCGATGCCGACTGGGACCGTCAGCATTTGCAGCCGTTGCCGGCATTGCTGACCCAAGTGCGCGGTGCGCTGGCGATGATTCCGTTGGCCCGCGCGGCGAGCCTGGTCGAGGCCTGTAACGGTTTCATCCGCGAGCATCTATTGGTGGATCCGGGGCAGCCCGGCTGGCAGCAACTGGACAGCCTGGCTGACGTCATCACCAGCATCGAGTATTACCTGGAGCGCCTCAGCGACGACCCCGAAGCGCCCGGTGAACAACTGCTCGACGTTGCGGAAAAAGGCCTGGCCGCACTCGGCTGTTTCCCCAGCGAACAGCACGTGCCGAAGCTTGAGGATGTGCTCAGCCCCAGTGAAGCCCTGGTTATGCAGGACATGCAGGAGCTGGACGACCCCGAAACCGTCCAGTCGTTGGCCGATGTACTGGCCAGCCCGGTGTCGTCCGTCAACCCGCCGGCACTGACGATGCCCGGTAGTCTGTTGCCGCCGCCCGCCGATGAACAACCGGTGGACGATGAACTGCGGGAAGTCTTCCTCGAAGAAACCGACGAGGTTCTGGAAATCCTCCAGGAGTACCTGCCGCGCTGGTCGGCCAATCCCGACAGCACATCGGTTTTGAGTGAATTACGCCGCGCCTTCCACACCCTCAAGGGCAGTGGCCGGATGGTCCGCGCGTTGGTGCTGGGCGAGCTGGCCTGGGCGGTGGAAAACCTGCTCAACCGCGTGCTTGAACACAGCGTTGCACCTTTGCCTGCAGTGCAGCAACTGGTGGGCGACGCGCTGAAGTTGCTGCCGGAACTGGTGGCCGAGTTCGCCGCCAACGCCCAGCGCCAGCGCAACGATGTCGATCAATTGGCCGCCCGCGCCCATGCCCTCGCCAAGGGTTATGAACCGCTGTCCGATGAGGACGCGCAGGATGTCGCGGCGCTCGATCCGCTGTTGCTGGAGATCTTCCGCAACGAAGCCGAAACCCATTTGCACAGCCTCAATCGCTTCCTCGATCAGGCCGCCGAGCACGTACCGCTGCAGGCCAGCGACGAGTTGCAGCGAGCCTTGCACACCCTCAAGGGCAGCGCGTCGATGGCCGGCGTGCTGCCGATTGCCGAGCTGGCGGCGTCGCTGGATCAACTGGCCCGGGAGTACAAGGCGCACCGGATTGCCCTCGACCTGGACGAAGTCGAGTTGCTGCTGGAAGCCGAAGGCTTGTTCCGCCTGGGGCTGCGACAGCTCAAGAGCGACCCGCTGGCCGAAATCCCCGGCGCCCGTTCGTTGATTGAACGCACCCGGACATTGCTGGCCGAACATCTGCACAGTCTGTCGAGCGCGCCCGGCACGGGGCTGCGGATCAAACGCGACCCGCAACTGATCAACAACTTCCTCGCCCAGGGCATGGACATCCTGCTGGACGCCGAAAGCCTGTTGCAGCGCTGGCAGCAGCATCCCGGCGAGCGCCAGGAACTCAGCGCACTGCTGGACGAATTGACGACACTCGGCGAAGGCGCGCACCTGGCCGACCTGCATCCGGTGGATGAACTCTGTGAAGCCTTGCTCGATCTCTATGGCGCTGTGGAAGAAAGCAGCCTGGCGGTCAGCGACAGGTTTTTCCACGAAGCACAAAGTGCCCACGAAGCGCTGATCAACATGCTCGATGAACTGGCTGCCGGCCAGGAAGTCACTGCGCAACCGCAGCGGGTGCGGGCCTTGCGCGACTTGCTGGATGAGAGTCTCGACCCATCCGCCATGGGCCTGATTCGCAGTGATGGCAGCCGCACCCTGAGTATTCGAGAACTGGGCGGCGCCACGGCCGAGCTGGAGCAGGCCGCGACTGAGGTGGATCTGGACGACGAAATCGTTTCGATCTTTCTTGAGGAAGCGGTGGATATCCTTGAAAGCGCCGGCCAGGCCTTGCAACGCTGGTTGAGCGACCCGGAAAACGCCGCGCCGCTACTGTCTTTACAGCGCGATTTGCACACCCTCAAGGGCGGTGCGCGGATGGCCGAGGTCGAGCCGGTCGGCGATCTGGCCCATGAGCTGGAAAGCCTTTATGAAGGCCTGGTGGACCGCCGTTACTGCCACAGCGAAGCGCTGGCGCAGTTGCTGCAACAGAGCCATGACCGACTGGCCGTGTTCCTCGAACAGTTGCAGCACAACCGTCCGTTGGGCGATCCGGGCGAATTAATCGAGGCCATTCGTGAGTTTCGTCTGGGTAATGCCGGCAGTGCCGAGGTGATCGAACCGGCGGCCAGCAACGACTCGCCGGGGCATGATCCCGAACTTCTGGAAATCTTCCTCGAAGAAGGTTTCGACATCATCGAAAACTCCGGCGCGGCGCTGTTGCGCTGGCAGGCCGAGCCTTCGAATCGTCAGGAAGTGGAAACCCTGCTGCGCGACCTGCATACCCTCAAGGGTGGCGCGCGAATGGTGGAAATCGCGCCGATCGGCGACCTGGCCCATGAGCTGGAATTCCTCTACGAAGGCTTGTCCGCTGGCGCGCTGCAACCGACCGCGGCGCTGTTCACGCTGTTGCAAAGCAGCCATGACCGACTGGCGCAGATGCTCGACGCCACCCGCGCCGGTCAGCCACTTCCACCGGCCGATCAGCTGATCGAGGCGATCAAGAATTTCAGCCACCCGGCGGTGCCCGAAACACCGACACCGGTGGCGATGCCCGCAGCGCCCAAAGCCGAGCCAGCCGCGTTGCAACCCGAAGGCGCCGACACGGTCAAAGTCTCGGCGGAGTTGCTCGACGACCTGGTCAACCTGGCCGGGGAGACTTCGATCTTCCGTGGCCGTATCGAACAACAGGTCAACGATGCGCGGGTGGCCCTGAGCGAAATGGAAACCACCATCGAGCGCATGCGCGACCAGTTGCGCCGCCTCGATACCGAAACCCAGGGACGGATTCTCAGCCGTCAGCAAGTCGAGGCCGAGCGCCTGGGTTATGAAGAGTTCGACCCGCTGGAGATGGACCGTCACTCGCAGTTGCAACAGCTGTCGCGGGCATTGTTCGAGTCCGCCTCCGACCTGCTCGACCTCAAGGAAACCCTCGATCGGCGCAATCAGGATGCGGAAAACCTGCTGCAACAGCAGGGCCGCATCAACACCGAATTGCAGGAAGGCCTGATGCGCACGCGCATGGTGCCGTTCGAACGAATGCTGCCGCGTTTGAAACGCATCGTGCGTCAGGTTTCCAGCGAACTGGGCAAGGATGTGGAGTTCATCGTTGGCAACGCCGAAGGCGAGATGGACCGCAACGTCCTCGAGCGCATGGCCGCGCCGCTGGAGCACATGCTGCGCAACGCCGTCGACCATGGGCTGGAATCGGCCGAGGTGCGGATCGCGGCCGGTAAACCGGCCCAGGGCAAGATCACCCTCGACTTGTCGCGAGAGGGTGGCGACATCATTTTCGACATCTGCGACGACGGCGCCGGCGTGCCGCTGGACGCCGTGCGGCGCAAGGCGATCAAGCGCGGGCTGCTCGCCCCGGACAGCGACATCAGCGACCGCGACGTGCTGCAATTCATCCTGCAACCGGGGTTCTCCACCGCCGAGAAAATCACCCAGATCTCCGGGCGTGGCGTCGGCATGGACGTGGTTCACGAAGAAGTCCGGCAGCTCGGCGGGACCATGAGCATCGACTCGACGTCGGGGCAGGGCGTGCATTTCCGGATTCGCCTGCCGTTCACCGTGTCGGTCAACCGCGCGCTGATGGTGCAATGCGGGGAGGATCAATACGCGATCCCTTTGAACACCATCGACGGCATCGTTCGCGTGCTGCCCAACGAACTCGAAGGGCACTACCGGCTCGATCCACCGAGCTACGAATACGCCGGGCAACGCTATGAGCTGTGCTACCTCGGCGATCTGCTGAAAACCAGTACCCGCCCGAAACTGCTGGGCCAGAGCCTGCCGTTGCCGGTGTTGCTGGTGCAGTGCAACGAACGGCACGTTGCGGTGCAGGTGGACGCCATGGCCGGCACCCGGGAAATCGTGGTCAAAAGCCTCGGCCCGCAATTTGCCGCAGTGCAGGGTTTGTCCGGTGCGACGATTCTCGGCGATGGTCGGGTGGTGCTGATTCTCGACTTGCTGGCGCCGATCCGCGCGATGCAAGCGCAGGTGCCGCAACGACCGGTGACACAGGACGTCGAGCCCGAGGCGCAACGGCCGTTGCTGGTGCTGGTGGTCGATGATTCGGTCACTGTGCGCAAGGTCACCAGCCGTCTGCTGGAGCGCCACGGCATGAACGTACTGACCGCCAAGGACGGTGTCGACGCCATGCTACTGCTGGAAGAACACATGCCCGACCTGATGCTGCTGGACATCGAAATGCCACGCATGGACGGCTTCGAAGTGGCGACCCAAGTGCGCGCCGACGAACGCTTGCAGCATCTGCCGATCATCATGATCACCTCCCGCACGGGTCAAAAACACCGCGACCGCGCCATGGCCATCGGCGTCAACGACTACCTCGGCAAGCCGTATCAGGAATCGGTGCTGCTCGATAGCATCGCCCGCTGGAGCAAAACCCATGCATGAGCACCGCTCCAGCAACCTCACCGGTTTGCTGCTGCCCCTGGCCGACCGCAACCTGATCCTGCCCAACGTCGCCATCGCCGAACTCATCGATTACCAACCCGGCGCCTTCGACCTCGACACCCCTGCGTGGTACTTGGGGCGGGTGACGTGGCGGGAACGGCAGATTCCGTTACTCAGTTTTGAGTCGGCATGTGGCAGCAAAGTGGTGATCGGGGAACGGGCGCGGATCGTCATCCTCAACGCCCTCGGCGGGCGGCCTGAGTTGAAGTTCATTGCGCTGCTGGTGCAGGGGATTCCGCGCTCTTACAAACTCGACAGCCAGTTGAGCTATGTGGATGTGCCGTTGTGTTCGCTGGAGAAGGCGGCGGTGCAGGTGGGGGAGCAAGTGGCCAAGGTGCCTGACTTGCTCGCGCTGGAAGACCTGCTTGTGAATGCGGGTCTGGTCTGACCGGATCCCTGTGGCGAGGGGGCTTGCCCCCGTTCGGCTGCGCAGCAGTCGTAAAACCATTGTTCTCGGTTTACCTGATACAGCTCGGTTGCAGGTTTTGGGGCTGCTTCGCAACCCAATGGGGGCAAGCCCCCTCGCCACAGGGGGTGGTGCGTTAAACCCCGGCCCGAGCCTTCATCTGCAACGACTCATGATGATCCAGCACCCGCTCCACCAACAACTGCACGCCATCGGCCAAACGGCTGAGCGCCAAGGCTACAGAGCGGCGTGAGCCTTCCACATCGTCCGCGAGGTCAGCAGCAATGGCGCTGATAGACAGCAGGTCTTCGGATGCGTTGGCCAGAAGGGCTTCGGTGTCGATGTCGGGGGAGACGCTGAAGAGCCGGGACTTACGGCGTTTGGCCGGTATGTCGTGGGGTGACGGGAAGTAATGGGAGAAGGCGCGGTCGGCGGCTTCCTTGAGTTTCTCGGCTTCGAGGGAGGCTTGGGAATCGACGCCGGTTTCCGGGGGATTGGGAGTAGCTTTGAACATAGTGAATCACCGTATAGGGTTGGAGCTGGCCCATTCGGTTTCCAAGACGAAGGGGTGACAGCTGTACGCAGGCTGGAAACCCGGGGTACGGCAACCCGGTCGACCCGAAGGTCTCCCGCGCACAGCCGCCATAACGGAGTGCACACTTTGAAAGGTGCGCAAGCATACGTTATGAAGGGCGCTTTGGCGCCAGTAACTCATCGGGGTTTCCAGTCCCGGTCGCTGAATTGGCAGCGACACACAAACGATAAAGATCAGCTCAAAAGCGCACCAGTCAGTGGCTTCCGGCATTGCTGTAGGCAGCGACGCACGACTGTGTAGCCTCACACCGTTCCTGCTGACATACCTTTAAACACAAAACCCCAAGTGGTCGGACCTTTCTGTGGCGAGGGAGCTTGCTCCCGCTGGGTTGCGAAGCAGCCCCAATACCTGCAATCGAGGTGTATCAGGTACACCGAGAACAATGGTTTTACGACTGCTTCGCAGCCGAACGGGGGCAAGCCCCCTCGCCACAAAGGTTTCTGCATTAGGTTGAAGATTCCCAAAAAGGGACCTATCGTTCCTTTTTTGGGACTTATCGGTCGTTGCCGTGAAAAACCTGTCATTGAGCGAAGCCTTGTTCACCACCACCCAGCAAAAAGTGCTCGGCCTGCTGTTTGGTAAACCCGACCGAAGTTTTTACGCCAACGAGATCGCCCGCTGGGCTCAAGTGGGTAAAGGCAGCCTCATGCGCGAGCTGGATCGGTTGCAGCGGGCAGGCGTGCTGACCATGACCCGTCAGGGCAACCAGACCCACTATCAAGCCAATCCCGACTGCCCGATCTATGCCGAACTGCTGGGCATTGCCCGCAAAACCTTTGGTATTACCGAGCCTCTGAGTCAGGCGCTTCAACCCTTTGCCGAACAGATCACCTGGGCATTTGTGTACGGCTCTATCGCCAAGGATCAGGCAAACGCATCCAGTGACATTGATCTCATGCTGATCGGCGAGGGCCTGCACTACAGTGAAGTGATGGAGCGGCTTATACCAATGGAGGAGCAGTTGGGCCGCGTCCTCAACCCGACGCTCTACACCCCCGACGACTGGGCCGCAAAACTGGCGGCTGAAAATAGTTTTGTCGTGCGGGTAGCGCAGCAGGACAAGATCAATCTGATGGGGGGAAACCCTTTGGAGTCCAAGGATGGGCAGCAACGAGAACCTGGAAAACCTGTTACGTAGTAGTGGACTGAAAGCTGAGCCGCCGGATCGCAAGGAATGCGAAGGGCTGATGCGTTCGGCTGTGGATCGATTGAAGGACGCCCAAACGTCTTCACTTTCCTTCGCGAGTCGTTTCGACCTGGCATACAACGCTGCCCATGCCCATGCCCATGCCCATGCCCTTGCACTGACGGCTCTTCGTTTGTGCGGCTACCGTTCAGACAAACGCTATCTGGTGTTTCAGTGCCTGGTTCATACCGCTGATATTGGCAAAGTACAGGTTCGCTATTCGCCCTGTGTCATGAGCGACGAAACCTGGCGGAGTACGAAGGCTATATGGATGAAGATCCGGCGCTGTTGGCGCAGTTGTTGGAAAGTGCTGAACAGCTTCTGATTCGAGTGCAGGAACAGATGGCGTCCTTCAGTTCATCGCGGACCCGATCGTTCCCACGCGCAGCAAAGGAATGCCTCAAGGGACGCTCCGCGTTCCAGCTCTCGAATGGGACGCGGAGCGTCCCGGGCTGCATTCCTTTGCTGCGCGTGGGAACGATCGGGGCGGTGTTCGATCATTACGGTCAGCGTAATGATCCGTCTCTCTGCTTGATTGATGCCCCCCACCCAACACTCCTAAGGTGACTCCCACGACAGCGAACCCGTGGAGTGGTCATGACAACAACAATATCCCCCGACTCGCGATGGACGCGGCGACGCAGCGAAAAGCAGCGGCGTCTCGAATTGGTGAAGGGGCTTGCCGATGGTGTGGTGTTGCCCACCGACAAGATCGTGGCGGCGCTGGAGGCGTTGATCTTGCCCGGCGACCGTGTGGTGCTGGAGGGCAATAACCAGAAGCAGGCGGATTTCCTTTCCCGCTCCCTGGCCAAGGCCGATCCGGGCAAGCTGCATGACTTGCACATGATCATGCCCAGTGTCGGGCGTTCCGAGCACCTGGACCTGTTCGAGCGCGGCATTGCGCGCAAGCTCGATTTCTCGTTCGCTGGCACCCAAAGCCTGCGCATCAGCCAGTTGCTTGAAGACGGTTTGCTGGAAATCGGCGCAATCCACACCTACATCGAGCTCTATGCGCGGCTGGTGGTCGACCTGATTCCCAACGTCGTGCTCTCGGCCGGTTTCATGGCCGACCGCGCCGGTAACATCTACACCGGCCCGAGCACCGAAGACACGCCCGCGTTGATCGAACCGGCGGCCTTCAGCGACGGCATCGTCATCGTCCAGGTCAACCAATTGGTGGACGATGTCAGCGACTTGCCTCGCGTGGATATCCCCGCGTCCTGGGTCGATTTCGTGGTGGTGGCGGACAAGCCGTTCTACATCGAGCCGCTGTTCACCCGCGACCCACGGCACATCAAGCCTGTGCATGTGTTGATGGCGATGATGGCGATCCGCGGGATCTACGAAAAACACAACGTTCAGTCGCTCAACCACGGTATCGGCTTCAACACCGCCGCCATCGAACTGATCCTGCCGACCTACGGCGAATCCCTCGGTTTGAAGGGCAAGATCTGCCGCAACTGGACGCTCAACCCGCACCCGACCCTGATCCCGGCCATCGAAAGCGGCTGGGTCGAAAGCGTGCATTGCTTCGGCACTGAACTGGGCATGGAAAACTACATCGCCGCCCGGCCTGACGTGTTCTTCACCGGTCGCGACGGCTCCCTCCGCTCCAACCGGATGTTCAGTCAGCTCGCCGGGCAATACGCGGTGGACCTGTTCATCGGCGCGACCCTGCAAGTCGATGGCGACGGTCATTCCTCCACCGTGACTCGCGGCCGCCTGGCCGGTTTCGGTGGCGCGCCGAACATGGGCCACGACCCGCGTGGTCGCCGTCACGGCACACCCGCCTGGCTCGACATGCGCCACACCGACGTGGCCGAGCCGATGCTCGAACGCGGCAAGAAACTCGTGGTGCAGATGGTCGAGACCTTCCAGGAGGGCGGTAAACCGACCTTCGTCGAAACCCTCGACGCGGTGGAGGTGGCGAAGAAAAGCGGCATGCCGCTGGCGCCGATCATGATCTATGGCGACGACGTCACCCACCTGCTCACCGAAGAAGGCATCGCCTACTTGTACAAGGCCCGTTCCCTCGAAGAGCGCCAGGCGATGATCGCTGCTGTCGCCGGGGTGACCGCCATCGGCTTGCGCCACAACCCCAAAGACACCGCGCGCATGCGCCGCGAAGGCCTGATCGCCTTGCCCGAAGACCTCGGCATCCGCCGCACCGACGCCACTCGCGAGTTGCTCGCAGCGAAAAGCGTGGCCGATCTGGTGGAGTGGTCCGGTGGCCTCTACAACCCGCCCGCCAAGTTCAGGAGCTGGTAATGCACGCATTCAACCTGCAACCGAAAACCCTCACCCTGGCTGAACGGCTGGCGGATCTGGCGGTGGACGCGCTGATCGACGAAGCCGACCTGTCGCCGAAACCGGCGCTGGTGGACCGTCGCGGCAATGGCGCGCACACCGATTTGCACCTCGGGCTGATGCACGCTTCGGCGTTGTCCCTGTGGCCGGCGTTCAAGGCAATGGCGGACGCGGCCATCGAGTTCGGTGAAGTCGGCCTGACCCTGCGTGAAGCTGTCGGGTGCATTGGTCGTGAAGGCGAGCAAGTGATGCTCGCTACCACGGGCGGTGTGAACACCCATCGTGGGGCGATCTGGGCCTTGGGGCTTCTGGTCACGGCCGTCGCGCTGGAGCCTGAGTCCAGTGCCGCAAACTCAATCGCTTTGCGCGCTGCACGCCTGGCCTTGCTCGACGACCGTTACTCGCCACGTCCTTTAAGCCACGGTGCCCAGGTCGCCCAACGCTACGGCGTTCGCGGTGCCCGTGAAGAGGCGCAGCTTGGTTTCCCGGCGGTGCTGCACCGTGGTTTGCCGCAACTAAAACGCAGCCGTGCTGCAGGCCATGGCGAACAGAACGCCCGGCTCGATGCTCTGCTGGCGATCATGACGACACTGGCCGACACCTGCGTCCTTTACCGCGCAGGCGAACAAGGCCTGCACACCATGCAACTCGGCGCTCAAGCCGTGCTCGATGCCGGCGGCAGCGCCAGCCTCGCCGGTCGCCGTCGTTTGCATGAGCTGGACCAACAATTAATCGCATTGAATGCCTCGCCCGGTGGCGCTGCGGACTTGCTCGCAGCCTGCCTGTTCATCGACCGCATTGAGTCGTGCGACGGCATCTTCCAGGGAGCGTTTTGATGGAAACCTTATCCTTTGAATTCCCCGCCGGGCAGCCGCCACGGGGCAGGGCGCTGGTGGGCTGCGTGGGCTCGGGCGATCTGGAAGTGCTGATCGAACCAGGGTTGGCGGGCAAGCTGACGATCCAGGTGCAGACCTCGGTCAATGGCAGTGAACAACGCTGGCAGCATCTGTTCGCACGGATGTTCGATGGCCAGACACCGCCCGCGATGGCGATCGATATCCACGATTTCGGCGCCACCCCCGGCGTAGTGCGCTTGCGTCTGGAACAGGGCTTTGAGGAGATCGGTCATGACTGACAGCGCAGCGCTTCTCAACAAACATAGCTTCGTCGAACTCGGTGCCCGGCAACGGGCAAAAGCGCTGCTCGATGCCGGCACCTTCCGCGAATTGCTCGACCCGTTTCAGCGCGTCATGTCGCCATGGCTGTCGCGCCAGGGCGTGGTGCCGCAAGCCGATGACGGCGTGGTGATCGCCAAGGGCAGCATCGGCGGTTTGCCGGTGGTGATCGCGGCCATCGAAGGCGCGTTTCAGGGCGGCAGCCTGGGTGAAGTCGGCGGGGCGAAGATTGCCGGTGCGCTGGAGCTGGCCGCCGAGGACAACCGCAAAGGCATTGCCACTCGCGCCGTATTACTGCTGGAAACCGGTGGTGTGCGTTTGCAGGAAGCCAATCTCGGGCTGGCGGCGATTGCCGATATTCATGCGGCGATCGTCGATCTGCGTCAGTACCAACCGGTAATCGGCGTGGTCGCCGGCAGCGTCGGCTGTTTTGGCGGGATGTCGATTGCTGCCGGGTTGTGCAGCTATTTACTGGTCACCCAGGAAGCACGCCTTGGCCTCAACGGCCCGCAGGTGATCGAGCAGGAAGCCGGGCTCGAGGAATACGACTCCCGTGATCGCCCGTTTATCTGGAGCCTGACCGGCGGCGAGCAACGGTTCGCCAGCGGCTTGGTGGATCGCTATGTCGAGGACGACGTGGCGCAGATTCAGCAGCAGGTCGGCGAATTGCTCAAGCAAGGTTTGCCGGACCAACAACGTAGCTGTCAGGCCGAATGGTTCCTGCAACGGCTGGCCCGTCTGGACGCCGAACCGCAAATCGAGCCGGCGACGGTTCGCGATCTGTATCAAGGAGAGCGTTCATGAGTTCGTATTCCCTGAGGGGCCTGAACTGGTTCAACGCCTTGAGCGCTGGCGCGAAATCGGTCGAAGGTTTGCCGGCTTCGTTGAACGTCGCCGACGGTGTACTGGGCGATCAGCCCGTGCGGTTTATTGCGGTGGTGGCCGACCCCGACAACCGCTTCGTCCGCGCCCGCAATGGCGAGGTGGGTCTGCTGGAAGGTTGGGGCCTGGCCAAAGCGGTGGATGAGGTGATCGAAGCCGATCGGGATACACCGCACAAACGGGCGTTGATCGCCATCGTCGATGTGCCGAGCCAGGCTTACGGTCGGCGCGAAGAAGCCCTTGGCATTCATCAGGCCTTGGCCGGTGCGGCGGACAGTTATGCCCGCGCCCGACTGGCCGGCCATGCGGTGATCGGTTTGCTGGTGGGCAAGGCGATGTCCGGGGCGTTTCTCGCCCATGGGTATCAGGCCAACCGGTTGATCGCGTTGCGCGATCCGGGTGTGATGGTGCATGCGATGGGCAAAGCGTCGGCGGCGCGGGTGACGTTGCGCAGTGTCGAAGAACTGGAGGCGTTGGCCGCCAGCGTGCCACCGATGGCCTATGACATCGACAGCTATGCCAGCCTGGGCTTGCTCTGGGAAACCTTGTCGGTGGAGCAGATCGAGCAGCCGACGACGGCGGATCTGGCGCGCGTGACGGAGTGCCTGAGCCAGGCGATTGGCGATGTCGCTGCCAACGGTCGCGATCTGAGCCGCCGCCTGGGTGCGAGTAACCGCGCCGCGTCGAGCAAGGTTCGCCAGTTGCTGAGAGCGCAGTGGTGAACACGTTTCTGGCCCACGACCTGCTTTGGGGGATGACCCCGGAGCAGTTGCCGGCGGATGCGCCTGGGTGGGTGGTCGAGTCGATCAGCGCGGGTCAGCCGGTGGTAGTCCGGCGCGCGATCACCGCGCCGGATCAGATCGCGGTCGGGGTGCGTGGGCGCTTGCGCGAGCAGCGTTATGCAACGTCGATGGCGATTGCTGCGATTTCGCATCAGGTACGGCCGGAAGACCTCTGTCATGTCGAGAGCACTCGCAAGCTGCCGACCCTGCGAGCGCTGGCGCAACTGCGTCCGATGCTCGACGCCTGCGGTTGGGTGTGGGGTGTCAGCGGCAGCGCCGGGTTCGAATTGGCCAGCGGTTTTACGGCGCTCCATGAGCGCAGCGACCTCGACTTGATCCTGCGTACACCGCAGCCGTTGAGCCGTACTCAAGCGCGGGCATTGATGATGCTTCTCGGCAGTGCCGAGTGTTTGGTGGACATGCAATTGCAGGCGCCGAATGGCGCTGTCGCCCTGCGCGAATGGGCTAGCCCGTCGCAACGGGTTCTACTCAAGAACGCCCATCAAGCGTGTTTGGTCAACGATCCCTGGAACCCGCAGGAGCAAGCAGCGTGAGCAGCTTGCTGGTGTTCCCCGGCCAGGGCGCGCAGCAGCCGGGCATGCTCCATCGTTGGCCTCGGGAAGCGCTGGTTGAGGCGAGCGAGGTGCTGGGTGAAGACGTCTTGCTGCTTGATTCTGCCGAGGCGTTGCAGTCGACGAGGGCGGTTCAGCTGTGCCTGCTGATTGCCGGCGTCGCCGCTGCACGCCAGTTATCCATGGCGCCGGATTACGTGGCCGGATTGTCCATCGGTGCCTATCCGGCGGCGGTGGTTGCGGGTGCCTTGAGTTTCAGTGATGCGCTGCATCTGGTCAGCCTGCGCGGTGAGCTGATGCAGCAGGCATATCCTCAAGGCTACGGCATGACCGCGATCATCGGTCTGGAATTGGCGACGGTGGAAGGGTTGCTGGCGCAGGTTCACAGCGTCGACACGCCGGTTTATCTGGCCAACATTAACGCCGATAACCAGGTGGTGATTGCTGGCAGTGATTCGGCGATGAAAGCAGTTGCCGACCTGGCGCGCAGCCGTGGCGCCGGTCTGGCCAAGCGTCTGGCGGTCAGCGTGCCGTCCCATTGCCCGCTGCTGGAAACACCGGCGAAAACTCTGGCCGAAGCCTTCGCCAAGGTGCAATTGAAAACGCCGACCCTGGGTTACCTGAGCGGCAGTCGAGCCCGGCCCGTCATCAACACGGATGCCTTGCGCGACGACCTGGCGTTCAACATGTGCCGCGTCGTCGATTGGCGCGGTACGGTGCAAAGCGCTTACGAGCGCGGCGTGCGTTTACAGATCGAACTGCCGCCCGGTGCGGTGTTGACCGGGCTGGCGCGCCGGGTGTTCGAGCAGGGCACCGTGATTGCCTACGACGGTGCACGGCTCGATACCTTGCAGGCGCTGTTGCGTGAGGAGGGAAGCCGCCAACCCTAGATCACCGACTCAGGTTGCGAACTACAAAAACAACAATTCCGACGATGCACTTTGAGGACTACAACAATGATTATTTACGGTGTGGCGCTGTTGGCGATCTGTACGCTGGCAGGGGTGATCATGGGTGACATGCTCGGCGTGTTGCTGGGGGTGAAATCCAACGTCGGCGGGGTCGGGATCGCGATGATCCTGCTGATTTGCGCGCGGTTGTGGATGCAAAAACGCGGCGGCATGACCAAGGATTGCGAGATGGGCGTCGGCTTCTGGGGCGCCATGTACATTCCGGTGGTGGTTGCCATGGCGGCGCAACAGAACGTGGTCACCGCCCTGCACGGCGGCCCGGTGGCGGTGCTGGCGGCGATCGGTTCGGTGGTGCTCTGCGGCTGCACCATTGCGTTGATCAGCCGAACCCACAAAGGCGAACCCTTGCCCGATGAACCGGTGGACATAACACCGGTCGGCACGCCAGTAGGAGGTCGCTGATATGTGGGAACTCATTGAGAAAGGCCTGGTAAATAACAGTCTGGTCACGGCATTCGCGTTTGTTGGCGTAATCATGTGGGTGTCGGTGATTCTGTCCAAGCGCCTGACTTTCGGGCGGATTCATGGCTCGGCGATTGCCATCGTCATCGGCCTGGTGCTGGCCTGGGTTGGCGGCACCATGACCGGCGGGCAAAAAGGCCTGGCGGATCTGTCACTGTTTTCCGGCATCGGCTTGATGGGCGGCGCCATGTTGCGTGACTTCGCCATCGTTGCCACGGCGTTCGAGGTGCAGGCCACCGAAGCGAAAAAGGCCGGGATGATTGGCGTCATCGCGCTGCTGCTGGGCACGATTCTGCCGTTCATTGTCGGGGCGAGCATTGCCTGGGTGTTCGGTTATCGCGATGCGATCAGCATGACCACCATTGGCGCGGGTGCGGTGACGTACATCGTCGGGCCGGTGACGGGTGCTGCGATTGGGGCCTCATCCGATGTGATGGCGCTGTCGATTGCCACCGGGTTGATCAAGGCGATTCTGGTGATGGTCGGCACGCCGGTGGCGGCGCGCTGGATGGGCCTGGATAACCCGCGCTCGGCCATGGTGTTTGGCGGCTTGGCCGGGACGGTGAGTGGAGTGACGGCCGGGTTGGCGGCGACGGATCGGCGGTTGGTGCCATATGGCGCGCTGACGGCGACGTTCCATACCGGGCTTGGATGCTTGCTTGGGCCTTCGTTGCTGTACTTCGTTGTTCGCGGGATTGTTGGTTAACGGATGACTGCTTCTTGTGGCGAGGGAGCTTGCTCCCGCTGGGCTGCGCAGTAGCCCCAACTTCTACCACCGAGGTGTATCAGGTAAATCCGGTGGCCTGATTTTGCGGGCGCTCAGCACTCGAGCGGGAGCAAGCGCCCTCGCCACAAGGTCTCAAGCCTGGCGATTGGCATACATCCGGCATTCCGCCAACAGCGCCAGCAGATTCGGGTCACGTTCCTTGGCCTTGAGAAATACCACGCCAATGTGCTGCTGCAACCGGTACTTTTCCTGCAATGGAATCAGCTTCACCCGGTTCTCATACACCGCCGCAATCCGCCCCGGCAGCAACGCATAACCCACCCCCGAGCTGACCATGCTCAGCAGGGTGAAGATGTCGTTGACCTGCATCGCCACCTTCGGCTCGAACCCCGCCTGCTTGAACACTCGAATGCCGTCCTGGTGCGTGGCGAAGCCTTGGGTCAAGGTGATGAACGTTTCGTCGCGCACCTCGGCCAGGTCGACTTCGGTCCGCTGGGCAAAGGGCGAATCAGCCGGGGTGGCGAGGAAGATGTCATCGGAAAACAGCGGGATCTGCTCGCAGTCCGGGTCGTTGACGCTGTCGTCCAGAGACACCAGGATCGCGTCGACTTCCATGTTCTTGAGCTTGTACAGCAGGTCGATGTTCGAGCCCAGGATCAGGTCGATATTGAGTTCGCTGCGGCGGATTTTCAGGCCCATGATCAGCTGCGGCACAGTCTTCACCGTCAGCGAATACAGCGAGCCGAGCTTGAAGCGTTCGGCGGAGAACCCGGCGGCTTCGCGGGTCAGGCGCACGGTTTCGAGCACGTCCTGAATCAGCTTCTGCGCCCGCTCTTCCAGCACATAAGCACTTTCCAACGGGGTCAGGTTGCGCCCTTCGTGCTTGAATAGCGGGCAACGCAGGGCGCTTTCCAGGGAGTGGATGGCGCGGTGCACGCTGACGTTGCTGGTCTGCAACTCGACGGCGGCGCGGGCCAGGTTGCCGGTGCGCATGAAGGCCAGGAACACTTCGAGTTTTTTCAGGGTCAACTCTTCATCGATCAACATGGGCCAGACTCTTATTCGAATGTCTCGATTGTGCCCAATTGGCTAACGTTTGGCTCGATGGCTTTCGTAGGGGGGCATTGTGTTCTGAAACATTGCGCTTTTAACCTTGAGGCCTGAGCCTTGCGCGCGGCGGTAATGAACGTAGAGGTGAGCAACACATGTATCACGGGGAAAGATTGAACGCCTGGACGCATTTGGTTGGGGCGGTGGCGGCATTGGTCGGGGGCGTGTGGCTGCTGGTGATCGCCAGTATGGATGGCAGTCCGTGGAAGATCGTCAGTGTGGCGATTTACGCGTTTACCTTGCTGGTGCTCTACAGCGCCTCGACCGTGTACCACAGCGTGCGTGGGCGCAAGAAAGCGATCATGCAGAAGGTCGATCATTTTTCGATCTACTTGCTGATTGCCGGCAGTTACACGCCGTTCTGCCTGGTGACCCTGCGCGGGCCATGGGGCTGGACGTTGTTCGGGATTGTCTGGGGGCTGGCGCTGATCGGTATCCTGCAAGAGATCAAACCGCGCTCGGAAGCACGGATTCTGTCGGTCGTGATTTACGCGGTGATGGGCTGGATCGTGCTGGTGGCGGTCAAGCCGTTACTGGCGGCACTGGGCCCTGTCGGCTTTACCTTGCTGGCGTCGGGCGGGGTGTTGTACACCGTGGGGATTATCTTTTTTGCCCTCGACCATCGTCTGCGCCACGCCCATGGGATCTGGCATCTGTTCGTGATAGCCGGGAGTTTGCTGCACTTTGTGGCGATTTGGTTCTACGTCTTGTGACCGCTTTTGTGGCGAGGGGGCTTGCCCCCGTTGGGCTGCGAAGCGGCCCCAGTCTTGCAACGAGTCTTCTCAGATACAACGCATAAACCGGATTTACGACTGCTTCGCAGCCGAACGGGGCGGTGCGGCGTTCCGACAAGCCCCCTCGCCACAAGGCCCTAGAAGTCACCCCAGAGTTGTTGGGCCACCGCCAATGCCACCACCGGCGCGGTTTCGGTGCGCAGCACGCGCGGGCCGAGGCGGGCGGCGTGGAAACCGCCAGCCTTGGCCTGTTCGACTTCGACGTCCGACAAGCCGCCCTCCGGACCGATCAGGAACGCCAGGCTTGCAGGTTTGGCGTGGCTCACCAGCGGCTCGGCCACCGGATGCAGCACCAGTTTCAATTCGGCCGCGGTCTGCTTCAACCAGTCAGCCAACAGCAATGGCGGATGAATCACCGGCACCCGTGAGCGCCCACACTGCTCGCAGGCGCTGATCGCCACCTGACGCCAGTGCATCAGGCGTTTGTCGGCGCGTTCGTCCTTGAGGCGGACCTCGCAGCGGTCGGTGAAAATCGGGGTGATTTCGGTGACGCCCAGTTCGGTGGCTTTTTGAATCGCCCAGTCCATCCGCTCGCCACGGGACAAACCCTGGCCGAGATGGACCGCCAGCGACGACTCGACCTGACCGGTAAAGCTTTCATCGATTTGCACCACCACGCGCTTCTTGCCGACTTCCACCAGCGTGCCGCGAAACTCGTGGCCCGAGCCGTCGAACAATTGCACCGCATCACCCTCGGCCATGCGCAGCACACGGCTGATGTAATGCGCCTGGGCTTCGGGCAACTCGTGTTCGCCGGTGCTCAAAGGGGCGTCGATAAAGAAGCGGGACAGTCTCATCTTGGGTCTCTACTGAATCAGAAATTTGGATCGAGTCGCTTTTGTGGCGAGGGGGCTTGCCCCCATTGGGCCGCGAAGCGACCCCAAAACCTGCAACTGCGCTATTCCAGTGAAAACGTATCAACCGGATTTACGACTGCTTCGCAGCCGAACGGGGGCAAGCCCCCTCGCCACAGTTAAGCTCTTTCACACAGGGATCTGGGCAAGGCTTCAACCCGGATCGCGATAGCCCGGATGAAAGTCCTTCGGTACCGCCACGCTGACACTGTCACGGGTGGCGATGTCGATGCCTTCGCTGGCCACTTCGGCCAGAAAATCGATCTGCTCCGGGGTAATCACGTAAGGCGGCAGGAAATACACCACGCTGCCCAACGGCCTCAGTAAAGCACCTCGTTGCAGTGCATGCTGGAACACGGTCAAACCGCGACGTTCCTGCCACGGGTAAGCGGTCTTGCTGGCCTTGTCCTTGACCATCTCGATCGCCAGCACCATGCCGGTCTGGCGCACTTCAGAGACGTTCGGGTGATCGGCCAGGTGCGCGGTGGAGGAGGCCATGCGCTGGGCCAGGGCCTTGTTGTTCTCGATGACGTTGTCTTCTTCGAAGATATCCAGCGTCGCCAATGCCGCCGCGCAGGCCAGTGGATTGCCGGTATAGCTGTGGGAATGCAGGAAGGCGCGCAGGGTCGGGTAGTCGTCGTAGAACGCGCTGTAGACCTCATCGGTGGTCAGGCAGGCCGCCAACGGCAGGTAACCGCCAGTCAGGGCCTTGGACAGGCAGAGGAAGTCCGGGCGGATACCGGCCTGTTCGCAGGCGAACATTGTGCCGGTACGACCGAAGCCGACGGCGATTTCATCGTGGATCAGGTGCACGCCATAACGATCACAGGCGTCGCGCAGCAGCTTGAGGTACACCGGGTGATACATGCGCATGCCGCCGGCGCCCTGAATCAGCGGCTCCAGAATCACGGCGGCCACGGTATCGTGGTTGTCGGCCAGGGTCTGCTCCATGGCGGCGAACATGTTGCGCGAGTGTTCTTCCCAGCTCATGCCCTCGGGGCGCAGGTAGCAATCGGGGCTCGGCACCTTGATGGTGTCCATCAGCAGGGCTTTGTAGGTTTCGGTAAACAGCGGCACGTCGCCCACTGCCATCGCCGCCATGGTCTCGCCGTGGTAGCCGTTGGTGAGGGTGACGAAGCGTTTCTTGTTCGGCTGGCCGCGGTTGAGCCAGTAGTGGAAGCTCATTTTCAGCGCGACTTCGATGCACGATGAACCGTTATCGGCGTAGAAACACCGGGTCAGGCCTTCGGGCGTCATCTTCACCAGACGCTCGGACAGCTCGATCACCGGCTGATGGCTGAAACCGGCGAGGATCACGTGTTCCAGCTGATCGACCTGATCCTTGATGCGCTGGTTGATCCGCGGGTTGGCGTGGCCGAACACATTGACCCACCAGGAGCTGACGGCGTCGAGGTAGCGTTTGCCTTCGAAGTCTTCCAGCCACACGCCTTCACCGCGCTTGATCGGGATCAGCGGCAGCTGTTCGTGGTCTTTCATCTGGGTGCAGGGATGCCATAACACGGCGAGATCGCGTTCCATCCACTGTTTATTCAGGCCCATTTTCTGTCTCCTCGAGGCTACCCGTGACGTAGGCGGGTAAACAATCGCGCAAGCCTATGCAATGCGCGTCACGGGGACAACCCATTGTGTCGATTGAGCTACTTTGTATAGGACGATAGACGTCGCTGGCGGCGTTTTGATGGCTGACGTATTCTTCGCGGCTCTTTGAGTCGTCTGACTCGTAAAACCGCTATTTCCTCGTGTATTTCCGGAGTTCTCTGAATGTCTGCTGGTTGGCTGCGCGCCTGTGCGCTGGTGATGTTAGGACTGTTCAGCGTTTCGGCGCTGGCCAAGGATAAAACAGCGATCGTGGTCGGCGGCGGGCTTTCGGGCCTCACCGCGGCGTACGAACTGCAGAGCAAAGGCTGGCAGGTCACCCTGCTGGAAGCCAAACCGACCCTGGGCGGTCGTTCCGGCATGGCCACCAGCGAGTGGATCGGCAACGACAAGACCCAACCGGTTTTGAACAAGTACATCTCGACGTTCAAGCTGAGCACCACGCCAGCCCCCGAGTTCGTGCGGACCCCGGGTTACCTGATCGACGGTGAATACTTCAGCGCCGCCGATCTGGCGACTAAACAGCCGGCCACCAGCGACGCGCTGAAACGCTACGAAAAGACCCTGGATGACCTGGCGCGCTCGATCGAAGACCCGCAAAACCCGGCCGCCAACAGCACGCTGTTCGCCCTGGACCAGATCAACGTGGCCAACTGGCTCGATCGCCTGAATCTGCCAGCCACTGCGCGTCAGTTGGTGAATCAGGAGATTCGTACCCGTTACGACGAACCTTCGCGCCTGTCGCTGCTGTATTTTGCCCAACAAAGCCGCGTCTACCGTGGCATTGCTGACCGTGATCTGCGCGCCTCGCGCCTGCCCGGCGGCAGTCCGGTGTTGGCCCAGGCCTTCGTCAAGCAACTGAAAACCATCAAGACCAGTTCCCCGGTTTCGTCCATTACCCAGGACAAGGACGGCGTGAGCGTCAAGGTCGGCAGCGTTGGCTATCAGGCGGACTACGTTGTGCTGGCCGTGCCGTTGCGTGCACTGAGCAAGATCCAGATGACTCCCGCGCTGGACGCCCAGCACATGGGCGCTATCAAGGGCACCAACTACGGCTGGCGTGACCAGATCATGCTGAAGTTCAAGACGCCAGTGTGGGAAAGCAAGGCGCGCATGTCTGGCGAGATCTACAGCAACGCCGGTCTGGGCATGTTGTGGATCGAGCCGGCCTTGAAGGGCGGCGCCAACGTGGTGATCAACATTTCCGGCGACAACGCGCGGGTGATGCAGGCCTTTGGCGACAAGCAAATGGCCGATCAGGTGCTGATTCGTCTGCACGCCTTTTATCCACAGGCACGCGGTTCGTTCACCGGTTATGAAATCCGCCGCTACAGCACCGACCCATCGATGGGCGGCGCTTACCTGGCCTTCGGTCCGGGGCAGATCAGCAAATACTGGCGCCTGTGGGAGCGTCCGCTGCAACGTGTAGCCTTTGCCGGCGAACACACTGACACCTTGTACCCAGGCACCCTGGAAGGCGCCTTGCGCACCGGTCAGCGTGCAGCCAGTCAGCTGGAGGACCTGGCAGCGGGCAAATCGTTTGAACCGGCGAAAGTTGTGCCGGCAGCGACCGCTGCGGCGGCAGGCGCGGCAGTGGCGAAGAAAGGCAATTTCTTCAGCAACATGTTCGGTGGTTCGTCCGATAAAGCGGCCGACAAGGCAGAACCTGCCAAGGTTGAAGCGAAAGCTGAAGAAACCAAGCCTGGCTTCTTCTCGCGGATGTTTGGTGGTGGCTCCGACAAAGCACCGGCCAAGGCGCCAGAACCTGCGGCGCCTGTTGCTCCAGTCCCCGCTCCAGTCGCTGCGCCGGCCCCGGCACCTGCACCGGTCGAGGCACCGAAGCCAGTGGTGCCGGCGCAAGCCGAGCCGGTGAAGAAAGCACCGGCCAAAGCGCCAGTGAAAAAGCCTGCTGCCAAAACCGGGGCCAAAAAGGCTCCGGCCAAGGCAACGGCGAAAAAGGCTGAGCCAGTGAAGAAACCAGTGGCGAGTACCGCTGCGAAGGCACCGGTGGCGACTGAAACCAAGACACAGTAAGTCTTGGGATCAAAAAAAAGCGCGGCAGAGATGCCGCGCTTTTTTTATGTCTTTGCACCCTCGTAGAGGCCGGCTGATTCTTTGGTACTAAGGCAGATCGACGATATGGACTTCGTCGCCTTGGTAGTCGCTGATATAGGCGCAGTTATGATGATCAAGAACCATATGATGCGGGTCGATAGCCCCAGGGATGGGAAACCTGCGAACAATCTTATGGGTGGCGGTATTCACTTCCACGACCTCTTTTTCGGTGTGATCAACGGCGTAAGCGTTCTTTTTGCTAAACACTATTTCCCCTTCGCAAGCCACAAAATCGAAATGCTGGGTGGTCAGTGACCGGGTGTCCAACACGGTCAGTCTTCGAGCGTCCAGACCCACGACATACACTTTTCTACCGTCGGGACTGACAGTAACGGCTGACGGATATTTTTCGGTTTTGATGATGTTGATGACTTCGAACGTCTTGCTGCTGATGACCGTGAGCGCGTCCTGAAAAGGGCGACCAGGGGAATCGGTACTGGAAATATAGAGACGCGAATCGTCCTGGCTGATGTCCACACTTATGGACGGTGAAGGTAACCCTCGGACTCTGCTCACCACATAAGTGCGAGCGTCAATTATTGCCAGCCACTCTTTATCCTGCCGTACGGTGACGTAAACATGCCTCCCGTCCCGGCTCGCGACGACTCCCCAAGGGTGTCTACCCACCGTGATATTACCCACCGCGTATGTTTCGGTATCAATAACCGAAACCGAACTTGAACCGTAGTTGGTCACGTAAGCTCTTTTTCCCTCATGGCCAAGGGCAATGCTTCGGGGATACTGCTCTACGGCGATGGTACGGATTACCTTTTTGATTCGGGTGTCGATGACGGACACATTGTCCGACATGTAATTGCAAACAAATACGCGTGATCCATCGTTGCTGATGGCCATCCCTCGCGGTCCTTCCCCTACGGGTATCGAATTGGATTGATTGCGTGTTATCACGGGGGATGAACTCGAATTGTGACTCATGGTAGAACTCCTGTTCAGACGCTTGGACTGACGTCCAAGTTCAAGTTCATCAATGACCAGCAATGAAAGCCACTGTTAAATGTGACAGTTCTGACGAGTGGTATCGGCTCATAAATGAATATAAGGAGGGTGCGTGAAGGTTTTTTCCTTCGGTTAACACTCTCTTAACCTCCCGGCCCCAAGGTCTTGATCGTATTTCTCGATATTTCAGAGCGAAATTTTCCGCTTTAAATCGATAGATAACTCGATAGTCTTGGGCGCAGTTCTTACAGGATTTGGGCAATGCAGCTACGTAACTCTTCTTCCCGCTACGGTTGGGTCAGCATCTTTATGCACTGGGGTGTGGCGTTGGCCGTCTTCGGCCTGTTTGCGTTGGGGTTGTGGATGGTCGGTCTCGATTACTACAGCACCTGGCGTAAAGACGCGCCGGATCTGCACAAGAGCATTGGTCTGGTGTTATTTGCCGTGATGTTGCTGCGGGTAGTGTGGCGCTTCATCAGCCCACCGCCGCCGCTCTTGCCAAGCTATAGCCGCATGACCCGCCTTGGCGCCAAGTTCGGCCATTCGTTCCTTTATCTCAGTCTGTTCGCTGTGATGATCGCCGGTTACCTGATTTCCACCGCAGACGGTGTCGGGATTCCGGTGTTTGGCCTGTTTGAAATTCCTGCACTGGTTTCCGGACTACCGGACCAGGCAGACACCGCGGGTGTGATTCATTTGTACCTGGCCTGGCTGCTGGTAATTTTTTCCGGTTTCCATGCGTTGGCTGCATTGAAGCACCACTTTATCGATCGTGATGCGACCCTGACGCGAATGCTGGGGCGCAAAGCCTGATGTTCTACCTCGACTCCAAAGGAATAGAAAGCATGTTGAAAAAGACGCTCGCCGCTCTGGCAATCGGTTCTGCTCTGCTGTCGGCTAACGTGATGGCGGCCGACTATGTGGTCGACAAAGAAGGCCAGCACGCCTTTGTTGACTTCAAGATCAGCCACTTGGGCTACAGCTACATCATCGGTACCTTCAAGGATATCGACGGCAAGTTCAGCTTCGACGCTGCCAAGCCTGAAGACAGCAAGATAGAGTTCAATGTGCGCACCGCCAGCGTGTTCACCAACCACGCCGAACGCGACAAGCACATCGCCAGCGGTGACTTCCTGAACGTGGGCAAATTCGCCGACGCCAAGTTCGTCTCCACCAGTGTCAAACCTACCGGTAAAAACGCCGCAGGCAAAGACACTGCCGACGTGACCGGCAACCTGACCCTGCTGGGCGTGACCAAGCCAATCGTAGTCAAAGCCACGTTCCTGGGTGAAGGCAAGGATCCATGGGGCGGCTACCGTGCCGGCTTCGAAGGCACCACCAGCATCAAGCGTTCCGATTTCGGCAAGCAGAAAGACCTGGGCCCAGCGTCCGACGCAGTCGATCTGTACGTGACGTTTGAAGGTGTCAAAGCGAAATAATCTTCGCACCTGACACAAAAACGCCCCCGATCTCACGATCGCGGGCGTTTTTTATGGTCGGAGAAAATCTGCAGGGATGTTCTCAACTGAAATGAAAATGCCCCGATCGCAAGATCAGGGCATTTTTTATAACGGTGCTAACTCAGCGGTTGCGGGTCAGCAATGCTGGTTTTTCGCCGCGCGGACGGCCTGGCAGTTGATCCAGTTGCTCAGGGGTCGGGAAGCGATCGCTTTTCGACTCCTTGTGAATGATCTTCGGTGCCGGGCTCCGCGGGTTCTGCACGGCCGGTTCCGAACGAGACTGGTCGTCACGGGCCGGACGGCGGTTGCGTGACTCTTCGCGACGGGCCTGGCCGTCACGTGGAGCGCCGTTGCGCGGGCCACTGCGCTTGGCCGGTGGGGTGCCGGTGGTTGCGCCGCTGCTGTTGCGCGGACCGTTCTGGCGACCTTGTGGCTGACCGGCGCGCGGAGCGCCAGCGCCTTGTGCCGGTGCGCCCGGACGGCGGCCACGGCCCTGAGCCGGTTTGGCTTGAGGCACGTAGTCGACGCGGTTACCGAAGTTATCGATATCGTCGTCCAGGAACTCGTCCGGAGCACGGTCGGCGGCAGCGCGAGGGGCCGGGCGCTGTTGCTCGCGGGCCGGAGTGCCTTCGCGTGGCTTGTGTTCACGGGCCGGGCGCTCGCCACGGCCAGCGGCAGGCTTTTCCTTGCCGCCCTTGTCCTTGCCTTTGTCTTTACGACCGCCACCACCACCGCTGCCGTTCGGGCCGTCGCCGCGTGGGCCACGTGGGGCGCGTGGGTTACGCACATCCGGACGCTCGCGGACTTCCGGTTTCTCGGCTTCCACAGCGCTGGAGTCGAAGCCCATCAGGTCGCCGTCGGCGATTTTCTGCTTGGTCATGCGCTCGATGCTTTTCAGCAGTTTTTCTTCGTCCGGAGCGACCAGCGAGATCGCCTCGCCCGAACGACCGGCACGGCCGGTACGACCGATACGGTGCACGTAATCTTCGTCGACGTTTGGCAGTTCGAAGTTGACCACATGAGGCAACTGGTCGATGTCGAGGCCACGAGCAGCGATGTCGGTGGCGACCAGGATGCGCACTTCACCGGCCTTGAAGTCGGCCAGGGCCTTGGTGCGGGCGTTCTGGCTCTTGTTGCCGTGGATCGCGACGGCGGTGAGGCCGTGTTTGTCCAGGTACTCGGCCAGGCGGTTGGCGCCGTGCTTGGTGCGAGTGAATACCAGCACCTGTTCCCAGGCGCCGGCAGTAATCAGGTGTGCCAGCAACGAACGCTTGTGGCTGGCGGCCAGACGGAATACGCGTTGTTCGATCCGCTCGACCGTGGTGTTCGGTGGCGTGACTTCGATGCGTTCCGGGTTGTGCAGCAGCTTGCCGGCGAGGTCGGTGATGTCTTTGGAGAACGTCGCCGAGAACAACAGGTTCTGCCGTTTGGCCGGGAGCCGGGCGAGGACCTTTTTCACGTCATGGACAAAGCCCATGTCGAGCATGCGGTCGGCTTCGTCCAGCACCAGGATTTCCACGTGGGACAAATCGACACTGCCTTGGCCGGCGAGGTCGAGCAGGCGACCTGGGCAGGCCACCAGCACGTCGACACCACGGGACATGGCTTGAACCTGCGGGTTCATGCCGACGCCACCGAAGATGCAGGCGCTGACGAACTTCAGGTCACGGGCATAGACCTTGAAGCTCTCGTGCACCTGAGCCGCGAGTTCGCGGGTTGGGGTCAGGACCAGTACGCGTGGTTGGCGCGGGCCGTGACGCTGGGATTTGTCCGGGTGACCGTTGGGAAACAACCGCTCCAGAATCGGAAGGGCGAAGCCACCGGTTTTACCAGTACCTGTCTGAGCCGCAACCATCAGGTCGCGACCTTGCAACACGGCGGGAATGGCCCGCTGTTGCACCGGAGTAGGCTCGGTATAGCCCGCTGCCTCGATGGCGCGGACTAAAGCCTCGGAGAGACCGAGGGAAGCAAAGGACATGAGTAATCCTGTTTTAGTTAGGGCTTGGCCCAATGGGAGTCTTGCCTGGCGCGAATGGCGTTTAAGAGGACGCAATCCCGTCCGGTCCTGCTGGGCCTCGAAGGCTCGTCTGGAGCGCTCGCGCGGGCTGAAAAGCTGCGCTGTAGCGGGATCGAGATGCCTTGAACAAGTCCGAGCGTCCGGGCGTGAGCCTGGCGGGAAGGCCGGAGTATAACAGAGCAATCACTGTGCGCCGCTTTCCTGCTGCTCAACGGTTTTTCCGCTGGTTGCGGTGGCGTTGGTGGCCCGGGCTTCGGTAGCCGGACCGGCACCATAGCGGGCGCTCAGTTCAGCATAGGCCGGTTCGCGCTTGAAGCGCTTGAGCTCGGCGCCGAAACGCTGCACCAACAAATCCATCCCGGCATTGCGGCGCACCGCCAGATACTGGCTCTGCTGGCTGATGACAGTCGGGTTCTCGGTGATCTTGTCGCGGATGTCCAGTTGATCGAGCAAGTGCTGGCCGACCCGGCGATCGGTGATCAACAGGTCGATCCGCCCGCGCACCAGTTTGCCGAAGTTGGCTTCATGGGTAGGCGCCGGTTCCCGGGTAAACAACGTCGATTCGCTGAAATCCTTGCTGTACAGGTAGCCCGGCGAGGTGCCGATGGTCAGGCCTTTCAGGTCGTCCAGGGTGCGAAACGGGAACGGCCGTTCATTGGCGTAGAACATCACGAATTCGACTTGCGAGAGCGGTTCGCTGGGGTAGAGCAGGGTCGCTTCGCGTTCATCGCTGTGGAAAATATCCAGCACACCGTCCGCCTGGCCTTGCTCAAGCATCGACAGGCAGCGTTTCCACGGCAAGAACTGCCATTCCACGTCAATCCCCAGGCGTTTGAAGACGATGGCCGTGGTTTCGTAGTCGAGTCCGAGGTTCTTGCCACCTTCTTCATAGACGTAGGGCGCCCAGGGTTCGGTGACAATACGCAGCTTCTCGCCGCGAGCGGTGAAGCTCAGGCAAGTGAATAGAAGCACGGTCAGTAACTGGGTGATCAGGGGCATGGCTTGAGATTACGACGAGAAATCATAAAGAGCCAGAAACCGGATCCAGAAGCTCTGGATCGGGCATTAAAAGCAAAAGATCGCAGCCTTCGGCGGCGCCTGCAGAGGTACATATTCCCCTGGAGGCGCTGCCAAAGACTGCGATCTCTTGATTTGCGTTAACGGCTATTAGCGCGGCAACTTCAGGTTATTCCACACCGCCAGGCTCGGTTCAGCCTGGTTCAGTGTGTAGAAGTGCAGCCCCGGTGCGCCACCTTGCAACAGGCGTTCGCACATCTCGGTGACGACTTGCTCACCAAAGCTTTGAATGCTCTGGGTGTCGTCGCCGTAGGCTTCCAGTTGCTTGCGGATCCAGCGCGGGATTTCCGCGCCGCAAGCGTCGGAGAAGCGCGCCAGCTTGCTGTAGTTGGTGATCGGCATGATCCCTGGCACGATCGGGATGTTCACACCCTTCGCCTGTACACGCTCGACGAAGTAGAAATAACTGTCGGCGTTGAAGAAGTACTGGGTGATCGCACTGTTGGCACCGGCGTTGGCCTTGCGCACGAAGTTGTTGAGGTCGTCTTCGAAATTGCGCGCTTGCGGATGCATTTCCGGGTAAGCGGCGATTTCGATGTGGAAATGATCGCCAGTCTCTTCACGAATGAATTCAACCAGGTCATTGGCGTGACGCAACTCGCCGCTGGCCATGCCCATGCCCGAGGGCAGGTCACCGCGAAGCGCGACGATTCGCTGGATGCCGGCTGCCTTGTACTGGGTCAGCAGGCCGCGCAGATCGTTCTTGCTGTCACCCACGCAAGACAGATGCGGAGCGGCAGGGACTTTGACTTCACTTTCCAGCTGCAACACGGTGTTGAGGGTGCGATCACGAGTCGAACCGCCAGCGCCGTAGGTGCAGGAGAAGAAGTCGGGATTGTAGGTCGCGAGCTGACGGGCAGTGGCGATCAGTTTTTCATGCCCAGCATCGGTCTTCGTCGGGAAGAATTCGAAGCTGTAGCGACGTTCTTGGGACATGGTCATATCCTTGGAAACACGTAAGCCGGACGCTGGCCCCCCGTAGGAGCTGTCTTAGGCTGCGATCTTTTAAGATCAAAAGATCGCAGGCTTCGCCAGCTCCTGCGCAGAGCGGTCAATCAGCGTATCAGTAGCGGTAAGCGTGCGGCTTGAACGGGCCTTCGACGGTAACGCCGATGTAGTCAGCCTGTTGCTTGGTCAGTTGAGTGACCACGCCGCCGAAACCGCGGACCATTTCCAGGGCCACTTCTTCGTCGAGTTTCTTCGGCAGTACTTCAACGGTCAGGCGCTCGGCTTTCTGGGCTGGCGACAGGTCGGCGTACTTCTGGCCGAACAGGAAGATCTGCGCCAGAACCTGGTTGGCGAACGAACCGTCCATGATGCGGCTTGGGTGACCAGTGGCGTTACCCAGGTTAACCAGACGGCCTTCGGCCAGCAGGATCAGGTAGTCGTCGTTCTGAGCGTCGAAAGCGCCTGGACCGGTGCGGTGAACCTTGTGAACCTGCGGCTTCACTTCTTCCCATGCCCAGTTCTTGCGCATGAAAGCGGTGTCGATTTCGTTGTCGAAGTGACCGATGTTGCAGACCACTGCGCGTTTCTTCAGGGCTTTGAGCATGTTTGCGTCGCAAACATTGACGTTGCCGGTGGTGGTCACGATCAGGTCGATCTTGCCCAGCAGCGCTTTGTCGATGCTCGCTTCGGTACCGTTGTTGATACCGTCGATGAACGGCGAAACCAGTTCGAAACCGTCCATGCAGGCTTGCATGGCGCAGATCGGGTCGACTTCGGAGACTTTAACGATCATGCCTTCCTGACGCAGGGACTGGGCCGAGCCCTTGCCCACGTCGCCGTAACCGATGACCAGCGCTTGCTTGCCGGACAGCAGGTGGTCGGTGCCGCGCTTGATCGCGTCGTTCAGGCTGTGACGGCAGCCGTACTTGTTGTCGTTCTTGCTCTTGGTCACCGAGTCGTTGACGTTGATGGCCGGGATTTTCAGCTCGCCCTTGGCCAGCATGTCCAGCAGACGGTGAACGCCGGTTGTGGTTTCTTCGGTGACGCCGTGAACGCGGTCCAGTACTTGTGGGTACTTCTTGTGCAGCAGCTCGGTCAGGTCGCCGCCGTCGTCGAGGATCATGTTGGCATCCCAAGGCTGGCCATCCTTGAGGATGGTTTGCTCCAGGCACCACTCGTACTCTTCTTCAGTCTCGCCTTTCCAGGCGAACACCGGGATGCCGGCAGCGGCGATCGAAGCGGCGGCCTGATCCTGAGTCGAGAAAATGTTGCAGGACGACCAGCGTACTTCGGCACCCAGGGCAACCAGGGTTTCGATCAGCACGGCAGTCTGAATAGTCATGTGGATGCAGCCGAGAATCTTCGCGCCCTTGAGCGGTTGCTCGACGGAGTACTTGCGGCGCAGACCCATCAGGGCCGGCATTTCGGATTCGGCGATGATGGTTTCGCGACGGCCCCAGGCAGCCAGGGACATGTCGGCAACTTTGTAATCGTTAAAATCTGCAGGCGTGATAACAGCGCTCATGAAGAGCCTCCATTCGTAATGTATGCGAATGGGCGCCGTTGTGCGTTTAGTGTCTGGCCGTGGCCAGTCAACGCCCCATCCGAGCCTGACAGGTTGAACCTGCTGCAGCGCCCCTCGGACAGGTGGCGGGAAAACGGTATCAATCAAACATGACCGTTTTGAAACGGGGGCGATTATAGCGGGCTATGCTGATCTTCCAAAGCGTTTCTGTTGGTCAATGTCCGAACGGTAATCGAGACCATAGTCGATGCTTGATAGAGCTCTAGTCCGGGCTCTGCCATGATGGCCGGCATCAATCGGCAAGACGGTCAGGAGTGAGTATGAATTTCCACACCCGCAAATGGGTAAAACCCGAAGACCTCAACCCCAACGGCACGCTGTTCGGCGGCAGCCTGCTGCGCTGGATCGACGAAGAAGCGGCGATCTACGCCATCGTCCAGTTGGGTAATCAGCGCGTGGTCACCAAGTACATTTCCGAAATCAACTTCGTCAGCGCCTCGCGTCAGGGCGACATCATCGAGCTGGGCATCACCGCCACCGAGTTCGGTCGCACCTCGATCACTCTGACCTGCGAAGTGCGCAACAAGATCACTCGCAAGAGCATTTTGACGGTAGAGAAGATGGTGTTCGTGAACCTGGGCGAAGACGGCCTGCCCATGCCGCACGGCCGGACCGAGATCAGGTACGTCAAAGACCAGTTCAAGGATGACGAGATCGGCGGGTGATTGTTGTTTCTGTGGCGAGGGAGCTTGCTCCCGTTGGGCCGGGCTGGCGCTCCAGCGCGAAGCGGCCCTGAAATCTGTCATTGGGTTCTTTCAGGCAGGCTTCACGTCAGCTTACGACTGCTTCGCAGCCGAGCGGGAGCAAGCTCCCTCGCCACAGGGTTTGCTGCGTTCCCCCCGGGTAGTGAACAGCTCCGAACCCCGCGTGTCGTACGTAAACGACACGCCACCGGTTCAGGAGCAGCCTTATGGACACGCCCAACGACGGCAAGACCCCGGACCTCTCAGCACAGGAACAGCGCGAGGTCGACAAGAACCAGCCCCCGCGTGCGGCGGTGTTGCACGAAATCATTCGCACCCAAGGCGATCAGGAGCTCGAGCGTAGCGTTGCGGCGCTGTGGTGGTCGGCCTTGGCTGCCGGCCTGACCATGGGCCTGTCACTGATGGGCATGGGATTGCTCAACTCGCGCCTGCCGGACGGCGAAGGCTACAAGGTGATCGCCAGCTTCGGTTATTGCGCCGGTTTTCTCGCGGTGATTCTCGCCCGTCAGCAACTCTTCACCGAAAACACCCTGACCGCCGTGCTGCCGATCATGAGCAAGCCAACGTTGGGTAATGTCGGTCGGTTGCTGCGGCTGTGGACGGTGGTGCTGGTGGGCAACCTCTGCGGCACCTTGCTGGTGGCATATGTGATGCTGCACCTGCCGATATTCGACAGCAAGACCGATCTGGCCTTCCTTGAGATCGGGCGCAAGGTCATGGAGAACGATGCCGGCAAGATGCTCGCCAAAGGCATCATCTCCGGCTGGATGATCGCCACCATGGTCTGGATGATCCCGTCCATGGAAAGCGCCAAGATGTGGATCATCATCCTCATCACCTATTTCATGGCGCTGGGCGATTTCACCCACATCGTGGTCGGATCGGTCGAGGTTTCTTACCTGGTGTTTGCCGGCGAGTTGCCGTGGAAGGATTTCTGGTGGGTGTTCGCAGGTCCCACGCTGGTGGGGAATATTATTGGCGGCAGTTTTATCTTCGCGCTGATCAGTCACGCGCAGATTCGCAGTGAAAGCGGGCCGCCGAAGACCTCTGCGGAGCGGGCTCAGGAATCCGAACCGCAGAAGATCAAAGAATGATCAATGTCAGCCAGAGACGTTGATTGCGGCAGCACTGCGACGTTGCAGGTAGATGAAGAACAGCGCCGTCAGCAGCGTGAATACGCTGACCAGTGCGCCGGTCCACGGCAAGTCCGCCAGGTCCGCGCCACTGGCCACCACCAGCCCGCCAATCCACGCCCCGGCGGCGTTGCCGAGATTGAATGCACTTTGATTCAAGGTCGACCCGAGGTTTGGCGCCTCATGGGCCTGATCGATGATCAGCAATTGCAGGATCGGACACAGCGCAAACGCGAAGATGCCCCACAACACCAGCGTGATCGCCGCCGGTATCACTGAATGGCTGGTTTGGCTGAAGGTGGCCAGCACGATGGTCACGGCCAATGTCATCCCCACCAGCGAAGGCAGCAAGCGACTGTCCGCCAATCGGCCGCCGAGCATGCTGCCCCCGGTCAAGCCGACCCCGAACAACAGCAACATGATGGTTACGCCATGCGGACTGACGCCGGTGATGTCCTGCAGGATCGGCGCAATGTAAGTGAACACGCTGAACAGGCTGGTGGACGCCAGCACGCTCATGCCCAGCGCCAGCAGCACATTGACCTTGCCCAGCACTTTGAATTCGCTGGCCAGGTTGGCTTTGTCCATGGGGATTTCCTTGGGCAGCCAGACCCACTGGGCAATGGCTGCAATCACGCCAATCACCGACACTGCCCAGAAGGTCGAGCGCCAGCCGGCGTATTGCCCCAGCGCAGTGCCCAATGGCACGCCCAGCACGTTGGCCAAGGTCAGGCCGGTGAACATCATGGCAATTGCCTGGGCTCGTTTGTTCGGTGCCACCAGACTGGCAGCGACCACTGAGCCGATGCCGAAAAACGCGCCGTGGCACAGCGCGGTGATCACTCGTGCGGCCATCAAGGTGGCGTAGTTCGGCGCCAGGGCGCAGAGGATGTTGCCGAGAATGAACATCAGCGTCATGCCCAACAGTGTGGCTTTGCGCGGCATGTTGGCGGTGCCGACCGCGAGAATCGGCGCACCGAACACCACGCCCAGGGCATAACCGGTGATGAGCAGGCCAGCATGAGGAATGCTCACGGCGAGGTCGCGGGCGACATCGGGCAGCAAGCCCATGATGACGAACTCAGTGGTGCCGATGCCGAAAGCGGCAACGGCCAGTGCAAGCAAGGCGAGTGGCATGCGCAAGGTCTCTGTCGGTAGTCTTGACGCTTTGATCAGGCATACGCAGGCCGACGACCGTTCTCGATGAGAGCGGGCAGAGGCAGGAATTATTGGAATTAGTCTGTGCGCAACTGAGTGCGGCGTGGTCGCTTGCAGTATAAACAGCTGCGGACATATGGCGAATCAAATCTCTGTCCCGCGATGTAGGGGCAATACAAGGAGTGTGCTGTGCTTGCGACGATTCTGGTGTTGGTGGCGGCGCTGTTGCACGCGGCGTGGAATACCCTGATCAAGTTCAGCGCGGAGCGGCTGTTGGTGGTGGCCTGCATGGACAGCGTGGCGTTGCTGTTTGTCGCGCTGATGCTGCCCTTCGTGGCGCTGCCGCCACTGGATATGTGGCCGTGGATTCTTGCGTCGGCGGCATTCGAGTTGCTCTATCGCTACCTGTTGATCCAGGCCTATCGGGTCGGCGATCTCGGCCTGGTCTATCCGTTGATGCGTGGCCTGTCACCGTTGGTGGTGCTGGCGCTGACGCTGATCTTCGCCGGTGAAGTGCTGACGGCTCAGCAGATCTTCGGGATTCTGCTCATCCCGTTCGGCATGGTGTGCCTGCTCTGGCAGGGCGGTGGCGGGGTGCGCCTGCCGTGGTCGATGCTGCCGGTGGTGGCGCTGATCGGCTTGTGCATCGGCTGCTACACCTTCATCGATGGCCAGGCCTTGCGGCGCTGGTCCCATCCGCTGGACTACCTGGTTTGGGTCACCGTGCTCAGTGCCTGGCCGTTCCCATTGCTGGCGCTGGTGCGCAAACGCCCGGCGTTCATGCTGTTCTGGCGTGAGCAGTGGCGGTTGGGGTTGGCGGTCGGGTTCTGCGTATTGTTCAGCTACGCTCTGGTGCTGTGGGCCATGCAGCTCGGATCGATTGCCGAGGCAGCGGCGCTGCGCGAGATCAGCGTGATTCTGGTGGTGCTGTTCGGTATGCGCTACCTCAAAGAACCTTTTGGCAGGCCACGGCTCTTAGCCTGTGGACTGGTATTGATCGGCATGTTGGTGATGAAGTTTTAGTCGCCGCTGATGGAATTCGATTCTCTACAACTTGAAGAAGGGACTGCGTCATGACAGTTGCTCTGTGGTGCATTTTGATTGCGATCTGCTTGCCTTATCTGTGCACAGGCGTCGCCAAGTTCAGCAATGGCAAGTTCGGGCTGAAACAGAATCACGACCCAAGGGCGTTTCTGGATTCACTCGAAGGCGTGGCCAGGCGTGCGCATTCGGCGCAGTTGAACAGCTTCGAAGTGACCCCGGCGTTTGCCGCGGCGGTGATCGTGGCGCATCTGGCCGGCAATGCCGAACTGGTGACGATCAATGTGCTGTCGGTGCTGTTCATCACCAGTCGGCTGCTGTACATCATTTGCTATCTGGCGGACTGGGCGATTCTGCGGTCGCTGGTGTGGGCCATTGGCATGGGGCTGATTGTCAGTTTCTTTGTGGTGTCTGTTTAACGGCAAGATCAAAGGATCGCAGGCTGCGCCATTCCCTGCAGGGATCGATGTTCATTCGCGATATTGCGACGAACGCTCTCGATGTTGAAGCTGGCGCAGCCTGCGATCTTTTGCTTCTAAAGTTTGTCAGCCACCTGCGGCACCTGAGGCAACGCCGCCCCTTTAGGCCAGAGCATCCAGATCTGCCCCTGCTGTTTCATGTCGCCGGCCAATTGCCCGGCCGCCTCGCCCGTGCCCCAGAACAGGTCCGCGCGGACCTCGCCGGCAATCGCGCCGCCGGTATCTTGAGCGGCCACCGGACGCACCAGTGCGCTGCCGTCCGGTCGCGTCGTCGACAACCACAACAGGCTACCGAGCGGAATCACCTTGCGATCCACTGCCGCGCTATAACCTGCGGTCAATGGCACATTCAGCGAACCGCGCGGCCCTTCGTTGCTGTCCGGGTTGCGATTGAAGAACACGTAGCTGGGGTTGCTGCCGAGCAGTTCGGGAATGCGCGTCGGATTGGCCTTGGCCCAGTTATCGATGGCGCTCATGGTTACCTCTTCTTTCTTCAGCTCGCCCTGATCCACCAGCCAGCGGCCGATAGGTCGATAGGGGTGGCCGTTCTGGTCGGCATAACCAATGCGCAATTGACGGCCATCATCGAGCTGGATGCGCCCCGAACCCTGGATTTGCAGGAACTGCAGGTTCATCGGGTCGGTCAGCCAGGCAATCACTGGCGCCTTCACGCCATTGGTTTCAATGGTTGCCGCATCGTCATAAGGCTTAAGCACGCGACCTTCGAGTCGTCCGCGCAGGCGTTTGCCTTTGAGTTCCGGGTAAATGCTGTCCAGCGAGACGATGATCATGTCCTCGGGCACGCCGTACACCGGGATGTTCGCTTGCTCGGTCTGGGTCAGGCTGCCGGGATACACCGGTTCGTAGTAACCGGTGATCAGGCCGTTGGGGTTGTCATTGGCGGCGCGCAAGCCGTAAACATCGAGGTTTTGCTTGAGGAAGCCGCGGATTTCGCTGGCGGTTGGCTGAACATTGGCGGAAGCGGCGCAGGTGCCACCCCAGACCGGGTCGGCCTTGAGTCGGGTGCAGGCGCTGCGCCACGAGCCAAAACCGGCGACGAGGTCATTGTCGGACACCGCTGGAAGGGCTTCCCAGGTAGCGCTGGAGTAGGTCGCCAGTGCGTGGGTTTTCGGTTTGCTACTGTCGCCACCGGTGCAGCCAGCAAGTATGGCCACCATCGGAAGGGTCCAGGCCAGGTTGTGACGCCACGCCTTGAAACGGCTGTTCATGGAGTAATTCCTTTGCCGGTTGCCTGAGTGCTCCATGCGCTCAAACAACCCGTATTGATAATAGGGCTATTGGTCTTTGCCGGTGACGCGAGGATACTGGCTGCCGTTTCCAGTGATCTGAAGCCACCATGACTCTTAAAAGACTCTCTGTTGTATTGCTGGCCTGCCTGACCTTGTCCGCCTGCGGCGGTGTCGACCCGAACTCGCCTCTGGGCCAGCGCAAGGCGATCTTCAAGCAAATGCTCAAGACCGGCGAAGACCTGGGTGGCATGTTGCGTGGGCGTATTCCGTTCGATGGCCCGAAATTCGCCGACGGTGCCGTGAAGCTCGATGCGTTGTCCCATGAGCCGTGGAAACATTTCCCGCAGGTGCGCGAAGAAGATCACACCAGCGCCAAGGACGATGTCTGGCAGAAGCAGGCACGCTTCCAGGAAATGGCTCGCACCCTTGAAGGCGCCACCGGTGAACTGGTGATCGCCAGCCAGGTTCAACCCTACAAGGCCAGCAATCTGGGGCCGGCAGTACAGAAAGTCGAAGACGCCTGTAGTGCCTGCCATAAAGAGTTTCGGGATCATTGAGGCGGCGTGTTCAAACCGGATTACTTATCCAGCTCGTCGAGCGCGTCCTGTAAATCCTTGCGCGATTGAGCCAGTTTGTCTTTGCGCTTGTTGATCTTCTCGGCGTCGCCTTTTTTCATCGCCTTGTCGAGGTCGGCCTGACGCCGGCTGACTTCGTGCTTGGCGTCGAGCACCTTGTTTTCCCGTTCCTTCTTCAAGGAAGCGTCGGTGCAATGGGCGGTGACCTCGCTCAGGGCGGTTTCCAGGCCAGCCTGTTGATCGGCGTTGCCGTGAGACTTGGCCAGTTCAATCTGGTTGATGATGCCTTGTTTTTTTGCGGCGCAGCCGGTCAGGCCCGGGGCGTCTTCGTCGGCCATTAATGGAGCGGCCATCACGCTGCACAGGGTCAACAAGGCGAGCGGTGAAAGAAGTTTCATAAAGGCTCCAGGTGAAAAAATCGATGTAGCGATGGGCTGTTTGAGCGCATCGGTACCTATGGGTTCCCAGGCTGACGAGCGTCGCCGGCTGCTAAAAACCGTCAATCCCGGCAACACGTAATGTCTCGCTCAAGGCCAGGACCTGCGGGTCGCGGAAAAATGCGCTCAGTTGCGCCGCGCGTCCCGGGCCGATGCCGGTTTCGGCCTGCCATTGTTCGGTGTTTCGTTGCGCCAGCACCTGCCATGAATCGGCGAGCTGTGCCTGGCCGGTCGGCGGCAAGCCCAGGGCTTTGAGCCAGCGAGCGAACGGTCGTTGCCGGGCGCTGTTGAAACTGTTCAAAAGACGAGCACTGCTGCGTTCGCCGAAGCCGTCAATGTTAGCAAGCTCTTGCTCATCGAGGGTCAACCAATCGAGCAGGTTGTCGAGACGTTCGGCCTTGAGCAGTTTCTCCCAGGTGCCCGGCCCGACATGCGGCAAGGCCAGCCCCTGTTTGCCGCTGAGCCAGGCCAGCCGTGCGAGAAACTGGCTTTCGCATCCGGGTGTCGGCTGCCAGCAACTCAACGGATGAAAATCTGCTGCCAGCGGTGCGTTCAATTCAGGACGTTCGGTGCTGCGCAATACCACACCGTCGAGCCTGGGGATGGTCAGCCCGGCCAGGCTGATGGCGACCTGATCGCCGGGACGAATGTCCAGCGCTTCCCAGCGCTGCAGGGAGCTGACGCTGACACGCTTGATCTGCCGGTCATCGAGCATCACCGGTGCCAGATCCAGCACCGGTGTGATCCGGCCGGTCCGTCCAATCTTGAAGTGGACCTTGCGCACCTCGGCCAACGCCTGGGCGAAGGGGTACTTCCAGGCGACACTCCAGAAAGGCGTTTTCGCCTGCCAGCGCTCGGCGGGTGGGCGCTGGTTCTGTCGTAAAACGACGCCGTCGCTGGCAAAGGGCAGGGGCGAGCGATACCAGTAATCGCGCCAGCGTTCGGCATCGGCGAATGCCTCGATCGGCTGGCTGTAGGGCGCGGTGCTCGGGAATCCCAGCTCATCCAGAGCCGCCACGCGGGCGGGCAGGCTTTTCGGGCCTTGTGGCCAGTCCCAGACGAACACGCCGATACCGGCGGCTTGCTCGGGGTTCAGCGTCTTGCGTGCCATTAACCCGGCCACCGTGGCGCGGGCATTGAGGCTGCCGGCCTCGGCTTGCACGTGTTCGGTCAGGCGCCAATAGAGTTCGCCTTGCAACAGCAGGTCGAGCGGTTGTGGAAGTTTTTGAGGGATGGCGGCGATCTGGCGCGCTGAGGCAGTCCAGTCGTGGCCGGTTATCCCGTCACCACGACTGATCGCCTGGTGCAGCCAGCCGTTGCGATAGATCAACGTCACAGCCACACCGTCGACCTTGGGTTGAATCCAGACCTCATCCCGATTTTTCAGCCAGGCTTCGACGGCGCGCCCATCGCGCAGTTTTTCCAGGCCGGTGTGGACGATGGGGTGAGCAATCGTGCCACCGGCAGTGCGCAACGGTTCGGCTGAAGGGCCTGAGTCAAAACACTCGCGCCATTCGCTTAGTCGTATGCGGGATTGATCATAGAGTTCATCGGCGACCAAAGAGCGTCCTTCGCGATGATAGCTGTCGTCCCAGAGGTCGATTCGCTTTTGCAGTGCGTTGATTTCGTCCAGAGCGCGGGCCGGCGGCCAATCGGGGCAGTCGGCGGCATTGGCGGTCAGGCAGGTGAGGGTCAGCAGGAAACCGAAAAACAGGCGCAGGTTGGGCAGCATCGAGAGCGTCCTTGCTCGTTGGGATGCTTTCAAGGCTAGTCAGGTTTCGAGTGTGGAGTGCAGAGGTGTAATTCTGCGTGTTTCGAGGTGGGATCTTCTTCATGAAAAAGCCCCGCACGGCGAACCGTGCGGGGCTTTTTGTACAACCGGAGAAGTCTTACAGGCCGGCAGCAGAACGCAGAGCGTCGGCGCGGTCGGTTTTTTCCCAGGTGAACGTGGTGAACGTATCGTCGCCCACGGTTTTGGTTTCCGGGGTGCGACCGAAGTGGCCGTACGCAGCGGTGTCCTGGTACATCGGGTGCAGCAGGTCGAGCATGGTGGTGATCGCGTATGGACGCAGGTCGAACACTTCGCGGACCAGTTTGACGATCTTGTCGTCGCTGATCTTGCCGGTGCCGAAGGTGTTCAACGAAATCGAAGTCGGTTGAGCGACGCCGATTGCGTAGGAAACCTGAATCTCGCAACGCTCGGCCAGGCCGGCAGCCACGATGTTCTTGGCCACATAACGACCGGCGTAGGCCGCCGAACGGTCAACCTTCGATGGATCTTTACCGGAGAACGCGCCGCCGCCGTGACGGGCCATGCCGCCGTAGCTGTCAACGATGATCTTGCGACCGGTCAGGCCGCAGTCGCCCACCGGGCCGCCGATGATGAACTGGCCAGTCGGGTTGATGTGGAACTGGGTGTCCTTGGACAGCAGTTCGGCAGGCAGCACGTGCTTGACGATCAGTTCCATCACGCCTTCGCGCAGGTCTTTGTAGGACACTTCCGGGTTGTGCTGGGTCGACAGTACAACGGCGTCGATACCGACAACCTTGCCGTTTTCGTAGCGGCAGGTCACTTGCGACTTGGCGTCTGGACGCAACCAAGGCAGCAGGCCGGACTTGCGGGCTTCGGCCTGGCGCTGAACCAGTTGGTGCGAGAAGGTGATCGGTGCTGGCATCAGCACGTCGGTTTCGTTGCTGGCATAGCCGAACATCAGGCCCTGGTCGCCGGCGCCCTGATCTTCAGGCTTGGCACGGTCAACACCCTGGTTGATGTCGGGGGACTGCTTGCCGATGATGTTCATCACGCCGCAGGTTGCACCGTCGAAGCCGACATTGGAGCTGTTGTAGCCGATGTCGAGAATCACGTTACGGACGATGTCTTCCAGATCGACCCAGGCCGACGTGGTGACTTCACCTGCGATGATTGCCACGCCGGTTTTCACCAGAGTCTCGCACGCCACGCGGGCGAACTTGTCTTCAGCAATGATGGCGTCCAGCACCGCATCGGAAATCTGGTCGGCGATTTTGTCCGGATGCCCTTCAGACACGGACTCGGAGGTGAAGAGGGAGTATTCGCTCATCTCGATTTTTTCCTGAATTTACCGATGGTGAGTGTCGCCAGCCGGTCGCTGAAAATGGCGGACCTGTATCTGGAAACCATTACGTAAGCCTACATAGAGGCTTTCCCCGGGAACGAGTCCCGCAGCGGTGGCCCAACGGGCCAGATCGTCCTGTTCAAACCCCAACCAGAGATCACCGCAGGCCTCCCTGGCCCAACTCTGGTTGTGGCTACATAACTCTGTCACTAACAGGCTACCGCCTGGTTGCAGCAAACCGGCCATGTGCTTGAGCGCTTCGGCCGGCGCGGCAAAATGGTGCAGCACCATGTTCAATACAACGCAGTCGGCCTGAAGGTTTACACCGTTCAATGCATCGGCCAATTGCAGGCTGACGTTAGCCAGCGTTTCACGTTCGCAGACCTGGCGGGCCAGTTCGAGCATCGCCGGGCTGTTGTCCAGCGCCGTGACCTGAGTGAAGCGACGCGCCAGCTCCGGCAGAAAGGCACCATCGCCGGGGCCTACTTCGATGGCCGTGGCGCCGGGGCCGAAACTCAGCTTGTCGAGCAGGGCCACCACGCTTTCGCGGTATTGCGGCAGGCCGGCGATCAAGTCTTGCTGGGCGCGAAACTTCTCCGCGACCCGTGAGAAAAAGTCCTGGCTGGCCGCCTCGCGTTGCCCGTGGACCTGAGCGATCCGCGCCTGGACGTCAGTCGGCAGGGTCAGGTTGTCCACTTCTTCGAGCAGCGCGGCATGCAGCTTGCCGCCCAACAGGTCGGTGTGGGGCAGGGCGCGACGGTAGAAAATCGCATTGCCTTCACGGCGGGTCGCTACCAGGTCGGCCTGGGCCAATACCTTGAGGTGATGACTCATGCCGGACTGACCGATGCCGAAGATCTGCGCCAGTTCCAGTACGCCGAACGAATCGTTGGCCAGCGCGCGCAATACATTCAGCCGCAGAGGATCACCGCCGGCCTTGCACAGGGCCGCCAGCTCATCGCAATCGTCATGTTGAATGGAAGGCACGCGCAGATTCATAAGGCCAGCAGTCTAGTGACGGTAAGAAAACACCGCAAGAGCAATATCAAAAAGTTTTGATATTGGTCGATAGATGGCACTTCTTAACGTTAGTTTCAGTCCACAAACCAACAGCGGAAAGGTTTCATCAGTCGAATACGCCGTTATCCGTTGGAAAAACGCCTTCGGATGACTATCTGTCATTGCCCCGAGGCGGGTCGGTGAGGGAAAATGCTCGCCTTTTTTCCGTTTCGTTTTATTCACTCTCGATTCAATATCCGCAGGAGATCAGCGATGCCCAGCCGTCGTGAGCGCGCCAACGCCATTCGTGCCCTCAGCATGGATGCCGTGCAAAAAGCCAACAGCGGCCATCCCGGTGCCCCTATGGGTATGGCGGATATCGCCGAAGTACTTTGGCGTGACTACCTGAAGCACAACCCGAGCAATCCATCGTTCGCCGACCGTGACCGCTTCGTGCTGTCCAACGGTCACGGCTCGATGTTGATCTACTCGCTGCTGCACCTGACCGGCTACGACCTGTCGATCGATGACCTGAAAAACTTCCGCCAGTTGCACAGCCGTACCCCGGGTCACCCGGAATATGGCTACACCCCGGGCGTTGAAACCACCACCGGCCCACTGGGCCAAGGCCTGGCCAACGCAGTCGGTTTCGCCCTGGCGGAAAAAGTCCTGGCGGCGCAGTTCAATCGTCCTGGCCATAACGTCGTCGATCACCACACCTACGTATTCCTGGGTGATGGCTGCATGATGGAAGGCATTTCCCACGAAGTCAGTTCCCTGGCCGGTACGCTGGGCCTGGGCAAACTGATCGCCTTCTACGATGACAACGGCATCTCCATCGACGGCGAAGTCGAAGGCTGGTTCACCGACGACACGCCGAAGCGTTTCGAATCCTATAACTGGCAAGTGATCCGCAATGTCGACGGTCACGACCCGGAAGAAATCAAGATCGCGATCGAAACCGCGCGCAAAAGCGCACAACCGACGCTGATCTGCTGCAAGACCACCATCGGCTTCGGTTCGCCGAACAAGCAAGGCAAGGAAGATTGCCACGGCGCCCCGTTGGGTGACGCGGAAATCGCCCTGACCCGTGAAGCGCTGAAGTGGAACCACGGCCCGTTCGAAATTCCGGCTGATATCTATGCCGAGTGGGACGCCAAGGAAGCCGGTCGCGCTGCCGAAGCCGAGTGGGACCAGCGTTTCGCTGCTTACTCTGCTGAATTCCCTGAGCTGGCCAATGAACTGGTTCGTCGCCTGAGCGGTGATCTGCCGACCGATTTCGCCGAGAAGGCCCAGGCCTACATCGCTGAAGTCGCGGCCAAAGGCGAATCCATCGCCAGCCGTAAAGCCAGCCAGAACGCCCTGAACGCCTTCGGCCCGCTGCTGCCTGAACTGCTCGGTGGTTCGGCTGACCTGGCCGGCTCCAACCTGACCCTGTGGAAAGGTTGCAAAGGCGTCACCGCCGAAGACGCCAGCGGCAACTACATGTACTACGGCGTTCGCGAGTTCGGCATGAGCGCGATCATGAACGGCGTGGCCCTGCACGGCGGCCTGGTGCCTTACGGCGCGACCTTCCTGATGTTCATGGAATACGCCCGCAACGCAGTGCGCATGTCGGCGCTGATGAAAAAACGCATCGTCTACGTGTTCACCCACGACTCTATCGGTCTGGGCGAAGACGGCCCGACTCACCAGCCGATCGAGCAACTGGCCAGCCTGCGCTGCACGCCGAACCTCGACACCTGGCGTCCGGCCGATGCCGTTGAATCGGCGGTGGCCTGGAAGTTCGCCCTGGAGCGTGACGACGGTCCTTCGGCACTGATCTTCTCCCGTCAGAACCTGCAACACCAAACCCGCAACGCGATCCAGATCGAAGAGATCGCCCGTGGCGGTTACGTGTTGAAGGACTGCGCAGGCGAGCCTGAGCTGATCCTGATCGCCACCGGTTCGGAAGTCGGCCTGGCCGTTCAAGCCTTCGACAAACTGACTGAGCAAGGCCGCAAGGTTCGTGTGGTGTCGATGCCATGCACCAGCGTCTTCGAAGCCCAGGACGCCGGCTACAAGCAATCGGTTCTGCCATTGCAGGTCAGCGCGCGTATTGCCATCGAAGCCGCCCACGCGGACTACTGGTACAAGTACGTGGGCCTGGAAGGTCGCGTGATCGGCATGACCACCTACGGCGAGTCGGCGCCTGCGCCGGCCTTGTTCGAAGAGTTCGGCTTCACCCTGGAAAACATCCTGGGTCAGGCTGAAGAGCTGCTGGAAGACTAAGGCACGCCGCGGTGGTTTTATGGCCACCGCGTTCCCTGTGCAGGAGCTGCCGCAGGCTGCGATCTTTTGATCTTAAAAGATCGCAGCCTCGTTTCACTCGACAGCTCCTACAGGGATTTGTGTTGTTAGCAAGAATTCGTCTGCCGCGACTATCGAGAACCCCATGCCTCAACCGCGTCCTTACAAAGTTGCACTCAACGGCTACGGCCGGATTGGTCGTTGTGTCTTGCGTGCGTTGTTTGAGCGAGGCTCGACGGCTGGGTTTGAAATTGTCGCGATCAACGATCTGGCCGACATGGCCAGCATCGAATACCTGACACGCTTCGACTCCACTCACGGGCGGTTTCCCGGTGAAGTGAGGGTTGAGGGCGATTGTCTGCATATTAAGGGCGACTGCGTGAAGGTCCTGCGCAGTGCCACCCCCGAAGGCATCGATTGGGCGTCGTTGGGCGTCGATCTGGTGCTGGAGTGCTCCGGCGCTTATCACACCCGTCAGGATGGCCAGCGTTTTCTCGACGCCGGTGCGCCACGGGTGCTGTTTTCCCAGCCGATGGCCAGCGAGGCGGATGTCGACGCCACCATCGTCTACGGCGTGAACCAGGATTGCCTGACCGGCGAAGAACTGCTGGTGTCCAACGCGTCTTGCACCACCAACTGCGGCGTGCCGCTGTTGCGCCTGCTGGATCAGGCCATTGGTCTGGAATACGTGTCGATCACCACCATCCACTCGGCGATGAACGATCAGCCGGTGATCGACGCCTATCACCACGAAGACCTGCGCCGCACCCGTTCGGCGTTCCAGTCGGTGATTCCGGTGTCCACTGGTCTGGCGCGAGGCATTGAACGCTTGCTGCCGGAACTTGCCGGGCGAATTCAGGCCAAAGCCGTGCGGGTGCCGACGGTTAACGTGTCCTGCCTCGATATTACGATGCAGACCGTAAGCGATACCGACGCCACCGAGGTCAACCGGATCCTGCGCGAGGCCGCCACCCATGGCCCGCTCAAAGGCCTTCTGGCCTACACCGAGTTGCCTCACGCCAGTTGTGATTTCAATCATGACCCCCATTCGGCCATCGTCGATGCCAGTCAGACCCGCGTTTCCGGCCCACGGCTGGTGAACATCCTGGCCTGGTTCGACAACGAATGGGGTTTTGCCAATCGAATGCTGGACGTTGCAGAGCACTATTTGCAAGCCGCTACTACTCCACAATCTGTCTTTCAAAAACAGTAACCCAGGAATTGCGACCCATGACCGTGTTGAAGATGACCGACCTCGATCTGCAAGGTAAGCGCGTACTGATCCGCGAAGACCTCAACGTCCCAGTCAAGGACGGTGTTGTCACCAGCGATGCGCGTATCCTGGCTTCGCTGCCGACCATCAAGCTGGCCCTGGAAAAAGGCGCGGCAGTGATGGTCTGCTCGCACCTTGGCCGTCCGACCGAAGGCGAGTTCTCGGCCGAGAACAGCCTCAAGCCAGTGGCTGACTACCTGAGCAAGGCCCTGGGCCGTGAAGTGCCGCTGGTGTCCGATTACCTGGGCGGCGTCGACGTGAAAGCCGGCGACATCGTGTTGTTCGAAAACGTGCGCTTCAACAAGGGCGAGAAAAAGAACGCCGACGAACTGGCCAAGCAATACGCCGCCCTGTGCGACGTGTTCGTAATGGACGCTTTCGGCACCGCTCACCGTGCCGAGGGCTCGACCCATGGCGTGGCCAAATTCGCCAAAGTCGCCGCTGCTGGCCCGTTGCTCGCCGCCGAACTGGACGCACTGGGCAAGGCCCTGGGCTCCCCGGCCCAGCCAATGGCCGCCATTGTTGCCGGCTCCAAAGTGTCGACCAAACTCGACGTGCTCAACAGCCTGAGCCAGATCTGCAACCAGCTGATCGTTGGTGGCGGCATCGCCAACACCTTCCTGGCCGCTGCCGGTCACCCGGTTGGCAAATCGCTGTACGAGCCGGACCTGCTGGACACTGCCCGTGAAATCGCGGCGAAAGTCAGCGTGCCATTGCCGGTGGACGTGGTGGTCGCCAAGGAGTTCGCTGAAAGCGCGACCGCGACTGTCAAGCTGATCGCCGACGTGGCTGCAGACGACATGATCCTGGACATCGGCCCACAGACCGCGGCGAATTTCGCCGAGCTGCTGAAGTCGTCCAAGACCATCCTGTGGAACGGCCCGGTGGGCGTGTTCGAATTCGACCAGTTCGGTAACGGCACCAAAGTGCTGGCCCAGGCCATCGCGGAAAGCTCGGCGTTCTCCATTGCCGGCGGTGGCGACACTCTGGCGGCCATCGATAAATATGGCGTTGCCGAGCAAATCTCCTACATTTCTACCGGCGGCGGCGCGTTCCTCGAATTCGTCGAAGGCAAAGTGCTGCCGGCCGTTGAAGTCCTGGAAAGCCGGGCCAAGGCCTGAGGCCGCTCATTTGACCAGGCAAAGGAGTGTTCAGATGGTCAGGACATTAATGCTGTTGATCGCCGCGGGTATGCTGGCGGCTTGCGGGAGTAACCCGAAAGCCACGCCGGAGCCCGCGCCATCCGCGTCGGATAAAGGCTGCTACCAGGCTGACTGGCAAGCGGAAACCAACCCGGTGATCAACAAGCGGTCCGGGCCCGATGGCCTGGACAAATACGAGACACAGACCCCGACCAAGGAACATGGCTGCCCTTGACGGGTCTGACTCTTTACTCAGGGCTGGCGGCATGCGCCGTCAGTCGAGGAGCATGGATGAAAGGTTTTATCGCCGTTTCGGCGCTGGTATTGCTGGCAGGTTGTTCGAATTTCGACCTGTTCAAGCCTGCCGAATCAACGGACAACTGGACCACCTGGACCTGCGACAGTCAGGCCAAAGTGCTCTGGCGCTACACTGACGTGAGCCGCAAGGCAGTCGACGTTCGTTTGGGCGGCGCCGATCAGGTCTACCGCCTGAAGCTTGAACCGGGCGCCGAAGGCTCGCTGTACAGCAACGACATGCTGGCGTTTCACGTAAAAGGTGAGGAAGGCCTGGTGTACTGGGTCGCCACCAATGATTTGATCGGCCGCGGTTGTAAAGCGCAGTAATTGACACGCCACGGACCTAATGTGGGTGCGGGCTTTTGTGGCGAGGGGGCTTGCCCCCGTTGGAGTGCGAAGCACTCCCGAAGCCAGCGGATGCAGTGCTTCAGTTAGACCACGTCGTCCGATTTGCGACTGCTGCGCAGCCGAACGGGGGCAAGCCCCCTCGCCACAAGGCTTCAGCGATACAAGAGTGTTGTTGTACCGAATTCGCAGCCCGGGCCAACCCCCGATCTGCAATAACTTGAATAGCCGCCGCCGCTACGGCAGGCTGGCATGATTAACGACCCTCAACCGGGAGAGACACACACAATGGCACTTATCAGCATGCGCCAGATGCTGGACCACGCAGCCGAGTTCGGCTACGGCGTTCCAGCCTTCAACGTCAACAACCTTGAGCAGATGCGCGCCATTATGGAAGCCGCTGACAAGACTGACTCCCCGGTGATCGTCCAGGCTTCGGCCGGTGCTCGCAAATATGCTGGCGCCCCGTTCCTGCGTCACCTGATCCTGGCGGCCATCGAAGAGTTCCCGCACATCCCGGTGTGCATGCACCAGGACCACGGCACCAGCCCTGACGTCTGCCAGCGTTCCATTCAACTGGGCTTCAGCTCGGTGATGATGGACGGTTCCCTGGGCGAAGACGGCAAGACCCCGACCGACTACGACTACAACGTTCGCGTTACCCAACAAACCGTGGCCATGGCTCACGCCTGCGGCGTCTCGGTGGAAGGCGAGCTGGGCTGCCTGGGTTCGCTGGAAACCGGCATGGCCGGTGAAGAAGACGGCATCGGCGCCGAAGGCGTTCTGGATCACAGCCAAATGCTGACCGACCCGGAAGAAGCCGCGGACTTCGTCAAGAAGACCCAGGTCGACGCCCTGGCCATCGCCATCGGAACCAGCCACGGCGCCTACAAGTTCACCAAGCCACCTACCGGCGACGTGCTGGCCATCGACCGCATCAAGGAAATCCACAAACGCATCCCGAACACCCACCTGGTGATGCACGGTTCGTCTTCGGTTCCGCAAGAGTGGCTGGCGATCATCAACCAGTACGGCGGCGACATCAAAGAAACCTACGGCGTACCGGTTGAAGAAATCGTCGAAGGCATCAAGCACGGCGTGCGCAAGGTCAACATCGACACCGACCTGCGTTTGGCGTCCACTGGCGCGATGCGTCGCCTGATGGCCACCAACCCGAGCGAGTTCGACCCGCGTAAATTCTTCGGCGCGACTGTTACTGCGATGCGTGACGTGTGTATTGCGCGTTATGAGCAGTTTGGTACTGCCGGTAATGCTTCGAAGATCAAGCCGATTTCGTTGGAAGCGATGTTCCAGCGTTACCTGAAAGGCGAGTTGAACGCTAAGGTTAACTAAACCTTAGAATTTGACCCGTTTTGTGAAGAACCCGCCGAGAGGCGGGTTTTTTCTGGGCAGGGATTTTTGCGCGCAATAACTACCCAAAAGTCAGAGAAAATGGCGCTGCCGCTTGCTCAATGGCACTGACCACATGAGGCGCCTGTTCCCGATACTCAGGATAGCGTTCAAGTACTGCTTCAACCGAGGCAAGCAATTGCTGAATGCGCTCCTGAGGTCGCTCGATCTCACAGGTGTGCGCAAACTCAAGCAGTCCTTGCCGTGAGGCAAACATTGACTTGTTGCCCGCCAGATCCAAAGCCAAAACATCTTCCGGAATATAGGCCGTGGTGTTAACGATGTCGTAGGCCGGCGCCAGGCGTGCATCGCGTTGCGTAGGATCGGAATAGAGCAATCCGAAGTTTTTCAAATGAGCGTCGCCATTCCCGACAATACAGCTCAGGGCAACGCTATCGAAGAGTTGATCAAGGGAGGTGCGTAAATGTTTAGTCGGGCAGAACACGCGAATAGCCTTGGCGATTGCCGCATAACTTTTGCTGTACTTCTGGTTAGCCGATAGCCCCATCAACACCGCCATGTCTTCAAATCCAATTGGGTTGAGCTGGTCGTCGCGATCAAAGCGACGCATGACAAACAGCTTGGCATTATCGGAAAGGTAAAACGGCGGAACGGGAATACCGGCCTCCTTCGCAATGGACATGCAAAGGAACTCGTTGATTGCCAGACCGGGAAATTCGTCTCGGCCACTTTTGATAATCAGGTCCGAGGTTTTCGATGTCACCCGTGGTAATCCGGTTTCCAGGCGTTCCGGTACCAACACTTTGGGTTGAACGCCGGAAATGCCGGCACGCAGGATGTAGCGATCAAGAATGTCAGCGAAGATATCTTCCGTGCCGTCCCATGTCAGAATCTCTTCGAGTTTCTCCCCCGGAAATTGTTGCTCCTCCAGCAAGGCGTCAACCGTTTCAGACCGCACTTGCACCCTGCCAATGGGCGAAGTGCTGCCGGAAAGCGCCAGCAAAAGCATCGGATCGACATTCACGGTCTTGGCCAATCGATTGCGCAGTTGCTCCAATACATAGCCTTCCGGCAGATTCATCTGAAAAACAGGATGGAGTTCGCGCCGACGAAACTCGTCATGCCTTACTGGCATCGACAAGCTGATAGCCATTTCTGGCGATGCATCTTCGTGATAACGGAATGTGAAGTCTTCGGCATCGCTGAAAAGCCTGCCGCTACGCCCCTCGGGCGTGCTGACTTTGAGAGAGGACATCTTCATTCGAATAAATCCCCAAGCTCTTCAAGGGTCGGCATAGCAGCTGGAACGACAGCAAGCTCACAATCCAGAGCGCCAAGGACGCGCGCATAGGCGATCATGCCGACAGACAGAGTACCTTTCTCTACTGCGATGACTTTGTATCGTGTCAGCCCCGCGAGGTCGGCAAGCTGTGCTTGCGTCAGACCGCGATTTATACGTTTTTCGCGTATTTGGTTGCCAAGACGGCTGATCAACAGAAAATAATCCATGTTCCGCTTCCGTAACATTTATAGCTAAATGTAGCGTATACGAAACATTTTATCTACGTCGTATTTAAGTCCATGGCCATCGGCGACACAGGGATCGAGGTTAACTAAGCCCGAGCGTTAAGCTGCGCTGAATAAGAAACCCGCCGAGAGGCGGGTTTTTTATTGGAAGAAAGTTTGCTCGCCTTGCACCAACCGAGCCGCAATTACTCCTTCGGTTCGACGTGATCCAGCGCCTGATTCACCGCCAGTTCACCGAGCATGACCACTTGGGCAATGCCCAGCAGGGTCTTGCGATGTGAGGTTTCCAGCAGCGCGGCGAAATTATTGAGCATGAGGGTGGCCGAGCCGAGTGTTTCGCTGGCGTTGGCCAGCAGGGCTTCGGTGTTGTACTTCGGATTGGCGAGGTACATGGGCTCGGGTTCGTGGGTGGTGGCCATGATTTTGGCGGCCGGGTTGAGGTAATGGTCGAGGGCGCGCTCGGCGGCTTCGTGGAATTTCTTTGAATCGGGGGATTCGTAGGGGGATGCCGGGTCTGTGACCGGCGGATGCGGCGTTGATTTAGTCATTTGCTCGAAACCTGATTGGAGTGCCCCTCTCTGGCTACTAATCAAAGTGGAGGCAACTGTACGCAGGTTAGTAGACCGGGGTTTCGAGCAAGCCGGCGCACCCGAAGGTGCCCTGCGCACAGTTACCATCAAGCGCAGGAATCGAAATCCCTGACTGACAGATGCTTGTGCACCAAGCTCGAAACCACGGGCTACTAAACCCGATCACTGCGAATCAGTGACACGAATCAAGTTACCGATGGCCTCCCAGACGCACAAGCCGGCGGATTCTGGCGTACCTGTAGGCGGTGACGCAAGCCGTTGTAGGCCTCATGAAGTAACGCTGAGTGTCTTTAAACGTTGGCGTTTAAGTGGGGCTGTGGCGAGGGGGCTTGCCCCCGTTCGGCGGCGTAGCCGCCGTAAACTGGGTGGCGCGGTGCACCAGCGGGAATGGGGTGGCAGGGTTTGGGGCTGCTATCGCAGCCCAACGGGGGCAAGCCCCCTCGCCACAATGGGTGGATTCCTGCGGGTTCTGTGGATGCCCGGATTGTTCTGCTGTCCGAGTGGTCCTGGGATTACGTATTGTGATCGATATCCAGATGGCTGAACGTCACTTCCCCGCCTTCAGTGGTGTACCCGGTGTTGTCCTGCACATAAACCCCGGCCTTGAAATACAGCGGCTTATCACGCCACATCGTGCTGATGTCGGTGTCCCATTGGTACCCCGCTGCACTGATGCCTAATGCACCGCCCGGGCTGAGGTGGATGAGGTAGGAGAATTCCTGATTGAGTTTCACGTCGGTGGCGATGGTGATGACCCGGGCGGTGTCGTCGTCGGGGTGCATGCGGACTTTGGCGACGATGTTGCCGGTCGAGGTGGAGGTTTTGTATTGATACTCGACCTTCACCAAGGGCTTCTGGCTCTTATAGGCGTGAATCTGGCCAATGACGATCTTGCCCGAACTGGGCACCTGGCTGACCGAGAGGGTGGCACGCAGGGTGTTGTCCGCGTCAGGGTAGTACCAGTTTTTCAGCGTGCCGTTGCTGTAGGTTTCGCGCAGTTCGGTGCGCGGGTAGATCGCGTTTTCGGTTTTGGAACCGGTGACCGGGGACCAGAAAAATAAAGTGCCGGTGTCGGAGTGGAAGTATTGATCCTTGAAGCCGTCCACCAGCTTGGTGGTTTCGACAGTGTACGGCGGGCTGCCGACGGGAACGCTGAGGTTCCAGGTTGCGAGATCGATCATAATTCAAGCTTCCACTTTTTTTACTGCACGTGCGTGCCAGAAGCTCTAGCTCGCGCCTTCGGGTGGGTCTTTATAAGCGTAGAAGGCCTCTTTGTTAATGCCCTTCTGGCAGATGATTGGCGTCAACAACCTGTCGAAATGCCATCCTTCCCTGTTTATAAGGCCTGCAGGGCTGACCGTTAGTCGGCTATATGAAACTTTACCGAAGTGATGGGATACGAGCGGCTTCTGCTTTAAGGGATCCGGGTCTAGAGTGAAGTCGCAATAGGTGACCGGTTTTAACAAAAGGCCGGCCTGAGGCCCCGAAAAAGAGATGCAGCATGGAATGCGCACAATCTAAGCCAGCTGAAGGCAACTCAATCCTGTTAATTGTTGATGATTACCCTGAAAACCTGATCAGCATGCGCGCGTTGTTACAGCGCCAGGATTGGCAGGTCATGACCGCGGCTTCCGGTTTTGAAGCCCTTGGCCTGTTACTCGAACACGATGTCGACCTGGTGCTGCTGGATGTGCGGATGCCGGGCATGGACGGTTTTGAAGTGGCGCGTCTGATGCGCGGCAGCCAGCGAACCCGCCTTACACCAATCATTTTTCTTACCGCCAACGAACAGTCCCAGGACGCCGTGATCAAGGGCTACGCCAGTGGCGCGGTGGATTACCTGTTCAAGCCGTTCGATCCGCAAATTCTCAAGCCCAAAGTCCAGGCGTTGCTCGAGCACCAGCGTAATCGCCGTGCCTTGCAGCGGTTGAGCCATGATCTGGAAGTCGCCCGGGCCTTCAATGCCTCGGTGCTGGATAACGCCGCCGAAGGCATTCTGGTGGTGAGTGAGGACGGGCTGATTCGCTTCGCCAACCCGGCGATGTCTCGCTTGCTCAATGCCACGGTGAACGACCTGCAAGGCAAGGAGTTTCTGGATTTCCTGCAAAAACCGCACATTCCGATGTGGGCCGATTCCGAGTTGTTTGCCGGTTACAAACGCGGTGAAACCCTGCGCTTGCACGATGCGCTGCTGCGTACCGCGCCCGGCCAGCAAGTGCCGGTGGCGTTGTCTTGCGCGCCTTTGCCCGCCGAACAACATGCGATGGTGGTGACGGTGCTGGACATGTCGGTGGTGCGCCATCTGCATCAGCAGTTGGAGTTCCAGGCGGTGACCGACCCGCTGACCGGGCTGCTCAATCGCCGGGGTTTCTACCAGACCGTTGAAAACCTGCTGCTGCGCGGCGAACGTTCCGACAGCACTTGGGTGCTGTTGTACCTGGACCTCGACGGCTTCAAGCGGGTCAATGATTCCCTCGGCCACGATGCCGGCGACCGGGTGCTGCGTTGGGTGTCCGAGCAGTTGAAGGCGTGCCTGCGGCCCTTCGATATTCTGGCGCGGATGGGGGGCGATGAGTTCACTGCGTTGCTGGATCTTGAGCTCCCCGAGCAGGCGGCAAAGATTGCCGAGAAGCTCATCGAGCGGGTGTCGATCTGTCAGCAGATCGAAGGCATGGACATCGCCTTGGGTGCCAGCATCGGCATCGCCACTTATCCCGATTGCGGGTCTAATCTGGACGGGCTGATGCGCGCCTCCGACATTGCCATGTACGAAGCCAAGCGCGCCGGGCGTCAGCAATATCGCTTCTACGATCACGAAATGAACGGCCGGGCACGCTCGCGGCTGATGCTTGAAGAGAGCGTGCGCACGGCCATCGAGAACCGCGATTTCAACCTGGTGTATCAGCCCCAGGTGGCGATTGCCAATGGGCAGATCCGTGGGTTCGAAGCGTTGTTGCGCTGGCAGCACCCGAGTGTCGGCGATGTACCGCCGGGGCTGTTTTTGCCGTTGCTGGAAGAGGCGCGGTTGATCAGTCGCCTGGGTAGCTGGATTTATCATCGCGGGGCCAAACAGCGCAAAGCCTGGGAAACCTTGTTTGCCGAAGATCTGGTGCTGGGCGTCAGCTTGAGCAGCACCCAATTCGGGTTGCCCAACCTGGTCACCGAGCTGCGTCAGGTGCTGGAGCGCCATGGCCTGAAGCCGCAGCAGCTGGAAGTCGAGGTCACGGAAGAGGCCTTGATGTCTAACCCCGACGAGACCCGCAAACAACTGCGTTTACTGCGCAATCTGGGGGTACGGGTGGCGCTGGATGACTTCGGCTCCGGGGCTTGTTCGCTGGCGCATTTGCGCGACCTGGAACTGGACACGCTCAAGCTCGACCGGCATTTGATCGCCCGGTTGCCAGGGTCCGAGCGGGATGCGGCGCTGGCACGCAGTGTCATCGATTTGTGCAACCGGTTAGGGCTGCTGGTGATCGCCGAAGGGGTTGAAACGGTGGCGCAATATGAGTGGCTGCAAGCCAACGGTTGCCAGTATGTGCAGGGTTTCCTGGTGGCGCGACCGTTGATGGCCGAGGACACCGGTCACTTTGTCGAGCCGTTCGACTGGGGCGCGCTGACGAGTTGAATTCGCTACACTGGCGACCTTTTCGTGATGCGTGTTGCCGCTCCAATGACTGTGTTGAAATACCTCCAGGCTTATCCTGCCGCGTTGCAGGACCAGGTGCGCCAACTGATCGCCGAAGGTCGGCTGGGCGATTACCTGAGCCAGCGCTATCCGGAAAAACACGGGGTGCAGAGCGACAAGGCGCTGTACGCCTATGCCCTGGACCTCAAGCAGGAATACCTGCGTAACGCCCCGGCCATCGACAAGGTGTTGTTCGACAACCGCCTGGACCTGACTCACCGCGCGCTCGGTCTGCACACCGCGATCTCACGGGTGCAGGGTGGCAAGCTCAAGGCCAAGAAAGAAATTCGCATCGCCTCGCTGTTCAAGGACGCGGCGCCGCAGTTTCTGAAGATGATCGTGGTGCATGAGCTGGCGCACTTCAAAGAGTCGGATCACAACAAGGCGTTCTACAAGCTGTGCGAGCACATGTTGCCGGGGTATCACCAGGTGGAGTTCGATTTGCGGGTGTACCTGACGTGGCGGGATATGCACTGACAGACCAAGATCTTCTACAAGGAGTGCATGGATGGACGTGAGCAAGACCAAGAGCAGCTTCTACCGCCGATTGTACGTGGCGTACCTGATCGACAGCGGGCTGGCCAGTAACGTCCCTGCATTGACCGAGGTGACCGGCATGCCCCGACGCACGGCTCAGGACACCATCGCGGCGTTGGCGGATCTGGATATCGTTTGTGAATTCGAGCAGGAAGAGGGCGCACGTAACCACGCGGGGCGCTATCGGATTCGCGAGTGGGGGGCGATTGATCGGGGGTGGATCGAGCGTAATCTGCGGCAGATCAAAGCGGTGCTTGAATATCCCTGAATTCCCGACCCCGATCATTCCCACGCAGAGCGTGGGAACGCTCATAGGGGCCTCAGGAACGGCGCATCCCGATATGCGGAATCTGATCCTCGAGGTATTCCTCACCCACCACCACAAACCCGTACCGCCCGTAGTACCCCTGCAAATGCGCCTGGGCCGAGAGGTAGATCGGCACCTCGGGCCAGTGCTTCTCGGCCTGTTTCAACGCCTGGCTCATCAACTCATGCCCAAGCCCGGCACCGCGTGCCTGGGGTGCAATGATCACCCGGCCAATCACCACATCGCCGCCCTGCAACTCCGGGTCGAGCAATCGCAGGTAGGCCACCAGCCGATCCCCGTCCCAGCCCATCAAATGGCAAGTGTCACCTTCCAGGTCCTGGCCATCGATGTCTTGATAAGCGCATTTCTGCTCGACGACAAACACTTCGGCGCGCAGTTGCAAAATGGCATACAGCTGCTCTTTACCCAGATCGCTGTGGTGTTTGCAGACCCAATCGATTGTCATCTTCACATTCCTTGAACAACGTTGTTCCGATACTAAGCGCCCTGAGACGGGATGTCTTTATCGCAGGGGAATCTGTGATAAAGACCAAAATGCCATCATTCATTTCTCGCGAAGTTGTCTTCTTTGTGTAATCTGCGATGAAGCGCTGTGCAATGGCCTCAATGAGCTAATGTTAGGACCTGGGTTCGCCGGTAGAGGAATCCTGGAGTTTTGGCTGAAAAACACGTCGGGCAGCCCGCCCGCTAAGGATTTCTGGCATGCCGCGGTTTCATCGAGCGTTTGCTTTGATCGGATTGCTGTTGCTGACACAGGCCGAGGCTGCGGAAAAGCTGCGTCTGGTCGCCGATGCCTGGCCACCCTTTACCGACGCCACGCTGGTCAATGGCGGTGTGGCCACGGACATCGTCAGCACCGCGCTGGCCCGGGCCGGTTACGCCAGCGATTTCGAACAAGTGCCGTGGGCCCGGGCCTTGTTTGGGGTGGGCGAGGGACGTTACGACGTACTGGTCAACACCTGGTACACCGACGAGCGCACGAAGCTGGGGCAATTTTCCGGCGAATACCTGCTCAACCGCGTGCGCTTTCTCAAGCGCAAAGACACGCCAATCGAATACAACAACCTGCAACAACTGCACACCTACCCGATAGCGGTGGTACGCGGTTATGCCTATTCGCAGGAATTTGATGAGGATGTGTCGTTGCAGAAAGTCCCGGTGCATAACTTCGCCATGGCTGTGCGCATGGTCGCGGCCGATCGGGTCAAGCTGACTTTGGAAGACGAGTTCGTCGCCCGGTATTACCTGGCGCGGGAATCACCCAAAGTGCGCAATGCCGTGGAGTTCCTGCCCAAGCCGTTGAGCGAGAACAGTCTGCATATTCTGGTGAGCCTGAAGAACCCGGAGCATGAACAGATCGTCGCCGGTTTCGATCGCGAGATTGCGGCGATGAAGGCTGACGGGAGTTATGAGAAGTTGCTCAGGCAGCATGGGATGTAATCTGAAAGGCCTGCAGTGTCCGAGCTGAAGCCTTCGCGGGCAAGCCCAGTCGCTGCACATCTCAGGCTTCGTTAGTGTCCTTGATCAAATGCGCCGCCAACGTCCGTAGCGGCCCCAGTTGCCGACAGATCAACGCCAGTTGTGTCTGTACCAGCCGCTGCCCTTCATCGATTTCATCCGGCATCTGCTCAAGCGCATTGGCCAGTGCTTCTTCCTCATCACTCTGAATCGCAATCGGCTGTTTGCTCGCCAGGCCCTGGGCAATGTCGTCGAGGCTGGCGGCCACGCTCACGCCCGCACCGTCGATCAGGTGCTCGCGCACATCCGACGGCAGTTGGGTTTCACGGTGTGCCCCAAGCCCCGACAAATAGCTGAGCAGGGTGTGCGACAGCACCAGGAATCGGAATCCGACATCGGCTTCCTTACGGAAGTGCCCCGGCTCCATCAGCATGTTGGCCAGTGTCGTCGACAACGCGGCGTCGGCGTTGTGCGCGTTACGTCGGGCCAGGCGGTAAGCCAGGTCGTCGCTTTTACCGGCGGCGTATTGCTGCATGATCTGGCGCAGGTAAATGCTGTTGCAGGTCAGGGTATTGGCCAGCACTTTGTTCAGGCGTCGGCCCTGCCAGTCCGGCAGGAACAGGAACACCGCCAAGCCGGCGATCAGGCTGCCGAGCAAGGTATCGAATAGTCGCGGCAGAAGCAGCCCATAACCGTTGCCCACCTGGTTGAAGCAGAACAGCACCATGACCGTAATGGCGGCCGTCGCCAGGGTGTAGCGGGTGGTGCGGTTGGTAAAGAACACCACCCCGGCAACGATGGCGAAGCTCGACTGGATCAACGGGTTGGGAAACAGATCGAACAGCGCCCAGGCCACGGTCAGGCCGATGGCGGTGCCGATGATCCGCTGGCCCAGTTTGCGGCGGGTGGCGCCGTAGTTCGGCTGACAGACAAACAACGTGGTGAGGATGATCCAGTAACCTTGCGAGGGGTGGATCAAATGCACCATCGCGTAGCCGATGCTCAACGCCAGGGGCAGGCGCAGGGCGTGGCGGAACAGCAAGGACGTCGGCGTCAGCTGTGTGCGCAAGCGAATCCACACATCCTTGAGGCTGCGTGGCGAACGGTCGAGCAGGCTGCTGTCGGTGGCGTCTGCAAGCGCATCGGGGTTGCTGGCGTCGCTGAGCAAACGGTCGAGGGTGCCGAGGTTGGCGGCCAATGCCCGCAACGAGCGCAACAGACCGCGCCAGGCCGGATTGCTCTGGATGCGCAGGTGTTCGAGGGAGGCGTGCAGGTCGCTCAAGGCTTCGGCGAAGCTGGCGTCATAGATGAACGGCTGGCGCATCTGGATCGATTCGGCCAGCGCGCGGCACACCTTGCCCTGTTGGCGCAGCAGGCGCTGACAGCGGAACAGCACGTCGCTGTGGAAGAACGCCTCGGCCAGCGCGTTGTAAGGGTAGTGCGAGGAGCTGGCGCGCTCGTGGATGTCCTGGGCGAGGAAGTACAGCTTCAGGTAACGGCTGAGTTTCGCCCCCGGCCTGCCATCGCCGACCCGGTGCAGAATGATTTCCTTGGCGGCGTTCAGGGCTGCCACCACCCGACCGTTCTGCTGGGCCAGTTCCAGGCGGCGCGCTTCCACGTCCAACTGCCGGATCGGTTCGAACAACGACGATTTCAGTTTCAGGTAATAACCCAGTTCACGGAATAACCGCGCCAGGCTCTGTTGCACCGGCTGGTTGGAAAACAGCACCTGCCACAACACCGAGAGCAAGCCATACCACGCCGCACCCGCCACCAGCAGTACCGGCTCGTGCCAGAAATCAGTGACTGCGCCGCCGCGCTGGTCCACGCCGATCATGGTGTAGACCGACAGAATCAGCGTCGCTGACGCAATCGCGCCATAACGCTCGCCCAGCGCGCCGAGCATGGTCAGGCAGAAGCTGGCCAGGGCAAAGGCGATGATAAAGAGGATGGGGTAGGGGAAGAGCAGTTCGACGGACAGGGCGGCGACCATAAAACACACCAGCGTCACGGCCAGTGCGTTGAGGCGGCCCTGCCAACTGTCGTCGGTTTCGGCCAGGGCGCTGGCGATGATCCCCAGGAACAACGGGATCAGCAGCCCCATTTCATCTTGATACCAACACAGCGCCATGGTGCCGGTCAGGGCGATGAATACCCGAACGCTGTAACTGAATTTATCCAGCGCCCAGAGGCGACGCAGAGACTGCCGAAATGTGGTCGATGACATGAAGTGCGAAGGCCTTCCGAGGCAATGACGCTAAATTGAGCCACTAATGACGCCGACGCAATGGCGCCGATCACATCAGACAGCAAAATCTGTTCCTTCCCAGGCGAAACACGCTCCCCTGCAGGGGGAGCGGTGTAGTCAGACGTACTGCGCCGCCGCGTAACCGGACGCCCAGGCCCATTGGAAGTTGAAACCACCCAGATGCCCGGTGACGTCGAGCACTTCACCGACGAAATACAGGCCGGGGCTTTTCAGCGACTCCATGGTCTTGGATGACACTTCGCGCGTGTCGACGCCACCCAGGGTCACTTCGGCCGTGCGGTAGCCCTCGGTGCCGGCCGGCACGACTTTCCAGCTCGCCAGTTTTTCAGCGATGTCTGCAATTTCTGCGTGGGTGTATTGCTTCATCGGTTTGGAGACGAACCAGTTGTCTGCCAGCAAGTTGGCCATCTTCTTGGTGAAGATCTCACCGAGCAGGGTTTTCAACTCGCTGTTCGGGCGTTCGACTTGCTGCTGTTGCAGCCAGCTCGGTACGTCGTGATCCGGCATCAGGTTGATCTCTACCGTGTCGCCGGATTCCCAGAACGAAGAAATCTGCAAAATCGCCGGGCCGCTGAGACCGCGGTGGGTGAACAGGATGTTCTCGCGGAAACTCTGGTCGTTGCAGCTCACCAGGCAATCCACCGACGTACCGGACAGTTCGGTGCACAGCTCCTTGAGCTGATCGGTGATGGTGAACGGCACGAGGCCGGCGCGGGTCGGCAGCAGGTCGTGGCCGAACTGCTTGGCCACCTGATAGCCGAAACCGGTGGCGCCGAGGGTCGGAATCGACAAGCCGCCGGTGGCGATCACCAGGGATTGGCAAGTGATCTGGTCCAGCGTGGTATCCAGCAGATAACCGCTTTCGAGCTTCTCGATGGTCTGGATCGAGGTGTCCAGGTGCAGGCTGACGCCAACCTGATTGCACTCGTCGAGCAGCATGTCGAGGATGTCGCTGGATTTGTTATCGCAGAACAACTGGCCGAGTTTCTTCTCGTGGTATGGCACGCCGTGTTTGGCCACCAGAGCGATGAAGTCCCACTGGGTGTAACGTGCCAACGCAGATTTGCAGAAATGTGCGTTCTGCGAGAGGAAATTGCTCGGCTCGGTGTACATGTTGGTGAAATTGCAGCGGCCACCGCCCGACATGAGGATTTTCTTGCCGGCCTTGTTGGCATGGTCAAGCAACATCACCTTGCGCCCGCGCCCGGCGGCGGTCAGCGCACACATCAACCCTGCGGCGCCAGCGCCAATGATCACAACTTCGGTAGAGCGCAAAACGGTGTCCTCACACATTGATCGTTCCCACACTCTGCGTGGGAACGATCACAGGGAAATACAGTGTTCTTACAGGATGCGAACGCGCAGCGAACGACCTTTGATTTTACCGTCGTTCAGGCGCTGCAAGGCTTGCTTGGCGATCCCGCGTTCCACGGCCACATAGGCCTGGAAGTCGAAAATCGCGATCTTGCCGACCTGGGCGCCGGGAATGCCCGCCTCACCGGTCAGTGCGCCGAGAATGTCGCCTGGACGGACTTTGTCTTTACGGCCCGCACCAATGCACAGCGTGCTCATCAGCGGCAGCAGCGGACCGCCGCCCTGGGACGTGAGGTTATCCACCTGATCCCAATTCAACGGCGACTTCTGCAGTTGCTCGATGGCTTGGGCGCGATGGGCTTCGGACGGTGCGACCAGGCTGATCGCGATGCCTTTCTCGCCGGCACGACCGGTACGGCCGACACGGTGAATGTGGATTTCCGAGTCACGGGCCAGTTCGACGTTGATCACCATATCCAGCGCATCGATGTCCAGGCCGCGTGCGGCGACGTCGGTGGCGACCAGTACCGACGTACTGCGGTTGGCGAACATGGCCAACACCTGGTCGCGGTCACGCTGTTCCAGATCGCCGTGCAGGCCGACGGCGGAGATGCCTTTGGACGTCAGGTGATCGACGGTTTCCTGCACCTGCTGCTTGGTGAAGCAGAACGCCACGCAGGACGCCGGACGGAAGTGGCCGAGCACCTTGGTCACCGCGCTCATGCGCTCTTCCGGGGAGATTTCGTAGAAGCGCTGCTCGATCTGCGTGTCGTCGTGGAACGCCTCGGCCTTCACTTGCTGCGGATTACGCATGAACTTCGACGCCAACTGCTTGATGCCCACCGGATAGGTGGCGGAGAACAGCAGGGTCTGGCGACGTTCCGGGCACTGGGCGATGATTTCTTCGATGGAATCGTAGAAACCCATGTCGAGCATGCGGTCGGCTTCGTCGAGGATCAGCGTGTTCAGGCCGTGAAGCACCAGCGAACCCTTGCGCAGGTGTTGCTGGATGCGCCCTGGAGTGCCGACGATGATGTGTGCACCGTGCTCCAGCGAGCCGATCTGCGGGCCGAAAGACACACCGCCGCACAGGGTCAGGACCTTGATGTTGTCTTCGGAGCGGGCCAGGCGACGGATTTCCTTGGCGACCTGGTCGGCCAGCTCACGGGTCGGGCAGATGACCAGTGCCTGGCAACCGAAGAAGCGCGGATTGATCGGGTTCAACAGGCCGATACCGAAGGCGGCGGTCTTGCCGCTGCCGGTCTTGGCCTGGGCGATCAGGTCCATCCCCTTGAGGATCACCGGCAAGCTTTGCGCCTGGATCGGCGTCATCTGGGCATAACCGAGGGAGTCGAGGTTAGCCAGCATGGCGGCGGACAGCGGCAAAGTATTAAAAGCGGTGGCGATGGTGGTCACGGGACTGGCCTGCAAAACAAAATGTCGCGCAGTGTATCAGTCCCAGGCTCTCCACCTGCAAATTCTGGACGAATAGCCGTAGCAGCTATCGAGGTACGAGGCTGCGTTGCGTGTCCGCAGGACCGCCCCGGGGGGCCGCTTCGCAGCCCAACGCAGCCTCGTGCCTCGGCAGCTGCTACGGGTCAGTGCTCGATATCGTGCTCACGGCTGACCATCCGTCGGCCATCCTTTGGTGAAAGCTGCGAGAAGATGGTTGCAGCCAGCATCGCCATGATGCCGACCGTCACAAAAGTCAGCTGGAACGCGCCCAGCACCGTGTCCACGTCGTCATTGCCCATCTCCGCCGTGAATCCGCCGAGCAGCGCACCGGCGCACGCCACGCCCAGGCTCAGGGACAATTGCGCTACCACCGACAGCAAACTGTTGCCGCTGCTGGCGCTGGCGTCGTCGAGGTCGATCAGTGTCACGGTATTCATCGCGGTGAACTGCAAGGAGTTGATCGCCCCCAGAATCGCCAACTGGCCCAGCAACAGCCAATACGGTGTCTGCTCGCTGACCAGGCCCATGCTTGCCAGCATGATCCCCAGCGCCAGTGTGTTGCCGGTCAGCACGATGCGGTAGCCGAAACGTTCGATCAACGGCCGCGCCACCGATTTGGCGACCATCGCGGCCGCGGCCAGGGGCAGCATGCTCATCCCGGCCTGTGACGGCGAATAGCCCAGCGCCACTTGCAGCAGCAACGGCACCAGGAACGGCAATGCGCCGCTGCCCAACCGGGCGAACAGGTTGCCGAGGATGCCCACGGCAAAGGTCCGGGTCTTGAACAGCGATGGCGCAAACAGTGGATTGTCGATGTGCCCGGCCCGCAGCCAATAGGCCGCCAGACAGGCCATGCCGGCAAACAACAGCAACATCACCCGCAAGTGCGGCAGACGCAGTTCGCCGAGGCCTTCCATGGCGATGGTGATCAGCACCATCGCCGCGCCGAACAGCAAGAAGCCCAGGCTATCGAAGCGGGTGCGTTCACTGCCGCGCAGGTCGGGAATGAATTTCCACACCGCATAGCAGCCGATGACACCCACCGGCAGGTTGATCAGGAAGATCCAGTGCCAGGTCAGGTATTGCACCATCCAGCCGCCCATGGTCGGGCCGATCAGCGGGCCGAGCAGGCCGGGAATGGTGATGAAACCCATGATCCGCACCAGATCCGAGCGCGGATACGCGCGCAGCACTACCAAGCGTCCGACCGGCAACATCAAGGCGCCGCCCAGGCCCTGGATCACCCGGGCGCCGATCAGCATGCTCAGGGTGCTCGACAAGGCGCAGAGCAATGAGCCGATGCTGAACAACAGGATGGCACCGAAGAAGATTTTCTTGGTGCCGAAACGGTCGGCGATCCAGCCGGAGGCGGGAATCAGCAAGGCGACGGTGAGCATGTAGGCGATGATCACACCCTGCATGCGCAGCGGGTCTTCGGCCAGGTCCCGGGCCATGGCGGGGAGGGCGGTGTTGAGGATTGTCCCGTCGAGGGACTGCATGAAAAAGGCAATGGCCACGACCCATGGCAACCAGCGGGCGGTGACGGCGTCGAGAGGTGGGCGGTTGGGCATGGGGCCTCTTGTTAATGCAGATTCGTGGCTGGCGCTGAACCTTGTGGCGAGGGAGCTTGCTCCCGCTCGGCTGCGTAGCAGTCGTAAACCGGGCTATACGGTCTGTCTGCTGAACCGCGTTGGCAGGTTTGGGGCCGCTTCGCAGCCCAACGGGGCGGTGCGGCGGTCCGACAAGCCCCCTCACCACAAGGTCTTTGTGTTTACAGGGTCAAGGTCAATCGGCTGACGAGCGCTCCCGGCAGCAATGCCGAAGACGTGTTCCGCTGACTGTAGGTGCTGGCCGACAACATCAGCTCGCGTTCCTCGGTCAACGCTTCCAGCTGCGAACCGAGCAGGCTGTAGGCGCTGTCATCGAAACGCATGGTGCTGACCGGTGCCTGAATCTCGCCGTTCTCGACCCAGAAGGTCGCGAACCGTGTCATGCCGGTCAGGCGCGCTGCCGGTTGGTCCGAGTAGTTCAGGTACCACAGGTTGCTGATGTACAAACCGGTGCCCAGTTGCTTGAGAATCTCGGCGTCAGGCAAAGCGCCGGCCGCCATGTTCAATGCACTTGGGGCTTCACCGCCGCCGGCACCGTTGGCGGTCAGGCCGTATTCGGCGGAGCTGCGTGAACTGACCAGTTGCTCGCCTGCCTTGCCCTCAACAATCAGCCGCAGATCACTGCGCGGATAACCTTCACCGGAGAACGCCGGGCTCAGGGAGCCGCTGACTTTTTCATCCAGGGACACCAACGGGCTGAACGAGCTGTCGCCACCGTAGAGCTTCTGCAACGGACTGCTCTTGCTGGCAATCGACTGCGCCGAGAACCCGCCCCAACTGAGCATGCCCATGACTTCTTCCAGGGCTGCCGGCGCGAGGTAGGCGCGGTACTGACCCGGCGCCAGCGTGCGCAATGGCCGCCCGAGAAACGCCAACTGCTCGCGGGCCTGCTGGAAACGCCGGGAAAACCCGGCGCTGTTCCAGTCGTGCCCGGCATAGCTGGCTTTCACCGCCTGACCGTTTTCATGGAACAGGCTGAAATCGAAGTTGAAGCTATTGGCCTGATGCCAGCCGAACGCGCCCGAGGAGCTGGCGAAGCCGCGACTGATCGGCCCGGCGGCATAGAAACCGACCAGATCGAGCCCCTCGGCGGCCTGAGTGATTTCAGTGACCACCTGCTCGGTGTCCGGCAGCGGATGATCCTGCACGTTGTTGCTCCGCCAGTCGTCATGGTTGAGCAGCAGGTACGGGTCCTGAGGCAGCAACGGCAGGGTTTCGCGCAACTGTTGTAGCCCCTCGGCCAGACGCTGAAGGTCGACTTCCGGATCGCCCGACAACGTGATATCGAGGTCGGCGTGCCGGCCGTCGTTGATCAGTTTGAAGCCGATGCTTGCCTGCTGCACCTGCCCGGCCTGACGCACCTTGGCGTGGTTGAAGCGCACGAAGGCCGACGATTCGGCGGCGTAGCTGAGGGTGAACTGCTCAGGCGTGCGCAGTGCATCGCGCAGCCAGTCGACCAAGGCCTTGAACGAATCGGCCTGGTTTTTTGAAGTGCTCGTGGACGTACTCATCAGGCATCTCCCCCAAACACATCAACGTTGCTGAACACACAGGCCGGCGACGCATGGCCGACACGGATCACCTGGTTCGGTTCGCCCTTGCCGCAGTTCGGCGTACCCAGCACCTTGAAGGTGCTGACGTCACCGACGGCGCGCAGGCTCTTCCAGAATTGCGCGGAAATCGCCCGGTAATTCGGGTTCTTCACCACGCCTTTGAGTTCGCCGTTTTCGATCAACTGGCCCCATTCGCAACCGAACTGGAATTTGTTGCGCGCATCGTCGATGGACCACGAACGGTTGGTGCTCATCAAAATGCCGTGCTCGATGTTGCCGATCAGTTGCTCAAGCGGCTGATCGCCGGGCTCGATGTTGAGGTTGGCCATGCGGTCGATCGGCGGACGGTTCCAGCCGCAGGCGCGGCTGTTGGCCACGCCGTCGAGGCTGGCCCGGAACTGCGAGAGCGCGCCGCCCAATGGTCGCAGCAGCAAACCTTGCTTGATCAGGAATTGCTTGCTGGCGGCGGTGCCTTCGTCGTCATGGCCGTAGCTGGCGAGCTGTTCGGGGATGTCCGGGTCGAATGTCACGTTGAGCAGTTCGGAGCCGTATTGCAGGCGGCCGAAGTCTTGCGCCTTGACGAAACTGGTGCCGGCGTAATTGCGCTCGTCGCCCAGGATGCGGTCCAGTTCCAGCGGGTGACCGATGGACTCGTGGATCTGCAGCATCATCTGGTCGGGCATCAGCAACAGGTCGCGCGGGCCTTGCGGGGTGTTCGGTGCCAGCAGCAATTGCAACGCCTGGTCGGCGACTTTCGGGCCGGCGCCGATCAGGCCGCAGCGGCTGATCACATCAAAGCCGCCCTGCTGACCGAAATTCTCGCGGCCGAGGGTGCGGGTCTGGCTGTCGCTACCGTCGTAGGCGGTGACGTCCATGCTCGGGTAGACGAAGCGCTGGGCCTGGCGCAGTTCGGCGCCGGCGCTGTTGAGGTAGATCTGCTCGACGTTGGTGATACCGATGCTCGCCTGCCAGTTCACCAGGCGTTCGTCCTTGGGCACGGCGGCAGATTCGGCGCCGAGCAGTTGGTAGCAATCGCTGAGAGACGGGAAGGGTTGGTCGAGGCTCGGCGAGAAATAGTCGGCGCGCTCGCTGGAAACCGCTTGCTCACGCAAGTCGAGGAGGGCGTGTGGCTTGAGTCGACGGGCTTGTTGCTCGGCCTTCTCCAGCGCGGCTTGCAGCCCGGACTGGGACAAGTCGTTGGTCGCGGCATAGGCTTCGACGCCGTTGACCCGAACGGTCAGCATCGCACCTTCGTCCCGGCTCAGGCTCGGTGGTTCGGCGACGTTCTTGCGCACTGAAAGATACTGACCGGATTCGCGAACATAACGCAGCGAAAAGAATTCAGCGCCCGTGCGCAACGCAGCGAAGCGCTGCTTGAGCTGGGGGTGGAAATCGAACATTCGGGAACCTCCTTGGTATGGAGTGGCGGCGAATCGGTGTTGCGAGGGGGGGGAAACGTTTGCGTGGCGCTAGATTAGGCCTGCGTGGGGGGTAGGATCAAGTGAAGAGCGGTGTAGGAAGAGTTGAGGTTGGGTGAGTCAGGAATTTATAGGCTGATCGTTCCCACGCTCTGCGTGGGAATGCCGCCATGGACGCTCTGCGTCCGCTGTGTGACGCGGAGCGTCACGGGATGCATTCCCACGCGGAGCGTGGGAACGATCAAGGCCGCGCCTCGGTGTAACTGCGTTACTGAGCGGTAGGGCTCACATCCCGCAAGGGCTTGCCCTTCACCGGTGCATCGCCGGCCACGTAGTACTTGGCCTTGCTGCGCGGCAATGGTTTGCGACCGCGGATCTTGTCGGCGATTTTCTCGGCCATCATGATCGTTGGTGCGTTCAGGTTGCCGGTGGTGATGATCGGCATGATCGAAGCATCGACCACGCGCAGGCCTTGAATGCCATGCACACGACCTTCGCCATCGACCACGGCCATTTCGTCGGTGCCCATCTTGCACGAGCAGGACGGGTGGAACGCAGTTTCGGCGTGCTCACGGATGAACTTGTCCAGCTGCTCGTCGGTTTGCACGTCGATGCCGGGGCTGATTTCGCGACCACGGAAGGCATCCAGCGCCGGCTGTTGCATGATTTCACGGGTCAGGCGGATGCCATCGCGAAATTCCTGCCAGTCCTGCTCGGTGGCCATGTAGTTGAACAGGATGCTCGGGTATTCGCGCGGATCCTTGGACTTGGCCTGGATGCGACCGCGGCTTGGCGAACGCATGGAACCCATGTGCGCCTGGAAGCCGTGCTCTTTCACGCCGTTGCTGCCGTTGTAGTTAATCGCTACCGGCAGGAAGTGATACTGGATGTTCGGCCATTCGAATTCCGGGCGGGTACGAATGAAACCGCCGGCTTCGAACTGGTTGCTGGCGCCGATGCCGGTGCCGTTGAACAGCCACTCGGCACCGATGGCCGGCTGGTTGTGCAGGAGCAGCGACGGGTACAGCGAGACCGGTTGGGTGCAGGCGTATTGCAGGTACAACTCGAGGTGATCCTGCAGGTTTTCACCGACGCCCGGCAGGTCGTGGACCACCGGAATATCAAGCTTTTTCAGCAGTTCGGCCGGGCCGACACCGGAGCGTTGCAGGATCTGCGGCGACGCGATGGCGCCGGAGCACAGCAACACTTCTTTGCGGGCACGGACTTCAACGCGTTCTTCGGCGGCACCGATCAGGTAACGCACGCCGACTGCACGCTTGCCTTCGAACAGAATCTTGTCGGTCAGGGCGTGGGTGACGATGGTCAGGGTCGAACGCTTCTTGGCGATGTCCAGGTAACCGCGAGCGGTACTGGAGCGACGGCCTTTCGGCGTCACGGTGCGGTCCATCGGGCCGAAACCTTCCTGCTGGTAACCGTTCAAGTCTTCGGTACGCGGGTAACCGGCCTGCACGCCTGCTTCAACCATCGCGCTGAACAGCGGGTTGTTGCCGGCTTTGGGCGTGGTCACGCTGACCGGACCGTCGCCACCGTGGTAGTCGTTCGGGCCGATGTCACGGGTTTCCGCCTTGCGGAAATACGGCAGGCAGTCGAGGTAAGTCCAGTCTTCCAGGCCTGGCAGTTTCGCCCAGTTGTCGTAGTCCATGGCGTTGCCGCGGATGTAGCACATGCCGTTGATCAGCGAAGAACCACCCAGGCCCTTGCCGCGACCGCATTCCATCCGGCGACCGTCCATGTGTGGCTCTGGATCGGTTTCGTACGCCCAGTTGTAGCGACGACCTTGCAGCGGGAACGCCAAAGCCGCCGGCATTTGTGTGCGGAAATCCAGACGGTAATCCGGGCCGCCCGCTTCGAGCAGCAGGACGGTGACGCCTTCGTCTTCAGTCAGACGGGTCGCCAGGGTGTTACCGGCGGAGCCGGCACCGATGATGATGTAATCGAATACTTGGGACATTGAATGCACCCTCTTTGAAGTTGGTCAGGTCGCGGGTCGCCGATGCGCTGCGTAACCTGTGGCGAGGGGGTTTGCCCCCGTTCGGCTGCGCAGCAGTCGTAAAATCAGCGACCACGCTCTATCTGAAGACGTGCGATGTCTGGATGGGGGCCGCTTCGCGACCCAGCGGGGGCAAGCCCCCTCGCCACAGAGACCTCGCAGGCCTTAGAAAACCGAGGCGTAATCGCCCAGTTCGACCTGTACCGATTTGATGCGTGTGAAGTTGTTCAGCGAGCTGATGCCGTTCTCACGGCCCACGCCCGACTGCTTGTAGCCGCCGACCGGCATCTTGGCGTCGGACTCGCCCCAGGCGTTGATCCAGCAGATACCGGCTTCCAGTTGATGAATCACGCGGTGCGCGCGGTTCAGGTCTTTGGTAACAACGCCGGCAGCCAGACCGAAGTCGGTGTCGTTGGCGCGACGGATCACTTCTTCTTCGGTTTCGTAGGTCAGGATGCTCATCACCGGGCCGAAGATTTCTTCGCGCACGATGGTCATCTCGTCGGTGCAGTCGGTGAACACGGTCGGGGCCACGAATGCGCCTTTGGCGAATTCGCCGTCGGTCAGACGAGCGCCGCCGCACAGCAGGCGAGCACCTTCTTCCTTACCTTTGGCGATGTAACCCAGCACGCTTTCCATGTGGGCGAAGCTGACCAGCGGGCCGAAGTTGGTGTTTTCGTCTTCCGGGTTGCCAACGCGGATGCGCGCAACGCGCTCAACGATCTTGGCTTCGAACGCGGCTTTCAGGTGGCTCGGGACGAACACGCGAGTGCCGTTGGTGCAGACCTGACCGGAGCTGTAGAAGTTGGCCATCATCGCGGTGTCGGCGGCGCGATCGAGGTCGGCGTCGTCGAAAATGATCAGCGGGGATTTGCCGCCCAGTTCCATGGTCACGTCTTTCAGCGTGGAGGCGGAAGCGCTGGCCATGACTTTCTTGCCGGTGTCGGTGCCGCCGGTGAAGGAGACTTTTTCGATGCGTGGGTGTTCGGTCAGCCAGGTGCCGACTTCACGGCCGCTACCGGTCAACACGTTGAACACACCAGCCGGCAGGCCGGCTTCGGTGTAGATCTCGGCCAGTTTCAGGGTGGTCAGCGAGGTGACTTCGCTTGGCTTGAAGATCATCGCGTTGCCGGCCGCCAGGGCTGGAGCGGATTTCCACAGGGCGATCTGGATCGGGTAGTTCCACGCGCCAATACCGGCCACGATGCCCAGCGGCTCGCGACGGGTGTAGACAAAAGAGGTAGTGCGCAGCGGAATCTGCTCGCCTTCGATGGCCGGTACCAGACCTGCGTAGTATTCCAGCACGTCAGCGCCGGTGACGATGTCGACGTAACGGGTTTCGGAGTACGCCTTGCCGGTGTCCAGGGTTTCCAGGGCGGCCAGTTCATCGTTGCGCTCGCGCAGGATGTCGACGGCACGACGCAGGATGCGTGAACGCTCCATGGCGGTCATCGCGGCCCAGATTTTCTGGCCCTTTTCGGCACTGACCACTGCACGCTCAACGTCTTCCTTGGTCGCACGCTGTACTTTTGCGAGGACTTCACCGTTAGCCGGGTTGATGGCTTCGAAGGTGGCGTCGCTGCTGGCGTCACTGTAGCCGCCGTCGATGTAGAGTTTTTGCAGTTCGAAACGGGCCATAAAGTCCTCGCAAGTGCATAAGTTGGTTGGCGTTAACCACTGGGACGTGCCGTGTAGCGTTGGCGACGCTGATCAGTGGCGTTCAGGGGCTGAGCGGTTTTATGTGTGCTCTAACTCACCTGCTTGGCCAATTGGATATCCATGTATTCGTAAGCGATTCTTTGCGCCTGCTCGGTGTCGAAAGCATCTCCCGACAACGCGCCGCGCAACCACAAACCGTCGATGAGGGCTGCCAGGCCCCGGGCGGCGCTGCGCGCTTGATCAAGCGGCAACGCACGGCGGAACTGGCAGCACAGGTTGGAATACAGACGGTGATCGTTGATCCGCTGCAACCTGTGCAAAGACGGCTGGTGCATGCTGGTGGCCCAGAAGGCCAACCAGGTTTTCATTGCCGGGCCATTGACCTGGCTGGCGTCGAAGTTGCCTTCGATAATCACCTGCAGATGCGCCCGTGGGCTGTCATCTGCCATCGCCTGACGGCGCGCGGTGACGTTCTCGCTGAGGACGCTCATCAGATACCGCATCGTGGCGGCGATCAGGCCATTCTTGTCCTGAAAGTAGTGACTGATGATGCCATTCGAGACACCGGCCAAACGGGCGATCAGCGCAATGCTGGCGTCCCCCATGCCGACCTGATCGACGGCCTGTAGCGTGGCTTCGATCAATTGCTGGCGGCGGATGGGTTGCATACCGACCTTGGGCATCTTGCACATCTCCTTAGGCCTCCCGGTGGACGAAATACGCCTACCGGATTGAGGGCCAGTCTATTTTGTTTTGATTGAACGTTCAATCAACAAAGAATAAGATCTGCGACAATTCGTCGCTGCTTACAGATTTTTCCTACGTGTAAATGACGATAAACCGACATCCAAAAATGCTCGAAACCCATACGCAGACGCGTTCCAGGGGCTTCGGGCTTTTTTCGGGGTGTCTTTATATCACCCGCCGGTCGGCTGCCAACTAATCGATTGGTCGGGTACCGCGTTGCCTTGTGTTCTTCTCTCGCACTGCCCGGAGCATCTGTGCCATGAGTTCTGCCTCTCTAATAAAGACCCCACCCGAGAAGGTGATGGTCAACGGTTGGGTGTTCTACACCTCTACCGCGCTGATCCTGCTGTTGACCGCCATTCTGATCGTCGCCCCGCAAGAGGCCGGCAGAATGCTCGGTATTGCCCAGGCCTGGTTGTCCCGCAGCTTCGGCTGGTACTACATGGTGGTGATCGCCGCCTATCTGGTTTTTGTCGTCGGCCTGGCGTTTTCGTCTTACGGCAAGCTCAAGTTGGGCAGCAAGGACGATACCCCGGATTTCAGCTACGGCGCCTGGGCGGGGATGCTGTTCTCGTCGGGTATCGGCATCTCGCTGTTGTACTTCGGTGCGTCCGAGCCGCTGGACCATTACTTCAACCCGCCGGAAGGCGTCGCCGGCAGCAACCTTGCCGCACGCCAGGCAGTGCAGCTGACGTTCCTGCATTGGGGCCTGCATGGCTGGGCGATCTACGCCTTGGTCGGCCTGGCCGTGGCGTACTTTGCTTATCGTCATAACCAGCCGTTGGCATTGCGTTCGGCGCTTTATCCGTTGGTCGGCGAGCGTTGGGTCAAAGGCGCGGCCGGTCATGCGGTGGACGGCTTCGGCATGTTCGTGACCCTGCTGGGGCTGGTGACGAACCTGGGGATCGGTTCGCTGCAAGTCTCGTCGGGGTTGGAAAACCTGTTCGGCATGGCGCACAGCAACACCAACTTGCTGATCGTGATCATCGTGATGAGCACCGTGGCGACCATCGCAGCGGTGTCCGGCGTGGAAAACGGCATTCGCCGTCTGTCCAACCTGAACATCGTGCTGTTCAGCGGTCTGCTGATTTTCGTGCTGTTGTTCGGCCCGACTCTGCACCTGCTCAACGGCTTTGTGCAGAACATCGGTGACTACCTGAATGGCGTGGTGCTGAAGACCTTCGACCTCTACGTGTATGAAGGCGACAGTGAGAAGTCTGACCGCTGGCTGGGCCTGTGGACCCTGTTCTACTGGGCCTGGTGGATTTCCTGGGCGCCATTTGTCGGCATGTTCATCGCGCGTATTTCCCGTGGTCGCACGGTGCGTGAACTGGTCGCCGGTGTGCTGCTGATCCCGCTGGGTTTCACCCTGGCATGGCTGTCGATCTTCGGTAACTCGGCCCTGGACCTGGTGATGAACCATGGCGCGGTGGAGCTCGGGAAGACGGCGCTGGAACAGCCATCGATGGCGATCTACCAGTTGCTTGAGCATTACCCGGCGTCGAAAGTTGTCATTGGCGTGTCGATTTTTGTCGGTTTCGTGCTGTTCCTGACCCCGGCGGACTCCGGCGCGGTGATGATGGCCAACCTTTCGTGCAAGGGCGGCAACGTCGACGAAGACGCGCCGCACTGGCTGCGGATTTTCTGGTCGGTGGTGATCACCCTGGTGACCATCGGTCTGCTGTTCGCCGGTAACTTCGAAGCCATGCAAACCATGGTGGTGCTGGCGGGGCTGCCGTTCTCGGTGGTGCTGGTGTTCTTCATGTTCGGTTTGCACAAGGCCATGCGCCAGGACGTGCAGATCGAACAGGAGCAAGCGGAACTGGCGGCGCGTGGTCGTCGTGGTTTCAGCGAGCGTCTGACCCAGCTGGATTTGCAGCCGAATCAGTCGATTGTTCAGCGTTTCATGGACAAACAAGTCAGCCCGGCGCTGGAAGAGGCCGTGGTTCAACTGCGTGGCAAGGGCCTGAACGTGCAAACGTTGCTGGGTAAAGCCAAGCGTTGCATGGGCCTGCGGATCGAGATGGAAGAGGGCAACCCTTTTGTCTACGAAGTGAGCCTGGACGGTTATCTGGCGGCGGCGAGTGAAGCGGTGTCGGCCGAAAGTGCCGATGAACCGCGCGCACGTTACTACCGCGCTGAGGTGTACCTGCACAACGGCAGCCAGGACTATGACTTGATGGGCTTCACTCAGGATCAGATCACCCGTGACGTGCTCGATCAGTTTGAAAGCCATCGGCAGCTGCTAGGCCGGGTTTATAGCTGAGGTTTGAGGTGATGCGGTGCAGTGAATGCACCGCATCTCCATTGTGGCGAGGGAGCTCGCTGCCGTTCGGCTGCGAAGCAGTCGTAGATCCTGGTTACGCGATCTATCTGAAATACCGTGGTGTCTGGATTGGGGTCGCTCCGCAACCCAGCGGGAGCAAGCTCCCTCGCCACAGTTGTCGGTATTCCAGACCTGATATCTGCACAAACAAAAACGCCGCGATCATCTCGCGGCGTTTTTGTGTCTGCTGTCTTGCTTACCCCAGGTTCTTGCCGAGCAGCGCGTGGTACAGCTCGCTGTCGCCCAGGATCCCGACCACTTTGTTGTTGTCGTGCAGCACCAGCTTGTTGCCGGTCTGGTAACGAATCTGCAGCGCATCGCGCATGCCGATGTTGGAGTCCACCAGCGTTGGTCGACGGCCCAGGGCTTCAACCGCTTGCCCGGGTATCCATTTCTGCAGATCCAGGCTCGAGCCGTTCTGGCGCGCGCCTTTGATGGTGTTGCCTTCGGCCAGGTCCAGCCACGAATCGCCGCCCGGATCCAGGCACACCGAACCGTTGATGCGTTTGCAGTTGTCCAGGGTGCGCATCAGGCTGCGACCACACAATACGTTCAGCGGATTGGTGTGGGCGACGAAGGTGCGCACGTAATCGTCCGCAGGGTTCAGGACGATTTCTTCCGGCACGCTGTACTGGATGATCCGGCCGTCTTTCATGATCGCGATACGGCTGCCCAGCTTCAGGGCTTCATCGAGGTCGTGGCTCACGAAGACGATGGTCTTGCTCAGCTTGTTTTGCAGTTCCAGCAGCTCGTCTTGCAGACCCTGGCGGATCAGCGGGTCGAGGGCCGAGAACGGTTCGTCCATCAGCAGGATGTCGGCGTCCATCGCCAGCGCACGGGCCAGGCCGACACGCTGCTGCATGCCGCCGGAGAGCTCATTGGGTTTCTTGTTGCGCCACTGGGTCAGGCCCACCAGCTCAAGCTTCTCGTCCACCAGCTTGCGGCGTTCTTTCTCGGGGCGACCCTGCATTTCCAGACCGAAGCTGATGTTCTCGCGCACCGTCAGCCAAGGCATCAGGGCGAACTTCTGGAACACCATCGCGATGCGCTTGGTGCGCATCATCTTCAGTTCCGCCGGGGTGCAGGACGCGATGTCGATCTGCCGGCCTTCGTGTTCGACGAACAACTTGCCACGGCTAACGGTGTTGAGGCCGTTGATGCAGCGCAACAGGCTGGATTTGCCGGAGCCGGACAAACCCATCAGTACGCAGATTTCACCTTTCTCGATGTCCAGGCTGGCCTTTTCGACACCGACGATTTGCCCGGTCTTTTTCAGAATCTCGTTGCGGGTCATGCCCTGGTCGAGCAGTTTGAGAGCGGCGCGTGGATCTTTGGAGAAGATCACGTCCACGTCTTCGAAGCGAATAATGCTCATGCGTCACCCCCTACTTTGGCTTCGGGTTGTTTGCAGATCCGGTCGAGCATGATCGCCAGCAGTACGATCGCCAGGCCTGCTTCGAAGCCCAGTGCGATATCAGCAGTGTTCAGTGCGTTGACCACAGGTTTGCCCAAGCCGTCGGCGCCCACCAGTGCCGCAATCACCACCATCGACAACGACAGCATGATGCACTGGGTGATACCGGCCGCGATGCTTGGCATGGCGTGGGGCAGTTCGATGCGCGAGAGCAACTGACGGCGCGAGCAGCCAAAGGCTTTGCCGGCGTCCATCAGTTCGTCCGGAACATCGCGGATACCCAGGTAGGTCAGGCGGATGGGCGCGGCAATCGCGAACACCACCGTCGAGATCAGACCCGGGACCACACCCAGACCGAAGAGGGTCAGGGTAGGAATGAGGTACACGAAAGTCGGTACGGTCTGCATCAGATCGAGCACCGGCCGCATCAGTGTGTAGAACATCGGTTTGTGCGCGGCGACGATACCCAACGGCACGCCGATCACTACGCAGACCAGGGTGGCGAACAACACCTGGGCGAGGGTTTCCATGGTTTCCTGCCAGTACCCCAGATTGAGGATCAGCAGGAAGGAGGCGATGACGAAAACGGTCAGGCCCCATTTGCGTTGGATGAAATGTGCCAGTAGTGCGATGAGGCCGATCAATGCCAGCGGGTTGAACCAGGTCAGCGCAAAAGTCACGCCGTGGATCATCGTTTCCAGTGACACGGCGATGGCGTCGAAGGTGCTGGCGCCGTGTTGCGTCAACCATTCAACGAAGCTCGCGATGTACTGGCCTAAGGGTATTTTCTGATCAATCAGCATGGTAGTGAACGTCCGCATGCAAGGAAATAAACAGCCCGGGCAGGCGAGCCTGCCCGGCGTAAGCGATTACTGCGCGAGCTTGGCTTTCACGGCCTCCAGGCCTGGTTTACCGTCAATGGTGGTCACGCCAGCGAGCCAGGTATCGAGCACCTGTGGGTTCTTTTTCAGCCAGGCCTTGGCGGCCGCTTCAGGCTTCATCTTGTCGTCCAGGATGTTGCCCATCAGCGTACTCTCCATGTCGACGGTGAACTCCAGGTTTTTCAGCAGTTGGCCGACGTTGCTGCACTCTTGGGTATACCCCTTGCGAGTGTTGGTCGCAACGGTGGCAGCACCGAAATCCGGGCCGAAGAAGTCATCGCCACCGGTCAGGTACTGAATCTTGAAACGTTTGTTCATCGGGTGCGGTGCCCAGCCGAGGAACACCACGGCGGTGTCGCGTTTTTGCGCACGGTCGACTTGCGACAGCATGCCCGCTTCGCTGGACTCGACGACTTTGAAACCGGCGGTTTTGAGACCGAAGGCGTCTTTGTCGATCATGCTCTGGATCAGACGGTTGCCGTCGTTGCCTGGCTCGATACCGTAGATCTTGCCGTCGAGTTCTTTCTTGAATTTGGCGATGTCGGCAAAGTCATGCAGCCCTTTGTCGTACAGCGCTTGTGGTACGGCGAGGGTGTATTTGGCACCTTTGAGGTTGGTGCGCACGGTTTCCACGGTGCCGGCATCCCGATAGGCCTTGATGTCGTTTTCCATGGTCGGCATCCAGTTACCCAGGAACACGTCCATGTTCTTGCCGTCGGCCAGGGACTTGTAGGTCACCGGCACGGAAATCATCGTGGTCTTGGTCTTGTAGCCGAGGGCGTTGAGCACAACGCTGGTGGTCGCGGTGGTCGCGGTAATGTCCGTCCAGCCGACATCGGAGAAGTTTACGGTGCTGCATTCGGCCGGCTCTGCGGCTTGAGCCAGGAACGGCAGACTCAGCATGGCGGCCAACAACAACGACGGGGAACCTTTCATAGGGGCGACTCCTAAGTGTTTTTTTTGGCAGTGTTCCGACTGGACCACCGCACTTATCTGTTGCGGTTGGATGGCGTTTTGGAGACAGCTCTACCACAGCGCCTTGCAATCGAGTCGATACGATCATGTACCAGTGAAAATCTGACGCCTACAGGGTGCGTCGTAACCAGTACAGGGATGGTCGCATCCAGTGTCGGTGACGTCGTTTACAGCTTTTTTCAGCCCGATTTGCCCCGCTGATCCGCAAAAAAGCGGCGAAAACATTGCGTAAGAGACCTGCGGCGCTAGTGGGCATGAGTGCGTCGGTGTGAGACGTTGAACGACATGGTAAAAGCCTGATGATGCGGCCATCTCGACGGATTGCAGCTTGAGCGTAGCAGCTCCGTCACTGGGCGCTTTTGCGCCTGGAGCAGGCACATCCAGGAGTTCAGCAGTAATGGCTATCAGCGTTTTCGACCTGTTCAAAATCGGCATCGGCCCTTCCAGTTCGCACACCGTGGGGCCTATGCGCGCCGCGGCGCTGTTCGTGCAAGGTTTGCGCGAGCGGGGACTTCTGGAGCAGGTGTGTCGCATCGAAGTTCAGCTATACGGATCGCTCTCGGCCACCGGCATCGGCCACGGCAGCGACAACGCGGTGATCATGGGGTTGATGGGCGAGTGGCCCGACGCGATCGATCCGTCGCAAATCGGCATCCGTATAGAAGCCTTGCGTGAAACTCACACGCTATTGCTCGACGGCCGTTTGTCGGTCCCGTTCATCTGGGCTCGGGACATGCGCCTGATCGACGAGAACCTGCCGTTCCATCCGAACGCCATGACCCTGGTCGCCGAAGGCGATCACGGCGAGCTGCATCGCGACACCTACTATTCCATCGGCGGCGGTTTTGTCGTCGACGAGGCGCAAGCTTCCAGCGGTGTGGTGGATCTGGATAACACCGTGCTGCCTTACGACTTCTCCAGTGCCGTCGAATTGCTCAGCCTGTGCAAGAAGCACAACCTGCGCGTGGCCGAATTGATGATGGCCAACGAGAAAGTCTGGCGCAGCGAAGAAGAAATCCGCAGTGGCCTGATGAAGCTCTGGCGCGCCATGCAGGATTGTGTGGAGCAAGGCCTCAAGCACGAAGGCATCCTGCCCGGCGGTCTTAATGTGCGCCGTCGCGCGGCCAAGTTGCACCGCAGCTTGCAAGAGCTGAACAAGCCCAACGTGATCGGCTCGACCTTGAGCGCGATGGAGTGGGTCAACCTGTTCGCGTTGGCGGTCAACGAAGAAAACGCTGCCGGCGGGCGCATGGTCACGGCACCGACCAACGGTGCGGCGGGGATCATTCCGGCGGTGTTGCACTACTTTATGAAATTCAGCGAGGCAGTGACCGACGCCAATGTGGTCGATTACTTCCTCAGTGCCGCGGCGGTGGGGATTCTGTGCAAAAAGAACGCCTCGATCTCCGGTGCCGAAGTCGGTTGCCAGGGTGAAGTCGGTTCGGCTTGCGCCATGGCGGCGGCCGGGTTGGCGGAGGTTCTTGGTGCCACGCCGGAGCAGCTGTGTAACGCGGCGGAAATCGGCCTGGAGCATAACCTCGGCTTGACCTGCGACCCGGTGGGCGGGCTGGTGCAGGTACCGTGCATCGAGCGCAATGCGATTGCTGCGGTGAAAGCGATCAACGCCGCGCAGATGGCGCTGCGCGGTGACGGCCAGCACTTTATCTCGCTGGACCGGGTGATCCGCACCATGCGTGATACCGGTGCCGACATGCACGACAAATATAAAGAGACATCGCGCGGTGGCTTGGCGGTTAGCGCGGTTGAGTGCTGAGACCGAGTTGACCTGTGGAGAGAGGGCAAGCCTGCTCTCCACAAAGACCTCATGTGCTACACCAGACCAGTCAAAACTGCGCACCAAGTGAACACGCGCACTAAAACGCGCCACCTTTTGGCGCGTCGCAAACAGGCAAGCCCGGCTCCCCGGTCGGGGATCAAATTCAAACTCTGACCGTTCGTCACCTGTGCCAGCGGTGACACTCTTGACCGCCGCGTCGCAGACCTGTTCCCACAAGTGCTACCGATTTGCTCACACGCAACGGGGGCACGGGTTTGGGGCCTTTGATAGCACTTTTAACCTCTTATCTCTGCGCGCCATATCTAGACGCATCGCGACGTCGTTTTCAGGAGTTATTGAACGCGCATTCAATTTAGGCATGGCAATTGCTCTGTCATTACAAAGCCCGTCTCCCACGCGAGAACGATGGCAATAAAAAGAGCCTCCGCCTGAGGCCATCACCCGCTTTGTGTGAGGAGATACCGCGATGACGACGTTCAACTCCGGGGCCCAACCCCAGAACCGTGCGCCTCAATCCATCGGCTTTCTGCTGCTGGACAATTTCACGCTGATTTCTCTGGCCTCTGCAGTAGAACCTCTACGCATGGCCAACCAATTGTCCGGCCGCGAGCTGTATCGCTGGACCACGCTCACCGTCGATGGCGGTCAGGTCTGGGCCAGTGACGGCCTGCAGATCACCCCCGACGCCTCCATGCACAAAGCACCACCCATGGACACCGTCATTGTCTGCGGCGGCATCGGCATTCAGCGCACCGTAACCCGTGAGCATGTGTCGTGGCTGCAAAGCCAGGCGCGTCAGTCCCGTCGTCTCGGCGCGGTCTGCACCGGCAGCTGGGCCCTGGCGTGCGCCGGCCTGCTGGACGGTTTCGATTGCAGCGTGCACTGGGAATGTCTGGCCGCTATGCAGGAAGCTTTCCCGCGAGTGGCCATGAGCACCCGGCTGTTCACCCTCGACCGTAACCGGTTCACCAGCTCCGGCGGCACCGCGCCGCTGGACATGATGCTGCACCTGATCAGCCGCGATCATGGCCGTGAACTGTCGGCCGCGATTTCGGAGATGTTCGTCTACGAGCGCATCCGCAACGAGCAGGATCACCAGCGCGTGCCGCTCAAGCACATGCTCGGCACCAACCAGCCGAAACTGCAGGAAATCGTGGCGCTGATGGAGGCGAACCTCGAAGAGCCGATCGACCTCGATGAACTGGCGGTTTATGTCGCCGTTTCGCGTCGTCAGCTGGAGCGGCTGTTCCAGAAATACCTGCACTGCTCGCCGTCGCGTTACTACCTGAAACTGCGCCTGATCCGCGCACGGCAACTGCTCAAGCAAACGCCGATGTCGATCATCGAAGTGGCGTCGGTGTGCGGGTTCGTGTCCACGCCGCACTTCTCCAAGTGCTACCGCGAATACTTCGGAATTCCGCCGCGTGACGAGCGCGTAGGCTCCAATACCACGCAACAAGTGGCGATGATGCCGCTGCCGCAAGCCTTGGTGCTGTCGCCGTTGTCCGGGCCGCTGTCGGCGTTGAGCCAGGCGCGTAATGAATCGACGTTTGCCAGCGTAAGGCTCTAAACCAGGCAAACTATTGTGGCGAGGGAGCAAGCTCCCTCGCCACAAAGTGTTCACACCCCGGAAATCAGGCGCTATGGCTCTGTTGGTACTGCGCCAATGCCGGTAACAGTTGCTTGTCAATGGCCTGACGCACGGCCGGCTGGATTGACGCGCTGCTGGTGTACATCTGCTTGACCATGGTCCGCAGTTCGATTGCCCGCTCGTTGTTCAAGCCCCGTACTGCGCATTCGCAGGCTTGCTCGGCGGTTGCGCCGGGGGGCACTGAAAACCCCAACGCTTTCAGCTGGCTCAACAGGTCTTCCTGGTCTATCAAATCGGCGTACATCATGACGCAATCCTTCTTCAGGGAACGGTGTCGTGGTTCGATTCTGGTAGGGGCTGTAGGCGTCGGCAAGGACGATTTGTCGCAATGGCCGCAATACCTATGAACAGGTCGTTTTCGGCTAACTTGCAAGCGGGGAGAGCGGGCACACTGGATTCAGCTGGCTACACGAAGGTTTGGTCACCCTCGCGCAACAGCTCCTCAACAGTACCCTCCTCAGCTCCGATCTTGTCACGGCTTGATCGGGGTTTTTTTTGCCTGTGAATCGGTAATGGACGTGTTGATTGGGCTGACGCTTTCGCGGGCAAGCCTCGCTCCTACAGGGATCGCGAATACCCTGTAGGAGCGAGGCTTGCCCGCGATGAACGATGACGCGGTCTAGCGTTGTAAAACGAGAATGCGCGACAGCAATTCATCCCGGTCGACATAGCAACCCTGGAAATGCCGGGCGCCGGTGGCGGGGTCGAAGGCGTTGCGGGCGTGGAGGGTGCGGCGGTTGTCGAAGCACCACAACTCGCCGGGGTTGAGCCGTGTCACCACCCGGAAGCGCGGCTCGCGGGTCATCGCAATGAAACGCCGGTAAGCGCGATACAGCCTTGGCATCTGCTCCACTGAAGCATCGAATGGCCCACGCAGAAAGTTCGCCATGCGGATTTCCGACACTTGCCCGAATGCATCCAGCGCGATGATCGGCGCCAGGCAGCGGTAGTCACTGTGGCGGTCCTTGTTGCGGAACTCCACGGGGGTTTCACACAAGGCTCGAAACGCCTCTGGATCTTCCTGACGCAAAGCTTGGGCGATGGCAAAACCGTCGACGAAAATACTCTCGCCGCCGTCGGCGTCATTCACCAGGCAATGCAGAAATTGCAGCCCCGGTTGCAACTCCCGGGTCGGCAAATCGCTGTGCAGTGGCAGGTTGAAGGCGGTGTAGGCATTGCTGTCGGCATCGGCCTTGGATTGCACGTTGAACAGCACGCCGAAATTGCTCTCGCGGATGAACGAAATCCGCTGGGCGATCAGCTTCAGCGAGCCTGGCTCGGTGGGGACTCCGCGCACTTGAGTCAGGCCGATATCGCGCACGGCCAGCAGCCATTGCAACAAGGCGTCGTTGTTCTCCATCAGGGCCTGGTATTCGAACACTGGCAGCTGCAAATCGCTATGCCAAAGCCTGGCTTTCGGTTTTCCGGCCTGGCGTTCGGCGCGGGACTCGTCGTCATAGGCATGGGCCCGCAGCCAGCCCGGATCGAAGCGGCTGAGGTGGCCATCCTGCCAATCGACGCACAGGCAGCCTTCGGCATCGACCGTGGCGTTTTCAGGCATCAGGTGCTCTGCGACATCGACGATTTCCAGCACTTGCTCACGCGTCACCGTGTAGACGCACTGTGGGCACGGGCAGTTGTCCCGCAGCCATTGATGATGAAAAGGGCTGACCCGACCGTCCGCCCACTTCACTTGAATGCGGTCCGCCAGGGTGTGCACGGCGGTCAACGCGCTGATCAATGGATAGGTGCGGAAATCGGCAAAAGCGGCGGCGGTGTTCATGGCGGGCTCCTTGTTATTTTTCGGGGGGTAATGCGATCACTCGGCCGATCCAGGCGGGTGCGGGCAAGTCGGCTTGATCAGCGACAATGGCCTGTAGCTTGCTCAAGGTTGCTTCGCTGAACGGTGCGGATCGCGGTCCGGCGAGGTCGACGTGCAGCAGCATCTGTTCATTGCCCGCCAGCTCCTTGTCACCGCCCACCAGATGCAGGCTGTGGTAGAGGTGCAGGCGCTTGCGGTCGTGGCCGATAATCTGCGTATGCACTTCGACGTCGGCATCGAGTTTCACTTCGTGCAGGTAATTGAGGTGCAGTTCGAGGGTAAACAGCGAGTGGCCGCTAGCCTCGCGGTTGTTGCTGTCCATACCCAGCCGATCCATCAACGCGTCAGTGGCGTAGCTGAAAATCAGCAGGTAGAAGGCATCGCGCAGATGGCCGTTGTAGTCGACCCAATCGGGGATGATTCTGGTTTGGTAGGTGGTGAGGGTGGGCATGGTGGAACTCCACAGATAATCGCTGGTGTACACATGTGTGGCGAGGGAGCTTGCTCCCGCTGGACTGCGAAGCAGTCCCAAAACCGGTGGATGCGAGGTATCAGTCAAATCGCGTTTGCTGGTTTTACGACCGCTTCGCGGCCGAGCGGGAGCAAGCTCCCTCGCCACAGGGTGTGTGTTTATTCGCTGAAGGCCATCCCATGCTTCTCTTTGGTGGTTTTCACCGCCTCCAGCACCGCCAACAAGCAATCGTCACGATAGCGTTCCAGTGCCGAGATGCTGTGTGTGCCCAACTGATCGCTGGTGCCATCCACCACATCGTCAATCAACTTGTCGGTCAGCTCCGGTGCCGGCAGGTACGTCCAGGGCAGCTGCAATGCTGGTCCGAACTGCGCCATGAAGTGCCGCATCCCGGCATCGCCGCCTGCCAGGGTGTAAGTCAGGAAGGTGCCCATGAACGACCAGCGCAGACCCGCGCCAAAACGAATTGCATCGTCGATTTCACCGGTGGTCGCCACGCCGTCGTTGACCAGGTGCAGCGCCTCACGCCACAACGCTTCGAGCAAACGATCGGCGATAAATCCCGGTACTTCCTTGCGCACATGCAGCGGACGCATCCCCAGGGATTCATAGACTTTCATCGCCGCTTGCACCGCTTCTGGCGCGGTGTTCTTGCCGCCGACCACTTCCACCAATGGCAGCAGATAAACCGGGTTGAACGGGTGCCCGACCACACAGCGTTCCGGGTGCGTCGAACTCTCGTAAAACTCGCTCGGCAACAGTCCCGAGGTGCTGGAACCGATCAACGCATTGGGCTTGGCCGCCGCGCTGATTTTGCTGTGCAGTTCCAGTTTCAGTTCCAGACGCTCTGGGGCGCTTTCCTGAATGAAATCCGCATCGCGAACACATTCTTCGATGGTGGCGACAAAGCGCAGCCGATCCTGCGATGCGCCGGGTGCCAGGCCTTGTTTTTCCAGCGCGCCCCAGGCATTGGCGACACGTTTGCGCAGCGCCGCTTCGGCACCGGGTGCCGGGTCCCAGGCCACCACATCGAGGCCGTGGGCGAGGGCGCGGGACACCCAGCCGCTGCCGATGACACCGCTGCCCAGTGCTGCGAAGGTTTTGATATCAGTGATAAAGCTCATGGCGACTTCCTGAATTGGGCTCAAAAAAAATGTGGGAGCGAACCTGTGTGGCGAGGGGGCTTGCCCCCGTTGGGTCGCGAAGCGGCCCCAAAACCTGTTGCCGCGGTGTATCAGCCACACTGCATGCAATGTTTTACGACTGCTTCGCAGCCGAACGGGGCGGTGCGGCGGTCCGACAAGCCCCCTCGCCACACAAACTCGCTCCCACAGGGGGAAAGGGTGATTTGTTTCAACCGCGCTTGGTCAGGCCCATTTTTGCCCGGCCTTCTGCCGGGGTCAGAACGCGGGCGCCGAGGCGGCTGAGGATTTCCGAGGCGCGTTCGACCAGTTGGCCGTTGGTCGCCAGTACGCCCTTGTCCAGCCACAGGTTGTCTTCCAGGCCGACCCGCACGTTGCCACCGAGCAGCACCGCTTGCGCCGCCATCGGCATCTGCATGCGCCCGATGCCGAACGCCGCCCAGACCGCATTGGCCGGCAGGTTGTCGACCATGGCTTTCATGGTGGTGGTATCCGCTGGCGCACCCCACGGGATGCCCAGGCACAGCTGGAACAACGGGTTATCCAGCAGACCTTCCTTGATCATCTGCTTGGCGAACCACAGGTGACCGGTGTCGAAAATTTCCAGCTCAGGCTTGACGCCCAGCTCTTGAATGCGTTTGGCGCCAGCACGCAGCTGGGCAGGGGTGGACACGTAAATGGTGTCGCCGTCGCCGAAGTTCAGGGTGCCGCAATCCAGGGTGCAGATTTCCGGCAGCAATTCTTCAACGTGGGCCAGGCGGGTCAGTGGGCCGACCAGATCGGTGTTCGGACCGAACTCCATCGGGTTCTCGCCTGCGCCGATTTCCAGGTCGCCGCCCATGCCGGCAGTGAGGTTGACGATGATGTCGACGTCCGCCTCGCGGATGCGCTCCATCACTTCGCGGTACAGCGCCACGTCACGGCTGAACTTGCCGGTTTGTGGGTCGCGAACGTGGCAGTGGACCACGGTAGCGCCCGCCTTGGCGGCTTCCACGGCGGCGGCAGCGATTTGTTTCGGGGTGACCGGCACGTGTGGGCTCTTGGCGGTCGTGTCGCCAGCACCGGTGAGTGCGCAGGTGATGATGACGTCGTGGTTCATGAGGCGGTTTCCTTCAGGCTTGAGTTTTTTGGTGGAGCTTGGGCGTGGCGATTCCGCTCGCAGCCCGCATCGGGCTGCGAATCGGTGGTTCATTTCGGTTCTATTTGCTGGTCAGCTTCAGGTTTTCAGCGGCCGGCTTGCCATCGAATGTGGTCACGCCTTCAAGCCAGCGTTGCTTGTCTTGCGGGTGATCCTTGAGCCACTGTTTGGCCGATTCGAAAGCGTCCTTGTGATCCAGCAGCGGCTGCATCATCCGGCTCTCGTCTTCGGCGGTGAACGTCAGGTTGCTCAGCAGGCGACCGACGTTCGGGCATTGCTGCGCGTAGTTCGGCGAGGTGACGGTCCAGACCGTGGCCATGCCTTCGTTCGGACCGAGGGCGTCGTCGCTGCCGGTGAGGTAGGTCATCTTCACGTTGACGTTCATCGGGTGCGGCGCCCAGCCGAAGAACACCACGGCTTCCTTGCGGCGTACCGCGCGATCTACTGCCGCCAGCATGCCGGCTTCGCTGGACTCGACCAGCTGGAACTTGCCGAGGCCGAACTGGTTCTTGGCGATCATCGCCTTGATCTGGGTGTTGGCGCCCGAGCCAGGCTCGATGCCGTAAATCTTGCCGCCCAGTTCTTTTTCAAACTTGGCGATGTCGGCGAAAGTTTTCAGGCCCTTGTCGGCAAGGTAAGTCGGTACTGCCAGGGTGGCGCGGGCGTCCTTGAGGCTTGGCGCTTCAAGCACTTTGACCTGCTTGGCATCGACAAACGGCGTGATGGTCTGGGTCATCAGCGGGTTCCAGTAGCCCAGGAACAAATCCAGGCGCTGGTCGCGAATGCCGGCAAAGACGATTTGCTGGGAGGCGCTGGTTTGTTTGGTGCTGTAGCCGAGGCCGTCGAGCAGGACCTGGGTCATGGCGCTGGTGGCGATCACATCGGTCCAGTTCACTACGCCCATGCGCACGTTCTGGCACGACGCGGGTTCGGCTGCCATGACACTGGCGCTCAAGAAAGCGGTACCGCTGAGTGCAAGAACACAGCTGCTGATCAGTCGTTTCATGTCGGGGTTCCTCGGCAGGTCGTTTATTGTGGGTTCCGGTGTCTGATGCGCCGGTGATGCCAAGTTACGCAGCAAAGCCCCCGTGAAAGCGCACTGCGGCGACCAGCTCTTGCACTGCGGCGACCTGCGCACTTGAATGCTGCTGGCAAGTGGCGTATCAACGTCCACACGCTTCCCGCCCTCTCGTTGCCTGCCAGTCGAGTGCGCTCCATGTCCCAGGATTTCTACTTCTTGTTGATGCCGGGTTTTTCGGCGATCGGTTTTATCTCGGCAATCGAGCCGCTGCGGGTCGCCAATCGCTTTCGCGGCGAGTTGTACCGCTGGCATGTGTTGAGCGCCGATGGCGGGGCGGTTTTGGCCAGTAACGGCATGTCGGTCAACGCCGATGCGGCGCTGGAGCCGCTGAAGAAAGGCGCAACCCTGTTGGTGGTCGCCGGTTTCGAACCGCTGAAGTTCGCCACCCCGGCCCTGGAGCATTGGTTACGTCGGCTGGACAACGAAGGCGTAACCCTCGGCGCCATCGACACCGGCAGTTTCATCCTCGCCGAAGCCGGCCTGCTCGACGGCCATCGCCTGACCCTGCACTGGGAAGCGATCGACGCCTTCAAGGAATCTTATCCACAGCTGAGCGTCACCCAGGAGCTGTTCGAGATCGACCGACGGCGTATCACCTCCGCCGGCGGCACCGCCTCGATCGACCTGATGCTTGACCTCATCGGTCAGGCCCATGGCCCGGAACTGGCGATTCAGGTCAGCGAACAATTCGTACTCGGGCGCATTCGCCCGCGCAAAGATCACCAACGCATGGAAGTCGCCACGCGATATGGCATCAGCAACAAGAAACTGGTGCATGTCATTGGGGAGATGGAACAGCACAGCGAACCGCCGCTCAGCACTTTGGAGCTGGCGGAATCGATCAAAGTGACCCGGCGTCAGCTAGAGCGCCTGTTTCGCCTGCACCTGCACGACACGCCGAGCAATTTCTATCTGCGACTAAGGCTGGAGAAGGCGCGGCAGCTGCTGCGCCAGACGGACATGAGCGTGTTGGAGGTGAGTATCGCCTGCGGGTTTGAATCGCCGTCGTATTTCACCCGCAGTTATCGGGCGAGGTTTGAGCGGTGCCCGCGGGAGGATCGCCGACAAAGCCAGAAGGCCTGAAACCGACCTCCTACGGGATGTATGTCGTTACTTCTTCATCAGCGCCGAGCAGGCCGCTTTGTAGGCCTCGTGCTGATACTTGTTCAGCGTGGCCGGCAGTTCAAAGTCGAACTTTTTGTTCTGCGCATTGATGGTTTGCGGCGACAGCAGCGTTACCTCGCAATTTTCCAGTAACTGGAAAACCCCTTCGATCTTGAACGTGGTCGGCCCACCGGCGAACTCACCTTTCTTGCTGCGCTTCTTGATTGCGATCCGGTCGATTGAATTCTCACGAATAAACGACGCCACCTGAGCGGCAAAGACTTTGACGTTGGCGGCTTCGTCGTCATTGTCGAGGGCGATTTTCTTGGTGGCCAGCGCGACGTGGGTCAGCCCCTGATCGTCGAGGGAGGCCACGGCAAGGATTGCTTCGCTGCCTTTGATTTCGATGCCGCAGATTTTCATTTCAATCCCTTTTCCGATGTTGGCGTGCAGCTTACAGCTCTAGTTGATTGGCGGTGATGCCAAAAGCCGCGGCGATTTTCTCACGCGTGGCCTTGCGGGGCTTGGCAACCGTTTCCTGCTGGGCAAAGGCTGGTTGGGAGATGCCCATGCGTCTGGCCACTTCATCCTGCGTAAGGTTCAGGTGTTCACGCCAGGCACGAACAGGGGGTGCGCCATCGACGATGCGGCTGACTACTTCGTGTGGGATCAAATGATTCTCCATTTTTATGTTTTTATTCCTGCCCAATCGACTCCAAAAACTCCGACCGCTCGTCACTCATCCGCGCCACGCAATCATTTTGCGCAATGTTGAAGGCTTTACTGCCGCTCGTCGCCGGGAACGCTTCCACCGCGCAATCGGCATCCCGGGTCTTCAGCCATTGTTGTTGCGCAGTTTTGATTTTTGCGGTGATGTCGGCCAGTTGCGCCTTGTTACTGCCGTAGCGCGTTTGCATGCGCTCGTTCAGGCCTTGGTAGTTGTCGCTCAGCAGCTGTTCGGCGGTGTTTCTGCTGTAAGCCGAGCATTCCAGGGTCTGGACTTCGTTTTCGACGGCGTCACAGGGGTTGTCGTCGGCCCCTTCGGCCGCCTGTACGCCGGTCGCTATCAGTGCCAAAGCCAAGAAGATGGATTTCATTGCGTCGCCGCCCTTAATTCAGTGAAACATTCGGTGATGCGACGAATTCTGGCCCATGCGAACGGGCTTGAACAGGTAGGCAATCATGTCGGTTGGCGACCCTTTGTCGCGGATTGACGCTTTCGGCAATTCCCCTGTCGTTTTTGCACCCGGCTGCACCGTCCCTCAGGCATATGCTGGCCCCAAAGCGCCGGCACACGATTCGGCGCATGAATCGTTAATAGGGGACTGCCTGATGAGCCCAGCCGAATTACACGCCGACAGCATCGTTATCGACGGCCTGATTATTGCCAAGTGGAACCGTGAGCTGTTCGAAGACATGCGCAAGGGCGGTCTGACCGCGGCCAACTGCACCGTGTCGGTGTGGGAGGGCTTCCAGGCCACCGTCAACAACATCGCCGCCAGTCAGAAGCTGATTCGCGAGAACAGCGACCTGGTGATCCCGGTGCGCACTACCGCCGACATCCGCAAAGCCAAGGAGCAGGGCAAGACCGGCATCCTGTTCGGCTTCCAGAACGCTCACGCCTTCGAAGACCAGATCGGCTATGTCGAGGTTTTCAAGCAGCTGGGCGTCGGTATTGTGCAGATGTGCTACAACACCCAGAACCTGGTCGGTACCGGTTGCTATGAGCGCGATGGCGGCCTGTCGGGTTTCGGTCGTGAAATCGTTGCCGAGATGAACCGCGTCGGTGTCATGTGCGACCTGTCCCACGTCGGCTCGAAGACCTCCGAAGAAGTCATCCTCGAATCCAAGAAGCCGGTCTGCTACTCCCATTGCCTGCCGTCGGGCCTGAAAGTGCACCCGCGCAACAAGTCCGATGAAGAACTGAAGTTCATCGCCGATCACGGCGGTTTCGTCGGCGTGACTATGTTCGCGCCGTTCCTGGCCAAGGGTATTGATTCGACCATCGACGATTACGCCGAAGCCATCGAATACACCATGAACATCGTCGGCGAAGACGCCATCGGCATCGGCACCGACTTCACCCAGGGTCATGGCCAGGACTTCTTCGAATACCTGACCCATGACAAGGGCTACGCCCGCCGTCTGACCAGCTTCGGCAAGATCATCAACCCGCTGGGCATCCGCACCGTGGGCGAGTTCCCGAACCTGACCGAAACCCTGCTCAAGCGCGGCCATTCCGAGCGCGTGGTGCGCAAGATCATGGGCGAAAACTGGGTCAACGTTTTGAAAGACGTTTGGGGCGAATAAGCCGCCGCATCTGAAGAATCCTTTCCCCCGGCCGTCCGTGCCGGGGGCAACACAACGAATTTTCTGGAGTTAAGTTTCCATGGCCAAGATCGCCCCGCAATTGCCAATCGAAGTCGACAGCGAAACCGGTGTCTGGACCTCCGACGCCCTGCCGATGCTGTATGTGCCGCGTCACTTCTTCGTCAACAACCACATGGGCATCGAGGAAGTGCTGGGCGCCGACGCCTACGCCGAAATCCTCTACAAGGCCGGCTACAAGTCCGCTTGGCACTGGTGTGAAAAAGAAGCTGAATGCCATGGCCTGGAAGGCGTCGCGGTGTTCGAGCACTACATGAAGCGCCTGTCGCAGCGCGGCTGGGGCTTGTTCAAGATCCAGGACATCGACCTCGACAAAGGCACCGCCAGCGTCAAGCTCGAACACTCCGCATTCGTCTACGTGTACGGCAAGGTCGGGCGCAAGGTCGACTACATGTTCACTGGCTGGTTCGCCGGCGCCATGGACCAGATCCTGGCTGCTCGCGGCAGCAAGATCCGCACCGTCGCCGAACAAGTTTACGGTGGCTCCGAAGAAGGCCACGACGACGGTTTGTTCACCGTCAAGCCGTTGTAAGTCGAGGAACCCGCCATGGCTTTCGAAGCAATGTTCCAGCCGATCCAGATCGGCAAACTGACCATCCGCAACCGCGTGCTCAGCACCGCGCATGCTGAGGTCTACGCCACCGACGGCGGCATGACCACCGATCGGTACGTCAAGTATTACGAAGAGAAAGCCAAGGGCGGGATCGGCCTGGCGATTTGCGGCGGTTCCTCCAGCGTGGCCATCGACAGCCCGCAAGGCTGGTGGAAGTCGGTCAACCTGGCCGACGACCGGATTATTCCGCACTTCCAGAATCTGGCCGATGCCATGCACAAGCATGGCGCCAAGATCATGATCCAGATTACCCACATGGGTCGCCGCTCCCGCTGGGACGGTGAGCATTGGCCAACCCTGCTGTCGCCGTCGGGCATCCGCGAGCCGGTGCACCGCGCGACCTGCAAAACCATCGAGCCGGAAGAAATCTGGCGGGTGATCGGCAACTACGCCAGCGCCGCAGCACGGGCCAAGGCCGGTGGCCTGGATGGCGTCGAGCTGTCTGCCGTGCACCAGCACATGATCGACCAGTTCTGGAGCCCGCGAGTCAACAAGCGTACCGACGAATGGGGCGGCAGCTTCGAGAACCGCATGCGTTTCGGCCTGGAAGTGATCAAGGCTGTGCGCAAGGAAGTCGGTCCGGACTTCTGCGTTGGTATCCGTATCTGTGGTGACGAATTCCACCCTGATGGCCTGAGCCATGAGGACATGAAGCAGATCGCCAAGTACTACGACGACACCGGCATGATCGACTTCATCGGTGTCGTGGGCTCGGGTTGCGACACTCACAACACCCTGGCCAACGTTATTCCGAACATGAGTTATCCACCGGAGCCGTTCCTGCACCTGGCCGCCGGTATCAAGGAAGTGGTGAAGGCTCCTGTGCTGCACGCGCAGAACATCAAGGACCCGAACCAGGCGACCCGTATTCTGGAAGGCGGTTACGTCGACATGGTCGGCATGACCCGCGCTCACATCGCCGACCCGCACCTGATCGCCAAGATCAAGATGGGCCAGGTCGACCAGATCAAACAGTGCGTGGGCGCCAACTACTGCATCGACCGTCAGTACCAGGGCCTGGACGTCTTGTGCATCCAGAACGCCGCGACCTCCCGTGAATACATGGGCGTGCCGCACATCATCGAGAAATCCACCGGGCCGAAGCGCAAAGTCGTGATCGTCGGTGCCGGCCCTGCCGGGATGGAAGCTGCTCGTGTATCCGCTGAACGTGGCCACGACGTGACCCTGTTCGAGAAGAAAGAATTCATCGGCGGGCAGATCACTACCGCCTCGAAAGCCCCGCAACGGGACCAGATCGCCGGTATCACCCGTTGGTTCCAGCTGGAACTGGCGCGTTTGAAAGTCGACCTGCGCCTGGGCGTGGCGGCGGATGCGGCGACCATTCTCGACCTGCGTCCGGACGTCGTGGTGCTCGCCGTTGGCGGCCATCCGTTCCTGGAGCAGAACGAGCACTGGGGTGCGGCTGAAGGCCTGGTGGTCAGCAGCTGGGACATCCTCGACGGCAAAGTGGCGCCGGGCAAGAACGTGCTGGTCTACGACACCATTTGCGAGTTCACCGGGATGTCGACAGCCGACTTCCTCGCCGACAAAGGCAGCCAGGTCGAGATCGTCACTGACGACATCAAGCCGGGCGTGGCCATCGGCGGTACGTCGTTCCCGACTTACTACCGCAGCATGTACCCGAAAGAAGTGATCATGACCGGCGACATGATGCTGGAAAAGGTCTATCGCGAAGGCGACAAGCTGGTGGCGGTACTAGAAAACGAATACACCGGCGCCAAAGAGGAGCGGGTGGTTGACCAGGTGGTCGTCGAGAACGGCGTGCGTCCGGACGAAGAAATCTACTACGCCATGAAGGAAGGCTCGCGCAACAAAGGCCAGATGGACATCGAAGCCCTGTTCGCGATCAAGCCACAACCTTCGCTGAGCCAGGCGGGCGACGGCTACTTGCTGTTCCGCATCGGTGACTGCGTGGCCCAGCGCAACACTCACGCGGCGATCTACGACGCGCTGCGGTTGTGCAAGGATTTCTAACGGATTTACCACCATCACCTGTGGCGAGGGAGCTTGCTCCCGCTGGGCTGCGAAGCAGCCCCAAAACCTGCAGTCGAGGTGTATCAGGTGTACACCTGAGACTGTTTTGGGAGCGCTTCGCACTCCAGCGGGAGCAAGCTCCCTCGCCACAAGTAGGTGCGTCGCTCTCATCGGCACGCACATGACCCCGAGGTCTTTGGGAGCTCCACATGTTGAACACCCTTCTTCCAATTCTGTTGTTCGCTGCCCTGGGCCTGGCTGTCCTGGGCGCGTTGCGGCGGGTGGCTATGTGGCGTCAGGGCCGGGCTTCGAAAGTCGACCTGATCGGCGGTCTGTTCGCCATGCCCAAGCGTTACATGGTCGATTTGCACCACGTCGTCGCGCGGGACAAATACATCGCCAATACTCACGTCGCCACGGCCGGTGGTGCGGTGGCGTCCATTGTGCTGGCGATTCTGGTTCACGGTTTCGGCCTGCATAACCGCATCCTTGGTTATGCACTGCTGTTGATGACGGCAGTGATGTTCGTCGGTGCGATCTTTGTCTTCCTGCGCCGCCGCAACCCACCGGCCCGCTTGTCCAAAGGTCCGTGGATGCGCCTGCCGAAAAGCCTGCTGGCATTCTCGGCGTCGTTCTTCCTGTTGACCCTGCCGGTGGCGGGCATCCTTCCGGAAAACTTCGGTGGCTGGGTACTGGCGGCGATTCTCGGCGTCGGTGTGCTGTGGGGCGTGTCGGAACTGTTCTTCGGCATGACCTGGGGCGGGCCGATGAAGCACGCCTTCGCCGGTGCCCTGCACCTGGCGTGGCACCGTCGCTCTGAGCGGTTTGGCGGTGGTCGTTCCACCGGCTTGAAGCCGCTGGATCTGAACGACCCGACCGCGCCACTGGGCGTGGAAAAACCCAAGGATTTCACCTGGAACCAACTGCTCGGCTTCGACGCCTGCGTGCAGTGCGGTAAATGTGAAGCTGCGTGCCCGGCGTTCGCCGCCGGCCAGCCGCTGAACCCGAAAAAACTGATTCAGGACATGGTCGTCGGCCTGGCCGGTGGTACGGATGTCAAGTTTGCCGGCAGCCCTTACCCAGGCAAGCCGATCGGTGAGCACGCCGGTAATCCGCATCAACCGATCGTCAACGGTCTGGTGGACGCTGAAACCCTGTGGTCCTGCACCACCTGCCGCGCCTGCGTCGAGGAGTGCCCGATGATGATCGAGCACGTCGATGCCATCGTCGACATGCGCCGCCATCTGACCCTGGAAAAAGGCGCGACCCCGAACAAGGGCGCCGAGGTCCTGGAAAACCTGATCGCCACCGACAACCCTGGCGGCTTCGCGCCGGGCGGGCGGATGAACTGGGCGGCGGATCTGAACCTGAACCTGCTCAGCGAAAAGAAAACCACCGACGTGCTGTTCTGGGTCGGCGACGGTGCCTTCGACATGCGCAACCAGCGCACCCTGCGTGCCTTCGTCAAAGTGCTGAAAGCGGCCAAGGTCGACTTCGCAGTGCTGGGCCTTGAAGAGCGCGACAGCGGTGACGTGGCCCGGCGTCTGGGCGACGAGGCGACGTTCCAGCTGTTGGCCAAACGCAACATCCAGACCCTGGCCAAATACCGCTTCAACCGCATCGTCACCTGCGACCCGCACAGCTTCCATGTGCTGAAAAACGAATACGGCGCCTTCGATGGCAACTACCTCGTGCAGCACCACAGCACTTACATGGCGGAGATCATTGGCGAAGGCGCTCTGAATCTCGGTCAGCACAAAGGCAGCAGCGTGACTTATCACGACCCGTGCTACCTCGGTCGCTATAACGGCGAATACGAGGCGCCGCGCGAAGTGCTGCGCGCCCTGGGCATCGAGATCAAGGAAATGCAACGCTCCGGTTTCCGTTCGCGCTGCTGCGGCGGCGGTGGTGGTGCGCCGATCACCGACATTCCGGGCAAGCAACGGATCCCTGACATGCGCATGGAAGACATCCGCGAAACCGGCGCCGAACTGGTGGCCGTGGGTTGTCCACAGTGCACCGCGATGCTTGAGGGCGTGGTCGAGCCACGGCCATTGATCAAGGACATCGCCGAACTGGTGGCTGATGCGCTGCTTGAAGACGCCACGCCGGGAAAGCCTTCGGCACCGGCCAAACGTGAACCTGCGGAGGTGCATTGATGAGCGACATTATCCGCCGCGACCCTCGCGCTGAATGGATCGCCCGCAACCGTCTGCACCCGCTGCACGCGGCCATGCAACCGGTGCAACACAGCTGGATGGGGCCTAACGGCGTCATCCGCAAGAATCCCCACGGGATCGGTTTTATCGGTCCCAACGGGATCAAACGGATCGACCGCAGTGGCGCTCAGCAGGGCGGGGCAACTAAACGCTCGGCCGCGGTTGAAGTGCAATTGCCGCTGCATCAAGTGGCTGCACCCGCGTTCTACATCAGCGTGGTGCCGGACATGGTCGGCGGCCGCTTGAGCAGCCACGACCGCGATTTGCTCGGCCTGGCCCATCAGTTGGCCGGCAAGGACGGCGCGGTACTGGCGGTGGTCTTCGGTGAGCACAAGGAAAGCGCCTTCGCCACGGCAGGCGTTGACCGCTTGCTGGTACTGGAAGGCGACGAATTCAGTGGTTATGCACCGGAACAACGCGTGCAGGGCCTGCGGGCTGTGGATAACCAGTTCAGCCCGCGTCACTGGCTGCTGCCGGACAGCCGCAGTGGTGGCGGCGAACTGGGTCGACGCTTTGCTGCCGCACTGGGCGAACGTCCGGCCACACGGGTCTGGCAGGTCAAGGATCAGGAATGCATCGGCCGTGCCGGTGCCGGTTTGCAGGACCTTGCGCGGCCGGTGGCCCGCTTGATTCTGGCGGCTGCCGAATGCGCCGAACCGGTCAGCGAAACCCGTCACGAAGCGTTGCCGGTGGAGTTATCCACAACGGTCGCTCGCAGCCTGTCGCGGATCGAAGATCTGGGCGCGGTGGCGGTGGACCCGGCGGCGATTCCGATGGCCGAAGCCGAGTTCATCTTCTCTGGCGGCAACGGTGTCAAGGACTGGGGACTTTTCCACAGGACGGCCGAAGCGTTGGGCGCGACCGAAGGTGCGTCGCGGGTGGCGGTGGACGATGGTTTCATGGCGCGCGACCGTCAGGTCGGCGCGTCCGGCACCTGGGTAACCGCGCGGGTTTACGTGGCGGTGGGGATTTCCGGGGCGATCCAGCACCTGCAAGGCATCGGTGCCTGCGACAAGGTGGTGGCGATCAACCTCGATCCGGGGTGCGACATGATCAAACGGGCCGACCTGTCGGTGATCGGCGAGAGCGCCGAGATTCTTCAAGCCTTGATCGATGCGGTAGAGGCTTACCGCAACGACGCCAAGCGCGATGCGGCTTAAGGGAAGGAAAGGGTTATGAGCACGAAAATCATCAGCCTGGTGTCCATCGGTGCCCACCCGACCTCTGGCCGGCCACGCCGCGCCGAGCAGGACGCGCGGGCCGTTGAGCTGGGTCTGCAGCTGGCTGGGGATAACCTGCAAGTGCTGCACGCTGGCGACGTTGCGGAACCGGCGCTGCGTGCCTATCTGGGCATGGGCCTGGAACAGTTGCATGTGCTGGAACAACCGGTCGGCGCAGATGCGCTGCCAGCGTTGACCGACTATTTGCGTGACGCCGGGGCGCAGGTGGTGTTGACCGGCAGCCAGGCGGAAACCGGTGAAGGCTCGGGCATGTTGCCGTTCCTGCTGGCCGAAAGCCTCGGCTGGCCGCTGGTGGTGGGTTTGGCGCAAGTCGAATCCATCGACGGTGGTTCGGCGCTGGTTCTGCAGGCCTTGCCGCGCGGTCAGCGCCGTCGCTTGAAAGTGCGCCTGCCGTTTCTGGCGACTGTGGATAACGCAGCGCCCAAGCCTCGGCAAAGTGCCTACGGTCCGGCGCGACGCGGGGTATTGCAGGCAGATGAAGTTGAAGTGGTCGACGATGAACTGCTGGCAGTGGCCACGCTGCAACCGGCCAAGCCACGACCCAAGCGCCTGAAAGTGATCAAGGCCAAGAGCGGTGCCGACCGCATGAAGGCCGCGACGGCCAAGGCCAGTGGCGGCGGTGGGCAAGTGCTCAAGGGCGTGACCGCGCAGGCGGGCGCCGAAGCCATCCTCAAGTTGCTGATTGAAGAAGGCGTGGTTCGCTGACAAGTAGTCACCATCGATGTGGGAGCCTGTGTGGCGAGGGGGCTTGCCCCCGTTGGGCTGCGCAGCAGTCCTGAAATCTCTGATGTACCAAAGATCCTGTGAGTGCTACGCACTCAAACGGGGGCAAGCCCCCTCGCCACAAAGTGCTCCTGACGTGCTGGAGACGCAGGTCTGAAAACCATCTCACCGAAGTTAATGGGGAAATAATGGAAGTTGAATTTCGTCCGGCATTGCGCACGGATGCGCGGGAGATTGCCCGTTTGTTCCAGATTTCGTCAGAGGGGGCTTCGGATTACATCTGGAGCCAGCTGGCGGAACCCGGGCAGGATCTGCTGGAAGTGGGGGCGATTCGTTACGCCCGTGAAGATGTCGATTTCTCCTATCAGAACTGCGTTATCGCGCAGGTGCAGGGGCGGGTCATCGGCATGATGCACAGTTACGTGACACGTCACGATCCGTTGGCGGCTCCCGTGACCGATCCGGTCCTGGCGCCTTACGCCGACATGGAAGTCCCCGATACCCTTTATATTTCAAGCCTGGCCCTGCATGAAGGTTGGCGCAACAAAGGCTTGGGTGTGCGCTTTCTCGAGCACGCTCAACAGCGCGCCGATCAACTGGAACTCAACGGCCTGAGCCTGATCGACTATGCAGCGAATACCGGGGCTCGGCGTTTTTATGAGCGCCATGGTTTTGGGATCGTCAAAACCTGTCAGGTTGTTTCTCATCCGATGATTCGGGTGACGGGTGATGCCTATCTCATGCATCGGCCTTAGGGGCTTCCCGGTTTTGATTGTGTACATATCCGTTGCTGCGGTAATGGCGACTGGCGGTTTCGCTCTTACAGCGAGTCACTTTCGAAAAGCCGGAATGCCGGCCCAGGCGAAAGTAACCAAAGCGCTCTTGCCCCTTTCGTTCGGCGCCTCGCCTAGGCTCGGCATGCCCTCGTTCCGGTCCTGCTCCGTGGGCCCACTGCGCAGAACCTCCACTCGGCCTCTCGAGGGGGCGGTGCGTCAAAATCAAAAGCAAGGCGGCCTACCGGCCGGCCTGATCTCACGTGCACGCATTTCCCTGTAGGAGCTGTCGAGCGAAGCGAGGTGGCGATCTTTTGATCTTGCTTTTGCTTTGCTTTGCTTTGGTTTTTGATCTTGATCTGTACGCCCCTTTCCCAGAGGCCGAACGCAGGCGTTGCGCAGGGGGCACCGCGGCAAGGATGCCGCGGTAGCCGCCCCCGGCCATGGATGGCCGATGGCGGCGGGCCCCCGGAGCAATGCCGGAGTGAGGGTATGCCGAGCCTAGGCGAGGCACCGAATGGCGGGGCAAAAGCGTTTTGGTTACTTTGGCGCTTTTCCAAAGTGACCCGCTGTAAGAGCGGAACCATAAGCCGCCGTTACCGCAGAAACGGATATGTACTCCTAACGCACTTGGGTTACCCACAATCCCTGTTAGCGCTTCTGTGGATAACATGTTCGCCCCTCGCTACACCCCATGCCAATCAAGCCCTGCAGCCCTCCGTACAAAAAACAACCAGCCTAACCCACGGTTTTTTCGGGCTTTTTCCACAGAGTAACGTCGCTCACTGGCCGACACTTGCCCCCAATCTCTGTTGGCGCTTCTGTGGATAAGATGTTCGCTGTCCGCTACAGGCCATACAGATCGCGGCTTTCAGTGGGTTGATCAAATATTGTTCAATTCGGCGTTTTCCTCCGCTAATCGTCCCGTAAACCCGGAATACTCGCGGGTTTCAGCGGTTTTCCACAGAGACCGCAAAGTTGCCCCCAAAGTCTGTTGGTGCTTCTGTGGATAAGGTGTTCGCCATCCCCTGCACGCTATGTAAAACGTGGTCTGCAAGCTTCTGATTAAAAAACAACCAGTGCCCGGCTAAAACCCTGCTTCTGGATAAGTCACGGTTTTTCTTCGGTTTTTGTGAATAGATTTAGCCTGTCACCCGCAGTTGTCCCCATTTGCTGTGGGTGGAGATGTGGATAACTTGTTCGCTGAACCCTGTAAGCCACGGCCCGTATAGGCCGGAACGCGATAGATCAGATTTCATACAGTTCTAAGGCACTTCCTTGACTTCGATCTGTCGCCTGTCTTCACTCTCATCGCATAAGGACAACTGTCACTTATCCACATCTGGTTCAGGGAGAACGCGTGATGGATAGCCAGCCACATCGCTCGCAGCCACATTCGCACCCCAGCCCCTGCGTGACCTGTGTTCCGACATCCGCCACCTCGTTGCACAAGCGGATTCATCGTCGCGCCGCCAATCAGCGCGCTCGTCTATAGCGCCTGGCCCCCTTAAGCCATAACACCGCTGCCATTGAGGCCCGACCGTGCCCGGTGACCAGGCGTTTGTTCGTCTATCGATTGCAGGCAACCGCAGAGTTGCCCCATCTGCCCGAGAGGAAATGACCCATGACACGGATCGCCACGCCCATCAGCGATATCAAGGAACATTACGACGTGATCGTCATTGGCTCCGGCTACGGCGGCGGGATCGCGGCGTCGCGCCTGTCCCGGGCCGGCAAGCGGGTATGCCTGCTGGAGCGAGGCCGGGAAATCCAGCCCGGCGAATACCCCAATACGATGCTGGCGGCCACTGAAGAGCTGCAAGTGCATGACCCGGACGGGCACATCGGTTCGCGCACCGGGCTGTTCGACCTGCACGTCAACGCCCAGCAGAACGTAGTGGTCGGTTGCGGTCTGGGTGGCACGTCGCTGATCAACGCCAACGTCGCGCTGGAACCGGAACCCGGTGTATTCGACGATCCGCGCTGGCCGCTGGCGGTACGTGAACATCGCGACACGCTGCTCAAGGACGGATACGCCCGGGCTCGGGAGATGCTCAAGCCCAATCCCTATCCGAAAACCGCTCCGACCTTACCCAAACTCGAGGCTAACCAGAAGTCCGCCGATTACCTCAAGCAAGGCGCGCACTTCTACAAGCCGCCGATCAACGTGACCTTCGACAAACTGCCGAACAACCTCAACCACGTCGGCGTCGAGCAATTGCCGTGCAACCACTGCGGCGACTGCGTTTCGGGCTGTAACAACAAGGCCAAGAACACCACGTTGATGAATTACCTGCCGGATGCCTGCAACCACGGCGCAGAGATTTTCTGCCAGGCCGAGGTCCGGCATCTGGAGCGCGACGGCGATGGCTGGATCGTGCACTTCCAATACCTGGACAGCGGCCGCGAGAAATTCTCCGCGCCGACGCTGTTCGTCAAGGCGGACATCGTCGTGGTGTCTGCCGGCACCCTGGGCTCCACCGAAATCCTCCTGCGCTCTCGGGACAAAGGCCTGTCGACGTCCAATCAGCTTGGCGAAAACATGAGCGGCAACGGCGACATCCTCGGTTTCGGCCACAACTGCGATGAAACGATCAACGGCATCGGTTTCGGTGCCCATCCGGCCAAGGAGATGAAACCGGTCGGCCCGTGCATCACCTCGATCATCGACATGCGCACCGAAGGCGACTGGCGCAGCCGCATGGTCATTGAAGAAGGCTCGATCCCTGGTGCTCTTGGCCGGCCCATGGTGCCAAGCATGGCCACGTTCGCCGGGTTGATCGGCAAACCCACCGATGACAGCTTCACCGGCAAGCTCAAATACGCCGAGCGCGAAGCCGAAAGCTTCCTGCGCGGCCCGTACCACGGCGCCCTGCACAACATGCAGACCTACCTGATCATGAGCCACGACGACGGCAAGGGGCGCATGGTGCTCGACAGCAAGGATCAGTTGCGCATCGACTGGCCGGGCGTTGGTGAGCAGGAAAACGTCAAGATCGGCAACGAGCGCCTGCACCAGAGCACCAAGGCCTTGGGCGGGATCTGGGTCGAGAACCCGATCTGGACCGAGCTGCTCAAACACAGCATCGTTTCCGTGCACCCATTGGGCGGTTGTGTGATGGGCGAGGATGCGACGCAAGGCGTGGTCAACCACAAGGGCCAGGTGTTCAGCGGCGTCAGCGGCACCGATGTCTATGCCGGGCTGTACGTGGCCGACGGTGCGGTGATCCCGACCTCACTGGCGGTCAATCCGTTGCTGACTATCTCTGCCGTGAGCGAGCGCAACATGGGGCTGCTGGCGGCCGATCGTGGTTGGCACATCGACTACACGTTGCCCTCGGCACCGCGCAAACCGGTGGCGGCACCGACTCTCGGCGTGCAGTTCACCGAAACCATGAAGGGCTATTTCTCCAAAGATTTCACCCAGCCCCAGGGCACCGATCTCAAACTCTACGAAGCGGCGGCCAAACGCGGCAAGTCGGATAACTCGCCGATCGAATTCACCTTGACCATCACCGCCAACGACCTCAATCGCATGATCAAGGAGCCAGAACACGCCGCGACACTGGTCGGCTCTCTGGATGCGCCGGGCTTGTCGCCGGAACCACTGACCGCCAGCAATGGTGTGTTCAATCTGTTCGAGGAATATCAGGAACAGGTCGGTGTGCGGCACATGAATTACGACATGAAACTGACCGCCGAGGACGGCAGCGATTATTACTTCAGCGCATTCAAGACCGTTCCCGAAGACAACGGCGTGCTTAACGTCTGGCACGACACCAGTACGCTCTATGTGACGCTGTATCGCGGGCCGGACAAGACGGGCGAAGTGATCGGCTCGGGGGTGATGCACATCGAGCCGGCCGATTTTGCCAAGCAGATGACCACCATGAAGGTGCTCAACGCGCGCAACGAACGTGAGCGCATTGAAGGGCTGGCGCGGTTCGGCAAGTTCTTCGCCGGCATCTTGTGGGAGAGCTACGGCGGGGTGTTCGCCGGAGACATCTACTTCAACCCCGATGCGCCGCCCCGGCAGAAACGGCCGCTGGATGCGCCGACGCCAAGCGTGCAGTTCTTCCAGACCGAAGACAGCGTCCAGCTACGCTTGACCCGCTATCAGGGCGGCACCAAGGGGCCGGTGATGCTGGTGCATGGTTTGGGTGTGGGCTCGAATATTTTCTCCACCGACACCATCCAGACCAACCTGCTGGAGTACCTGTGCAAGCACGAGTACGACGTCTGGCTTCTGGATTTTCGGGTCAGCATCCTGCTGCCGGCCAGCAAACATGAATGGAACGGCGACCAGATTGCCCAGTACGACTTCAAGGCCGCCATCGAGCATATCCAGCAGGCCACCCTCGCCGCTGACGTGCAGTGCGTGGTGCATTGCTACGGCGCGACGACCTTCTTCATGTCACTGCTGGCCGGCTTGCAGGGCGTGCGTTCGGTGGTCTGTTCGCAGATCGCCGCGGACACGGTGGTCGCCACGGCAACGGGGCTCAAGGCCGGTCTGCATTTGCCGGGGATGCTCGACGCCATCGGCATCAAATCCCTCACCGCGTATGCCGACAACAAGGAGAGCTGGTTCAACAAACTCTATGACAAGGCCCTCAACATCTACGCCCGCATCGAGGCTCAAGGTTACTGCACCAACCCGGTGTGCCACCGCATCACCTTCATGTACGCGTCGCTGTACCGCCACGACACACTCAACGAAACCCTGCACGACAACCTGCACGAGTTGTTCGGCGAGTCGAACATACAGACCTTCGAGCACCTGGCGCTGATCCTGCGCAAAGGCCATCTGGTGGACTTCAAGGGCCAGGACGTCTACATGCCGCACTTCGACCGGCTGACCATGCCGATCTGCTTCATCAGTGGCGAAGACAACCAGTGCTACTTGCCCGAAAGCACGCTCAGGACCTATGAGCGCGTGTGCAAAATCCATGGACCGGAACGCTACAGCCGGCATGTGGTGCCGGGTTATGGGCATATCGACTGCATGTTCGGCAAGAACGCGGTGGTCGATGTGTACCCGATCATCCTGCAGCACCTGGAGAAAACCGCCCTCGGCTAGCACTGCTCACCTGTGGCTTGGGGCTTGTTGTGGCGAGGGGGCTTGCCCCCGTTGGGCTGCGAAGCGGCCCCAAATCGGCAAATGCGGTCATTCAGGAACATTGCGATTGCATGTTTCACGACTGCTTCGCAGCCGAGCGGGGGCAAGCCCCCTCGCCACGGGTATGTGCCCACTCAAGATTCGTTGGTGGCTAGGGACAAAAAGGAAATGGATGCCATGGACAGTTACATCCGCTGGTTTCAACGCTTCATCTGGATAGGCATCGCAATGAACATGGTCTTCGCGATTCCGGCGCTGTTCGCGCCGGCATTGCTGACCTCGATGCTCGGAATGCCTCCGCAGCTCTCCGATCCTTGGCTGGAGAACGCCGGCATGTTGCTGGTGGGGATCAGCCTTTTTTACATGCCGTCAGGCTTCAATGCCCCCAAATACGTGGTGCATTCGTGGCTGTGCGTATTGTCGCGGTTGGTCGCCGTGGCGTTCTGGATTTACCTGATCAACACCAGCAACCAGGCCCAGGTGTTCGTGCCGATGCTGCTGGGCGATCTGGGCATGTTCCTGATCCTCGGGATTCTGCTGTACCTGGGCAGCGCGCCGGCCAATCGGCCGTTCGCCCTGCTTCGCGATGGCTGGCGTGAGTGGTGCGCAGCGTGGGCGCGACGCTGGCGGCGGCACAGCTTCAAGGTCGCCACGCTGGTCGTGGTGCTGGCGCTGGGGTTTATCGGCTACGAAACCTGGTACCAGATGCTGCGGGTGGTGCCGGCCGAGCAATACGCTTCTGACGAAGACCACTACAAATACGCCGCCATCGGCCTGGGCATCGAAGCACGGATTCCCTATTACCTGTTCGCCGTGTTGCCGCAGATGTGCCCGGAGAAACTGCCGAAGCCCGGCGGTTACGAAGTGTTCGGTTTCCTCTACGAGAACGGCAAGGACCTGCCGATCGGCATGGCCAAGCGGCAGATCGGCTACCCGACCGTGGAGCCCAACTGCGCCTTGTGCCACACCGGCTCCTACCGCGCCAATGCCAGCGACGTTGCTACCCCGGTGGCCTCCGCGCCGGCCAATACCCTGCAACTGCAGGCCTTCCAGTGGTTCGCCTACGATTGCGCGAGCGACCCCAAATTCACGCCCGACGCGGTGATGACTGCGATCAACAGCAAGTTCCAGCTCGGGTTCTTCGAGCGCCTGTACAACCGCTATCTGATCATCCCGATGGCCACCAGCGCGCTGATCAAACAGAAACAGGCTTATGCCTGGCAGAAGCTGCGCGCACCGCAAGGGCCGGGGCGTACCGACACTTTCAACCCGACGAAAATGGTGGTGTTCGGCTTCCCGGATGACTCGACCATCGGCACCGTCGACTTGCCGCAAGTCTGGAACCAGAAACCCCGGGAATCGCTGTACCTGCACTGGGACGGCAACAACAACGATATCCATGAGCGCAACTACGCGGCGGCCATGGCCGTGGGCGCGACGCCGGAGTCGGTGCTGCCGGACAGTTTCAACCGGGTGACCAATTGGCTGCTGGGCCACAAGGCACCGGCCTGGCCGTTCGCGCTGGATCAGGCCAAGGTCGCCCGGGGCAAGCCGGTCTGGGAAAAGAATTGCGCCGGTTGCCATGACTTCGGTCGCACCGACACCGGTCAGGTCACCACCACGATTGATGAACTGGGCACCGATCCCCATCGGCTGAACTCGTTCACCACCGGTTTAGTGACAGCCTTCCACGGCTTCAAGAAACCGCCGTTCGACTTTGGTGCTTACCGCAAGACCCAGAGCTACAGCAACACGCCCACCGACGGCATCTGGTTGCGCGCGCCGTACTTGCACAACGGCTCGGTGCCGACCCTGTGGGATTTGCTGCAACCGCCGGAACTGCGGCCGCAGGTGTTCTTCACCGGTTCCGACATTTATGACAAGGACAAGGTCGGCTACGTCACCAGTGGCGAGCAGGTGAAAGCCTCGGCGGACTTCAAATACGACACGCGCCTGGAGGGCAACCACAACGGTGGCCACCTGTACGGCACGCAGTTGTCGGAACTCGATAAGCGGGCGCTCATCGAGTTCATGAAAACCCTGTGATTCCACTACGGATGGAGGAAAGCGACATGTCATTGGTCAGACATTGGGAACATGAATACGACAAGGTGAAGGTGCGCCTGCACGGGCTGTTCACACGGCTGGAAATGGCCTGGAAGAAGCTCGTCAGCGAGCTTGAACCGGAGGAGTACCAAGCCATCGTCGCGCTGCTGCAGCGGGGGCACGATCAGGCGCAATACGTGCTCAAGCACGGCGACTTGCCGGACGATCAACCGAGTGTGCCGTGGGAGTTGTCCCACGGTTTGTCGATCCTGCACATCGGCAACGCCAGCCCCTTGCCGCAATCGGTAGATGAGCTGCAGACCCAAGTGCTCAAGGATGGCAGCCTGCTCGGTTGTCGCAAATGGGAGCTGCTGGATCTGTTGTGGAGCGAAGCGTTGCTCAAGTGGATCGAGAACCTGCGGCATCACGCACCGTTCGCCACCAACCCGGCGTTGATGCGCATGGACAGTGACGTGACCCTGGCCATTGCCGGCGACTGGGGCACCGGGCCGTTCGACAGTCATGCCCCGGCAGTGGCGGTGGCCGATCAGATGCAACTGGCCCAGGCCGACTTCACCATTCATCTGGGGGATGTGTATTACGCCGGCACCCGCTCCCAGGAAGACGTCGACATGGTCGGTTGGCCGATGGGCAAGCAGGGCTCATTCACTCTCAACTCCAACCACGAGATGTACAGCGGCGCCCATGGCTACTTCAAGGAACTGGCCAAACGTTTCCCGGCGCAGCAGGGCACCAGTTATTTTGCGTTGTACAACGATGACTGGCTGGTGGTCGGGATCGACTCGGCTTATGCCTCCAGTCCAATCAACCTGTATATGGACGGCGCGCTGAACAAGCAGCAGATCGACTGGATGAAAGACCTGCCCAAACGCAAGAAGATCATGGTGCTCAGTCATCACCAGGGCTTTGACATTACCGGGCGTGACAAGACCGCGCTGTACAAGCCGGTCTGCGATGCCTTGGGGCGCGAGCCGGATTACTGGTATTGGGGGCATTTGCATAACGGCATCTGCTATGCCACTCAAGGTGGCTTGCATGCACGTTGCGCCGGGCACGGGGCGATTCCCTATGGCAATGCCAGCGAGCTGAACGGGCATCCGGGGGTGCTGTGGTCGGAAACGCAAAATGGGCGGGATGAGGCGTACCCGGATCGGGTGTTGAACGGTTATGTGAAGGTGCGGCTGGTGGGGGAGAACATCGAAGAGACGTTTATTGGCGAGGATGGTTCGGTGCGGTGGTCTTCAATTTAGCGAGGAAGGATCGTTCCCACGCCTGGCGTGGGAACGATCAGATTTCGATTAACCCTGAACCGGAACACCTTTGAGGTAAGGCGCAGGCTCGGCCCCCAGGTTGTTCAGCATCCGCTCGCTGTACCAGTCCACGAAGTTCACCACGCCGAACTCATAGGTCTTGGAGTAAGGCCCTGGCTGGTACGCGGTGGAGTTGATCCCGCGCTGGTTCTCTTCGGCCAGGCGACGGTCCTGGTCGTTGGTCGCATCCCAGACCTGGCGCATGCGCTCCACGTCGTAGTCCACGCCTTCGACCGCGTCCTTGTGGACGATCCACTTGGTGGTGACCATGGTTTCCTGGGCGCTGATCGGCCACACGGTGAACACGATGATGTGGTCGCCCATGCAGTGGTTCCACGAGTGCGGCAGGTGCAGGATGCGCATCGAGCCCAGGTCCGGGTTCTTGATGCGGCCCATCAGTTTGGCGCAGCCCTGTTTGCCGTCCATGGTCATCGATACGGTGCCCTTGAGCAGCGGCATGCGCACGATACGGTTACGCAGGCCGAAACTGGCGTGGGCGTAAGGGATCTTCTCGGCTTCCCAGGCAGCGGCGGAAGCGGCTACGTGGTCCTTGAAGGCCTGGTCGGCACGCGGATCGGTGACGTCGTCCCATTCCAGCAGGGTTTTCAGCAATTCCGGGTGTGAACCGCCGCAGTGGTAGCACTCGCGGTTGTTTTCCAGCACCAGTTTCCAGTTGGCCTTTTCCATCAAGGTGGTTTGCACCGCCACCTTGGTGTTCTCCATGTCGTACGGTTCCATGTAATGGCTGAGCGTCGACAGGAAGTCATCGATGGCCGGCGGGTTTTCTGCCAGGCTGATGAAGATGTAACCGCCGGCGGTCTTCACGTTCACCGGTTTGAGGCCGTATTGCTTCATGTCGAAGTCGGCGCCCATTTCGGTGCCGGCGAACAGCAGGCGACCGTCCAGCTCGTACGTCCACTGGTGGTAGTGGCAGACCAGTTTGGCGACCTTGCCTTTTTCACTGGTGCACAGGCGTGAACCACGGTGGCGGCAGACGTTGTGGAACGCATGGACCACGCCATCGGCGCCACGAATCACGATGATCGGGTTCTTGCCGACTTGCAGGGTCAGGTAGTTGCCCTTGGTCGGGATCTCGCAGGTCATGCCGGCAATCAACCACTCTTTCTGGAAGATTTCCTGCATGTCGATATCAAACAGCCGCTCGTCAGAGTAAAACGGCTGCGGCAGCGAGAAAGTGCGCTCGCGCTCTTGCAGCATCTGCGCAGTGGCCTTGCGTGCGGGTTCCAGTGGATCGCCCAGGCTCAGGGTAGTGGTGACGTCCATCGTTTAATCCTCAAGGCCATTCTGTGTGGCCGGCGAAAGTGGCTAATCAGGTTTGCTACGCAAGGTGTAAAGGTTGTGTCTTGGTATGGGGCGAGTGTGGGGCCGGCGCTCCCCGGAACCTTATCCATGGGCGACATGGCCCAATCTGTTCCCGACGCCCAACCCCCGGTAATTGGGGGCTGGTCGCGATAAGTATGTCAATGTCGCAGATAGGTAAATGGCGGGGCTGCGCTATACGCAGAATCGCCAACATAAAGGCCGGTAGTCGGCCGTGGAGATCAGCATGTCCAACAACTTCCTGAACCCGGTAACCACCCAGACCTGGGCCAATGGTCGACACATTGTCCGTTGCGTCAAAGTCATCCAGGAAACCTGGGATGTGCGCACCTTCTGCTTTATGGCCGACCAGCCGATCATGTTCTTCTTCAAACCGGGGCAATTCGTCACCCTGGAGCTGGAAATCGAAGGCCAGCAGATCATGCGTTCGTACACCATTTCCAGCTCGCCGTCGGTGCCGTACAGCTTCTCGGTGACGATCAAGCGCGTACCGGGCGGCAAGGTCTCGAACTGGTTGCATGACACCCTGCATGAAGGCTACGAACTGGCGGTGCACGGCCCGGTCGGGCTGTTCAACGCCATCGACTTTCCGAACCCGAAAGTGTTGTACCTCAGTGGCGGCGTGGGCATCACCCCGGTGATGTCCATGGCGCGCTGGTTCTTCGATACCAACGGCAATGTCGATATGGCCTTCATCCATAGCGCCCGCTCGCCGAAAGACATCATTTATCACCGCGAGCTGGAGCACATGGCGGCGCGGATCGAAAACTTCAGCCTGCACCTGATCTGCGAGAAACACGGTTTCGGTGAGCCGTGGGCCGGATACCGCGGTTATCTCAACCACAAGATGCTCGAACTGATGGTCCCGGACTTCCTTGAGCGGGAAGTGTTCTGCTGCGGTCCGACGCCCTACATGAATGCGGTCAAGCGTTTGCTGGAAAACGCCGGCTTCAATATGAAGCGCTACCACGAAGAGTCCTTCGGCGCCACACCGCCAGAGGCTATCGCCGATGCAGAGGAACACGCTGAACAAGCGGCCGACGCCCCTGCAATCGACGCCGCCGACCTGCATCAGGTGGAATTCACCGCCTCCGGCAAGAGCATCCGCGTGGCTCCGGGCGAAACCGTCCACGCCGCTGCCGCCAAGCTGGGCCTGATGATCCCCAAGGCCTGCGGCATGGGTATCTGCGGTACCTGCAAGGTAATGAAGCTTGCCGGCGAAGTGGCAATGGAACACAACGGCGGGATTACCGAGGAAGACGAAGCCGAAGGGTTCATCCTGTCTTGCTGCAGCGTGCCGAAGGGTGACGTGCGGATCGAGTATTGATCGCTCGAGATGATCGCTGAATAACCTCTACAGGAGCAGCCTTCGGCAGCGCCTGTAGAGGGCGCGCTTCAGTCAGTCGACAAACAGGTCTGGCATCAGTTTGTCGGTGGAATCAGGCGCATACCGATACCCTTCAAAATCCGTCACCCCTTGCTCGCGCAAAATCTCCTCATCGATCAGCAACCGACCGGTAATGCTGCGACCGCTGCTGTCGAGAATGACGTGGGCGGCATCCGCCATGATCGCGGGTGTGCGGGCATGTTTGAAAGATTCGCGCGATCCGAGCTGAAACTCGATCGCGGCCGTGGCGATCATGGTCTGCGGCCATAGAGAGTTGACGCTGATACCGTAGGCGGCGAATTCCTCGCTCATGCCCAGGGTGAGCATGCTCATGCCGTACTTGGTGACGGTGTAGGGGCTGTATTGGGCGAACCATTTGGTGGCCAGGTTCAACGGCGGTGACAGGTTGAGGATGTGGCCGCTGGATTTTTTCAGATAGGGCAGGGCGGCCTGGCTGCACAGCAGCACGGCGCGGGTGTTGATCTGGTGCATCAGGTCGAAGCGCTTGAGTTCGATGTGCTGCACGCCGGTCAGCTTGATCGCTCCTGCATTGTTGACCAGCACGTCGATGCCGCCGAAATGCTCATTGGCGTCAGCCAGGGCCTGGCGCACGATGGTTTCATCGCGCACATCCACCTCCAGGGCCAGCGCCTTGCCACCCGCGGCTTCGACTTCCGCTGCCACGCTGAAGATGGTGCCAGGCAGTTTGGGGTGAGGGGCGGCGCTTTTCGCGGCAATCACGATGTTGGCCCCGTCGCGCGCGGCCCGCAGCGCAATCTCACGACCAATCCCGCGACTGGCGCCGGTGATGAACAGGGTTTTGCCTTCTAGTGACATGCGGACGCTCCCGATTGGCGTGATCCGAGCGGATCGAAACGGCTCGCAGTCAATGTAGACCAAGTCTTGCGGGACTGTGGCAAGGGGGGGCAAGCCCCCTCGCCATAAGATCTCTTGCCAATCAAATAGCTGAGGTCGAGCGCAGAACCTGTGGCGAGGGAGCTTGCTCCCGTTGGGTTGCGAAGCAGCCCCAAAGCCTGAGCATGCGGTCTGTCAGGTGGACCGCGTTGGCTGGTTTTACGACTGCTGCGCAGCCGAGCGGGAGCAAGCTCCCTCGCCACAAAGTCGCATTTCAACCAAATAGCTGAGGTGGAACACAGAGCCTGTGGTGAGGGGGAGGGAGTCAGGCTGTCATCACGTGCCGAATATCCGCCGCCAGTTCCCGCACGCGTTCTTCTTCGGTGTCCCACGAGCACATGAACCGTGCGCCGCCGTTGCCGATGAAGGTGTAGAAGCGCCAGCCCTTGGCGGTCAGTGCGGCGATGGCCGGCTCGGAGAGTTGCAGGAACACACCGTTGGCCTGCACCGGGAACATCAGCTCGACGCCAGGAATGTCGCTCACCAGTTCGGCCAGCAACTGCGCGCAGTGGTTGGCGTGGCGGGCGTATTTGAGCCAGGCGTCGTTTTCAAGAATCCCGACCCAGGGGGCCGAGAGGAAGCGCATCTTCGACGCCAGTTGCCCGGCCTGTTTGCAGCGGTAGTCGAAGTCTTCAGCCAGTTTGTGGTTGAAGAACAGAATCGCTTCGCCCACCGCCATGCCGTTTTTCGTACCGCCAAAGCACAGCACGTCGACGCCGGCCTTCCAGGTCAGGTCGGCTGGCGAGCAACCCAGATAAGCGCAGGCGTTGGAGAAACGGGCGCCGTCCATGTGCAGGTTCAAGCCCAGTTCTTTACAGGTGACGCTGATGGCGCGGATTTCTTCCGGGGTGTACACGCTGCCGACTTCAGTGGCCTGGGTCAGGGTCACGACGCGTGGTTTCGGGTAGTGGATGTCCTGGCGCTTGAGGGCAATTTCGCGGATCGATTCCGGCGTCAGCTTGCCGTTTTCGGTGCGGGCGATGAGCAGCTTGGAACCGTTGGAGAAAAACTCCGGCGCGCCGCATTCGTCGGTTTCGACGTGGGCGGTTTCCGAGCAGATCACGCTGTGGTAACTCTGGCACAGCGACGACAGGGCCAACGAGTTGGCCGCGGTGCCGTTGAAGGCGAAGAACACTTCGCAGTCGGTTTCGAACAGTTTGCGGAATTGATCCGCGGCGCGTGCGGTCCACTCATCGTCGCCATAAGCGCGCTGGTGTCCGTGGTTGGCCTGTTCCATGGCAGCCCAGGCTTCAGGGCAAATACCGGAATAGTTGTCGCTGGCGAATTGTTGGCTCTTGTCGGTCATGGCCGGCTTCCGTGATCGAGGCGCTTGTGGCGCTTCGTTGGTCAATGATGATGTGCACTTTACCGAAGATCGTCCGGGGAGCACACGGGATGAGTCTGTCAGAAAAATACAAATGCCTCGGGCAATTATGCACATGACGCAGAGGGACGGTGCACTGGATCTGCTCAAGTGGCTGGCGCTGTTGAGCATGGTGCTCGATCACCTGCGATATGTCGGTTATTCCCTCGATCTGCTGTATGTGCCGGGCAGATTGGCGTTCCCGTGGTTCTGTCTGGCGATGGCGGCGAACCTGGCGCGTGTCCGTACAGTGACGACCGACGGCCAGTGGCGCTACCTCGGTTGGTTGTTGCTGTTCAGTGCCCTGAGCGAAATTCCGTATCGGATGTACATTCCTGATCACGACACCTTGAATGTATTGCCTACGCTGGTCATGGGGTTGCTGGTGGCCCGTGGCTGGCAGCACGGGCCAGTTCAGTCGCGTCTGTTGGCGGTCGTTGCCTTGGTGCTGGCGGCACTGTTCCCGCAGCGATTGATGTTCGGCTTTTTCGGCGTGCTGTTGCCACTGGCGATGTTGCTGGTGATCCAGCGGCCTTGGTATTTCGGCCTGTTGCCGGGGCTGGTGTGCCTGGCGGCCAATCAATGGCAAGTGCTGTACTCCGCTGCCTGGTTCGGCAGCGGTGCGGCGATTTTGGGTATTGTCGTTTGTCTGATTGCGCCATTCTCGGGCCTGCTGCTATTGCGACATGCCCAAGGCATCCAGCCACCGCCGATGCGCCGCTGGGCCTACGCCCTTTATCCCGGGCATTTCCTCGTACTTTTGGCCTTGCGCCAACTCATCGCCTGACGCCCGTCCCCTGTGGCGAGGGGGCTTGCCCCCGTTGGGCTGCGAAGCGGCCCTAAACCCTCAGAGCGTGGTTTATCAGGCAAACCCCGTTTGTTGATTTTGCGACTACTGCGCAGTCGAACGGGGGCAAGCCCCCTCGCCACAAGAGCCTTCCTGGCTCAGCCTTCTCGGCCCATGTCGTAAACGCACCTTTGCGTGGCGTCCATAGGCATTTGACCTGTCTGCGCCGGTCATACCATCGCTATCAAAGGGCACTGCCGAAATGCCAGTGCCTCACCGAGACGAAAGGCGCACCGCCGCCGCTGGGAGAGACGCGATGTTCAGCAAGCAAGACCAGATTCAGGGTTACGACGATGCACTGCTGGCGGCGATGAATGCCGAGGAGCAACGCCAGGAAGATCACATCGAGCTGATCGCGTCAGAGAACTACACCAGCAAGCGCGTGATGGAAGCGCAAGGCAGTGGCCTGACCAACAAATACGCCGAAGGCTATCCGGGCAAGCGCTACTACGGTGGTTGCGAGCACGTCGACAAAGTTGAAGCCCTGGCCATCGAACGCGCCAAGCAATTGTTCGGTGCCGATTACGCCAACGTGCAGCCGCACTCCGGTTCTTCGGCCAACAGCGCCGTTTACCTGGCCCTGCTGCAAGCCGGCGACACCATTCTGGGCATGAGCCTGGCCCACGGCGGTCACCTGACCCACGGTGCCAAAGTGTCGTCGTCGGGCAAGCTGTACAACGCTGTGCAGTACGGCATCGACACCAAAACCGGCCTGATCGACTACGACGAAGTCGAGCGTCTGGCCGTCGAATGCAAGCCGAAGATGATCGTCGCCGGTTTCTCGGCCTACTCCAAGACCCTCGATTTCCCGCGTTTCCGCCAGATCGCTGACAAGGTCGGTGCCCTGCTGTTCGTCGACATGGCTCACGTTGCCGGTCTGGTCGCCGCTGGCCTGTACCCGAACCCGCTGCCATACGCTGACGTGGTGACCACCACCACCCACAAGACCCTGCGCGGTCCACGTGGTGGCCTGATCCTGGCCAAGGCTAACGAAGAAATCGAGAAGAAGCTCAACGCCGCGGTATTCCCTGGTGCCCAGGGCGGCCCGCTGATGCACGTCATCGCCGGTAAAGCAGTGTGCTTCAAGGAAGCACTGGAGCCTGGCTTCAAGGCCTACCAGCAACAAGTGATCGACAACGCCAAGGCAATGGCCGGCGTATTTATCAAACGCGGCTACGATGTAGTGTCCGGCGGTACCGACAACCACCTGTTCCTGGTCAGCCTGATCCGTCAGGGCCTCACCGGTAAAGAGGCGGACGCAGCACTCGGTCGCGCCCACATCACCGTGAACAAGAACGCTGTCCCGAACGATCCACAGTCGCCGTTCGTGACCTCCGGCCTGCGTATCGGCACCCCGGCGGTGACCACTCGCGGCTTCAAGGTTACCCAGTGTGTTGAACTGGCTGGCTGGATCTGCGACATCCTCGACAACCTCGGCGACGCCGATGTCGAGGCCAATGTCGCGCAGCATGTGGCAGCCCTGTGCGCGGACTTCCCGGTTTATCGCTGAGCGCGGTTTTGGAGTAAATGACTATGCAACGCTATTCGGGCTTCGGCCTCTTCAAACACTCCCTCAGCCACCATGAAAACTGGCAGCGCATGTGGCGTACGCCGACCCCGAAAAAGGTCTACGACGTGGTCATCGTCGGCGGTGGCGGGCATGGTCTGGCGACCGCCTACTACCTGGCCAAGGAACACGGCATCACCAACGTGGCCGTGGTCGAGAAGGGCTGGCTGGGCGGCGGTAACACCGCGCGCAACACCACCATCGTGCGTTCCAACTACCTGTGGGACGAGTCGGCACACCTGTACGAACACGCGATGAAATTGTGGGAAGGCCTGTCCCAGGACCTGAACTACAACGTGATGTTCTCCCAGCGTGGCGTCTACAACCTGTGCCACACCCTGCAGGACATTCGTGATTCCGAGCGTCGGGTCAGCGCCAACCGCCTCAACGGCGTGGACGGCGAACTGCTCGATGCCAAGCAAGTGGCGGACGAGATCCCGTACCTCGACTGCTCCAAGAACACCCGCTATCCGGTGATGGGCGCTACCGTCCAGCGTCGCGGCGGCGTGGCCCGTCACGATGCCGTGGCGTGGGGCTTTGCCCGTGCCGCCGACGCCTTGGGCGTGGACCTGATCCAACAGACCGAAGTGATCGGTTTCCGTAAGGAAAACGGTGTGTGCATCGGTGTTGAAACCAACAAGGGCTTCATCGGCGCCAAGCGCGTCGGCGTGGTGACTGCCGGTAACTCCGGGCACATGGCCAAACTTGCCGGTTTCCGCCTGCCGATCGAATCGCACCCGCTGCAAGCGCTGGTGTCCGAGCCGATCAAGCCGATTATCGACAGCGTGATCATGTCCAACGCCGTACACGGTTACATCAGCCAGTCCGACAAGGGCGACCTGGTGATCGGCGCCGGTATCGACGGCTACAACGGCTACGGCCAGCGTGGTTCGTACCCGGTGATCGAGCACACCATCCAGGCCATCGTCGAGATGTTCCCGGTGCTGTCGCGCGTACGCATGAACCGTCAGTGGGGCGGCATCGTCGACACCACGCCGGATGCGTGCCCGATCATTTCGAAGACTCCGGTACCGAACATGTTCTTCAACTGCGGTTGGGGCACCGGTGGCTTCAAGGCTACACCTGGCTCGGGCAACGTGTTTGCCGCCAGCCTGGCCAAGGGTGAAATGCACCCATTGGCTGCACCTTTCTCCATCGACCGCTTCCACAGCGGTGCGTTGATCGACGAACACGGCGCTGCAGCAGTCGCCCACTAACAGGAGAAATCCCTATGTTGCATATCTTCTGTCCTCACTGTGGCGAACTGCGCTCCGAAGAGGAATTCCATGCATCCGGCCAGGCGCACATCCCGCGTCCACTGGATCCGAACAGCTGCACCGACGAGGAGTGGGGCGACTACATGTTCTTCCGCGATAACCCTCGCGGTCTGCACCACGAACTGTGGGATCACGTCGCCGGTTGCCGTCAGTATTTCAACGTGACCCGTGACACCGTGACCTACGAGATTCTCGAAACCTACAAGATCGGCACCAAGCCGCAGTTCACCGACAAGACCGACAGCCCGAAAGCGGCCGCCACGGCTCTGGGAGAGAAGGTATGAGCCAGATCAATCGCCTGTCCAACGGCGGACGCATCGACCGCAACAAAGTGCTGAGCTTCACCTTCAACGGCCAGGTCTACAAAGGCTTTGAGGGCGACTCGCTGGCTGCAGCCTTGCTGGCCAACGGTGTCGATATCGTCGGCCGCAGCTTCAAGTATTCGCGCCCACGCGGCATCTTCGCCGCCGGTGCCGAAGAGCCGAACGCCGTGCTGCAGATCGGTGCGACCGAAGCCACGCAGATCCCGAACGTACGCGCCACGCAACAAGCGCTGTATCAAGGCCTGGTCGCCACCAGCACCAACGGCTGGCCAAGCGTGAACAACGACATGATGGGAATTCTCGGCAAGGTCGGCGGCAAGCTGATGCCACCGGGCTTCTACTACAAAACCTTCATGTACCCGCAATCGTTCTGGATGACTTACGAGAAGTACATTCGTAAGGCAGCCGGTCTTGGCCGTTCGCCGACCGAGAACGATCCGGACACCTACGACTACATGAACCAGCACTGCGACGTGCTGATCGTCGGCGCTGGCCCTGCGGGTCTGGCGGCTGCACTGGCGGCTGCCCGCAGCGGCGCCCGTGTGATCCTGGCCGATGAGCAGGAAGAGTTTGGCGGCAGCCTGCTCGACTCCCGCGAAAGCCTCGATGGCAAACCAGCTACCGAGTGGGTTGCCAGTGTCATCGCCGAGCTGAAAAACACCCCTGACGTGCTGCTGTTGCCGCGCGCCACGGTCAACGGTTACCACGACCATAACTTCCTGACCATTCACGAGCGCCTCACCGATCACCTCGGCGACCGCGCTCCGATCGGCCAGGTGCGTCAGCGCATCCACCGGGTTCGCGCCAAGCGCGTGGTGCTGGCGACCGGCGCTCACGAGCGTCCACTGGTTTACGGCAACAACGACGTGCCGGGCAACATGCTCGCCGGCGCTGTGTCGACTTATGTACGTCGCTATGGTGTGGCACCGGGCAAGAAACTGGTGCTGTCGACCAACAACGACCACGCCTACCGCGTTGCCCTGGACTGGCTCGACGCCAGCCTGCAAGTGGTGGCCATCGCCGACGCCCGCAGCAACCCTCGCGGTGCGCTGGTGGAAGAAGCGCGCGCCAAAGGCATTCGCATCCTGACCGGCAGCGCCGTGATCGAGGCCCGTGGCAGCAAGCACGTGACCGCCGCTCGCGTTGCAGCGATTGATGTAAAAGCACACACCGTGACCAGCCCGGGCGAATGGCTCGATTGCGACCTGGTCGCCAGTTCCGGCGGCTACAGCCCGGTGGTTCACCTGGCTTCGCACCTGGGTGGCAAGCCGATCTGGCGTGAAGACATCCTCGGTTTCGTACCGGGCGAGGCACCGCAGAAACGCGTGTGCGTCGGTGGCATCAACGGCGTCTACAGCCTCGGCGATTCGTTGGCCGATGGTTTTGAAGGCGGTGCTCGCGCTGCCAGCGAAGCTGGATTCGGCAAGGTCGAAGGCGTACTGCCCAAAGCCCTGAGCCGACTCGAAGAGCCGACGCTGGCGCTGTTCCAGGTGCCTCACGAAAAAGCCACTGCCCGTGCGCCGAAGCAATTCGTCGACCTGCAGAACGACGTCACCGCAGCCGCCATCGAACTGGCGACCCGCGAAGGCTTCGAGTCGGTCGAGCACGTCAAGCGCTACACCGCACTGGGCTTCGGCACCGATCAGGGCAAGCTCGGCAACGTCAACGGCCTGGCCATCGCTGCCCGTTCGCTGAACGTGACCATCCCGCAGATGGGCACCACCATGTTCCGCCCGAACTACACGCCGGTGACTTTCGGCGCCGTGGCCGGTCGTCACTGTGGGCACATCTTCGAGCCGGTTCGCTTCACCGCGCTGCATCACTGGCACGTTAAGAATGGCGCCGAGTTCGAAGACGTCGGTCAGTGGAAACGTCCTTGGTACTTCCCGAAAAACGGTGAAGACCTGCATGCCGCCGTAAAACGCGAATGCAAAGCCGTGCGCGACAGCGTCGGCCTGCTGGACGCTTCGACCCTGGGCAAGATCGACATCCAGGGCCCGGACTCCCGCGAGTTCCTCAACCGTATCTACACCAACGCCTGGACCAAGCTCGACGTGGGCAAGGCGCGCTACGGCCTGATGTGTAAAGAAGACGGCATGGTGTTCGACGATGGCGTGACTGCATGCCTGGCCGACAACCATTTCGTGATGACCACCACCACCGGCGGCGCTGCGCGCGTGCTGCAATGGCTGGAAATCTACCACCAGACCGAATGGCCAGACCTGAAGGTGTACTTCACTTCCGTGACGGATCACTGGGCAACCATGACCCTGTCCGGGCCGAACAGCCGCAAGCTGCTCAGCGAAGTCACCGACGCCGACCTGAGCAACGAAGCCTTCCCGTTCATGACCTGGAAAGAAGCCCTGGTCGGTGGCGTGCCGGCGCGGATTTTCCGGATTTCGTTTACCGGTGAGCTGTCGTATGAAGTCAACGTGCAGGCCGACTACGCCATGGGCGTGCTCGAGAAAATCGTCGAGGCCGGCAAGAAGTACAACCTGACCCCGTACGGCACCGAAACCATGCACGTACTGCGGGCCGAGAAGGGCTTCATCATCGTCGGTCAGGATACTGACAGCTCGATGACCCCGGACGACCTGAACATGGGCTGGTGTGTCGGTCGCACCAAACCGTTCTCGTGGATCGGCTGGCGTGGCATGAACCGCGAAGACTGTGTGCGTGATCAGCGCAAACAGCTGGTTGGCCTGAAGCCGATCGATCCGACCAAATGGCTGCCGGAAGGTGCGCAACTGGTGTTCAACACCAAGCAAGCGATTCCGATGACCATGGTGGGTCACGTGACTTCCAGCTACTTGCACAACTCCCTGGGCTATTCGTTTGCCATGGGCGTGGTCAAGGGCGGCTTGAAGCGCATGGGTGAGCGGGTGTTCGCACCGCTGGCCGACGGCAGCGTGATCGAGGCGGAAATCGTTTCTTCGGTGTTCTTCGATCCGAAAGGCGATCGCCAGAACGTGTAATCGATCACCCCCCGCGCCAGGCGCGGGGGGCGACAAAGAATTCAAGACAGGTGCTTTATGACCGCAGCCAATGTTTACCAACAACGCCCAACCACCGGGGCCAAGGCCGAGTCGTCGCTGCATCATGCCGACCTCGCCAGCCTGGTGGGCAAGGGTCGCAAGAACGCCGGCGTGATCGTGCGTGAGAAAAAACTCCTCGGTCACCTGACTATCCGTGGCGATGGCCACGACGCCGCGTTCGCCGCTGGTGTGCACAAGGCCCTTGGCATCGAGTTGCCAGGTGCGCTGACCGTGATCATCAAAGGCGAAACCAGCCTGCAATGGATGGGGCCGGATGAATGGCTGCTGGTCGTGCCGACCGGTGAAGAATTCGCCGCCGAGAAAAAACTCCGTGAAGCGCTGGGCGACCTGCACATCCAGATCGTCAACGTCAGCGGTGGCCAGCAGATCCTCGAACTCAGCGGCCCGAACGTGCGTCAGGTGCTGATGAAGTCCACCAGCTACGACGTGCACCCCAACAACTTCCCGGTGGGCAAGGCTGTTGGCACGGTGTTCGCCAAGTCGCAACTGATGATCCGCCATACCGCCGAAGACACCTGGGAACTGCTGATTCGCCGCAGCTTCTCGGATTACTGGTGGTTGTGGTTGCAGGATGCGTCGGCTGAGTACGGGCTTAGCGTCCAGGCGTAATTGTGGCGAGGGAGCTTGCTCCCGCTCGGCTGCGCAGCAGTCGTAAAACCTGAATCCGCGTTCCTTCTGCAGGAATGCGGTTGCTGACATAGGGGTCGCTTCGCAACCCAGCGGGAGCAAGCTCCCTCGCCACAGAGTTCTCTCTGATCACAGATGTAGCAGCAGGAGTCACCGCACTATGAGCCGCGCCCCAGACACATGGATTCTGACCGCCGACTGCCCAAGCGTCCTCGGCACCGTGGATGCGGTGACCCGCTTTCTGTTCGAGCAGGGCTGCTACGTCACCGAGCACCACTCCTTTGATGACCGGCTCTCAGGCCGTTTCTTCATCCGAGTGGAATTTCGGCAACCCGACGCTTTCGACGAACAAGCCTTCCGCGCAGGCCTGGCGGAGCGTGGTGCCGCCTTCGGGATGGTCTTCGAGCTGACCCCGCCGAACTACCGGCCGAAAGTGGTGATCATGGTCTCCAAGGCCGATCACTGCCTCAACGACTTGCTCTACCGCCAGCGCATCGGCCAGTTGTCGATGGACGTGGTCGCGGTGGTCTCCAACCACCCGGACCTCAAGCCGTTGGCCGACTGGCACCAGATTCCGTACTACCACTTTCCGCTGGACCCCAACGACAAACCATCGCAAGAGCGCCAGGTCTGGCAGGTGATCGAAGAGGCCGGCGCCGAGCTGGTGATCCTTGCCCGCTACATGCAGGTTCTGTCGCCAGAGCTGTGCCGCAAACTCGACGGCAAGGCGATCAACATTCACCACTCCCTGCTGCCGGGCTTCAAGGGCGCCAAGCCGTATCACCAGGCCTACAACAAAGGCGTGAAACTGGTCGGCGCCACGGCGCATTACATCAACAACGATCTGGATGAAGGTCCGATCATCGCCCAGGGCGTGGAAGCCGTGGATCACAGCCACTATCCCGAAGACTTGATCGCCAAGGGGCGGGATATCGAAGGGCTGACGTTGGCGCGGGCCGTGGGTTATCACATTGAAAGACGCGTGTTCCTTAACGCTAACAGGACAGTTGTTCTCTAGCGTTTTTACTGCCTGAAAAGATCGCCTGCCTCTGTAGACGCTGCCGAAGGCTCGGGCCGCGTTCGGACGATCTTTTGATTTATCGAGCAATCAACGCGCCGCCGTTTCCTGGCGACGCGACCGCTACATAAAAACAACAGCGAGGTGAAAGCATGTCTGGTAATCGTGGTGTGGTGTATCTCGGCGCAGGCAAGGTCGAAGTACAGAAAATCGACTATCCCAAAATGCAGGACCCGCGCGGCAGGAAGATCGAGCACGGTGTCATCCTGCGCGTAGTTTCCACCAACATCTGTGGTTCCGATCAGCACATGGTGCGCGGTCGCACCACCGCTCAGACCGGTCTGGTGCTGGGCCACGAGATCACGGGTGAAGTGATCGAGAAGGGCAGCGGTGTCGAGAACCTGCAGATCGGCGACTTGGTGTCGGTACCTTTCAACGTTGCCTGTGGCCGTTGCCGTTCGTGCAAAGAGCAACATACTGGCGTCTGCCTGAGCGTTAACCCGGCGCGTCCGGGCGGTGCCTATGGTTATGTCGACATGGGTGACTGGACCGGTGGCCAAGCCGAATACGCGTTTGTGCCGTATGCCGACTTCAACCTGCTGAAACTTCCAGATCGCGACCGGGCCATGGAAAAAATCCGTGACCTGACCTGTCTCTCTGACATCCTGCCTACCGGTTACCACGGCGCAGTGACCGCCGGCGTTGGCCCTGGCAGCACCGTGTACGTCGCCGGCGCCGGCCCGGTTGGCCTGGCAGCTGCCGCTTCCGCTCGCCTGCTGGGTGCTGCGGTGGTGATCATCGGTGACGTCAACCCGATCCGCCTGGCCCATGCCAAGGCTCAGGGTTTCGAAATCGCCGACCTGTCGACAGACACCCCACTGCACGAACAAATCGCTGCACTGTTGGGCGAACCAGAAGTGGACTGCGCCGTCGATGCCGTAGGCTTCGAAGCTCGCGGTCACGGCCATGCCGGCGTGAAGCACGAGGCTCCCGCCACCGTACTCAACTCGCTGATGGGCGTGGTTCGCGTCGCTGGCAAAATCGGTATTCCTGGCCTGTACGTCACCGAAGATCCGGGTGCAGTGGACGCTGCCGCGAAAATGGGCAGCCTGAGCATTCGCTTCGGCCTGGGCTGGGCCAAATCCCACAGCTTCCACACCGGCCAGACGCCAGTGATGAAGTACAACCGCCAGCTGATGCAGGCGATCATGTGGGACCGCATCAAGATTGCCGAAATCGTGGGTGTGGAAGTCATCAGCCTGGATGACGCTCCACGGGGTTACGGCGAGTTCGACGCGGGCGTGCCGAAGAAGTTTGTGATCGATCCGCACAAGTTGTTTAGTGCGGCGTAAGGCCTGGAGCAAGACGGAAAAAAGGGCGACAGTGATGTCGCCCTTTTTTATGGCGAGTGGCACGTAATTGCTCAGAGAAAATGAGCGATCACCAATGGACCTCGAACGATAATCTGATTTGCTCCATGCCGTAGACGTCGCTTTCCAGTTGATCTCATTGTCCAGAACTCAGACGCAGCCGGTTCGGTCATACCGTTCATCGGTTGCGTCCCAGGAGGCACGTTTTATAGACGCCACCTGGGGATAAATGCCCACGCAAACGAGGAACATGCTGGCGTACATCCGGTCCAATCAGCAGTTTTGCCGCCCCGCCGTTACCGGGCGGCTTTCATGGCACAAGAGGATGTCTGGATGAACGTTTCACGCTGTTTTGCACTGGCATCGCTCATGGCTGTCGCTTCGTTGACGACGCTGGCCGCCAGCCCGGCCTTTGCACAGTTAAGCCTCAGCGATGCGGTCAAGGCGGTGTCATCGATGCAGGACGACGAGGATGTTGAGAGTGTCGAGGCCGATGATGTCGATGGCATCGTGGCGGCGGCGCCCAAGGCGGCCGGTTTGCTCAATACCCTGGGTTCGCAGCTCGACATTACCCCGGAGCAGGCCATCGGCGGTGCCGGTGCGATGCTGGGGCTGGCGAGGAATCAGCTCAGCGGCCAGGACTTCTCCGAACTGAGCAAAACCGTGCCAGGCCTCGCTCAGATCGCCGGCAACAGCGCGATCAGTGGCCTGACTGGCTTGGGTGGGTTGCTCGGTGCGGGTTCAGACAAGAATGCGTTGCTCGATGGCTTGCTGGGTAACGTCAAAGACACCAAGGACCTGAACAACGCCTTCAGCGCCCTGGGCATGGACACCGGGATGGTTGGCGTGTTTGCCCCGGTGATCCTGCAATACCTCGGTCAGCAAGGCGTTGCCGGTTCGCTGTTGCAAAACCTCGGCGGGATCTGGGGCACCGGCGCCGGTAGCTGAGTCAGCCCTCGCCGCGTAGTGCCTGGATGCGCCGGTCCTTCACGATCCAGAGCTGGTTGACCCAGTTCTGGATTGTTTCGCGAAACTCCGGATCGTTTTCGTAATCGCCTTGCCACAGTGCCGGGTCCAGTTCGCGGGTGTGGATGTCGATGATCACTTTGGGCACGTTGCCACTAAGCAAATCCCAGAACCCCGGAATCTTCTGCTGCGGATACACCACCGTCACATCGAGAATGGCGTCCAACTGTTCGCCCATCGCCGCCAGCACGAACGCCACGCCGCCCGCCTTGGGCTTGAGCAGGTGGGTGAACGGTGACTGCTGCTGGGCGCTTTTCGCCGCGGTGTAGCGGGTGCCTTCCAGGTAGTTGACCACGGTCACCGGCTGGCGCTTGTACAACTCGCAAGCTTGTTTGGTGATCTCCAGATCCTTGCCGGCCAGCTCCGGGTGCTTCTCCAGGAACGCCTTGCTGTAGCGCTTCATGAACGGATAGTCCAACGCCCACCAGGCGAGGCCCAGGAATGGCACCCAGATCAGTTCTTTCTTGAGGAAGAACTTGAAGAACGGCGTGCGCCGGTTCAGTGCCTGGATCAGCGCCGGGATATCGACCCAGGACTGATGGTTACCGATCACCAGATACGAGGTGTCGCCGCGCAGCTCATCGCCACCGCGAATGTCCCATTGGGTGGGAATGCACAGGCGGAAGATCAGCTTGTCGATCTCGGCCCAGGTTTCGGCAATCCACATCACCGCCCACGAGGCGTAATCGCGAAAGCGCCCGGGCAGGAGCAGTTTGAGCAGCGCGAACACCATCAAAGGCCCGAACAGGACCAGCGTGTTGAGCAATAGCAGCAGGGTAACGAAACAGCCGGTGAGCAGGCGGCGCATAGATAACTCTTGAAAGCGTGTGGGCGCGCCATGATAAGCAGCTTCGGTTGGCAGGCCAAATCGGTGGTGACGAATGTTTCACCTTGGTAGCGGTATGCTCTCAGCGTATCGCTGTTGCCTTTGTGGCGAGGGAGCTTGCTCCCGCTGGGTTGCGCAGCGGCCCTAAAACCAGGCGCCGCGATTTTCAGGTATACCGCAGGCAACGGTTTTACGAGCGCTGCGCCCCCGAACGGAAGCAAGCTACCTCGCCACAAAAGTGGGAAGTGGTCCAACTATCGTTGTTTTTTGCGGTCTAGAATTCGGCCATGCGTCCACATCCCTCAAGGAAGCCCCTTACGTGAAATCTCTCCTTGCACTGCTTGCCCTCGTGACCCTGCCGGTCCTGGCCGCCGAGCCGACCCTGTACGGGCGTTACGAATACATCGCGCTGCCGGAAATCGGCGGTGAAGTCCTCAAGGCCAAAATGGACACCGGCGCCCTGACCGCATCGCTGTCGGCCAAAGACATCGAAACCTTCACCCGCGACGGCGACGAGTGGGTACGTTTCCGTCTCGCCACCAAAGGCGCGAGCAACAAGGTCTACGAACACAAGGTCGCGCGGATCAGCAAGATCAAGAACCGTGCCGATGAAGAAGATGAAGACAAGGCCGTGAGCGAAGTGACCAAGCGTCCGGTGGTCGATCTGGAACTGTGCCTGGGCAACGTCAAGCGCACCGTCGAGGTCAACCTCACCGACCGCAGCAGCTTCAACTATCCGCTGCTGATCGGCGCCAAAGCCCTGCGCGAATTCGGCGCAGCAGTGAACCCGGCGCGTCGCTTTACAGCCGACAAACCCGACTGCTGATTGACGGCGAATCAGCCTTGGGGCACCGTTCGTCCACTTAACCAGCGGGCTCGGACGCCATGCCTCATATCCTGATTGTCGAAGACGAAGCGGCGATTGCCGACACCCTGATTTTCGCCTTGCAGGGCGAGGGCTTTACCACCACCTGGTTGAGCCTTGGCGCGGCGGCGCTCGAACATCAGCGCGCCACGCCGGCCGACCTGATCATTCTCGATATCGGCCTGCCGGATATCAGCGGCTTCGAGACCTGCAAGCAATTGCGGCGTTTCAGTGACGTGCCGGTAATTTTCCTCAGTGCCCGTGACGCCGAGATCGACCGCGTGGTGGGCCTGGAAATCGGCGCCGATGACTACGTGGTCAAGCCGTTCAGCCCTCGGGAAGTGGCGGCGCGGGTCCGGGCGATTCTCAAGCGCATGGCGCCACGACTGGTGGCGGAGGTGTCGGAGGTGGCTTCAGCGCTGTTTCGCATCGACGGCGATCGGGTGCAGATCAGCTATCGCAACCAGCCGCTGAGCCTGACTCGCCATGAGTTTCGTTTGCTGCAATGCCTGCTGGAACAACCTGAGCGAGTCTTCAGCCGCGAGCAATTGCTCGATGCGCTGGGCGTGGCCGCCGATGCCGGTTACGAGCGCAGCATCGACAGCCACATCAAGAGCGTGCGCGCCAAGTTGCGCCTGGTGAAGGCCGATGCCGAGCCGATCCAGACTCATCGCGGCCTCGGCTACAGCTACAGCCCGGGACACAGCTGATGTCATTGGGGATCCGGATTTTTCTGGTCTACGTGCTGTTCATCGGCCTGACCGGCTACTTCGTGCTCAACACCGTGATGGAAGAAATCCGCCCCGGTGTGCGCCAGTCCACCGAAGAGACCCTGGTGGACACCGCCAACCTGATGGCCGAGATCCTGCGCGACGACTTCAAGGCCGGCACCCTCAGCCAGAACCGCTGGCCCGAGTTGCTCAAGGCTTATGGCGAGCGACAACCGCAGGCGAAAATCTGGGGCCTGTCGAAGAATCAGGTCAATCACCGCATTTACGTCACCGATGCCAAAGGCATCGTGGTGCTGGATTCCAGCGGGATTGCGGTGGGCCAGGACTACTCGCGCTGGAATGACGTCTACCTGACCCTGCGTGGCGAGTACGGTGCGCGTTCGACGCGCAGCAACCCGGACGACTCGAATTCGTCGGTGATGCACGTCGGTGCGCCGATTCGCGACAACGGCCAGATCATCGGCGTGGTGACGGTGGCCAAACCCAACAGCTCACTGCAGCCTTACGTCGATCGCACCGAACGGCGATTGCTGACGTATGGCGCTGGATTGATTGGCCTCGGTTTGTTGTTCGGTGCGCTGTTGTCCTGGTGGCTGAGCGCGGCACTGCGGCGGTTGACGGCCTATGCCCAGGCCGTCAGTGAAGGCCGCCGGGTCGAGGTGCCGCATTACCGCGGCGGCGAGCTGGAGCAACTGGCCACGGCACTGGAGCACATGCGCACCCAGCTCGAAGGCAAAGCCTACGTCGAACGTTATGTACACACCCTGACCCATGAATTGAAAAGCCCGCTGGCGGCGATTCGTGGCGCGGCGGAGCTGCTGCAAGGCGAAATGCCGCCGGCCCAGCAGCAGCGTTTCGTCAGCAACATCGACAGCGAAAGCGCGCGCATGCAGCAGTTGATCGAACGACTGCTGAACCTGGCGCAGGTTGAGCAGCGCCAAGGGTTGGAGGAGCGGGTGGCGGTGCCGTTGGCGGGCCTGGTGGAAGAACTGTTGAGCGCGCAGGCTGCACGAATCGAAGGCAAGCAATTGCGTGTGGAACGGCAAATTGCAGCGGATCTGAATCTGCTTGGCGAGCCGTTCCTATTGCGCCAGGCGCTGGGCAATCTGCTGGAGAATGCCTTGGACTTCACCCCAGCGCACGGCGTGCTGCGATTGTGTGCCGAGCGAGTCGGTGAGCAGATCGAGTTCAGGCTGTTCAACCAGGCCGAAGCGATTCCCGACTACGCGTTGCCACGCTTGAGCGAGCGCTTCTACTCACTGCCGCGTCCGGACAGTGGACGCAAGAGCACCGGTTTGGGGCTTAACTTCGTTGAGGAAGTGGTCAAGTTGCATGGTGGTGTGATGAGTATCGGCAACGTCGACGGCGGTGTTCAAGTGCGTTTGCGGTTGCCTTCTAGCCGCTGAAGATCGCAGCCTTCGGCAGCTCCTGCGCCGAGCGCAAACTCCACACACTCTCCACATTCTTCCCACAAAACCCCCACATACCCAATCCAGACTTTCCCCATCCAAACAGGGAGAGTCCCATGAACCGAAGCCTGACCCTAAAACTCGGGGCAATTGCCCTGCTGATTCTGTTGCTGCTGATCCCGCTACTGATGATCAACGGCGTGATCCAGGAGCGCCAGCAACTGCGTGACGGTGTACTCGAAGACATCGCCCGCAGTTCCAGTTACAGCCAGCAATTGAGCGGCCCGCTGATGGTGGTGCCCTATCGCAAAACAGTGCGCACCTGGAAAACCAACGAAAAAACCAACCAGCGTTATCAGGATGTCGGCGAGGAGCGTGGACGTTTGTATTTCTTGCCGGAGCGTTTCGAACTCGACGGCCAGGTCCAGACGGAGCTGCGCTCCCGGGGCATCTACGAGGCGCGACTGTTCCATGCCGATAACCGCATCAGCGGGCATTTTTCGGTTCCGGCACAACTGGGCATCAAGGAAGACTTCGCCGATTACCGCTTCGATCAGCCGTTCCTGGCTGTTGGCATCAGCGACATCCGCGGCATCGAAAATGCGCTGAAACTCGAACTCAATGGCCAGAAGCTGGATTTTGTACCGGGTAGCCAGGTGGGCTGGCTGGGCGAGGGTGTGCATGTGACGTTGCCGGCGCTGGACACCCAACAGGCCACGGAGTTGGCCTTCGGTTTCGACTTGCGTCTGCAAGGCACCGGCCAGTTACAGGTTCTGCCGGTGGGCAAGACCAGCAAGGTTTCACTGGCGGCCAATTGGCCTCACCCCAGCTTCATCGGCAATTACCTGCCGGCCCAGCGGGAAATCACCGATCAGGGCTTTACCGCCAACTGGCAGACCTCGTTTTTCTCCACCAACCTGCAAGAAGCGTTGAACAGTTGCGTGTCGGGCGGTCATTGCGAGGCGTTCAGCGGTCGCAGTTTCGGCGTGAGTTTCATCGACCCGGTGGACCAGTACCTGAAAAGCGACCGGGCAATCAAATACGCATTGCTGTTTATCGTCCTGACCTTCGCCGGTTTCTTCCTGTTCGAAGTGTTGAAAAGCCTGGCGGTGCACCCGGTGCAGTACGCCTTGGTGGGTGTAGCGCTGGCGTTCTTCTACCTGTTGCTGTTGTCGCTGTCCGAACACATCGGCTTTGCCCTGGCGTATCTGCTGTCGGCGAGTAGCTGTGTGGCGTTGATCGGTTTCTATGTCTGCCATGTGCTGCGCAGCGTGCGTCACGGCTTGAGCTTTTCGGCGGGGTTGGCGGCGCTATACGGGCTGCTTTACGGCTTGTTGAGCGCCGAGGATTACGCGCTGTTGATGGGCTCGCTGCTGTTGTTCGGGCTACTGGGTGTGTTCATGGTGCTGACCCGCAAGCTGGACTGGTACGGGATCGGGCAGAAAACCGCGAAGCCCTTGGACTTTGATATAGGTGCCGTGGAATGAGCCGGTGGTTGGGGTTGCACGAGGATCAGCGAGTGGGTGAGGTGTTGGCGACGCGGATTGCCAGGTTGTTTGCACAGAGATCAAAAGATCGCAGCCTGCGGCAGCTCCCACAGGAGCACGCGTTCGGCGCAGGAGCTGCCGAAGGCTGCGATCTTCTGAGGCCGGCATGGCCGACCAAAGATCAAACCTTGGGCATCGTCGCGATCATCGAAGGCCGCTGACTCACTTCGAAATACCACTCGGCCAACTTTGGATTTTCCTTGCGCCATTCCAGATCCGGATGGCGTAAATCCAGATAACCCAAGGCACAGGCCACACTGATCGCTGCCACATCGAAATGGCTGGTCAGCTCGGCAATCGCATCGGCCTCCAACAGCGCCAGGGCGCGACGAATCTTGTCGCGCTGACCGTCGAGCCATGCGTCCCAATGTTTCTCCGGTGAGCGCAGGGCCACTTCATAGCGAATCATCACGGCGGCATCCATGATCCCGTCTGCCAGAGAAGCCAGGGTCAAGCGCCGCCAGCGTGCCGAGCCTTCACGAGGAATCAGCGGATTGCCGACGTGTTGGTGATCGAGGTAATCGAGGATCACCCGGCTGTCGTACAACACATTGCCGTCGGCCAGGCGCAGCGCCGGAATCTTGCCCAGCGGGTTGTCTTTGTTGAGAGCCTGATCCGGACTGACCGGCGTGAGCTGGCAGGCTTGCAGCGCCACGCGGTTCGTTTGACCGGTCTCGTGCAACAGCACCATGACTTTGCGAACAAAGGGCGAGGCGGGGTTGTGGAACAGGGTCATGCTGGGGGCGGACATGGCGGCATCTCGATCATGGGCAGTGTCGGGAGCATAGCGCTTTGGTGTTTGAGTGTGGGAGCGAGCTTGTGGCGAGGGGGCTTGCCCCCGTTCGGCTGCGCAGCAGTCGTAAAACCGCCGAATGCGGTCTATATGGCGAAATGCAGGGGGCCGCTTCACGACCCAACGGGGCGGTGCGGCGGTCCGACAAGCCCCCTCGCCACAGGTCAGAAAGAAGGCGCTTGCCGCCGCCGCTTCCACTGACTCAGCCGCTGCTGCAGGTTCAACGGGCTATGAATCTGTTGCTGCCGCGCTCGGCTGAACAAAATCAGCATCAGCTCCGCCGTTGCCAAGGCATCGGCACTGGCGTTATGCCGTTCGAAGACCTCCAGCTTGAACCAGTCGATCCACTCATCCAGCCCGGCCTCGCGAAAGTGTGCCTGGGGGCAAAGCAGCGGGGCGATGTCTGCCACGTCCAGAAACGGATGTTGCAGCTTGTAACCCAGATGTTCTTTCAGTGCGCGCCCCAGCATGTGCTGATCGAACGGCGCATGAAACGCCAACACCGGACTGTCGCCGACAAATTCCATGAATTCGAGCAGGGCCTGCGCGGGGTCGCTGCCGGCGGCAATGGCGCTCGGACCCAGCCCATGAATCAACACGCTGGGGCCGAGTTTGAGTTCGGTGCATTGCAGCGTGCGCTCGAACTGCTGGCTGAAGTCGATCGCGCCGTCCTCGATCACCACGGCCCCGATGGACAACAGCCGATCCTTGTTCAGATTCAGTCCGGTGGTTTCCAGGTCGAGCACCACCCAGCGTTGCTCGCGCAGGCTGCAGTCGCTCAGTTGGGCCACGGCCGGCAAGCGATCCCGACGGTGTTGCAGTTCGCCGGGCAAAACGGGACTGGCCGGGCGCAGCCATGAAAACAGGCTCATAACTGATACCGCAGGGTCAGGCTGCTTTGCAGGCGTTGGGCCTGGCGCAGGGATTCACGCAGGATGCGTCGGTCCAGATGATTGAGGCTGTCGGGATCGACCCGGTTGGAGTAGGGCAAGTTCTCACGGGTCTGTAGCTGATGTTGCTGCATGCGGGTTTGCTGGATGAAGTGATACGCCTCTTCATAGGCCGCGCCGTCCAGCTGATCGATGACCTCTTTTTCCACCAATTGGCGAAAACGCTCCAGGGTGTTGTTGGCATCGATGCCGTGGGCCAGGGCCAGCACTCGCGCGCCGTCGACGAAGGGGGTCAGGCCCTGGAGTTTCAAGTCGAGGGTGGCTTTCTCGCCATTCTTGCGCGCCAGGACGAATTCGCGGAAACGTCCTACGGGTGGACGGTTGCGCAGGGCGTTCTCGGCCATCATGCGCTGGAACAACCGGTTGTCGCCGACCTGATCGAGAATGCCCCGGCGCAGTTGCTCGCAGCCCCGCTCATCGCCCCAGACCACGCGCAGGTCGAAGTAGATGCTCGATCCCAGCAGGTTTTCCGGGGTCGCCTCGCGGATAAACGCCGCAAAGCGTCGCGCCCATTCGACTCGGGACAAACACAGCTCGGGGTTGCCGGCCATGATGTTGCCTTTGCACAAGGTAAAGCCGCACAGCGCCAGGCTCTGATTGACCTGCTGGGCAATGGGCAGCAACTTGCCGCGAATCTCGGCGGCGTGGGCCGCATCGCGAGCTTCGAACAGAATGCCGTTGTCCTGATCGGTGTGCAGCGTCTGCTCGCGGCGGCCTTCGCTGCCGAAGCACAGCCAACTGAACGGCACACCGGGATCACCTTTCTCCGCGATGGCCAGTTCGATCACCCGGCAGACGGTGTGGTCGTTGAGCAGGGTGATGATATGGGTGATCTGCGTCGAGGACGCGCCGTGGGCTAGCATCCGCTCGACCAATTGGCCGATTTCGCCGCGGATCGCCACCAGGTTTTCCACCCGCTGGGCGCTGCGAATGGTCCGCGCCAGGTGCACCAGATCGACCCTTTGCAGGGAAAACAGGTCACGCTCCGAAACCACGCCACACAGGCGCTGGTCCTTGACCAGGCAGACGTGGGCGATGTGTCGCTCGGTCATGGCGATCGCTGCGTCGAAGGCACTGTGGTCCGGCGACAGGAAAAACGGCGCCCGGGTCATGTGCCGCTCGATGGATTCATTGAAATCACTGGTGCCGTTGGCCACCACATGCCGCAAATCGCGCAGGGTGAAAATGCCCAGCGGCGCCTTTTGTTCATCGACCACCACAATGCTGCCGACTTGCTGATCGTGCATCAGCGTCACCGCTTCACGCAGGGGTGTGATCGGGCTGCAGGTAACCGGGTGACGCATGGCCAATTCGCCCAGCCGGGTATTGAGCGAATACTGGGTGCCGAGGGTTTCCACGGCTTTTTGCTGGACTTGCTGATTCACCTGGTCCAGCAAGCTGCTGACACCCCGTAGGGCAAAGTCGCGGAACGGATTGGACAGTGCGAACAGTTTGATGAACGCGAGCTTGTTCAGCTGTAGGCAAAAGGTATCTTCGGCCGCCAGATGTTCGGTGCGGGTTGCACGTTCGCCCAGCAGCGCGGCAAGGGGAAAGCACTCGCCGGTGGTGATTTCGAAAGTGGTTTCGGTGCCACCCTTGGCCGTGTGCGGGCGTTCCCCCACGACCCGGCCCTGTTTGACGATGTAGAAATGCTCAATCGGGCCATCGGCGGGTTTGATGATGCTCTCGCCGGGGGCATAAAAACGCAGCTGGCATTGCTCCACCAGATAGGCCAGGTGAGCGTTTTCCATCTGATTGAAGGGTGGGAAGCGCTGCAGGAATTGCAAAGTGCCTTGGATGTTCTGCAACACCGCGGTTTTCCCTGCCTGGGTGAAGGCGTCCGCTTTACTCATAACCATTACCGCAGTCTTTTTCTGATTGTTGTGTCGGATCGTTGTTTCAGATCGTTCCAGGCATGGTCGACCCCTGCGGGCAGGGTGCCCATTGGACGTAAGTCTAGGTAGGCAGTGCAGCGGCCGGAATATGGGAAATGTCTGACACAGCGGTGGGAAAAACCTCCTACATTGTCTATTGGAAAAGTTTCCGACGAAGTGCACATTGAAGTCTGCTGAGCGATGTCTGACACCCTGTGTCAGGAATCGCATCGAAAACGTTGAGAACGCCATGTCCGACCACGATATTTTGAGTGATGCCGAGCGCGAAGCACTCAGCGCCGTCATGCTGGAACCAGACTTGCCGCCGCAGCGGGTGCTGATCGTCGATGACGATAAGGATGCCCGCGAATTGCTGTCGGAAATTCTGGGGCTCGATGGCATTCACTGCATGACAGCGGCCAGTGGCGAGACGGCGCTCAAAATGCTGGAAGAGAAGCCATCGATCGGTCTGGTGATTACCGACCTGCGGATGGGCCACGTCGACGGCCTGGAACTGATCCGCCTGGTGCGGGAGTCGCCACGCGCGGCATTGCCGATCATCATCGTTTCCGGCGATGCCGACGTGAAGGATGCGATCGAAGCCATGCATTTGCACGTCGTGGATTTTTTGCTCAAGCCCATCGATAGCGAAAAATTGCTTGAATTGGTCAAGCATGAGCTGGGGATAGATGTGTAGCGCGGACTTCCAGGTTGGCAGCTTTTGTGGCGAGGGGGCTTGCCCCCGTTCGGCTGCGCAGCAGTCGTAGATTCTGCCGATGCGGTGTACGAAAGAATGTATGGGGCTGCTTCGCGACCCAACGGGGGCAAGCCCCCTCACCACAGGAATTGCATGTCTAGTCCTGAAACAGGTGTGAACCTATTTCAGGACTAGACAGCGTAAATGAAAAAGCCCTGATCTCTCGATCAGGGCTTTTTCACGTCCGGCGTCAGCGTTTACTCAAAGGCCGTTGGCAGCCTTGAACTCACGACGACGACGGTGCAGAACCGGCTCGGTGTAGCCGTTCGGCTGTTTAGTGCCTTCGACCACCAACTCGACCGCCGCCTGGAAGGCGATGTTGCTGTCGAAGTTCGGTGCCAGCGGGCGGTACAACGGGTCGTTGGCGTTCTGACGGTCAACCACCGGCGCCATGCGCTTGAGGCTTTCCATCACTTGCGCTTCGGTAACGATGCCGTGGCGCAGCCAGTTGGCGATGTGCTGGCTGGAAATACGCAGCGTCGCACGGTCTTCCATCAGGCCGACGTCGTTGATGTCCGGCACTTTCGAGCAACCTACGCCCTGGTCGATCCAGCGCACCACGTAACCGAGAATGCCCTGGGCGTTGTTGTCCAGTTCGTTCTTGATCTGTTCCGCAGTCCAGCTCGGATTTACAGCCAGCGGGATAGTCAGGATGTCGTCCACCGAAGCACGCGCACGTTTGGCCAGCTCGGCCTGACGGGCGAACACGTCGACCTTGTGGTAGTGCAACGCGTGCAGCGCAGCAGCTGTCGGCGATGGAACCCAGGCGGTGTTGGCACCGGCCAATGGGTGAGCGATTTTCTGTTCCAGCATGGCGGCCATCAGGTCGGGCATGGCCCACATGCCTTTACCGATCTGGGCACGACCTTGCAGGCCGGTGCTCAAACCGATGTCGACGTTCCAGTTCTCGTAGGCACTGATCCACTTCTCGGCCTTCATGTCGGCCTTGCGCACCATCGGGCCGGCTTCCATGGAGGTGTGGATTTCATCGCCCGTGCGGTCGAGGAAACCGGTGTTGATGAACACTACGCGCTCGCTGGCAGCCTTGATGCAGGCCTTGAGGTTGACCGTAGTACGGCGCTCCTCGTCCATGATCCCGACTTTCAGCGTATTGCGCGGCAGGCCGAGGACGTCTTCGATGCGACCGAACAGCTCGTTGGTAAACGCGGCTTCTTCCGGGCCGTGCATCTTCGGCTTCACGATGTAGACCGAACCGGTACGGCTGTTCTTGCGCGAGCTGTTGCCGTTGAGGCTATGGATCGCCGCGAGGCAAGTCACCAGACCGTCGAGAATGCCTTCTGGCACTTCGTTGCCGTCTTTGTCGAGGATCGCGTCAATGGTCATCAGGTGACCGACGTTGCGCACGAACAACAGCGAGCGACCGTGCAGGCTCAGTTCGCTGCCATCGAGAGCGGTGTAGGTGCGGTCGGCGTTCATGGTGCGGGTAAAGGTCTGACCGCCCTTGGAGACTTCTTCCGACAGGTCGCCCTTCATCAGACCGAGCCAGTTGCGATAGATCACCACTTTGTCATCGGCATCGACGGCGGCGACCGAGTCTTCGCAGTCCATGATGGTGGTCAGCGCGGCTTCCATCAGGATGTCTTTGACGCCGGCTGCGTCAGTCTGGCCGACCGGGGTGCTGGCGTCGATCTGGATTTCGAAGTGCAGGCCGTTGTTCTTCAGCAAGATCGCGGTCGGTGTGGCTGCATCGCCGTGGAAACCGATCAGTTGAGCATCGTTGCGCAAGCCGGTGTTGCTACCACCCTTGAGGGCGACAACCAGTTTGCCGTCAACGATCTTGTAGCCGGTGGAATCGACGTGGGAACCGGCAGCCAATGGCGCGGCTTCGTCGAGGAACGCACGGGCGAAGGCGATGACCTTGTCGCCACGTACCTTGTTGTAGCCTTTGCCCTTTTCCGCGCCATTCGCTTCGCTGATGGCGTCGGTGCCGTAGAGCGCGTCATACAGCGAACCCCAGCGGGCGTTCGAGGCGTTGAGCGCGAAACGGGCGTTCATTACCGGCACCACCAACTGTGGGCCGGCCATGCGGGCGATTTCGTCATCGACGTTTTGTGTCGTTGCCTGGAAATCGGCCGCTTCTGGCAGCAGATAACCGATGTCTTGCAGGAAGGCTTTGTAGGCCACCGCATCGTGCGCAACACCTGCACGAGCCTGGTGCCAGGCATCAATACGAGCCTGGAAATCATCGCGTTTGGCGAGTAGGGCTTTGTTCTTCGGTGCCAGGTCATGGATGACCTTGTCGGCACCGGCCCAGAACGTGTCGGCGGTGAGGCCGGTACCGGGAATGGCTTCGTTGTTCACGAAGTCGAACAGGACTTTGGCGACCTGCAGGCCACCGACTTGAACGTGTTCAGTCATTGCTTGCCTCACTCTGCTCAGCTATTTCGCTTTTCAGCTCTTCAATTTAACAATGAAGCCTCTGGCCATTTAAACCACAAACCCTTCTACCAGTACATGCCATTGCTGGCGGCTGGGTTCGTTCCGATCAACGGCATTGCGGCCTTGCTGACGGGGCTTTCAGGGTTGCGAGTGTGCCTGCGGCAGACATCGATCCAACGTTATGTAGTGCGCGCTGCGGCATACTACATGATGAATTGCGGTTGTGAAAATTAGACTAATTACGTCGTTCTGCGACCCCATGACGCATTGCAGTCATGTCGGGGAACGGGATGTTCTCAAAAAACTATTGGATTGTTCCAGCTAAATATAAAAACTTGTACACATAATCTTCGGTGCCCTGCTATGGGGCATTGCCTTTGTGGCGAGGGAGCTTGCCCCCGTTCGGCTGCGAAGCAGTCGTAGATCGCCTGATGCGAACACGCTGGAGAAACTCAAGGGGCCGCTTTGCGACCCAACGGGGGCAAGCCCCCTCGCCACATCCAGCCCCTTGCCTATACTTGCCTTTCCATTACAAAAGTCATGACAAGAGGGCTGCGCCATGGACCACCTCGTACTTACGGTATTCGCCCCGGACAAGCCCGGGCAGGTCGAGCGCATTGCCCAATGCATTGCCGAGCATGGCGGCAACTGGCTGGAGAGCCGCATGTCGCGCATGGCCGGGCAGTTCGCCGGGATTCTTCGGGTAGGCGTACCGGCCGAAGCCTACGATGAACTGGTAGACGCCCTACAGGGACTGTCGACCCAGGGCATCCGCGTGATGATCGCCGAAAGCAGCATCGAACAATCCTGCACCTGGAAGCCGATTGCCATGGAACTGGTGGGCAATGATCGCCCGGGCATTGTGCGGGACATTACGCGTCTGTTGAGTGAGCAAGGGGTGAGCCTGGAGCGGCTGGTGACCGAGGTGCGTCCGGCGCCGATGAGCAGCGAGCCGTTGTTCCATGCCGAAGCAATCCTCGCGGTGCCCCTGACCTTGTCGCTGGAGGTGCTGCAATCGCGCCTGGAAACCCTGGCGGACGACCTGATGGTCGAATTGGTGCTGCGCAGCGAACCTTGAACAGGTTATCCAAGTTATACGTGCACCTGCCTGTGGATAACCTGTAGAGACACCCCGCCAGCCCACGCCGGCCGGGGCTCTTCAGGATCTGATCAAAAAACCAGCAGTTTCAGTGACTTGCGCACAAACGCCGGGGATCACGTTGTGGATAACCTTGGGAAGGATGGATGCAGGCCACGGGAGACGTGGCCTGTAGAGGTTTGTATGTTTTCTGATCAACTGCGGCGGCGCAGACTTATCCACGCGTCGACGCTGTAAACCGCCAGACCTGCCCAGATAAAGATGAACGCCACCAGCGTGCTGGACGACAAGTGTTCGCCAAACAGCAGTACGGCTTGCAACAGCACCAGCGTCGGCGCCAGGTACTGGAGAAATCCGAGAGTGGTGTAGGGCAAGTGCCGGGCGGCGGCGTTGAAACATACCAGCGGCACCAGCGTCACCGGACCGGCGGCTACCAGCCACCAGGCTTCGGAGCTGGTCCAGAATGCGGCTTGCGCGCTGGTCGCCGTCGGGTTGAACAGCAGCCAGGCGAGCGCAATCGGCACCAGCATCCAGGTTTCCACCACCAGCCCCGGCAGCGCCTTGACCGGAGCCTGCTTGCGGATCAGGCCGTAGAAGCCGAAGGTCAATGCCAGCACCAGCGACACCCACGGCAGACTGCCGACCTGCCACACTTGCTGCGCGACACCGACCGCCGCCAGCCCCACCGCGATCCACTGCATGCGCCTTAGCCGTTCGCCGAGGATCAGCATCCCCAGCAGCACGTTTACCAACGGGTTGATGTAGTAACCGAGGCTGGCCTCAAGCATGCGTCCGTTGTTCACCGACCAGACGTAAGTCAGCCAGTTGGCCGCGATCAGCGTGCCGCTCAGGGCCAGGATCGCCAGCCGCCGTGGATTCTCACGCAGCTCGCGCCACCAGCCGGGATGCTTCCAGACGAGCAGCAGCAGGGCGCCGAACAACGCGGACCAAAGCACTCGGTGGATGATGATCTCCACGGCGGGTACGTTGGCGATGGCTTTGAAGTAGAGCGGGAAAAGTCCCCAGATGATGTAGGCACTCAGGCCCAGGATGTACCCGCGACGCAGGTTGGCGGCTTGCATGAGAATCCTTGCTTAGGCAGCTAACAAAGAGGGGATTGTATAGATGTGTCATGACTTTTGTAGGCGCGAGGCTTGCTCGCGAAGAACTTTAACGCCGTTTGCCGGCTAGCCCGCATCGATCTTTTCGCGGGCAAGCCTCATTCCTGCAAGGGGAGCGGCGTCAAAAGAGTTTCAACGGCTCTTCATTCAGCGCCGCCAATTGCTCACGCAACGCCAACACTTGATCGCCCCAATAGCGCTCGGTGCCGAACCACGGAAAGCTGCGAGGGAAGGCCGGGTCGTCCCAGCGACGGGCGAGCCAGGCGCTGTAGTGCATCAACCGCAAGGCGCGCAGCGGTTCGATCAGTGCCAGTTCCCGCGGGTCGAAGTCGTGGAATTCGCTGTAGCCGTCCATCAGTTCCGACAGTTGCCCCAGACATTCCTGACGGTCACCCGCCAGCATCATCCAGATATCCTGCACCGCCGGGCCCATGCGGCAGTCGTCGAGGTCGACGATGTGGAACATTTCGTCGCGGCACATCATGTTGCCGGGGTGGCAATCGCCATGTATGCGGATGTTCTGGTGTGGCGTGGCCTGGTAGGCCTCTTCCACGCGCTTGAGCAAGTCGCGGGCGACGGACTCGTAGGCCGGCAGCAGACTGCGCGGTACGAAATTGCCTTCGAGCAAGGTGGCCAATGAGTCGTGACCGAAGTTTTTCACCCCAAGCACTTCACGGTGTTCGAACGGTTTTGTAGCGCCGACCGCATGCAGACGACCCAGCAGTTGGCCCAGGCGATACAGCTGATCAAGGTTGCCCGGCTCCGGTGCGCGACCACCCCGGCGCGGGAACAGGGTGAAACGGAATCCGGCATGTTCGTGCAGGCTTTCATCGTTGTGGATCAGCGGCGGGACCACCGGTATATCGCACTCGGCGAGTTCGAAGGTGAATTGGTGTTCTTCGAGAATCGCTTCGTTGGTCCAGCGCAGCGGACGGTAAAACTTGGCGATCAGCGGCTCGGAGTCTTCGATGCCGACCTGATAGACACGGTTCTCGTAGCTGTTGAGCGCCAGAATACGGGCGTCGCTGAGAAAGCCGATGCTTTCGACGGCATCGAGCACGAGGTCTGGGGTGAGGGTTTCAAACGGGTGGGCCATGCTGACTCCTGCGCGCGGCAGGCTGCCGCGTCCGGCCAAGCATGGTAGCGCAGACGGGGCCTCTTTAGGGGGTGGGCTTGAGGTAAGTGTGGTTTGGGCTGACGCTTTCGCGGGCAAGCCTTGCTCCTGCAGTAGGCGCGAGACTTGCCGCGAAGAGGCCCCGTCAGGCGCCGACGATTCCGCCATCCTCGCGGGTAATCGCCATCACCGAAGACCGCGGCTTGCCATTGGGCAGGTGTTCAGGGAATGTCGACCCGCCGTTTTCCCCCGGATGCTGAATCCCGACAAACAAGGTCTTCTGATCCGGCGAGAAGCTGATCCCTGTCACCTCACAGCCCACCGGCCCGACCATGAAACGGCGGATCTCACCGGTTGCCGGGTCGGCGCACAGCATCTGGTTATTGCCCATGCCCGCGAAGTCGCCCGCATTGCTCGTGTCGCCGTCGGTCAGAATCCACAAGCGTCCGGCCTTGTCGAAGCCCAGGCCGTCCGGGCTGTTGAACATGTTCTGCGGGGTGATGTTTGACGAGCCGGCCTTCGGCGTGCCGGCGTGGACGCCCGGGTTGCCGGCGACCACAAACAGGTCCCAGGCAAAGCTATTCGAACCGTGATCGTCGCGGTCGGTGCGCCAGCGCAGGATCTGCCCGTAGACGTTCTTCTCGCGTGGGTTCGGGCCGCCCACCGGTTGGCCTTCTTCGCCGCGCTTGGCGTTGTTGGTCAGGGTGCAATAGACCTGGCCGTCCTTGGGGCTGACGACGATCCATTCCGGGCGGTCCATGCGCGTGGCGCTCACCACGCTGGCGGCGAGGCGCGCATGAATCAGCACTTCGGCCTGATCGGCAAAACCGCTGCTGGCGTCGATGCCGTTCTTGCCGTGGGTCAGTTCGATCCACTGGCCCTGGCCTTTCGGATGATCGGCGTTGCCGTCGCCCGCATCGAAACGCGCCACGTACAAGGTGCCGTGGTCCAGCAGATCGCGGTTGGCTTTGGGGTTTTTGTGGTTGATCTTGTCGCGGCTGACGAATTTATAGATGAACTCGCCACGTTCGTCGTCGCCCATGTACACCACGGCGCGACCGTCGTTGGTTTCGGCCAGGGCAGCGTTTTCATGTTTGAAGCGGCCCAGCGCGGTGCGTTTGACCGGCGTCGATTGCGGATCGAACGGGTCGATTTCCACCACCCAGCCGTGGCGGTTGAGTTCGTTGGGATTTTTCGCCAGGTCGAAGCGTGGATCGTGTTGATGCCAGTTGATGTCTTTGCTGGTTGCCACTGCGCCGTAGCGTTTCTGCGCGGCGTCGAATTTTTGCTCGGCATTGCTGCTGCCGAAGCAGTCGGTGAAGTTCTCTTCGCAGGTCAGATAAGTGCCCCACGGCGTTTTGCCGTTGGCGCAATTCTGGAAGGTGCCGAGGACTTTCTTGCCGTGTTTGTCGGCACTGGTTTTCAGCAGGTCGTGACCTGCTGCGGGGCCGCTCAGTTTGATGGGCGCATTACCGTGAATGCGCCGGTTGTAGCGCGAGCCCTGGACGAACTGCCACTGGCCGTTCTTGCGCTGCACTTCGATCACTGACACGCCTTCGCAGGCCAGGGCCTTGCGCACATCTTCCGCCGATTGCGGCATGCCGCCGTGGGGGTAGAGGTAGCGGTAATTGGTGTATTCGTTGTTGATCGCCATCAGCGCCCGGTCTTTGTCACCGGGGAATTCGAACAGGCTCATGCCGTCGTTGTTGTCGCCGAACTGGACTTCCTGCGCCTGGGCCGTGCCGTTACCGCTAGGGTCGAATGCCGGGCCATTCTTTTGCAGAGGCTGGCCCCAGCTAATCAAAACCGAGGACTTGTAGCCCGGCGGCAGGGTGATGGTATCGGTCGTGGCGACGGCAATGCTGTCGAAGCCCAACAGTTTGCTGGAACCGGCGCTGACGCTGGCGGCCAGCACGCTGCGACTCAACAGGTTGCCACCGAGAAACATCGCCGCACCGCAGAGGGCGCCGGCGCTGATGAAACCACGACGGCTGAGGCCGACCATTTTTTCGAGGTCGGTGGGTTGGTTGTCTTCTAATAGGCTCACATCAGGCTCCCTGCGGGTTTTTGCAGCCACCTTAAGGGCGGTTGATGAAGCTTTTGTTGCAGCGCCTGCAGGCTAGAGCGGTGTACCCAGCAGGATGTTCGATGGCGCGAACTGCACCTGCACCGGTTTACCGGCGGCAAGCCCGAGGTTTTTCAGGTGCAGCGGCTCGGCCAGGGCGCAAAGTGTCTGGCCATTGGGCAGGCCGATGCGCACTTCGCTGGGGCTGTCTTCAGCGTCGAGGATTTCTTCGATCGTGCCCTTCAGGCAATTGTTGCCATGTGTTGCAGCTTGATCGATGCCAAGCAGTTCCAGCCAACCGGCCTTGATCAGTGCGACCACTTCGGTACCCGTTTCCAGCTCCAGGCGCAGGGTGCTGTCGTGAGTGATCTGCGCGTCAATGAGCAAGCCTTCGGCCAGTTCAAGGCGGATCCGGTCGTTGCGCCCCTGTGCATCGATCGCCACGACCTTGCCGTGCAATTGATTGCGCGCGCTGGTTCTGAGCATCAGCCGACCGAGCAAGTCCAGGTCGCAGGCCTCTTCGGCGGCTTCCAGAACCTGAGCCTGCAACGCTTGCAGCTTTTGATACAGGCGCAACACGCGCTCGCCTTCGCTGGACAATTTGGCGCCACCGCCGCCCTTGCCACCAACGCTGCGCTCCACCAGTGGTTTCTGCGCGAGGTTGTTCAGCTCGTCGATGGCGTCCCACGCGGCCTTGTAACTCAGGCCGGCGCTTTTTGCGGCGCGGGTGATCGAGCCCTGTTCGGCGATGTGTTGCAGCAACGCGATGCGCTGCGGACGACGGACAATGTGCTGGGACAACAACGTAGGCAAGGACATGGCAAGGCGCTTTGGGCTGTGGCGATGGATGGGACGTTGGCGACTTGGCGTGCGGGAGTCAAGTCAGGCCCCATCGCCAGGTTTGGGGGTACGGGCCAGGCAGTAGACGTCGACCCGCGTCGCACCCGCCGCCATTAACAGCCGGGCCAGGGCCTGTGCGGTGGCGCCGGTGGTCAGCACATCGTCCACCAGTGCGAAGTGGCGACCTTTGACCGAAGCCTCGGGCGCCAGGGCAAAGGCGTGGCGCAGGTTCTTTTTACGTGCATCGGCATTAAGGTCTTGTTGCGCGCTGGTGTCCTGAGTCCTCACCAACAGCGTTTCATCACAAAGAATGTCGAGGCCGGCGCTGAGCCAGCGGGCGAGCATCGCCGCTTGGTTGAAACCCCGCTGTCGCAGCCGCTTGGGGGCCAGCGGTACCGGTATCAGCGCGTCGGGCCGATCCAGATCTTCATCGAAGCGATGTTGCAGGAACTGAGCAAGAAGTTCGGCGAGCAGGCGGCCAAGCGGCCATTTTGCGCTGTGCTTGAAGCGGGTGATCAAACTGTCGACGGGAAAGCTGTAAGTCCAGGGCGCGGCGACTCGCTCGAAGGCTGGCGGTTGTTTCAGGCATTGGCCGCACGTCAGACCGGTGGCGGGCAAGGGCAGGGCGCAGGTATGGCATTGGTCGCCCAGCCAGGGCAGCTCGGTTTCGCAGGCCATGCAGATCGGTATGGTGTCGTCTGCGACCTCTGAGCAGAGCAAACAGGATTGTTTGTTTTTTAACCAGATGTAAACCGGTCCTTCGTATCGTGGTTGACAGTGCATGAGTCTTCCTTAAATATGCCGAACATCCGTGTCGCGTCTGTGGGTATTCCATTCCCCAGTCGCTTGCCAAGCATAACCAAGGAATCGCCCATGAGCGCCAGCACCACTGCCACCCTGCGTCACGACTGGTCTTTGGCTGAAGTCAAAGCACTCTTCGTTCAGCCATTCAATGACCTGCTGTTCCAGGCGCAGACGGTGCACCGCGCGCATTTCGACGCCAATCGCGTCCAGGTTTCCACCCTGCTGTCGATCAAGACCGGCGCGTGCCCTGAAGATTGCAAATATTGTCCGCAGTCGGGTCACTACAACACTGGCCTGGAAAAAGAAAAGCTGATGGAAGTGCAGAAGGTCCTCGAAGAGGCTGCTCGCGCCAAGGCGATCGGTTCGACCCGTTTCTGCATGGGCGCGGCGTGGAAACACCCGTCGGCCAAAGACATGCCTTACGTGCTGGAGATGGTCAAAGGCGTGAAAGCCATGGGCCTGGAAACCTGCATGACCCTTGGTCGTCTCGATCAGGACCAGACCGTCGCCCTGGCCGAAGCCGGCCTGGACTACTACAACCACAACCTCGACACCTCGCCGGAGTTCTACGGCAGCATCATTACCACCCGCACTTACAGCGAACGCCTGCAAACCCTGGCCTACGTGCGTGATTCGGGGATGAAGATCTGCTCCGGCGGCATTCTCGGCATGGGCGAGTCCCTCGACGACCGCGCCAACCTGCTGATCCAGCTGGCCAACCTGCCAGAGCATCCAGAGTCGGTGCCGATCAACATGTTGGTGAAAGTCGCCGGCACGCCGCTGGAAAATGCCGACGACGTCGATCCGTTCGACTTCATCCGCATGCTCGCCGTTGCACGCATCCTGATGCCGAAATCCCACGTACGCCTGTCCGCCGGTCGCGAAGCGATGAACGAGCAGATGCAGGCCCTGGCGTTCTTTGCCGGCGCCAACTCGATTTTCTACGGCGAAAAACTGCTGACCACCGCCAACCCGCAGGCAGACAAGGACATGCAACTGTTCTCGCGTCTGGGCATCCTGCCGGAAGCCCGCGAAGAGCACGCCGACGAAGTGCATCAGGCCGCCATCGAACAGGCGCTGGTGGAGCAGAAGAGCAGCGAGCAGTTCTATAACGCTGCTGTTTAACCCACGCAAAACCCTGTAGGAGCCTGCTTGCTGGCGATAGCATCACCACGGTCTGTCTGATGACCGTGGTGATGCTATCGCCAGCAAGCAGGCTCCTACACTCTGATCTTCGAGGCCTGCATGTCTTTCGATCTCGCCGCACGCCTTGCTGCCCGTCGTGCCGAAAACCTTTATCGCCAGCGCCCGCTGCTTGAAAGCCCTCAAGGCCCGGAAGTGGTGGTCGATGGTCAGCCATTGCTGGCGTTCTGTAACAACGATTACCTGGGCCTGGCCAATCACCCGCAAGTGATCGAAGCCTGGCGCGCCGGCGCGTCTCGTTGGGGCGTGGGCGGTGGTGCTTCGCATCTGGTGATTGGCCACAGCGGCCCGCATCACGCGCTGGAAGAAGCCCTTGCAGAATTCACCGGCCGCCCGCGCGCACTGCTGTTCACCACCGGCTACATGGCCAACCTCGGCGCGGTCACCGCATTGGTCGGGCAAGGCGATACGGTGCTGGAAGACCGGCTCAATCACGCGTCGTTGCTGGATGCCGGTTTGCTGTCCGGTGCGCGTTTCAATCGCTATCTGCATAACGACGCGGCCAGTCTGGCCAACCGCCTTGAGAAGGCCACCGGCAATACGCTGGTGGTCACCGACGGCGTGTTCAGCATGGACGGTGACATCGCCGATCTGCCGGCGCTGGCGCGGGAAGCCAAGGCCAAAGGTGCCTGGTTGATGGTCGATGACGCTCACGGCTTTGGTCCGCTGGGCGCCAATGGCGGTGGGGTCGTCGAGCATTTCGGCCTGAGTCAGGAGGACGTGCCGGTGTTGGTCGGCACCCTCGGCAAGGCGTTCGGTACGGCCGGTGCTTTTGTGGCTGGCAGTGAGGAGTTGATCGAGAGCCTGATCCAGTTCGCTCGCCCCTACATCTACACCACCAGCCAGCCGCCGGCACTGGCCTGCGCGACGCTTAAAAGCCTGGAATTGTTGCGCAGCGAACACTGGCGACGTGAGCATTTGCAGGCGCTGATTCGCCAGTTCCGCCAAGGCGCCGAGCAGATTGGCCTGGAGTTGATGGACAGCTTCACGCCGATCCAGCCGATCATGATTGGCGATGCCGGGCGTGCGGTCCGGCTGTCGCAGATGCTGCGTGAGCGTGGCCTGATGGTGACCGCGATCCGTCCACCGACCGTGCCTGCCGGCAGCGCACGCTTGCGCGTAACCCTGACCGCCGCTCACAGCGAGGCGCAGGTGCAGCTATTGTTAAATGGACTGGCCGATTGTTTTCAACAACTGGGACCGGAGCCAAGCCATGCGTGATCGTCTGATTCTGCTGCCGGGCTGGGGTCTCGGGATTTCTCCGCTGGAACCCTTGGCGGCTGCCTTGCAAGGCCTGGATGAGCATCTGCGCGTCGAAATCGAACCACTGCCGGAACTGGAATCGAGCAACCTTGAAGAATGGCTCGATGAACTGGATTCGACGCTGCCCCAGGATGCCTGGCTAGGTGGTTGGTCATTGGGCGGCATGCTGGCATCCGAATTGGCGGCGAAGCGCGGTGACCGTTGCTGCGGTTTGGTGACCCTGGCGAGTAACCCTTCTTTTGTCGCCCATGAGCAGTGGTCGAGCGGGATGCCTGGCGAGACCTTCGACGCGTTTCTGGCCGGTTGCAAAGCCGATCCGGGCATGACGTTGAAACGTTTCTCGCTGCTGTGCACCCAAGGTGCCGCAGACCCGCGCGGGCTATCGCGGCTGTTGCTCGCTGGCGCACCGCTTTCGTCTCCATCGGTGCTGATGAGCGGCCTGGAGTTGCTTGCACAGCTGGATACCCGGCAAGCGTTGCAGGCGTTTCGCGGTCCGCAATTGCACTTGTTCGGTGGTCTCGACGGATTGGTCCCGGCCGAAGCGGCGGGGGATTTGCTGGCGCTGCTGCCGGATGTCGAAATCGGTCTGATTGAACAGGCCAGCCACGCGTTTCTTCTGGAAGACCCCCACGGTGTGGCGGGGGCGATTCAGGCCTTTTTGCATGAGTCCGGTGATGACTGATTTGTCCATTCCCAACCTGCCCGGCGGCTTGCCCGATAAACGCCAGGTAGCGGCGTCCTTTTCCCGAGCGGCGGCGAGCTACGACAGCGTGGCCGAATTGCAGCGCGACGTTGGCAATGAATTGTTGCGTCGCTTGCCGGAGGATTTTGTCCCGGGTCGATGGCTGGACATGGGTTGTGGCACCGGGTATTTCAGCCGTGCGCTCGGTGAGCGTTTTCCTGCCGGCAACGGGCTGGCCCTTGATATCGCAGAGGGGATGCTCAATCACGCCCGTCCCTTGGGCGGCGCCAACCATTTCATCGCCGGTGATGCCGAACGCTTGCCGTTGCAGGATTCGACCTGCGACCTGGTCTTCTCCAGCCTGGCGGTGCAATGGTGCGCGGATTTCGCCTCGGTGCTCAACGAAGCGTATCGGGTGCTGAAACCGGGCGGTATTTTCGCGTTTGCTAGTCTGTGTGTAGGCACGCTGTACGAATTGCGCGACAGCTGGCGTCAGGTGGATGGCATGGTGCACGTCAACCGCTTCCGCGAGTTCGGTGTTTACCAGCAGCTTTGCGCGGGCAGTGGCTTGAAGGTCATCAGCCTTGAAACACATCCACATGTGTTGCATTACCCCGATGTCCGCAGCCTGACCCATGAGCTCAAGGCACTCGGGGCGCATAACCTGAACCCCGGTCGGCCGGGCGGTTTGACCGGCAGGGCGCGAATCCTCGGCTTGATCGAGGCTTACGAGCAGTTTCGTCAGGCACAGGGACTGCCGGCGACTTATCAAGTGGTTTACGCCGTGCTGGAGAAACCCTTATGAGCGCAGCCTATTTCATCACCGGTACTGACACCGATGTCGGCAAGACCACCGTCGCCGCAGGTTTGCTGCATGCCGCGCGATTGTCAGGCTTGAGCACAGCGGCGGGTAAGCCGGTAGCCTCCGGGTGTGAGCTGACGCCCAAGGGATTACGTAACGCCGACGCACTGGCACTGCTGGCCGAATGCTCGATACCGTTGACCTACGATCAGGTCAATCCGGTCGCGTTCGAGCCGGCGATCGCACCGCATCTGGCGGCGCGGGAGGCTGGCGTGGCGCTGACCGTGCAATCGTTGCTGGCACCAATGCGGCAGGTTCTCGATCTGCAGGCGGACTTCACCTTGATCGAAGGCGCTGGCGGCTGGCGAGTGCCGTTGGCGGATCAAGACAATCTGTCAGACCTGGCCATGGCGCTGGATCTGCCGGTAATCCTGGTGGTTGGTGTGCGCCTGGGCTGCATCAACCATGCGCTGCTGACGGCTGAGGCAATTGCTCGGGATGGTTTGCAGTTGGCGGGGTGGGTGGCGAACATCATCGATCCGAAGACCTCGCGCCTGGAAGAAAACCTGGCGACGCTGGCCGAGCGCATTCCCGCGCCGTGCCTGGGGCGGGTGCCGAAACTCAAGTCGGTGACGGCCGAAGCGGTGGCCGAACATCTACAGCTGGATCTGCTGGACTGACGTTTCTGGCGTGGGTTTTACCTATGATAAGGCACTGTGCCATTAGTGTTTTTGTCGGGCCTTTTAGCGGCGTGTCTGGTTCAATGGCCGCTGTTGATCCTTTGTAGGACGAGTTCTCCCATGGAAATCTCAGGAAACACCGCTTTCTATGCCGGTCTGAGCACTATTCAGACAGGGCAGAGCCGCGTCGATCAGGCTTCGGGGCAGATCGCCAACAACACCATCGAGCGTTCGGTCACCAGTCAGTCCTCCGAGGTTCAGGTCGATCGTCTGCGCTCGGTAGACCGCAGCCAGCAATCGGATCTGGCCAGCAATGTGGTCGAGATGTCTCAAGGCAAGTTCCAGGTGGAACTTGGCGTCAAAGTCGCCAAGGCCTCCGATGAAATGCTCGGTACGTTGATCGATACCTTCGCCTGATTCCTCATTGAATTCACTACCCCAGCGCCGCGCCTGTTCGCGGCGTTTTTCTGCGTAAGTCCTTCTCCCTCAACTAATCTCTCCTACATGACGTGTTGCTCAATCAACGACGTTGCGCCACTGCGCACCCAAGATTTTCATAGATCGAAGACGAACGGCAAAAGATCGGCGCTTGACAAGGTTTGGGCGTAAACGTATGTTTCAAACAACTGTTTGACCGTCACAACAAATCACCACGGTCGTTCATTCCCGGTTACATCAGCAGAGGTTTATCGCTATGCCTGACTACAAGGCCCCCTTGCGTGATATTCGCTTCGTTCGTGACGAACTGCTCGGCTACGAAGCGCACTATCAGAGCCTTCCGGCTTGCCAGGACGCAACTCCGGACATGGTTGACGCCATTCTCGAAGAAGGCGCCAAGTTTTGTGAGCAGGTGCTGGCTCCGCTGAACCGCGTGGGTGACACCGAAGGCTGCACCTGGAGCGAGTCGGGCGTTAAAACCCCGACCGGTTTCAAAGAAGCCTACAAGCAATTCGTCGAAGGCGGCTGGCCTAGCCTGGCCCACGATGTAGAGCACGGCGGCCAGGGCCTGCCGGAGTCTCTGGGCCTGGCTGTCAGCGAAATGGTTGGCGAGGCCAACTGGTCGTGGGGCATGTACCCAGGCCTGTCCCATGGCGCGATGAACACTATTTCCGAGCACGGCACGCCTGAGCAGCAAGAGGCTTACCTGACCAAACTGGTTTCCGGCGAATGGACCGGCACCATGTGCCTGACCGAACCGCACTGCGGCACTGACCTGGGCATGTTGCGCACCAAGGCCGAACCTCAGGCCGACGGCTCCTACAAAGTGTCCGGCACCAAGATCTTCATCTCGGCCGGTGAGCACGACATGGCCGACAACATCGTCCACATCGTTCTGGCACGTCTGCCGGACGCACCTGCCGGCACCAAAGGCATCTCGCTGTTCATCGTGCCGAAATTCCTGCCGAACGCAGATGGCTCGATCGGCGCGCGCAACGCTGTGAGCTGCGGTTCCCTGGAACACAAGATGGGCATCCACGGCAACGCCACCTGCGTGATGAACTTCGACGCAGCCACCGGTTACCTGATCGGCCCGGCGAACAAAGGCCTGAACTGCATGTTCACCTTTATGAACACCGCACGTCTGGGTACCGCGCTGCAAGGTCTGGCACACGCCGAGATCGGCTTCCAGGGCGGCCTGAAATACGCTCGCGATCGCCTGCAAATGCGCTCCCTGACTGGCCCGAAAGCGCCGGACAAAGCCGCTGACCCGATCATCGTTCACCCTGATGTTCGTCGCATGCTGTTGACCATGAAGGCGTTCGCCGAAGGCAACCGTGCGATGGTTTACTTCACCGCCAAGCAAGTCGACATCGTCAAATACGGCGTCGATGAAGAAGAGAAGAAGAAAGCCGACGCATTGCTGGCCTTCATGACGCCGATCGCCAAAGCCTTCATGACTGAAGTCGGTTTCGAATCCGCCAACCACGGCGTGCAGATCTACGGTGGCCACGGCTTCATCGCCGAGTGGGGCATGGAGCAGAACGTTCGCGACAGCCGTATTTCGATGCTGTACGAAGGCACCACCGGCATCCAGGCACTCGACCTGCTGGGCCGTAAAGTGCTGATGACTCAAGGCGAAGCGCTCAAGGGCTTCACCAAGATCGTCCACAAGTTCTGCCAGAGCAACGAAGGCAATGACGCGGTCAAAGAGTTCGTCGAGCCATTGGCTGCGCTGAACAAAGAATGGGGCGAGCTGACCATGAAGGTCGGTATGGCGGCCATGAAAGATCGCGAAGAAGTCGGCGCAGCATCCGTGGACTACCTGATGTACTCCGGTTACGCCTGCCTGGCCTACTTCTGGGCTGACATGGCGCGTCTGGCGGCCGAGAAACTGGCTGCCGGTACCACCGAAGAGGCGTTCTACACCGCCAAGCTGCAGACTGCGCGCTTCTACTTCCAGCGCATCCTGCCGCGTACCCGCACTCACGTTGCAACCATGCTGTCGGGCGCCAACAACCTGATGGACATGAAAGAAGAAGACTTCGCACTGGGTTACTAAGCCCTACGCAGTCTCTTCACAAAGCCGCTGCTTCCTCGGAAGCAGCGGCTTTTTTATGCCTGACGCAAACGATCACGTCTTTAAATATTCCTGACTAAAACGCTAAGAAGAACGACTTTGCTGCCGTTAAAGAGGCTGCGATGTGACGCCTGTCACGTTGCACGTGCTTAGCTGCGCCAAATGCAGGCACAATGCCATCTTTGTTTGCCGGGTCGGAGCTTTACCCTTGCCGCGTTCTTCCGCTGTACGTTTCAGCCATTTTTTGCCATCGCTGCTGTTGTTGCTCGCGGGGCTTGCGGCTGCCTACGTCAAGGATCTCAACGTCTTCTTCACTTCGCTGTTCAACGTGCTGCCCACTCTGGTGCTGTTGCTCGGCGGTGCGTATTGCGCGGTTTATCGACGTCAGCGTGAACTGTTTCTGATGGTCACGGTGTACATCGCCTACTTTCTGCTCGACACCCAGACTGACTATTACCGCGACAACGGCAAGGTTCGTGAAGACGCCGCGGTGGTGTTCCATCTGTGCTGTCTGTTGTTGCCGTTGCTGTTTGGCTTGTTCGCTGCCTGGCAAGAGCGTACTCACCTGTTCCAGGACATGGTGGCGCGTTTCGCTGTGTTGCTGGCGTTCGGCAGTGTGGCGCTGGGGCTGGAGCAAAGTTACCCACAGGCGCTGCTGATGTGGCTGTCGGAGATCCGCTGGCCGGCGTTGCATGGTGCGTGGATGAGCCTGATCCAATTGTCTTATCCCGTGTTCATCGCCTCGTTCCTGTTATTGGCCTGGCAATACTGGCGCAACCCAAGACCCTTGCACGCTGCGCAATTGGTGGGGCTGTTGGGATTGTTCTGGATGTTGCCGAAAACCTTCATCCTGCCCTTCACCCTCAACATCATGTGCAGCCAGGTGATGTTGATGATTGCCGCCGCGGTTGCCCATGAGGCCTATCAGATGGCTTTCCGCGACGAACTCACCGGCTTGCCGGGGCGCCGCGCCCTGAACGAGCGCATGCAACGGCTGGGGCGCAATTACGTGCTGGCGATGAGCGACGTCGATCACTTCAAGAAATTCAACGACACCCACGGCCACGATGTCGGCGACCAAGTGTTGCGTCTGGTCGCCAGCAAGCTGTCGAAAATCAGTGGTGGCGGTAGGGCATATCGCTACGGCGGTGAGGAATTTGCCTTGGTGTTCGCAGGCAAGACCCTCGAAGAGTGCATGCCGCATCTGGAGGTCATCCGCGAATCCATTGCCACTTACAACATCCAGCTGCGCAATCAGGACAGCCGTCCCCAGGATGACCAGCAGGGGCGCCAGCGTCGCGCGGGTTCGGGTGCCTCGAGTGTTTCGGTCACCGTCAGCATCGGCGTCGCCGAACGCCTGGAACAACGCACCCCCGAAGAAGTGCTCAAATCCGCCGACCAGGCGCTCTACAGCGCCAAGGGCGCGGGGCGAAACTGTGTGATGGCCTTCGGTCAGAACCGCCGTGGCGCAGTGCGCATGGACGCCGCTGCGGGTTGAGTGATGATGGCGCATTCAGCGTCTGGACTGTGATTGTGAGGTGTGATGCACGGCAGTAGGTTTGAGCCATCTGCTGCCGGAGAAATGAACATGCCCGAGTACAAAGCTCCCCTGCGCGACATGCGCTTTCTGATCGATCACGTGTTTGATTTTCACAGCAACTACGCCGCGCTGGGGGCCTCCGATGCCAGCCCGGACATGGTCAATGCGATTCTCGAAGAAGGCGCGAAATTCTGTGAGAACGTTCTCGCACCGCTGAACCGCAGCGGCGACGAAGAAGGCTGCCATTTCGACAACGGTGTGGTCACAACGCCTACAGGCTTCAAGCAAGCATTCGCACAATACGTGGAAGGCGGCTGGCATGGTCTGGCGGCGGACCCGGCTTACGGCGGCCAGGGCTTGCCAAGTTCCTTGGGGCTGGTCATCAGCGAAATGGTCGGCTCCAGTAACACGTCCTGGGGCATGTACCCCGGCCTGACCCACGGTGCGATGTCGGCCATCCATGCCCATGGCACTGAAGAACAGAAACAGACCTACCTGAGCAAGCTCACCGCAGGCCAATGGACCGGCACCATGTGCCTGACCGAAGCCCATTGCGGCACCGACCTGGGCATCATCAAGACCCGCGCCGTGCCTCAGGCCGATGGCAGTTACGCGATCTCTGGCAGCAAGATATTCATCTCCGCCGGTGAGCACGACATGAGTGACAACATTATTCATCTGGTGCTGGCCAAACTGCCGGACGCGCCAGCGGGGACTAAAGGCATTTCTCTGTTTATCGTGCCCAAATTCCTACCCAATGCCGAGGGCGAGGCAGGCGAGCGCAACGGCGTTTCCTGCGGTTCGATCGAACACAAAATGGGCATCAAGGCCTCGGCCACCTGCGTGCTGAATTTCGACGATGCCAAGGGCTTCTTGATCGGTGAGCCGAATAAGGGCCTGAACTGCATGTTCACCATGATGAACCACGCGCGGCTCGGCACCGGCATGCAAGGTTTGTGTCTGGGGGAGACGAGCTTCCAAGGTGCGGTCAAATACGCCAACGACCGTCTGCAAATGCGCTCGCTGACCGGCCCGAAAGCCCCGGAAAAACCTGCCGACCCGATCATCGTGCATCCCGATGTGCGCAGGATGTTGTTGACCATGAAGGCCTTCAACGAAGGCAACCGGGCGCTGACTTACTTCACCGCACAGTTGCTGGACGCTGCGCACCTGAGCCCGGATGAAACGGCGCGTCAGGACGCCGAGGATTTGCTGGCGTTCCTCACACCGATCTGCAAAGCCTTCATGACCGACACCGGGCTGGAGGTGACCAACCTCGGCATGCAGGTGTTTGGCGGCCACGGTTTCATTCGTGAGTGGGGCATGGAGCAGTTGGTTCGCGACTGCCGGATCGCGCCGATCTATGAAGGCACCAACGGCATTCAGGCGCTGGATCTGCTTGGGCGCAAAGTCCTTGGCAGTCAGGGAAAACTGCTGCGCGGCTTCACTAAAATCGTCCACAAGTTCTGTGCGGCAAACGCTGAGCACCCGCAACTCGGCGGTTATGTGGCGCAACTCAACGATCTGAATCAGCAGTGGGGTGAATTGACCACCAGGATCGGCATGGCTGCGATGAAAAATCCGGATGAGGTCGGCGCCGCCTCGGTGGATTACCTGATGTACTGCGGCTATATCATCCTCGGCTACCTGTGGCTACGCATGGCGCTGGTGGCTCAGTCGCAGTTGGAGGCGGGCAGCGGTGATGCCGATTATTGCCGAGGCAAGCTGGCGACCAGCGAGTTTTACTTCAAGCGCTTACTGCCGCGTACGGCTGCTCATCGGGCGGCCATCGAGGCGGGTAGCGACTGTTTGATGAAGTTGCCGGCGGAGTTGTTTGCACTTTAATCATTCAAATCGGCCATAAAGAAGCCCGCCTTGCTGCGGGCTTCTTTATGAAGAACAGGTCAGTGACTAAAAATAACAAATCGGTCATGGGCTGACCCTATGTGTCGTAAAAGTTGTTGAGGTACACTCGGACACAGCGAAATCACTATTCCTACGAACCACCTGTTTAGATCTTGCGAGGTTTGCCATGGCTGACTACAAAGCGCCCCTGCGCGATATGCGCTTCGTCCTCAATGAAGTTTTCGAGGTCGCCAAACTCTGGGCCGAACTGCCTGCGCTCGCCGAGACCGTCGATGCTGAAACCGTCGAAGCCATTCTGGAAGAAGCCGGCAAGGTCACCAGCAAAAGCATCGCGCCCCTGAGCCGTGCGGCTGACGAAGAAGGTTGCCACTGGGCCGACGGTGCCGTCACCACCCCGGCCGGTTTCCCACAGGCGTATCAGACCTACGCTGAAGGCGGTTGGGTCGGTGTCGGTGGCGATCCAACCTACGGCGGCATGGGCATGCCCAAGGCGGTTTCGGCGCAGGTCGAAGAAATGGTCAACTCCGCCAGCCTGTCGTTCGGTCTGTATCCGATGCTGACCGCCGGCGCCTGCCTGTCGATCAACGCCCACGCCAGCGAAGAGCTGAAAGCCGCGTACCTGCCGAACATGTACGCCGGTGTCTGGGCCGGTTCCATGTGCCTGACCGAGCCGCACGCCGGTACTGATCTGGGGATTATCCGCACCAAGGCCGAACCTCAGGCTGACGGTTCCTATAAGGTCAGCGGCACCAAGATCTTCATCACCGGCGGCGAACACGACCTGACCGAGAACATCATCCACTTGGTCTTGGCCAAGCTGCCGGACGCGCCAGCAGGGCCGAAAGGTATTTCGCTGTTCCTGGTGCCGAAGTTCATGGTCAATGCCGATGGCAGCCTCGGTGCGCGCAACCCGGCGACCTGTGGTTCGATCGAACACAAGATGGGTATCCAGGCATCCGCAACCTGCGTGATGAACTTCGACGAAGCCGTGGGTTACCTGGTCGGCGAGCCGAACAAAGGCCTGGCGGCGATGTTCACCATGATGAACTACGAGCGTCTGGGTGTTGGCATCCAGGGCCTGGCCTCGGGTGAACGTTCCTACCAGAACGCCATTGAATACGCTCGCGACCGCCTGCAGAGCCGTTCGCCGACCGGCGCGCAGAACAAGGACAAAGTGGCTGACCCGATCATCGTCCACCCTGACGTGCGTCGCATGCTGCTGACCATGAAAGCCTCGAACGAAGGCGGCCGTGCATTTTCCACTTACGTGGCGATGCAACTGGACACCGCCAAGTTCAGCGAAGACGCCACCACCCGCAAGCGCGCAGAAGACCTGGTCGCACTGTTGACGCCTGTTGCCAAGGCATTCCTGACCGATTTGGGGCTTGAAACCACAGTTCATGGCCAGCAGATTTTTGGCGGCCACGGCTACATCCGTGAGTGGGGCCAGGAGCAACTGGTTCGTGACGTGCGTATCACGCAGATCTACGAAGGCACCAATGGTATTCAGGCGCTGGACCTTGTCGGGCGCAAGATCGTCGGCAGCGGCGGGGCATTCTACAAACTGTTCGCTGACGAGATTCGTCATTTCACCGCGACGGCCAGTGCTGATTTGGCGGAGTTCACCAAACCGCTGAACGATGCAGTGGGCACCCTCGACGATCTGACCGCATGGCTGCTGGACCGGGCGAAAAACAACCCGAACGAAATCGGCGCTGCTTCGGTCGAGTATCTACAAGCATTCGGTTACACCGCCTATGCCTACATGTGGGCACTGATGGCCAAGGCAGCCTTCGGCAAAGAAGCGCAGGACGATTTCTACGCGAGCAAACTGGGTACGGCGCGGTTCTATTTCGCTCGTCTGCTGCCACGTATTCATTCGTTGAGCGCGTCGGTAAAGGCAGGAAGCGAATCGTTGTTCCTGTTGGACGCAGGACAGTTCTGACGTCTGTAACGTCATGTAAGCATTCTCTTACATGACGTGCTGCTGTTTTCCCATATGCGCAGATTGGATCCAGAGCTAATCTACTTCACATGGACGTCGCGCAGGAAGCGCAAAGCAACAACACGGACACGTAGGATTCTGCCAGGACGGCGGAGTGAAATGGATGTCAGGGAAACAGTCTGCAAAGCCCCGCTTCGGCGGGGTTTTCTTTTGCCTGCAAAAAAGTTCAGCTCAACCCATCCAGGGCCGTCGGGCTACGCAAGTGTTCATCCATCACCTCTTCCAGCAATGTCCGCAACAACGCCAGCGAAGCCTGTTGCCGCTGCACATCCCGACACACCAACCCCACTTTCAGCGGCACCCGCGGCTCACTCAGTGGTTTCCACAGCAACTCTTGGTCGCCATGGGTCTTTTGCGAGCGTCCGGGCAGCACAGTCGCCAGCCGCGTGTGCGGCAGGCTGTCGAGAATCCCCGCCATGTTGTTCAGCTCGGCCTGCACCTGCGGCCGGCGCCCAAGACTGGCCAGTTGTGCCTGCCAGATCTGCCGTACCTGGAACTCTTCACCCAACAGCAACATGGGCAACTCGGCCGCCTGGCTCATGGAGACCTTCTTGAATTCGCGCAACGGATGGTCCGCCGGGATGACAAGGGTCAGCTCATCTTCGTACAACGGCACGCCGTGCAAACCCGGCTGACGGGGCGGCAGGTAACTGATCCCGATGTCCAGCGAACCATTGAGTAGTCGTCGCTCGATTTCCAGGCCGGTCAGTTCATAGATCTGCACCACCAGATGCGGCTGTGCCTTGCGCACGCGTTCGAGCATTTGCGGCACCAGGCTGGAGTGGACGGTCTGCAGTACGCCAATGGCCAAGGTTCGCAACGCCTTGCCCTTGAAATTGCCCAAGGCTTCGCGCGCGCGTTGCAAGCCATCGAGCAAGGGCAGGGCATGGTTGTACAACGTGTGGGCCGCCAGGGTTGGTAGCAGACGTTTGCTGCTGCGTTCGAACAGGCTCACATCGAGGTTCTGTTCGAGTTGGCGGATCTGCTGGGACAACGCTGGCTGGGAGATAGAAAGCCGCTCGGCGGCCCGACCGACATGGCCCTCTTCGTAAACCGCGACGAAATAACGCAGTTGCTTGAAATCCATAACTAACACTTATCAAAAATGCTGAGAAATCGAAATGGCTCAGTGCCTTGCCTACGCCTAGTCTAACCGCATTCACAAGGCTTACAGGGCCATAAAGCACGATGAATACCGTTTACAGCGATGGTGTTTACATAGGCAAGGCAAAAAACCTCGGACGAGGTTTTATCCGATGAATCTGTTCAACCTGCGACGCAAGCCACCGAGCCTTGATGACCTGGCGATGGACACTTCCCTGCCGGCCAGAAGCGACAACTTTTCCAGCGAGTACCTGATGCCCAGTGTCGAACGACCGAAACAGATTTTCGTGCGTGGCCAAGGCTCCTGGTTGTGGGACAGCGATAACCGCGCTTACCTGGATTTCTCACAGGGTGGCGGCGCCAATAGCCTCGGACATAGCCCCTCGGCACTGGTCAAAGCGATTTCGGAGCAGGCTCAGTCGCTGATCAATCCGGGTTTCGGACTGCACAACCGCGGCGTGCTCAACCTCGCCGACCGGCTCTGCGCCAGTACCGGCAGTGACCAGGCGTACCTGCTCAACAGTGGCAGCGAAGCCTGTGAAGCGGCGATCAAACTGGCGCGCAAATGGGGCCAGCAACATCGTGGCGGCGCTTCGCGGATCATTGTGGCCAGTAAAGGCTGTCATGGTCGTAGCCTCGGGACGATTTCTGCGTCGGACAGTTCGAATCTGATCAACCGATTCGAGCCACAGTTGCCGGGCTTCAGCCATGTCCCGTTCAATGACCTGCCCGCCTTGCATGCGGCCGTGGATGCCCAGACGGTCGCGATCATGCTCGAACCGATCCAGAGCGAGGCCGGGGTGATTCCCGCTACCGAGCACTACCTCAAGGGCGTCGAGCGCTTGTGTCGTGAGCTTGGCATTCTGCTGATATTTGACGAAGTGCAAACCGGCGTCGGGCGCTGCGGCACATTGCTTGCCGAACACTCCTACGGCGTGCGGGCAGATATCGTGGTGCTCGGCAAAGGGCTCGGTGGTGGCGTGCCATTGGCGGCATTGTTGGCGCGAGGCAAGGCCTGTTGTTTCGAAATCGGCGAAATGAGCGGTACTCATCATGGCAATGCGTTGATGAGTGCCGTCGGGCTTGTCGTGCTCGACAGCGTGCAGGACAAGGGCTTTATCGATCATATGCGGGAAACCGCTCAGCATCTGGGCGAAGGCCTGAGTCGTCTGGCCCATCGCTATGGTCACGGCGAATTGCGTGGGCAAGGGCTGCTCTGGGGGCTCGATCTGTCCGACGATTCGGCCGACGCCGTAGTCAAGGCTGCATTGTACGAAGGCTTGCTGCTCAATGCGCCGCAAGCCGATTGCCTGCGCTTTACCCCGGCCCTTACGGTCAGCAAGGCCAATATCGACGAAATGCTCCTGCGTCTGGCCCGCGCCTTCTCCCGCGTGCGCACCGCGCAACTGCAGTGCCGCAAAGGTATTGCGGTCTGATCAGACCCGCCCTACACGAATTTCCGAACCGTCTCGCGGTATAACGCAGCGCCCCACGTTTGATTCTTTTCGCGTGGGGCGTTTTTTTGTCTCTGCGTTTTGCCGAAGACATTTCAGTGCTTGAGTGATAGCAGGATCAATGGTTGCCCGCGAATGGGGCGCTACGATTTCAGTCCGCCAACTCCATCACCCGCCGATAAAACATCCATTCCTGCTCCAGCACATGGGCCTGGTTGCCGGCCTTGCGAAAGCCATGGCGTTCGTCGGCATAGTAATGCGCTTCGACCAGAATGCCGTTGTCCTGTAATGCCTTGACCATGTCGCGGGTCTGTTGCGGCACCACCACGGCGTCCAGTTCACCCTGAAAGAAGATCATTGGAACGCTAATGTTGTTCGCATGCAGCAGCGGCGTGCGCGCGGCGTAGCGTTCAGCGTCCTCTACCGGGTCGCCGATCAACCAGTCCAGATAATCGCTTTCGAACTTGTGCGTGACGCGGCCCAGCGCAACGGGATCGCTGACGCCATACAGGCTGGCGCCCGCACGAAAGACCTTGTGAAAGGCCAATGCGCACAATGCGGTGTACCCGCCGGCGCTGCCACCACGGATAAACGCTTTATCGCCGTCGATCAGTCCGCGCTCGGCCAGGTAGCCGACCACTGCGCAGGCATCTTTCACGTCCACCTTGCCCCAGCTCAAATGCAGCGCCTGGCGATAAGCACGGCCGTAGCCGCTGCTGCCTCGGTAGTTGAGATCGGCCACGGCGAAGCCGCGTTGTGCCCAATACTGGATTCGCGGGTCGAACATCGGGTAGCAGGCCGAAGTCGGGCCGCCGTGAATGAACACCACCAAGGGCGGTTTCGTATCGTCGTTCATTGCCGGGTAGAAGAACCCGTGGGCCTCGCCCGAACCGCTCGGATAACGCAGGGTTTGCGGGCGGCTGATCTGATCGGCCGGCAGGGGGACAACACCACCGGCGAGGGTCTTCACCTGCCGGGTCTTGCGGTCAATGGCAATCACCGACGCCGAACTGACTGGTGAAGCGGCGATGCAGTAGATGAACTGGTCATCCTGTGCGAGATGGCGGAAGCGGCTGTAGTCGCCCGTGAAATCCTCACGGGAGCCATCGCCATGACAAAGCCCCAGTCGCCCAAAACCCTCTTCGGTCCAACTGGCCAGATAAGTGTCTTCGCTCAACGGTAACCAGGTGCAACCACCCAATTGCCAGGGCGCCGGTCCATGGTCGGCAGCAGTGCTCGGGAGTGGGCTCAGTCCTTCTGTCGACTCCACCCACGGCTGCCAGAAACCGCCGCGATCGGTCAGACAATACAGACGGCCGCTGTCATCGAATCCCGGTTGTTGCAGTGACTCCTGAGCACCGTCACCGGCCACACAACGCGGCTGCGCAAAGGTGTGATCGCGCTGGCGTTCGGCAACCATCAGGCGTGTTGCGGTCCAGGGCTGATCCGGGCGATTCCACTCGATCCAGGCCAGACGTCGACCGTCAGGACTCAAGGTCGGTGCCGCGTAGAAATCAGCGCCTTCGGCCAGCAGATGGCGTCGGCCATCTGCCAGATCGATCGCCACCAGGCGATGCCGATCGCGGTTTTCTTCCACCGCCAGCACTTGCCCGTTGGCGAAGTGCAGATCGCCGTACCGGCATTCACTTGAAGTCAGCACCTCAGGCGTCTCATCGCTCAGCGATTGCCGATACAGCTGCTGATCGGCCTCGTTGACGAACACCAGCCCGTCATCGGTCAGACAAAACGCGCCACCGCCATATTCGTACACCCGGCTGCGCACACTGAAGGTGGGTGGCGTCAGGCAGTGGGCCTGACCGTCGCGCCACTGCCAGACTCGGCAGGCAGCATCTTCGGGGCGGTACTCGTTCCAGAACAGGCCATGTGGCCCGACCTGCAACTCGGCGAAGTCGATGCCGGCCGCGACGGCCCTGGCGGCGCTCAAGGGTTCAGCTTTTGGCGATGAGGCGTGAGTTTCGTTCATTGCGAAAGGCCAGTTGTTCGATGGTCTGGGTCGCGTGCTCGGCTTCTTCGCGGGCCTTGAGGATCACGCCGTGATGTTTCGACTTGCTGCACACCGGGTCGGCATTGCTCGCGTCACCCGTGAGCATGAACGCCTGGCAACGGCAGCCGCCGAAGTCCTTTTCTTTCTCGTCGCAGGAGCGGCACGGCTCGGGCATCCAGTCGTAACCGCGAAAGCGGTTGAAGCCGAACGAGTCGTACCAGATGTGCTGCATGCTGTGGTCGCGCACGTTGGGAAACTGCACCGGCAGCTGTCGGGCGCCATGACAGGGCAGGGCGGTTCCGTCTGGTGTGACCGTCAGAAAAATACTGCCCCAGCCATTCATGCAGGCTTTCGGACGCTCTTCGTAATAGTCCGGCGTCACGAAAATCAGCTTGCACGGATGCCCTTCGGCTTCCAGTTTCGCGCGGTATTCGTTGGTGATGCGTTCGGCGCGAACCAATTGTTCCTTGGTCGGTAGCAGGCCGACCCGATTGAGCTGAGCCCAACCATAGAACTGGCACGTCGCGAGTTCGACGAAGTCTGCCTCAAGGGCAATGCACAGCTCGATGATCCGGTCGATTTTGTCGATGTTGTGCCGATGGGTGACGAAGTTCAGCACCATCGGATAGCCGTGCGCCTTCACCGCACGGGCCATTTCGAGTTTTTGCGCGAAGGCCTTTTTCGAGCCGGCCAGCAGGTTGTTCACCTGCTCGTCGCTGGCCTGGAAGCTGATCTGGATGTGGTCCAGGCCGGCCTTTTTGAAGTCGCTGATTTTCTGCTCGGTGAGGCCGATGCCGGAGGTGATCAGGTTGGTGTAGAACCCCAGTTTGCGCGCCTCAGCGATCAACTCGGCGAGGTCCTGGCGTACCAGCGGTTCACCACCGGAAAACCCCAACTGCGCCGCGCCCATTTCCCGGGCTTCGCGAAAGACCTTGATCCACTGCTCGGTGGTCAACTCCTGGCCTTGCTCGGCGAAATCCAGCGGATTGGAGCAGTACGGGCATTGCAACGGGCAGCGATAGGTCAGCTCCGCCAGCAGCCAAAGGGGCAGGCCGATTTCGGGCTTGGGCGGTAACTTGTCTGACACGGAATCAGGCAAGTTCGATCCAGTGCTGAGCACGGGCGACCTCCATGAATTGCTCGATGTCGTCACCGAGCTCGGGCACGCCGGGGAACTGTTTGTCGAGCTCGGCGATGATGGCCGCGACATCTCGCTGGCCATCGATCAAGCCACCGATCAGCGCGGCGCTCTCATTGAGTTTGATCATGCCTTCGGGGTAGAGCAATACATGGCCCTTTTGCGCCGGTTCGTACTGGAAACGGTAGCCGGGACGCCAGGTCGGGGTTTTGCTGCGATCAAAACTCATAAGGTGATTCCTTTATGCCAGACCCGCTGTTCGGTCACGCTGTGGTACGGCGGGCGGTTCAGTTCGTAGGCCATGCTCATGGCATCGAGCATGCTCCAAAGAATGTCCAGTTTGAACTGGAGAATTTCCAGCATGCGCTCCTGGCCTTCCCGCGTAGTGTAATGCTGCAACGTGATTGCCAGACCGTGCTCCACATCCCGGCGAGCCTGGCCCAGGCGCGTACGGAAATATTCGTAACCGGCCGGGTCGATCCACGGGTAATGCTGCGGCCAACTGTCGAGGCGCGATTGGTGGATTTGCGGCGCGAACAGCTCGGTCAATGAGCTGCTAGCGGCTTCCTGCCAACGGGCCCGGCGGGCGAAGTTGACGTAGGCATCCACGGCGAAACGCACGCCGGGCAGCACCAGCTCCTGGGAGCGCAACTGATCCGGGTCGAGGCCGACCGCTTGCCCAAGACGCAACCAGGCTTCGATACCGCCGTCTTCGCCGGGGGCGCCGTCATGGTCCAGCAGGCGCTGAATCCACTCGCGACGAATCTCGCGGTCCGGGCAGTTGGCCAGGATCGCGGCGTCCTTGAGCGGGATGTTCACCTGATAGTAAAAGCGGTTGGCGACCCAGCCCTGGATCTGCTCGCGGGTCGCCCGGCCTTCATACATCGCCACGTGATACGGATGATAGATGTGGTAGTAGGCGCCCTTGGCGCGCAGGGCCGCTTCGAATTCGGCGGGGGACATTGGGGTATCAGTCATTGCGGTTCTCCGGGAACAACCGGTGGATTCTTTGGTGTCTGGTCTGACGCCTTCGCGGGCAGGCCTGCTCCCACAGAGATAGCGCTATCCCTGTGGGAGCGTGGCTGGCCCGCGAAGAGGCTATCCGCTACAGCACAATACTCATGCCGTCATAAGCCACTTCAACTTCACGACGGGCCAGCTCCGCACGCTCTGGCGAATCCTCATCGAGAATCGGGTTGGTGTTGTTGATGTGGATAAGCACTTTGCGCTGCTTGGGCAGTTGTTCCAGCACTTCGAGCATGCCGCCGGGGCCGTTCTGCGCCAGGTGGCCCATTTCCCGACCCGTGCGCGTGCCGACGCCACGGCGCTGCATTTCGTCGTCGTCCCACATCGTACCGTCTACCAGCAGACAATCGCTGCTGGCCATGATCTTCAGCAGCGGAGCATCGACCTTGCCCAGGCCCGGTGCGTAGAACAGTTTACCGCCGGTGCTCAGGTCTTCGACGATCAGGCCGATGTTGTCGCCCGGATGCGGGTCAAAGCGGTGCGGCGAGTAGGGTGGGGCGGCGCTGCGCAGGGGCAGTGGGGTGAAACGCAGATTCGGGCAGGCCGGGACGGTGAAGCTCTGATCGAGTTCGATACGGTTCCAGTTCAACCCGCCGTTCCAGTGGGTCAGCATGGTGAACAACGGGAACCCGGTGCTCAGGTCTTCATGGACCATGTCAGTGCACCAGACCTGATGCGGGCAACCTTCACGCAGGCTGAGCAGGCCGGTGGTGTGGTCGATCTGGCTGTCCATCAGGATGATTGCGCTGATGCCGGTATCACGCAGCGCGCGTCCCGGCTGCATCGGCGCGAAACTCTGGAGCTGGGCGCGGATGTCCGGCGAAGCATTGCACAGCACCCAGTTCACGCCATCATCGGAAATCGCGATGGACGACTGGGTACGCGCTTCGGCCCGCAGGCTGCCGTCGCGAAAACCTGCGCAGTTCGCGCAGTTGCAGTTCCACTGGGGGAAACCGCCGCCGGCGGCGGAACCTAGAATCTGGACAAACATGGCCGCTCCATCATTGAAAACTGAAAATAAAAACGCCCCGGCAAGCCGAGGCGTAGCACTGCATTCTCTACCAAACGGCAGAGCTTAGCGGCTTGCGAAGTACATGGTGACTTCGAAGCCGATACGCAGGTCGGTGTAAGCAGGTTTGGACCAGGACATAGAAGCGCTCCTTCAGGTGGATGGGACAGTTGAGACCTACACATATAGTCCACCTCCAGCCGGAGATGTTCAGATAGTTAGGTGGCTATGTTACTCAAAATTACAGAGCGATTGGCTGCGAATCTTTGAGAAAGCTAATTGCAGCGCCGGTAATGATCATTTTGCCACTTGCCAGCGCGTAGTCGGGCAAGGTCCGCTGGCCAGACAGCGCCAGCCACCTTCGGCCCTATTCAGTCGCTGTGCCGCGGCCAGCAAGGCTTTGCGGTCGATCTTCAGAATCGCTTGAGGTAAAAGGCCCAGATAATCCGACGAGTGGCCGGCCAGTTTGCCTTGCCAGAGCAGTTCGGCGGCCTGGGTGTTGGGCAGGGCGGTGCTGTCGAATTGATCGGCCAGGGCTTGGCGTTGGGCGATGAAGGTCAGCTCATCGATGCTTTCGATCATCCTTTCGAGCTCGCCGAGGAATTGTTCGATGTGCTGCAACAAGTCCAGAGGCGCGACGCTCGGCGATTGCACGCCGAACAACAGCCCGGTCTGACCGTTGATCTGGCGCAGGCCACTGAACACCGCGTAACCGAGTTGCAGCTCCACCCGCAAGCGTTGATAGAACGGTGTCTGGCACACGTGTGCGAGCAAGCGCCAGGCAGCTTCGTCGGCGATGTCATGGGTTGCCGTCGGACAAAAGAGTAACAGCGCGTGTTCGCTGGAGCCGGTATCGATGGCGCTCCAGAGATGCTGTGAGCCGATCGATAGAGGTGACGTCGATTGATGGTCTGGCGTTCCCGGCACACGACTCAACGCCAACCCCATCGCCGCTTGCGTCTGGGCCGACAATCCGGTCGCCAGGCCATCCCAGCGCGCACTCGACCAGAGTTGCTGCAAGTCATCCGAGGCTGCGGTGTGCTCAGTGCATAGATCGGGCAACGCCTTGAGCAGCTGTCGAATCGGCATCAATGGGGTGGCCGTCGGTGCTTCCTGTAAGAAACGGGCATCAGGTTTTGTCAGCGCTTTCAGCACATGTTCGAGGACTGTTGGCATCGGCTCCTGCAGGCCCGTCAGTTTCAGCAGCCACTCATTGCCCGATGCGCTGAAGGAAACGTCGACACCGGCCTGACGTGCATCCTCGCGCAACGGCCCCAGGTTGTTTTCCAGATTGGTCTGAAGACGGCCATGAGGCGCGGACTCCAGGCGCCAGCGCAGATAAACCGCGCCTTCATCCGTGTTATCCGGCAACGCCTGACTGAACTGCATCGGCGAACGTTCGCGGCGACTGCGCGAGCGATCCTGGGCAAAGGTCCGCAGGCCACGGTGGGCGCTGGTCTGGCCGCGAATCAAGCCGGCATTCGGGGCTGGAGTCTCGGTACGCAAAAACGGGTTGGGGGGCGGTAGTTGCCACTGGCCGGTGAAGTTATCCACGGCGCCGATTTGTTGCAGGATTGCCTTGAGGGCGACAACGCCCTGTTCGGACAACCCCGGTGCAAGTTGCTCGCTGTCCCGTTGGGCCAGTTGCAAGGCGCTGCTGACTTGTTGTTGGCGCTGCTGCAGGGCTGCGTATTCTTCGCGCAATTGGGCCCAATCCTGACGGGAGGCAAAAAAGCCCAGCCAATCCAGAAGCCGTTCGCGGATCACGTTGCCCGATTGCGTGGCGTTTGCGGGCAGCGTGAATTCGATGTGCAGCAAGGCTTGCCCGGCATAGCAGTAGAGCGGCGCGGCTTTCAGGTTGTCTGCCAGCCCGCTGTCTCGCAGCTGCGCCAACAGGCCGCCGGGCTTTGCGGCGGTCAGCCAATGGCACAGGAACGCCAGCGCTTCGGGCGATGAGTCGGGCAGCCCTTCGAAGGTGAACAGCAGATCCAGTCGACGTTCTCCAGCCTGTTGATAACTATTGGCCGATGAATCCATCAACAGGCTGGGCTTTGCCTGGGGGACTTTTTTACCGGCGGGAATGGCAAGGGCAAACGCCTGCGCCATCCCTTTCAATGCTTCGAGACTCTGCGGGCCGGCCAGGCTCAACGTCATTTGCCCGGTCTGATAAAACTGCTGATGGAAGTCCTTCAACGCTTGCTGAAACTCGGGCTGCGGAATCGGCAGGCTGTAACGGTTGCCAGCATGAAACGCCCGTAACGGGTGAGCCGCCGAGAGCCCGTCGAACAGCGCGAATTGCTGTTGGGCTGTGGCATCCCGCGACCAGGCGACAAATTCGGCGTGCAGCACTTCCCGTTCCCGCCGCTGATCGTCCGGATTCATACGCGGATGGGCGAGCATGTCTGACAGATGCTCCAGCCCAGCGCTGAACGTCTGGGGCGGCAGTTCGAAAAAGAAGTCCGTCGTCCGTTCGCTGGTTCGCGCGTTTACCTGCCCGCCATGACCTTGTACGTAGGCCATCAGCCCTTGTCCTGCGGGAAAGCGCTCTGTACCCAGGAACAGCAAATGCTCGAGAAAGTGCGCCAGCCCTGGCCAGGCCGATGGCACGTCGTGACTGCCGGCAGCGACCCGCAACGCAGCGGCGCCGCGCTTCAAACCGGGAGCATGACGCAGCGTCACCCGCAGACCGTTGGCCAGGGTTTCAGTGTGAAGGTGGGGGTGATTCAGCGCAGGCATGAGCACTTCCAGAACAGAGAAGCGCTAATGCTAGCGGATTAGGGGGCGTTCTCAATGAGTTTCCACACTGCGCCGGGGAAACATATTGAGAACGCCCCCTAAGTGGATCAGCGCTTGTTCAGCGCGTCGTAAAGCTCGGGACGACGATCGAGGAAGTAGCGATTGGCTGCGCGGGAATCGATCATCAGCTGGCGATCCAGCTCACCGACAATCAGCGCTTCATCAAGACCGGCCTGGGCGATACGGCTGCCATCCGGCGCGGCGATGCTGCTCTGGCCGCAATACTGGATCTCGCCCTCGCTCCCACAGTAGTTGGCGTAAGCCACATAACACTGGTTTTCGAAGGCCCGGGCGCGGACGGTGACGTCGGCGATGAAATCGTAGGGAATCATGTTCGCGGTCGGTACCAGGATCAGCTCGGCACCGGCTAACGCCAGACGCCGGGCGTTCTCCGGGAACTCCAGGTCGTAGCAGATCAAAAAGCCAAGCTTCCAGCCGTTGAGTTCAACCAACGGAAACTCATCCGGCCCGGGGCTGAACATCGAGTGATCGAGGTCGCCGAACAGATGAGTCTTGCGGTAGTTGCACAGCCGCTCGCCATTGGCGTCGATCAACTGCACGGCGTTGTAGATCTGCCCGTCCTCGGTACGCTCCGGGTAGCCATACAGAATGGCGATCCCGGTTGCCTTGGCGATACGCGCGATTTGCTGCGCCGATTCACCGTTGTGCACCTCCGCCAGCACGCTGACGGCGTCTATGCCGATGTTGTAGCCGGTCAGGAACATCTCCGGCACCACCAGCAAATCCGCGCCCTTGGCCTCCAGCGCCAGTTGATGCAGGCGTTGCAGGTTGCCTGCGACATCCAGGGGCAGCGGTGGACATTGGTAAAGGGCTACGCGCATTTCGGATTCCTCTTACTCGGGCAGGGCGATCGGACCGATCTCGTTGAACACATCTCCTGGACCCGGGTTTTCGGCGTGAGTTTCACCGCCGAAGTGTTTCATGATGCCCCATACCGCGTTGAGCGACGTCTGCACCGCGCCTTCAACCCACGCCGGCGTCCATGAAACGTCATCGCCGGCGATGAAAATCCCGCGTTGCTCGGGCGGCATGTCGTCCTGCATGAAGTGCGCGTACATGCGCTGGTTATAGCGATAGTGGCCGGGCAGCGCGCCTTTGAAGGCCCCGAGGAAATGCGGGTCGGCTTCCCACGACACGGTGATCGGATCGCCGATGATCCGCGCGGCGATGTCGACTTTCGGGTAGATCTTCTTCAGCGCATCCAGCGCCAGCTTCACGCGCTTTTCCACTGGCTGTGGAAGCATTTTCAGGGCGTCACTCATCCATGAGTACGACAGGCAAATCACCCCAGGCTTGTCGTCGCCGTTATCGAACAAGTACGTGCCACGGGTCAGGCGATCAGTGAGGGTCATGCTCATCAGGTCGCGGCCGGTTTCCGGGTCTTTGTCCTTCCAGAACGGGCGGTCGACCATCACGAAAGTTTTCGACGACTGCATGTAGCGGGTACGGTCCAGGGCCATCCACATCTTTTGCGAGAACAGGCTCTCGTCGCACTCGATCTGGGTGGTCAGCAGCCAGCTCTGGCAAGTGGTCAGCACCGCTGCGTATTCGCGGGTGTCGCCCCAGTTGTCGGTGACCGCAAAACGGCCGCCTGCCGCGTGGGCAATTTTCTTCACGCCGGTACGCGGCGCGCCGTTGTGCAACGAGCTGAGGCTGGTGCCTTCAGGCCAGTGCACGCAACGCTCCGGCACATGGCGCCAGATGCCTTGCGGCACTTGTTCCACGCCGCCGACCACCAGGTGCTGGTGATCGTCGCAGTTGGTCATCACCACGCGGAAGATTTCCAGCATCGAGTTGGGGAAGTCCGAGTCCCAGCCACCGGTGCCGAAACCGACCTGGCCGAACACTTCGCGGTGATGGAAGGAGAGCTTGGCGAAGGCTTTGGAGGTGGCGACGAAATCGTAGAACGTGCGGTCGTCCCACAACGGCACCAAGGTGTTCCACAATTCCTTGAGGCGCGGCACGTCGCGATCGCGGATCGCCTGCTGGATCTCGCCGAAGCGAGAACCGTCTTCCAGGGCATCGGCCCAAGCGTCAGCTACTTCCTGGAACAGTGCAGGAAGATCCGCCAGTTTCTGTGCGTAATGGGTTTTGCCTTCCAGATCGATCACCGTGCTGCCAGACGCGGGGGTCAGCGGGTTCGGGAAGGGCTTGGTCTCGAGGCCGAGTTTGTCGACGTAGTGATAAAACGCAGTGGACGACACCGGGAAGCGCATGCCGCCGAGCTCGGCGATGATGCCTTCGGCACCGTTGAACGCCTGGGAGCGCAGACGACCGCCCATTTTCGAGGCTTCGTAGACGACTGGTTTCAGGCCCAGTTTCATCAGTTCATAGGCGGCCACCAGACCGGCAATGCCAGCCCCGACGATCGCCACTTCGGCGCCGTGATTGTGCGCTGGAATGCTCCCCAGCCCGGCCGGGTGCTCGATCCAGTCATCGAAGGCGAAAGGAAAATCCGGGCCGAAAATAGTGACTGGTTTTTTACCGTCTGCAGGATGGCGATTGTTCTTGTTCATGGCTGACCTTGCTGGCGACCCGACGCAGGATGCGCGTCTGAGTATAGGAAAAGATGGCAGCCATTCTAGAGAGCGTAGAACACGTTAATAAGACGCAATGTGTCGTCGTTTTGCTAATTGTTTTATCAATATGACGATTTATCACTACATATTGTAGGAGCGAGGCTTGCCTGCGAAGAGGCCCGACCAGACACCGAAGACCTACCGGCGGAAATTCAAACCGGCTGCCCCCGATCAATCTTGCTGCTCAGGATGATCGAAGTCGTCGTCTTCTCCACCCCATCCACACTGCCGATCTGATCCAGCAACTGATCCAGCTGCTCCGGCGAATCGGTGCGCAACCACGCCACATAATCAAACTCGCCACTCACCGCACACAGCTGCTGCACCTGAGCCATGGCGCTAAGTCGTCGCAGCACTTCCTTGCCAGACCTCGGTTGCACCGTAATCCCGACGTAAGCCTGCAATCCGCCATCCACCACACGCTGACCCAGTCGCACACCGTAACCGGTGATCACCTTGGCCTTTTCCAACCGGGCCAGGCGCGAAGTAACGGTGGTCCGGGCGATGCCCAGTTGCCGGGCAAGCATGGCCACACTTTCACGGGCATTGATCTGCAAGGCGGCGATCAATTGGCGGTCGATTTCGTCGAGAACGGGCGGGCGAGTGTCAGGCAAAGGGGTATCTCCAGCGGTACAGAGCAATGGGCAGGCATATTACAGGCAGTCCATGCCCTCAACGGGTTAATTGGATGGACACAAATTGTCACTCGTAGTCGAATGCGCAACCAGGGGCTGTGAAGCGAGGGGATCGAAATGAAGAGCATGCCTGCGGCTCTGCGCGACTATGCACTGCAGATTGCCAATCACGAAATGGGGCATTACGTCGTAGCCCGAGCCCTGGGTTTTGAAACGGGTGATGTGACCCTGAAAGTGACCATGGGTCTGACGCACCATGGCGGGGCCTCCATTACCTTGACGCGGTCCATTTCGTCGCTCGAAGCCATGAAGGAACATTTGGAAGCCCGGATAATGGTCCTCTTCGCTGGCGCCATGGCGCAGACCTTGCCTGCAAAGCACTCGCCCGAGAAACGCGTCGATAAGTCGAAAGCGGTAGCCATCCTGAAAGGAGAGTTTGGAGCGGAACAGGATCACGCAAAAATAAGAGAGTTGCGGTACTTGCTTCGAAACATCGCCTATCCCGATACGGATCCAGCGTCGTCTGATCGCATCATTGCTGAGCTGACAGACATTAATGATCGCTTGTGGTTGCGCACCCAAGAAATCGTCGAGGTGTTGGCCGATACGATTACTGGATTGGCGGGGCTTTTGGTGGAGCGCATGGTCATTGTGGAGCAGTGGGGTAGGGGGGCGGATACGTATGAGATTGTGTTGGTGGGTGAAATGCTTGAGCGGTTGCAGCCGGTGCAGGCCATTCCAACGTTAAGTGTTTGGGCTTAAGCATCCGAACTCCCGATCACGATCTGGAAGCCCCGAAAAATCGGGGCGTGTTTCAAGTAATGTGCAGGCGCTATTCCTCGGACTCTGTCGCCGTCCGGGCAGGCCGAGGTGTCAGCACTTTCACCACATCATCAATCACCGCTTTGCTCATCGCCGTCAGGTAGTGTGCGGCCCAGGCGTGGCGGTCGGTGTCTTTTGCGTAGGCTGCGTCATTCGGCAAATGATTTGGCGAGGGATAGCAGGTCGGAGGTTTGAGTCAATGCATCGAGGATGGGGACGCCAGCGCTGACGTGGAACAGTGGCTGATCCGAGCAATAGGTGAAGGGCGTGAGGCCGATGGTTTTCAGTTCGGAAGCTGCGGGCGGAATTGTTTTGGTCATGGTTCTACTCCTGGGTTCGAGGAGCTGCCCTTTTCGTTACCACACGAAAAGGTGGCAGCTGTACGCAGGGTGGTAAACCGGGAACCAAGGAAACCGGCACGCCCGAGGGCGTCCCACGCACAGCCGCCATATCAAGATCACAGGCATAAAAACTGCCTGTATTCGTAATGAGTGCACTGTTGTGCTGGTTTCACCGGGTTACCACACCCGATCGCTGCATTGGCAGCGACGTCTGGAGAGTATCCCGTCGAAGAAAAGCCCAACAAGGCGGCAAAGTGCCTAAATGCGCCCATTACGCAATTCTCGGAGTTTGCCTACAACCTTGGCGGACGTCATCTGATAACCCACCGTCCGCACAAAATATAACCTAGACGGCAGATAGGAATAATGATGCACGGCCCGCCTCAGAGCAGCGCATAAGGCGCGACCCGAGCTCCGACAGGATGACTGATGCTACAGAATGACCGCGATAATCTGGAACTCGATAAGCTCCAAGTCGAAATCCGGAAATTCATGGCCGAGACCCGCAAGTTTATGGCCGAAGAAAGTAAGCTCAGACAGGAAGCCTTTTGGTATCCGTTTGCGGTGGGCGCGGGTCTGGTCACCGCCTTCGTCGCAGCCGTTGGGCTGTGGTCCAAGCTCTAATACCGAGCCCGCCAGAGCGCAGCCAATCATCGGCGGCGCTTGAGTTTTGCCGCGGAGCAGCCCACCTTATCCAACTAGGGCTAGCGCATTAGGCGCGGCCCGTGATCCACACAGGAAGACGCAGTATGTCCACACCCCCCACGACTCAAGCCAGCATTGAACAGTTGCACCGAGACGTGGCCGCTTTGGCTGAAGACATGCGTAGCCCAGCACCCACTGCGACCCGAGCGATACTACTGCCGTTTGGGCTCGGCGCCGCGCTGGCCCTAGTGACCTTTGCCGTCGTCGCCTTGGTGGCTCGGCTGGTCTAAACCCCTAAGACCAAACGTCAATCTCAGAAAACGCAAAAGCCGCGCATTAGCGCGGCTTTCTTGTTTGGTGGGCCCACACGGACTTGAACCGTGGACCAAAGGATTATGAGTCCTCTGCTCTAACCAACTGAGCTATAGGCCCTCAGTAGGCCGCGGATTATAGCGATGGTTTCTCGGCTGTGCTATCCGAAAAATCCGATACGGTTATACGAAGAAACGTCGCGGCGAATTCGTCGGGGGGAAGTGGCAGGCTGACGATGTAGCCCTGGATCTGTTCGCAGCCTTCGGCGGTGAGGAATTGTTGCTGGGCATGGGTTTCGACACCTTCGGCGATGACGGTGAATTGCATGCTGCGGCCCAGGGCGATGATTGCGCGGACAATCGCTGCGTCGTGCGGGTCGTCCGGCAAGCCGCGGACGAAGGACTGGTCGATCTTGAGGATGTCCAGCGGCAGGCGTTTGAGGTAGCTCAGGGACGAATAACCGGTGCCGAAATCATCGATCGCCAGCTGCACGCCCAGGCGTTTGAGTTGGTGCAGGACCGTCAGCGCTTCTTCGGCCTGGCTCATGATGAAGTTTTCGGTAATCTCCAGTTGCAGAAAATCAGGTTTGAGGCGGTTGTCCTTGAGCAATTGCTCGATCCGGCCGAGCAGGTTCGGCTGGCGTAATTGAGCGCCCGCCAGGTTGACCGAGAGTGGGCCGAGGCACTCATAGACCTGATTCCACTCGTACATCTGCTGGCAGGCAGTCTCCAATACCCAATCACCGATTTGCAGGATCATGCCGTTTTCTTCGGCCAGGGGAATGAAGTGCTCGGGGGGCACATCGCCAAAGGTCGGGTGATGCCAGCGAATCAGCGCTTCGGCACCGACCAGCCGATGATCCTTGAGGCTGATTTTGGGTTGGTAGTACAAAAACAGCTCATTGCGCTCGATGGCGCGTCGCAGTTCATGCTCCAGTGCCACGCGTTCGCTGGCCTGGGCGGTGAGGTCGCGGGTGTAGCTTTCAACCCGGTTACGGCCCTTGGCCTTGGAGCGATACATCGCGGCATCGGCGTTCTTGACCAGCGTGGCAACGTCGCAGCCGTCCTTGGGATACAGGCTGGTGCCGATGCTGGCGCTGATGAAAAACTCGTGCTCGCCGGCCTGGAAAGGGGCGCTGAAGCAATTGAGCAGCTTGGTGGCAATGTTGTCGGCATCGCTGGCCTGTTGCAGGCCGGGGAGCAGGATGATGAATTCGTCGCCACCCAGCCGCGCCACGGTATCGATATCGCGCAACTGCTCCTTGAGGCGTACGGCGATGCCTTTGAGCAGCAGGTCGCCGACCGGGTGACCGAGGCTGTCGTTGATGTGTTTGAAACGGTCCAGGTCCAAGAATAGCACGGCGCCTTGGCCACCGTTTTCCTGCTGGTTGTTCAGCGCGGTCAGCAGGCGGCTTTCGAACAGTGTGCGATTCGGCAGGCCGGTCAGCGGATCGTGGTGCGCCTGGTAGTCGAGTTTGGCTTGCGCATGCTTGAGGCTGGAAATGTCCGCGAACACCGCGACAAAGTGGGTGATGAGTTTGTCCCGGTTGCGCACGGCGCTGATGGTCAGCCAGCTCGGGTAGAGCTCGCCGTTCTTGCGCCGGTTGGAAATCTCGCCTTGCCAATGACCTTCGGCGGTCAGTTGATGCCACATCGCAGCATAGAAGGCGCTGTCGTGCAGGCCCGAGGCGAGCAGGCGAGGGGTGTGGCCCAGTGCTTCGGTCTCGCTGTAGCCGGTGATTTCGGTGAATGCCCGATTGACCGCGCTGATGTGCTGTTGGGTGTCGGTGATCAAGACGCCCTCGGCGGTGCTTTCGAACACGGTGGCGGCCTGTTGCAATTTTTCCTGCATCAGGTGCCGCTCGGTAATGTCCCGGGCGATGGTCAGCATGCAGTCTTCATCGCCGATGGGCAGCGGTCGGCTTGAAACTTCGCAGAGCCGGATCTGCCCGTCCTTGCGGCGGATGTGGCAACTGAAGTCGCGGACGAAACCATCGCGGTGCAGCAATTCGAGCATCTGTTTGCGCTCGTTGAGATTGACCCAGATCCCCAGGTCCAACGCCGACCGATCTACCGACATCGCACTGTTGAACCCGGTTATACGGCTGAAACCTTCGTTGACCTCCAGCAGCAAGCCGTCGCTCTGCCGGGACAGCAGCAAGCCGTCGGGGGAGGCGTGGAAGGCCTTGGCAAATTTCTCTTCGGAGGTTTGCAGCTGTTGCTGGGTTTCCTTGAGCTGACTGATGTCTCGTACGACGACCACCAGGGCCGGGGTCGTGTCGAGGTCGAAAGGCTCGGCGGAAATCAGGCCGGTAAACACCTGGCCATTGTTGCGGCGAAAGGGCATCTCCAGGTTGCGGATACTGCCGGCCTGCAACCGCTGCAGCAAACCCGGTCCCACGCCGGGAACGCCCCAGATGTTCAGGTCGGTGGCCGTCTGGCCTATGACGTCTTCGGCCTTGAGGCCGATCTGTTCCTCGAACGCTTCGTTGACTTCCAGCAGGCAGCCATCGGAAAGCCGTGCGATCACCAGAATATCCGGGCATTGCTGGAACACTGAGGCGAACTTCTGTTCCGACAGGCGCAGCGCCTCTTCGGTGCGCTTGGCTTCGCTGATGTCGATCATCAGCCCGCGCAGGACCGGTTCATGGCCGTGCTCGATCAGGCTGACGATATCGCGGACCCACAGGCAACGGCCATCAGCGGTGATGACCCGGTAATCGACGCTGTGATCGCGCCCGGCCGCCACTTCACGGTCGCAGAAGGCCTGGGCCCGGGTGAGGTCCGCGGGGTGGATGATGTTGCGCCAGAAGCCCGGAATCAGCCAATGGGACAGGGGATAACCGAGGAGGTCCTGGGCGTGGGGCGACACGTAACTGTAGGTGTAATCGCTGATCTGCGCTTCCCAGGCGATGGCTGAAAGACTCTCCACCAGCCCGCGATAATGGTATTCGCTGCTGCGCAGCTCCTGTTCCAGATTGACCCTGCGGGCTATTTCCGAACTCAGTCGGCGGTTGATCCGGATAACCACTGCCAGAACGACGATCAGAAGCAGTAGTCCTGGGAGGCCGTACATCAGCACATCGGACCAGAAGGTTCGATGATCGAGGACATTACCGACCCAATGTTCTTGGATGGCACTGATTTCACTCGGGCTCATGTCTGCCAGGACTTTGTCCAGGATACTGACCAGCAGCTTGTCGTTCGGCGGGACGGCCATCGCCAATTGATAGCGGTAGGGCGTTTCACCGCTGACGTAGAGCCCTTCGAGCTTGAGCTGGCGCAGGCTCCAGACGCTGGAGGCAAGATCGCCCACGACGGCGTCCACCGCATCGGTGGCAAGTGCCTGCAGCGCCGAGCTGACATTGGGCATTGCCACCAGATTCAAGTCGGGATGCTGGGTGCGCAACAGTTCATGGGGAGCGTAGTTTTCCACCACGGCGATCTTCAGCCCGTACAGATCTTTGAGTTTGCGCGGTTGGGGGCCTCCGACGTGGGCCAGAATGACAATCGGAAAATCGAGGTAGGGGCGGGTGAACGACAGATAGGTCTGGCGCTCGGGGGTCGACATGATGCCCGGCAAGATGTCTAGCTTGCCTTGTTTGGCCTGCTGCAGCACTTCAGTCCAGCTGACCGGTTCGATGGGCGTGAGTTTGATGGCCAGCCGTTGCCGGATGACGTTGATATAGTCCGCTGCCAGGCCCTGATAACGCCCATGATCGTCGCGAAACTCAAACGGCGGCCAGGAGGCATCGACGCCCAGGCGCAATTCCGGGTGAGCCGCCAGCCAGCTACGTTCTTCGTCGGTCAGAGTCAGCGCGCCAGCCGTTGCGGTCCAGGTCATCAGCGACAGCAAAAAAAGCACGGTCGACCATCTGGGCATAACGGTCTCGTTATGGCTTTGGGGGAATGCTTCGAGTGTAGACGGGCTATTCGGCGGGTGGGACGTGCGGGGCATTTAATCTGCATAAAGCAAAACCCCCGGCCTGGGCCGGGGGTTCTGTGATCACTCGTCGAGGAAGGAGCGCAAATGCTCGCTTCTCGTCGGGTGGCGCAGCTTGCGCAGCGCCTTGGCTTCGATCTGACGAATCCGTTCACGGGTCACGTCGAACTGCTTACCAACCTCCTCGAGGGTGTGGTCGGTATTCATGTCGATACCGAAACGCATGCGCAAAACCTTGGCTTCACGGGCAGTGAGGCCGGACAGGACTTCGCGAGTCGCTTCTTTAAGGCTCTCAACGGTGGCGACATCGATTGGCGACTGCATGGTCGAGTCTTCGATGAAGTCACCCAGATGGGAGTCTTCGTCATCACCGATCGGGGTTTCCATGGAGATCGGCTCTTTAGCGATCTTCAATACCTTGCGGATCTTGTCCTCAGGCATTTCCATGCGTTCGCCCAGCTCTTCCGGGGTCGGTTCGCGACCCATTTCCTGCAACATCTGCCGGGAAATACGGTTGAGCTTGTTGATCGTCTCGATCATGTGCACCGGAATACGGATGGTGCGGGCCTGGTCGGCGATCGAGCGAGTGATCGCCTGACGGATCCACCAGGTGGCATAAGTCGAGAATTTGTAGCCACGGCGGTATTCGAACTTGTCTACCGCTTTCATCAAGCCAATGTTGCCTTCCTGGATCAGATCGAGGAACTGCAGGCCACGGTTGGTGTACTTCTTGGCGATGGAGATCACCAGACGCAAGTTCGCTTCGACCATCTCTTTCTTCGCGCGGCGGGCCTTGGCCTCACCGATCGACATGCGACGGTTGATGTCCTTGATCTCGGCGATCGTCAAACCGGTTTCGGTTTCCAGCGCGGTCAGCTTCTGCTGGCAACGAATGATGTCCGGTTGCAGGCGACCAATGGCTTCAGCGTATTTGCTTTTGCCTTTGGCCAGTGCATCGCTCCAGCTTTCGTCGACTTCATTGCCCGGGAACTGGCGCAGGAAATCGGCACGCGGCATGCGGGCATCACGAACGCACAATTGCATGATCGCGCGCTCTTGCTGACGCAGACGATCCAGGGCGCTGCGAACACGCTCGACCAGGCCTTCGAATTGCTTCGGCACCAGTTTGATCGGCATGAACAGCTCAGCCAGGGCCAACAGCTCGGCAATCGCAGCCTTGTTGTAGCGACCGTGCTTTTTCAGCGCCTTGCGGGTGATTTCCATCTGATCGGCGACAGCGCCAAAACGCTGTGCGGCGATGACCGGATCCGGACCGCTTTCGGCTTCTTCTTCGTCATCGCTTGCTTCGGCGTCATCGTCGTCGGTGTCGTCGTCCGCTTTCACGGCTTTCGGGTCGACAGGCGGTGGCACTTCGGCTGCAGGCGGCGCAATGCCGTCGTCCGGGTCGATATAACCGCTCAGGACGTCGGACAGGCGGCCACCTTCGGTGGTGACGCGAGTGTACTCGGAGAGAATGTGGTCAACCGTGCCAGGGAAGTGCGCGATTGCGCCCATCACTTCGCGGATGCCCTCTTCAATACGCTTGGCGATTTCGATTTCGCCTTCACGTGTGAGGAGCTCTACCGTACCCATTTCACGCATGTACATGCGCACTGGGTCGGTGGTGCGACCAATGTCGGTCTCGACCGCTGCCAACGCTGCTGCTGCCTCTTCGGCCGCGGCTTCGTCGGTATCGGCGTCGGCCAGCATAAGGGAATCCTTATCTGGCGCAACCTCGAATACGTTGATCCCCATGTCATTGATCATGCGGATGATGTCTTCCACCTGTTCCGGATCTGAAATATCCTCCGGCAGGTGGTCGTTGACCTCCGCGTAAGTCAGGTAGCCCTGCTCACGACCAAGTGTGATCAACTCTTTGATACGAGACTGCTGTTGCGCTTTTCCGGACATAACACCCTATCCACTGAAGGTCTTGGCGGGCAAAAAACAAGCCGAGGATTATACCTGAGCTATGACCTCACGCGCCAGTTGAGGTCGGGTTTGATGCGCAAACATTGCGGCTTAAAAGGTCGCGCAGTTGATTTTTCTCTTCGGCACTCAACTCACTTTGACGCGCTTTTCGAAGAAGTTGTTCCAGATTTCGCTCGCGTTGGCGGGCTGACAAGCTAGTAATGGTGTCGAAAAACTGTTGTTCAAGGTTATCTCCATCAATCAGCCATTCCTTTTCTGCCAGCGCTTTCAGCAGTCGGCCCTGTTCAGTGCCGTGCCAACGCGCAATCAGTTGAAATGAGTTTAGCTTGGGATTCTTCTGTACGGCTTCGAGCAGGGCGACCAGCAGTTGCGTGTTAGTGTGGTCTTCGGCCGCAAAGTGCCCGGCATCCTCGACTTTTTCGGCCAGTTGCGGGTGATGCAGCAACGTGCGCAAGGCGGCCAGGGTGGGTGGCTCTACAGCAGCCGGTACCCGTGGCGCGCGCGGTTGATCGCGATCGCCGCCACGTTTGCCGTTCTTGTCCCACGGCTTCTTGTCCCATTTCTTACCGCCAGCGCCGGGTTTTTTCGGCGTCCACTCCTGCTGCGGCACATACATCTCTTGCGCCTGCGGCTGATGGTAGTCGCTGTAATCGGGCATGGCGTCGTAATCAATGCCCGGGTCGTACGCCGGTGGTGCTTCCTGAGGTGCGCTTTGCACCAGTTGACTCACGGCTTCGCCGCTGAGCCCGGTAATTTCGGTCAGGCGCTGGCGCATCAGAATGCGTAGGTTGGCGCCCGGAACCTTGTCGATCAGTGGCGCGGCGAGGGTAGCCATGTGGGCCTTGCCTTCAAGCGAGCGCGGGTCCGATTCCTCGGTCAGCTGCTGGAAAAAATAATCGGCCAATGGCTGTGCATGCTGATTGATCCGCGCGCGGAAGGCGTCAGTGCCTTCGGAGCGGACCAGTGTGTCCGGGTCTTCGCCTTCGGGCAGGAATAGAAAGCGTGCACGCCGTCCGTCCTGCAAGCTCGGCAGCGTCGCCTCCAGTGCGCGCCACGCGGCGTTGCGGCCGGCCTGGTCGCCGTCAAAGCAGAACAGCACGTTGGGCACGACGCGAAACAGTCGCTTCAAGTGCTCTTCGCTGGTGGCGGTGCCCAGGGTTGCCACAGCATTGCGCAGGCCTTGCTGGGCGAGGGCGATGACGTCCATGTAGCCTTCGACGACGATGATTTCGTCGAGGTTGCGGTTGTTCTTGCGCGCTTCGTAAAGGCCATAGAGTTCCTGGCCCTTATGGAAAACCGGGGTTTCCGGTGAGTTCAGGTATTTCGGCTTGTCATCGCCCAGTACCCGGCCACCGAAGGCGATGATGCGCCCGCGGCTATCGCGGATCGGGAACATCACGCGATCGCGGAAGCGGTCATAGCGCTTGCCGGTTTCGGCGTTCTCCACCAGCAGGCCGGCATCGATCATGGCTTTTTGCTGCAGGGTGTCGCTGCTCAGATGCTTGAACAGATTATCCCAGCCGGGCGGAGCGAAACCGAGGCCGAAATCCCGAGCAATTTCGCCGGTCAATCCACGACCTTTCAAGTAATCCACGGCCGCTTTGCGCGCCGGATGGCTTTTCAGGGCCTGGCGGTAAAAATCGGCGGCAGCGGTGAGCAGCGGATACAGCGGCGAATCGGTGGGCTGCCGCGGTTTGTGCGGTCGGCCGCTTTCTTCGCGGGGGATTTCCATGCCGGCGGCTTTGGCCAGTTCTTCGACCGCCTGGGGGAAGTCCAGGTTGTCGTGGTCCATGATGAAGCCGAGGGCGTTACCGCCAGCGCCGCAACCGAAGCAGTAATAGAACTGTTTATCGGGGCTGACGCTGAAGGAGGGGGTTTTCTCTTTGTGAAATGGGCAGCAGGCAGTGTAGTTCTTGCCGGCCTTTTTCATTTGCAGGCGCGAGCTGACCACATCGACGATGTCGGTGCGGTTCAGAAGGTCGTCAATGAAGCTCTGGGGAATTAGCCCGGCCATGGCGTTCTCGTCATCTGCGCTGAAATGGACCCGAAACGAAGTGCGGCCGAACGCAGGTCGTTGTTTGAGGCGCGCAGGGTGTGCGGCTCGACCGGTGTCGTCTGCGTAATCGCTGTCGGGAAGTGTATCTGCCGAAAATCCACTGACGTTAGTACCAATCAGCATTCGACTATTCGAAAGTGTTTCGCTGAGTCCGGCGACGGCCAATCTATGGCCTCGGATAGCTCAATAAGCGGGCACGCAAGAAGGCGCCTTGGGCTGATCGTCGTGAGAGGAATCAGTGGGTGTGCTCGTCAGTAGCCTTGAAAGGCTCGTCAGAAAAGACGTGCACCGCTGGCAAAAGAGCCAGGTCTGACGCTGTGAAGCAGGTTTGTCTCGGTCGCGTCTGCGGCTTTGACGGTGAAGCATCAAGCGTTGTCCGCAAATGCCATTAGCCCGGCTGAGGGCCGGGCTTGGCAGAAGCTTGCTACGATCGTCTGTGTATTAGTACAGACGAACGGCGCGGCGCTGTTCGCGCTGTACTTTCTTGGCGTGACGCTTAACAGCGGCTGCTGCTTTGCGCTTACGCTCAGAAGTAGGCTTCTCGTAAAATTCGCGGCTACGAACTTCAGCCAGTACACCGGCTTTTTCGCAGGAGCGCTTGAAACGACGCAGAGCTACGTCGAAGGGTTCGTTCTCTTTAACTTTGACGGCTGGCATCCAGAGCTACCTTCATTCATTACCGGGGTCAACATCCTCGCGGCAAAAGAGCACTTGAAGACGTCGGTTTTTAAGGGTTGCGGATGTTAACCCCTCATCGCTCGGAATGCAAAGCCTCTGATCGAAAACCGCTGGTCGGGGCATCACGCGACGACTATTATGCGCGCCTTCGAATTCAGCCTCTACAAGGCGCAAACCCATGCTAGTACTGGGATTAGAAACCTCTTGCGACGAAACCGGTGTCGCACTTTACGACAGTGAACGCGGGTTGTTGGCCGATGCGCTGTTCAGTCAGATCGACCTGCATCGCGCTTATGGCGGCGTTGTGCCGGAGCTGGCTTCGCGCGATCACGTCAAACGCATGCTGCCCTTGATCCGTCAGGTGCTGGCGGAGGCCGACTGCGTGCCGACCGAGATCGACGCCATCGCTTATACCGCCGGCCCCGGCCTGGTCGGAGCCCTGCTGGTAGGGGCTTCCTGCGCGCAGGCGCTGGCTTTTGCCTGGGGTATCCCGGCACTGGGCGTGCACCACATGGAAGGTCACTTGCTGGCGCCGATGCTGGAGCCGCAGCCACCGGAGTTCCCGTTCGTCGCTTTGTTGGTCTCGGGCGGTCATACGCAGCTGGTTCAGGTCGATGGGATCGGTCAGTACACGCTCTTGGGCGAGACCCTCGACGATGCCGCCGGCGAAGCGTTCGACAAAACTGCAAAAATGATGGGCCTCAATTACCCGGGCGGTCCGGAGATCGCTCGTCTGGCGGCGCAAGGCGTTGACGGACGTTTCGTCTTCCCGCGTCCGATGTGTGATCGTCCGGGCCTGGCGTTTAGCTTCAGCGGTTTGAAAACCTTCGCCTTGAACACCTGGCAGCAATGCGTCAGCGCCGGGGACGACGGCGAGCAAGCCCGTTGCGACATCTCGCTGGCGTTCCAGCAGGCCGTGGTGGAGACTTTGACCATCAAGTGCAAGCGTGCCCTGAAACAGGCTGGCATGAAGCGTCTGGTGATCGCTGGCGGCGTCAGCGCCAACAAGGCGTTGCGTACGTCACTGGAAAAAATGCTCGGCGACATGAGGGGCGATGTGTTTTATGCCCGTCCGGAGTTCTGCACCGACAACGGTGCGATGATTGCGTTTGCCGGCTGCCAGCGCTTGCGGGCCGGTCAGCACGAAAGCCTGGCAATCAGCGTGCAGGCGCGCTGGCCGATGGAGCAGTTGTCGGCGCTGTGATGAGTGGCGCTCACGTGCGGTATTTAAAAATGCCGTTCGCGCCCGGCAAACAGGTCGCGTAGATTGCCGCGATGACGCCAGACGATCAGCCCCGTGAGTGCGCTCATGGGCAGCAGTGCCGCCGGTTCTTGCCAGGCGAGCAGCGGCAGGGTCAGGGGTGTGGCAATCAGGGCGGCGAGTGAGCTGGTGCGGGTCAGGTAGAACGTCAACAGCCAGGCACAGACCGCCAGCAGCGCAGCGGGTGGATAGAGCCCCAGCAGCATGCCGGCCGCGGTGGCGACACCCTTGCCGCCGCGAAAGCGGAAGTACAGTGGAAACAGGTGACCGATGACGGCGAAGACGCCGATCCAGGCCTGTTCCTGCAGTGAAAGGCCCATTGCACCTGCGACCAGCACTGGCAGCAGGCCTTTGCAGAGGTCGCCGAGCAAGGTCAGGATGGCGAGTTTTTTGCCGGCCAGACGAAACATATTGGTGGCACCGGCATTGCCCGAGCCACTCATTCGCGGATCGGGGTTACCGGTCAGGCGGCTGAGCAAAATGGCGAAGGACAGAGAGCCGAGCAGGTAGGCGAAAATCGCCAGTGACCAAAACATGCTAACTATTCCGGGCGAGGACGCCCTGATTCTAACGGCGCATTGCGCCCTTGTCGTGCAGCGGAGAGAAGTGCTTGGACAGAGTGTTTATCGAGGGCCTGGAAGTCGACACCGTGATTGGTGCCTACGACTGGGAACGAGGCATCCGACAGTGTCTGCGACTTGATCTGAGCTTCGCCTGGGACAATCGTCCGGCCGCTGCTGGTGATGACCTGACCCTGGCGCTTGACTACGCGAGCGTTTCGTCACGCATCCAGGCTTTTGCCGAGCAGGCGCAGTTCCAGCTGGTCGAGACGTTTGCCGAGCGTCTGACAGAAGTGCTGATGAGTGAGTTCAAGATCACCTGGATGCACCTCAAGCTGACTAAGCCAGGTGCCGTTCCGGCGGCCAAGGGCGTGGGTGTGGAGATCGAGCGCGGATGTCGCTGACTCAGGTGTACCTCGGGCTCGGTAGCAACATCGAGCGCGAATCCCATTTGCAGGCTGGCCTGGACGCCCTGGCGGGTTTCCTGGTGGATATGCGCTGCTCGGCGGTGTTCGAAAGCCAGCCGGTGGGGATCAAGAGCGGGCCGTTTTTCAACTTTGTGGTCTCGGCCTATACCGATCTACCGTTGATGGAGCTGGATCGACGGCTGAAATTCATCGAAGCGGATAACGGCCGTTACGCGCCGGACCGCAAGGGCTTGCCGCTGGATATCGACGTGCTGCTGTTCGGCGACCTGGTGGGTAACTTCGATGGCTTGATCTTGCCCAGGGCAGAGATTCTGAAAAATGCCTTCGTGCTGTGGCCGTTGTCGCTGATTGCGCCGGACAGAGTGCATCCGGGCGTAGGCAAAAGCTTTGCGACCTTGTGGAGCGAGGCGCGGATCGATCAGGTGTTGGCGCCGGTGGCTTTTGAGTGGCGTGGCCAGCAGTTGACCCCCTTGAATCTGCTGTGATCTTGCTGACGCCTTCGCGGGCAAGCCTCGCTCCTACAAGTTTGACGTCGATTGTATGAACGGCACCAACCTGTAGGAGCGAGGCTTGCCCGCGAAGCTTTTCAGGCTGACGCCGCGTCTTTGTAAGCCTTCAACGCCTTGAGCCGCTCGCGCTTGATCGCCTCGCCCAACTCCGGCCCCTTGAATCCCTTCTCCAGCAACGGCTGAACCGCCACGCTTCGCGCTGCAGTCGCCGCACCGCGCAAATAATCCGCCTGTGGATAACTTCGCTGCTCCAGGCCTTTGCGCCCTCGAGCGTCCATCTCGCACGCCGCAATAAACTCCTCAAAGCGCTGAGGTCGACGATAGACGTCGAAACTCTGCAGCAACTCCAGCAGGGTCGACGGTTTCAGCTCCAGAGCCCGGTGGCCATGGGTGTGATACTCGCCCACCAGCAGTGCCAATTCCTGACAATCCTTCGGTGCCTTGAAGCGCTCGTTGATCGCTTTGATCAGCTTCAGGCCTTTGTGCTCGTGGGCGATGTGGCGGGGCCATTCCTCCTCGGGCGTCAGTCCTTTGCCCAAGTCGTGCAGCAGGCAGGCCCAGCGCACGGTCAGCGGTTGTTTGTGCTGTGCCGCTTGCTCCAGCACGCTCAGGGTATGCACGCCTGTGTCGATTTCCGGGTGATGGGCCTCGGGTTGCGGTACACCGAACAGCGCATCGACTTCCGGCATTAGCACTTTGAGCGCACCGCACTCGCGCAGCACCTGGATGAACACCTGGGGTTGGTCTTCCATCAGCGCACGGGCGATTTCTTTCCAGCTGCGTTCCGCGGTCAGTGCCTCCAGTTCACCCGATTCGCTGAGTTGCCTCATCAGCGCCAGTGTCTCGGGGGCGACGGTGAAGCCCAGTCCTGCATAACGCGCGGCGAAGCGGGCAACGCGCAGAACGCGGAGCGGATCTTCGGCGAACGCGGGGGAAACGTGACGAAGCAGGCGAGCCTCGAGATCCCGCTGGCCATGGTAGGGGTCGGTCAGGTTCTGCTGATCGTCTTCGGCCATGGCGTTGATCGTCAGGTCACGACGAATCAGGTCTTCTTCGAGCGTGACTTCGGGGCTGGCGTGAAAGGTGAAGCCGCCGTAACCGCGCCCGCTTTTGCGTTCGGTGCGGGCGAGGGCGTATTCCTCACCGCTTTTGGGGTGAAGAAATACCGGAAAATCCGCACCCACCGGGCGAAAGCCCTTGGCGAGCATTTCTTCGGTGGTGGCGCCTACCACGACCCAGTCGATATCGGTGACAGGCCTGCCCAGCAGGCGATCGCGTACCGCACCACCGACTTTATAAATCTGCATAAAAAACCTCCGTTAGCCCGACAGAATAACCTTTGCGTCGAACTTCCGGAGGCCGAAACAGGATCAAAGATGAATGACAGCCAAGTCTAGCCGGCCGTAGTCTCCCTCGCCGTGTTCGCTTCTGGGTGGAACATGGTGGGTTTTCACCACCTGATCCCCTTGCAGGGTTTCCAGGTGAATGTCGAAGCCCCAGAGCCGATGCAGGTGCTTGAGCACTTCCTCGGTGGAATCGCCGAGCGGCTTGCGGTCGTGCTGCTGGTGACGCAGGGTCAGCGAGCGGTCCCCGCGCCGGTCGATGCTGTAGATCTGGATGTTGGGTTCGCGATTGCCCAGGTTGTATTGCGCCGCCAGGGTTTCGCGGATGGTTCGATAGCCCTCTTCGTCGTGGATCGCCGGAACCAGCAGATCATCCTTTTGGTCGTCATCGAGGATGCTGAACAGCTTCAGGTCGCGGATCACCTTGGGTGACAGGTACTGCAGGATGAAGCTCTCGTCCTTGAAGCTGCTCATGGCGAATTTGATGCTGGACAGCCAGTCTGTGCCGGCGATTTCCGGGAACCAGCGGTAGTCCTCTTCGGTAGGCTGTTCGCATATCCGCCGGATATCGCGATACATGGCAAAACCGAGGGTGTAGGGGTTGATTCCGCTGTAGTAGGGACTGTCGAAGCCCGGCTGGAACACCACGCTGGTATGGGACGTCAGGAACTCCATCATGAAGCCATCGGTGACCAGGCCTTCGTCATACAAGTCGTTCATCAAGGTGTAGTGCCAGAAGGTGGCCCAGCCTTCGTTCATCACCTGTGTCTGGCGCTGTGGATAAAAATACTGGGCGATCTTGCGCACGATCCGCACGATTTCACGTTGCCATGGCTCCAGCAGCGGGGCGTGTTTTTCGATGAAATACAGGATGTTTTCCTGAGGCTCGGCGGGGAAGCGTGCGTTGTCCTTGTCGCTGAATTTGTCCGCGCCTTTTGGAATGGTCCGCCACAAATCGTTGATCTGCTTTTGCAGATGTTCTTCCCGATCCTTCTGCCGACGGCGTTCTTCTTCGGCGGAAATCGGATAAGGGCGTTTGTAACGGTCGACCCCGTAATTCATCAGCGCATGGCAGGAATCGAGCAAGTCCTCTACCGCGTCGATACCGTGGCGTTCTTCGCACTGCATGATGTACTGCTTGGCGAACACCAGGTAATCGATGATCGAGCTGGCGTCGGTCCAGGTGCGGAACAGGTAATTACCCTTGAAGAAGCTGTTATGGCCATAGCAGGCGTGAGCCACCACCAGGGCCTGCATGCAGATGGTGTTTTCTTCCATCAGATAGGCGATGCAAGGGTCCGAGTTGATCACAATCTCGTAGGCCAGCCCCATCTGGCCGCGGCTGTAGGATTTTTCGGTACTTAGGAAGTGTTTGCCATAGGACCAATGGTGATAACCCAGGGGCATGCCCACAGAGGCGTAGGCGTCCATCATCTGTTCGGCAGTGATGACTTCGATCTGGTTGGGGTAGGTATCGAGCGCATAGCGGGCCGCGAGACGACTGATTTCGCGGTCGTAGGCCTGGATCAGCTCGAACGTCCATTCGGAGCCGGTGGAAATGGGTTGGCGCTTTTGCTCTTTGGCGGTCATGTCACTAACCTGCGCTGGAAGAGTTCACGGAAGACCGGATAGATATCCCCGGCCGAGACCAGTTGCTGCTGGGCAAAAGTGTCAGAGAAGGCTTCGGCGATGCGTTCGTACTCGAACCACAGGGCCTGGTGTTCGCGCGGGGTAATCTCTACATAAGTGTAGTACTGCACGAACGGCATGATCTGATTGATCAGAATGTCGCGGCAGATCGGCGAGTCGTCGTTCCAGTTATCGCCGTCGGACGCCTGGGCGGCATAGATATTCCACTCATTGCTCGGATAACGCTCGGCCATGATCTCCTGCATCAGTTTAAGGGCGCTGGAAACGATGGTACCGCCGGTTTCCCGGGAGTAGAAAAACTCCTCCTCATCCACTTCGCGGGCACTGGTGTGGTGGCGGATGAACACGACGTCGATTTTGTCGTAGTTCCGCTTGAGGAACAGGTACAGCAGGATGAAGAAGCGCTTGGCGATGTCCTTGGTCGCCTGGGTCATGGAGCCGGACACGTCCATCAGGCAGAACATCACTGCTTTGGAGCTCGGGTTCGGCTGTTTGATCAACAGGTTGTACTTGAGGTCAAAGGTGTCGAGAAATGGCACTCGGTGAATGCGCGCACTGAGCTTCTCGATTTCCGCTTCGAGTTCCTGGATGTCGCCGAAGTTGTCCGGCTCCTCCCGTCTAAGCCGGGCGAGCTCCTCTTTGACTTCGCGCAGTTTTGCCCGGCTGCTGCCGGACAGGGCGATTCGCCGGGCATGGGCCGAGCGCAGCGTACGGATAATGTTGATCCGTGACGGGTTGCCCTCGTTGCTGATGCCCGCGCGTACGGTCTTGAAGGTGTCGGTGCCGGTCAGGTGACGTTTGACCAGGTTAGGCAGTTCAAGGTCCTCGAACATGAATTCGAGGAATTCTTCCTGGGTGATCTGGAAGACGAACTCGTCCATCCCTTCACCCGAGTTACCGGCCTTACCGGGGCCTCTGCCGCCGCCACCTCCGGGCGGACGGGCAATGTGCTCGCCGCTGGTGAACTCCTTGTTGCCCGGGTGCACGATGGTCTGCTTGCCGCCCCGGCCATGGTGAAGCACCGGCTCGTCGATGTCGCGGCCGGGAATGCTGATTTGCTCGCCGTGTTCCATATCGGTAATGGAACGCCGGCCTACCGCCTCTTCGACGGCCTTTTTGATGTGATCACGGTAGCGCCGCAGAAACCGCTGACGGTTTACCGTGCTCTTGTTCTTGCCATTGAGACGTCGGTCGATCACATAGCTCATGACTGCTCCTTAGAAGCTGTCCTGAAAGGGGCGAGCGGTTATGCAGCATCGACCTGTGCCGAGGGATGTTCACGCTCCCCCAAGCGCTTCTGGATGCTGCCTGAACCTCGTTACCGACTTTCGAACACCTCCCAGAGGTCTGTGTAACAGAAAATGCGTACACAGGCCTCTGGCTAACGACAACCGGTCTGACCGGCAGCGGGTTACTGTGATTTTCTGACCCGCAAGTACCACTCGGACAGCAGTCGTACCTGTTTGTCGGTGTAGCCCCGCTCGACCATCCGTGTGACGAAGTCGTTGTGCTTCTGCTGGTCCTCTTTGCTGGCCTTGGCGTTGAAGCTGATGACTGGCAGAAGGTCCTCGGTGTTGGAGAACATTTTCTTCTCGATGACCACCCGCAGTTTTTCGTAGCTGAGCCAGGTTGGGTTCTTGCCGTTGTTGTTGGCACGGGCGCGCAGTACGAAGTTGACGATTTCGTTGCGGAAATCCTTCGGATTGCTGATGCCGGCCGGTTTCTCGATTTTCTCCAGTTCCTCGTTCAGGGCTACGCGGTTGAGGATCTCGCCGGTTTCCGGATCGCGGTATTCCTGATCCTGAATCCAGAAGTCGGCGTACAGCACATAGCGATCGAAGATGTTCTGGCCGTACTCGCTGTAAGACTCGAGGTAGGCAGTCTGGATCTCCTTGCCGATGAATTCGATGTAACGCGGCGCCAGGTACTCTTTCAGGAAGCGCAGATAGCGTTCGCGGGTCTCGGCCTGGAATTGTTCCTGTTCGATCTGCTGTTCCAGCACGTAGAGCAGATGCACCGGGTTGGCGGCGATTTCGTGTGGATCGAAGTTGAAGACCTTCGACAGGATCTTGAAGGCGAAGCGGGTCGACAGACCGTTCATGCCTTCGTCGACACCTGCTGCATCGCGGTATTCCTGGATCGACTTGGCCTTCGGATCGGTGTCCTTGAGGTTTTCGCCGTCATACACGCGCATCTTGGAGTAGATGTTGGAGTTTTCCGGCTCTTTAAGGCGCGAGAGCACGGTGAACTGAGCGAGCATTTTCAGCGTGTCGGGTGCGCAATGGGCCTTGGCCAGCGAGCTGTTGAACAGCAGCTTGTCGTAGATCTTCACCTCGTCGCTGACGCGCAGGCAATACGGCACTTTGACGATATAGATCCGGTCGATGAAGGCTTCGTTGTTCTTGTTGTTCCGGAAGGTGTGCCATTCCGATTCGTTGGAGTGGGCCAGCAGAATCCCGGTGAACGGAATTGCCCCCAAGCCTTCGGTGCTGTTGTAGTTGCCTTCCTGAGTGGCCGTCAGCAATGGGTGCAGCACCTTGATCGGTGCCTTGAACATTTCGACGAATTCCATCAGGCCCTGGTTGGCCCGGCACAGCGCGCCCGAATAGCTGTAGGCATCGGCGTCGTTCTGCGGGAACTCTTCCAGTTTGCGAATATCGACCTTGCCCACCAGTGCCGAGATGTCCTGGTTGTTTTCATCGCCCGGCTCGGTTTTCGCAACTGCAATCTGGTTGAGGATCGACGGATAGAGTTTCACCACGCGGAACTGGCTGATGTCGCCGCCGAATTCGGCCAGGCGCTTGGTGGCCCATGGCGACATGATGGTGTTGAGGTAGCGCCGGGGAATGCCGAAGTCTTCCTCTAGGATCGCGCCATCTTCAGTGGCGTTGAACAGACCCAGGGGCGACTCGAAAACCGGCGAGCCCTTGATTGCGTAAAAGGGCACTTTCTCGATCAGCTGTTTGAGCTTTTCGGCCAAAGATGATTTACCGCCACCGACTGGGCCCAGCAGGTAGAGGATCTGTTTCTTTTCTTCCAGACCCTGAGCGGCATGGCGGAAATACGACACGATCTGGTCGATGCATTCTTCCATCCCGTGGAAGTCTTCAAAGGCCGGATAGCGGCGGATCACCTTGTTGGAAAAGATGCGCGACAGCCTCGAGTTGGTTGAGGTGTCGAGCAGTTCCGGTTCGCCGATGGCCAGCAATAGACGCTCGGCCGCGGAAACGTAGGCGCTGCGGTCCTTTTTGCACAGTTCCAGATACTCTTGCAGCGAGAGTTCTTCCTGGCGCGTGGACTCGAAGCGTTGTTGGAAGTGGCTAAAGATACTCATGACGTCACCTCGCTCGATACGTGGAGCCGACGCCGGATCACTCAGTCGATGCTGGCAGCAACCGAACAGGCAGTTGCTGTTTACCCCCCAGAACTCTTCCGGAGCTGACTACTCCGAAAGCTACTCCCGATGACCCGTGCGCCGGTGTACCGGCTCTCCCCTGTTTTGGATGGCCTGCGCTTAAGGATAGTTGGGAATTTGGGAGGTAAAGGCAAGATACGTAATTAGTTGTGGCAGACCGTTCGTCTGTAATCGCGCGAGCCCACGGGGGCCGGGGCTTGCGCATTACAAAATAATTATTCGGAAGTGCCTTGCGCCGTTTCCGAAGGATAGGTCGTACGCCACAGCTCAAAACCGCCGTCCATGCTGTAGACGTCGGAAAAGCCCTGGCTGATCAGATAAGCAGCTGCGCCCTGGCTGGAATTTCCGTGATAGCAGACCACTACCGTCGGCGCATCCAGATCGGCGCCCTGGATGAAAGCATGCAGAGAATGGTTGTCCAGATGCTTCGAACCGGTGATGTGCAGCGCGGCAAATGTTGCCGGGTCGCGGACATCAACCACCACCGCGCCTTGTTCGCGCAGGGCCTGGGCCTGTTCTGGGGGGATACGTTTGAATTCGCTCATGGCGGGCTCCTGTGGCTCGGCTGAAAGCGCAGTCTAGCGCGGGGCGCTGGCTGACGTTTGTTCGGGAATAGAGGTGGCGACTGCCGGTCGAAGGTGGCCATGGGCGTCACACTTGCATTGCAGGCGCTCGAAGGTGTCGACATTCATCAGGGTCATGGCACCACCCCAGACGCAACCGCTGTCGAGGGCAAAGAGCCCCGGTTCGTTGCACTGGCCTTCGAGCGCCGCCCAATGGCCGAAGATGATCTTCAGGCCTTTGGTTTTACGCTCCTTGTGCGCGAACCACGGCGCATAGCCCGGCGGTGCGGTGTCGATGCCTTCCTTACCCTTGAGGTCGAGTTTGCCGTCGCCGGTGCAAAAACGCATCCGGGTGAAATAGTTGGTGATGACTCGCAGGCGGGCGGCGCCTTTGAGGTCGCTATTCCATTTCACCGGCTCGTTGCCGTACATGCCGTCAAGGTAAGGCGCGAAGCGGTTGTCATCGTGCAGGGCTTCTTCGACTTCGGCGGCGCACTTCAAGGCTTTGCGCAGCGACCATTGCGGCGGGATACCGGCATGGACCAGGGCAATATCGCGTTGTTCATCGTAGTGCATGAGCTTTTGCTGGCGAACCCACTCCAGCAGGTCCGCGCTATCGGGTGCTTCGAGGATCTCACGCAAGGTATCGGCTTTCTTCAGGCGCTCGATGTTTTGCCCGACGGCCAGCAAGTGCAGGTCATGGTTGCCGAGTACGCATACCAGCGACTCGCGGATGCCATAGAGGAAGCGCAGGGTTTCCAGCGACTGTGGGCCACGGTTGACGAGATCACCCACCAGCCACAGGCGATCTCGGGCAGGGTCGAAGGCCACTTGCTCGAGCAGGCATTTGAGCGGTTCAAGGCAACCTTGCACATCACCGACGGCATACGTCGCCATCAGTGCAACGCCCCTGGGACCGCCAGACGGAACGGCGCGATGATGGCGTCGAAGTGCTTACCGTCTTCGGCGAGCATCTGGTAGGTGCCCTGCATCGTGCCGACCTTGGATGTCATGACGGTGCCGCTGCTGTACGTGTGGCTCTTGCCCACCTCGATCAACGGCTGCTGGCCGACGACGCCCGCACCGCGAACCTCCTCGACATGGCCGTCACCGTCGGTGATGACCCAATGCCGTGAAAGCAGTCTGGCGGGTAGCAGGCCATTGTTTTGCACGGTGATGGTGTAGGCGAAGGCAAAGCGGTCTTGCTCGGGTTGCGATTGTTCTGCCAGATAGCGGGTGACGACGCTGACGTCGACCTGGTAACGAGGATCGGACATGCAAAAGGCCTTAGAAACGAAGCGGAACGCGGGGCGTAGCTGATAGAACTCAGTCTAGGCCAAGTATCGGGTAGTAAACCAGAGTGGCGTCCTACCCGATAGCGCTCATCGCCTGTCAGTCAGTGGCAGGCTTTTGTAGGGCTTGTTCACTGAGCTTGTCGGCCAGGCGTACGAAGGCGGCCAGGTCGAGCTGCTCGGGGCGCAAGCTGCCATCGACGCCGGCGGCTTCGATTTCGGCATTGCTCAGCAAAAGTTTCAGTGTGTTGCGCAGGGTCTTGCGGCGCTGGTTGAAGGCTTCACGCACAACGCGCTCCAGCAGGCGATGATCCTTGGCCGGGTGCGGCAGTACCGCGTGGGGCACCAGGCGCACGATCGCGGAGTCGACTTTCGGCGGAGGATTGAACGCACCCGGGCCGACGTTGAACAGATGCTCGACCCGGCAATGGTACTGAACCATGATCGACAGGCGACCCCAGTCACCGCCACCCGGACCCGCAGCCAGACGTTCGACCACTTCCTTTTGCAGCATGAAGTGCATGTCGCGAATCAGGTTGGCGTTGTTCAGCAGATGAAAGATCAGCGGCGTCGAGATGTTGTACGGCAGGTTACCGACCACTCGCAGGCTGTTTGGCGCAGCGTTCAGGCTGTTGAAGTCGAACTTCAGCGCGTCACCCTGATGCAGGTTGAAGTTGCTCTTGCCGGCGAACTGCTGATTGAGAATCGGGATCAGGTCCTTGTCCAGCTCTACGACGTCCAGTTGAGCGCCGCTGTTGAGCAGGCCGGCGGTCAATGCACCCTGGCCCGGACCGATTTCCAGCAGGCGGTCTTCAGGTTTGGCGTGAATGGAGCGCAGGATGCGATCGATAACGCCGGCATCGTGCAGGAAGTTCTGGCCGAAGCGCTTGCGCGCCCGGTGTTGGTAATGCTCGGTCATAAACGGGTCTCGGCCATCTGGTAGGCGGTTTCCAGGGCGACTTGCAGGCTGCCGGTGTCGATGTTGCCGCTGCCGGCCAGGTCCAGGGCGGTGCCGTGGTCGACCGATGTGCGGATGATCGGCAAGCCGAGGGTCACGTTGACTGCCGCGCCGAAGCCTTTGTATTTCAGCACAGGCAAGCCCTGGTCGTGGTACATCGCCAGCACCGCGTCGCAGTGCTCCAGATATTTGGGGGTAAACAGAGTGTCGGCGGGCAGGGGGCCGCGAAGGTCCATGCCCTCGCCGCGCAGGCGCTCTAATGTAGGTTCGATGATGTCGATTTCTTCATGGCCCAGATGACCGCCTTCACCGGCGTGCGGGTTGAGCCCGCAAACCAGGATGCGTGGCTGGGCGATGCCGAATTTTTCTTTCAGATCGGTGTGCAGGATCCGCGTGACCCGCTCCAGCCGCTCCGGCGTGATCGCGTCGGCAATCTCGCGAAGAGGCAGGTGAGTGGTGACCAGCGCCACGCGCAAACCGCGGGTGGCGAGCATCATCACCACTTGCGCGGTGTGGGTCAGGTCAGCGAGAAACTCCGTGTGCCCGGAAAAGGCGATCCCGGATTCGTTGATCACGCCCTTGTGCACCGGCGCGGTGATCATGCCGGCGAAATGCCCATCCAGACAGCCCTGGCCAGCACGGGTCAGGGTTTCCAGAACGAAAGCCGCATTGGCCTTGTCCAGTTGCCCGGCGGTGACCTTGGCGTTGAGGGGCGTATCCCACACATACAGGCTGTTGGCGGGTGCAGGAGCATCCGGCCAGCTGTCCGGTGTTACCGGCAGCAGATCGACAACCACGCCCAGCTGCGCGGCCCGCTCAAGGAGCAGGTCGCGGCTGGTAATGGCAATCAGGGGATGTGGCTGGGCTTGCGAGGCGAGCAGCAGGCACAGGTCGGGACCTATGCCGGCTGGTTCGCCGGGGGTCAGCGCGAAACGCTTGGGTTTCACTGCGCTGCCTGGTCTGCACCAGGGAGTTTGATTTCTACGTACGCTTCGTCACGGATCTGACGCAGCCAGGTTTGCAGCTCTTCGTCGTATTTGCGGTTACGCAGTACGGTCATGGCTTGCTGCTCGCGGGCCTGGGCGGTGCTGTCGGTGGCGCGGCGGCCAAGAACTTCCAGTACGTGCCAGCCATATTGGGTCTTGAACGGCTTGGACAGCTGACCTTGGGGGGTCTTGGCCATCACTTCGCGGAATTCAGGCACCAGCGCGTTCGGGTCGATCCAGTTCAGGTCGCCACCGTTGAGGGCGGAACCCGGATCCTCCGAGAAGCTTTTCGCCAGCTCGCCGAAATCTTCGCCCGCTGCGATACGGGTATAGAGCGACTGAGCCAGGGCCTTGGTTTTTTCTTCGTCGCGAATCGGACTCGGTTTGACCAGGATGTGCCGCACGTGGACTTCGTCACGCACCTGGGATTCGCCGCCACGCTTGTCGAGGATCTTCAGGATAATGAAGCCGCCCGGGGTGCGCATTGGCTGGGTCACGTCGCCAACGGCCATGGTGCCGAGCAAACGATCGAACGGAGGTGGCAGTTGAGCGGCTTTACGCCAGCCCATGTCGCCGCCTTCCAGCGCGGTTTCGCTGGCGGACTTGGCGATTGCCAACTGACCGAAGTCAGCGCCTTGCTTGAGTTGCTGGTAAACCGCATCGGCTTGCTTGGCGGCATTCTGAATCGCGTCGGAGTTGGCGCTTTCCGGCGTAGGAATCAGGATGTTGGCCAGGCGGAACTCTTCGGACAGCTGCATTTTGCCCAGATCGGATGCCAGGAAGTTCTTCACTTCCTGCTCGGACACCTGGATGCGTTCCGCCACACGGCGCTGACGCACACGGCTGATGATCATTTCACGGCGGATCTGGTCACGGGCATCGTCATAAGACAGGCCGTCGCGAGCCAAAGCGGCGCGGAATTGTTCGATCGACATGTTGTTGCGCTGGGCAATGGTGCCGACAGCCTGGTTCAGCTCTTCATCGGTAATGCGGATGCCGGAACGCTCGCCGATCTGCAATTGCAGGTTTTCGACGATCAGACGCTCGAGCACCTGCTGATCCAGTACGCCGGTAGGCGGTACGGCAGCACCGCGTTTGGCGATGGTTTGCTGAACTTCGTGAACGCGCCGGTCCAGTTGGCTCTGCATGACCACGTCATTGTCGACGATGGCCACCACTTTATCGATGGACTGTACCGCGGCGTTGGCCGCGGTACCCAGGAACAGCGCGCCCAGCATCAGCGGGCGCAGACAATCAGAAAGCTTGGTCTTCACGTTCACGATAACCTTGGATGCCTTTGTCGAGGAAACTCTCTACTTTGGCGCCAGTGAGGCCGCCGAGTCCCTTCAGAACAATTTGGAGGAAGACGCCGTGGTCGCCTTTTTCGTTTTGTGGAGCTTCCTGACTGAATTCGTCATAGGAAACCCAGTAACGGTTGATCAGGCGTAGTTTCCAGCAGCAGTTGTCGTACTCGAAACCACCAAAGGCTTCCAGGGTACGGTTGCGGTTGTAGTCATACTGCCAGCGGCTGATAGCGTTCCATTGCGGCACGATCGGCCAGATCACCGAGAAGTCGTGCTGTTTGATCTTGTAGTAGTCCTTCACGTAGCCAGGTTGGCCCGGGGTGCCGTAATCGCCACCGCCCACCGACCATTTACCGGTGTTCTGGTCATAACGGACCTGGTCATTGCGATAGCGATAGCCGGCGTTGATGACCTTGTTCGGGTTGTCTTCAGGCTGGTAGTGGAACATCGCGCTGCCCGAGCGAGGGCTGCGGCTGTCCGGGTCCCAGTTGTAGTCGGCCGTGGTACGCCAGTCGCGGTTCCAGCGGTATTCGTATTCCAGTGCATATGGCGAAACGTTGGCCTTCGCATCGTCACGATCATCGAAAGCAATGCCTGGCAGTTGGACTTTACGGTCCTTGAAGTACAAGGCTTGGCCGACGCTGATGCGTTGACGTTCGAAACCATTGTCTTCGATCCAGCGGCTGGTCACGCCCAAGGACAGTTTGTTCTCGTCGCCGACACGGTCGGAGCCGGAGAAACGGTTGTCACGGAAGAGCGACGCGTAATTGAAGGTGTATTCGCTGGTGTCGAACACTGGAATATCCTTCTGGTCTTCCTCAGGTACATAGAGGTAGAACAGACGCGGTTCCAGGGTCTGACGGTAGTTTTTTCCGAACCAGGAAGTGTTGCGGTCAAAGTAAAGACCGCTGTCGATGCTGGCGATCGGTACCCCACGGTTCTGGTTGCTGCTGAATGTGCCGTTGAGCCTGTCCTGCTCCGCGCTTTGCGAAGCGATTTCGCTTTTGCCGCGGCCGTCCAGATCCAGTTGATACTGTGTGTACTGGTACTTGAGCGATGGCTTGAAGAAACCATAGGTCCAGTACAGCGGCAGGCTGACACCTGGTTTGAGATTCAAACGGTCGCCGTTGGCGCGTGCCAGACCAAAGATGTTGTTATCCAGACGTGACTCAGTGGTAATCCCGTCCTGCTGGACGAATGTTCCAGTCTTCAGATCCCGGTCAAATCGAACGATCTCTGTCTCGTAATCGAAGTCCAAACCTTCCGGATGATACGGCAGCTGACCATTAAAGGTGATCTGCGGCAAACGGTCATACGGCGTGATGTTCGAAACGGTCGCCAGCTGATAAGCCTGGGCGTTCAAGCGAGCGACGTAGCTGTCGCCACGATAGGTGACGGAGCCCTGCTGGTTCACGTAGTCAGCGCTTTTCACGCCAATCTGGTTAGTCTGCAGATCCTGGAAGTAATACGGATCGCTGATCTTGGTGTAGTCGACTTGCGTAAAGACGCGCGAGTCGAGGCCACCCTTGTGCTGCCAGTTGTACATGTAGCGGGTTTTTTCGTAGTCGGTCTGCTTGCTGCGTTCAGTATCTTCGTCGTTGAGGTACGCGGCGCCGAACTGACCTTCGCTGGACTTGGTCAGGTAACGGAATTCGCCTTCCATCAACAGGCCGCGCTTGCTCATATAGCGCGGGTACAACGTGGCGTCGTAGTTCGGCGCCAGGTTGAAGTAATACGGGGTGACCAGCAGGAAGCCGGTATCGCTGCCGGCGCCGATGGTCGGCGGCAGGAAGCCGGATTGGCGGCGGTCGTCGATCGGGAAATAGATGTACGGCGTGTACAGAACCGGAATGTCCTTGACCCGCAGCGTCACGTTGGTCGCGGTGCCGAAACCGGTGGCCGGGTTCAAGGTGATGTTGTTGCCCTTGAGCTGCCAGGCGTTGCTGTTCGGTTCGCACGTGGTGTATGTACCATCCTTGAGGCGGATGATCGCGTTCTCGGCACGTTTGGCATATAGCGCGTTACCGCGGATACGCGACTTGTGCATCACGTACTCGGCGTTGTCGACCTTGGCTTCACCGGTGTCGAGCTGTACGTCGGCGTGATCGCCCACGATCAGCGCGCCATTGTCGCGAATGCGCACGTTGCCGGCCAGTTCGCCACGGCTCTCGGCCTGGTACAGGTTCGCTTCGTCGGCTTCGACCTGCATGCTGCCCTGACGCATGACCACGTCACCGGCCAGGGTCGCGACCTGCTCTTCCTGCTTATAGCGGGAGGCCTTGGCGCCGATAAAGGTTGGAGCGTCACTTTTATTCGTCTTGTCGTTCATGCCAGGACGAATCGGTTCGATATAGGAACCAGAGCAGTAAGGACCGGTTTCGGCCAATTGCGCTGCGGTGAGCTTCTCGCGCGGAACCCAGTCGAGGTGGCTGTAGTCTTCACTACGCGACTTCAGGCCGCGGCCCTTGGACTCGGTAACCAGCACAGGCTTGGCACCGGTGTCTTCGCTGGAGGCGGTGCCTGCCGGGGTTTCTCCAGTAGCGGAAACTGCGCTGCCTTCATGCACGGGGCGCGGCGGCAATGCAGCGGCCGGTGCCTTTGGCGCACAGTCCCAGGCACCCGAAGCAGATACTGAGCAGTCATACTGTTCCGCGGCGACCACGAACGACGTGGCCAGGGGTTGCAGGGCCAGCAGACTGCCGGTAACCAACAACGGAAATTTTTTACGAAACGCGGGGGATTTCAATGCCATCTTATTAGTCCGGGCTTCCTGCGTGCCATCTGCCCGCGGTGTGGGCCGCACGCCTCTCGATGGTCTGAAAAAGATGCTGGATAATAAAGCATGACCCGCTTGACGGCTAGCGCCGTCGGAGACCCTTGCAATGCCTGACCAAGATGTACGCTTGCAACACCTGAAAGTTTGGCTCGATGAACAGTTGGCTATCCTCTTTGCAGAACAAGGTTGGGGCGCCGTGCCCCCGGCCACGTTGACCGCGGCCAGTAGCGACGCGAGTTTTCGGCGCTATTTCCGTTGGGAAGGAGCAGGCAGAAGTTTCGTCGTGATGGACGCGCCACCGCCCCAGGAAAACTGCAAACCCTTTGTGGATATCGCTTTTCTGCTGGCGAAATCCGGCATAAACGTGCCGAAAATTTATGCCGAGGACCTCGAGCGCGGTTTCCTTTTGCTCAATGACTTGGGCAACAAGACTTATCTGGACGTGATCGACGGCGAAAATGCCGACGATTTGTTCAAGGATGCCCTGCAAGCGCTGTTGGCTTTCCAGCAATTGCCGATGGTGGCGCCGCTGCCGAGTTATGACGTCGCGCTGCTGCGTCGCGAGCTCGAACTGTTCCCCGAGTGGTACGTGAAGCGCGAACTGGGTATCGAGTTCGATGCTGCGCAGCAGGTGCTCTGGCAGCAGGTCAGCGACCTGCTGATCGACAGCGCTCTGGCTCAGCCTAAAGTCCTGGTGCATCGCGACTACATGCCGCGCAACCTGATGATCAGCGAGCCGAATCCCGGCGTGCTGGATTTCCAGGACGCGGTCTACGGGCCGGTGACTTATGACGTGACCTGCCTGTTCAAGGACGCCTTCCTCAGCTGGCCTGAAGAACGCGTACGCGGCTGGCTGGAGGATTACTGGCAGCAAGCCGGTGCGCTCGACATCCCGGTTCAGCCGGACTTTGAAGACTTTCTGCGCGCCAGCGACCTGATGGGCGTGCAGCGTCACTTGAAAGTCATCGGCATCTTCGCCCGCATTTGCCATCGCGACGGCAAGCCACGCTATCTCGGCGATGTGCCGCGTTTCTTTGCTTATATAGACGCGGTCATTGCCCGTCGTCCTGAACTGGCTGAGCTGGATGTGTTGCTGGCCAGTCTGCGTGCTGGAGTGAAGGCATGAAGGCAATGATTCTGGCGGCGGGTAAAGGCGAGCGCATGCGTCCGCTGACCCTGACCACGCCAAAACCACTGGTTCGTGCCGGCGGAGCGCCCTTGATCGAGTATCACCTGCACGCGCTGGCGGCTGCCGGGTTTACCGAGATCGTGATCAACCATGCCTGGCTCGGTCAGCAGATCGAAGATTATCTGGGCGATGGCTCGAAATATGGCGTGAGCATTCAATATTCGCCGGAAGGTGAACCGCTGGAAACCGGTGGCGGTATTTTCCGCGCGTTGCCTTTGTTGGGTGATGAGGCTTTTGTGGTGGTCAACGGCGACATCTGGACCGACTACGACTTCAGCGTGTTGAACCAGCCCATCGTCGGGCTCGCCCATTTGATCCTGGCGGACAACCCGGCGCATCACCCGAGCGGGGACTTCACTCTGGTCGATGGCCATGTGCAGGACGGTCAGCCGGATACCCCAACCCTGACCTACAGCGGCATCGCCGTGCTGCACCCGCAGTTGTTTGACGGTTGCTCGGCCGGGGCCTTCAAGCTTGCGCCATTGTTGCGCAAAGCCATGGCCGATGGACAAGTGACGGGCGAGCGCCTGAATGGACATTGGGTAGATGTCGGCACTCACGAGCGCCTGGCTGAAGTAGAAACCTTGATAGAAGCGAGACGCTGACATGTTGTGGCCAGGGACTCTGATTGGAGCCGGAGCGGGCTTTGCCATAGCCAGCATTCCGGGGGCCATGCTCGGTGCTTTATTGGGACAGGCGCTGGATCGGCGCTTGCACCTGCAGAGCTGGGCACATTTATGGGAAAAGTTCGGTGGCCGCTCGGTGCTGCGCAACGATGAACTGCTGTTTGTGTTGCTGGGCCGATTGGCCAAGAGTGATGGGCGGGTAGTGGATGGCCACATTCAGCAGGCGCGACAGGAAATGCGTGCGCTGGAGATGACCGAGTCGGCGCAACGTCGGGCGATAGCGGCGTTCAACCGCGGCAAGTCGGGGCGTGATCGGTTGCGTGGCTATCTGCGACGCTTGAGTGCTCAGCCCCATGCCGCGGAAGGCGTGTTGCGTGCCTGTTGGCGGATGGTCTGGGCCGATGGCCGCGCCGGTAGCAGCGAGCGCGAACTGATTGCCCAGTGGGGCAAATGGTTGGGCTGGACGCCGCAACAGGTACAGGCACTGGCGAGTGACTACGAGCCGAAGCGACCATTGGTCAGCAGCGCGATTACGTATCAGGACGCCTTGCGGTTATTGGGAGTGTCGGCGACCAGCGAGCCAGCACAGATCAAACGCGCCTATCGACGCCTGCTCAGTCGCCATCATCCGGACAAGATTGCCGGCAGCGGTGCGACGGCGTTGCAGGTTCGCGAGGCGACGGACAAGACTCGTGAATTGCACAACGCCTACACGTTGATTCGTGAACGGCGGGACTTTCGATAGCAGGGCAGAGTTGTGTCGCCCGCGAATGGGGCGACGCGATCCATCAGTCCGCCGCAGGCTGCGGATTCAACCATCCCCGCACCCGGCGAACCAACTGCTCTTGCTCAGCCTTGGCATTGCCCGGCAGTGCCTTGAGCGAGACCTGGCTGAACGCCGATGTCTTCAAACGTTTATTGGCCTGCAAGCGTTCCAGTGCCGCGTTGCGATCCAGTGGTTTGTCTATATAGAAGATGTCGGCAGTCGGCAGCTTGATTGTCGGCGTCAACTCGGCAAGCTCAGGCTTCGCCGTAACAGGCGTCTGGGCGGCGACCATCACGAACTTCTCGACTTGCGATGGCTGCTTCTCGCTCAGATAGCGCGCGGCCCAGTAAGCGCCGGTGCCATGCCCCAGCACGACGACTTTGCGAGCGCTTTGCTGTTCGGCATAAGCGATGGCCGCGTCGATGCGGGCGAAAATTCGCTCGGCGTCGGCTTTGGCGTGTTCTTCGGTGGTTTCGGCGATAGCCTTGTCGGCCACCTCCGCTTCGCCGCCGGCGGCCTGTTCGATGGGCGCCGCGGTGGTCGAGTCTTTGTTGCCGGTATCAGGCGCTTTGGGCGCTGGCGCCACTTCGACGACACGTGGCGCAATGGCTTCGCTTTGCAGGTCCGGCAAGGTGATACTCAGGCTGCTCCACTCGGCGTCCGGCAATTGGCGGCGCAACGGGCTGATCGCTTGCGGCCAGTCAACGGTTTCGCCGGCACCCGGGATGATAATCACCGCGCCTTTGGGGTCGGCGGTATTGGCCGGCTTCCACAGGGCGAGAAAACTGTCGGTACCGGCTTGCAGTTGCTGCTGTTCCTGCGCAGGAATTTGTCGCTCAAGTGCCGTCGATTCTTCCTGGCTACGCTCAAGCAGCGGCTGGCGTTCGACCGGTTTTTCTTCGGCGGGCTTTTCCGCAGTGGCAGGTGCCGGGTCGGCCGCCTCGACGGAAAAGGCGCACGGCAGGATCAGCGACAGGCACAATGCTGGCAGTGCCAGGCGGTAGACAGGGGGCATCGGATATTCCAGGCCAGAAGTTAATTCCGGCAGCCTAATGGGTTGGTCAGTATTTGTCAGTGTGTGAGACTTCGATGATGCATTTTCGCTGCCTGTGGGTTATCGGCTGTTTGTGGTTTCCCTTGATGGGCTGGGCGGCTCCCGCGCCACCGGCGCATGTCGTGTCGTTGTCTTCGGCGCAACAGCAATGGCTGGCGCAGCATGAAGAGTTGCGGGTAGGGGTCGTATTGCAAGTGCCCTATGCCCAATACGATCGCCGCTTGCAGCGCCTGTCCGGGGTCAACATCGAGTTGATGAAGTGGCTGGCCAAGTCGCTCAAGGTCGAGCTGAGCTGGCGTAATTATCCTGATCTTGCGCAACTGGAAGCCGCCGCGCGCGAAGGCGATATCGATATCGCGCCGGGGCTGACCCAAACCCCCGCCGGTTTACGATTCTGGCAATTTTCCGATCCGTACATGCGGGTGCCGCAACTGGTGGTCAGCGACCAGAAGAGCACCGGTGTGGTGGAGCTGGAAAAACTCGACAGTCAGACCCGCGTCGCCGTGCGCATGCCCAGCGTCACCGCCGATTTCTTGCGTAGTACCTATCCGCATTTGAACCTGCAGGGCGTGCCTCTGGAGCGCCAGGCGCTGCAACTGTTGTTGAGTCAGCAGGCCGGTTACGCGGTGGTCGATGAAGCGCAATTCGGGCGTCTGTCAGCCGAACCCGAGTTTGCCGGGCTGGCCGTGGTGGGCGACATCGGTTTCCCGCAACTGTTGCGAGTGGCCACGCGTCGGGACTGGCCGGAGTTGGCCGGCATCGTCGAAAACGCGCTGCGCGCGATTCCGGCCAAAGACCTCGAGCGACTGCACGATCAATGGCTGCAACCCAAGTACCCGCGGCTGTCCGATTCACCGGTTTTCTGGAAAAACCTCTGCCTGCTGTTGCTGGTGTTATTGCTGAGCAGCATGGCCATTGTGTTCTGGCAGCGTCGTCAGCAACACAGTCTGGAGCAACGTTTGCTGGCGGCGCGCGAAGACATTGCCCTGCGCGAGGCCAGCGAAGAAGCCTTGCGTCTCACGCAGTTTTCCATCGATCAAAGCACCGTCGGCATCCTTTGGGTCAACTGGGACAGCCATGTGCGCTACGCTAACCGTGCCGCCGAAAGTATGCTCGGCTATCCGGCGGGCGGGATCATTGATCGACCCTTGATCGATTTCGAGCCCGGTTTGCACATGGACCGCTGGCTGAGCCTGTGGAAACGCGCCCGGGCCAGTGAGGAAGGGCCGCTAAGTTTCGAAACCAATTGTGTGCGGGCCGATGGCAGTATTCTGCCGGCGGATGTCTCGTTGAGCTTCCTGCGTTTTCGCGAGGGCGAATACCTGGTGGTTTACCTCAATGATGTCACCGAGCGTCGTCGCGCCCTGGCCGCCTTGCAGGAAAGTGAAGCACGGCTGCAGGGGATCGCCGCCAACGTCCCCGGGCTGGTCTTTCGTCTGGAGCGCGCGCCAGTGACCGGGCAGATCGACTTTGCCTACATCAGTGAAGGCAGCGAGAGCCTGGTGGGCTACTCGCCCGCCACCCTGGCCCATCGTGACAAAGGCCTGCGCAGCCTGGTGCATCCGGATGACAAGGCCAGTTATCACCAGACCCAGGACCATGCACTGGACACCGACAGCGACTGGTCGTGGCAGGGACGGATTCTGACCCGTCAGGGCGAACAACGCTGGGCTGAGATCAAGGCCATTACCCGCCGACTGGAAGACGGCGCCTATGTCTGGGACGGGATCGTCTGGGACATCACCGAGAGCAAGCGCATCGAGCTGGAGCTGGCCAGCTCCCGTGAGCAGTTGCGCGAGTTGTCTGCGCACCTGGAGAGCGTGAGGGAAGAGGAGAAGGCGCGGATTGCCCGGGAAGTTCACGACGAGCTGGGGCAGATGTTGACGGTGTTGAAGCTGGAAACGTCCATGTGCGAGTTGGCGTATGCGCAGCTCGATCCGGGCCTGCACGAGCGCTTGAACAGCATGAAGCGTTTGATCGCGCAGCTGTTTCAACTGGTGCGTGATGTGGCCACGGCGCTGCGGCCACCGATTCTCGATGCCGGGATCGCCTCGGCCATCGAGTGGCAGGCCCGACGGTTCGAGGCGCGCACGCATATTCCGTGTCTGGTACAAGTGCCGGATAACTTGCCGGTGCTCAGCGATGCCAAGGCCATCGGCCTGTTCCGGATCCTTCAGGAGGCGCTGACCAATGTCATGCGCCACGCCCAGGCGCATACTGTTGAACTGACGCTGGCCCTTGAGGGCGATGAGCTTTGTCTGACTGTCAGCGATGATGGCGTAGGATTTGTCGCTGCGCCTGGCAGGCCGACATCCTTCGGCGTGGTTGGCATGCGTGAGCGGGTGTTGATCATGGGCGGGCAATTGTCGCTTGAGAGTGAGCCGGGGGAGGGCACGACCCTGACGGTGCGAGTGCCGCTGGATGAAGCCTGATGGTTTTGTGTTGTTTGAGCTGGCGCCTTTGCAGGCAAGCCCGCGATAGATCTTGGTTCTGACATAAGAAGAATGGAGAAGAACGTGATCCGTGTATTGGTAGCCGAAGACCACACCATCGTTCGCGAAGGCATCAAGCAATTGATCGGCCTGGCCAAGGACTTGCTGGTGGTCGGGGAGGCGAGCAATGGCGAGCAGTTGCTCGATACCTTGCGCCATGTTCCCTGCGAAGTGGTGTTGCTGGACATCTCCATGCCCGGGGTCAACGGCCTGGAGGCGATCCCGCGGATTCGCGCCATGAGCAATCCGCCGGCGATTCTGGTGTTGTCGATGCACGACGAAGCGCAGATGGCCGCTCGGGCGTTGAAGGTCGGCGCTGCGGGTTACGCGACCAAGGACAGCGATCCGGCATTGTTGCTGACGGCGATTCGCAAGGTCGCGGCGGGCGGGCGCTACATCGATCCGGACCTGGCCGACCGCATGGTTTTCGAAGTCGGCCTGACCGACACACGGCCGCTGCACTCGTTGCTGTCGGAGCGTGAATTCTCGGTATTCGAACGCCTGGCCCAGGGCGCCAACGTAAACGACATCGCCCAGCAACTGGCCTTGAGCAGCAAAACCATCAGTACCCACAAGGCGCGGCTGATGCAGAAACTCAACATCACCTCCCTGGCCGAACTGGTGAAGTACGCGATGGAACACAAACTCCTGTGATCCACACGACCCGCTGACTCACTGCAAATACCTGTGGGAGCGTGCATGTCCAATTACGACATGCCCGCAAAGCCGCTTTTACCGGTTCCTGTGGCTTGCAGCTCACCGTCTGTCGCCATCAAGAATCGACATATCCATCCCCGCCATCCTTGTAGGGCAATCCCTACCCCCAACCTTCCATCCGGCTGAGGCGATTCTCTCCTGCGCCCCGATTTGCGCGGCTCCCAGCGTCCACTAGGCTTAGTCCACAGCAGTCATCAATAACAAAGGTGTGGGTATGAGCCAGGTTGATTCAAGTGCAGGGGCCAGCGATATTCTGGTCAGCTTTCGTGGAGTGCAAAAGAGCTACGACGGCGAGAACCTGATTGTCAAAGACCTCAACCTGGAAATTCGCAAAGGCGAATTCCTGACCTTGCTCGGGCCGTCCGGTTCCGGCAAAACCACCAGTCTGATGATGCTCGCCGGCTTCGAAACGCCGACCGCCGGGGAGATTCAACTGGCCGGGCGTTCCATCAACAACGTGCCACCGCACAAGCGCGACATCGGCATGGTGTTCCAGAACTACGCGTTGTTTCCGCACATGACCGTGTCCGAGAACCTGGCGTTCCCGCTGACCGTGCGCGGCTTGAACAAGAGCGACGTCAGTGACCGGGTCAAGCGTGTGCTGAGCATGGTTCAGCTCGATACTTTCGCCCAGCGCTATCCGGCGCAACTGTCCGGCGGTCAGCAGCAGCGTGTGGCCCTGGCTCGCGCCCTGGTGTTCGAACCGCAACTGGTGCTGATGGACGAACCCCTCGGCGCACTGGACAAACAACTGCGTGAACACATGCAGATGGAAATCAAACACCTGCACCAGCGCCTCGGCGTGACCGTGGTCTACGTGACCCACGACCAGGGCGAAGCCCTGACCATGTCCGACCGCGTCGCCGTGTTCCACCAGGGCGAGATCCAGCAGATCGCGCCACCGCGCACGCTCTACGAAGAGCCGAAAAATACTTTCGTCGCCAACTTCATCGGCGAGAACAACCGCCTCAACGGCCGCTTGCATAGCCACACCGGTGATCGCTGCGTGGTCGAGCTTGGTCGCGGTGAAAAGGTTGAAGCACTGGCGGTCAACGTCGGCAAGACCGGCGAACCCGTCACGCTGTCGATTCGTCCGGAGCGCGTGAGCCTCAATGGCTCGAGCGAGTCCTGTGTCAACCGCTTCTCGGGAAGGGTGGCGGAATTCATCTATCTGGGCGACCACGTCCGGGTTCGCCTGGAAGTCTGCGGCAAGACCGACTTCTTCGTGAAACAACCGATTGCCGAGCTCGATCCTGCGCTGGCTGTCGGCGACGTGGTACCGCTTGGCTGGCAGGTCGAACACGTTCGCGCGCTCGACCCACTTCTAGAGGCGCATTGATCGCCCCCTGCTTCACCAACACCAACCCTGCACGTGGAGAGAACAATAAATGTTGAGATCCCTGAAATTCACCGCCCTGGTCGTCGGCATGATCGGCGCGGCGCACGCGATGGCGGCTGGCCCGGACCTGACCGTGGTGTCCTTTGGCGGGGCGAACAAGGCGGCGCAGGTCAAAGCCTTCTACGCACCATGGGAAGCGGCGGGCCACGGCAAAATCGTCGCTGGCGAATACAACGGCGAAATGGCCAAGGTCAAAGCCATGGTCGACACCAAGAGCGTGTCCTGGGACCTGGTGGAAGTTGAATCGCCGGAACTGTCCCGTGGTTGCGACGAAGACATGTTCGAGCAGCTTGATCCGAAGCTGTTCGGCAAGTCTGAAGACTATGTCAAAGGCGCTATCCAGCCGTGCGGCGTGGGCTTCTTCGTGTGGTCGACCGTGCTGGCCTACAACGCCGACAAGCTGAAAACCGCTCCGACCAGTTGGGCTGATTTCTGGGACACCAAGAAATTCCCGGGCAAGCGCGGCCTGCGCAAAGGCGCCAAGTACACCCTGGAATTCGCACTGATGGCTGACGGCGTTGCGCCGAAAGACGTCTACAAAGTGCTGGCCGGCAAAGATGGCCAGGACCGCGCGTTCAAGAAACTCGATGAACTCAAGCCAAGCATCCAGTGGTGGGAAGCCGGCGCACAACCGCCGCAATACCTCGCCTCCGGTGACGTGGTCATGAGCTCGGCCTACAACGGCCGGATCGCCGCGGTACAAAAAGAAAGCAACCTGAAAGTAGTGTGGAACGGCGGTATCTACGACTTCGACGCATGGGCCATTCCAAAAGGTCTGGACAAGACCCGTGCCGAAGCTGCGAAGAAATTCATCGCCTTCTCGGTACAGCCGCAACAGCAGAAGACCTACTCGGAAAACATCGCCTACGGCCCGGCCAACACCCAGGCAGTGCCATTGCTGTCCAAGGATGTCCTGAAAGACATGCCAACCACCCCGGAAAACATCGCCAACCAGGTGCAGATCGACGTCAGCTTCTGGGCTGACAACGGCGAGCAACTGGAGCAGCGCTTCAATTCCTGGGCAGCGAAGTAACCAGAGGGCTAGCCCTCTTGTGAGGGCGAGCCATTGTGGTGAGGGGGCTTGCCCCCGTTGGGTCGCGAAGCGGCCCTAAAACCTGCAACCGCGATGTATCAGGTACACCGGATGCATGGTTTCACGGCTGCTTCGCAGCCGAACGGGGGCAAGCCTCCTCGCCACAATTTCGCTCCCCCTTATCGATTGATCAAAGATTTCCGGAGTACGCCATGGCTATCGCCGTTCCCGTGAACGCGGGCACCGACCCCACCTTGAAGCAGCGGCTAAAGCACGCCGAGCGAATCAACCGCTGGAAAGCACAAGCCTTGATCGCGCCGTTGGTGCTGTTTCTGTTGCTGGTGTTCCTGGTGCCGATCGTGGCGCTGCTCTACAAAAGCGTCGGTAACCCGGAAGTGGTCGGCGTCATGCCGCGCACCGTGGCAGCCATCGCCAGTTGGGATGGCCGAGGCCTGCCGGCAGAGCCTGTGTACAAGGCCGCCAGCGAAGACCTCGCCGAAGCCCGCAAGAATCAGACCTTGGGTGATTTGTCCAAGCGCTTGAACATGGAGTTGGCCGGCTACCGCAGCCTGCTGACCAAAACCGCGCGCGCCTTGCCGTTCGCCACGGAGCCTGCTTCTTATAAAGAAGCGCTGGAAGGACTCGACGAACGCTGGGGCGATCCGGCCTATTGGCAGGTGGTGCGCCGCAACACCAGTGGCGTGACGCCTTATTACCTGCTGGCCGCCGTCGATCACCGTATCGACGACCTCGGCGAACTGGCCCGGGCCACTCCCGATCAGGCGATCTACCTCGACATCTTTGCCCGTACGTTCTGGATGGGCCTGATCATCACCATGATCTGCCTGGTGCTTGCTTATCCGCTGGCCTACCTGCTGGCGAACCTGCCCTCGCGCCAAAGCAACCTGCTGATGATTCTGGTGCTGTTGCCGTTCTGGACCTCGATTCTGGTGCGGGTCGCGGCGTGGATCGTGTTGCTGCAATCGGGCGGCTTGATCAACAGCGGCCTGATGGCCATGGGCGTCATCGATAAGCCGCTGGAGCTGGTGTTCAACCGCACCGGGGTCTACATCTCGATGGTGCACATCCTGCTGCCGTTCATGATTCTGCCGATCTACAGCGTGATGAAAGGTATCTCGCCGACTTACATGCGTGCGGCGATTTCCCTGGGCTGCCACCCGTTCGCCAGTTTCTGGCGGGTGTACTTCCCGCAGACCTATGCCGGTGTTGGCGCCGGTTGCCTGTTGGTGTTCATCCTCGCCATCGGCTACTACATCACCCCGGCGTTGCTGGGCAGCCCGAACGATCAGATGGTCAGTTACTTCGTCGCCTTCTACACCAACACCAGCATCAACTGGGGCATGGCGACCGCGCTCGGTGGACTGTTGCTGCTGGCGACCGTGGTGCTTTATCTGATTTACAGCTGGCTGGTGGGCGCCAGTCGCCTGCGCCTGAGCTAAGGGGAGAGTGAAATGCTGAGTCCTTATATGTCGCCCATCGAACGGGTGTGGTTCTACAGCTTGCGGATTCTCTGCGGCTTGATTTTGTTGTTCCTGATCTTGCCGGTGCTGGTGATCATTCCGCTGTCGTTCAACTCAGGGAGTTTTCTGGTCTACCCGCTGCAAGGCTTCTCGCTGCACTGGTATCAGGACTTCTTTGCCTCGGCGGAATGGATGCGTTCGTTGAAGAACAGCATGATCGTGGCTCCGGCAGCGACCGTGCTGGCGATGATCTTCGGTACGCTGGCGGCGATCGGCCTGACCCGTGGCGACTTCCCGGGCAAGGCGCTGGTAATGGCGCTGGTGATTTCGCCGATGGTGGTGCCGGTGGTGATCATTGGTGTGGCCAGTTACCTGACCTTCGCGCCACTGGGCTTCGGCAACAGCTATACCTCGTTGATCGTGGTGCACGCCGTGCTGGGCGTGCCGTTTGTGATCATCACGGTATCGGCGACCTTGCAGGGGTTCAACCAGAACCTGGTGCGGGCCGCGGCCAGCCTGGGGGCTTCGCCGCTGACGACGTTCCGCCGGGTGACCTTGCCGTTGATTGCGCCGGGGGTGATTTCCGGTGCGCTGTTTGCCTTCGCTACCTCGTTCGATGAAGTGGTGGTGACGCTGTTCCTCGCCGGTCCCGAACAAGCGACCTTGCCACGGCAGATGTTCAGCGGCATCCGCGAAAACCTCAGCCCGACGATCGCCGCTGCCGCGACGCTGCTGATCGCATTCTCGGTGATCCTGTTGCTGACCCTGGAATGGCTGCGTGGGCGCAGCGAAAAACTGCGCACCGCCCAAGCCTGACGCCAACTGTGATCGTTCCCGCGCGAGTGTGGGAACGATCACAGAAGCACCTCGATCATTCACCAACTTAATAGCAGACAAACCCCAATCCCCAGCTACTATTGTGCCCAGCTCCCCTATCTATAAGAGGCTGCGCACATGAGTCTTTCCTCTTTCAAAATCGCTCACAAACTGATCACCGGCGCAGGTGCCATCGAGCAACTGGCGGCCGAGCTCACGCGTCTGGACATCGACAACCCGCTGATCGTCACCGATGCCGCGCTGGTCAAGTCCGGCACGGTGGAGCTGGCGCTGGCGCAGCTGGGCGAGCGCAGTTATGAGATTTTCGACCGGGTGTTGCCGGACCCGGAAATCGCCATCGTCGAAGATTGCATGCGGGTTTACCGTGAGGGTGGGCATGACGGGCTGATCGGCCTCGGCGGCGGCAGTGCCATCGATATCGCCAAGAGTGTTGCCGCCTATGCCGGTTATCACGGTGCGCTGGAGGATTTGTTCGGCATCGATCAGGTGCCGCGCAAAGGCCCGCCGCTGATCGCCATCCCGACCACCGCTGGCACCGGTTCGGAAGTGACCAACGTGGCCATCCTCTCCGACAAGGTCGCGCAGCTGAAGATGGGTATCATCAGCGATTACCTGTTGCCGGACGTGGCGTTGGTCAGCCCGCAAATGACCCTGACCTGCCCGCGCAGTGTCACCGCCGCCAGTGGCGTCGATGCGCTGGTGCACGCCATCGAGTCCTACCTGTCGCTCAACGCCTCGCCCATCACCGATGCCTTGGCCATTGGCGCGATCAAGCTGATTACCAAGGCGCTGCCCAAGGCTTACGCCAATCCCGCCCACCTGCAAGCCCGCGAAGACATGGCCACCGCCAGCCTGATGGCCGGCATGGCGTTCGGCAATGCCGGGGTCGGTGCGGTGCATGCGTTGGCGTATCCGCTGGGTGGGCGTTTCAACATTGCCCATGGTGTCAGCAATGCCTTGCTGCTGCCGTATGTCATGACCTGGAACAAGATGGCCTGCGTGGAACGCATGCAGGATATTGCCGAGGCCATGGGGGTGAAGACCGCTCATCTGAGCGCCAGTGAGGCGGCGGATAAAGCCGTGGAGGCGATGACCGAGCTGTGCGCCGCCGTGGAGATCCCGCGAGGTCTGCGCAGTTTCGGGGTGCCCGAGGAGGCGATCCCGGCCATGGCCGTGGAAGCCGCTGGCACCGAACGCCTGATGCGCAACAATCCGCGCAAGTTGAGCGCCACCGATATCGAGAAGATCTACCGAGCGGCCTACTAGGACTTGCCCCAATCATCGCAGCACGGTGCGCGCGTCAAAGCATGAGGTATACAATGCGCGCCATCGTGATTCTGCTCAAAAAAGGTGCGTCATGCAGCCCTTCGTTATTGCTCCGTCGATTCTCTCCGCCGACTTCGCCCGCCTGGGCGAGGAAGTGGACAACGTCCTGGCCGCCGGCGCCGACTTCGTGCACTTCGATGTCATGGACAACCACTACGTGCCGAACCTGACCATCGGCCCGATGGTCTGCTCCGCGCTGCGCAAGTACGGCGTGACCGCGCCGATCGACGCGCACCTGATGGTCAGCCCGGTGGACCGCATCGTCGGCGACTTCATCGAAGCCGGTGCGACCTACATCACCTTCCACCCGGAAGCCACGCTGCACGTCGACCGTTCCCTGCAACTGATCCGCGAAGGCGGCTGCAAGGCGGGCCTGGTGTTCAACCCGGCGACCCCGCTGGACGTGCTCAAGTACGTGATGGACAAGGTTGACATGATCTTGCTGATGAGCGTCAACCCGGGCTTCGGCGGGCAGAAGTTCATTCCAGCCACCCTCGACAAGCTGCGTGAGGCACGGGCGCTGATCGATGCCTCCGGGCGTGACATTCGCCTGGAAATCGACGGCGGGGTGAACGTGAACAACATTCGCGAAATCGCCGCTGCGGGCGCCGACACTTTCGTGGCCGGCTCGGCGATCTTCAATGCGCCGAACTACCAGGAAGTGATTGAAAAAATGCGCTCCGAACTGGCGCTGGCTCGCCCATGAGCGGTTTTGAGCAGCTGTTCCCGGGGCGTCTGCCGCGGCTGGTGATGTTCGATCTGGATGGCACGCTGGTCGATTCGGTCCCTGACCTCGCAGCGGCTGTGGATAACATGCTGCTCAAACTCGGGCGTGACCCGGTCGGCATCGAACCGGTGCGTGAGTGGGTCGGCAACGGCGCGCCGGTGCTGGTGCGCCGTGCACTGGCCGGCGGCATCGATCATTCGTCGGTCGATGATGGCGAAGCCGAGGGTGCACTGCAGATTTTCATGGAGGCCTACGGTGAGGGGCATGAGCAGACCGTGGTCTATCCCGGTGTGCGCGACACCCTGAAATGGCTGCACAAGCAGGGCGTGGCGATGGCGCTGATCACCAACAAGCCGGAGCGCTTCGTCGCGCCGCTGCTGGATCAGATGAAAATCGGCCGTTACTTCAAATGGATTATCGGCGGCGACACCCTGCCACAACAGAAACCTGATCCGGCTGCGCTGTTTTTTGTGATGAAAATGGCCAACATTCCGGCGTCGCAATCATTGTTCGTCGGCGACTCGCGTAGCGATGTGCTGGCGGCGAAAGCGGCGGGGGTCAAATGCGTGGCCCTCAGTTACGGTTATAACCATGGTCGACCGATTGCCGAAGAGTCGCCGGCGCTGGTGATCGATGATCTGCGCAAACTAATTCCCGGTTGCCTGGATCCGGCCGCTGAGATAACGTTGCCCGACGCTGTTCAACCCCCTGCTGGAAACGCCATCGTGGTGGTCACTCGCAAACTCTGGATGAAAGTCATCAAGGCCCTGGCCCGCTGGCGTTGGCGCGCCTGACTTGTTCCTGGCCGGCTATCCGGCGCGTTTGCATACCTGACCGTTAGACCCTCAAGCCACGAGGCTACTCCATGATCCGCGAAGAATTCCTGCGTTTGGCCGCTGCCGGCTACAACCGCATCCCGCTTGCCTGCGAAACCCTGGCCGACTTCGACACGCCGCTGTCGATCTACCTGAAACTGGCCGACGAGCCGAACTCCTATTTGCTGGAGTCGGTGCAGGGCGGCGAGAAGTGGGGCCGTTATTCGATCATCGGCCTGCCGTGCCGCACTGTGTTGCGGGTTCACGATCACCACGTCAGCGTGACCCACGACGGCGTCGAGATCGAAAGCCACGACGTTGAAGACCCACTGGCCTTCGTCGAAGCCTTCAAGGCGCGCTATAACGTGCCGACCATTGCCGGTCTGCCGCGCTTCAACGGCGGTCTGGTGGGTTACTTCGGTTACGACTGCGTGCGTTATGTGGAGAAGCGTCTGGGCAAATGCCCGAACCCGGATCCGCTGGGCGTGCCGGACATTCTGCTGATGGTGTCCGATGCGGTGGTGGTGTTCGACAACCTCGCCGGCAAGATGCACGCGATTGTCCTGGCCGATCCGTCTCAGGAAGATGCCTTCGAACAAGGTCAGGCGCGTCTGCAAGCGCTGCTGGAACAACTCCGTCAGCCGATCACACCGCGCCGTGGCCTGGACTTCAGCAAACAGCAATCGGCCGATCCAGTGTTTCGTTCGAGTTTCACCCAGGACGATTACGAGAAAGCCGTCGACACCATCAAGGAATACATCCTGGCCGGTGACTGCATGCAGGTCGTGCCGTCCCAGCGCATGTCGATCGACTTCAAGGCTGCGCCTATCGATCTGTACCGGGCGCTGCGTTGCTTCAACCCGACGCCGTATATGTACTTCTTCAACTTCGGCGACTTCCACGTCGTCGGCAGTTCGCCGGAAGTGCTGGTGCGGGTCGAAGACAACCTGATCACCGTGCGCCCGATTGCCGGCACTCGCCCACGCGGGGCCAACGAAGAGGCGGACCTGGCGCTGGAAAAAGACCTGCTGTCGGATGACAAGGAAATCGCCGAGCACTTGATGCTGATCGATCTGGGCCGCAACGATACCGGGCGCGTCTCGGAAATCGGTTCGGTGAAGCTCACCGAGAAGATGGTCATCGAGCGTTATTCCAACGTGATGCACATCGTGTCTAACGTCACCGGCCAATTGAAGGCCGGGCTGACAGCGATGGACGCACTGCGGGCGATCCTGCCGGCCGGCACCTTGTCCGGCGCACCGAAGATTCGCGCGATGGAAATCATCGACGAGCTGGAACCGGTCAAGCGGGGCGTCTATGGTGGCGCGGTCGGTTACTTCGCCTGGAACGGCAACATGGACACCGCGATTGCGATTCGCACCGCCGTGATCAAGAACGGTGAACTGCATGTGCAGGCCGGTGGCGGCATCGTCGCCGACTCGGTACCGGCGCTGGAATGGGAAGAAACCCTGAACAAGCGTCGCGCGATGTTCCGCGCCGTGGCCCTGGCCGAACAAACCCCGGAAAACTGATCCACATAGAAAACGCGGTGCCTGCGAGGGCGCCGCGTTTTTTTATGCCTGTCATTCCCCTTTTAATCTTTTGATTTTGTGCTTCGGCCGCTCTCGACACCGCCAAAAAACTTCCAGCTTTTTGCCATCTGTCGCTAACCCTTCGATTGTTTCGCGAGCTGTCGCTCCGGCCATATTGCACGCTCTGCCCAGCTACGTTACTGTGCCCAGACGTATGAATGAGACCTTTCCCGTGTTGATCGTCAGCAAACTCCTGGATCAAGTCATCAAGGCACACGCCCGTTGGCGTTGGCGCGCCTGAATCTTTTCTGCCGGCCTGGCCGGACCTGTACCGCTTTGCCTTCTTTACCTGTACGAAATGCCGCTTTGCTGGCGCCACTCCAGCACCCGTCAAAGCGCAGCGCACTGCGGGTAAATCATTCGAAGGCCGTATTAAAAGTCAGTGAATTCAAGAGGTTCTTAACGCCATGTTGCTGATGATCGATAACTACGACTCTTTTACTTACAACGTTGTGCAATACCTCGGCGAGCTAGGCTCCGAGGTCAAAGTCGTGCGCAACGATGAACTCACCATTGCCGAAATCGAAGCCCTCAAGCCTGAGCGCATCGTCGTGTCTCCCGGTCCTTGCACCCCGACCGAAGCCGGTATTTCCATCGAAGCGATCAAATACTTCGCCGGCAAGCTGCCGATTCTCGGCGTTTGCCTGGGTCACCAATCCATCGGCCAGGCGTTTGGCGGCGATGTGGTCCGTGCCCGTCAGGTCATGCACGGAAAGACCAGCCCGGTATTTCACGAGGACAAGGGCGTATTCGAAGGTCTGAATCGCCCGTTGACGGTCACCCGCTACCATTCGCTGATCGTCAAGCGCGAAACCCTGCCCGATTGCCTGGAGCTGACTGCCTGGACCCAGCTCGAAGACGGCTCGGTGGATGAGATCATGGGCCTGCGTCACAAGACGCTGAACATCGAGGGTGTGCAATTCCACCCCGAGTCTATCCTCACCGAACAGGGGCACGAGCTGTTCGCCAACTTCCTCAAACAAACTGGCGGCACGCGCTAAGGACTTTCCATGGATATCAAGACAGCCCTGAGCCGTATCGTCGGCCACCTCGACCTCAGTACCGATGAAATGCGTGATGTCATGCGCGAAATCATGACCGGGCAATGCACGGACGCACAGATTGGTGCGTTCATGATGGCCATGCGCATGAAGAGCGAAAGCATCGACGAGATCGTCGGCGCCGTGACGGCGATGCGCGAGTTGGCGGACAAGGTCGAACTCAACACCCTCGACGGCGTGGTCGATGTGGTCGGCACCGGCGGCGACGGGGCCAATATCTTCAACGTCTCGACTGCTTCCTCATTCGTGGTCGCGGCGGCCGGTTGCACCGTGGCCAAGCACGGTAACCGTGCGGTGTCGGGCAAAAGCGGCAGCGCCGATTTGCTGGAAGCAGCGGGTATCTACCTGAACCTGACCCCAGTTCAGGTTGCACGCTGCATCGACAACGTTGGCATCGGTTTCATGTTTGCCCAGACCCATCACAGCGCCATGAAGCACGCCGCCGGCCCGCGCCGCGAGCTGGGCTTGCGCACCTTGTTCAACATGCTCGGCCCGCTTACGAATCCGGCCGGCGTGAAACATCAGGTGGTGGGTGTATTCAGTCAGGCGTTGTGCCGGCCATTGGCCGAAGTCTTGCAGCGCTTGGGCAGTAAGCACGTGCTGGTGGTGCACTCCAAGGATGGCCTGGACGAGTTCAGCCTGGCGGCCCCGACCTTTGTCGCGGAGTTGAAGAATGACCAGATCACCGAGTATTGGGTCGAGCCCGAAGACCTCGGCATGAAGAGCCAGAGCCTGCACGGTCTGTCGGTGGAATGCCCGGCGGCTTCCCTGGAACTGATTCGCGATGCCTTGGGCAAGCGCAAGACCGAGAATGGTCAGAAAGCCGCCGAGATGATCGTGCTCAATGCCGGCGCCGCGCTGTACGCCGCCGACCATGCCAGCAGTTTGAAAGAAGGCGTTGCCCTGGCGCACGATGCGCTGCACACAGGCCTCGCTCGGGAAAAACTTGAGGAGTTGGGTGCATTTACCGCGGTATTCAAAGTGGAGAATGAGGGATGAGTGTACCGACGGTTCTGGAAAAAATTCTGGCCCGCAAAGTCCAGGAAGTCGCCGAGCGTAGCGCTCGTGTGAGCCTGGCAGAGCTGGAAAACCTGGCCAAGGCGGCCGATGCACCCCGTGGTTTCGCCAAGGCATTGATCGATCAGGCCAAGAAGAAACAGCCGGCGGTGATTGCTGAAATCAAGAAAGCTTCGCCAAGCAAGGGCGTGATTCGCGAGAACTTCGTGCCTGCGGACATTGCCAGGAGTTACGAGAAGGGCGGGGCTACTTGCCTGTCGGTGCTCACCGACATCGACTACTTCCAGGGTGCGGATGCGTATCTGCAACAAGCCCGGGCGGCGTGCAAGCTGCCGGTGATCCGCAAAGACTTCATGATCGATCCGTACCAGATCATCGAGTCCCGCGCCCTGGGCGCTGATTGCGTGCTGTTGATCGTCTCCGCACTGGATGACGTGAAAATGGCCGAGCTGGCGGCCGTGGCCAAAAGTGTCGGCCTCGATGTGCTGGTGGAAGTCCACGATGGCGACGAGCTGGAGCGGGCCTTGAAAACCCTCGACACGCCGCTGGTGGGCGTGAACAACCGCAACCTGCACACCTTCGAGGTCAGCCTGGAAACCACCCTCGACTTGTTGCCGCGTATTCCGCGTAATCGTCTGGTGGTCACCGAGAGTGGCATTCTTAACCGCGCCGATGTCGAGCTGATGGAAATCAGCGACGTGTATGCGTTCCTGGTCGGCGAAGCGTTCATGCGCGCCGAAAGTCCGGGTACTGAACTGCAGCGCCTGTTCTTTCCTGAGCGCGGTGTTCCAGTGAGCGGCTCTACGCTCGACTGAACACATTTTCGCAGGCAACCCGATCCCCTGTGGGAGCGGGTTTACCCGCGAGTAGGTCATCAAGCCCCCCAAAGACTTCATGTCTTACGGAGTCGTCCATGTCCCAGCCAACCTCTCTGACCATCGAAGCCGGCCTGCTCGCCGAACAGGACCTGTTGGCCCATGTGTGCACCGGTGATTCGGAGTTCGGCTTGTTATTCTGGCAACCCACAGACCAGGCATTGGTCATGCCGCGCCGCTTGAATCGCTTGCCGGGTTTCGAGGCGGCGTGCGAGATATCAGCCGCTGCCGGTTGGCCGGTACTGCTGCGCGAAACCGGCGGCGAGCCGGTGCCGCAATCGGCATCGACCCTCAACATCGCGCTGGTCTACGCGCCACCGCGTAGCGAGGGTGACCAGAACCGGATCGAAACCGCCTATCGCCGACTCTGTGACCCGATTTGCCAGCTGCTTGACGAGTTGGGTGGTGTGTCGTCCGTGGGCGAAATTGAAGGCACGTTCTGCGATGGCCGTTTCAACGTCAACCTCGATGGTCGCAAGATGGTCGGTACCGCTCAGCGCTGGCGGCAGAGCAAGGGCGGTCAGCGTCCGGTCGGGCTGGTGCACGGGGCGATGCTGATCGATAACGAGCGAGAGTCAATGGTCGCGGCGGTCAATCGTTTCAACGAAGCCTGCGGTCTGGAACAGCGGGTTCGCGCAGAAAGCCACATTGCCCTGCATGAAAAATTTGCCGCTCCCGATGCACTGGAACGGCTCGATGCGTTGTATCGCAAAATGCTGGCAGAAGTGCTCGGGGCTTAAGTGTTCCAGGCTTCGGTTTTCAGAGCCTAGCGCGTACCGAAGACCACCATGGTCTTGCCTTTGACGTCGACCAGGTTGCGTTCTTCCAGATCCTTGAGCACGCGGCCGACCATCTCACGGGAACAACCGACAATCCGGCCGATCTCCTGGCGGGTCACCTTGATCTGCATGCCATCCGGGTGGGTCATGGCGTCTGGCTGCTTGCACAGCTCCAGCAGGCAGCGCGCCACGCGGCCGGTCACGTCGAAGAACGCCAGGTCGCCGACCTTGCGCGTGGTATTGCGCAGGCGTTGTGCGATTTGTCCGCTGAGCACGTAAAGAATGTCTGGATCCTGTTGAGACAACTCGCGGAATTTCGCGTAGCTGATTTCCGCGACTTCGCATTCGACTTTGGCGCGAACCCAGGCGCTGCGCTCCTGTTCCAGCCCGGCTTGCTCGAACAGACCCAGTTCACCGAAGAAGTCGCCGGAGTTGAGGTAGGCAATGATCATTTCACGGCCGTCGTCATCCTCGATCAGGATGGTCACCGAACCCTTGATGATGAAGAACAACGTGTCCGAGCGGTCGCCGGCACAAATGATGTTGCTCTTGGCGGCATAGCGACGGCGCTGGCAGTGCATCAACAGTTTGTCGAGGTTCTTGATTTTGGATATGGGGGTAATAGCAACCATGGTTGTATCCCGAAAAGACTGCACGGTATGTTTGTTTTTTGTAGGGGGCTGGTGAAGCCTGGTTTTTTGTTCGCTACAAAGCTGGCTAAGCGCCAGTGAATTGGCGTCAGCTTAACAGACACATTCCTTCAAGATTCGAGAATTTACCTACGACCCATACGGTTATGTCCTAGGAAGGCGAAGCGCTGCCAATCAAGGGCCCTGTGCTAAGCTGGCGACCCTTTTTTATACAGTGGAGTCTTGGCGATGAAGGCACGCATCCAATGGGCAGGCGAAGCCATGTTCCTCGGTGAATCCGGCAGCGGTCATGTCGTGGTCATGGACGGTCCGCCCGATGCCGGCGGTCGCAACCTGGGTGTCCGCCCGATGGAAATGCTCCTGCTGGGTGTTGGTGGTTGCAGCAATTTCGATGTGGTCAGCATCCTCAAGAAGTCGCGTCAGGCCGTCGAAAGCTGCGAAGCCTTCCTCGAAGCCGAGCGTGCGACCGAAGATCCGAAGGTGTTCACCAAGATCCACATGCACTTCGTGGTCAAGGGACGCGGGCTGAAAGAAGCCCAGGTCAAGCGCGCCATCGAGCTGTCGGCCGAGAAGTACTGCTCGGCCTCGATCATGCTCGGCGCGGCTGGCGTGGCGATTACCCACGACTACGAGATTATCGAGCTCGGTTGAATCGACATTCAACTATCATAAAAGCGGTGCAGACTCTGGTGATCCATAGCTGACGTCTGCATAATGCGCCACTTTTTTCAGGGCAGTGATCGGTCACCCGACAGGTCGCTTGCCTGAACAGACAACCAAAATCGCCATCGCGAAGAGGTGTTAACCGTCCTACGCAGGTGCGTCGTTCGCATCTGACGGGCATGCTTGATCACGCGGCCAGCCCGCAATACATAGAGAGTTTTTAACGGTGAAAAGCAAACTCAAGCTCCACGGGTTCAATAACCTGACAAAGACCTTGAGCTTCAACATCTATGACATCTGCTACGCGGAAACCCCGCAAGACCAGCAGGCTTACGTCGAGTACATCAATAAAGAGTACAACGCCAAGCGCCTGACGCAGATCCTCACAGAAGTTGTCGATATCATTGGTGCCAATATCCTGAACATCGCCAGTCAGGACTATGAACCCCAGGGCGCCAGCGTCACGATTCTGATCTCTGAAGAGCCGGTAACCCCCACCGACAGTCAGATTGAAGAGTCTCCGGGCCCGTTGCCCGAAATCATCCTGGCCCACCTCGACAAGAGCCACATCACGGTGCACACCTACCCGGAAATCCATCCGGTGGACGGTATCGCGACGTTCCGTGTGGACATCGACGTGTCGACCTGTGGCGTCATTTCACCGCTCAAGGCGCTCAATTTTCTGATTCACCAGTTCGATTCGGATATCGTGACTGTGGATTACCGCGTGCGCGGCTTCACCCGTGACGTTGAAGGCAAGAAACACTTCATCGACCACGAGATCAACTCGATCCAGAACTATCTCTCCGAAGACACCCGCGACGCGTACCAGATGACCGACGTGAACGTGTATCAGGAAAACCTGTTCCACACCAAAATGCTGTTGAAGAACTTCGAACTGGATAACTACCTGTTCGGCGACGCCACCAGCAACCTGTCCTCTGAGCAGCGTGCCCAGGTGACTGAGCGTGTGAAACACGAAATGCTTGAAATCTTCTACGCGCGCAACATGCCGAGCTGAGAGTTCCGAGTACAAAAAAAGGCGACTACCGCAAGGTAGTCGCCTTTTTCATTGCTGTTGTCCGCGAAGAGGCCCGATCAAACAACGCAACCGTCAGATCCGATAAGTGCTCTTGGTCATCACCTTGGCCAGCAGACTCATTCCGAACTTCACCGGCGCAGGAAAACGGAACCCTCCAGCATCCAGCGCACTTTCGGCGTGATGTTCTTCATCAATGCGCATCTGCTCAAGGATCGCCCGGGATTTTTCGTCCTCGGCGGGCAGTTGTTCAAGGTGTTCGTTCAGGTGTTTGCAAACCTGATGCTCGGTGGCGGCAACGAAACCCAGGCTGACTTTGTCGCTGATCAACCCGGCCACCGCGCCAATCCCGAACGACATTCCGTAGAACAGCGGATTGAGAATGCTGGTGTGGCTGCCCAACTGGTGGATGCGCTGTTCGCACCAGACCAGATGATCGATTTCTTCTTCGGCGGCATGTTCCATGGCAGCGCGCACTTGCGGCAACTTGGCGGTCAGGGCTTGACCTTGATACAGCGCCTGGGCACAGACTTCGCCGGTATGGTTGATGCGCATCAAACCGGCGACGTGCCGGGTGTCCTCGTCGTTCATTTGCGCATCCGGCTGCACGATGGCAGGCGACGGACGGTAGGGCTGACCGCTGAAGGGCAGCAAAGTACGCATCGCGGCATCGGCTTGCAGCAGAAGACGGTCAATTGGCGAGTAGTGACGTTGGGTAGTCATGCTGACCTCCGGGAAAAATCTCGGCGGCCAGTTTAACCCAATCGGCCGGGGAGGGTTTGCGCTGGGTCATCTGTGGCGAGGGAGCAAGCGCCCTCGCCACATAAACCGGTACTGCTTGCAATCAGCCCGGAGGCCAGTGCATCTGGCGCTGACCCAGCACGTGCATATGAATGTGATAAACGGTCTGCCCGCCCAATTCATTGCAGTTCATGACCACCCGGAAACCTTCTTCACAGCCCAGTTCCAGAGCCAGACGCTGCGCGGTGAACAGAATATGCCCGGCCAGAGCCTTATCGTCCTCGGTGAGATCGTTAAGGGTGCGCACCGGTTTCTTCGGGACCACCAGGAAATGCACGGGGGCCTGTGGGGCGATGTCGTGGAAGGCCAGTACCTGGTCGTCCTCGTAAATGATCTTCGCCGGGATTTCCCGGTTGATGATCTTGGTGAACAGAGTATCCACAGCTGTTTTCTCCGTTGTTTGGCTGGCTTGAGTGTACGCATGGGCCCTGCCTGAGCCCAGTTTTTTACCTTGAAGGCTGGTCAGCGCGGGCAGTACGCCTTATTGACCATGCCCGCGATTGTCCGGGTCAGCCAGCGCGAGCCGAGCCGTGGCAAGAAGGCGAACCAGCGATTCAGGCGACCGGGGATGATAATGGCGCGATTTTTCTCCAGGGCGCGCACGGTGTAGAGCGCGACTTCCTCTGGGCTCATCAGCAGTTTGCTCTCGCCCAGCTTGTCGGTGTTCAGTTGCGCGGTGCGAAAAAACGCCGTGCGGGTCGGGCCGGGGCAGAGCACCGACACCTTGACCGCGCATTTTTTCAGTTCGACGCGCAAGCCTTCGGAAAAATTCAGCACATAAGCCTTGCTGGCGTAATAAGTGCTCATCCAGGGGCCGGGATGGAACGCCGCAACCGAGGCGACGTTCAGAATCTGCCCGCCGCCCTGCAAGGCCATGCTGTTACCAATGGCATGACACAAGCGAGTGAGGGCCAGGATGTTCACTTCGATCAGGTCCTGCTCGGTCATCCAGTCCTGGGCCAGGAATGGGCCACAGGTACCGATGCCGGCGCAGTTGACCAGCAGATCGATTTGCCGCTCACCTTCCTCCAGCTCCAGCAGAAATCCGGACAGGCGCAACGGTTCACCCAGGTCACAGGCACGAAACAAAACTTCCACGCCAAAACGTTGAGTCAGTTCAATCGCAATACTTTCCAGCTGATCACGCTGTCGGGCCACCAATAGCAGGCTGCGGCCGCGCCGGGCCAGCGCTTCGGCCATTGCCAGGCCGATGCCGCTGGAAGCGCCAGTGATCAGAGCGTAACGGGTCATGCAGTTCTCCATCGCAACAGCTCCGCGCCAGCGACGCAGGTGTCACGGGCGGGGAGCGCTGTTCATTCTTTTGCAGAGTCTACAGGGGGCTGGGCCGCTTCGGCTGCATCGTTGGTTGAATCTGCTGCCGAGTCGACTTCGACGGGCGCAGCTTCGACTTCATCGGTGGTCACGGAGCTGCTTTGATAGGCGCTATCAGTGGCGCTTTCGTACTCATCCTGAATTGCCGTGAGACCTCCGGTCAGCCCGCCAACGAACATGATCGCAATAAACACCAGCCACAATGAAGCCAGTACCCTGACTGCGTTGCTGTTGGGCGGCGGCGGTGCGCCATATCGATTGGCAGTGTTGTTACCCGGCACGATCATTATCACGAACGGGAAAGCGCCCCCCACGAACGGCACAAGGTTCAACAGCCAGAGCCATCCAGACCAGCCGATATCGTGCAGGCGCTGCACACTGAACTGAATGCTGATGAACGCGAGTATCACGATCAGAATAACGGCCAGCAGACCCGCGACAATCAGGCCGGCAGTCGAGTTGGTGCTGATGAGGCCGAAGCCGAAAATGGCCAGCACCGAGCCAATGCCCAACGTCACCAGCGTCAGAGCCATTGTCCAGGCCAGAAAGCGCAGTCGGCCGATGCGGCCACTGAAACTGAATGCCTTGAGTGTGGCGAACTCCGGCAGCGCTTCGCCGACCGTGGCGCGTGGCGGAGCGTAGGGGGAATCGGGCTCTGCCGATGGCGGTGGGCTGACGTGAACGTCGGACAGGTTCAGCTCGATCGAGGGTTCGGCTTCGATTCGGGCATCGATGCCGGTTTTCGTCAGCGCCTGAAGATAAGTTTGCGCGTCGGCGTGTGACAGTTCGCGTTTGAGCGCAACCGTCCGGCCACTGAACAGGCGTTCGATGGCTGCGACATCGCTTTTGAACAGCTCGGCGAGATTGAGCTTGGCGGTGGTGGCATCAACACCGGGCAGCAAAGCACCATCGAAGACGATCTTGAAACGGTTTTCGCTCATGGCCGAGGCATCCTTGTCGCGAGAGTTGTAATGGAAAGTGTAACAAGAGGGAGTTTAAGGCCGGCCGGGTTGGGCTGGCCAAACTTTCCTGTCAGCGCGGCCAGCGCTTGGGCAGTGCTGCCGCCAGTTCCAGCGCCTTGCGGTATTCGGTGCCGAGACGTTCGACCAGTTGGTCGACACTCGGCAGATCCTCGATCTCCCCGACACCCTGGCCCGCAGACCACACGGTTTTCCAGGCTTTGGCTTCATCGTTCAACGGCTTGAGCTTGGAGCCGAAGTCCACCTCGCCCTTGCTTTGCAGCGCCGCCATGTCGAAACCGGCGGCCTCCAGGCTCTGACGCATGAAGCTTGCCGGAACCCCAGACACCGCTGGAGTATGGACGATGTCCGCGGCTCTGGCAGTCAGGAGCATCTCCTTGTAGGCGTCAGGCGCATGACTTTCGGTGGTGCCGATAAATCGCGTACCGAAGTAGGCCAGATCCGCACCAAGCAATTGCGCAGCAAGAATCTCGTGGCCATGGTTCAGGCAGCCAGCCAGCAGCAGGGTCTTGTCGAAAAACTGGCGAATCTCGGCGATCAGCGAAAACGGGCTCCAGGTCCCGGCGTGACCACCGGCCCCCGCGGCAACGGCAATCAAACCGTCGACACCGGCTTCGGCGGCTTTTTCTGCGTGGCGACGGGTCGTCACGTCGTGAAACACCAGGCCGCCGTAGCTGTGCACGGCATCGACCACTTCCTTCACGGCGCCGAGGCTGGTGACCACGATCGGTACTTTGTGTTCGATGCAGATCGCCAGGTCCGCCTGCAATCGCGGATTGCTGTGGTGGACGATCAGGTTCACCGCGTAAGGGGCGGGGTTTTCCAGTGTCGCCAACCCTGCTTCGATTTCTTCCAGCCAGGCCTTGAAACCGCTGCTTTCACGCTGATTCAGCGCAGGGAAACTACCCACCACGCCATTACGGCAGCAGGCGAGCACCAGCTCAGGGTTGGAGATCAGGAACATCGGTGCCGCCACCACCGGCAGTCGCAAGCGTTGTTCGAGCAGAGCGGGCAGCGACATTGGAAGTACCCCGGGTGAGTGTGCCTGTTGGATTTAAAACGGCCGGACGACGACCAGAATTACGATAGCCAGCAATATCAGAACCGGCACTTCATTGAACCAGCGATAAAAGACATGGCTGCGGGTGTTTTCGCCACGGGCAAAACGTTTTACCTGTGCGCCGCACATGTGGTGGTAGCCGATCAGGATCACCACCAGGGTCAGCTTGGCGTGCATCCACGCGCCCTGGCCGAAATAGGCGCTCGGGTTGAGGCTGATCAGCCAGATACCGAAGACCAGGGTGGCGATCATCGCTGGCCCCATGATACCCCGGTACAGCTTGCGCTCCATGATGCTGAAGCGTTCCTTGCTGACGGTGTCTTCGCTTTGCGCGTGATAGACGAACAGGCGCGGCAGGTAAAACAGGCCGGCAAACCAGCAGACCATGCTGATGATGTGAAGCGCTTTGAGCCACAGATAAAGCATTTTTGGTTATTCCCAGGTTCACGGTAGTGAAGATAGTAGGGGGTAGAGCGCCCGCACGTCACCTTGACGGTTGTCGCAGGGCCGCGCGGCCCCTATTATCGACGGCTTTCCAGTGGGTTCGTTGAGGGCAGGTTTATGGTCAAGGTCGGTATCGTCGGCGGCACGGGTTACACCGGTGTCGAACTGCTGCGTCTGTTGGCACAGCATCCGCAGGCAGAAGTGGTGGTGATCACTTCCCGATCCGAGGCCGGCCTGGCCGTGGCCGACATGTACCCGAACCTGCGAGGCCATTACGACGGCCTGGCGTTCAGCGTTCCGGACATCAAGACCCTCGGGGCTTGCGATGTCGTGTTCTTCGCCACGCCGCACGGTGTCGCCCATGCCCTGGCGGGTGAATTGCTGGCTGCCGGCACCAAGGTTATCGACCTGTCGGCAGACTTCCGTTTGCAAGACGCCGATGAATGGGCCAAGTGGTACGGCCAGCCGCACGGTGCGCCGGAACTGCTGGATGAGGCGGTCTACGGCTTGCCGGAAGTCAATCGCGAGCAGATCAAGCAGGCACGCCTGATTGCTGTACCGGGTTGCTACCCGACCGCGACGCAATTGGGTTTCCTGCCATTGCTCGAAGCCGGTCTGGCCGATACCACACGCTTGATTGCGGACTGCAAATCCGGTGTCAGTGGTGCCGGTCGTGGCGCTTCCGTAGGTTCGCTGTACTCCGAGACGTCGGAAAGCATGAAGGCCTACGCCGTAAAAGGTCACCGTCACTTACCGGAAATCCGTCAGGGGCTGCGTCGTGCCGCGGGCAAGGACGTTGGCCTGACGTTCGTTCCGCACCTGACGCCAATGATTCGCGGCATTCACTCGACGCTCTACGCGACCGTCGTGGACCGCTCGGTGGATCTGCAGGCTCTGTTCGAAAAGCGTTATGCCAACGAACCGTTCGTCGACGTAATGCCAGCCGGCAGCCATCCGGAAACCCGCAGCGTGCGTGGTGCCAACGTTTGCCGTATCGCCGTGCATCGTCCGCAGGATGGTGATCTGGTGGTGGTGTTGTCGGTCATCGACAATCTGGTCAAAGGCGCGTCGGGTCAGGCTGTGCAGAACCTGAATATCCTCTTCGGTCTGGATGAGCGCCTGGGTCTTTCCCATGCGGGCATGCTGCCGTAAGCTTTATCCCGCAATGCAAAAAGGCCCGTTGAACGGGCCTTTTTGCATTCTGGTCTGACAATTGGGTTGATTGATATACCGTAACAATAGTTGACCGATTTTCTGGGAGAAGCGGATAATGCGCGTCATCACGCATTATGGCGGCGTAACGCCGGGAGATAGTCAGCATGAGCGTCGAATCCTTCACCCCCACGGCTTTGCAATTCACCCACGGTGCTGCGCACAAGGTGAAGAGCCTGGTCGATGAAGAGGGGAATGATCGCTTGAAGCTGCGCGTATTCGTTACGGGCGGCGGTTGTTCAGGGTTTCAGTACGGCTTCACCTTCGATGAAGAAGTGGCCGATGACGACACCATTGTCGAGCGCGAAGGCGTCAGCCTGGTGGTCGATCCGATGAGCTTCCAGTACCTGGCAGGTGCCGAGGTGGATTATCAGGAAGGTCTGGAAGGTTCGCGTTTCGTGATCAAGAACCCGAACGCCACCACCACGTGTGGCTGCGGCTCTTCGTTCTCGATCTGATCGCAACTCTCCGCATCAACAAGCGCCGCAGGGTCTCAGGATTCTGCGGCGTTTTGCTGTCTGGAGTTAAGGTTCAGGCGGGGTAGATGGCGCCGAGAATGCGCAGGCCACGGGCGCCGGTGACGCTTGGGCGGTTGGTCGCGATACCTTCCAGGCAGCAATGAGCCAGCCAGGCAAAGGCCATGGCTTCAACCCAGTCCGGGTCTACACCATAAGCGGCAGTGCTGCTGACTTTCGCGTTCGGCAACAGGCTGGCCAACCGTTTCATCAACGTGGCGTTGTGTGCGCCACCGCCGCAGACCAGCAGCTCCCGGGTATCCGATTGAGCGCTTTGCAATGACTCGACGATGGTCAGGGCGGTCAGCTCAAGCAGTGTGGCCTGTACGTTTTCGGCTGCGAAGGTTGGCAGTTGTGACAGATGCTGCATCAGCCATGGCAGATTGAACACTTCGCGGCCAGTGCTCTTCGGGCCTTGAGTTACAAAGAACGGATCACTGAGCAGCTCATTCAACAGAGCCGGTTCAACCTTGCCGCTGGCGGCCCATTGGCCATCGCGATCGAAGTTGTCGCCGCGTTGCCGGTGAATCCAGGCATCCAGCAGGACATTCCCCGGGCCGCAGTCAAAACCCGCGACAGGCTTGCCGGGTTCGATCAGGCTGAGGTTACTGAACCCGCCGACGTTCAGCACCGCGCGGTTACCGGGCTGCTGTTCAAACAAGGCTTCGTGAAAGGCCGGAACCAATGGGGCGCCTTGTCCGCCAGCGGCTACGTCGCGGCTGCGGAAATCGCTGACCACGGTGATGCCGGTCAGCTCGGTGAGCAGCGCAGGGTTGCCGATCTGCACCGTGAACCCGCGTGCCGGTTCGTGGCGAATGGTCTGGCCGTGGCTGCCAATCGCGCGAATGTCGTCGGGCTTGAGGTTTTGTTGGTCGAGGAGGGTGTGAATGCCCTGTGCGGCCAGCTTCACCCAGTTTTGCTGGGCAATGGCGGAGCGGGCAATCTCGTCCGGACCGCTGGCGCACAAGCCAAGCAGCTCGGCGCGCAGGGATTCGGGCATGGGGATGTAATGCGTGGCGATCAGCTTGATCGCCGGGGCTTGCTCGATCAGCGCAATGTCCAGGCCATCAAGGCTGGTCCCGGACATCACACCTATATAGAGCGCCATGGCTTAGCGTTTGCTCGAAGCCAACAGGGTGGCTTTCTCTTGGTCCATACGCGCCATCAGCGGTTGGCTTTGCGCAAGGAAGCGTGAGCGTTCAGCTTTGGAGATCGGATCGGCCATCGCTACCTTCTGACCCAGTGGATCGACGTGCACGCCATTGACCTGGAACTCGTAGTGCAGGTGCGGGCCGGTGGAGAGGCCGGTGGTGCCGATGTAGCCGATCACCTGACCTTGCTTGACGCTGCCGCCAGTCTTGATGCCTTTGGCGAAGCCCTGCATGTGGCCGTACAGCGTACGGTAAGTACTGCCGTGCTGGATAATCACGGTATTGCCGTAACCGCCCCGGCGACCGGCCAACAATACCTGGCCGTCGCCGGCAGCCTTGATCGGTGTGCCGCGCGGTGCTGCGTAATCGACACCCTTGTGGGCGCGGATCTTGTTCAGGATCGGGTGCTTGCGGCCCATGGAGAATTTCGAGCTGATGCGGGCGAAGTCTACCGGAGTACGGATGAACGCCTTGCGCATGCTGTTGCCGTCAGCCGTGTAGTAGCTGCTGTTGCCTTGTTTGTTGGTGTAGCGCACGGCGGTGTAAGTCTTGCCACGGTTGGTGAAGCGCGCGGAAAGAATGGGACCGTTACCGACGGCTTTACCGTTGACGACTTTCTGTTCATAGATCACATCGAACTCGTCACCCTGGCGAATATCCTGGGCGAAGTCGACGTCATAGCCAAACACGCTGGCCATATCCATGGTCAGGCTATGGGACAAACCGGCACGGGCTGCGGATTGCGACAGCGAACTGTTGATCACGCCATGTACGTAGGCGGTGCGAACAGTGGGCTTGGCGGTAATGCGGTTGAATGTATAACCCTTGCCGTTCTTGGTCAGGCTGATGCTTTCCGTGTCGCTGACTTTGCTGTGCAAATTGGTCAGTTGGCCGTTCGGGCCGAGTTCGAACTCGAGCTTCTGGCCATGTTTGAGCTGGCTGAACTGCTTGGCCTGCTTGTCGCTGGCCAGCACTTCATGCACCGAAGTGGCCGGAAGGCCGACTTTCTCAAACAAGGTCGAGAGAGTGTCGCCTTTGGCAACGATCACTTCCCTGTGGCCTGGCGCCTTCTTTTCTTCGACGACTGGCGCGGGGGCGGCCTGGGCGGCTTCCTGAGTGTTTTCGGCGCTGTTTTCGATCTGCGCGAAAGGGGAGGCTGCCGGCTCATTTGTGGCTTGGACGACGTCGGCGGCGTCTTGATCTTGTGTCAGTTGTTCTACAGGGCTTTCCAGTTCAAGACTCAGGGTCGTCTTTTTGGCTTCAACATCACTGGAAGGAAATACCAGAAGCGCCAGGCTCAGAAGGGCGGCGATACCGCTTGCTGCGAGCAGGTGGGTCTTCGGGTAAAGCGGTGGCGCTTTAGACGATTCTTTGGTCATAAGTAATTTTGACTTTGAAAAAATGAATTGGAAAAGATGAATGACATGATGAAGACGAAATAACTGTATAAAATATAACCAAATCATCTCTGAAGCAAGCCTGCGGACGCTCTGTCCGTGGATTGGCGTCCGTGCGCCGGGCAAAACTTGTATTTGACGCCCGATCTTGTATGGTTGGTCCCCTTTGAATTCGAGTCTTGCAGGTCTGTTATGAAGTCGGTTGAAGAGCAGCTAGCGCTGATCAAACGTGGTGCAGAAGAACTGTTGGTCGAGTCCGAGCTGATCGAAAAGCTCAAGCGTGGCCAGCCGCTACGTATTAAGGCAGGCTTCGATCCGACCGCGCCGGATTTGCACCTGGGTCACACCGTGCTCATTAATAAGCTGCGCCAGTTCCAGGATCTGGGGCATCAGGTGATCTTCCTTATCGGTGACTTCACCGGGATGATCGGTGATCCGAGTGGCAAGAGCGCGACACGTCCGCCGCTCACTCGTGAACAGGTTCTCGAGAATGCCGAGACCTACAAGACTCAGGTCTTCAAGATTCTTGATCCGGCCAAAACCGAAGTGGCGTTCAACTCCACCTGGATGGATCAGATGGGGCCGGCTGACTTCATACGTCTGACTTCGCAATACACCGTGGCACGCATGCTCGAGCGCGATGACTTCGACAAGCGCTACACGACCAATCAGCCAATCGCCATTCACGAATTCCTCTATCCGCTGGTTCAGGGTTACGACTCGGTCGCTTTGCGCGCGGACGTCGAGCTGGGCGGTACCGATCAGAAGTTCAACCTGCTGATGGGGCGTGAACTGCAGCGTGGTTATGGTCAGGAGGCTCAATGCATTCTGACTATGCCGTTGCTCGAAGGGTTGGATGGCGTGAAGAAGATGTCCAAGTCGTTGGGCAACTATGTCGGTATCCAGGAGGCGCCGGGTGTCATGTACGGCAAGCTGGTCTCTATTCCTGATGTGCTGATGTGGCGCTACTTCGAGCTGCTCAGCTTCCGCTCCATGGAAGAGATCGATGCTTTGCGGGCTGATGTCGAGGCGGGTGCGAATCCGCGTGACATCAAGATCAAGTTGGCCGAAGAGATCGTTGCGCGTTTCCATGGTGAGGAGGCTGCGGCCAATGCTCACCGTGCAGCAGGCAACCGTATGAAAGATGGCGAGCTGCCGGATGATTTGCCAGAGATCGAATTGACCGCTACCGAAGACATGCCGATCGCTGCTGTCCTTAATAAGGCGGGCCTGGTGAAGAACTCTGCCGTGGCGCGTGACCTTCTGGGTTCTGGTGGTGTGCGTATAGATGGTGAGGTTGTCGATCGCACCTTTATATATGCGCTGGGCGCGACCCACGTTTGCCAGGCGGGGAAGAAGGCATTTGCGCGTATTACGCTCAAATCCGAATAAAGCTGAAATCAGGGGTTGACGGCAGATCCTGGACGTCTATAATTCGCCCCACTTCCGGCGCAGTAGAAACGGAAAACTCCTTGATAAACAACGAGTTACGCAGTTTTCGACAGCGGTTACGCTTCAGTTCATCGAAGCCAGAAGGAGTTGGTAAGGCAGGGTATTGTCGCCTTATTGACGGTTCGATCTTCTCGGTCGAAAGCGGAGAAAAAGAGGTGTTGACAGCAGCGGCTAACGCTGTAGAATTCGCCTCCCGCTAACGAGAGATCGGAAGCGCAAGTGGTTGAAGTTGCAAAGGAAACTTTGAAAGCTTCTGAAAATAACCGCTTGACAGCAACAGAGGCTGCTGTAGAATGCGCGCCTCGGTTGAGACGAAAGMTCTTAACCAACCGCTCTTTAACAACTGAATCAAGCAATTCGTGTGGGTGCTTGTGGAGTCAGACTGATAGTCAACAAGATTATCAGCATCACAAGTTACTCCGCGAGAAATCAAAGATGTAACCAACGATTGCTGAGCCAAGTTTAGGG